>NZ_CDBL01000091.1:27104-27304 GCF_000820005.1 Aeromonas piscicola | reverse complement strand
CCTGCCTCGCCAGGAAAGTGTGATCAAGGTCACAAGTGATTGATTCATCAAGAGGATTGTCGTCACTCCCCAGCCAGCCTCGAATGGTGTCCCGCCATCTGGTACGACAACTTGTGACTCTGTTGAGGCTTTTAACAACAGGATGGCGAGCACCTGAAGACCCAGCCGCAACGGATAAACGAGGAGGGCGCCCGGGCGCC
>NZ_CDBL01000091.1:0-26904 GCF_000820005.1 Aeromonas piscicola | reverse complement strand
GAGGGCGCCCGGGCGCCCTCCTCTCACATTAGTCCTCAGACGCAGTCAGCGTCGGCAGGGTTCAGCGATAGCGGCCGCGCACCGAGCTGGTGGCCCGCCCCGCCATTTTGATCAGGCTCTGGCGGGTATGGAAGTGGCAGAGTGCCACCCCCAGCGCATCCGCCGCATCCGCCTGAGGCGTGGCCGACAGCTTGAGCAGATGGGTCACCATGTGCTGCACCTGCTCCTTGGCCGCGCCGCCCGTGCCCACCACCGCCAGCTTGATCTGGGTCGCCGAGTATTCGCTGACCGGCAGCAGGGCATTGACCGCCGCGACTATGGCGCTGCCCCTGGCCTGACCCAGCTTCAAGGCAGAATCGGCGTTGCGCGCCATGAAGACCCGCTCTATGGCGAACTCGTCGGGCTTGAACTGGGTGATGATCTCGCTCACCCCGTCATACACCTGCTTGAGGCGGGACGGCAGCTCGCCCAGGTCGGTACGAATGCAACCGGAGCCCAGATACTCCGCCTTGCCTGCGACTATGCGGATGACGCCGTAGCCTGTGATGCGCGAACCGGGATCTATCCCCAGAATAATGCTCATGGCCGCTCCGCCATGCTGGCCTGGGGGCGGCTCACAGCCTCATCACCCGTGAGCCGGGGGCCCGGCTCCATTCCCAAAACAATGCTCATGACACTCTGTTGCTCTGAAGGCAGTTCATGGCCGCCAAGATAGCAAACAAGCGTCCGCTTGGCTCGCGCGGCGGCGCCCTCGCCGGCTGACTGCGCAGGGATCCGCCATCTTGTACAGTGGTCTGCCTGTTCCTTCACCCGTGCGGGCCCGCCAAATCAGGCGCCACAGGCGCAGAAGAAGGGTCAGTCCGCCAGCACCACCAGCCGCTCGGCCAGTCGATGGCCGTGCAGATAGCTCTCGATCAGAGTCCCATCGGCCTTGCCCATCTCGATTTGCCGATACCAGTGATCGAGCATAGCCACGAAGCCCCGTTGGGCCAGCACCGGCTGCCAGTCGTCCGGTGCCAGGGTCTGCACGGTTTTGTCTCGGGCAATCGTGCCCCGGGTGCAGTTCTCCAGGTGCAGGGAGAGGTTGTCGCCATAGGCATCGACACGCTCCTCCGTGATGCCTGCGCTGCGGTTCATGCTGCCGCTCACCGCCACCTGCCCGCTTTGCCAGGCGACGCTCACCCCGGCCAGCAGCTCGGGCTGCTGGGAACTTCGCCGCAATACAGCATGCAGCTCCCCCTCCGGTGCGCCGCCATAGAAGCAGAGGCTGTCAAGCACATGGATAAAGTCGTCGAACAGGAACTGGCGTGGCAGCCCCGGCAGGGCGTGTCTGTGCTTTTGCCAGTTGAGCTCGGTGAGCGGCTGATTATCTGTACGGGCGGCACACATGGCGGGCAGATAGCGGCGGTTGAAGCCGACAAACAGCGGGCAGTCCTGCGCCATGGCGAGGTTGGTGAGCGCCTCCACCTCGGCGTAATCAAAGCAGAGCGGCTTGTCGACAAAGGTGGGAATGCCCGCTTGCAGGCATTGGCGGGCCAGCGCGAAGTGCACCGAGGTGGCAGCGTGGATCATCACGGCATCCGGGCGGCTCGCCAACAATGCATCCACCTCGGTGAAGCACTCGGCGATCCGGTACTGGCGAGAGAGCTTGCCCAGCACCGCCGGATTGCGGGTGCAGAGCAGCGGGGTGACCCGCTCGTCGCTGGCAATCAGCGGCAGATAGGCTTTTTGGGCGATATCGCCGAGGCCAATCAGGGCAATGCGCATGGGTACTCCTTGTCACTCGATCACTGGATAAGTGGATAACCGGCTAACTGCCCGCACCATCGCAGGATTTCCCCCTCAGATCCAGCCTGCCGTTACCACGCTGCTGACGCTGGCCTTTCTCTGCAAACGGCGGCTTTATCTGGGCGCAAGGGCGCTGACCGACTTAATCACCCCGGCCATCCACTCGATGGCCAGATTGCCCTGACTTTTGCGGTGTCTGCCGATCACCACCTCGAATGGCTGTGGCGCCCCGGCCATCGCCACGGTGCGAAAATCCCCGAGGGCAGCGATGGCCGACGGAATGCAGGCTGCCACGTCATTGACCGACATGAAGGCTTGCAGCGAGGTGTAACAGGGGAGCGTCGCCACCGCCGCGCTGGCGACCTGCTGCGGGCTCATCTGCCCTTCGAAGTTGCCAACGCTGTTGGCGAACTGCACAAAGGGGATGGCCGCCATATCCTGCGGCTGGGCATTATCCCGAAGATATCGGGAGTCCTGGCGCAGCACGCAGCAGTAGTGATCCCGGCGCAGGGTAGTGCGCAGCAACCCCGGGTCGATATAGGCATCAAAGCCAATCACCAGATCTGTTTCGCCGCTGGCCAACGCGTCCAGATGCAGCTCGGCCTGAAAGTCCACCACATCGAGCCGGATGGAGGGCGCCTGACGTCGCAGGGCGCTCGCCAACCTTGGGATAATGGCGAGCTGGGCATACTCGTTGGCCATCACCCTGAAGGTGCGCTGGCTGCTGGCCGGATCAAAGGGCTCGGCCACAAAGACCCCGTCGATGTCGGCCAGGATCTGCTCAAACTTGTCGGCCAGCTCGCAGGCGTAGTCGGTCGGCTGCAATCCGGCGCTCTGGCGGATAAACAGCTCGGCGGGAAAGGCGTCGCGCAGCTTTTTCAGATGGCTGCTCACCCCCTGCTGGGAGATTTCCATCAGCTCGGCCACCCGCGACACACTCTTGTATCTGACCAGCAGCACCAACACCCGCATCTGCCTGATATCGATCTTCTCCACCCTCACCCCACCAATTAAAGTTGTATCACATACAAGTTACACATGATTTACATTGTATCAGTGGCTCTCTAACCTTGCAGCTCTTCCAGCAAAGCGAGGTTAACGATGAAAACTGTCATTCTGATTGGTGCTCAGGGGAAAATGGGGCAAGCCGCCCTCAGCGGTCTGGGCAAGCACAAGGTGATCACCGCCAGCCGCTCCGGCGAGGGGTGTGATTTTCAGGTGGATATCACCAGCAAGGAGTCTATAGAGCGGCTCTACCAGAACGTGGGATCCTTCGATGCGGTGGTCAATACCGCAGGATTTTGCGAGTACGCCCACTTCAGCGAGATGAGCGACGAGCAGTGGCAAACCACTATCCAGAGCAAGCTGATGGGCCAGATCAATCTGGTCAATGTCGGCCTCAACTACATCAATCAGGGCGGCTCCTTCACCCTGATCTCCGGCATCCTCAATATCAAGCCGATCCCGCTGGCCATTGCCGATGCCACCACCAGCGGCGCCATCGATACCTTTGTCCAGTGCGTGGCCCACGAGCTGCCCCGCGGCATTCGCATCAATGTGGTCAACCCGACCGTACTGGAAGAGGCGTGGGACGTGTATGGCGAAATGATGCCCGGCTTCCAGCCGGTGCCGGGCACCCTGGTCGGCAAGGCGTTTGAACGCTCCGTCGATGGCTTTATTACCGGTCAGGTGCTCTATGTCGATGCCTGATCCCGTTCAGGTCTGACCCCACTGCCTTTGTAATTCCTTGTCGATGATTTTCCTCTTCCCCGAAAGCACCCCGCTCTCGGGGCTTTTTGTATGGCAAGAGCCAGAGCAGCGACAGAATGGGTTTCGTATTGAGCCTGTTTTGGCTAACATGCCCCACTTTCAGGAGACATAGGGACAAGGAACCGATGAGCAACAAGACGCTGCAATCCCTCTTTCACTACAAGCGTTGGGCCGATGGCGAGCTGCTGGATGCGATCGCCACGCTGGACGCGCAGCAATATGGCGAGGCCCACCACACCTGCCTTCGGATCTTCAACCATATCCATGTGGTCGATGCCATCTTCAAGGCCAATCTGCTTGGGGAGTCCCACGGCTTCAGTGCCACCAATACCCCGGAGACGCCGACCCTGGCGGCGCTGCGCAGCTCGGTCACGGCACTGGATAACTGGCTGGTGGATTACGTCGCGACCCTCAGCCCGCAAGAGGGTGCAACCCCGCTCTCGTTTCGCTTTGTCGATGGCGACAGGGGGCAGATGAGCCGCGAGGAGATGCTGCTGCATCTGGTGACTCACGGCGGTTATCACAGGGGGGCTATCGGGCGGATTTTGGTGCAGTGCGGCATCACGCCGCCGCGCGATACCCTGACCACCTTTTTGCATCGCAGCGAACCCAAGCGGCGCGGTGAAGATGGCTCACCCTTTGCGGGATAATGGAGCTTTGCCCTTATGAACCAACTCACGCGCTTCTCTCGTCCGTTACTGCTCGTGCTCCCATTGCTGCTGGGCGGCTGCGCCGCCGCCATCGATCACTACTCGGGGCGCTTTCGCAATACCCTGGCACAGGGGGAGACCCGCACGACCATTCGCGCCGAACTGGGAGATCCCCAGCTTTGTCAGCAGGCCGCCTTTCTGACCGAGGATAATGTGCAGGGTTGCGATCGCTTTACCGTGCTCGGCAAGATCCACAAGCGCGCTGACGGCAATGGCCAGGCCACGGCGAGCGCCGTGACAATGGGGCTGGGGGAGCTGATCCTGATACCGATGACGGTGGCTGGCGTGGCGGCGGATTACACCCAGCGCCATACCATTACCGTCTATTACGATCGGGACGATCACTATCTGTTTCACACCCTGCTCAATACCAAGGGGCAGGAAGTGTGGCAATAAGGGGCGATAAAGCGAAACGCTTTGCTGCCCTATGGCCAGGTGACAGCCGTTTGCAGGATGACTCGGGAAATCCCGCTAAGATTGCTCTCTGCGATCCAACCATTTGCCCACTCTGGCACCCAGCTCGGAGCAGAGCAGGGCGCTGACAATGGCCCCTATCATTCGGTTGGTCTCGGAGAGCGCTTTTGTCTCAACAAACTGGTAGGCAATCAGATTGAAAATAAGGATCCCGAGCAGCAGCCCCAGCCCGCTGCCCACCTTCTCTCTTCTGGATTTGGCTTTCACCGCCATCTATTGCTCCTGTGCAAGGGAGCCGGCCATTCAGCCCCTCCCCTTATCCATAGGCCGAACAAGATAGCAAAGCCGCACCTGCTTGCCCGCCTTTATCGCACCTGCTTAAGCGCTTTGATGACGCAGTTCAAAAAATGATGATTTTCTGATGGTTGTATCAGTTCTGATGCTCGCCTGAGCAGCTTCGTTTGGCTTACCATAGCCGTCCAGAACCTGTTGAGCTGCGATGGGTTGCTGCCCTCGCTGGTCAATGGAGCATATTGGAAGCTGCAATCCACGGGCGGTAGCGTGAGGTTCAGTGGCATTACGCCTCGCTCAGGAAGATGGGTGTCCCAGATTTCTTAAGTAAGGGTTTAATTTTGATTATTCCTGAAATAAAAATATTTTCTAACAATGTTGAATTACATGTATTAGATTTCATTAATTTAACACCAGAAATTACTCAGCAAATAGATGATCACTTAGTCAAAATATGTGAGGGAGATAGTGACTCTAATTTGAATTTAGTGAAGTCTAACTTTCTCCGATTTCTAGAGACCAAGGATGAACGAACTAAAATAGGAGCAGTCGCAGAGTTTTTTGTTCATCTATATTTAAGACAAATTAAATTAAAGCAAGAGTTTCTATTTTTCAATCTTGAGGAAGGATCAATAAAAAAAGGATTCGATGGATTCTTTTCTAGTGATACAGAAGAATATCTCGTTGAAAGTAAATCAGGGTTGTCTTCTACAGAAGCTATTAGTCACAAGAGTAAAATCAAAGAAGCATACAATGACATATCATCTGTCATAGCTGGCAATAGTAAAAAAAGCAAAAATAACCCATGGAGAAACGCTTATAACCACGCATGCCACACCGATGTAGGTACCAGAAAAACGATTAGAAAAAAAATTAAAGAATTGTCAGACTTATTTGATAATGGTGAGTATGGAAAAGTAGATAAGTTTAATATAATCCCATGCTCAAGTATTTTTTTGATGAGTGGATGGGATTCCAATTTTTCTCAGGAAATATTGATGGCTGATGATGTTTTTTTTGAATCATTAACAGCTAAGTCAACAAAAGCTATCTGTATAACAAAGGCAAGTTATAATTCATTCCTATTATATCTTAGAGGTGAATAGTGAGCAATTCAGATACTTTGACTTGGTTAAGTAAAGATTCTCGCTTTTATACGATAAATGAAAAATTTGCTAAAAATATTAACTTAAGTGAGGAGGAAAGCACATATGCGTTATCAGTTGCTATTCTTCTAATTAAAGAGTTTGAACGAGATCGAAGAAAAATCTCTTTCTTGGAGTTTGGATACTTTTTAATACTATCGTACTCACTACAAAGCAACGATTATATTCCATTATTTGACCTAAGTACTAACTTAGGATTTTATCCTATTTCTAAGTTCATTATAGATAAGAATTTTATTGAAAATAATTTTTCTCATGATCTTGTAGCTAATGGTCTTAGAAAATTCAAATATAACGACATAACAGAAACTCTAGAACAAAAGAAATATAGAAACCAATTGATTGATAGTAGCGCAAATGATAATTGCTATATAGCGCCAACATCATTTGGTAAAAGTGCAATGATGGTTGAACTTATAAAAAATATAAAATCAGGGAAAATTTTCATTATCGTCCCCACGAAATCATTACTTACTCAAACTTACAAATTAATAAGCTCCTTCTTTACAAACAGAAAAGTTATTTTCCATGATGAAATGTATGATGGTGAAGAGCATTTCATAGCTGTATTTACTCAAGAGCGAGCACTTCGACTTTTAAAAAGCCAAAATCATATGCAAGTTGATGTTCTGTTAATTGATGAGGCTCATAATCTCTTTGAGTCATCATCTAGGAGCATTTTATTAAGCCGCCTAATTCGTAGAGTCAGAATAAGAAAACCGGACTCTAATATCTATTACTTCTCGCCACTGATAAATGATAGTAATAACTTAAAATTTGAAGAGCAGCAAAGGATAGAAACAAGAAAAATTCAATTTAACATTAAAGAGCCAGACATCAGCGAATTTAGATTGAATGGTTGCGTATATAAATACAATCGCTTTATTAATGAATTTTTTCCACATAAAGAAAACCTCTTGATTTTTCCTTATATTTATTCCAATGCAAAAAATAAAAACTTTGTTTATCTAAGAGCGCCCAAAAAAGTTGAAGAGTTTGCAGGGCTTTTAGCAAATACATTGGAACTTTCGAGTACTAAAGAACTGGAAGAATTAGCCCAGATTATATCTAAGAATGTACATGAAGACTTTTACTGTGTTGAGTTAGTTAAAAGGGGCATGCTCTATATTCATGGAAAACTTCCCGACCTGATAAAAGAATATTTGGAGTTTAAATTCCGTACTATTAAAGAGCTGAATTTTATAGTTGCAAATTCAGTAATTCTTGAAGGCGTTAATTTACCGATAGATAACTTATACATTTTAAACACTCACTCTTTAGGTGCAAAAGAACTAACCAATCTTATTGGTAGAGTAAACAGACTGAATGAAGTATTTAGTGGTGATACTGCTGACCTTTCTAAACTCAAGCCCTCTGTTCATTTTATTAACACCGAAGAGTTCAATAGAAAGAACAGTAATATGAGTAATAAAATTAAGGAGCTAAAAGCTGGACACATTAATAACGACGAAGTTAAAAATCCAACATTGCTAAATTTTGACATCGCAAAGTTTGAAAACATAATTGATACATCAACTAGTCTAGATGCTGTCGAATCCGCTACAAAAACAAAAGAAAATTCTTTATCCATCATTGAAAGAGAGAATTTCCTAACTGAACTACCAAACTCAGAACTAGAGAGATTGAAGATTCTATTTTTTGAGTCAGGATTGCATTTAGCATATATTTACCCAGATCTTGCATTTGATGAGATCGCCAGTAGAGTTAAAAGTATAAAAATGCAGCCTAACTTTACTGAGCTAGACACAATAGATAAGATATATCACATTTTTATATTTAATTTTGATAGTCAAATTCTTGACCCATCATTTGCTCGTCTTAAAAATGAAAAAGCACGAAATTATTATAGGTCGTTCGTCAAAAACATTCACATATTAACTCTAAAAGAACACATTAATTCGACCGTTAAATATTTTTATAAGAATGCAACTGATACCGGCAATAACTTATTTTATATTGGGAGGTCATATGGTGAAGTTAACAGAGATGGCGGCACTAGTGGCACAACAACCTACATTGATTTATCGACTAAAAATAAAAAGGAGTTGGTAAATTTAGCTCTAGTTAAAATAAAAATGGAAAGTGACTTTCTTTCATATAAATTAAATGAGTATGTGGCCATATTAAAAGAGTTTGGCATTGTATCAAATGATGAATACAATATGTTTATTTATGGTACTGTAAAGAAAACTAGCACTAATTTAACAAGACTTGGGTTAAGTGGTGCAATAATAAGAAAATTTGAGTTGGACGGACAAATCAATAACATAGAGATCGATGCTTTCGGACATGTGTCTGTTAACAGCTCTTTTATAGAATATCTTAAAAAACAAGATGATTTAGTACAGTTTGAGATTAAGAAGTATCTCACTATATAGCACGTCATAGGTAATGAAATAGTTACACCGTCTATATTCAACCAATAAAAAGGCGACCATCCGGTCGCCTTTTTATTTCCATCGCTTTCCAATCAGCAAACTCACCGAGCCGGTCGCTTGGTGCCGTTGCCTTTTGCGGCAGGCTTGCCGCCCTGAGTAGCGGGTTTGGCAGAGCCGGCGCGGGTCGGGGCTTTACCCTTGTGCACGGGTTTCCCCTGCCCTGCGGGCTTGCCCTGACCTGCGCCTTGGGAAGCTGGCTTGCCGTTGCCACCCGCCCCTTTAGGGAGCTGGGAGCCTACCGGCTTGCCATTGCCCGCCTTGCCGCCCTTGCTGGCGGCAGGGGTATCGTTGCGAGCCTTGCCTTGCGAGGCGGCAGCCACTGCGCCCTTACCGGCAGAGGCACCCTTGCCAGCCCCATTGCCACGCTGATGGACTATGTTGCTGTGGCGGGTCAGGGCCGGTTTCAGCCCCTTGTTGATGCTGCGCGAGGCCACCGCCTCGCCACGCCCTTCCGGCGGCACCAGGCAGTTGGGGCCATTGCCGATCAGGTGACCCTTGCCCATTTCCAGCAAGGCTTCGCGGATCATGGGCCAGCCGGCCGGATCGTGGTAGCGCAGCAGCGCCTTGTGCAGGCGACGGCGGCGTTCCCCTTTCACCACGAACACATCCCCGCCCTGGCGACTCACCTTGTTGAGGGGGTTTTTCTCGGTGTAATACATGGTGGTGGCGTTGGCGAGCGGTGACGGGTAGAAGTTCTGCACCTGATCGAGCTTGAAGTTGTTGGTCTTGACCCAGAGCGCCATGTTCACCATGTCTTCATCCGTGGTGCCCGGGTGGGCGGAGATGAAGTAGGGGATCAGGTACTGCTGCTTGCCCGCCTCTTTGGAATACTTGTCGAACAGCTCCTTGAAGCTGTAGTAGCTGCCCATGCCCGGCTTCATCATCTTGGAGAGCGGGCCCTCCTCGGTGTGCTCGGGGGCAATCTTGAGGTAGCCGCCGACGTGGTACTTGGCCAGCTCCCTGATATAGCGCGGATCTTCCACCGCTATGTCGTAGCGCACCCCGGAGGCGATCAGGATTTTCTTGATCCCCTTCACATCCCGCGCCTTGCGATAGAGGTTGATGGTCGGGGTATGGTCGGTATCCATGTGCGGGCAGATGGTCGGCCAGACGCAGGAGGCACGGCGACAGGTCTGCTCGGCCCTGGGGCTCTTGCAGCGCAGCTTGTACATGTTGGCGGTGGGTCCGCCCAGATCCGAGATGACACCGGTGAAGCCCGGCACCTTGTCGCGGATCTCTTCAATTTCTTTGATGATCGACTCTTCCGAGCGGCTCTGGATGATGCGCCCCTCGTGCTCGGTGATGGAGCAGAAGGAGCAGCCGCCGAAGCAGCCGCGCATGATGTTGACCGAGGTCTTGATCATCTCGTAGGCCGGGATCTTCTCCTTGCCATAGGCCGGGTGCGGCACCCGCTGATACGGCAGGCCGAACACGCCGTCCATCTCGTCGGTTTCCAGCGGGAAGGCGGGCGGGTTGACCCAGACGATGCGATCACCGTGGGCCTGGGAGAGCGCGCGGGCGCAGCCCGGGTTGGTCTCGTGGTGCAGGATGCGCGAGGCATGGGCGTAGAGCACCTTGTCTTCCTTCACCCGCTCGAACGCCGGCAGCTTCACATAGGTTTTTTCCCATGGCTTCTGCTTGGGCGGCTGCACCAATACCGGCTTGGCCTCCTGCTCCACCGGCGCCGTACCCTCGTCATCCGAGCAGGGCGCCCCTTCCATATAGGGGTTCATGATGGGGTCGATGCGGCCGATCTGATCCAGCTTGCTGGAATCCACCCCGCGCCACTCGGGCAGCGGCTCCTTGCGGATCACGGCGGTGCCGCGAATGTCCTGCATGGTCTCCATGGTCTCGCCGTTGGCGATGCGGTGCGCCACCTCGATGAGCGGCCGCTCGGCGTTGCCATAGATGAGGATGTCGGCCTTGGCGTCGAGCAGGATGGAGCGGCGTATGGTCTCGGACCAGTAGTCGTAGTGGGCGATGCGGCGCAGCGATGCCTCTATGCCGCCTATGACCACGGGGACCTCCTTGAAGGCCTCCTTGCAGCGCTGGGTGTAGACCAGGGTCGCGCGATCCGGCCGCTTGCCTCCCACATCGCCCGGGGTGTAGGCGTCGTCGTGGCGCAGCTTCTTGTCGGAGGTGTAGCGGTTGATCATGGAATCCATGTTGCCCGCGGTCACCCCGTAGAAGAGGTTGGGCTTGCCCAGACGCATGAAGTCATCCTTCGATGACCAGTCCGGCTGGGCTATGATGCCGACCCGAAAACCCTGGGATTCGAGCATGCGGCCGATCACCGCCATGCCGAAACTCGGGTGATCCACATAGGCGTCACCGGTCACCAGGACTATGTCACAGCTGTCCCAGCCGAGTTTGTCCATCTCCGCTCTGGACATGGGCAGGAAGGGCGCAGTGCCGTAGCACTCGGCCCAGTAGCGGGGATAGGAGAAAAGGTGGGTAACCGGCTGCATTTTGAACACCTGGAACAATTCGGGTCGCGCATTATACCGGCAGAGCGAAGCGGCGGCGATGGCTTTTTGCCCCTACAGAGCACGAGGAAAAGGCGAGCCAGTGACGGGCTCGCCTCAATAACACGGGTTGAACGGGATCAGGCCAGGACGCGGGCCAGCACTATGCGGCTGTAATGGCGCTGCAGCAGCTGATAACCCCCGAGCAGACACCAGACCAGGGCTGGCGCCAGGAAGATGGGGTGGGTCGCGAGGCGCAGCATCAGCAAACCCAACAAGATCAGCGCGAACGGGCGGCTCTCGTAGAGCCACAGCGGCCAGCCCTGCTTGCGGGCAGGGAGTGGCTTGTCGATGCGCCTATGGGCACTGCGTCTGAACCAGGCCAGGGAGCCGGCCAGATAGAACGCCAGCCCGGCCAGCAGCAGACCCGGTTGATCGGCAATCCCCAGCAACAGCAAACCGCTGCCCATATAGGCAAAAGGCAGCGGCTCATAGATAGCAGATGGCAACATAGCTCACCTCAACGTTAAAACTGGCTACATATTAACCGCCGGCTGCCGTGATACCATCCGCTTTCTGCGTCTTTCACCTATATGGGTGTAGGTATCAGGCCGCCGGTTTGTCCTGACTCTTGACCGCCGACTGGGCTGCCAGCGCCTCGTCCACCAGCAGATCTCGCGCCCCCGTCATGCCCGCCCGTTTGGCCAACAAATGATAGATGGCAGGCACCATCACCAGGGTCACCAGGGTCGCCAAGGAGAGCCCGAAGAAGACCACAGTCCCCACCGCCATCCGGCTCTCGTAACCCGCCCCCATGGAGACCATCAGCGGTACGGCGCCGATAATGGCGGTCAGCGAGGTCATCAGTATGGGACGCAGACGGCGCACCGAGCCGGCTATGATGGCGTCATCGAAGGCCTCGCCACGCTGGCGCAGCTGATTGATGAACTCCACGATCAGGATGCCGTTCTTGGTCACCATGCCGATCAGCATGATCATGCCGATCTGGCTGTAGATGCTCATCTCCTGCCCCGTCAGCCAGAGGCCGAGCAGACCGCCGAAGATGCCGAGTGGTACCGTCACCATCACCACAGCCGGGGTCAGCATGCTCTCGAACTGGGCAACCAGCACCAGATAGACCACCAGCAGGGCCAGGGCGAACACCATCACCATCTCGCCCTGGTTGTCGCGATAATCCTTGGACTCACCGGCGTAATCCACCGTCATGCCGCTCGGCAGATTGGCGCTGGCCCAACCGTCGAGGAAGTCCAGTGCCTCGCCCAGGGTACGATCCGGCGCCAGATCGGCGGTGAGGGTCACCGCCTTCTGCCGCTGGTAGTGGTTGAGCCGCTGCGGGCTCGCCACCTGGGTGACGGTTGCCAGGGTGGAGAGACTCACCATCTCGCCACTGGCGGCCTTGAGATAGATACGGCTGAGATCGGACACGCCGTTGAAGTCACGCTGATTGGCGCGCAGATAGACGTCATACTCCTCGCCCCTGTCCACATAGGTGGTCTGGCTGACGCCGCCGAGCAGGGCCTGCAGCGAGCTGGCCACGGTCGACACCGGAATGCCGAGCTGGCTGGCTCTGTCCCGCTCTATGGTCACCTGCAGTTCGGGGGTCTTCTCGGCGTAGTCGAGATCCGGCGTCACCATCAGGCCACTCTGGGCCGCCGCCTCTTTCAGGGCCAGCCCCTGCTGATAGAGCTCGGCATAGTCCGAGCCCTGCAGCACGAACTGGACGGCGGCGGTGGAACCACCGCGAAAGCCCGGCTGGAAGGTGCGGATCATCACATCGGGAATGCCGGCCAGCCGCCCGCTCAGGGACTGGGCAAACTCGGTGGCGGTTTCATCCCGCTCGGCCCAGTCGGTGAGCTGGATGATCGCCATCCCGGTCTGATCGCCGCCACGGCCGAAGGCCGGGGTGCTGAAGCTCATGGCCTGCACCACCCCCTTGCCCAGCAGCGGCATGATGGCCGCCTCCACCTGCTGCATGTTGCGCTTCATACGCTCGATACTGGTGCCCTCGGCCCCTTTCACGAACACATAGAGCACGCCCCGATCCTCGGTCGGGGTCAAACTGGTGGGCAGCTGGCCAAACAGGGCACCGATGCCGCCGAGGCAGAGCAAGAGCACCAGCGGGGTCCAGGCCGAACGACGCAGCACCCAGCCCAGCAGATTGCGATAGTGCTTCTCCACCCAGCCGAGGCCGCGATCGAGCGACGCCGTCAGCACGTTGGGCTTGTCGACGGAGCGCATCAGCCAGGAGCCCATGGCCGGGGTCAGAGTCAGCGCCACCAGGGAGGAGAAGAGCACCGCCAGGGAGAGCAGAATGGCGAACTCGGTAAAGAGCCGCCCCACCATGCCATCCATGAAGGCGATGGGCACGAACACCATCACCAGCACGGCCGTGGTCGCCACCACGGCAAAACCTACCTCGCGGGTGCCGTGCCAGGCTGCCAGCAGCGGTGGCTCGCCCCGTTGCAGGTGGTGGTGGATGTTCTCCACCACCACTATGGCGTCATCCACCACCAGACCGATGGCAAGGATCAGCGCCAGCAGTGTGATGAGGTTGATGGAAAAGCCAAGATACCAGGCACCGATGAAGGCCGAGATGAGCGACACCGGCACGGTAATGGCCGGGATCAGGGTGGTACGCCCCTGCCCCAGGAACAGGTAGAGCACGGCCACCACCAGCACGGCGCAGATGGCCAGCGTCTCGTACACCTCGTCGATGGCCTGCTTGATGAAGATGGTGGAGTCGTAGTCAATTTCCAGGGTGGCTCCTTCCGGCAGGAAGCGCTGCATATCGGCCATCTTGCGTTCGACCCCCTGCGCCACCGCCAGCGGGTTGGCAGTGGACTGGGCCACTATGCCTATCCCCAAACTCTCGCGGCCGTTGCGCTGGTAAGCACTGTCTTCGTTCTTGGCGCCCACCTCCACGTCGGCGATATCCGCCAGGTAGATGCTCTGGCCGTTGTCGGCGGTGCGCACCTGCAAGGCCTGAAAATCGGCGGCCGTGTGGTAGAGACGGGCGATCTGCACCGCCATCGTCATGCTGTTGTTGCGAATTTCGCCGCCCGGCAGCTCTATGTTCTCCCGCTTGAGGGCGTCTTGCACGTCCGCCACCGTGATGCCACGGGCCGCCATGTCGGCGGGGCGCAGCCGCACGTACATCACCTGGGTCAGATCGCCGGAGAGGGCCACCTCGCTCACCCCGTCCACCAGACTAAGGGGATCGACCAGTACGCGGTTGGCGTAGTCCGTCATGGCGGTACGGTCCATCTGGGTGCTGCTGAAGTTGAGCCAGACCGCCACATCGCCGTTGCCGTTGTCCTTGGTGACCATGGGTTCATCCACGTCATCCGGCAGTTTGGGGCGGGCACGGGAGATGGCGTCACGCACATCCGAGGTACCCTCCACCATGTTCCAGCCGAGCTTGAATTCCACCGTGATGACGGAACGTCCCTTGCGGGTCACCGAGTTGATGTTCTTGATACCGCTGATGCCGGAGAGCTGATCCTCGATGGGCTTGGTAACCTGACTCTCCATGACGGCTGGCGCCGCCCCCTCATAGGTGGTGGAGATGGAGACGGACGGGATCTGCACGTCCGGCATCTCCCGCACCGTCAACTTGCTGAAGGCCACCAGACCGAACACGGTCAGCAGGGCACTCACTACCACGGCCACCAGCGGGCGGCGTACAGAAATGTCGGAGAGCCACATCAGCCTTTTACCTCCGCCAGATCGTGCACGCTGGCACCGTCACGCAGATTGACCAGCCCCTCGACCGCGATGCGATCGCCGACCTTCAGGCCCTCGGTGACCCACACCTCCTCGCCATGGGTATCCCCCAGCACCACGGGCACACGCTTGACCCGGCCATCGGGCTCGAGGCGATAGACGAAGCGCCGCTCGCCGGCATACTCCACCGACTGGGCCGGGATCAGCGTCATCTTCTGGGGCGGCAGGGAGAGCTCCACGTTGAGCAGCATGCCGGGGCGCAGCTGTCCGTCAGGATTGGGGATGATGACCCGCGCCTTGATATTCTGGGTATCGTTGGACACCCGACTGTCGAGCGTCTCCAGCACGCCACGGAACGCTTGATCCGGCCAGGCCGAGCTGGTTGCCGTCACCGCCATGCCGGGACGCAGCAGGGAGAGATAGCGCTCCGGCACCGCCAGATCGAGCCGCAGCTTGGCCAGCTCATCGAGATGAAGCAGGGTATCGCCGCTGTTGACCAGGGCCCCTTCACTGAGATCGATCAGGCTGACGGTGCCGTCAAACGGTGCCTGCAGGGTGCGCAGCGACAACTCGTATTTGGCCGCATCGGCGCGGGCCTGGGCCTGGGCCACTATGGCCTCCTGCCCTTCCAGCTCGGAGGTGGTGATGGCACCGCGCGCCACCAGCCGGCGCATGTCCCGCAGCTTGCGGGCCTCATCGCGCACGCTGGCGCTCTGCTCCGCAAGCTCCGCCAATTGCTTGCCCGTATCCAGGGCGATCAGGGTATCGCCCCGCTTGACCTGCTGGCCGGAGCGTACCGCTATCTTGACGATGCGGCCGGTCACCTCGGGGCTTATCACCACGGAGCGATTGGCGGCCAGCTTGCTCACCAGCTTGATGGTGGGTTCGGCCAGGCTCTGCTTGACCGTCTGCGCCCTGATATTGACCTGGCGGGGCTGGGGTTTGCTGGCGGGTTCATTGTTACGGTAATACCAGACACCCGACATCAGCAGGGAGAGACAGGCGATCGACAGCCACATACGCATTTTCATCAAGCAATCCATGAAATTAAGAGAAAAGGGGGCACTTCATCAATGATGGGTACAATGTTACCCCCTGACTATGCCGTGACTATGTATAAATGTGACAAAACGTAACAGAAGCGGTGGAAGATCACCGAAATCGTCGCCACAGGAGACGTTTTTGATGGTTCTGCCCTAAACTGATGAACCGAACCAGTCCAGATCAGGCCCGGCCGCCTATGCCAGCACCACGCATTCATATCGTCACACGCAGCCAGCACTGGCTACTTGGTACCCTCGTCATACTGCTGCTTGCCCTCACCTTCCATCAGACTCTGAAACAGGTCACCGAACTCAACGAGCGCGATACCCTCAACATGGCCGCCCGTTTGCGATCCCAATTCCAGCAGATGGAAACCGTGCTCGAGGCCATGCGTGGTCAGGCCGAGGAGCGGCTGCGCAGCAATCCTCAGTCCGCCCTGACCTACCAGCTTTATCAAGCCCTGCGCACAGATCCTGAGCTGGGATTCTCGCTGGACAAGGTTCCCGCCAACCTGCCCGCCGGGCTCAGCGGCAATCTGACCGGGCTGGGCCGACTGCCTGCCCCTGGCAGCGAGCGAGAAGCCAGACTGCATCTGGCGCTCAGTCTGTCCCCCCTGCTCTCCACCGCCAGCAAACTGCTGGGAGACAAGGTTGCCTGGCTCTACTTCACCGGGGTAGATGACTTTATCTATCTCTACCCCTGGATCCCCTCCAGCGAGTTTCGCTTTCATCGCGCCATCTATCTCAAATCTTACTGGCAGGATGCACTGAAACAGCAAAACCCCAACCAGCGCGCCATCGTATCGCGCCCCTACGAAGATTTTGCCGGGGAAGGCCAGATGATTTCCCTGTCGCAACCCATAGTAAAGGACCAGGTGCTGGTGGGGGTCATCAGCATAGATGTGCTGCTCGAGCGGCTCGATCGGCTGCTGCATGAATCCACCCCCGCCATTGGCACGCTGTTTTTGGTCAACCAACACCAGCAGATCCTGGCCAGCAGCGCGCAGGGGGCTGACTTTTTCCCAAAGTTCCAGACTGACAGGCATGGCTACCAGTGGCGGCAAGGAGCCCTCCAACTGGTCCAGGCTATTCCTGATACGCAACTCACCCTGATCCATCGTATCCCGCTGACCGCACTAACCCAGGCCCTGTTCTGGCATTCACTCCCTTCCCTGATCACCATCCTCTTTATGGTGTGGGCGGCACTCTCCAGTCTCAAAGCCCGTCGTCTGAACCGGCAGCTCGACTACCTATCCAGTCACGATGCCCTGACTGCCGCCTACAATCGCCACTATTTCGACGAATTCGAGCGTCTTCATCTGCGAGCCAAAGCCCGTAAAGTCGGAGTTGTCATGTTCGATTGCGATCACTTCAAACAGGTCAACGACCGCTTTGGTCACGAAGTTGGCGATCAGGTGCTGATCCGGCTGGTCACACTCTGCCAGCCTCTGCTGAGGAAAGAAGATGCCCTGATCCGCTGGGGTGGCGAGGAATTTCTGCTGCTGGTTGCCAAGGGATCCGAACCGCTGGATCAGCTGGCCGAGCGGTTGCGCCTGCAGATAGCCCGCCATCCGTGGGACGAGATTGCGCCCACCCTGGCAGTCACCGTCAGCCTGGGCTATCACCACTGCGCCCCCGAGACACAGCTGCAGGAGGCGATCCGCCGGGCGGACGTGGCGCTCTACCAGGCCAAGGCCAACGGTCGCAATCGCAGCGAACGCTGGCAGGATGACGGCGCAAAAAACACCGGGTAAGCTGAACGCCTCACTCACCTCAGGAGAGACAAAGTGTCACGAAAACCCCGCGTGGGATTGGCTCTAGGCAGTGGCGCTGCCCGAGGATGGGCGCACATCGGCATCATACGCGCGCTGGAGCGGCTCGGCGTCAAACCGGATCTGGTGGCAGGCTGCTCCATCGGCAGTTTCGTCGGCGCAGCCTATGCCGCAGGCGAGCTGGACAAACTGGAGTCCTGGGTACGCGGCTTCAGCCGGCTGCAGGTCGTCGGCCTGCTCGACCCCGCCCTCTCCGGCGGGCTGTTTCGCGGGGAAAAGGTGTTCGGCATCGCCGCCAATCACCTCGGTGATCCCGTCATCGAGAGCCTGCCCATTCCCTTCGCCTGCGTTGCCACCGAGCTCGATACCGGCCGCGAGATCTGGCTGAAAGAGGGCCCGCTGCGCCAGTGTGTGCGCGCCTCCTGTGGCATGCCCGGTATACTCACCCCCACCCTGGTAGAGGATCGCTGGCTGGTGGATGGCGCCGTGGTCAACCCCGTGCCCATTTCGCTGGCCCGCGCCATGGGGGCTGAGGTGGTGATCGCCGTCAACCTCAACGCCGACATGCACCAGCCCTGGACCGACGAACCGGACGAACCCGTCAGCGGCAACCGCTTCAGCCAGTGGTTCAACCGCGGTGAGGGCCCCAACACTCCGGGCATGTGGAGCGTGATGACGGGTTCCATCAACATAATGCAGGAACGCATCACCCGCGCCCGTATGGCGGGGGATCCCCCCGAGATCCAGCTCTGCCCGCGCCTTGGCAGCTTCTCCATCATGGACTTCCACCGGGCCTCCGATGCCATCAACGAGGGGGAAGCCTGTGTCGAACGCAACATGGAGCAACTCAAGGATGAGCTCTCCCGCCTCGGTTTGATATGACGCCGGGTGCCAACCTGACGAGCCCATAAAAAAAAGAGCGCCAACGGCGCTCTTTTTACGTTCTTGTGACGGGCAAGCCATCAGAACAGCCCCAGCCCCTTGAGCATCACGACCAGGATCAGCAGCGGCGACACATAACGGATGATGAAGAACAGCGGCTTGAGGATGGCCAGCTCCAGTTCACCGCCATTGGTCAGCGCCTCCTTCATCCGCTCAAAGCCCCACACCCAGCCCACGAACAGGCAGAGGAAGATACCGCCAAGGGGCATCAATACGTTGGAAGAGACGAAGTCAAACAGGTCGAAGAAGGTCTTGCCGGCGATCTGCACCTCCGCCAGCGAACTGTTGGAGAGCGCGCAGGTCGAACCGACCGCGCCCAGCACCAGCAGGTTGAGCAGAGTGGCCTTGGGACGGCTCATGTGGAAACGCTCGGACACCACGGAGACAGGCACTTCCAGAATGGAGAGCATGGCGCCCGTCGCCGCGATGGCGGAGAGCACGAAGAACAGCACCATGAACAGGTGACCGAACGGAATGCTGGCAAACACAGCCGGAATGGTGATGAACAGCAGGGAGGGGCCGGCGGAGGGCTCGAACCCGAATGCGAACACGGCCGGGAAGATGGCGATCCCCGCCAGCATGGAGACGAACAGATCGGCGCACATCACCCGGAAGGTGGTGAGCGGAATGTTCTGATCATCCCGGAAGTAGCTGCCATAGGTCATCATGCAACCCATGCCGATGGAGAGCTTGAAGAAGGCCAGCCCCATGGCGGTCAGCACCACACCGGCGGTGATCTTGGAAAAGTCTGGCGAGAACAGAAAATGCAGACCCTGACTCGCCCCCGGCAGGGTCAGACTGCGAATGCCGATCACCAGCAGCAGGATGAAGAGCACCGGCATCAGCTTCTTGGTGACCGCTTCGATCCCCTTGGAAACCCCCATCAGCAGTATGCCTCCCATCAGCGCCAACACCAGCCATTGCCAGAGCAGGCTTTGCAGCGGATTGGTGATGAGCGCATTGAAGGCCGCGCCCGTGACCGCAGGGTCGGTCGACAGTATCTCGCCGCTGATAGCCTTGAAGATATAGGCGAACACCCAGGCCGCCACTTCGGAATAGAAGGACATGATGAGGAAGGCCGCGACCACTCCCATCAGGGCGATCAGCCACCAGGGCTGTCCCTTGGGGCCCAGCTTGCTCAGGGTGGTCACCGCATCGGCCTTGCCCTTGCGACCCAGCATGATTTCGGAAATCATCACCGGCAGCCCCACCAGCAGGGTGGCAATCACATAGACCAGCAGAAAACCGGCGCCGCCGTTTTCACCCGTCAGGTAGGGAAATTTCCAGATATTGCCCAGCCCGACGGCTGAACCCAGGGTGGCGGCAAGGACACCGAATTTACTGGTAAAGCCATCTCTGGCTAGGGGAATGGTTTGACTCATGCTTGTCTCACTGTGCGCATCATGCGAAGGATAACCCTGATTTTAGGGCAGGAATTTTCTGAGGATTAATCCGACTTGCCAAGGTATTTTCGTGAAAAGCCTTGGTGAGAGCACAATTAGCCAAATTTAATTAAATGAAGTGGTTATTTGATGGATAAAAAAATGCCGCCTCAATGGCGGCATTTTTGTCAAAGCCCAATTAAATCAAGCCTTGGCAATATCGTCCGGACCGATCTGGCCAATTTCGGCGACTTTCTTGTCAGCCAGCAGCCAGAGGGTGAACTTGTGCAGCTCCGGGTGATGCGCCAGTGCCACCAGGAAGGCGCCACCTACTTCACGATAACCCAGTTCATAGTTCTTCAGGGTGGTCGGGGGAACGCCCAGCAGATCGGCAAACTTGGGACGGCTCAAACCGACCGCTTCACGGATCTGACGGATCTTCTTACCAACAGTTACGATATTTGAATTCATATTGTTCCATACTCCGTACGGCGGATTGACTCCACCTTTATTTTTCGCGACGACTCGTAGTCAAGTGTATCAGTTTTGAACGGACTCGTTATGGTCGAGTCTCTATCTTTAATAAGCGTCTTTCGACGACAACCCTTGCAAACATCGGGGATGGTAATCGCTCAACCGCCTCAGGTAAACAGTCTCGAAAAGAAACCTTTATTGTTGCTGCAGGAATAACTCGTATAATCCGCCAGCTATCCCTAAAGAGTAGGAACTCATGGCGCTCCCCGGCATAATCTCCTGTTTACACCCAGTTTCAACCCATGCAGAACTCACCCGCCAGTTGATGCAAGGCCAGCAGACACGCGCCGAAGCCTTCTGGTTGCCTGCGGCCATGCATGAGCAGGCGGCAGCGGTTTTGACTGCGCTCGATGACAAAAGCAGCCTGTTTCTCGAACAGCCAGTAGCAGGGCTGACCCTGCGCAGTCACGATGGCGTCTTGCAACAAGACGGACATCTGCTGCTCGGCAACGGCCACCGCCTTGCCCTTGCCAACGAGCAGGGAGACGGAGGTCTGGTGCCCGAAAGCGGGCTCGCCGAGATGGCGCTCTGGCTGGAAGCGGGCCACCACCATTTTCGCTGTTCAGCTGCGGTTCAGCCCGTGGCGCGGGCCATCCTCAACATCTGGCCCCTCGATCCCTACCTTGCCCGTCATTTTTTGCTCAGCTTCACACCCTTACTGTGCGAAGCAACCGAGGCCGATTATCTGGCGGTGTTCCAGGCGAGGGAATCCCCCGCCATGGCGCAATCTGACTGGGTTCAGGCCTATATGAAACTCGAAAAGAAGCTGCACAGAGCCTATTTGGATCACTAATTAATTTGGATAAACAGCCAGTTATCCACACGACACAATTTGCCATATGGCTTATGTGTGAGCTTGATCATGTTTTGAAATCGGCATAGAGTGCGCCACGTCATCGGAATGACATCGGCTGTTCGTGAAGGGTTGAAGGCATTGCTTACGCTGCCACCCGCTCGCTTGTGCACCAGGAATGTGTGCCTCCCGGATGGAACCGGGATCCCTGCCAGACTCAACGCTGTTGTTCGGCAGAGCCTGCAGCTTACATAAATTAAAAAGTGCGAAGCACGTGAACAACGTGCCATCTCAACGAGGATTTTTTTATGATGAAAATGGCTCCTTCCCTGATCGCCATCGCTATGGCTGCCATGGGTGCAACTGCAGCTCACGCCGCTGACGACATCTACTTCGGTGCCGGTGTCGGTGCTGCCCACTTCAACGGTCTGAACAAGATCGAAGGCGTGAATACTGGCGAAGAAGACGCGGCTGCTGCCAACGCCTTCGTTGGTTACAACTTCACCGAGAACTTCGGTACCGAATTCGGCTACCAGTACGCTGGCCGTGGCAACACCGATGGCAACCGTTACGAAAACCAGGGTGCCACCCTGTCCGGTATCGCTCGTCTGCCGCTGGGCGGTGACTTCTCTGCCTTCGCTGAAGGCGGCGCCTACTGGGCTCACACCGATGGCATGGGCACCAGCGATACCAAAGTATCCCCGCTGGCTGGCCTGGGCGTGACCTACAAGGTCAACGACGCGCTGGATCTGCAAGCTCGCTACCGCTACATGTGGGACGTGGCTGACCTGCACGCCGACGACGTACGCTACAAGTCCAACCAGAGCGTTGCGACCCTGGAAGCCGTATACCACCCGTTCCGTTCTTCCTACGTAGCACCGGCTCCGGCTCCTGTTGTTGAAGAAGCTCCGGCTCCTGCCCCGCAGGTTGTTGAGAAGAACTTCGCGCTGAACTCCGACGTGCTGTTTGCCTTTGGCAAAGACAGCCTGAAGCCGGAAGGCGTTGCAGCCCTGAATGGTCTGTATCAGCAAATCGTTGAATTCCAGCCGAAAGATGGCAACGCTGTTGTCGTTGGTTACACCGACCGCATCGGTTCCGACGCTTACAACCAGAAGCTGTCCGAAGCTCGTGCCCGTACCGTTGCCAACTTCCTGGTAAGCAAGGGTATGGCTGCCAGCAAGGTTGCAGTAGAAGGTCGTGGCGAAGCCAACCCGGTTACTGGCACCAAGTGCAACGCCGTCAAGGCTAAAGCTCAGCTGATCTCCTGCCTGGCTCCGGATCGTCGCGTAGAAGTTCGCGTCTCTGGCGTACAAGAAGTTCAGCAATAATCTGATTCTATTCAGATAATGCGAAAAAGGGATGCAACGGCATCCCTTTTGTTTTCCCGCCTTCTATTAATTGATGGTGAAGGCAGCAAGACACGACACTTTCTGTCAAACCCTTTCTGTCAAACCCTCTCCCCCGCACGGCCTGCTTTTTCGCTCCAACCCGCACTACCGCTGGATATCTGTACAGAAACTTGATCAAAGCGAGTCAAAAGAATACAGTAACCCCGCTTGTAAGGTATTGGATGAACTATTAAAAGTGCTTCTTGTCCGGTTAGTTGTCCATGAAGCCAAGACTTCATGAGTATCCAGGAACCATCTCTTTTTTCATTCAAGCCAGCCGTGGTTCACCATGGAGGTCGCAGCTGAATTGTCACTTGCGACCGGTATAACTGAAGAGTGCGCAGTACGCCCTAGCACGGCAAACTCAACGAGGATAAAACGATGAAAATGAAAATGGCACCCGCCCTGATTGCTCTGGCCATCGCGGCCATGGGAACTTCCACCGCTCAGGCAGCCAACGACTGGTACACAGGTATCGGCGCAGGTTGGGCTTATGGTCACGACCTGAACGACTTTGGCAAAGACGCTGACAAGGACGCCACCGCGCTCTCCCTGTTTGGTGGTTACAACTTCAATGATTACTACGCTGCCGAGCTGGGTTATCTCTATGCCGGTAAAGCGGGCGTCGACGGTGTCGACTTCAAGACTCAGGGTGCCACCCTGTCCGGTCTTGCCCGTCTGCCGCTGAATGACATCTTCTCCGTGTTTGCAGAAGGCGGCGCCTACTTCAACCACGTCAACGGCAACGGCAGCAGCGACAACGGCACTGCGCCGCTGGCCGGTCTGGGCCTGACCGCCAAGCTCTCCGACCTCATCGATGTGCAAGCCCGCTACCGCTACATGTGGAACCTGGGTGATGAGCAGAAGACCTGGGAAACCAACATGAGCGTGGCCACCCTGGAACTGGTGATGCACCCGAATCGCACCTCCTATGTGGCACCTGTCGCTGCGCCAGCGCCCGAGCCGGTACCTGAGCCTGTCGTGGTCGACAAGAGCTTCGCCCTGAGCTCGGATGTGCTGTTTGCCTTTGGCAAATCCACTCTGAAGCCGGAAGGGGTTGCTGCGCTGAATACCCTGTATCAGCAGATCGTCGACGTGCAGCCGAAAGATGGCAGCGCCGTGGTCGTCGGCTACACAGACCGCATCGGTTCTGACGCCTACAACCTGAAGCTGTCCGAAGCCCGCGCCCGCACCGTGGCCGACTTCCTGGTCGGCAAGGGTCTGCCTGCCGGCAAGGTCGCCATCGAAGGTCGTGGTGAAGCAAGCCCGGTCACCGGCACCCAGTGCAATGGCATCAAGGCCAAGGCACAGCTGATCGCCTGCCTGGCCCCGGATCGTCGCGTTGAAGTGCGCGTCACCGGCGTACAGGAAGTGAAACAGTAAGTCACTCAAGTGACATATGAAGGAGGCCTGATGGCCTCCTTTTTCATTGCCTTGGGAACACCGCTCACCCTCCTCGTTTTGTGACCTCCTCTCGCCCGTTGCGCTCCCAAATACCACCTCAGTGGTTAAAAACCCTGTATCGCCTATAAATAGTGGTGGTTGTACACAACAGGGCTGGAGCTCTACGACACCAAACATCGACGAGGATACGCGATGAACATAAGACTGAAATCTGTTTGGATTGCATTGGCATTGGCGACCACGGGTGCACAGGCGGCGCCGGACAACGACTGGTATGCTGGGGTCGGTGGCGGCTGGGCCATCGCCCACGATCTGGGTGATTTTGGCAAGGATGCGAGCAAGGACGCCACCGCACTCTCCCTGTTTGGCGGCTACAACTTCACCGAGAACCTGGGAGCCGAGCTTGGCTACCTGTCGACCGGCGACTGGGACGTGCAGGGCAATGACTTCAGCAGCCAGGGGGCCACCCTGTCGGTGATAGGCCGCTTGCCCCTTGGCGACATCTTCTCGGTATTTGCCGAGGGTGGCGGTTATATCTACCACGTCAAGTCCGTCAACGGCGGGGACAACAACCTGGCACCGCTGGCCGGCCTTGGCCTCACCGCCAAACTGCACGACTGGGTCGATATCCAGGCGCGCTACCGCTATCTGGTCCGGGTCGGCGACGATCCCGACAACGACAAGCTGGGCAGTGGCACCCAGCGCTGGGTGAGCGACATCAGCACCGCCACCCTGGAGCTGGTGATCCACCCCAACCGCAGCAAACCGGTCGAGCCTGTCGCGGCCCCTGTGATCGTCCCGCCGCCCCCGCCCGCACCGGAGCCCGTGGACCAGACCTTCAACCTGAGCTCGGATGTGCTGTTTGCGTTCGGCAAAGCGGACCTGAAACCCGAGGGAATGCAGGCACTGGAGTCGCTCTATCAGCAGATAGTCGAGGTGCAGCCCAAGGATGGCAGCGCCGTGGTGATGGGCCACACGGACCGTATCGGATCGGATGCCAACAACCAGGCGCTGTCTGAGGCTCGCGCAAGCACGGTCGCCAACTTCCTGATTGGCAAGGGCCTGCCCGCCGACAAGGTCAGCATCCAGGGCAATGGCGAGAGCAACCCTGTCACCGGCAGCCAATGTGATGCCATCAAGGCCAGGGCCGCGCTCATCGACTGCCTGGGGCCGGATCGCCGGGTAGAGGTCAGGGTCACCGGCACTCAGAGTGCCTCCGAGGCCCCCGTCGCAGAGCCAGCCGCGCAATAAGCCGCGTCAAACAACGAAGAGAGCAGCCAGACGTGTGAGAGGGGCACCGGAAAGGGAAATCTGTGAAAGGTGCACAAAAAAGGGATGCCGAGGCATCCCTTTTGTTTTTCCCCTGCGCGGAGGATCAGAAGGAAGTGCGGCGATAGCGGCGGTATTCCGGTCGCCAGAAGTTCGCTTCTATGGCTTGCTCTATCACCTCGTCCGGAGTCTGCACCGCCTTGCCCTGCAACATGGCGGTCTTGGCCACCATCTTGGCGATGTAGCGGGAGACCTGATGGATATCCGCCAGATCCGGCAGCAAGGAACCTTCAGCCCCCTTCACCAGCGGCGAACACTCCGCCAGCGCGCGGCTGGCCGACATCAGCATGGCGTCGGTCACCCGGGTGGCGCCGGAGGCGATGACGCCAAGGCCTATCCCCGGGAAGATGAAGGAGTTGTTGCACTGGGCAATGACGTAGCGCTTGCCCTTGTGCTCCACCGGCGCAAACGGGCTGCCAGTCGCCACCAGCGCCTGGCCGTCGGTCCAGCGGATGAGATCTGCTGGGGTCGCCTCTACCCGCGAGGTGGGGTTGGAGAGCGGGAATATGATGGGACGGGCACAGTGCTTGTGCATGGTCTTGACCACCTCTTCGGTGAACAGGCCCGGTTGGCCGGAGACCCCGATCAGTATGTCCGGGCGACCGTGCTCCATCACCTCCAGCAGGGAGATATTGTCCCCCACCGGCCAGTCAGCGATGCGATCCACCGGCTGGGAGAGGCGGCGCTGGAAATCGAGCTGGTTGGGGATCTTGTCGGTAATGAGACCAAAACGGTCCACCATAAAGACTCGGCCACGGGCCTGGGCATCCGTCAGCCCTTCGGCCTTCATCTGCGCCACTATCTGCTCGGCGATGCCGCAGCCCGCGCTGCCCGCACCGAGGAAGGCGACCCGCTTCTCGGAGAGCTTTGCACCGGAAGCCTTGCAAGCGGCGATCAGGCTGCCCAGGGTCACGGCGGCGGTGCCCTGAATGTCGTCGTTGAAGCAGCAGAGCTCATTCTTGTAGCGATTGAGCAGCGGCATGGCATTGTTCTGGGCGAAATCTTCGAACTGCAGCAGTATCTCCGGCCAGCGGCGCTTGACCGCCTGGATGAAGGCGTCGACGAATTCGGCGTACTCTTCACCGGAGATGCGCGGATTGCGCCAGCCCATATAGAAGGGATCGCTGAGCAGCTGCTGGTTGTTGGTGCCCACGTCCAGCACCACCGGCAGGCAGTAGGCCGGGGAGATGCCGCCACAGGCGGTGTAGAGCGACAGCTTGCCGATGGGAATGCCCATGCCGCCGATGCCCTGATCCCCCAGACCCAGGATGCGCTCACCGTCGGTGACCACGATCACCTTGACGTTCTGCTTGGTGGCGTTTTGCAGCATGTCATCGATCCTGTCCTTGTCCGGATAGGAGATGAACAGGCCACGGGCGCGGCGGTAGATGTTGGAGAACTCCTCGCACGCCTTGCCCACGGTCGGGGTGTAGATGACCGGCAGCATCTCGGTCAGGTGGTTGTGCAGCAGACGGTAGAAGAGCGTCTCGTTGGTATCCTGGATGTTGCG
>NZ_CDBL01000090.1 GCF_000820005.1 Aeromonas piscicola | reverse complement strand
GAGGAGGCGCATATTACGCTTCTCACTTCGAAAGTCAAGCGATTGTTTTCGCTTTTCTTTCGGCGCCTGCTTCACAAGGAAGCTGGCTCATCAGGTTGGCGTGTTCCGCCGTGCTGGTAGGGGCGCATTATAGGGAGCGGCACCGCGATGACAAGGCTTTTTTTGAAGAAAGTCACGGAAACTTCAAAATATCCAATTAGAAACAGCTTACTCAGTGTATATATACAGTGTTATCCACAAGCCGATGATTTCAGTCCTGTTTTATCATCATTTAAGTGGGTCTTCCCCCATTAAGGGATGCCATACTGGAACGGATAATGTGTCCCAAGTGGTCCATGGTAGCGCCCGGCTGGAAAGCTGGTTACCATGGAGGTGAATAGAGTGTTGCACCTTTTTTGCTTTCATTTACAAAAGGTCTTTAAAGATGAATTTATCCAAGTTTCCCGTTTATGTGCAGGCGGCCATCCTTGCCCTGGTATTGGCGCTGGTTGGTTATCTGGTTGCCCAGGCTCTGCAGTTTTCTTTGAAAGCCGAAGTGATTTTTGCTGTGGGTCTGGCCATTGGTGGTTTCATCGTGCCGCTGCTCCTTAAGCGGACACCTGCCGCCACGGCCGAACTGGTCTCCGGCCAAGAGACTTGCACCTTATATGTAGGCAACCTGCCCTATCGCGCCAACGAGATTGCCGTACGCGAGCTGTTTGCCGAACAAGGCCAGGTGATCTCTGTCCGTTTGATGAAGGACAAGGCTACCGGCAAGCGCAGAGGATTTGGTTTTGTGGAGATGCCCGCCGCCGATGCAGCCAAGGCAATCACGGCGCTCAATGACAAGGAGTATCAGCAGCGCACCCTCAAGGTACGCGAAGCCAATGACAAGCGGGATAAAGATGAGAGGGAAGGGAGCGAGGTCGACGCCTGATCCCTTGGCGGTCACGAACTAGTACCGAACCTCTTCGAGTGATGACAGCCCCCAAGCTTGCAAGGGGGCTGTCAGTTTTTGAGCTTCTGCATCCAGTCGGGTGCAATAAGCCTTGGCCTGCGCCGCAGTCAGGGAAGGCTGCTCAGCAACGGTAGTTAATAGATGTGCCACCCGTCTTGCCACGGCGTTCCCTGAATCCACCAGCTGACATCCTGGCATCAACTGCCGGATCTCGTCATTGAGTAGCGGGAAGTGGGTGCAACCCAGCACCAGGGTATCCGGCCTTTCCTCCCCTTCCATCCAGTCCGCCAGCACCTCCTGCAACAGCGCCATGTTTACCGGCCGTCCCGCCAGCTTATGCTCGGCTTCGATCACCAGTTCAGTCGCCCCCTTGAGCAACACCCGCTTGCCCGGGGCAAACTGGGTAATGAGGTGGTGAGTATATTCACGGCTGACGGTGCCCGGGGTCGCCAGCAGACCGATACACCCATTTCGGGTCAAGGCGGCAGCCGGTTTGATGGCAGGCACCACGCCGACAACCGGAATGGTCAGGGCGGCACGCAAAGATGGCAGGGCTATGGTGCTGGCCGTGTTGCAGGCAATCACCACCAGATCGATGGCATGCCTGGCCACCATGTGACTGACCAGACGGGTGCAGGCAGTAATCAACGCTGACTCGCTCAGCTCACCATAGGGGAAGTTGGCGTTGTCGAAACAATAGAAGTAGTTGTGTGCCGGCAGCGCACGGCGGATCTCGCGATAGATGGTCAAACCACCCATGCCGGAGTCGAACACTAGAATATTGGCCACCTGGCCTCCCCCTTTGGTGCAAGGCGGCGATCATACTCCCGCCTGCCGCCAATAGAAAAGGCCCTGCACATGGCAGGGCCTCGCTTTTTCTCTTCTATATATAGCAGCGCTGGCGATCAGAGGCGGTAGTCCGCAGTCAGCTTGAACTCGGTACCCGCCGATGCGTAGCCATAGGCCGGGGCATAGTCGCGATCGAACAGGTTGTCTATGCGGCCGCCCAGCGTGAGCTGAGGCGTCACCCCATAGCTGGCCCCCAGATTGATCAGGGTGTAGGAACCCAGTTCCACCCGCTCTGCCGGGAAGCTGCTGAAGTTCTTGTCATCCCGCTTGCCCACATAGAGCAGTTCGGTTGAGAGATCGACCTGGCCCAACTGCACCTGGGTCAGCCAGCTGGCCTTCTGCTTGGCACGACGCAGCAGTTGCTGGTCACCATCGTTCTTGTCTTCGGTCTTGGTGTAATCGAAGCTCAGGTCATGATGGAGCGGTCCGGTTTCCAGACCCAGCGCCACTTCCACGCCGCGGATCTCGGCATCCGTGTTGTCCGGTTTGCAGGTGGAGAACGCACTCTGGCAGGCGATCAGGTTCTGGATCTGGTTGCGATACAGATTCAACGACCAGTCCCAACCGGTATAACGACCTGTGAAGCCCAGCTCCAGGTTCTTGCTCTCTTCCGGTTTCAGATCCGGATTCTCATAACCGGGATAGTAGAGGTCGAGGAAGGTCGGCGCCTTGAAGCCTGTGCCATAGCTCAACCGCACATTGTGGTTGTCATCTATGTCCAGCCCGCTGGCGGCGGACCAGGTGTTGTGACGGCCATACTGCTCGTTGTCATCGGTGCGACCCGAAAGCTCCCACAGCAGGGCCTGCCAGCGATAGCTGCCCACCGCGAACAGACCCGTGTTGTCGCGATCGGGGGCATTGAACGCCTGACCAGAGCTACGCGAGTCGGATTTCAACTGCTCCTGCTGCCAGTCGGCGCCACCGGTCAGGTTGAGCCCCTCGACGCCGCTCCAGCTGTTGATCCAGGAGAATCGGGTCAAGCCGGTGTGGATCGGCTGGGCGCTGGATTCTCCCTTGCTCTCCAGCCAGCTCTTCAACTTGTTCTCGCCATAGCTGGCTTCCAGTCGGCTGGTCAGCGTCTCGCTCTGGAACTTGAGACCGCCATCATACTGGAAGGCCTGTACCCGGCTCTGATCGGCCGACTGATAGGCATCATCCATCTCGGTCTGGTTGTCATAACCCTGGGCGTTGAAGTCCGCACTCCAGGCATCATTGAAGGCATGATTCAGCCCGATCTGGCCGTTCAGACTGTCGAAGCCATCCCGATCCGGCTGCTGGGCATTGGCCACCACATCGAAACCATCGGTGCGCTCGTAGCCGATCATCATATTCATGTCGGTCTGCTGACCCAGGGCCTGCACGGTACGCACCTGACCCTGGCCGTAACCATTGCTGCCCACACCACCCTTCAGATGGGTCTCGCTGCCATTCTTGGCGGAGGTTTTGGTGATGAGGTTGATGACGCCGCCGATGGCATCCGCGCCATAGACAGCAGCGCGCGGACCACGGATGTACTCGATGCGCTCTATGTTGCCCAGCGGAATTTGGCTGAGGTCTGGTGTGCCGGCCACCATGGCGGCGATGGGGCGCCCATTCATCAGCACCAGCGAATGGTTGGAGTTGGTACCGCGGATGAACAGGCTGCTCATGTGCCCTCGCCCACCCAGCGTGGTGATCTGCACACCTGGCAGCGTCTTCAACAATGCTGGCAGGCTCTGCACCTGACGGGATTCGATCTCGGCGCGATCGATCACCACAACGGGTGCCAGAACTGTGCTGATGGGTTGTTCCACCCGGTTGGCGGTGATCACCAGAGTAGGATTGACGGGGATGGTCGTCTGGGCGAAAGCCGCCGTTGGCAACAGGGCAGCCACCAATAATTTCTTGGACATGAGAGATCCTTAAGTTCGCGTAAGCATCTACTTCGTGGCCGGTTTCTCTCGGCCCGAAATACGAACTTTGGCAGGTCTTCGGGCTGGGGGGCTGATGGCCTACGGCGACGGCTTCCCACCTGACGGCAGTGCCCTGATGTCGCTTCGTTCCCCCTTACCGCTGCGCGCCAGCTCCGGATTTTCACCGGATTCCCTATTAAGCATGATGCGCCAAAGCGGGGGGATTATAGGAAAGGGCGGCACAAGAGTATAGATATTTAGCCATCTATACGTCTTTTGATGAAAGAAAAACCTGAGCCCACCGGGCTCAGGTTTCATGTCGTCATCGAGCGAGGAAAACCCTCAATCGGTGCAGAGCGGCTTGGGAGCCGGCAGACGTATGGTGAGGGAGAGCACCAGCGCCACCACCATCAGCACCAGGATCAGGTTGAAGGTCGCCATGAAGCCGCCAAACAGGGAGGCCACGATGGAGCCAATGATACTGCCCAGACCGAAGCCCAAGTAGATGACGCCGTAGTTCTTGGTCAGGTTGTTGAGACCGAAGAAGTCACTCACCAGCGAGGGGTAGACGGTGATGGTGCCACCGAAGCTGAAGGCCACACAGGCCACCGCCACGAAGAAGAGGTTGGCATTGAGCGGCACGAACAGCAGCAATCCCATGCCACCGAGCGTGATCAGCTGGGCTATGGTGATGACCCGGATGCGGGACATCTTGTCAGACAGAATACCCAATACCAGTCGACCACCCAGGTTGGCCATGGCGATGATGGCGACCGCATTAGCGGCAACCGCAGTCGACAGACCCACCATGTTCTCGCCTATATCCTTGGCCACGCCGATGACGTAGAGGCCGCTCATGCAGGCGGTGAGGAACATCAGCGCCAGCATCCAGTACTGCGGTTTGCGCATCGCCTCGGCCAGGGTGAAATCACGGCTCTCGGTCTGCTGCGCCGAAGCGGCCTGCTTGGGTGCATCCTTCATCAGCATGCCACCCACCAGCACCATGGACATGGCGATCAATCCCCACAGCTGGAAGGTCGCTTCCAGGCCGTTGTTGGAGAGCAGCAGCAGGTTGATGTACTTGAAGCCGAGGCTGCCCAGGCCATAGGCACCGATGGAGCAGGCGGAGATGAGCCCCTTTCGCTCCGGGAACCACTTCACGCAGTTGGAGAGCGTCATCAGGTAGCCGGTACCGTCGGCAAACCCCACCAGAATACCGGCGCAGAGGTAGAGCATGGCCAGATTGCTGGCGTGGGCGGTGAGGAAGAAGCCGATGCCGAGCAGCACGCCGGCGCCCAGGGTGACATTGCGCACCCCGAACCGCTCCTGCAGCTTGCCCGCCATGGAAGAGGCGACCGCCAGCGACAGGCTGAGCAGACCGAAGGCAAACGCCACCTGGCTGACCGGCTCGTCCAGCTTGTCGGAGAGCTGGGCGTTGAACAGGCTCCAGGTGTAGACGGAACCCAGCGCAAACTGGGTAATGATGGTACCTATCAGGGTCAGATAGCGGGTGCGATTCATCTCTTTGGTCATGATGCGTCTCGGTCGATGGCCTTAAGGAAATTGAGGCCACTATAGGCAAGACGCAACTCGTGCCAGCCGATTAAGGCATGAAATGCAGATCGGCAGGAATGAATGACAATCAGAGCCGCATCAGCTGACGGAACGCCTTGATGTTGCTGCGACTGACCGGCACCTCGAACGGCAGATCATGGAGCCGGATGAGATAGGTGCTGTTGAACCAGGGCACTATCTCGCGGATCTTGTTGATGTTGACGCAGTAGGATCTGTGGCAACGGAAGAAGCCCTCCGCAGGCAGCCGGCTGACAAACTCGCTGATGGTCATGGTCATCACGTAACGATCGGTGCGGGTGTAGACATAGGTCAGCTTTTCGTCCGCTTCCGCATAGTAAATCTGCTCGCAGGGGGTGACTATGATGCGCTCCCCCTTCACCAGATTGACGGTGCGATTCTGCGGGCTGCTCCCCTCGCCCCCCTGCACCGGCGGAGACTTGCCCGCCAGCTCGAGCTTTTGCAGCAGATTGATGATGCGCGGCTCGTTGTAGGGCTTGAGGATATAGTCGAACGCCTCCAGCTCGAACGCTTCCACCGCAAACTCCTTGTAGGCGGTGACGAAGACGATGTGGGGCGGATGGCTCGACTTGTGCAGGTTCTTGGCCAGCAGCAGGCCATCAATGGAGGGGATCTGGATATCCAGAAACACCACGTCCACCTCGTGATCCTGCAAGTATTTGAACGCCTCCAGTCCGTCCTCGAAACTCGCCACTATCTCGATCTGGCTATGCTGGCCCACCAGATAGGCCAACTCCTCCCGGGCCAGATATTCATCTTCGACAATAATGGCTTTCAACATGGCATCGCCTCCTGATCCGGCAGATAGAAACAGACTTCAGTACCCGGTTCCAGCCGCCTTAGCTGCAGGCCGTCACCGTACAACAGCTTGACCCGCTGATGAACGTTCATCAGGCCTATGCTGCGGCTCTCCACCCGACCGGCGGCCACGCCGTCGATCACAGCCTGACTGATGCCGTAACCTGTATCGCGCACAGCCACCCGAATCCCCCCCGCCAGCTGTTTCACCTCGATGGTGACCCGGCCCGGGGCGCTGCGGGGCTGGATGCCGTGCAGAATGGCGTTTTCCACCAGCGGCTGCAACAGCAGGCTCGGCACCTGGATGTGGACGTCATCCACCTCGAACACCACCTCCAGTTTGTCGCCGAAGCGGGCCTGCTCTATGGCGATGTAATCGCGCACCTGCTGCAGCTCCTCCTGAATGTCGATGAGCTCGTCCCCCTTGTTGAGGTTGTAGCGCAGATAGTCCGCCAGATTGGCAATGAGCTGGCGCGCCTGCTGGGGGCGTATGCGGATCAAGGATGAGATGGCGTTGAGGGCATTGAACAGGAAGTGCGGGTTGATCTTGCTCTGCAGGGCGGTGAACTCCGCCTTGCGGGTCATCTCTTTCAACTGCTCAATGCGCGACACCTCCATCTGGGTGGAGATGAGCTGGGAGAGGCCCACCGCCATCTCTCGCAGAGAACTGGTAATGCTGTGAGTGCGGCGATAGTAGATCTTGAGGGTGCCGCTGACGGCGCCGTTTTCCCGCAGCGGAATAATGATGACAGAGTGAAAATCGGAGAGGTGATACTGGCGCAGATCGTTGTTGATGATGATCTGGTCCAGCAACACGGCCCGCTGGGTCATGTCGCTGATGGCGTGGTGCTCGTCCAGCTCGTAGTAATCCTTGCCCACCCCCACATAGGCCAGTACGTCGCGGGTATCTGTGATGGCCACCGCATCGGCATGGATCTCGTTACAGATGACGCCGCACACCTGGCCAAGGGAGTGGCGATCGACCTTCTGGAAGAAGGGCAGCGTCTTGTTGGCGATATCCAGCGCCAGCTTGGCCTGCTTGGCGGCAATCAGCTCCTTCTCGTCATCCAGATCCTGCACCAGCTTGATGATGAGCCCGATGCAGAGCGCCCCGGCGATCATCGGATAGGCGATGTGGCTGACGATCTCCACCCCCACCTCATGAGGTTCGGTCAGCAGCCATATCAGCAACATGGTCAGCCCCTCGCACAACATGCCCGCCAGTATGCCGTAGAGCCAGAGTCGCGACTTGCGGCAGCGCAGGTGCAACCAGGTGGCGAGCAGACCGGCAATGATGCTGGCAATGAGACAGGGGATCGAGGTGTGACCATCCATGTCGATGAGGTAGCGGTGCAGGCCCGAGATGACCCCGGCCGGAATGCCGACCCAGGGGCCGAACAGGATACCGCCCGAGATGATGGCGATGATCCGCACGTTGATCAGCGCCCCCTCCACCGGAATGCCGGTATAGGTACTGAACACGGCGAACAGGCCGAAGATGGAGGCGACCAGCACCAGCTCGGCCGGGGTGTGATCACGCTTCTGGAACAACCGCTGGAACGGTCTTGTACGGGTCAGAAAGAACAAGGTCATCAGCATCAGCGCCGCCCGTTCAAACACCGCCAACAACATCATCTGATTTTCGAGCAACACCCGCACCTCTCTTGCATACAAAAAACCAAAGCTGTGCATTGTGCCACTCAAGGTCGGTCTAAGCTTTTTCTAATGCGCGCCGATAGAGAAATTGATCCCATTCGGGGCCCAAACAAGAGAGGGTAAATCATGAAAACACACATTTTTCTGCTTGTGCTTCCTGCACTACTCATCCCTGTCGCCCCCCATGCCCAGACGGTGGGCAAGACAGTGAGTTGGCAGGCGAGCGCCAGCAAATACAGCCAATCATCAGTCAGCTTGCAGCATCCGGGACAACAAGTAATCTCCACCGCCAATCCAGCAGAACAGGTATTGGCCGCCAAACTAACCGTATCGGATTCAGGGCTCATGCTGAAAGCCAGAGCGATTAACGTGGCAGCCGGAACCCCTGATGTCATCCTCAACGGCAAGACCCTAACTAGTCATTATCAAATGCTGCCAATCACTGAACACTATTACCTTGGCTATCACCAACATGCCCAACAAACAGAGAGCGTCATCGAAAGCGGGTACGAACTGATTACCTACTGGCGTTCATGACTTGAGCTGAATGGAGGGGGCGCAAATCCCCCCTTCACGTCATTTTCTCCCAATAGCGAATCCCCTCCTGAAGCTGTTGGTACATATGCTGCACCTGTCGAAGGGCACTTGGCATACACAGAGGTAATCGGGAAGATTGTTCCCAGGCAATGCAGCACGCGACCAATCCATCTGCACCTATGATACGGGCACCGCCCTTGAGACGGTGTAAATTGGCTAGAAAAGCCTGGTTGTCCCCTGTCTGGCTGGCCTTTGCGAGGGCGGCCAGGTCATCATCCGCAGCCCGCAGAAACTCCATCAACAAAGGCGCTGCGATTTCAGGCTTACCTGCCGTCAATGGCCCCAGTCTTTGATTGATATTATTAGCAATTTCAGCAGGTAGTGTATCAACATAGCCCGTTGTGTGGATCGAGATGCATTGCCTCAACTCATCCAGACTGACTGGCTTGAACAAGCAGTCGTCCATACCTGCCTCCATCGCCCTCTGGATCTGCTCCTGGCGGGCATCGGCCGTCAAACCGATGATAATGGCACGTTCACGGCGTTCATCATGCTCCTGTTGGCGATAACGGGTTGTGAATTCCAGCCCGTCAATATCAGGCATATTGAAGTCGGTGATGATGATATCTGTGCTCTGTGTCATTAAATGCTGCAGCGCCGCTCTACCTGAATCAACTGCCTGCACCTCATGTCCAAGAAAAGCCAGCTGTTGAGTGACCAATAGACGGTTGGTGGGATGATCATCGACAATTAAAACCTGATACCCCTGAACTTCAGATGGCTCTTCGCTCACATGCTTGCTCTCATTGCCGGACATTGGCAAGACATTCACAAATGGTAGCTTGAGGTGCACAGATACCGTTGTTCCTTGCCCAATTTCGCTGTCAATGTACAACTCCCCTCCCATCATCTGGCAAAGCGTTCGGCTGATCATCAACCCGAGGCCGGTGCCGGACTTCTGTATATCCGTGGGCTGACTTGCCTGGGTGAAGGGCTGAAAAAGCAGCTTCAGATCCTGTTTGCTAATACCGATACCACTGTCCGTTACCCTCACCCTCACATCGCACCATGAACCTGCTACGTCACACTCCACAGCCAGATCAACGCCTCCCTTTCGGGTAAATTTAATGGCGTTGCTAACCAGATTGGAAAGGATTTGCTTATACCGGATAGGATCCACCAACACTGTCACATCACCTTGACAGGTCAGGGTCAAGGTCAAACCTTTCTGGCGAGCAACTGCAGAAAAAACATTGATGACTGCTCTACCCAACTCACTAATTCGATGAGGGGATGGCGACAACTCAAGCTTGCCAGATTCTATTTTGGAGAGATCAAGAATATCACCAATTAGCCCCAACAAGTCATTGGACGATTGATAGACTACCTGAATAGCGCCCCTATCGTCGTCATTCAGTCCGCCTTTACGTAGGGTCAATTCAAGCAAACCGATAATGGCATTCATGGGAGTTCGAATCTCATGGCTCATTGTCGCCAAGAATGTCGACTTGGCACGACTGGCCTCAGCCAACTCGTGAAGCAGTGACATTCGCTCGCTAATGTCGATCCAACCACCGACAACACCCTGTATCTCTCCCGATAAATCACGGTATACCTGCAGCCAATGATATATATCAATCTCACCATGCGGCAAGGTCAATCGATAATCACCATCTCGTGGAAGCCCATAATCAAGTGTTTTTAAGAAGATATCGTTCAGTAATTTAATAGCAGGACAAATATCTTCAATGTCTGACAAGGTAGAACCCATCAAATCACTTTTGCTAATATTTAAGAAATTTGCGTAACTATCATTGCATAGAATTATTCTGCCATCCCGCCCTCTGGCATATATTGGATGAGGAGTACTTTCAACCAGCTCTTCAACAAATTTAAGCTGTGTTCCCAAAGCGACTTCCGCGGCCTGACGCTGCTTTACCTCACGACGCAGCAATAACCCCCAAAATAAGCCACCTAAGAAGATGACTATCACCACCAGAAAGATCACTCCATACTCACGAATTACTCCTTGCCACGTGATATTTTCATTTCTGGCATTGACACGCCACATTGTAGCCAACCCCTCCAACTCATCTGGCGGGATATGAGCCAATACCTTGTCTAGAACGGCCACCAATTCTGACTGTGAGGGTAGAGCTGCAAAGCTAGCTCCGATTGGTTTCGAATCGAACAACTCCCCTGCAATATGTAGTGAATCTGAAAACTGAGAATTAATGAAAAACTTGGCACCACGAAGTGGCAAGACGATGACATCACATCTTTTTCTTGCCACGCATGCCAAAGCATCATCAATTCTATCAAAAAAAACATCATCTCTCGCCTTAAGTTTTCGCCTGACCTCTATTGACGCAATGAATCCATTTACCCAAGCAACTCTGGATAATCTAAGTAATGCCTCAGGATCAACACCTTTATTATCCTCATGAGTAATATAGACCAATGGGTCCAGAGCAAAAGCACGAGTGAAAATGAATTTCTCTAAGCGTTCTACATTAGGTGTCATGATCATCAGGTCGGCATTTCCTGATTCAACCATGGCTACCTGCTCCAGTGTTGTCGACACCGGCAGTATATTTACTTGTATACCAAGCTTTGCTCTTATCACCTGTGATATATCTGCAACCACTCCGTGCAAATTACCCTTTTCATCCACAAAACTCAGTGGTGGTGTGCGAGTGTTCACAGCAATACTAATCCCATCTCTCTTATTGACCATTTGCCACTGTTCTTTGGTCAATGGTATCGCATCAGAATGGATAGATAAGCCACCACCACTCCAGCGCTTCAGGATGGAGCTTACATGCATGTCAGAAATAGATAACAGTGAAGTGTTTAATATTTTCTTTAAAACTTCATTACCTTGCCTAATACCAAAGGAAAAGCCTGATGTATCTGCATAAATTGGTCTAACCAATTGGATGCTATCTTGATGAAATTTATTTACAATAAAATTCCCTGAAATCATATCTATCAGAACGGCGTCAGCTTTCCCGTATGCAACCGACGCTACTGCCGCATACCTGGAAGAGTATAGGTCGACCTTGACCCCTGGTAGATACCTCAACAACTCAGAGAAAGGCAAATAAGATTCCGCAACAGCAACACGTTTTATCTCTTCATCACCAATACCAAACCGCTTATATATGGCTGGCTCGTCCATAATATAGGGTTTTGTTAAATCCAGTCTCTCGCCAGCCTCATAGCTGTTAGATGACCCAATAAAATCTGCGTCACCTGTTCTAACAGCCTCTATAGCAACATCTCGTGATGGATACAGTTTTGCAACTATATCCACCTTCAATACGCCAGATAATATTCCAATGATATCAGCAGTCACTCCTTCATATATCTTTGCTCGCTGAGTGATATCCATCGGTGGATTGTCAGGAATAGGTACGGCCAATATCAGTTTTTTTTTCTTGTTTAGCCACGTTGACTCTGATTCAGTTAAGGACACATTTAGCTTATGGTAATCTGGCAATGACTCCCTTGAGAATACTGACATTGTATCAGTGGAATAAGCAACATGAGTAGATAACAATGTCACTATGCAACACAAAAATAAAGGCCACGCTCTGCATGTCATTGCCTTTCCCCTCAAATAACCATGTATCGTTTCGCAAATTCGATAAGTTCTACCATATTATTTACTTGCAGTTTTCGCATAACGCGACTTTTATAGGTGCTGATTGTCTTTTCACTCAGCAACATATTGTTTGCAATTTCTTTGTTACTGCACCCCTTGCATAGGGAAAGAAAAACGCTCATCTCTCTGTCGGACAATGATAACAATGCATCATCACTGTTGACATTTGAAATTCGGTTACCTTCAGATGTTATTTCGTCAGGAAAGTAACGTTTCCCAACAAGACACGATCTGATCGCTGAACACAGCAGTGTTAAGTCATCCATCTTTGATATAAATCCATCAGCTCCCGCCTGGAAACAGCGAGACATGATGTGATTGCCATCTTGGGCGGATAATACAACAATGAGTGACTGACTATTACTCTTCTTGATTCTATTAATGACGTCGATCCCATCAAGCTTGGGAATCCCTATGTCCAGCACAACAATATCTGGCATTGAAGCCCTCACAACTTGAAGCGCGTCAATTCCATTGTCAACTTCACCGCATATATGAAAACCCTCTGCCAACAACAATATCTTGACAGCCATTCTTATAGCTGGATGATCATCAACAATTAGCACTGTTTTCATATAAACCACCTACTCACATACTGTTATATATAAATTTAAAATTCTCTTCTAGAGAAAGATAACATTTTAAAAAATACACGTTTTCCATTAATCACCACCATATGTCGACTCAGTAACGACCAATGTAAGGTGCCTACACTACCGCCCCCACACATACATGGAGAGCAGAACCTCATTACATATGCCCATAAACAGATAGTGAATGTAACGGTTACTCCTACACGGAAAAAATGTAGCTAAATTGTTGCAATCAAATTGATTGGCGTCATTTGCTGCCAGTGTTTGTACATAATCATCACCATTCCATGTGCATACATAATACAAAAAGCCACCAGCAAGTCTGAACTCTAACTATATCATCCTACAAGTTAAGAATTTTCTTACAGAGACTCTTATGGTCATCCTGATGCTCAAACTTTATGCTTAATAACGTTAGCTGCTTAACATCCTCAACGACAGCTAATCCATGCAAAGCACGAGGGTATGGGAAGGGATAGCACGTCATTTCTGGTAAATGGATGACCCTATATCCCTACTACATTCGATATATGTAATAGATCGGGTATAAAAATGAAAAAAGCACTTATCGCAGTGGTCCTCGCCAGTTCAGGGATCTCCTTCGCACACGCAGCCACTGTAGCTCCCACAGCTACCGCAACTTGGAAGGCAACAGCCAAGAAAGATACCACCTCAATGCTTGTGGTAACGCCACTCAGCAGTCTGGCATTCCAGTACGCAGAAGGCATCAAGGGGTTCAATACCGTTGATGGCCTGTTTGACGTCTCCATCAAGGGAGATGCCAGTGCCACCGACTTTACCCTGAAAGCCAAAAAGCTGAGCGGCACTCTCAACCACCTGAGCGGTGGATCGACAGTCGATGTGGGCGTCATGTGGCAGGGAGCACCAGTTGGCACCAGTGCCTACACCACCTTGATTGACAGCGCAGCCGGCATTACAGGAGGCAACCTCGCTCCGCTGGCGGCCGGTTTCAAGGATGACACCCAGAGTACCACTGCACAGGGTGCTTTCAGCTTCAATATCGAGAAAGCCACTGTGAATGGTGCTGATGCCGCTTTCGACATCCTGCCCGACGGTCAGTGGAATGGCGAAGTCAGCGTTGAATTCATCGCCAGCTGGTCCTGATCCAGCCTTGCTGCATAAAGGGGCCTTTGGGCCCCTTTTCTATCCAGGATGATGCACATGCTTACCAGAATGCTATTTATCCCGCTATTTATTTATCCTCTTGCAAGTCACGCAGTCAATGTAGGAAGCATCACCACCTTTATTGATGTCGGTGTGCAGGAAGTATCCAAAGAGATTGAAAACAATAGCGATCAGGCCCGCCTGGTCACCGTCTCCGTCTCCCGCATCTCCTCGCCTGAAGAGAACGGTGTAGCGGTTCCGATGGAGGATGGCGAACTGCTGCTCTCACCGGCACGCATGATGTTGCCCGCCAGAGCAAAAAATAACGGGCGCTTTTTCTATAAAGGACCGGCAGACGACAAGGAGCGCTACTACCGCATCACATGGCACGATACGGCCTTGTCCATGGATGAGCTGCGCAATGAACGTCGCCAGGCCGTTGCCACCACATCTGCCATCGTTGGCACCATTCTGGTGGTCACCCCACGTCGCAGCCATTTTGATTACGCATTACAGAACGGTGAGCTTATCAATCGGGGCAATGCCTCGTACCGGGTCGTCGCGTATGGCGTGTGCCGCGACAAACCAAGTGAGCAGTGCAAAGAGACCTATTACGACCTGCCGGGCAAACACCGGGCCTTCAAGCGTGTCAACATCCATCACGACAAGAGCCACCTTGGCCTCTGGCTCGGACCTGAATTCGTGGTCGTCAAGTAACGCTCATTCTTTTGAGCTTTGGATTGTGGAACCCATATGTCCCCTCCGATCGCCGCCTCCGGCCTGCTTGTGGTGCTCTGTTTTCTCGCAATGTCGGCTCGCGCCGACACTGCGACACCACTGCGCATTGCCAATGTTCTCATTCCTGCCAGCTTTGCCCAGGCACTGCAGGACGGTCTTGCTGTGCCCGTCCGCCTTCAATATGCAGATGCCGGCCATCAGATTGATACGCTGACCGATGAGGCCATCGGCAATGCCACCTTGCTGCTGCAGGGCGGCAAGCTGCATCTACTGAACATTGATTTCAGTGTCGGCCAACAACAGGCCCTGCTGAACGACAAGCTGACCGCCATGCTAGCCAGTGAGCAGATGCGCACCTTTTCTACGGACGGTACCTTGCTGATCGATGACAATGCCAGCATGCAGCTTGACCTGGTTGCCATGTTATTGACCATAAGAGTATCCCGATCAGCATTCGGCCGGGCACAGCAGCAAGACGATCGCATCACCTTGACTCCAACTGTCGATACGCTGACAGGGGTGCATCGCTACAACCTGGGTTACTCATTTGCCCGCAACAGGAACGGCGGCCACAGCGATTCCAACTTCCTGCAGCTGGACAGCATGGTCGGGGCAGGATCACATCACCTAGCCATGAATGCCTCGCTTTATAACCTCGGTGAACCAGAGCAGAGCGGGGATATCTATCGTGCCATGTATGAACGGGATTTCGATGATCGTCGCGTCGCAGCCGGCATGGTGTCGACGTGGGATTTGCAAACATTGGGCGTGGTGACAGGTTTGACCACTGGCCGTATTTATGGTGCCTCTTATGGTAACCAGGCCCAATCTCGCAAGCAGAACGCCAACCAGTCCACCACCCCGATACAAGTCTTTATGCCAGCCAACGGCGAAGTCCGTGTCTATCGGGATGGACGCCTGATTGGCCTGCAAAACTTAGCGATCGGCAACCAGAACATAGATACCTCATCCTTCCCCAGCGGGGTCTATAACGTTACCGTCGAGGTCTATGTAGACGGACGCCTGACCGACACCAGCACCCAGCGTGTCACCAAACTGGGCAGCAGGATGGGATTCACCCAGGAGTGGGGATGGCAATGGTGGGGGGGGGTGATGGAAGACTCTCATGACGGTGGCGATTCTCCCCTGCTTGGCCTCTCGCTGGCCCGCACACTGGAGACGCTCGAACTGGCCACCACCGCCTATGGCTTCAAGGACGCAGCCGTCGGAGAGGCCAGTACAAGCTGGCAGGCAACCGATCGAATCACTGCCCAGCTGCAAAGCATGCTGGCCACCGATCATTCATGGCGCCTTGCTTCCAGCCTCTCGCTACAAGCCCATGACAACGCCTCGCTCTGGGTCAGCCAGGAGAAACTGAAAACTGGCAACGCCTTGACGGTCGGCGAGAGCGAGCTTTATTCCGCAGGCATCACGCTCAACCTGGGGGGATGGGTCACTGGCTTGGGTCAGCTGACATTCAATACCACTCACGACAGTCAGATGAGCCGTGATCGCAGTTATATGGATTACTACCAGCACCTCTATGCGGGTCGGTTCGGCAATTTGTCGCTGCGTGCCAGTCTGCAAAGCGACGGCAGCCTGTTCAATGACTTCAATAACAAGAGCATCACGCTGGACTACTCGATCCCGTTCGACAACCTGTTCAGCTTGGGCATGAGCAGCAATGAGCAAGGTCAGACGACGGCAAACCTCAACTACCAAAAACGTATGGATGGCGTCATCAACTTGGCATCGTTTAACGCATCGAGAATGATGCATGGCAGCGATGACCGCGATATGGCGCTCTCTGGCACATTGGGTTTCGAGCACAGAGTGATAGGCGGCACCATGACCTTGGGGCGTGGAGAGAGCGGTGATGTCAACGGCAACCTCATTGCTCGTGGTGCACTGATCACTGCGGATGGATCGCTCCTCGCCTCCCATCAAAGTACCGCAGGTTCAGGCATCGTCGTCCAGACCGGGCTCGGCCAAGACGGGCAGATGCTGGCCAAAGTCAATGGCCAGGATTACCCCTTACTGGGGGAACAGACCTTTCTGGCCCTGCAGCCCTATCAGGAGTATGAAATCGAACTCCTTAACAGCAAGACGGGCAGAGACAGCTATGACATCAATACCGGCAAACAGCGTTACGTCCTGTTTCCCGGCAATGTGGCCACCCTGGATGCAAGCAGCACCATCAAAGAGATGGTCACCGTTTTTGGCGTAATGCGGGCCGAGGATGGCAGCCCGCTGGCCAACGCTCGCATCGACAACCATATCGGCACCGCCATGACGAATGCCGCCGGTGAATTTTCTTTGGATGTTGATAAAAATCATCCAACACTAACGTTTAAACATGGCGATAAATTTTGCGAAGCGGATATGGATCTTTCAAGTCACACAGGAGCAGCCTGGGTGGGTGATGTTCTGTGCAAAGGGCTGGAAAGTTACGTAATGAGATGATTACTTTACACAGGTATCAAGATGACAATAAAGCGACCAAGCCTATTTCTTTTTTTTATATTTTTAATCTCGCCGACTGTGCATGCGGTCAATGTCACTATTCTGCCACCTGCGCAAAGCAAATTTATTACCGTGGAGGATAGAGATAATATTTATATTGGTGCACTATCAAATGGAGCTAGAATCACAGGTTCAAGTAACTTTACAACTCATCCTGATCACGGGGGCCTGTCATATCTTTCTGATGGTGAAGATAGAACCATCCCGGGTGCACCATGGGGTTTTATGTACAACATAGAGGTATGGGAAGACAACCCTGTGGTGAATTCCCCTTACTTAGGCTTGCATTGCTGGAAATATCAGAGCAGCTGCCAGTCATCTATCTTTGAGGCAGGCAACACCTTAATTAGAACGGACGGATTCCGTCTAAACACAAAGGATAGGGATGCGCGCCTGATAAACCCAAGAATAAGCCAAGGGTACATGAACTACCTTAATAAAATGCCAGTAGGGAATAAATTCACCACCAATATAAATTACTGTTGGGCAGTGACTTTCTTAAGCGGCGCCAACTGCACAACAGTCAGTAATATTGAAGCCAACAACAACCGCTGGCATAAAAAAAGCGTCACCTTTATTAAGGAAGGTCATCTTCGTCTGTATAACAGCATGGTGTCCGTTGACATCATGATTTCAAATAGCGGTGAATTTTATGTTTTACCCGGTTCCCGTGACTGTGAATCATCGGTGATCGCGGGTAACCAAGGTGTTGCATGCCGCTTCCTGACCCATGAACTGACTCTGGCCTCAGCTATAAATATCGATATGCTGTCGCTCACACCCAGTATTAAAGACAGTAGATTGGCCTCTCTCTCACAGAGTGACTTTCAAATAAGCACCGATAAGAACACTTGGTATAAGCAGGGCTCCAAGATGCCTTTTAGCCAATTAAACAAGTCAAATGCTGTTTATATCTTCATGTCAAAGAATGTGATAAAAGAGATTTCTAAGATCCCCCCCCCTCGACGCCTGGTCAACATGTTCAGCTTGATTGTAAGCAATGAGCTTCATCCGGGCAGCGGCTTCTATGAGATAAAAGGCTCCACCGATGTCAATTTTACCAGCAGACAGATGTCAGTAGCCATCAGAGAAAAAAATGGGCTAACCCACCCGGTTAAAAGCGGCACAGTGGGCCGCGACAAACTCGAATTCGAATATCTGATCACTGAGTCAGCCAGTGTTCCCTCTGAATCACTGGAAGTATCTGTTAGGCAAGATATGGGCTCACCATTCAATAAAAACTGTACTTTCTATCCACCCAACAATGTCACTCAGAGCATGGCTGTTGAAGTTCCGGCTAAAATACAATTCACTGACCGAATTGGCTCATTCAAGAATATTTTTGCTCAAGTTTATTGTGATGGCACACCATTGGACCTAAGGAAATTAGGCATAGTTGAAACTCGCTCATCCATCCCATGGGCAGAATCCGATAGTGTTGCGGGGGCTATCCGCTTCTATGACATCAGTCTGCTATTTGACCTCAGACCCAAGAGTGTCACTCAGACTGTTGGGGGGGAGCAGTGGGAAGGGGAAGTGTATCAGAGTGGTACCATCAGTGTGAAAAGCGTATGGAAGTGAAAATATGATGCGAAAACTACTCAACGCGCTGATACTAATAGCTTTTTCTTGGCCAACTTTTGCCATAGATATAGGGTCTGCCACCACCATAATGGAACCCTCAATTGACTTTTTGACCAAGACAGTCACCAACAACAATGAGACAACGAAGATATATGAAGTACAGGTTAAAAAAATTACCAATCCAACGGTAAATGGTCTGCCGATAGACATGCCGGCAGGGGAGCTTTTATATTCACCAAAGCGGTTTGTGCTACGAGACGGACAGCAGCAGAATGTCAAAGTCTTCTACAAAGGAGAGCCAGACCATCAGGAGCGATATTATTGGCTGACCTTCATTGAATCACCCGCAGCACAGTTGGCGACGAAGGAAGAAACTGCAGCCACTGGGACCCAAGAGATGAAACTGGCCCTACAGTCCATTCTGGTGGTTCGCCCACGCCAGGTCCATTTTCAATACCAGCTCAATCAGACAGAAGGGAATATCATCAACACCGGCAATACCTACTTCGAGTTTATGGTCAAACAAGGCTGTGAGCAGTCTGACATTGAAGCCGACAGCAAGTACCTGCTGCCCGGCGAGACCTATCGCAACACCAAGATCAGCCAGTCTGGCAACCAGAAGCTGATCGTCTATCAGTCACGCTTCATCGCAGTTGGCAAGGACTGCTGGCCAGATTAACCCTTGCTCTCGACTAAAGAACTGCGGTCAAGAGAACACCTTCTCCCGTACCTACCTGACCGTCTCTTTGAATATCCGGCTGGCATGCTCTGGCTCTATATGGGCAACAAGTGCGGGATCGGGGCAATAGAGTCTGCGACTGCGCAAGCGGTGGATATCCTCGCCGGCAAAAGCCCGTTTATTGGTAACAAAAATGGCGTAAACGTTCTGGTAGATACTGGCTCGATTGCGTTTGGCAAGCTCGGTTGCCACTCGCCACAAGGTATTCCCACCTGTGTCGATCAGACATTTACCCTGCTTTTCATATACCAGAACCGGTGGGAGTGGCGGTGGCGCCGAAGGTGCAGTCACGCAGGACTGGGCAGGAATGGTTGCACTGAGCAGCGGTCGACCCGGTAAAGACCAATAGAGAATGCTGCCGTCTGTCAGCCATTGGCAGGGCAGCGCCACCCGCAAAGTGAAAAGCCGTTCCAGTACTATGTTGTTCAGAGGCTCAAACTGTTCACCACGGCGCAGCAGCAATTCCCCATCCAGACTCGGACTTATCAATGTCATGCGCAGTACGCCCTGCTGGTAACTCTGGAACGAGAAGGTTTCAGTGGCCACTGAAAAGGGAGTCGTGGTCAACATGACCAGCAGCAGTAGAGATTGACGCACCATGGGTGAAACGGGATCCAAAAACCCCTATTGGATCAGGTCGTCAGTCCCCTAACAAGGGTGGCCAGCCAGTTTCAGAATGGCCTTACGCGGCGGGTCCCCGGCATCATCAGGTAGAGCTATCGAAAAAGCTCAGGACGACAGGGTCGCCAGCCTCACCGCAAATCCCATGAAGAAGAGGCCGATGAGGCCATTGCCGAGGCGGGCAGCGGTTTGTCTCTGGCGGAAGAAGCGGGCCATCAGGGTGCCACCGAAGATCAGCAGGGTCAGATAGACGAAGCTCATGGCCTCCAGCATGCCCGCCAGCACCAGATAGGAGAGCCAGGTGTGGGCATAGTTGAAATCGATGAACTGCACGAAGAAAGAGACGTAAAACAGGATCGCCTTGGGATTGGTGAGGCTCAGGGTCAGCGCCTTGGTGAAGTAACGCTCGCCGTGCTCGACCACAGACGCCTGTCCTTCCCGCCTGGCGATGAAGTTGGCGTGGAGGATCTTCACCCCCAGATAGAGCAAGTAGAGGGCACCCAGGTAGCGCACCAGGGTAAACAGCAAGGGGGTGGTGCGGATGAGGGAGGCGATGCCCAGATAGGCGCAGAAGATCAGGATGGCGTCGCCGACGAAAACCCCGAGGGCCGCCTTGTAGCCGGGGCCGACGCCGCGGCTCGCCCCGGTGCGCAGCACATAAATCGAGTTGGGCCCCGGCGCTATGATGATGAAGAAAAGCCCGACCAGATAGGTCCAGACGTTGATGACTCCGAGACTTTCGAACATGTTCCCTCCATGGCGGGTGCTGACCCGGTTAGCGCTGCGGCAAGATTTCCATACTAATCCGCCGCCCGCCAAGTACAAGCTCCTATCAGCAGTATTGCCCCGCCACCCAACCCGATGACCAGGCCCACTGGAAGTTGTAGCCACCAAGCCAGCCGGTCACGTCCACCACCTCGCCGATGAAGTAGAGGCCAGGCACCTTGCGCGCCTCCATGGTTTTGGAGGAGAGCTCGTTGGTATCCACGCCCCCCAGCGTCACCTCGGCGGTGCGATAGCCTTCGGTACCATTCGGCAGGATCTGCCAATCTCCCAGCAGGGTGGCGATGGCCTCCAGCTCCCGCTCGTTGTACTGACGCATGGGCTTGTTGATGAGCTGACCCAGCTCTACCAGCTTGTCGACGAAGCGCTTGGGCAGCTCGCGTCCCAACACCGTCTTCAGCTCCTGCGCGGGATGGGCCTGCACCCATGCCTTGAGGGCCGCAGGAATATCCAGCTCGGGCAGCAGGTTGAGGTGGATCTTCTCCCCCGCCAGCCAAAACGAAGAGATCTGCAGTATCGCGGGGCCCGAGAGGCCGCGGTGGGTGAACAGCATGGCCTCCTTGAAGCGGGTGCCATCCTCGGCGGTCACGGCCACCGGCAGGCTGACCCCCGCCAGATCGGCAAAGGCCTCCTTGTCGGCCTGATGCAGGGTGAAGGGCACCAGACCGGCGCGGGTGGGCAGCACAGCAAGGCCGAACTGCTCCGCCAGCTTGAAGCCGTAGGGGGTGGCGCCAAGCTTGGGCATGGAGAGGCCGCCGGTGGCTACCACCAGCGAGTGGCAGCTTATCTCCCCCTTGCTGGTCGCGAGCATAAAGCCGTCATCAGACTTGCTGACACTAAGGATCTCGGTCTGGAACTGCAGGGTGACACCAGCCCAGTCGCACTCGGTGAGCAGCACATCGACTATCTCCTTGGCGCTCTCGTCACAGAACAGCTGGCCCAGGGTCTTCTCGTGGTAGTTGACCCCGTGCCGGTCCACCAGATCGATGAAATCCTGCTGGGTGTAGCGCGCCAGCGCCGACTTGCAGAAATGGGGATTGCCCGAGAGAAAGGCGTGCGGCCCGGTCTGATGGTTGGTGAAGTTGCAACGACCGCCACCGCTGATGAGGATCTTGCGGCCCGGCTTCTTGGCGTTGTCGAGCAACAACACGGATCGGCCCCGATAGCCCGCCTGCTGGGCACACATCAAACCGGCCGCACCGGCCCCGATCACCACCACATCAACCTGCTTCATCATCGCTCACTCATCCAAAGAAAAACGGCACCTTTATACGAAAGACCGTCATTGTACCCAGCAGAAACCACCGCAGTGGTTTCATGGCAGCATCAATAGAAAACGGCCCCTATACGAGGGGCCGTTATTGTACTGGCTGAACACTAAGTGTCCACGACTATCAGGCGTTGCCATCCATGACGCTGGCAGGGGCGCCCTTGGCCAGCTCGGCCAGCTCCTTGTCGATGAAGTAGAGACCCTTGCCATCCTCGCCCACCAGCGACAGACGGTCGACGATGCTCTTGAACAGCTTCTCCTCTTCATGCTGCTCGGCCACGTACCACTGCAGGAAGTTGAAGGTGGAGTAGTCCTGGGTGGTGAACGCCACATGGGCCAGACCGTTGATGCACTTGGTGATGTGGTACTCGTGCTCCAGGGTGGTGCGGAAGATGTCACCCAGCGAGTTGAACTCGTGGGGAGGCGCATCTATGGCACCCAGCATCGGCATGGCGCCGGTCTCGCTCACGTAGGTGAACAGGCGCTCCATATGCTGGCGCTCCTCGACCGCGTGCTGGCGCAGGAAGGTGGCGGCCCCTTCGAAGCCCTTGTCCTCGCACCAGGCGCTCATCTGCAGGTAGAGATTGGAGGAATAGAATTCAAGATTAATCTGCTCGTTCAACTTCTCGATCATGGCTTTGGCCAACATGCTGATTCTCCACTGTGATTTGGTCACGATTGTCGCCACTGTTTCATCATGAATCAACCAGATACGGTGGCCCCAGCTCTCAGTTGTGACAGCTTTTCACCTCATCCTATCCCCCATACGGTTATAGAGAAGCAAAGAAACATGGTGTAGGTGGATTCAGCCATTATGATGGCCCCAGTGGTCGGGGAAAGGATTCAATGAGATTCATAATGGCACTGGCACTGCTCTGGATAACCCAGCTGCAGGCCACTCCCTCCTTGCTGGAAGAGGCTGAATTGCAGGCGGCGCGCGATCCCGTCGGCTATCTGCGGCGCCTCGATGCCCACCCGCAGCAGGATATGGAGCTGTTTCATGCCAGAGCCCTGGCCCAGGCAGCGCTGGGGCGCTATCCACAAGCCCTGCTCGACAACGCCCGGGCGCGCGGGCTGGCCAGCGCCCAGCAGGAAACCCTGCGCCTGCTCGACTTCAGGTTGCAGCAGATAGCCCTCACTCTGGATACGGAGGCGCCGGATCAGGCCCTCGCCCTGCTGGCACAGCTCAAGCCAGCCGTCGCCGACCACCCTGTGCAGGAATCCGAGTGGCATGCCCTGAACGGGCTCGCTCTCTATCGCACCCAGCAGTTGAAAGAGGCGATCGCCGAACTCAAGACCGCCTTCCAGCTCAAGCGAGCCGCCCCGGACAACCCCATTTCCAGCCTGCAGTGCGCCCGCCTGCTGATGACCCTCGGCAACCTCTATGCCGACCTGAGCCTGGCCAAGGAGGCTGAAACCTATTATCAGGAAGCCTTGCAACTGATGGTGAAGCTGGACGAGCCCAACAGCCAGACCATCATCCGGGCCAACATGGCGCGGCTCTACATAGATACGGATCGCCCCGCCCAGGCGCGGCAACTGCTCGACGGCCTGCTGGCCACCCCGGATCTGGCTCCGGACTATCGCGCCATCATGCTCGGCTATCAGGCCATGGCGTTCAATGCAGAGGGCAACTGGGCGGGTGCCCTGCGCAGTCTGGACGAGGCGCAGGCACTCTATCAGCAGCTGGGTTACCCGGAGGCGGGGGTGCGGCTGCTCGAGACCCGGGCCTTGGCGCTGCAAGGCCGCGGCGAGAAGCAGCTCGCGCTGCAGCTGCTGACGTCCCAGGGGCAAGTCAGTGTCAGCAGCAAGGCGCTGCAAGCCAGCCTGCTGGCTGATCAGGGCCGCTATCCCGAGGCCTATCAGGCGCTGACCGACTACATGAGCGACTACAAGCAGCACTTCAACCAGACCCTGAGCCAGCATGCCACCGCCTTCCAGGCCGAGATGGATCTGGCCCGCAGCGAAGCCAGCAACCGGGCGCTGCAACAGGAGAACGAGCGCAAGCGTCAGCAGTTGCTGCATCAACAGAGTGCCCGCAATTATCAGCTGGTGCTGGTCGGCCTGCTGGCCGGTGCCCTGCTGCTGCTGGGGATCACCACCCACAGGCTGCACCGCAGTTCACGCCACCTCTACAAGCTCGCCACCTTCGATCAGCTGACCGAGCTGCCAAACCGCCGCGCCCTGCTGGAACGGCTGGCAATCCAGTGGCAGCAGGAGGGCCCGCTCACCCTGCTCATCATCGACATAGATCACTTCAAGCAGATCAACGACCGCCATGGTCATCAGGCGGGGGACAGGGCGATCCAGCGGCTGGCGCGGGAGCTGAGATCCTGGGTGCCCGACCTGCAACTGGTCGGACGCTGGGGAGGTGAGGAGTTTCTGGTGGCGGTGCCGCTGCCGGCGGAGGATTGCTGGCATCTGGCCGAGCGGCTGCGCCAGCGGATTGCCCAGCTGGACAACCCCCGCATGACCATCAGCATCGGTGTCGCAGGGCGCTCGCTGGCCGACGAGGGGCTGGGCCAGCTCATTCACCGGGCCGACATGGCCATGTATCAGGCCAAGCGCCAGGGCCGCAACCAGACCATATTGGCAACGACCCCTTCGGCGCAGGATGAACTGGCCAGCAGCGTGGCCTGATGATCAGCCCAGCCACAGGCTCTGAATAAATGGGAGGGATGGAGCAACAGCCCAATCTGGCTCAGGGCAGCAGTTCGGTCAACGAGGCCAGATCCACAGGTGCCCCGTAATCCACACCCGGCAGCTCGAAGCCGTTGAGCTGCATGAAATCCTGCCGCAGCCCGGCGAAATCCCCCAGGGCATGGAAGTTGTCCGGTGTCACCTTGGACCAGAGGGTTGAGACCGCAGCCTGAACGGCCGGATCCAGCTCGTGGTCATCCATCCGGATCAACCGGTTGCCATCGGCCACCACCCCTTGCGGGCCGTACATCTTGGCGGCAAACAGTCGCTGCATCTGCTCGATGCAGCCTTCGTGCACGCCGCGCTCCTTCATCACCCCCATCAGCAAGCCCAGGTAAACCGGCAGCACAGGAATATAGGCGCTCGCCTTGGTCACCAGCGCCTTGCAGACCGACACCCAGGCGTGGCCGCCGATGTCGGCCAGCTGCAGGTTGATGGTTTCGGCGGTGGCATGCAGATGCTCCTTGGCGTAGCCGATGGTGCCATCCCGATAGAGGGGATAGGTGGATTCGGGGCCGATATAGGAGTAGGCCACAGTCCGGGCGCCAGGAGCGAGGCAATCCGCCTGCTGCAACGCCTGCAGCCAGAGCTGCCAATCCTCGCCGCCCATCACAGTGACGGTATCGCGGATCTCCTCCGGGGTGGCTGGCGCCAGCGACTGCTGCACCAGGGTATCCTGCTCCAGATCCAGCCCCCAGCCGCTGAATGGCTGGCCGGTGGTCTTGAGCACGGAGCGCACCTGAGTGCCGTCGGGCAGCACCCGAATGCCGCTCGCCAGCGAGTAGATCACCAGATCCACCTGCCCCAACTGCTGGCGGATGGTGTCGATGGCCTGCTGGCGCATCCCGTCGGAGAAGGCATCACCGATCAGGTTGACGGCGATGCGCCCCTCCTGCTCTGCCGCCTGCCGAAACCAGATATTGTTGTACCAGCCCGCGCTGCCGAGCCCCTTCTCGGACGGGCCTCGCTCGAACGAGACACCGACGGTATCGGCACCAGCCCCGAAGGTGAGCGCGATGCGCGATGCCAGCCCGAATCCGGAGGAGGCACCCAGTACCAGCACCCGCTTGGGCCCGTTGAAGGGGCCCGCAGCTTTGACGCTGGATATCTGCTGCAACACGGCGGCCCGGCAGCCGATGGGGTGACAGTTGCGGGCGACACAACCCTGGATCTGCGGGTGAATGATCATGAAGGGATCTCCAAAGGAACTGGCTACAGCATAACCAAGAAGTCGCGGATTACCTTGATGTCGGGCGGGATATCGGCAGTAAGGAGGTAGAAAAACAAGAGGGAGCGCGAGGCTCCCCAAAGCGGTATTCAGATGCTTTTTGTTGTTTTGTGTTCATTGCGAAGCACGGGCACATCCTATGCCCGTCACCCCTTGCGGGCAAGCCAGCGGGTGTGACCTGCTTCAAATTCCTGTTCGATTTATAGCCGATTTTTCACCTGCGGCCGAAAGATAGCCTCATAAGAAACTCGTTTAAATCCTAAAACTGTGCCGGATACACCATTTTAGTTTCATCAGACATTGGTATAGTGGACTCAGGATCAGTGAGGAGAACTCCCATGAATGGAACCTATTACAAACACATACTGGCCGCGATCGACCTGTCGGAGGACAACCGCAAGGTGATCGAGAAGGCGGTCGACCGGGCCCGCTCCAACGGCGCCAAGCTGTCGGTGATCCATGTGGACGTGGACCTCAAGGATCTCTACACCGAGATGATCGATATCGACATCGACAACGTGCAGGATCAGGTGATCGCCGAAGCGAAAGAGAAGCTGGAGACCTTCCTGGCCTCGGTGGACTACCCCATCGAGAAGAAGCTGGTGATCTGCGGCGATCTGAGCGAGCGGGTCAACCAGGCGGTCAAGGATTACCAGATCGATCTGCTGGTGTGCGGTCATCGCCAGAGCTTCTGGAGCCTGCTTACCTCCAGCGCCCGCCAGCTGATGAATACCGTACCCTGCGATCTGCTGGTGGTGCCCTTGCAGAAGTGATCAAACAGGCGTAGCTTGATTTGCCATGAATATGACCATCTTCAATCACAACTACTGGTGGTGCTGCTTATAAACAGGCGGCACTGCTTTTCTATGTAAAATTTTCCAAAGAAAACACCGTGACCGCCGAGAGGCGGTCATTGTTTTTATCCCTTTGTCGCCTCCCGGCCCACCCCAACTGGAGAGAGCGACATGCACAACCCCATCATACTGACCGGCGACCGTCCCACCGGCAAACTGCACATAGGCCACTACGTCGGTTCCCTGCGCCAGCGCGTCGAGGCCCAGCACCATTACCGCCAGTTCGTGATGATCGCCGATCTGCAGGCGCTGACCGACAACGGCCACAACCCGGCCAAGGTGACCGACAACGTGCTGGAGGTGATGGCCGACTATCTGGCGGTCGGCCTCGACCCGGCCAAGACCACCTTCTGCCTGCAGAGTGCCCTGCCCGCCCTCGCCGAGCTCACCACCTATTACCTCAATCTGGTCAGCGTCGCCCGGCTGGAGCGCAACCCCACCGTCAAGGCGGAGATCCAGCAGAAAGGGTTCGAGCGCAGCCTGCCGGCGGGTTTTTTGGTCTACCCGGTCAGCCAGGCCGCCGACATCACCGCCTTTCGCGCCACCCATGTGCCGGTAGGCGAGGATCAGCTGCCCATGCTGGAGCAGACCAACGAGATAGTGCGCCGCTTCAACGCTCTGGTGGGCAAGGAAGTGCTGACCGAGTGCCAGCCGATCCTGAGCGACACCGGCCGCCTGCCCGGCATAGACGGCAAGGCCAAGATGTCCAAGTCCCTCGGCAACACCATAGAACTCGGTATGTCAGCGGAAGAGGTAAAACAGGCGGTGTTCGCCATGTACACAGACCCCAATCACCTCAAGGTGAGCGATCCGGGTCAGGTGGAGGGCAATACTGTGTTCGCCTATCTGGATGCCTTCCACCCGGACAAGGCGCTGGTGGCCGAGATGAAGGCCCATTACCAACGCGGCGGGCTGGGCGACATGCGTTGCAAGCAGGTATTGAATGACTGCCTGCAGACCCTGCTCGCCCCCATGCGGGAGCGGCGTCAGGCGGCGATTGCCGACAAGCGTCAGCTGCTGCAGCTGTTGCAGCAAGGCACGCTGCAGGCCCGTGCGCTCACCGACGAGGTGCTGGCGGAGGTAAAAAGCGCCATGGGACTGGATTACTTCGCCGCACTGACCTGATCCGCCCCGCGCTGCGCCGGGCTGCCGAGCGCATCCGCACCGTAGCGCTCGAAGGCAAGCCGGTGCAAGAGCCCCTTGAACCAGCCAATGGCCTCGTCATGGGCGGTGAGCGGGTGGCCCGCCATCAGGTATACGATGGGGATGTCAGGATCCAGCTGATGCAGCCGCAGCGGGTAGTAGCGGCAGAAGTGGCGGCCGATCATCTCGGGCACCACCACCAGATAGCGGCCTGTTGCCATCAGGGGCGGCACCGCCATAAAGCTCGGCAACCGCACCCCCAGCTCACGCTCGACCCCGAAACGGGCCAGCCAGAGATCCACCATGGCCTGGCTGTGGCCCCAGCTGGAGGTGTGGATATGGGGGCGGCTGACCAGCTCGGCCGGCCCCAGCACGTCCGGCAGCTCGCTGCCGAGGGGGGACAAGCAGACCAGCGGGTTGTTGAACCAGGGCTCGCGCCACAACCGAGGCGAGAGGTGGTTGGCATCGGCGAACCCGATCACCAGATCCAGCTCCCCCTTCTCCAGCTCCCGCTCATAGTCGCTGTCCGCCAGCTCGCACACCTCCAATCGGCAGTGAGGCGCCTGCCGGTGCAGCCGCTCCACCAGCACCGGCACCAGGCCATGTTCCACCGAGCCAGGGGTGGCGATGCGGAAGATCCGTCGTGCACTGGCGGGATCGAACCCCTTCGCCTGCCGCAGCCCCTGCTCCAGCATGGCTAGCGCCTGACGCACCGGCCCGGCCAGCGCCTTGGCCCGCTCGGTCGGCATCATCTCGCGCCGGCTCATGACGAACAAGGGATCATCCAGCGCCTGCCGCAACCGCCCCAGCGCATGACTGACGGTGGACTGGGAGAGGTGCAGACGCTCGGCGGCACGGGTGACGTTGCGCTCCTGCATCAGCATGTCGAACACGGTCAGCAGGTTGAGGTCGAGGCGGGAAAGAGGGAGTTCCATCGATAATGGCCATAGTTGAATGACGACAATTCATTTTTGGCATAGTAGCAGATTGCATAGAATGCGCTGGCGAATTACATCGGAGATTAAAATGCGTAGCTATCTGTTGTTGCTGGCGATTGGCCTGTTGTGGGGATCCCAGTTCATTTTCATGCATCAGGCAGTGACTGAATTGCCCCCCATCATGGTGGCAGCCGGTCGTGCCTTGTGTGGCAGCCTGACCCTGGGTCTGCTCTGCCTGTTCATGCGTCTCAAGAGCGAGCACACCCCCTGGCGTACCTACATGCTGATCGCCCTGCTCGATGCCACCCTGCCCTTCATCATGGTGGCCTGGGGTCAACAGTATGTGGATAGCGCCATCGCCGCCGTGGTAATGGGTTGTATCCCCTTTGTGACCATTCTGGCTGCGCCCCTGTTTATTTCTGGTGAAAGAATCACCAAGGGCGGGCTGATCTCGGTGATCATAGGCTTCGTCGGCGTGCTGGTGCTGTTCTGGCCGAAACTGGCCAGCGGCATGAACGCCGGTCTGCTCGGTGCCATGGCGATCCTGTTCGGCGCCAGCTGCTTTGCCATCGGTCTGCTGATGATCAAGCGCTTTGCCAAGGACCACCCTGTGGTGGTGGCGCGCAACATACTGATCTCGTCCGCCATCCAGCTGATGCTGGCCGCCCCCTTCGTCACCGATCTGAGTGCCCTCACCATGCCGAGCCAGCAGGTCATAGGCGCAGTGGCCGTGCTGGGCGTCTTCTGTACCGGTCTGGTCTACTTCCTCTACATGGCGCTGATCCAGAAGGCGGGTCCGACCTTTGCCTCCTTCAGCAACTACCTGGTGCCGCTGTTTGGCGTCATGCTGGGTGCCATGTTCCTCGGTGAACAGATCCAGTCCACCACGGGTCTGGCGCTGGCCCTGATCCTGGGCTCGGTCGCCCTGAACCAGTGGGCACAGCAACGCCGCGCCCAGCGGGAGGCCACCCTATGTCAGGCATCCTGACCACCCTCTGTGGCGGCCTGGTGCTGATTGCCGGCTGGCAATACCGCCAGCGGCTGGCCGGCGTGCTCGGCCTGCTGATGGTGCTGCTGCCCTGGTTCTTCGACAGCAAGCTGCAGGCCATGTTGAGCTATGCGTTGAGTGCCTGAAGTCCATCTCTGAATGTGTGACGAGAGTGTATCTCTCCTGTTTTTGGGACCGTTTTTTAAAAAACCTCCGATTTGTCCCCTCTACCGGCGCACTGCGCCGGTTTTTTTATGGCTGCCTTTCGCTGCCAGCACCGACGACGCCAAGCTCCCTTGCACATCATTCCCGGTAGCGATAGCTGAGCCGCTCGTTCTTGCGCGGCCCCGTGATCTGCCAGCCGAGCAGAAAGCCGCTCGTGGTCTGCGTCAGCTCGGCACTGTAGTGATCCTGGCCACACAGGTGGGGCTCTGCGGTCAGCCAGCGGCCATCTCCTTGCGGCAGCAACTCGAACAACTCGACCGGCTGTTCGTAACGCAGGTGAGAAAGCAGGATCCCCCGCACACTGCGCCGCCACCAGAATCGGTTGTGCATGGTGAGCACCCGGCCATGGGGCGTGGTATAGCGCCCCTGCTCCGTAAAGAGCCAGCCACCCTGATGATCGGTCACCAGCACGTCACCCTCACCACGCCCGCACCAGTCGGTCGCGGACCCTTCCCCATTGCTCGCCTCGAAGGCAAATGCTCCGATCTGTGGCAACTGCTCCCATAAACGCTGGATCGCGCTTTCCAACTCGGCCATCATAGCGCCCTCCAAATTGACAACTGACGACAATTCAATCACATGAACTACTTGATAGGGGTAACCCTGCTCTGGTCATTCTCCTTCAGCCTGATCGGGGTCTATCTCGCTGGCCAGGTGGATGCATACTTCTCCGTGCTGACCCGCATCGTCCTCGCCAGCCTGGTGTTCCTGCCCTTTCTCCGGCGCCGCTGGCTGCGGCCCGATCTGGTGCTCAAGCTGATGAGCCTGGGCGCCATCCAGCTCGGCATCATGTATCTGTTCTACTACCAGTCTTTCCTGCTGCTGACGGTGCCGGAAGTGCTGGTGTTCACCATCTTCACCCCCATCTACGTCACCCTGATCCACGATCTGCTGGAGCGGCGCTTCAAACCCGTTTATCTGTGGGGTGCCCTGCTGGCTGTGCTGGGAGCGGCCGTCATCCGCTTCGACGGGCTGACCGAGAGCTATATGCTGGGATTCCTGGTGGTGCAGGGTGCCAACCTCTGCTTCGCCCTGGGCCAGGTCGGTTACAAGGTGTTGCTGGCACGGGAGGCGCAGCAGCCACCGCAACTGGCGGTGTTTGGCTGCTTCTATCTCGGGGCCCTGGCTGTCGCCCTGCCCGCCTGGTGGCTGCTGGGCAAGCCGCAATACCCGACCAGCAGTTTGCAATGGGGCATTCTGCTGTGGCTGGGGATAGGCGCTTCCGGGCTGGGTTACTTCCTGTGGAACAAGGGTGCCACCAAGGTCAGCAGCGGTGTGCTGGCCATCATGAACAACGCCCTGATCCCGGCGGGGTTGCTGGTCAACCTGCTGCTATGGGGACGGGAAACCGACCTGGTTCGCCTCGCGCTCGGCGGCTTGCTGATGCTGGCCTCCCTCTGGATTTGCCAGCGCGCCAACGTGAGCAAGCATTAACCAACGACGGTATTGTGCTCCCGTCTGGCCTGACCGTGACAGGTGGCCAGACGAGCCAGCAGGTGATCGATATGTTCGCCGCTCTGGCTCTGCACCAGCCCTATGCTGACGGTTACCGGCCGCTGCGGCAGCAGGCTGGCATCGGCGATCTCCAGGCGCAACCGCTCGGCAATCTCCAGGCTGCTCAGCCGATCGGTCTGGGAGAGCATCAGGATGAAGCCATCCTGGTCCCAGCGGGCGAAGGGATCCTCCCGCCGCAGTTCGTGGCGCACTATGCGCGCCAGCTTGGCCAGCATGGCATCACAGGCCGCTTCACCAAACAGCTGCAATATTTTGGCACTGTGGTCCACGGTGAACTGCAGCAGGCTGAAACTGCCGCTCTCGGTCGCCAGCCGCTCGTCGAGCAGCTGCTCGAAGTGGCCGCGGCTCTCCAGTCCGGTGAGGGGATCCATGCCGTGGCGCTCCTCCACGATCACGGCCAGCGGGTCGAGCTGGCGCACCACCCCCAGCACCTGGCCATGCACATCACGCCGGGCCCGCTCTTCCAGCCGCACGTAGTGACCATCGTGATGCAGGATGCGGTATTCGAGCCGGATCTGGGCCACTCGCCCGCTCTGGCAGGCAGCGAGCGCATCCTGCAGGGCGGCCACATCGTCGGGATGTACCCGCTCCAGCCAGCCGAGATCGTCCAGCCCAGTCTCATCCAATCCCAGCAGGCGCAGGCAGGAGAGATCCCGCTGCACCCCCTGTTGCGGGCTCCAGCTCCAGAGTCCCGCCGCCAGCAGAGCCATGGCATCCGCCATCAGCGCCAGATCAAACCGGGTGATTGCTTCCCTCAGGGGAGCCTTGAGCATGTCCATCGAGCGCCTCGAAACCGAATCTGAATACCTGCTCAATAAGTAACATTGGCTCTCGCGGCGAGCAACAGGGTCAGCTCGCTTTTCCTTGATAGCCGTTCATCAGGGCGTGCCAGTTCTCCGGCACGAAGTGGAAACTGGTATGCAATTGGGACTCTTTGGTGAAGGAGCGCAGCAGTCGCTCCAGGTTGGCCTGCTGCCAGCTGCCGGGGGAGCGGATGGCCCCCTTGTCGAAATCGATCACCCACACCTTGCCCTCCTTGTCGAGCAGCAGGTTGTGGCTGTTGAGATCCGCATGATAGACACCGGCATCGTGCAGCTGGCGCACCGTCTGGCCAACCTTGTGCCACACCTCGCCGGCGATCGGCCCCTGCTTGAGCAGCGCCACCAGATCCTTGGCGCCGCGAATGCGCTCGATCAGGATATCGGCCCGATAGAAGGGGCCCTGCTTGGCCATGCGGGCCGCAAACGGGCGCGGCACCGGCAGACCCTGCTCGCTCAGCTTGGCCAGCAGGCTGTACTCGGCCATTGCCCGGCTGCTCTCTACCCCCTCGAACCAGAAGCGATCCCGCACCACCTTGCCCACCATGCCCCCGCGATAGTAATGGCGCAGCACCAGATGGCGGGATTCATCCTTCACGAACCAGGTCACCCCGCGACCGATGGAGGAACCCACTACCTGGCGATGGGTCTGCCACCAGGCCGGATCAAACAGCTCGGGGGAAGGGTCATGAAAAATCCCTTCGGCGTACCAGCAGATCTGGTTGTGTTCGGTCTGAATTCGCATCTTGGTGATTCCGGTCGGTCAGTAATCGCAATGGTTCGATTCACGATAAGGCGGCCTGTCGGCACGGACCCGAGCTCCTTGTGAGGATCAGAGTCAGTACCGGCTGCCAGTTGCGCGCAATTTTACAATCCACAGGGGAGTTTGCATAATGCCATCCATCCATTTTGCCACCATTGCGCCACATCATGCCGCTGTTCCAAACGCCGCCCTCTTCCATCTGTATCCTGCGGCTCTCCGCCATCGGGGATTGCTGCCACGCGCTGGCGCTGGTGCGCGTCATCCAGCGGGAGTGGCCAGAGACCCGCATCACCTGGATCACCGGCAAGATAGAGGCGACACTTTTCGCCGATCTGCCCGGGGTCGAGGTCATCGCCTTTGACAAGAGCAAGGGGTGGCGCGGCTATCGTGACCTCTGGCAGACCCTCAAGGGACGCAGGTTCGATGCCCTGCTCCATCTGCAGGCGGCCATGCGCGCCAGCATTGCCACCCTCGGCATCCGGGCGAACATCAAACTCGGTTTCGACAAGGCGCGCGCCAACGACGGTCAGTGGCTGTTCACCAATCACAGGGTGCCATCCCCCGCCTCCCCTCACGTGCTGGACGGTTTCCTCGCTTTCGCCAAAGAGCTGGGCATCCAGGATCTGACCCCCGACTGGCAACTGCCCATCAGCGCCGAACATAAAACCTGGGCCCGGGAGAAGATTGGCGGCAAACCGACCCTGCTCATCTGCGCCGCCGCCAGCAAGGCGTTCAAGAACTGGACCGCCGCGGGTTATGCCGCGCTGGCAGATCACGCGGCCAACAAGGGCTTTCAGGTCTATCTGTGCGGCGGCCCGGCCAAGCTGGAACGGGATCTGGCCGCCGACATACAGCGGCTGAGCCAGAGCAAACCGGTGGATCTGGTAGGCCAGACCAACCTCAAGCAGCTGCTGGCGCTGATCGCCGAAGCCAGCCTGGTGCTGGCACCGGATACGGGCCCCACCCACATGGCAACCCTGGTCGGCACGCCGGTGATCGGCCTCTACGCCCATCACAATCCGGCCCGCACCGGCCCCTATCTGTGCCGCGACTACGCGGTCAGCGTCTATCAGGAACTGATCGAACAGGAGACCGGCAAACCGCTGGCCGAGCTGAGCTGGCGCACCCGCCTCAAGGATCCGGATGCCATGAGCAAGATCACGAGTGAACGGGTCATCGCCACCTTTGACCGGCTCTGCGCCGATCGCCATCTGCCAGGCTGAGAGGCAACTCGGAAATTCCGAGCCCTGAGGCAGGGATAACCTGATGGCCCCTGCCCCGCCCACCGGGCAGAATAGCGGCCGATGTGGGTTACGCTCCCGCAGCAAGCTACGAATACTTTGATCGGCTGGAATATGATTCCGGCCGTTTTTTTATCCGCCGCCTTCTGTTAAAATTCGCCGCCTTTACATCCCCCTGATCCAAGAATTTTCCGCGTTTTGCGTTTGGCTGTCTCCCTTTCGGGCACAAGACGGCGGCCTCTGCTACAACCAAAACACGGGTTTCGATTAAAGGTAATGACATGGCGCAACAAGGCACTCTCTATATCATCTCCTCCCCGAGCGGGGCGGGTAAATCCAGCCTGCTCAATGCCTTGCTGACCAAACACAACGCAGCAGGCAAGATGCAACTGTCGGTCTCCCACACGACTCGTGCCATGCGCCCGGGCGAAGAGAACGGGGTGCATTACCACTTCGTGCCGGTGGAGACATTCAAGGCGCTGATTGCACGCGGTGATTTTCTGGAGTGGGCCGAAGTGTTTGGCAACTACTACGGCACCTCACGCGCCGCCATCGAGGTCTGTCTGGCCAAGGGGATCGACGTCTTCCTCGACATCGACTGGCAGGGCGCCCGCCAAATCCGCGAGCAGATGCCGACCAAGTCCATCTTCATCCTGCCCCCCAGCCGTGCCGAGCTGGAACAGCGCCTGATCGGGCGCGGTCAGGACAGCAGCGACGTGATCGCCGGCCGGATGGCGAAAGCCATTGCCGAAATGGTGCACTACGACGAGTATGACTATGTCATTATCAACGAAGACTTTGAGCTGGCGCTGTTCCAACTCAGGGCCATTATTGAGTGCCAACGGCTGGAAATGCGTCAGCAACAGCAGGCACAACAAAACTTGCTGCAACAGCTACTGGCAGAATAGGCCAAAAACAAGTAAACTTTTGCGTCATTTTTAAACACCGCTTTTCTAAACACAGAAAGCCCAAACACTGGAGTCCTGCATGGCACGCGTTACTGTAGAAGATGCTGTAAAACAGGTAGGTAACCGTTTTGACCTGGTGCTGGTCGCCGCCCGCCGCGCCCGCCAAATCGCGGTTCAAGGCAAAGATCCCCTGGTTGACGAAGAGAACGACAAGCCGACCGTGATCGCCCTGCGCGAGATCGAGCTGGGTCTGGTGAACAACCAGGTGATGGACACCCAGGACCGCTACGAGCAGCAAGAACAGGAAGCTGCCGAGCTGGCTGCCGTTGCTGCCATCGCCGAAGGTCGCGGTTAAGTCAGTTATTTCTCATAGTCGGCGCCCGCCCGGGTGCCGACTGTTCTTCCCATTTACAACCGCTCGAAAACCTCGCAAACTCAGGACTATTCCTCAATTCCACGGATTGCCGTTTCACCGCTGCGGGGACTGTCTTGTATTTATTTGAAAATCTTAAAGAAATAGCCAGTTCCTACCTGCCGCCAGAGCAGGTTGAGAAGCTCAGGCAAGCCTATGTGGTGGCCCGTGATGCCCATCAGGGACAGATGCGTTCCAGTGGCGAGCCCTACATCACCCACCCGGTTGCCGTTGCCCGCATTCTCGGCGACATGCGACTCGATCACGAAACCCTGATGGCCGCCGTGCTGCACGACGTCATCGAAGATACCCCAGTCACCAAGGCCGATCTGGCCGAACTGTTTGGCGATGCCGTCGCCGAGCTGGTAGCGGGCGTCTCCAAGCTCGACAAGCTGAAATTCCGCGATCGCAAAGAGGCCCAGGCCGAAAACTTCCGCAAGATGGTGATGGCCATGACCCAGGATATCCGGGTCATCCTGATCAAGCTGGCCGACCGCACCCACAACATGCGCACGCTGGGTTCACTACGGCCGGACAAGCGCCGCCGCATCGCCCGTGAAACCCTCGAAATCTTCGCCCCCATCGCCAACCGCCTCGGTATTCATACCATGAAGAACGAGCTGGAAGAGCTGGGCTTCGAGGCGCTCTACCCCATGCGCTCCCGCGTGTTGCGCGAGTCGGTGCGCCGCGCCCGTGGCAACCGCCGCGAAATCATCGACTCCATCCAGAGCGAGATCGAGGGCCGTCTGCGGGATGCAGGCATCGACTCCCAGGTGAGCGGCCGCGAGAAGAACCTGTTCTCTATCTACAACAAGATGGAGAAAAAAGAGCTGCAATTTCATGAGGTAATGGATATCTACGCCTTTCGCGTCAGAGTGAAGGACATAGATACCTGTTACCGGGTGCTGGGGCAGATGCACAGCCTCTACAAGCCGCGCCCCGGCCGCTTCAAGGATTACATCGCAATCCCCAAGACCAACGGCTACCAGTCGCTGCACACCTCGCTGGTGGGGCCGCACGGGGTGCCGGTCGAGGTACAGATCCGCACAGAGTTCATGGATCAGATGGCCGACAAGGGGGTTGCCGCCCACTGGGCCTACAAGCAGGATGGCGACAGCTCGGGCACCACGGCCCAGATCCGTGCCCAGCGCTGGATGCAGAGCCTGCTGGAGCTGCAACAGAGCGCCGGCAGCTCGTTTGAATTCATCGAAGGGGTCAAGACCGACCTGTTCCCGGACGAGATCTACGTGTTCACTCCAGAAGGCCGCATCATGGAGCTGCCCACGGGCGCCACGCCGGTGGACTTTGCCTACACGGTGCACACCGACATCGGCCATGCCTGCGTCGGCTCACGGGTCGATCGCCACCCCTATCCGCTGAGCAGCCCGCTGCATTCGGGTCAGACGGTGGAGATCATCACGGCGCCGGGCGCCCGTCCCAACGCGGCCTGGCTCAATTTCGTAGTGACCACCAAGGCCAGATCCAAGATCCGCCAGTTCCTCAAGAACCTGCGCACCGAAGAGTCGGTGGTGCTGGGTCGTCGCCTGCTCAACCATGCGCTCGGCGCCAAGAACATCGAAGACATTCCGGAACCGCGCATCAAGCAGGTGCTGGCTGACACCAAGCACGAAAACCTGCAGGGTCTGCTGGCCGATGTGGGCCTGGGCAACGCCATGAGCGTCATGGTGGCGCGCCGCATGCTGGGCGAACTGCCGCCGGAAGAGCAGCCCAAATCCAGCAGCAAGAAGATGCCGATCAAGGGTGCCGACGGCATGCTGGTCACCTTCGCCAACTGCTGCCGTCCGATCCCTGGGGATGCCATCATTGCCCACATCAGCCCCGGCAAAGGGCTGGTTATCCACCAGGAAGCCTGCCGCAACATCAAGGGCTACAGCCGCGAACCGGACAAATACCTGCCGGTACAGTGGGAGGTGGACAAGGATCAGGAGCAGGAATTCCGCACCGGCATCAGCATAGAGATAGTCAACCATCAGGGTGCGCTGGCCGAGCTGGCCAACGTGATTGCCGCCACCGGCGCCAACATTCACGCCATCAGCACCGAAGAGAAGGATGGCCGTGTCTATCTGGTCACCCTGCTCATCACCACAAAGAGCCGTATCCATCTGGCCAACATCATGCGCAAGATCCGCGTGATGCCCAACGTGCTCAAGGTGAGCCGACAAAAGAACTGAATACAGGCGGCGCAAGCCGCCTGCTGCTTTTATAGAGATACGCCATGAGCCCCGAACACCTCGAGCAAATCCGCACCATACTGACCCAGCGTCAGCCCGACTCGACCCGCTTGCTGCGCACTCTTGGCACACCCGCCTCACCCGATAGAAACTGATATGACGCCTGAACGATTTAAACGGATTTCTGACATGCTGGCCCAGCGCCAGCTCGACTTGACCGTCTGTATGCACAAGAAGAGTGCACAAGCCTCACCCGATAGAAACTGATATGACTCCTGAGCGATTTAAACGGATTTCTGACATGCTGGCCCAGCGTCAGCTCGACTTGACCGTCTGTATGGAAGAGGTCCACAAGCCTCACAATCTGGCTGCAATAGTGCGCACCGCCGATGCTATCGGCATCCACAGGGTGCATGCCGTCTGGCCCAAGAGCTGGATCCACAAGCGCAAGGGTACGGCCCGCGGCAGCCAGAACTGGGTGGACGTTAAACTGCACCCGGATATAGGCACCGCCGTGGCCGAACTGAAAGCCGCCGGCATGCAGATCCTGGCGACACACCTTTCCGACAGCTCGGTGGACTTTCGCACCATAGACTACACCAAACCCACCGCCATCCTGGTGGGCCAGGAGAAGCACGGCATAGGGGAAGAGGCACTGGCGCTGGCCGATCACCATATCGTCATCCCCATGGTGGGCATGGTGCAGTCCCTCAACGTCTCCGTGGCTGCCGCCGCCATCCTGTATGAAGCCCAGCGCCAGCGCGAGCTGGCAGGCTGCTATCAGCGCGGCTGCCCGCTCGACCTGGAGGAGCAGAACAGCATATTGTTCGAGGGGGGTTACCCCATCTATGCCCAGCTCTGCAAAGAGAAAGAGATGCCCTATCCCCAGTTGGGCCCAGCCGGCGAAATCCTGGCGGACGAAGCTTGGTGGCAACAGATGCAACTGACCCGCAAGGGCTGGGCCGCACAGCAGTCGGACGACACCTCAGAAGAGTACATCGATGAAGCCTAACTATTTGCCCCTGTTGGCCCTGACCCTGCTTTCTGCCGGAGCCCTTGCCGTGACCAATCCCTATCCACTGACATCCGAAACCGAGGTTGCCACCCTTCATCAGCAGACCCTGCCCGACTTCTGGCGCGAGCACGCAGTTGAAGGGGAGTTCAAGGGCACGGACGGGGTGACCATCCGCTATGCCGCCCTGCGCCAAGCCAAGGTCGATCGTGCCATTCTCATCGTCAACGGCCGGGTCGAGAGCTATCTCAAGTATCAGGAGCTGGCCTGGGATCTGTGGCGTCAGGGCTACAGCCTCTATCTCATCGATCACCGTGGTCAGGGGCTGTCCGATCGCCTGCTGGACGACCAGGAGAAAGGATATGTCGACCAGTTCGACGATTATGTGCTGGATCTGAAGCAGTTTCACGACCAGGTCATAGTGGCAGACCAGCCCGCCAAGCTGTTCCTGCTGGCCCACTCCATGGGGGGCGCCATCTCGGCGCTCTATCTGGAGCGCTGGCCGGATGACATCAAGGCCGCCGTGCTCTCCTCCCCCATGATGGGCATCAACCTCGGTGGCCTGCCCAAGTGGCTGGCACAGGGGCTGGCGGCCAGCATAGACACGGTCGGCAGCTGGCTGGGCGAACCGCCCTATGGCCCGGGTCAGGACAGCTACCAGTCCCACGAATTTGCCGAGAATGGCCTGAGCCACAGCAAGCCGCGCTATCAAGCGTTTCGCCAGCTCTACGAACAGCGCCCGCAGATCAAGCTGGGCGGGGTGACGGCCCACTGGATCCGCGAGGGAATAGCCGCTGGAGACAGCGCCATCGCCGCCGCCGATCGTATCAAGACACCGCTGCTGCTGCTGCAGGCGGGGGAAGACAGCGTGGTGGACAATGCCGCGCAGGATGCCTTCTGCGCCCGGGCTCGGTGTGAAGGGGGCAAGCCGCTGCGGGTAGAGGGAGCCTGGCACGAGCTGTTCATGGAAAGCGATCCCCAGCGTCAGACGGCGCTGAATGCCACCCTGGCCTTCTTCGATCGCTTCTGACACTGGTTATTTTTTGGATCCCTAAATAAATGGGGTGACGCAAAACGCTGGGGTACACTGCCCCGGCGTTCAATTGATGCCGAGGTAATGATGTTCAAGGTAGTTGTATCCGATCTCGATGGCACCCTGCTCAACAAGCAGCACCAGATCTCCCCCCGCACCCGTGACACCCTGCACCGTCTGGTGGAACAGGGGATCAAGTTCGTGGTGGCCACAGGCCGGCACCATGTGGACGTGCGCAGCATTCGCGACACGCTCGGGCTGGACATCTACCTCATCACCTCCAACGGTGCCGTGGTGCACGACAAGCAGGATCAACTCATCTTCAATCAGGCGCTGCCAGCCGCCGTGGCCGCCGAGCTGATCGCGCTGGAGCGCGACCCCTCCATTCACCTCAATGTTTACTATGGCGACGAGTGGCTGGTGGAAGAGGAACTACCCTGGTTGCTGCAATTCCATGACGAATCTGGATTCACCTACCGCCTGACCGACCTCGCCACCCATCCGATGGACAAGATCAACAAGGTGTTTTACATCGGTGACCACGAGAAGCTGCTGCAGATCGAGGCCCAGCTCAACCAGCATTATGGTGATCGACTCAACGTCACCTTCTCCCTGCCGGACTGTCTCGAGGTGATGCACGCCGGGGTGCACAAGGGCAATGCCGTGCGCGCAGTGCTGGAGCAGCACGGGCTGGAGATGTCCCAGGCCGTTGCCTTCGGGGATGGCATGAATGACTTCGAGATGCTGAACATGGTGGGCCGCGGCGTGGTGATGGGCAACGCCCACGATCGCCTCAAGCTGGCCCTGGCAGACCACGAACAGACCCTGAGTTCGGATGAAGATGGCGTTGCCGTCTATCTGGAACAGCTGTTCGCCATCAGTACCGCAGGCGCGGCCTGATCCCTGCCGTCATGGATACCGCCCGTGCGTGGTATCCATGATGCTCCGGCCGACATCTCAAACCGAGACGCAGGGAGCGTTGCGCATCCCAACTGCGATCTCTACCCATCTCAAAAGCCTCACCAGATGAGGCTCTTCAGGTTCAGCTGGTCCAGCACGTTCGTTTCACTCTTCCACTCGAAGCTCTGGTTGGCGCCGCCGTAGCAATCCGTCAGCCGCAGCGGTGTACCGGGCTTGTGACGGCTCCCGGCGACATCCAGGCAGAGCTCGACCTTGCGGTTGAACAGGCGATCCTCCTGCCACTGCCATTGACGACTTTCCTCCTGACACTCCGTCATGGTGAGCTCACTCCCTCCCTTGGCCACCAGACAACGCTGCTGGAGCTGCAAGGCACCGGCATCCCAGCTGAACTGCTGACGGGCAGTCTGGTCGCAAGGCTGGGTGATCAGCTGATCCTGGGCATTCAATGCCACGCAGAAACCAGCGCTGGTCACCAGAGTGGCGGGAGTATCGGCGGCCTGCCTGGGCGCGGCGCCCATCAGGATCTCATCCGGCTTGGGTTTGAACGAACAGCCACTGAGGGCCACGACAACAAGCGCCAGCGTGCTGACACGAACGATATTAGGGTGCATATGACATGTTGGCCTGAAATGTGTTCAATGATGCCCACTTGCTGTGGGTCTGTGGCCCAGCATACCCGAAGCCGTGGCGAGAAAGTGCCAACAGAAGTGTAAACAGACGTGACAAGGTGTGACGACAGGAGAGATGGCAAACGCCAGAAAGCGAAAAACCTCGCCGAAGCGAGGTTTTTCTGAATATGGTCGGTGATAAAGGATTCGAACCTTTGACCCTCTGGTCCCAAACCAGATGCGCTACCGGGCTGCGCTAATCACCGAGACAATTTTCTTTCTAAAGTACTCTAAAGCACAAAGACGACCCAATCGGTCATCCTCGTCATACAGCAAGTATGGTGCGAAGAGAGGGACTCGAACCCTCACACCCGGGGGGCACTAACACCTGAAGCTAGCGCGTCTACCAATTCCGCCACCTTCGCATACCTGACAAGCTGTAAAATGGGGTGGCTGATGGGGCTCGAACCCACGACAACCGGAATCACAATCCGGGACTCTACCAACTGAGCTACAGCCACCACAGCTGTTTTCGTTCCACAACAACGCCCGTTTAACTGGCGCACGTTTGATGGTGCGCCCGACAGGATTCGAACCTGTGACCTCTGCCTCCGGAGGGCAGCGCTCTATCCAGCTGAGCTACGGGCGCTACGCTGTCGAACGGGGCGCATTATTGATGATGGGAGCATGCTTGTCTACACTTTTTTGCCTGCGTTGAATCAACCGCTTGTTTTTCCATCGCTTATGGCTATTTTATGCCATTTTTCCTTCATTCAGGCTGGATCCAGTCCTCCCCCGTTACTTTGTCCCCCCACTATGGTGGCCAAGCGCGCAGCAGAACTTGACTTGCCTCAAGGCCCCCCTAAAATGAATGAACGTTCATTCAGCCGTTGTGATAATCGAGTCATGAACAAGAAAGAACGCATTTTCAATGCGGCGCATGAAGTACTCGGCGAGCAGGGTTTCCACGGCCTATCCATTGCCGTAGTGGCCAAGAAAGCCAAGGTCGCGGCGGGCACCATCTATCGCTACTTCAGCGACAAAGATGATCTGATCCGCCAGCTCTATCAACACACCATACTCCAGTGTCATCCCCTGGTCATGGAAGGGGTGCAGATAGAGGAGGTCTCGTTTCAGCAATTTCGGCGCTTGTGGCTCAACATCCACGCCATTTTTGCCGACGAGCCCAACGCGCTCAAATGCAAGTTGCAGTATGAGAGCTCTCCGCTGGGAGCCGAGCTGGAGAAAGACCCGGTCATCATGGCCGCTTGGGCACCTCTGGATCGCTTCTTCGAACGGGGACGTGAACAAGGTCTGTTTATCGATCTACCCGTCCGGGCACTGCAGGTGCTGAGCCTGGATTGCGTGGGAAGTCTGGCGTTGCAACGCCAGGTTCACCACTTTGAACTGACGCAAGAACAGCTGGAAGCCGTGATCCGGGCCAGCTGGAATGCCATTTTAAACCCCAACTTTTCCACCTCAGGAGCCTGTTCATGAAAAAGTGGATGGCCATCATGTTGCTGATAGCGCTTGCCCTGTTCGGCAGCGTCATCGGCTTCAATATGTTCAAGCAGAAGAAGATTGCAGAGTTCATGGCCAACCGGCCTGAACCCGAGTTCCCGGTGACCGCCATGGTGACCAAGGCGCAGGACTGGGTACCGACCATAGAAGCGATCGGCTTCATCGAACCGAACCAGGGGGTGACGCTGTCCACCGAACTGGCAGGCACCATCGATGCCATCACCTTCGAATCCGGCAAGCCGGTCAAGGCGGAGCAGCTGCTGCTGAGCCTGGACTCCAGTGTGGAGCGAGCCAATCTGCGAGCGTCCCAAGCCAAGCTGCCAGCCGCGCGTGCCAAATTCGAGCGATTCCAGAACCTCTACAAGAAGAGCTCCATCTCCAAGGATCAGCTGGATGATGCCGAAGCCAGCTACCGTTCGCTGGAGGCCGACATCGAGAGCCTGAAGGCGACCATAGCCCGTCGTGAAGTCCGCGCCCCCTTCGGCGGTGTTGTCGGCTTGCGCAACGTCTTCCTCGGCCAGTACCTGCAACCGGGTACCGATATAGTGCGGCTGGAAGACACCAGCGTGATGCGCCTGCGCTTCACCGTGCCCCAGACCGACATCTCGAAAATCACCCTGGGCCAGATCATCAAGATCAACGTGGATGCCTATCCCCAGACCCAGTTTGACGGCCACATCACCGCCATCGAACCGGCCGTCAACTACCAGAGCGGCCTGATCCAAGTACAGGCTGACATCCCGAACAACGAGGGTCAGCTCCGTTCCGGCATGTTCGCCCGCGCCAGCATCATACTGCCCACGGTGAAAGAGCAGATGGTGATCCCGCAATCGGCCATCTCCTTCACCCTGTATGGCGAAAACGTCTATGTCATCCACGAGGTGGACGGCATGAAGCGGGCCAAGCAGGTCGTGGTCAAGGCGGGCGAACGTCGCGGCAATGACGTACATGTGCTGTCCGGTATCAAGGCCGGGGACGAGATTGTGCTGTCGGGCCAGGTTCGCCTGAGCAACGACACCAAGGTGCGCGTGGTCGAAAACGATGCCCTGGCCGTTCCGGCACAAACCCCGATGCTGTAAGCGCGGAGATCTGCAATGCGATTTACTGACATATTCATAAAACGGCCTGTGCTGGCGATCTCGCTCAGCTTCCTGATCGCCCTGCTGGGCTTTCAGGCCATCTTCAAGATGCAGGTACGGGAGTACCCCGAGGTCACCAATACGGTGATCACGGTCAGCACCAGCTACTACGGTGCCAGTGCCGACCTGATCCAGGGCTTCATCACCCAGCCGCTGGAGCAGGCGGTGGCGCAAGCCGACAACATCGACTTCATGACCTCCTCCAGCCAGCTGGGCAGCTCCACCGTGACGGCCTTCATGAAGCTGAACACCGACCCGAACGCCGCGCTGTCTGACATACTGGCCAAGGTCAACTCGGTGCGATCCCAACTGCCGAAAGAGGCGGAAGACCCCTCGGTCACCTCCTCCACCGGCTCCACCACGGCGGTGCTCTACCTCGGCTTTACCAGCCCGGAGCTGAACTCCAGCCAGATCACCGACTATCTGGAGCGGGTTATCAAGCCGCAGCTGTTTACCGTGGGCGGCGTGTCCAAGGTTGACCTCTACGGCGGTGTCGAGTTTGCCCTGCGGGTATGGCTGGATCCGGCCAAGATGGCGGCCTTCAATCTGACCTCAAGCGACGTGATGACTGTGCTCAACAGCAACAACTATCAGTCGGCGACAGGTCAGGCGACCGGTTACTTCACCCTGTTCAACGGCAATGCCGAGACTCAGGTCAAGGATGTCGACGAGCTGAAGCGTCTGGTGGTGGCGACCCGTGACGGCAAGGTGATCCGCCTCTCCGACATCGCCAAGGTGACGCTGGAGAAGAGCCACGACATCTACCGCGCCAGTGCCAACGGCCGCGAAGCCGTGGTCATGGCGGTCAACGCGGCCCCGACCGCCAACCCCATCAACATTGCCCACGATGTACTGGAGTTGCTGCCGAGCCTGAAGAGCAACATGCCGAGCACCATGCAGGCCAACGTGCTGTATGACTCCACCATCGCCATCAACGAGTCCATCCACGAAGTCATCAAGACCATACTGGAGGCGGCCGCCATCGTACTGGTGGTGATCACCCTGTTCCTCGGCTCGTTCCGCGCGGTCATCATCCCGATTATCACAATACCGCTCAGTCTGATTGGCGTGGTGATGATGATGGATCTGTTCGGCTTCTCGATAAACCTGATGACACTGCTGGCCATGGTGCTGGCGATCGGTCTGGTGGTGGATGACGCCATAGTGGTGCTGGAGAACGTCGACCGCCACATCAAGCAGGGGGAGGAGCCCTTCCGGGCCGCCATCATAGGGACCCGCGAGATAGCCGTGCCGGTTATCGCCATGACGGTCACCCTGGCCGCCGTGTATGCGCCGATCGCCCTGATGGGGGGCATCACCGGTTCCCTGTTCAAGGAGTTCGCGCTGACTCTGGCGGGGGCGGTCTTCGTCTCCGGCATCATAGCGCTGACCCTGTCACCCATGATGTGCGCCAAAATGCTCAAGGCCAACGAGCAGCCAGGCAAGTTCGAGAGCACAGTGCATCACCTGCTGGATCGGATGACTGAACGCTACGACCGCATGCTGCACGCCGTGATGCAGAAGCGCATCGTGGTCGTGGTGTTCGCCGTCATTGTATTCGGCAGCCTGCCGCTGCTGTTCAAGTTCATCCCGAGCGAGCTGGCACCGTCGGAAGACAAAGGCGTCATGGCGGTACTGGGCACCGCGCCCTCCAACGCCAACCTGGACTACATCGAAAACACCATGGCGGACGTGAACAAGATCCTGGATGAGCAGCCGGAAATCGCCTACTCCCAGGTCTTCTCCGGGGTATTCAACGCCAATCAGGCGTTTGGTATCGCCTCCATGGTGCCCTGGAGCCAGCGTGAAGCGAGCCAGAAAGAGGTGCTGGATCGGGTCGCCGGACTGGTGAAGGACATCCCAGGGATGGCCATCACCACCTTCCAGTTCCCTGAACTGCCGGGTGCATCGAGCGGCTTGCCGATCCAGTTCGTCATCACCACCCCGAACAGCTTCGAGAGTCTGTTCCTGATCGCCAGCGAGATGCTGACGGCCGCCCAGGCCAATGGCCAGTTCGTCTATTCGGATCTCGATCTGAACTACGACTCCGCCACCATGAAGATCAAGATCGACAAGGACAAGGCGGGTGCCTACGGCATCACCATGCAGGACATAGGCATCACCATGGGCACCATGATGGCGGACGGTTACGTCAACCGCATCGACCTGGATGGCCGCTCCTACGAGGTGATCCCCCAGGTCGAGCGCAAATACCGCATGAACCCGGAATCCATGAAGGGTTACTACGTGCGGGCGGCCGACGGCAAATCCATCCCGCTGGGCAGCCTGATCAACATCGAAGTCGTGGGTGAACCCCGTGCCCTGCCCCACTTCAACCAGCTGAACTCCGCCACCATAGGCGCAGTACCGGCACCGGGTGTGGCCATGGGAGACGCGATCAACTGGTTCAAGACCACAGCCGAAGAGAAGCTGCCGCAAGGCTATCGCTACGACTTCATGGGTGAGGCTCGCCAGTTCGTGACCGAAGGCAACGCCCTCTATGCCACCTTCGCGCTGGCGCTGGCCATCATCTTCTTGGTGCTGGCCATCCAGTTCGAATCGGTACGTGACCCGCTGGTGATCATGGTGTCGGTCCCGCTCGCCATCAGTGGTGCCTTGATTGCACTGGCGTGGGGCATGGCCACCATGAACATCTACTCCCAGGTGGGGCTGATCACGCTTGTGGGCTTGATTACCAAGCACGGGATCCTGATCTGCGAAGTGGCGAAGGAGGAGCAGCTGCTGCACGGTCTGAACCGGACCCAGGCTGTGATGCAGGCGGCCAAGGTGCGGCTGCGCCCCATCCTGATGACCACGGCGGCCATGATCGCGGGTCTGATCCCGCTGCTGTACGCGGCTGGCGCCGGTGCGGCCCAGCGCTTCAGCATCGGCATAGTGATAGTGGCCGGTCTGGCGATCGGCACCATCTTCACCCTGTTCGTGCTGCCGGTGATTTACACCTACCTGGCCTCCGAGCACAAACCCTTGCCCGTGTTTGATGAATCCATTCCGCCCAAGGCGAAAGGGAGTCATTGATTACCGACTTGAATGCAAAAGGCCCCGATTCGGGGCCTTTTTTTATCCCGCTAACGAAACACGACATAAGTGCATGAAGCAGTTAAACTAAATGGCAATATATCCAGACCGCAAGGACGCCATGTCAGGACTCTTCTCCAAGACCGCGAGGGCCGTCGGCCGTAACGGGCTCTCATACCGCCTGCTCTCCTACATTCTGGTGTGCAGTACCGTATTGGCGATGATCATTACGGTGTTGCAACTTGCCTGGGATTACCGCAAGGATGTCGCCGTCATCGAGGACAGCATCGGCCAGATCGAGGCCTCCTTCCTGCAACCCATCGCCGCCAGCCTGTGGAACCTCGATGAGGAGCAGGTCAAGGTACAGATAGAAGGCATCATGAACCTGCCCAACATGCAGTTCGTGATGGTCAAGGAGATGCTCGGCAACTCGGAAGTGCCGCTGCTGACCCAGGGGGTGGAGCGTGAAAGCTACGACATCTCCCGCGAGTTCAATCTCACCTATCAGGGTGAAGTGGTCGGCAAGCTGTTCGTCGCCGCCTCCCTCGAACAGATCTACCAGCGCCTTATCGAAAAATCCGTGCTCATCATGGTCAGCCAGACCATCAAGACCTTGGTGGTCTCATTCTGCATCCTGATCATCATTTACTATCTGGTGGTTCGTCACCTCAACCGCATCGCCACCTATGCCCAGAAATTCAATCTGGATCGGCTGGCCATAGAACTGACGCTGGAGGGGCGCCCTCTACCCCGCAAGAAACCCGATGAGCTGGATACCCTGGTCGCCACCCTCAACCAGATGCGAACACGGCTGAACGACGAATTTGCGGCGCGCCATCAGGCGGCGGAACAGCTGCAACAGGAGCGGGACTTCTCCGCCACCCTGATCAACTCGGCCAACATGCTCATCTGCTGCATGGAACCCAATCTCACCATCGCCAGCATCAACCCGGCCGCCATACTGCTGACCGGCTACCACCAGCAGGAGATCTTGCAGCACAGCTGGCTGGATCTGTTCGTCAGCAAGGAACAGCGTGAAGAGCTGGCGCTGATCCTGGCCGATCACGGTTCCATCGAGGACAAAGAGGTCATCATGCATGACCAGCAGGGCCATGAACTGGTGCTGCAGTGGACCTTTGCCCCCTTCTACGAGGGCATCAACCTCAAGTATCTGATCGGGTTCGGCTATGACATCACCCGCCTCAAGAAGGTGGAGCGGGAGATCATCTCCCTCAACGAACAGCTGGAAGGCAAGGTGGTGGAGCGAACCCGCAGCCTGAGCGACGCCAACGATCAGCTGGGCAAGGCCTACGACGACCTGAAACAGGCGCAGCAGACTCTGGTGGAATCGGAGAAGATGGCCTCCCTCGGCTCGCTGGTGGCCGGCGTGGCGCACGAGATCAACACCCCCATCGGCATCAGCGTGACCGCCTCCTCCTATCTGCAGGAACGGGTGGCCGACTTCAAGCTGCACATCGACTCCAAGCAGCTATCGCGATCCTATCTCAACGAATTCACCGTCAACCTCGACGAGTCCATGCAACTACTGCAGGGCAACCTGAGACGCGCCTCGGAGCTGATTGCCAGCTTCAAGCAGGTGGCGGTCGATCAGTCGTCCGAGGCACGTTACAACTTCAGCCTCGCCGACAACCTGCATCAGGTGGTGGTCTCCCTCGGCCACAAGCTGAAGAAGGCCCAGTGCGAGGTGGATATCCAGTGCGATCCCAAGCTGTCGATCTTCTCCTTCCCCGGCAGCTTCACCCAGATCTATTCCAACCTGATCCTCAACTCCATCAACCATGGCTTCGACAACTGGGACAAGCCGAAGAAGATCACCATCAAGGTGGAGCAGCTGGGTGAGGAGCTGATGATCGACTACAGCGACAACGGCCGCGGTATCCCGCCCGAGATACTGCCGCGCATCTTCGACCCCTTCGTCACCTCCAAGCGGGGCCAGGGCGGCAGCGGACTCGGCACCCACATCATCTACAACCTGGTGGTGCAACTGCTGCGTGGCCGTATCAACTGCGTCAGCGAGCCGGGCAACGGCGCCCAGTTCCATATTCGCCTGCCGATCCAACATAACTGAGCGCTGGCTCTTGTGAGCCAGCCGCTTTATCCCCATCATGCTGTGATTGCATTCTTAATGAGCGGAGAACCTCGCAATGGCACAGCATTTTGACTATATCGCCATCGGTGGCGGCAGCGGCGGCATCGCCTCGGCCAACCGGGCTGCCATGTACGGCAAGAAAGTCGCCCTGATTGAAGCCAAAGAGTTGGGTGGAACCTGCGTCAACGTCGGCTGCGTGCCGAAGAAGGCCATGTGGTATGCGGGCCAGATCGCCGATGCCCTGAAATATGGCGCCGACTACGGCTTCGATACCACACTCAACCACTTCAGCTGGGCCAAGCTGGTCGAGTCCCGCCAGGCCTATATAGGCCGCATCCACCAGTCCTATCAGAACGTGCTGGGCAAGAACCAGATCACCGTCGTCAAAGGATTCGCCCGCTTCGTCAATAGCAACACGATCGAGGTCAATGGCGAGCAATACACCGCCGATCATATCCTGATCGCCACCGGTGGCCGTCCCGAAGTACCTGCCATTCCGGGCGCCGAGCTGGGTATAGATTCCGATGGTTTCTTCGATCTGCAGGCGCAGCCCAAGCGCGTTGCCGTGGTCGGAGCCGGCTACATAGCCGTGGAGATTGCCGGCGTGATGCAGGCGCTTGGCTCCGAGACCCATCTGGTGGTGCGCAAGCACGCGCCGCTGCGCAACTTCGACCCCATGATCCACGAAACGCTGGTGGAAATCATGGCGCAGGAAGGACCCAAGCTGCACACCCATGCCATCCCCAAGGCTGTGCTCAAGAACGCCGATGACAGCCTGACTCTGCAACTGGAAGATGGTCGCCATCTGACCGTCGATTGCCTGATCTGGGCCATAGGCCGCGTGCCGGCCACCGACAACCTCAACCTGGCCGCAGCAGGTATCGAGCTGGACGAGAAGGGCTTCATCCCGACCGACAAGTTCCAGAACACTGCTGTTGCCAACCTCTATGCCGTCGGTGACAACACGGGCCGCATCCAGCTCACCCCGGTGGCCGTCGCGGCGGGCCGTCGCCTCTCGGAGAGGCTGTTCAACAACAAGCCGAACGAGCACCTCAACTACGATCTGGTGCCGACAGTGGTGTTCAGCCACCCGCCCATCGGCACCATAGGGCTGACCGAACCGGAAGCCATCGCCGAGTATGGCGAGAGCCAGGTGAAGGTCTACCGCAGCCAGTTCACCGCCATGTATTCGGCCCTGACCCAGCATCGCCAGCCAACCCGCATGAAGCTGGTGTGCGTCGGGCCGGAAGAAAAAGTGGTCGGCCTGCACGGCATCGGCTTTGCCATGGACGAGATACTGCTGGGCTTCGGCGTCGCCATGAAGATGGGGGCCACCAAGGCCGACTTCGACAACTGCGTAGCCATCCATCCCACCAGCGCGGAAGAGTTCGTGACGATGCGCTAAGCCTCTCGCCCTTTTCCTATCAACCCGGTCCAGGCCGGGTTTTTTCATATCTGCCCTTCGCCAGCCCGACAAATCTGCGCTTTTTACGCCGATTTTACGCCCGCCCCATGCTGCTTTATGGCGCCTTTACGCCTGTTTTACATACCCTTTCAGTGTCAACTACACCAACGGAGTCGATGCTGTTTTACATCGACTCTTGCAGCTAATTATTTCAATGGAGTCGATATGAATTGGCTATATCTGCTGCTGGTCCTTGCCCTTATGGGTTATCTGTTGCGCGCGTTAACGCGCAGCCACGAGTGAGGGATCTGATATGTGGCAAGAAGTGATCTATCCGGTAGCCTTTGTGCTGCTGGTCCTGCTGCCAGCCCCCCTGCTTGGCAGCTATATATATCGGGTGTTTGAAGGCAAGAGCCGCTGGCTGTCGCCGATCGAGCGCGCCACCCTGGCCTGCTGCGGCACGGACGGACGGGAGCAGGATTGGAAGTCCTACGCCCTCAGCCTGCTGGCCTTCAACGGTGCCGGTTTCGGTCTGCTGTTCCTGATCCTGATGGCACAAGGCCTGCTTCCCCTCAACCCGCAGCAATTGCCAGGGCTGAGCTGGGAACTGGCCTTCAACACAGCGGTCAGCTTCATGACCAATACCAACTGGCAAGCCTATTCCGGTGAGGCCAGCCTCTCCTACTTCAGCCAGATGGTGGGGCTTACCACCCAGAACTTCGTCTCCGCCGGTACTGGTGCAGCCGTTGCCGTCGCCCTGTTTCGTGGTATCTCCCGCCAGCAGACCATTCATCTAGGCAACTTCTGGCAAGACCTGGTGCGCTTCTGCCTCTATGTGCTGCTGCCACTGGCGCTGATCATGGCGCTGCTGCTGGTGTGGCAAGGTGTGCCCCAGAGTCTGTCTGCCTATCTGCCGTTCCACAGTCTGGAAGGTCAGGAGCAACTGCTGCCGCTCGGCCCAGCAGCTTCTCAAATCGCCATCAAGCAGCTCGGTTCCAACGGTGGTGGCTTCTTCGGTGTCAACTCGGCGCATCCGTTCGAGAACCCAACAGCCCTCTCCAACTGGCTGGAGATGGTCACCCTGCTGACCATTCCCGCCGCGCTGGTCTGCACCCTGGGTCGCTATGTGAAGGACACGGGCCACGGCCGTGCCATCCTCACCGCCATGGCCTTGCTGTTCGTGCTGGGGCTCTGCCTCTCCCTCCCCCAGGAGATGAAACTGGATCCCAATCTGGCCGATATCACCAGCCAGGCGGGCAACTGGGAAGGCAAGGAGAGCCGCTTCGGCCCCGTGCTTTCCAGTATTTGGGAAGTTGCTACCACTGCTGCCTCCAACGGTGCAGTCAACGCCATGCATGACAGTTTCACCCCGCTCGGCGGCATGGTCGGCATGATCAACATGCTGCTTGGCGAGGTCATTTTCGGCGGCGTGGGCTCGGGTATCTACGGCATGATGCTGTTCGTACTGCTGACCGTGTTCCTCTGCGGCTTGATGGTGGGACGCACCCCGACCTATCTGGGCAAGCGCCTCGGTATCACGGAGATGAAATGGGTTGTCGCCAGCATGCTGGTAATGCCGGTCGGGGTATTGGTGTTAGGCGGGGTCACTCTGCTGATGCCGGATGCCAGCACCATCATAGGTCATGAAGGCCCCCACGGGTTGTCACGGCTGATCTATGCCTATGCCTCGGCTGCCGGCAACAACGGTTCAGCCTTTGGGGGCTTTGCTGCAGCAGATAGCTGGCAGTGCATCGCCATCGGCCTGGCTATGCTGCTCGGTCGCTTCGGTTACATCATACCTGTGCTTGCCATCGCAGGTCAGCTCGCCCGCGCACCGCGCCAAGAGACGGGTGAGGGTGACTTCCCGATCCGCGGCCCGCTGTTCATTACCTTGCTGATTATCACAGTGTTGCTGATAGGTGGGCTCTCCTTCCTGCCTGTACTGGCACTGGGCCCGGTAGCCGAGCATCTGAGCCTGATGCAGGGAGCGTTCTGATGAACGACGCCAGCGCGATCACATCACAGATGCCAATGGTCAACTATTTGATACTGGGAGCTTTTCAATGAGCAAGTCCATATCCATCACAACCCATGCCGACAAGGTGAAGGGTAAAAAGCAACGCTCGCAAATCGTGCAGGCCATGGCCGAAGCGCTTTACCGCTTCAATCCCAAGGCACTGTTTGGCAGTCCTATTCTGTTCACGCTCTGGCTGGCTGCCGTCATGGCAACCGTGGAGTCCCTGCTGGGGCAGCCCTTGTCTGGGGTCGCCCCCAGTCTGGCGTGGCAGCTGACCGCCTGGCTCTGGTTAACCCTCTGGTTTGCCAACTTCGCCGAGACCCTGGCCGAAGGTCGTGGCAAGGCGAGAGCCGACAGTCTGAAGGCGGGCATGAGCCAGCTCAAGGCTCGTCGGGTGACCGATGCCAAAGATGGTCAGGGCGAATGGGTGCCTGCCACCAGCCTGCTGAAAGGCGATCTGGTGCTGGTACGCAGCGGCGAGATGATCCCGGCCGATGGTGAAGTGGTCGCCGGTATCGCCTCGGTCAACGAAGCCGCCATCACGGGGGAATCTGCCCCCGTCATCCGCGAATCCGGCACCGACCGCAGTGGCGTGACTGGCAACACCACTGTGGTCTCTGACGAGATCTGGGTACGCGTCAGCAACAATCCGGGTGAAAGCACGCTGGATCGGATGATAGCCCTGGTCGAAGGAGCCAAGCGTCAGAAGACCCCGAACGAGATGGCGCTCGACGCCCTGCTGGTGGGTCTGACCCTGATCTTCCTGCTGGTGGTGGCGACCCTGCCCTGGTTCCTCAACTACAACGGCACCCAGGTACCCAGGCTCTATCTGATCGCCCTCTTCATCACCCTGATACCGACCACCATAGGCGGTCTGCTCTCCGCCATCGGGATCGCCGGTATGGACCGGCTGGTGAAGCTGAACGTGATAGCCAAATCAGGCCGTGCCGTGGAGGCCGCCGGTGACGTGCGCACCCTGTTGCTGGACAAGACAGGCACCATCACCTTCGGTAACCGCATGGCCGACGAGCTGATCCCGGCACCAGGGGTGGATCCCTCCCTGCTTGCCCAGGCGGCCATGCTGGCCTCCCTTGGCGACAATACGCCGGAGGGCAAGTCCATCCTGACCCTGGCGGGCAAGAGCATGGCCAAGCCGAGCCAGCTCGAGAGCGACAAGGTGATCCCCTTCAGTGCCGAGACCCGCCTGAGCGGCCTGGATCGCAACGGTCACCAATATCGCAAAGGGGCTGTGGATGCGGTGCTCAACTACCTCTCTCTCGACCGCAAGGCAGTGCCAGAGGTAATCCTCAAGTCGGTGGATCACATAGCTCGCCAGGGCGGCACGCCGCTGCTGGTCTGCACCCACGAGAAGCTGCTGGGGGTCGTGTTCCTCAAGGACATCATCAAGCCAGGCATCAAGGCCCGCTTCCAGATCCTGCGTCACATGGGGATCCGCACCGTGATGATCACAGGTGACAACCCGCTGACCGCCGCCGCCATCGCGGCCGAAGCCGGGGTGGATGACTTTATCGCAGAAGCAACGCCGGAGAAGAAGCTGGCTTATATTCGCCAGGAGCAGGCGGACGGACGTCTGGTCGCCATGTGTGGTGACGGTGCCAACGATGCGCCCGCGCTGGCACAGGCTGACGTGGGTCTGGCCATGAACGAGGGTACCCAGGCAGCCAAGGAGGCTGGCAACCTGGTGGATCTGGACTCCAACCCCACCAAGCTGCTGGACGTGGTACTGGTCGGCAAGCAGTTGCTGGTGACCCGGGGAGCATTGACCACCTTCTCCATCGCCAACGACGTGGCCAAGTACTTTGCCATACTGCCGGCCCTGTTCATCGCCGCCTATCCGCAACTGGGTGCGCTGAACCTGATGCAGCTGGGTAGCCCCGAAAGCGCCATCTTGTCGGCCATCATCTTCAACGCCTTGATCATAGTGGCGCTGGTACCGCTGGCCCTGCGCGGTGTCAGTCTGAAGGGAACGGCTGCCAGCCTGCTGCGCCGCAACCTGATGATCTACGGTGTCGGTGGTCTGCTGGTGCCCTTTATCGGCATCAAGCTGATCGACCTGGTTATCACAGGCCTGGGTCTGGTGTAACGACATAGCGGGATGCAAGCCGGGCTTGCATCCCATCAACCTGTTTGGAGCAAGAAAATCATGATCGCAATCAGAACCCTGCTGACCCTGACCCTGTTGCTGGGCGTCGGCTATCCCCTGGCAGTGACAGGTGTGGCCCAGTTGCTGTTTCCCTGGCAGGCCAATGGCAGCCAGTTGACCAACAAGAAGCAAGAGTTTGTCGGTAGCGCCCTGCTGGCGCAGAAATTCGAGCGGGCTGAGTACTTTCATTCCCGTCCTTCCGCCAGTGACTTCGCCACCATTGGCAGCGGCGCCAGCAACCTGGGCGTCAGCTCACCATTGCGTAGCGAGTTCGCCAAGGCACAGGGTGATGTCCAGTCTCCCGCCATGCTGACCCGCTCCGGCTCTGGCCTCGACCCCCATTTGCCGGTGGATGCCGTGCTGGCTCAGGTGAACAGAGTGGCCAAGCAGCGAGGGCTGGATCCCGCCTTGCTGACGGAGCAGGTCAAGTCGGCGACACAAGCTGGTATCCTTGGCCCGCAAGTGGTCAATATCCTTCAGCTAAATCTGTTGCTCGATCAGGGCAAGGATGCCTGATGGAGGCAAAGTCCGGCACATATGGGCTGGCGATGACCCACATTTTCGAACTGAGCCAGCGGTTGCTCGATAAGGACAATAATGCGTGATGAGGTAAAGGCGGCAAGTCTGGAGCGGGAGCACTGGGATGCGTGATGAGGCAAGGGCCGACGCCTTACTGGCGAGCCTGGAGCAAGAACACAAGGGCAAGCTGAAGGTATTTCTCGGTGCCGCACCCGGCGTAGGCAAGACCTACGCCATGCTGCAGGCAGTGCGTGAGCAGGCAAGAGAGGGGGTCGATATCCTGATCGGCGTGGTGGAAACCCACGGCCGTCAGGAGACTCTGGCCCTGCTCGACAAGCTTGCCATCCAGCCACGCAAACTCCATCTCCACCGCCAGCAACGTCTGGAGGAGATGGATCTGGATGCGCTGCTTGAACGCAAACCCGCCATAGTGGTGGTGGATGAGCTGGCCCACAGCAACGCCCCCGGCAGCCGCCACGAGAAGCGCTGGCAGGATGTTGAGGAGCTGCTCGGTGCCGGCATCGACGTCTACTCCACCCTCAACGTGCAACACCTCGAGAGCCTCAACGATCTGGTGTGGCAACTGACCGGTGTCAGGGTCAAGGAGACCCTGCCCGACCAGGTGCTGCTGGAGGCCGACAGCATAGTGCTGATCGACCTGCCCCCCAAGGAGTTGCTCGGCCGGCTCAAGGAGGGCAAGGTCTATGTGCCCCATCAGGCCAAGGCCGCCCTGCAGTCCTTCTTCTCCCTCAACAACCTGACCGCCCTGCGCGAGCTGGCGATGCAGACCGCCGCCAGCCACGTGGAGGGGGATCTGCAACTGCAGTGGCAGGCTGCGGGCAAGACTACGCTGCCGCTGCGGGGCAAGCTGATGGTCTGCCTCGGCGATCAGCATGGCTCAGCGCTGGTACGCTACGGCCACCGCTTCGCCCAGCGCCGCCAGCTGCCCTGGCTGGTGGTCCACATCGACAGCAAGGGGCAACGCTCCGCCGAGCTGGAGCAGGCACTGGCTCTGGCCTCCCACCTTGGTGCCAAAGTGCTGACGCTCTCCAGCCCGGCGGTAGCCAGTACTCTGCTGGAAACAGCCGAGCAGCAACAGGTCTCACAACTGCTGCTCGGCAAACCCCACAAGGCCCCCTGGCGCCGCTCCCTGGTGCAACACCTGCTCAAGCAGGCACAAGGGCTCGAAATCACGCTGGTGGATACCGAGAAGCGCAAACCCGGCATAGGATTGCAGCCGCTTCACCCCAAGGACATTCGCCAGAGTCTGCTGGCAGTGACCATAATGGGGCTGACATCGGCTGCCGCCTGGGGACTCTCTCACTGGCTGCCCCCTGCCTCCCTACCACTGCTGTTCGTGCTGGGGGTGCTGGCGACGGCACTCACCACCAGCCTGATGCCCGCCATTCTGGCGGCCGTGCTGGGCTTTGTCGCTCACAATCTGCTGTTCACCGCTCCCTACTTCTCCCTCAGCGTGGCCAGTCACAGTGATCTACTCACCCTGTTCGTGCTGCTCATCGTCGGCATGACGGCGGGGCGGCTCGCCTCCCGCCAGCGGCAACAGCTGATCGGCCTGCGCGAAACCCAGCAGCTCGGCAACGCCCTGCTGTCGCTGAGCCAGGGGCTGGCCACCGCCAGCAGCCCGGAAGAGGTGCTCAGGCAAGGTACCCAGGCCATCTCGCTGGCCCTGGTCCAACCTGTCTTCGCCCTCGATCAGGACTATCAACACAGAGCGGGCTCAGCCCAACACAATCCGGGCCAGACCGACAAGGCGGCCATCGACTGGTGTCTGGCCCAGAAGCAGAGCGCCGGTGCCCACACCGCCACCCTCAATGCAGCCGAAGCCCAATATCACCATCTTACCGATGAGCTGATCCTCGGAATTCGACTGTCCAACCCGCTCGCCTCTTCGGCCGAACATCAGCTGCAAGCCCTGCTCACCGACATCCGCGCGGCCCTGGCACGAATCGATCTCAACGAACGGTTGGCCGACAGCCAGTTGCAAGCAGAGACGGATCGGATGCGCGCCGCCCTGCTCTCGTCTGTCTCTCACGACCTGAAAACCCCGCTCGCCACCATCATGGGGGCTGGCAGCACCCTGCTGGAGTACGGTGGCAGGATCAGCCCGGAGGATCGCAGCGAGCTGCTCCATTCGGTCCAGGATGAGGCCCGCCGCCTGCACAGCTATGTGCAGAACCTGCTGGACATGACCCGTATCGGTTCACCCGACTTCCAGCTGAAACGCGACTGGGTCGACCTGGCGGATCTGGTAGAGAGTGCCCGCAAGCGGCTGGAATCTTCCTGGCGTCAGCACAAGCTGCTGGTGCACTTCGATCAGCAGATCCCCCAGCTTTATGTGCACGGCGCCCTTATCGAGCAGGTGCTGGTCAATATCCTCGACAACGCCTCTCGCTACTCACCGGCCGGCACCCCCATAGAGTTCAAGGTGATGCTGGCGGATCCGGACCTCATCCTCGACATCATAGATATCGGGGTCGGCATCGCCGAGTCGGACCGGGACAAGATCTTCAATCTGTTCTACACCCAGCCTGTCGGCGATTGCGGCAGTCGTGGCACAGGGCTTGGCCTCGCCATTTCTCGCGCTATGATAGAGGCCCATGGCGGCCGTATCTGGGCATTCTCCGGTCCCAATGGCAACGGCACCTGCATGCGCATCTCGCTGCCGCTTGCCCTCAACGCACCTGAGGTATAATGGCCCGCATATGGCTTACAGCGATGGCAGAGAGTGCTATTTCCCCTCGCCTCAGCCCTCTCCCACTGTTCGCCTCTGGAGGCTAGATGGCTCACATATTGGTCATAGATGATGAAGCGGCGATTCGCCGCTTTCTGCGTATCAGCCTGATTGCCGAAGGGCATCAGGTCAGCGAGGCGGTAGGGGTCAACGAAGGGCTGGAGCTGTATCGCCATCTCAATCCCGATCTGGTGATCCTGGATCTCGGCCTGCCGGATGGGGATGGCATTCAGATACTGCAAGCCATTCGCGAGCACCACCAGAATCCGGTACTGGTACTGTCGGCGCGGGATTCTGAACAGGAGAAGGTGCGACTGCTGGATGCCGGTGCCAACGACTATATGAGCAAGCCGTTCGGCATTGGGGAGATGATGGCCCGCATCCGGGTATTGCTGCGCCAGCGAGCCGGGGTCAGCAGCGGCGAATGCCGCCACTTCCCGCAATGCGGCCTGACCCTGGACGCCAGCAGCCACAAAGTGACCATGAAGGATGAAGAGATCCCCCTGTCTCGCAAGGAGTTTGCCCTGCTGCAAGCGCTGGTGTGCCATCCCGGCAAGCTGGTGATGCAGACCCAGCTGCTCAACGACATCTGGGGACCGAGCCACAAGGAAGATACCCACTACCTGCGTATCGTCATCGCCAGCCTGCGCAAGAAGCTGGGGGATAATCCCCAGCAACCCCACCTGATCGAGACCGAATCCGGCATCGGCTACCGTTTTATCGGCAGCTGATGTTTCACGTGGAACGCCGGCTGCTGCACAGTACGGCCAAGAGGCCACAGCCAAAGAGCAGCAGACCCAGATCCTGCAAAGCGGCAGCCAGCGCCAATCCCAGGCTGAGCAGCAGGTAGTAGGCCAGTCCGAACAGGGCACCAGCGCTGCCTGCTACTTCCCGATAGGCCAGCAAAGCCTGACTCAACACATTGGGGATGGCGATGCCAAAGGCCACCACGACTCCCATCATGGGCAGCAGGAACCAGAGCGAATCCTGGCTCGCCCACACGGCAACCCCAGCCCCCAGCGCCAGCACCGAGGCCAGCCGGATCAGAGCTGATGGCAACCAGCCCATGCCCAGAAAGCGCCGGTTCAGCAGGCTGCCGATCAGGGTTGCCAGCGCCAACACCAGGCCGGAATAGCCAAACTCGCTGGCATTCAATCCCAATCCGGCAAACAGAAACGGCGCCAGGCTGTAGTAACCAAACAGCATGGTATTGAACAGAGCGACCAGCAGGGCGCTGCGCCAGAGTCCGCCATCCCGCACCATGCGGCATGCCAATGGCCAGAGGGCAACCCGAGTGGTCATCACGGGACGGGTTTCCGGCAGCCGCCAGCCGGCGATCCCCCCCAGCATCAGGGCCAGCACCAGCAAGCCGCTGAAGACCCCGAGATAGCCAAACTGCTCGGCCAGCAAGCCGCCGCTCACCAGCCCCAGCACGGGGCTGAGGGAGAGTGCGACTCCCATTACCGAGAAGGCGCGGGCCAGATCGCTGCCCTGGTAGCTGTCGCGCAGCATGGTCTGGGTCACCACAGATCCCACGGCGGCGCCAAAGGCCGAGATGACCCTGGCCAGCAGCAACACCTCGAACTGGTTGGCCAGCAGCGCCAGCAAGGTGCCTAGCCCGTAAGTGAACAGACCCGCCAGCATGGCGGGGCGTCGCCCGATCAGATCGCAGAGCCGCCCCCAACAGACCACGCCCACTGCAAACGCCAGAAAATAGACCGACAGGGTCTGGGATGCCTGCCCGTCGCTTACCCTGAAATGGCTCGCGATATGCGTCAGCACAGGGCTGTAGATGGTCTCCACTATCTGGGGAAACATCATCAATCCGACCACCAGCCAGAGCGGTGGCAACTTGTTGTTCATGGCAAACCTCCTTCACAAGAGGTCGTTATTCTAGAGAGATGCCGACTGTCCGATTACAATAAGCAGGACTATAAACATCAATAATCGGACACATGGCCTTTATTCTCCCCGATCACCCTTTTGACCCGGACAGCCTGTCTGGCAGCGTGATCGGCATTGCCTCCGCGCTGGGTTGGCACGACTCAGGCCTGCACCAGCATCAGCGCCATCAGCTGCTGTTCGCCCAGGCGGGCTGCATGAGCATAGAGCTGGCGAACCAGGTCTGTCTGCTGCCACCCAGCCGGGCAGCCTGGCTGCCGGCGGGCACTCCCCACAGAGTGCTGATGCGCGGTGTGGTGGCCTACCGCTCTCTCTACTTCATGCCTCAGCCAGATCTGCCAGCCAGTGTGCAGGTGATGGCGGTCAACCCGCTGCTGCGGGAGATCATAGAACGAATGGCACTCTGGCCATGGGAGAAACCGGAGGTGGAGCAGAGCCGGACACTGGCGCTGTTCATCGAGGAGCTGGCGCAAGCGCCGCGGGAATCCTGGCAACTGCCGCTACCGGCAGACTCGCGCCTGACGGTCTGGTTGCAGGAGGTAAAACGGGGCGACACCCTGCCCGATCGGCTCAACCGGCTGGCCGGACGGGTGGGTGCTAGTGACAAGACCATAGGTCGCATCTTCATGCGAGACACAGGCATGAGCTATCAGGCCTGGCGCCAGCAGTGGCGTCTGCTGCGCGCCATGGAGCTGCTGGCCGAGGCCGTGCCCATCAGCCGGGTGGCCGCTTCGCTGGAGTTCTCCAGCGACAGCGCCTTCATCAGCTTCTTCAAGCAGCATACGGGGCAAACTCCCCTGCACCATCTCAACTCCTGGGGTGAGTCGCATCGGCTGAACTCACCTCCACCACCAGGGTATCCAGCGCCAGTGGCTTGAGGTTGCTGAGGGCATCCAGCACCACGGCATGGGATGCCTCCTGCTGCTGAGTCAGGATCACCTGATCCAGTTGGGCGGTATCCAGTTCGGGTCTGGGGTTTTCAGTTGCCATGACATTCAGACTCAGTGTGCTCATTATCAAGGTGGCGATCAGGGTTTTCATCTGGTGTGCTCCGATGTGGTTGAGATGACCAGATAGTTATTCCAATACTTGTGCCATATTTATAACTAGATGATTTTTCTTAAATTAATTAACTTAAAGCCCCAATTTGTGCCTTGTCGGGATAGCAAGGTGGTCATTTTTAAACCCATAAATGGTATTTTTTACCACGACGTATTCCCGAGTCATGTTCCACGTGGAACGTCCTGTTATTTTGATCGACACCCGCTTTTAAACTGAGCTATGGTGCTACATCCCCGTAACTGACTCTGGATCCGTCACCGAATGGAATTTTCCTTGTTCGGCGAGAAGTTCACTCGCCACGCCGGCATTACCCAACTCATGGATGACCTTAATCAGGGGCTGACCAATCCGGACGCCATCATGCTGGGTGGCGGCAATCCTGCCCCCATCCCCGCCATGCTGGAACGCTTTCAAACCGAAGCCAAAAACCTGCTCGACAATGGCGAACTGGTCAAAGCCATGGCCAACTACGACGGCCCCCAAGGCAAGGACAGGTTCACCAAGGCGCTGGCAGCACTGCTCAGCAAGGAGCTCGGCTGGGATATCACTTCTCGCAATATCGCCCTGACCAACGGCAGCCAGAATGCCTTCTTCTACCTGTTCAACCTGCTGGCCGGCGAGTTCGCCGATGGCCGCAAGAAGAAGGTGCTGTTCCCGCTGGCCCCCGAATATATCGGCTACGCCGACTCTGCCCTTACCGATGACTACTTCGTGGCGTACAAACCCACCATGGAGAAGCTGCCCGATGGCCAGTTCAAATACCATGTGGATTTCGAGAGCCTGCAGGTGGGTGACGATATAGGGGTGATCTGCGTCTCCCGTCCGACCAACCCGACTGGCAACGTGCTGACCGATGACGAGATAGAGCATCTGGATCAGATAGCCCGCGACAAGGGCATTCCGCTGCTGATCGACAACGCCTACGGCGTGCCCTTCCCTGGCATCATCTTCAGCGAGGCCAAGCCGTTCTGGAACGCCAATACCATCCTCTGCATGAGCCTCTCCAAGCTGGGGCTGCCGGGCACCCGCTGCGGCATCGTCATCGCCGACGAGAAGATCATTCAGGCCATCACCAACCTGAGCGGCATCATCAACTTGGCGCCGGGCAGCCTGGGACCCGCCATCACCATCCCCATGATAGAAAGTGGCGAGATCATCACCCTCAGCGAGCAGGTGGTGAAACCCTTCTACCGGCAGAAGGCCGAGCTGGCAGTGCGGCTGCTGCGTGAGGCGATCCCTGATCCGCGCTTCCACATCCACAAGCCGGAAGGCGCGCTCTTCCTCTGGCTCTGGTTCGAAGATCTGCCCATTCACTGCCAGGAACTTTATGAGCGGTTGAAGGCCAAGAACCTGCTGATAGTGCCGGGGCACTACTTCTTCCCCGGCATCGACGACCCCAAGTGGCGCCACAGCCAGGAGTGCATCCGTCTCAACTACTCCCAGAGCGAGGAGCTGGTGCGCCGTGGCATCGCCATACTGGCGGACGAGATCAACGACCTCTACGGCAGCAACTGACCTGCGAACCAAAAACAAAAAGGCCTGCAATCGCAGGCCTTTTTCATTTCCCATGGCTTAATTTGGCAGCGCCAGCGGCTCGGCTTTACCGATGGGAATGGCGCGAGGCTTGAGCGCCTCCGGCAGTTCGCGAGCCAGATCTATGGTCAAGAGGCCATGTTCCAGTTTGGCGCCCTGCACCTCCACATGCTGGCTCAATTTGAAGGCCAGCTCGAAGTCACGCTCGGCGATACCCTGATGGAGGAACTGACGCTCACCGGCAGCTGCCTTGCGCCCCTTCACCTTGAGGGTGCCGTTTTCGGTCTCCAGCTCCAGCTCCTCGCGCTCGAAACCGGCCACCGCGACCGTGATGCGATAGCCATCGTGATCGCGCTTTTCGATGTTGTAAGGGGGATAGGCCACCGCCTTCTGGTCAAACAGGCCTTCCAGCTCACGGGCCATCCGCTCGAAGCCGACGGCATTGGAATGGAGATGAGAAAAATCGAGGTTACGCATAATCCTATCCTTCTAATAAGCAACAGGTTTCAATTTCCACAGGCCCGCCATCGGCACCCGGGAAGCTTGGTAAAATGTGTGGCGAGGTCTGGCGTCAGCCGTTGATCTCGATCTTGCGCGGCTTCATGGCCTCGGGCACTTCACGCACCAGTTCGACGTGCAGCAGACCGTTTTTCAGGTCGGCACCCTTCACCCGTACATAGTCAGCCAGCTGGAAGCGACGCTCGAAACCCCGCTCGGCTATACCCTGATACAGGTAGTTGCGGTCGGTCTCGGCCTGCTTGCTGCCCTTCACCGTCAGCAGGTTTTCCTGAAAGCTCAACTCCAGCTCTTCCTGGGTAAAGCCCGCCACCGCCATGCTGATGCGGTAGTCGTTGTCACCCAGCTGCTCTATGTTGTAGGGGGGATATCCGGCATTGCCATTGCTGGCCGCAGATTCGATGAGATTGGCCAGACGATCGAAACCGATGGCAGAACGATAGAGCGGAGAAAAGTCGATAGAACGCATAGTATTACCCTCTTGTGAGCGATAACGGATGGTTTGCCCTCCTGTCGGACGGGCGTCCGGTCGAAACCTCTGTCGAGCGTTCCGGCCTTGTTACCTATATAGGGTCCGGCTTTTTGCTTTCAAGGGCGAGAATCAAAGAAATTTTTCGAGTTTGTCCAGCACACAATCGTATCGTTCAGCTGGCCCGATAGGATCGATAATCGACCCGCGGGCCACTCATGGCTCCCCGCATCCCCCGTCATACTGGTTGCACACCTCGCCGCTATCACGGAGCTACACAATGCAGATTACCCAGGTTCGCAACGCTACCCTGCTGATCGACTACGCCGGCACCCGCTTTCTGATCGACCCCATGCTGGCAGCGAAGGGCACACTGCCCGCCTTCGCCGGAACAGCCAACAGCCACCTGCGCAACCCCTTGGTCGAGCTGCCTCTCCCCCTGGCGGAGATACTCGATGTGGATGCGGTGATCGTCACCCACGATCACCTGGACCACTGGGACCCGGTCGCTCAGCAGCAGCTCCCCAAGCATCTCCCGCTATTTGTACAACATCAGAAAGATGCCGACACCATCTGCGCCAGCGGTTTTACAGATGTGCGCCTGTTGAGCGAGCAGGCCGAATTTGCCGGCATCCGCCTGCAACAAACCGAGGGGCAACACGGCAACGATCAGGTCATGGCTGTGTTGGCCGAGCGGCTGGGTGAGGTGTGCGGTGTGGTCTTCTCCCACCCGCAAGAGAAAACCCTCTATCTGGCGGGTGATACCGTCTGGAACGAGATGGTCGCACAGAGCCTGCGGCAACACGGGCCTGAGGTGATCATCCTCAACTGTGGCGATGCCCAGGTGCCGGGGCTGGGCTCCATCATCATGGGCAAGGAGGATGTGCGGGCCGTCTATCAGACCGCGCCACAGGCCACCCTGATTGCCAGCCACATGGAGGCAGTCAATCATGCCGTGCTGTCACGCAAGGAGTTGCGCGACTATCTGGCCGAGTACGGCATGGCGGATCGGGTACGGGTGCCGGAAGATGGCGACACGCTCTCGCTGTGATGGCTGGGGCCGTGCATCCGCATGGCCCTTCGGCTTTCAGCTGCCAGCGCTTATCATGGTTGCTCATCGCGCAAAAAGGAGGCCAGCGTCATGCCCATCCCGAGAGTTGCCATCGTGGCCTTCGACCACTTCAGCCCCTTTCACTGCTCAGTGCCCTGCCTCATCTTCGGCGACATACTGCCGGGTCAGCCCCTGTTCGAACTCAGGCTCTGTGCCGGGGATGGCAAGGCCAGCTCGCACTCGACACAGGGATTCAGCATCCAGGCGCCTCACGGGCTGGAAGCCCTGGCCGAGGCGGACATCATAGTCATTCCCTTCTGGCGCGACCCGGCAGAACGCCCGGCCCAGCCACTGCTGGATGCCCTGATGGCGGCTCATGCCAGAGGGGCCCAGGTGGTGGGACTCTGCCTCGGCACCTATGTGCTCGCCTATGCCGGCTTGCTCAATGGACGCAAGGCCTCGACCCATTGGGAGTACGAGCAGGATTTCCTCCGCCGCTTTCCCTGCGTGCGGCTCGATACCAACGCCCTCTATGTGGATGACGAGGGGCTGGTCACCTCGGCGGGCACAGCTGCCGGACTGGATTGTTGCCTCTATCTGGTACGCCAGCACCATGGCAGTGCCATCGCCAACCAGGTGGCACGACGGCTGGTGATCCCGCCCCACCGGGAAGGTGGCCAGGCCCAGTTCATCCAGCAGCCGGTCTCTGCCTCTACCCGGGATGCCAGGATGAATCAGCTGCTCGATCACCTGCGAGCCCACCTGCCGGAGCCGCATACCCTCGACAGCCTGGCGGCCCACAGTCTGATGAGTCGTCGCACCTTTACCCGCCGCTTTCATCAGGCCACCGGCCTCTCCGTTGGAGAGTGGCTGCTGATCGAGCGCCTCAGGCGCTGCCAGGAGCTGCTGGAAGCCAGCACCCATCCCATAGAACGCATCGCTGAACTGGTGGGTTTCAAGACAGCCACCTCACTGCGCCAGCATTTTCGGGCCCGCTTCGAGGTTTCGCCGAGCGAATGGCGGCGATCTTTTCGTGGCAGCAGGGAATAAGCCTCACACCTCACCCTGTTCCGGCTCGCCCAAACATGGCACCCTAACCGCAGATCCCAAGGAGCCATGCCATGTCCCGTTCCGAACGCCTGCTGGCCCTGCTCCAGCTGTTGCGCGGTCACCGTTACGCCATCACAGGCACAGAGCTGGCCAGCCGGCTCGGCATCAGCCTGCGCACCCTCTACCGGGACATAGCGACCCTGCAGTCTCAGGGGGCGCATATCGAGGGTGAGCCCGGTATCGGCTATGTGCTGCGCCCCGGCTTCATGCTGCCACCGCTGATGTTCAGCGAAGAGGAGCTGGAAGCCCTGGTGCTGGGCTCCCGCTGGGTGGCCGAACACGCCGACAGCGCCCTGAGTGCCGGAGCCCGCAGTGCGCTGGCCAAGATAGAGGCCGTGCTGCCCGCCGAGTATCGCCAGCAGCTCCATGCCAACACCCTGCTGATCGGCTCATCCCGCAGCGACGCCTGCACCGATGAGGCCCCCCTGCGCAGTGCCATCCGTCAGCAGCGCAAGATAACCCTGAGCTACCGCGATCTGAGGGAAGCGAATTCCGAGCGCACCGTCTGGCCATTTGCCCTCGGCTATTTCGAGCAGGTGCGAGTCCTGGTGGCCTGGTGCGAGCTGCGGCAGGACTTTCGCCATTTCCGGGTGGATCGCATCAGCCGGCTGAAGCTGGAGGAGATCGGCTATCCCAAAGGCCGGGCTATCCTGCTCAAGGAGTGGCGCGCCACCCAGCAGATCCCGCAACCACAATTCATTGCTGACAGAAACTGACAGCAGGTAGCGCCATGCTGACGGGGTCGGCGCAGATGCGCCATCCCCAAAACAAGGAGCGTCACCATGCTTGTCCCCCAGTTCACCATCCTCTATGTCGCCAATCCGGCTCGCAGCACCCGCTTCTATCGCGAGCTGTTTGGTCGCTCGCCAGTGGAGGAGTCCCCCACCTTCGCCATGTTCGTGTTCGAGTCTGGCGCCAGGCTGGCGCTCTGGTCCAGTGCCACGGTTGAGCCCAAGGTCACGCAAGGAGCCGGTGCCATGGAGCTGGCCTTCCCTCTGCCAGATGATGCCAGCGTCGATGCCGAGTTTGCGAAATGGCAGGCTCGTGGCCTCACCATCACCCAAACGCCGATCCGACTGGAGTTTGGCTACACCGGCATGGCACTCGATCCTGATGGGCATCGGCTGCGTCTCTACTGCCTGGCACCCGAACTGGGCACATGATAAACAGCCACAAGGGTTTGGTTGGCAATGGTCGGAGGGCGCGATGTTTCACGTGGAACATCCATAACGAGCCGAGATAATCTAGGGCCCGGGGATAACGCAATTCCGCTGACTACATATGTAAAAAAGCCGCTCACAAGGAGCGGCTTTTTGCTGTCTGACTGACTACGTCGATTAGACGTCGAGGTTGGCGACCCGCAGGGCGTTGGTCTCGATAAAGTCACGACGAGGCTCGACTGCATCACCCATCAGGGTGGAGAAGAGCTGGTCGGCACCAACGGCATCGTCGATGGTGACGCGCAGCATGCGGCGCGCTTCCGGATCCATGGTGGTTTCCCACAGCTGGTCCGGGTTCATCTCGCCCAGCCCTTTATAGCGCTGGATGTAGATGCCGCGCTTGCCTTCGCTCATCAGCCAGTCGACCGCTTCCACGAAGTTGGCAATCGGCTTGACCTTCTCGCCACGCTTGATGAAACCACCTTCCTCGATCAGGTTGGCAATCTCCTTGCCCAGTGACACGAGCTGACGGTACTCACCGGACTGCAGGAAGTCGTAGCTGATCGCGTATTCACGGTCGACCCCGTGCTGACGCACCACTGCGTGCGGCACGAACAGACTACGCTCTTCGTCGCGGCGAACCTGGATCTGGTACTGGATACCATGGTTGCTCTCGTTGAGCACGGCTTCCATCCCCTGGCACCAGGCCAGCAGATCGCTTTCGCTGGCCAGCAGGGTTTCGTTCAACTCAGGCTGATAGATCAGCTGGGTCAGCACGGCATCCGGAGCGCGGCGGGACATGCGAGTGATCAGGTGAGACACGGCGCGGTGCTGGTTGACCAGACGCTCCAGTGCCTCGCCACCGATAGCCGGCGCAGACTCGTTGACATGCAGGGTAGCACCATCCAGCGCCATGGCGGTCTGGTACTGCAGCAGCGCATCTTCGTCTTTCAGATACTGCTCCTGCTTGCCCTTCTTGACCTTGTACAAGGGCGGCTGGGCTATGTAGATGTAGCCACGCTCGATGATCTCCGGCATCTGACGATAGAAGAAGGTCAGCAACAGGGTACGGATGTGCGCACCATCGACGTCCGCATCCGTCATGATGATGATGTTGTGGTAACGCAGCTTGTCCGGGTTGTACTCGTCACGACCGATACCGCAGCCCAGGGCTGTGATCAGGGTGCCCACCTCTTGCGAGGAGATCATCTTGTCGAAACGGGCCTTCTCCACATTCAGGATCTTGCCCTTGAGCGGCAGTATGGCCTGGTTCTTCCGATTGCGACCCTGCTTGGCGGAGCCGCCAGCAGAGTCCCCTTCCACTATGTAGAGTTCGGAGAGGGCCGGGTCTTTCTCCTGACAGTCGGCCAGCTTGCCGGGCAGGCCGGCGATATCCAGCGCACCCTTGCGGCGGGTCAGCTCGCGGGCCTTGCGCGCCGCTTCACGGGCACGGGCCGCATCGATGATCTTGTTGACCACTATCTTGGCATCGCCCGGGTTTTCCAGCAGGAACTCGCCGAGCTTCTCACCCATCGCCTGTTCAACGGCGGTCTTCACTTCGGAAGAGACCAGTTTGTCCTTGGTCTGGGAGGAGAACTTGGGATCCGGCACCTTGACCGAGATGACCGCAATCAGACCTTCACGCACGTCGTCGCCGCTGGCGGCCGACTTGGCCTTCTTGCTGTAATCCTCTTTGTCCATATAGGTATTGAGGGTACGGGTCAGCGCGGTACGGAAACCCACCAGGTGAGTACCACCATCCCGCTGCGGGATGTTGTTGGTGAAGCAGTAAACCCCTTCCTGATAGGCATCGTTCCACTGCATGGCGACTTCGACGCCGATGCCGTCCTGCTCGGTGGAGAAGTGGAACACCTTGGGATGGATCGGGGTCTTGTTCTGGTTCAGGTATTCAACGAATGCCTTGATACCGCCCTCGTAGCAGAAATGCACCTCGCGGCCGTCCCGCTCGTCCTGCAGACGGATGGAGACACCGGAGTTGAGGAAGGAGAGCTCGCGCAGACGCTTGGCCAGGATCTCGTAGTGATACAGGGTATCGGTGAAGATGATCGGGCTCGGCCAGAAGCGCACCTCGGTACCCGTGCCGCTGCTGCTGTCGCCAATCTGCTTGAGCGGTGCCTGCGGCTCACCCAGGTGGTAGGTCTGCTCGTAGACATGACCGTTGCGACGTATGGTCAGCAACAGCTTGTCAGAGAGGGCGTTAACAACTGAGACGCCCACGCCATGCAGGCCGCCGGACACCTTGTAGGAGTTGTCATCGAACTTACCGCCGGCGTGCAGCACGGTCATGATGACCTCTGCGGCGGAGCGGCCCTCCTCCTCGTGCATGTCTACCGGGATACCCCGGCCGTTGTCACGCACGGAAACGGAACCGTCGGAATGGATCTTGACCAGAATATCGGTGCAGTAGCCAGCAAGAGCCTCGTCAATGGAGTTATCGACGACCTCAAACACCATGTGGTGCAGACCTGAGCCATCATCCGTATCGCCGATGTACATCCCCGGGCGCTTGCGGACCGCATCCAGGCCCTTCAGTACCTTGATATTCGAGGAGTCGTAAGTATTTTCACTCATAGCTTACTCTCTGCCTTCTCTAACGTTTCGGAGATCTTGCCTTGTTCCACGTGGAACAACTTGCAGTCATTCGCATCCATCATGTCTGCGAGCTGACCGGTATCGATGGCGGTGATAAACACCTGGGACGCACACTGCTTCAGCCTTGCGGCCAGCAAGCGGCGCTTGTCGACATCCAGTTCAGAGGCAAAATCGTCAATTAAAAAAATACAGCCACGGCTGCTATGTTGATTCAAATAGAGCCCTTGGGCCAGTCGCATGGCACAGACCAACAACTTCAGCTGACCCCTGGACAAAATATCCTGAGCGGGCACACCGTTCGCCTTGAGTCGCACATCAGCCTTCTGTGGGCCTACCCCTGTGTAACCCAGCGAACGATCCCGCTCAAACCCCGCCTCCAGCAAGTCGCCGAGGGGAGTCTCTTTCTCCCAGCCCCGATAGAAACCGAGACTGATGTCGAATTCCGGCAGAAAATCTGCCGTCATCTCCTTGATCAGGGGCGTAATGGCCTGACAATAGCTGGCGCGAAACTCGGCCAGTTCACCCCCGAGCCGCACCAGCTCCTGATCCCAGAACGCCAGCTGGCGATACTGGCTGCTCTGGCGCAACAGCGCATTGCGCTGTTTCAACAGACGCCGCACTCGTCCCCACAGGGAGAAAAAGGTCGGTTCCTGATGGAAGACACCCCAGTCCAGCCAGGCCCGGCGAGCCTGGGGCCCACCCGTCAGCAGGTTGAAGCCATCGGGATGGATCAACTGCACCGGCAACAGCTCGGCCAGATCGGCCAGTCGCTGGGCCTGGGCCCCGGCGATCTTGAGCTGGGTCTCGCCACTCTTGTCCTTGGCGAGTCCGATGGGCACCTGACGCCCCTCCAGCTCGCACTGGGCAAACAGGGTAAAGGCCCGCTCCCCCTGGCGGATGACCCGCCCGGTCAGGTGAGTACGAAAGGAGCGACCGAGACCAAGGTAGTGAATGGCTTCCAGCACGCTGGTCTTGCCGCTGCCATTGCACCCGACCAGGATATTGAGGCCGGGGGACAGCTTGAGACTGGCCTGCTGGATATTGCGAAAGTCGCTGAGCTGGAGTTTGACCAGGGCCACGACTAGATCCGCATCGGCATCACCACGTACTGAGCATCCTGATGATCAAAATCCTCAATAATGGCACTGCTGATGGAATCGCTCAGGCTAATCCGAATTTGGTCACATTTTAACGTATTCAGCACGTCCAGCACATAAGAGACGTTGAAACCTATCTCCATCTCGCTGGCCTCGTATTGTACGTCAAGCAGCTCTTCGGCTTCTTCCTGTTCCGGGTTGTTGGCGGTAATGCGCAGCAGGTTTTCCTGCAGATTGAGACGCACCCCACGGAATTTCTCATTGGAGAGGATGGCCGCGCGGGCAAACGCCTGACGCAGATCCTCACGACCGGCGATCAGGGCCTTGTCGCTGTTGCGCGGGATCACCCGACGCCAATCCGGGAAGCGACCATCTACCAGCTTGGAGGTGAAGATAAAGCCGTCCAGCGCAGCGCGCAGGTTGCTGCGACCGATCTGCAGCCGTACCGGCTTGTCTTCCGCTTCCAGCAGACGCACCAGCTCAAGCACACCTTTACGGGGCAGGATAACCTGATGATCGGGCAGCGATTCTTCCACTACCTCACGACGGCAGGTCGCCAGACGGTGACCATCGGTCGCAACGGTACGCAGGCCGTGGCCCTCGCTCTCGAACAGCATGCCGTTCAGGTAGTAACGCACGTCCTGGCTGGCCATGGAGAACTGGGTGGCATCGATCAGCTTCTTCAGCTCCAGCTGGCCTATGTCGAATTCGAGCACGGATTCCCAATCCTCGATATTCGGGTATTCGCTGGCCGGCAGGGTCGACAGGTTGAAACGGGAACGACCGGAACGGATGATCAGGCGCTCGCCTTCGGTGTTGAGGCGGATATCCGCCCCTTCCGGCAGACCGCGGCAGATATCCAGCAGCTTGCGCGCCGGCACCGTGGTACGGCCATCCTGGCTCTCATTATTGAGATAGACCTGGCCTATCATCTCAACTTCCAGGTCAGTCCCGGTCAGCGACAGCAGACCCTGGCTGACATCAAGCAGGACATTGCCGAGGATCGGCAGGGTCGGCCGGCCACCCAGGGCACCGGACACCAGTTGCAGAGGACGTAACAGGGCCTCACGGCTAATTTCGAGCTGCATCTGTGCTCTCCGTTGTTATCGGGACGAAAGGATTCGAATCAGGTTGGAATATTCGCGCTGCATCTGTCCACTCACCGTTGTTATCAGGAGGAAAGGGTTCGGATCAGGTTGGAATAATCTTCCTTGATGTCGTGGCTCTCCTCCTTCAGCTGCTCGATCTTGCGGCAGGCATGAAGAACGGTAGTGTGGTCACGGCCACCAAAGGCATCACCTATCTCCGGCAAACTGTGGTTGGTCAGCTCCTTGGCCAGTGCCATCGCCAGCTGACGTGGACGGGCAACGGAGCGTGAGCGGCGTTTGGACAGCAGATCCGCCAGCTTGATCTTGTAATACTCCGCCACCGTCTTCTGGATGTTGTCTATGGTGACCAGCTTCTCCTGCAGCGCCAGCAAGTCCCGCAGCGCTTCGCGCACGAAATCTATATTGATGGCACGACCGGTGAAGTTGGCGTTGGCGATCACCCGGTTGAGGGCGCCTTCCAGTTCACGGACGTTGGATCGCAGACGCTTGGCGATGAAGAAGGCCACTTCGTCAGGCAGATGGATCTGGTTCTCGTCTGCCTTGCGCATCAGGATGGCGACGCGGGTCTCCAGCTCCGGCGGCTCGATCGCCACCGTCAGGCCCCAGCCGAAGCGAGACTTGAGGCGATCCTCGACACCGTTGATCTCCTTCGGATAGCGATCCGAGGTCAGGATGATCTGCTGGTTGCCTTCGAGCAGCGCGTTGAAGGTATGGAAGAACTCCTCCTGGGAGCGCTCCTTGTTGGCGAAGAACTGGATGTCATCGATGAGCAGGGCATCGACGCTACGGTAATAACGCTTGAACTCTTCAATGGCGTTATTCTGCAGCGCCTTCACCATGTCCTGCACAAACCGCTCGGAGTGCATGTAGATGACTTTGGCGTCTCTCTTGCGCTCCTTGATGGCGTTGCCAACGGCGTGCAGCAGGTGGGTCTTGCCCAGGCCGGTGCCGCCATAGAGGAACAGAGGATTGTAAGCGCCACCCGGGTTGTCGGCTACCTGACGGGCAGCCGCGCGGGCCAACTGGTTGGACTTGCCCTCGACGAAGTTCTCGAAGGTATAGTTCACGTTGGTGTTGCTTTTGTGGTTCGGCTCAGGCTTGGCTTCAGCCTTGCTTTCCCAGCTCTTCTGCAAGTTATTCACAGGCGCAGCACCCCGCGCCGGCGCTCTTGCGATCGCAACGGGATGGGGACGATTACCTATATCAAAACGCAGGGTGGGGCCATCGACCCCACAGAGTTCATTGATGATGCCGTTAACCCGGATGAGATACTTGTCTCGTACCCAGTCCAGAACAAAGCGATTCGGTGCATACAGGGTCAGAGTATTGTCACTCAACTCCGCTTGAAGCGGCCGGATCCACATGCTGAATTCTGCCGAGGGCAACTCATCTTGCAGCCGGTTAAGGCACTGCTGCCATAGCGAAGCAGTCACTCTAAACTCCCGTCAATTGATTAACTAAAGACCGGCTATTCTACGTTTTTAGCGGCTGGATCTCTAGCCGCCACCTCGCGGATCCAGCAAATAAGATCCTTGACTTTCAAGGATCCAGCACCGATGGATCTGATTTCATCCCCAAAGTTACCCACAGCCTGATCCATCCTGGATGGCACCAAAGATCCAGACCTGAACCGGTTATTTTATATAACCAAATATCATTTATTCTTTGGCTTTTATTCCAATAACATCAGCGCAAATCCAGTGATTACAACTAAAAATACAGAACAACAGAGAGAGGAATCCCATGACATCATCCATCAAGCTGGTCTCCGGTGCCGCCATTCTGCTGGCAGCCCTGTCCGGTCAAGCCATCGCCCAGGAAACCATCAAGGTCGGCATGTCCGGCAAGTATTTCCCGTTCACCTTCGTCAAGCAGGACAAGCTGCAGGGCTTCGAGGTGGATATGTGGAACCAGATAGGTGAGCGCACCGGCTACAAGGTCGAGTTCGTTACCGCCAGCTTCTCCGGCCTGTTTGGCATGCTGGAAACCGGCCGCGTCGATACCATCTCCAACCAGATCACCATCACCGACGAGCGCAAGGCCAAGTACGCCTTCTCCCAGCCCTACGTCTATGACGGCGCCCAGATAGTAGTCCGCAAGGGCAACAGCACCATCCACGGCATCAAGGATCTGGAAGGCAAGACGGTCGCCGTTAACCTGGGTTCCAACTTCGAAGAATTGCTGCGCAAAAACGATCCGAACAAAAAGATCGATATCCGCACCTATGACTCCAGCTTCGAGCAGGATGTCGCCCTGGGTCGTATCGATGCTTTCGTGATGGACCGCGTCTCCACCGCCCAGCTGATCAAGGAATCCAAGCTGCCGCTGCAACAGGCTGGCGCACCGTTCGAGACCATTGAGAACGCCCTGCCCTTCCTGAAGACGCCTGAAAAGCAGGCTCTGCTGAAGAAGGTCGACGACGCCCTGACCGCCATGCGCAAAGATGGTGCCCTGCGTCAAATCTCCGAGAAATGGTTCGCAGCTGACATCACCGACAAATAAATGATGGAATTTGACCTCGAGTACACCCTAGGGCTGTTCCCCATCCTGCTCAAATACCTGAGCACCACGATGGAAATGGCCCTGTGGGGATTCGTCTTGGCACTCGTGCTGTCGCTGACCCTGGCGATAGTACGGGTGTTTCACATCCCCGTTATCCACTGGCTGGCGATGCTCTATATCTCGTTCTTTCGAGGTACGCCCCTGCTCGTCCAGCTGTTCCTGCTCTACTACGGACTGCCGCAACTGTTTCCCGTCTTCGTGGGAATGGATGCCTTTACCGCCGCCATCGTCGGTCTGACCCTGCACTTCGCCGCCTATATGGCCGAGTCGATCCGTGCCGCCATCCTGAGTATTCACAAGAGTCAGATGGAAGCGGCGCTCAGTATCGGCATGAGCCGCTATCAGGCTATGCGGCGGATCATATTGCCGCAGGCGGCCCGCATAGCGACCCCGTCGCTGATGAACTACTTCATCGACATGATCAAGAGCACCTCGCTGGCGTTCACCCTGGGAGTGGCCGAGATCATGGGCAAGGCGCAGATGGAAGCCTCCTCCTCCTTCAAGTTCTTCGAGAGCTTCATGGCGGTGGCCCTGGTCTACTGGGTGGTGGTCATCATCTTCACCCGCTTGCAGCACCTGCTGGAAGTGCACCTGAACCGAGCCTATTAAAGGAAGTCTGCGATGATCAAATTAACCGGCCTCTCCAAGGCATTTCACGGCAACAAGGTGCTCAACAGCATAGATCTGGAAGTCAGGAAGGGGGAGATAGTGGTCATTATCGGCCCCTCCGGTACCGGCAAGTCGACTCTGCTGCGCTGCCTGAATCTGCTTGAGACACCGGATGCAGGCACCCTTGCCATCGATGATCTGCAGCTGGATCTGGCAAACGCCAGCGAGCAGCAGGCCATAGAGCTGCGCAAGCGCGCCTCCTTCGTGTTCCAGAACTACGCCCTGTTCGCCAACAAGACGGCGCTCGACAACATAGCCGAAGGGCTGATCACCGTCTGGAAGCAGCCAAAGGCAGAGGCCCGCGCCACAGCCCTCGGCATCCTCAAGGACATAGGGCTTGCCGACAAGCAGGATGCCTACCCGGCGTCTCTCTCCGGCGGTCAGCAGCAACGGGTCGGCATCGGCCGCGCCATGGCGGCTCACTCCAAAGTCATTCTGTTCGATGAGCCCACCTCGGCCCTCGACCCCGAGTGGGTCGACGAAGTACTTGGCCTGATGAAGGAGCTGGCACGCCAGCACCAGACCATGGTGGTGGTGACCCATGAGATTGAATTTGCTCGTGATGTTGCCGATCGGGTGATCTTCATGGAGGGGGGCCGGATCGTGGAACAGGGCCCGCCGGATCAGATATTGGTCGATCCCAAGGATCCCCGCACCCGGGAGTTCTTGCGAAAAGTACTTAAATAGCTCTCTCTTTGGCGGCCTGGCCGCCTTTTTTATTGGAGGATCCTTGTTTAACCCCGGGTTGCCAGTATAATCCGGAGCCCTTGATCCTCTGGATCCTGTCAGCTTCTCCTGCTTATTGATGAGTCAGGACAAGATGAGAGGGAACGGCGGATTGACTAAAAGCCGAACTCTGTTTAGAATTCGGCCTCTTTTGCTAGTCGTCACACGCTATAGCTGGCGCGTCGGCTAAGTGTGACAATCAAAACTGTACAGAAATACGGAATCGAATCATGAAACGTACTTTTCAACCGTCCAACCTGAAGCGCAAGCGCTCTCACGGTTTCCGCGCCCGCATGGCAACTGCCAACGGTCGTAAAGTTCTGGCCGCTCGTCGTGCCAAGGGTCGTGCCCGTCTGGTAGTTTAATGCCAACGCCGCACACCTTCTCTCGGGAGTTACGTCTGTTAACTCCCGAACACTTCAAACGCGTTTTCGCCGAGCCTGTCCGGGCCGCTTCTCCGCAAATTACTCTTCTCGCCTGTCCCAATACCCTCGAACATCCCCGTCTTGGCCTCGCTGTGCCCAAAAAAGCACTCAAGCGTGCCGTCTGGCGTAATCGTGTCAAACGAGTGGTCCGGGAAAGCTTCCGTCTCAATCAAGCCAACCTGCCCGCTATCGACATAGTCGTGATCGCCAAGGGCGGCGTCAAAGAGATGGATAACGAGGAGCTGTTCAAGTTACTGGAAAAGCTATGGCGCACTCTGTCACGCCGTTGCAATGGGTAGCTGTCAAACTGATACGCCTGTATCAGCTAATCATTAGCCCTCTGCTCGGGCCGCGCTGCCGTTTCACGCCAACTTGTTCCCAATTTGCGATAGAAGCAATCCGACTTCACGGTTTCATAAAAGGCGTTTGGTTAGCCAGCAAACGTCTATTAAAATGCCATCCCTTATCCGAGGGTGGTTATGACCCGGTTCCGCAACCAAAGCGAAGAAACTGAAGACTATGGAATCACAACGCAATCTCATCCTGATCGGTTTGCTGTTCGTGAGCTTTCTGCTCTGGCAACAGTGGGAGTCTGATAAGGCTCCGAAGCCGGCCCCGACTACCGTGGCCCAAACCGAACATTTCGTACCTGAAGCCGGTCAGACCGGTGATATTCCTCAGGTTTCCGAGCAAGCCAACGCGAACGCCGCACGCAAGCTGATCACCGTCTCCTCCGACGTGCTCAAGCTGACCCTGGACACCCAGGGCGGTGATATCGTTTCTGCCGAGCTGCTGGCCCACAAGCTGGAAGAAGGCAAGGATCAATCCTTCGTCCTGCTGACCAGTCAACCTGACCGCCTCTATGTCGCCCAGAGCGGCCTGGTAGGTCGCGATGGTCCTGACAGCCAGGCCCAGGGGCGTCCCACCTATGAAGCCACTCAGACCAGCTACCAGCTGGCCGATGGTCAGGATCAAGTCGTCGTGCCGATGACCTGGACCGACAGCAAGGGTGTGGTCTTCACCAAAGAGTTCGTGCTCAAGCGCGGTGACTATGCGATTGGCGTCGATTACAAGATCGACAACAAATCCGCCGAGCCGGTCCAGGTGCAGTTCTACGGTCAGCTGAAGCAGACCGTGACCACGCCCAAGGATCAGGAAGGTCACGCCATGGTAGCCAGTGCTTACCGTGGTGGCGCCTTCTCCAGCGAAGAGAGCCGCTACAAGAAGTACACCTTCGACGAAATGAAGGATGCCGACCTGAACAAGACCACCAAGGGTGGTTGGGTCGCTATGCTGCAACACTACTTCGTCTCTGCCTGGGCACCGAATGCCGACGATACCAACAGCTTCTACAGCCGCGTGATCCCTGGTAAAGACCAGGCCATCATTGGCTACAAGGCGCCGCTGGTAGACGTGGCTGCCGGCCAGCAGACCGAAGTGGCCAGCAAGCTGTGGGTGGGTCCCAAGCTGCAAGACCAGATGGCCAAGGTGGCAAACCACCTCGACCTGACCGTCGACTACGGCTGGCTCTGGTTCATCGCCCAACCGCTGCACTGGTTGCTGACCGTGTTCCACGGTTTCGTCCAGAACTGGGGTCTGGCCATCATAATGCTGACCCTGCTGGTACGCGGCATCATGTTCCCGCTGACCAAGGCCCAATACACCTCCATGGCCAAGATGCGCATGCTGCAGCCCAAGCTGGCCGCACTGCGTGAGCGCTTCGGTGACGATCGCCAGAAGATGTCTCAGGGCATGATGGAGCTGTACAAGAAGGAGAAGGTCAACCCGCTGGGTGGCTGCCTGCCTATTCTGGTCCAGATGCCGATCTTCATCGCCCTGTACTGGGCCCTGATGGAATCCGTTGAGCTGCGTCACGCGCCGTTCACCCTGTGGATCACCGACCTGTCGGTGAAGGACCCCTTCTTCGTGCTGCCAATCCTCATGGGTGCTTCCATGTGGTATCTGCAGAAGATGAGCCCGACCACGGTGACAGACCCGATGCAGCAGAAAGTGATGCAGTTCATGCCGATCATCTTCACTTTCATGTTCCTCTGGTTCCCGGCTGGCCTGACTCTGTACTGGTTGGTGAGCAACGTCATCTCCATTACCCAGCAGACCATCATCTATCGTCAGCTTGAGAAGAAAGGGCTGCATACCCGCACCTGATCTTCCCCCTGATGACAAAAGAGGCGGCCTTCGGGCCGCCTTTTTTATTACAATGTCCCCAATTACCGAACATACGAGCCAAGCAAGATGACAACAGATACGATCGTGGCCCAGGCCACCGCGCCCGGCCGTGGCGGCGTTGGCATAGTCCGGGTCTCAGGCCCCGCCGCCGAACAGGTCGCCGAGATAGTGCTCGGCAAGCTTCCCCGGATCCGTTATGCCGAATATCTGCCGTTCAAGGATGAGCAAGGCCAACCGCTGGATCAGGGCATAGCCTTGCTGTTCAAAGCCCCTAACAGCTTCACTGGCGAAGATGTGCTGGAGCTGCAAGGTCACGGTGGCCCCGTCATCATGGACATGCTGGTGCGCCGTATCCTGCAAATAAAGGGGCTGCGCCCTGCCCGTCCCGGCGAGTTCAGCGAGCGCGCCTTCATGAACGACAAACTGGATCTGGCCCAGGCAGAAGCCATCGCCGATCTGATTGAAGCATCCAGCGAGCAGGCCGCCCGCAGCGCCATGCACTCCCTGCAGGGGCAGTTCTCCAGCAAAATCCAGCAACTGGTGGAGAGCCTGATCCGGCTGCGCATCTATGTGGAAGCCGCCATCGACTTCCCGGACGAGGAGATCGACTTTCTCTCCGATGGCAAGGTGGCAGGCGATCTCTACGCCATCATGGCTGAGCTGGACGGCGTGCGCAGTGAAGCCAAACAGGGCGCCCTGCTGCGGGAAGGGATGAAAGTGGTGATCGCCGGTCGTCCCAACGCAGGCAAATCGAGCCTGCTCAACGCCCTGGCCGGACGCGAGTCAGCCATCGTCACCGAGATCGCCGGCACCACTCGCGACGTGCTGCGCGAGCACATCCATCTGGATGGCATGCCGCTGCACATCATAGACACCGCCGGTCTGCGCGATACCCAGGATCAGGTGGAAAAGATCGGCATCGAGCGCGCCTGGGCCGAGATAGCGCAGGCCGACCGAGTGCTCTTTATGGTGGATGGCACAACAACCGATGCGATCGACCCGCGGGAAATTTGGCCGGAATTTGTTGATCGGTTGCCAAAAAACATCGGCCTCACGGTAGTACGCAACAAGGCAGACCTGACCGGCGAAGATCTGGCTCCTCGCAGTGAGCTGGGCCACGCCGTCTACCGCATCTCCGCCAAGACAGAACTGGGGCTGCCCGCCCTGCGCGAGCACCTGAAAGCCTGCATGGGCTTCCAGGGCAACACTGAGGGGGGCTTCATGGCTCGCCGCCGCCACCTGGATGCGCTGGAGCGCGCCGCCGAGCGGTTGCTGGTGGCCAAGGATCAGCTGGAAATCTATGTCGCCGGGGAACTGGTGGCCGAAGAGCTGCGGCTGGCGCAGGAGTCCCTGTCCGAGATCACCGGCGAGTTCAGCTCTGACGATCTGCTGGGCCGCATCTTCTCCAGCTTCTGCATCGGTAAATAAACCGGTACGACAGACAATGAAAAGCCCGGGTTCATTCCGGGCTTTTTTGTGCGTTTTTTATCCTCCAACCTAGAGCCGGCGCAGGCACCACATGAAGTAAGCGCCCCCTAACAGGGTGGAGACCAGCCCGACCGGCACGTCCTGCGGGAACAGGATCTGCTGGCCGATCCAGTCCGCCGACACCATCAGCAGGGCGCCGGAAGCGGCGGCACCGAGCAGGTGCCAACGGGCCCGCACCAGTCCCATCAGCTTGGCCATGTGCGGGGCCAGCAGACCAACGAAGGAGAGCGGCCCCACCACCAGGGTGGCGCTGGCGGTGAGCACGGCCACCAGCAGCAGTATGGCGAGCTGGGCCCGGTTGAGGCGAATGCCCAATGCGGTCGCCAGCGCCGACCCCATCGGCAGCAGATCGAGCCAGCGGCTGATGAGCAGGCAGGCTGCCAGCATCAATACCGCCAGTGCCACCAGCCCATAGGCCACCGGCAGGGTAACGTAATAGGTGGAGCCGGACATCCAGGAGAGCAGCTGCAGCACCCGCATGTCGCCGTTGGCCAGCGCTATGGCCTGCAGCGGCTCGAACAGCGCCGTGATGGCGATGCCGGACAGCAGGATCCGCTCCGGCTGGAAGCCGTGCTTGCGGTTGACCAGCACCAGCAGCAAGAGACAAGCGAAGGCGCCGAGCAGGCCGCCCAACAGCATAATGGGCAACGGCAAAGCCGGCAGCAGCAAGGCCGTCGCTATCACCCCCATAAAGGTACCGCCGCTCACCCCCAGTAGTTCCGGACTCGCCATGGGGTTGTTGCTGACCCGCTGCAGCAGGGTGCCCGCCAGCGCCAGCAAGACACCGGCGGCGCCGGCCGCCAGAGTGCGCGGCAGCCGCCACTCCAGTTGGGCCTGCCACCTGAGCCAGCTCGGCCAGCTCCAGCCAGCCATCCCCTGCCCGACCAGCAGGGAGCCTATGATGGCGAGCCCCAGGCCGAGCAGCAGCAAGGTGAGCAGCCGAGTCGGGGCCGGATGCCGTGCGACCGACAGGCCGCTTGCCCCCTTAGGCGCGCCGGACTTCAGGGCCAGCCGCGGGATCAGCCAGAGCAGCAGCGGCGCCCCCAGCAATGCCGTCATGGCACCGGTCGGGATCAGCACGGGCCAGACATTGCTCAGGGTCTGCAGCAGCAGATCGGTGGCCGTCAGCAGCAGAGCCCCCAGGATTGGCCCCCATAACAGCCGTTGGCCGAGCTGACGGATCCCCAGCAACCGCACCATGGCTGGCGCCGCCAGCCCGATGAAACCGATCAGCCCCACCACGCTCACCACGCAGGCGGTGACAAATACCGCCAAGCCAAGCCCCGCCAGTCGCAAGTTTTGGAGGGAGACCCCCAGACTGCGGGCGCTGGCATCATCCAGCTCCAGCACCGCCAGCGGGCGCACCAGCACAGCCGCCAGCCCCCCCGCCACCAGCAGCCGTGGCAGCAGGTAGCTCACTCCGCTCCAGCTGTTCTGGGCCAGGGAGCCACTGCCCCACACCAGCAGCCCCTTCAGCTCCTCCTGAAAGAACAGCAAGAGCCCCATGCTGATGGCCGCCAGATAGAGGTTAATCACCAGTCCCGCGAATACGATGACCACAGGATTGAGCTGACGGCGCCAGGCCAGGGCGAACACCAGCGCCATGGCGAGGCTGCCACCGGCCATGGCGATCCACTCCCGCCCCAGCAGCAGCCAGGAGGGGGCAAACAGGGTCACCATCATCAACGCCAGCTGGGCACCGGAGGCCACCCCCAGTGTGGTCGGCGAGGCGAGCGGGTTGCGCAGCACCTGCTGCATCAGGGTGCCGGCCAGACCGAGGGCGGCTCCGGCCAGCAGGGTCACCGTCAAGCGGGGCAACCAGCTGAAATGGACCACGGCTTGACGGGCATCATCCAGATTGGGCGCAAAGAGGGTCTGCCACCAGAGCGCACCCGGCACCTGGCTGGCCAGCTCCCAGCAAGCGAGCGAAAGGGTCAGCCCCAGCAGGATCAAGGCAGGCCGCAGCAGCGGGGATGGGAATAAATGTTTCATTGGCTATCTCCGCTGGCATCCTTCTGCAATGCCTCGTTGAGCAGGCTAGCAAAGCGGCGGGCGGCGAGCACACCACCGAAGCTCCAGACCGCGGGCAGATGCAGTACCGGGGCCTGCTGCACCAGCGGCAAATGCTGCCACAGGCCGGGCTCCTGCAGCCGCTCGCTCACCCCGACCGGGATGGGATCCACCACCACCAGCCGCGCGGCTGGCAGCGCCATGAACTGCTCTATGCTGGCCACCGAGAAGCCCCAGGCATTGGTCTCTCCCTGCCAGGCATTGCGCAGGCCGAGTCGCTGCATCACGGCCTCGAACAGGCTGTGGCGGCCGAACACCCGCACATGGCGCTCATCGATAAACTGCACCACCAGCAGGGGCGGCAGCTCCACCGGCAGGGTCTGTTTCATCTGCTCGAGATCCCGATTCAAATCTGTCAGCAGCACGTTCGCCTCGGCCGTTTTGTTCACCAGCGCAGCTATGGTCAGGGTCGCCTCATGGAGCCGCTGCCACAGATCGGTTTGCGGATCATAGAGGGCGATGGACTGCACGGGGGCGATGCGGGACAGGGTCGGCGCCAGCGGCGCCGCCAGCGGGGAGATGAGGATGCGATCGGGTTTCAACTCGGCCAGCAGCTCGCGATTGGGTTGAGCCCGCAGGCCTATATCCACCACATCGGCCGGCAGCAGCGGCTCGCCGACCCAGGCGCGGTAGGCGCTGACATCCCCCACCGCCAGCGGGGTCACCCCCAGCGCCAGCAGGGTTTCGGCTATGGTCCAGTCGACGGTGGCAATCCGTGGTACCTGTGTGTGCTCACTCGGCCGAGCGGTATCGGTGGTGGCACTCTGGCTCGCCGGACTGGCCTGCAATCCCAATGGAGCCAGCAGGCAGAGCAGCCAGCCAGCCCTTTTCAATGAAGATATCAAGATAGCTGTCCCGGCTAGATGATGGCGATGGCATGGGCATGAGCCGGGTGGCGCATGACCTCCATCGGGATGCCATGGTACATGGAGTGCAGGGTCTCGCCAGTCTGCAGTGATATGGGTACAAATAAACTCATCGGGATAACAAGCCTTATCTAAACGATGGCGATGGCGTGGTCATGGGCCGGGTGACGAATGACCTCCATAGAGATGCCATAGATGGCGTGCAGGGTCTCGCTGGTCATGATCCGCTCTGGCTCGCCATGGGTAAGCAGACGACCCGAGTGCAGCGCCACCAGCCGATCGCAGAAGCGGGAAGCCATGTTGATGTCGTGGATGACTATGATAACGCCGAGGTTGAGCTGACGGCTGAGTTGCCTGACCAAAGTCAGCACCTCCACCTGATGGGCCACATCCAGCGCTGCCAGCGGCTCGTCCAGCAAGATGAAGCGGCTCTCCTGCGCCAGCAGCATGGCCAGCCAGACCCGCCCCCGCTCGCCACCGGAGAGGGTATCCACCAGCCGATCGGCAAAGCGTTCGGTATGAGTGAGGGCGATGGCCCTGTCGACCTGACGCTGATCCTCCGCCCCCATCCGGCCAAGCAGGCCGCGCCAGGGATAGCGGCCCATCTCCACCAGCTCGCGCCCGAGCAGGTTCTCGGCACTCGGCAGATGCTGGGGCAGATAGGCCACCTGACGGGCGAAGTCCCGGTTGCCCCACGCTTGCAGCGGCTTGTCATCGAACAGGATCTCACCCTCGCTCAGGGGCTGTTGGCGCGCCAGCAACTTGAGCAGGGTGGATTTGCCGGAACCGTTGTGGCCTATGAGGCCATAGACCTGTCCCTGCTCGAAACGCAGGTCAGTGGGGTGCAGCAACTGGCGGTCGTTTACCGCGAAGCTGGCGGCTTTCATCTCAAACATAAGCAATTCCTGTGCTGGCCTGATGCCAGTCTCATCGGGGCCGGCATCAAGCCGGCACCTCGCAATCCAGATGGGCGACGGCATCCTGGCTGACCTGCTCGCGCCGTTCACCGGTCAGCTCGGTGAGCTGGCCCTGGCGCATCTCTAGCAGACGATCGGCCAGCGGGAAGTAGTGATCGTCGTGGCTGATGGCGATCACCGTCTTGCCCATTGCCTTGAGGCGCGGCAGCAGCAGCTGATAGAAGATGCGGCGGAACTGGGGATCCTGATCCGCAGCCCATTCATCAAACAGCATCACCTCGCGCTGCTCGGCCAGTGCCAGCAGCAGGGCGACCCGCTTGCGCTGCCCCTGGGAGAGGTCGATATCGGCGATAAAATTGTCCTCTATGGCGAGCTTGCTGCCCATCTGCAACCGATCCAGCCACTCGGCCACCAGCTCGGCCTTGGGCTCCGGCCCCAGCAAATGCTGGAACAGGTGATAGTCGGTGAAGATGGCGGAGAAGAGCGCCAGATAGGCGTTGCGATCCGTGACGGGTTCACCATCCAGCAGGATCCGGCCCGACACAGGCTGATAGAGACCGGTCAGCAGCATGGCAAGGGTCGACTTGCCGGAGCCGTTGCCACCTATGATGAAGACTTGCTCCCCCCGCTCGATCACCAGATTGATGGGGCCCACCGCGAAGCCACCCTCCCCCTGATAGTGAAAGCTCACCTGCTCCAGCTGGATGCGTTGCCAGGCATGGGGTGCCGGTGGCAGCGGGAAGTCGGGATCCGGCTCGGCCAGCGCCAGTGCGGCTATCTTGTCGAACGCCACCTGGGCGGAGAGCAGAGTCGGCAGGGCGCCAATCCCCTGCAACAAAGGGGTGCGCAGGAACAGCAGGGTCAGCGCGAAGGTGGCGGCCACATTGGTGTTGGCCCAGCCGAGGCCATTGGCCAGGAAGAAGACCAGGCCTATGGCCCCCAGCATCATGATATTCGACCAGTTCACCGCGCTCAGGTGATAGGTGTCGGCGCGTATGATCTGCTGGCGATAGTCACGGGCGTTCTGCTCATAGAGCTGGTGGTAGACGAAATGGGCCCGCTCGCGGTTGAGCGCCAGCTCCTTGCTGCCGGCTATGATGGCCTGATAGTTCTGGTAAAGGCGATCCTCCGCCTGACGCATATGGGAGAGATGGCGATAAACACGGTTCACCAACAGCCAGCCCACCACCATGGTGACTGTGACCCAGAGTGCTGTGACGCCGAGCAGGGCCGGTGAGAGCCAGCCGAGATAGAGGGCTGAGCCCAGGGTGAGCACCAGCCCCTGCACCAGCTCGGGCAGGCGCACGAAGGCGATGGTGATCTGGCCTATGTCGCTGGAGAGGGACGCCAGCAGCGGCCCCTGGCCAAGCTGGCGAATGCGGGCGACATCGGTATCCAGCAGTTGCTTGAGCAGACGGCCCCGCAACCGGTAGACAAAATGATGACCGAGTGTGGTCAGGCCCAATTGAGAGCCGAGAGTGATCACCAGCAGCAACAGGATCAGGCCAAGCAGTTGGCCAAGTACCGGCAGCGGATCACCGACGGATTCGACAAGAGAGTGATTGATAAAGGCAATGACACCTATCCCGCTCACTGCGCTGAGCAGGCTGAGCAGGGTAATGGCAATGAAGGGCCAACGATATTGGCGGTAAACCAGAGACAAGAGTTCCATAACGGACCGGTATTCTAGAGATATGCCAGAAGCAATGTGCAGGGAAAAAGGAGGGTGGGAGCCTGGGCCCCCACCCTCCTCTATTACCAGCGGTAGTTGATGCTGCCCACTACGCTACGCGGCTCACCGTAGTAGCAGTAGTAGTCACAGCTCGCCACATAGGTATCACCCAGCAGGTTGTTGACGTTGAGCTGGGCTCGCCAGTTCTTGGCAAAGTCATACCCGATCATCGCATCCCACACGGTATGGGCCGGTACCTGGGCCGAACCATAGATGGGGGTGTAGTCCGCATTCACGGCACCTATGCCGACACTGGAGCCGACATAACGCACGCCGGATCCCAGTTCCAGACCAGAAACCGGCCCCTGCTGCACCTTGTAGTTGCCCCAGAAGGAGGCCTGGTGGCGCGGGATCAGGCTGGCACGGCGATCGCCCTTGCCGGTGTCGTTGGTCTTGGCATCGGTATAGGTGTAAGCGGCGGTGAGACGCAGTGCCTCCGTGGCCTGCACACTCCCCTCCAGCTCGACACCCCGGGAGGTCACTTCGCCGGCCTGGGTCTGCTGGCCTGAACCGGTGGAGACCAGCGAGTTGGTCTGCTCCAGATCGAACAGGGCCATGTTGATGTAGCCGTCGAGGAAGCTGGGCGCGTACTTGACGCCAGTCTCATACAGGGTGCCCTTGAGCGGCTTGTAGGACTCGCTGGTGTTGGGATCGATCCCGGGCAACACCTCGAACGACTCGGCGTAGGCAATATAAGGAGAGAGACCGTTGTCGGCCAGGTACATCAGGCTGCCGGAGAGGGAGAGCTCGTGATCATACTGCTTCTCGTTCTTGCCCTTGGCTTCGCTGATGTTGTGGGTCTCCACGTAGTCGAAGCGACCGCCGCCGGTCAGCAACCAGCGATCGTCCCAGCGAACCTGGTGCTGGGCGTAGAGGCCGCTCTGGCCCTTGGTGCTCTTCTGATGGGTGGCTGTAGATTCATCAAAACCGGGGAAGCCGCTGTAATCCGGGTTCATGGTGTTGATGGAGCCCATGCCGTAGTTGTCGGCTTCCTGGCCTTCATTGATGTGACGCTGCAGATCCAGCCCCAGCAGCAGGGTCTGTTCCGTGCTGTCGGTGTTCCAGTACCCCACCATCTGGTTGTCCATGGTGGCACTCTTGGTGTTGCCATCCCGGTAGACCAGACCGCGGAAGGCGGTGGTGCCTTCATAGGTCGGGAAGATATAGGTCTGACGCAGCAGCAGATCGTTGTAGTTGAAGCGGACGTTCTGCTTGAACTCCCAGGTCTGGTTGAGCTGGTGGGCCAGCTCGTAACCGGTGGAGATCTGGGTATTGCGGTTGCGATCGTAATCCGGCTGGCTCAGGTTGGTGGAGGGATCGATCTGTCCACCGCTGGTATTGAGGGTGCCGTAAACCGGGAAGAAGCCGTTGGTCGGCACCCCTTCGTCGTGCAGCAAGCTGGCCAGCAGGGTCAGGCTGGTGCGATCCGAGAGATCAAAGGTCACGCTCGGCGCCAGATAGACGCGATCGTTGTAGGTGCCATCCAGCACGCCATCACGCTCTTTATAGAGGGCAACCATGCGGTAGCGGCTGTTGTCGGTCAGCGCATCAGAGACATCCACCCCGATCTGGCGATGATCCCGGCTGCCCAGCTGCAGATCCAGCAGCCCCTGCGGGGTGGCGGTCGGCCGCTTGCTGATGGCATTGATCACGCCGCCGGGAGGCGCCTCGCCGTAGAGGATCGAGGCCGGCCCTTTCAGCACTTCCACGCTCTCCAGGCCGAACGGCTCGGGTGTCCAGACATAGTAACCGGTGCCGAACAGGCGGTTGCCGTCCAGATAGGAGGCGGCATCAAAGCCGCGCACTTTGAACCAGTCGGTATTGTTGTCGGAGCCATAGAGGCCGGTGAGCACACCGGAGCGGTAGCGCAGGGACTCGTCAAGCTGCTGCACGGCGCGCTGATCCAGATCCTCGCGATTGACCACGGAGACGGCGCGAGGCGTCTCGGCCATGGGCACTTCCACCTTCATGGCAGTGCCGGTGACCACCATGGTTTCGCTGGCCTTGGGCAGTTCTTTCGGTTGTTCAGCCAGCACTTGCAGGCTTGCCAGCAGGCAGGAGAGCGGCAGCAGATGCTGTGCCCCTCTCTTTCGCATCGCTGCGATTGGGGTGTTTTTTTGCACAATCATATAAGTGTCTCAAATATCAATGAGTTGTTTCTGGTTTCTTATTATTGGTGCCCGGTCATGCCGGTCGGCCCGGTTCCTCAGGCGAATAAAGCAGCGTCATGCTACTACAGGAGCCATGATCGAATCGATTCAATAATTGCCAATCATTTGCATATGCATTGTTACTTAACGTATCAAACAGACGGCTTTTGGGTAGAAGAGAAGGGGAGCAGACGGGGACATCTCTGCTAAAAAGATCGGAGGAAAGAGGAAAGCGAGGGATCCAGCTCTATATAAGAAAAGAAAAGAGGATCCATTATCCCTAAGCTTTATCCATATTTATCCACACCCTTTGACGGTAGAATCCGGGTTCCGCATTTTTCAGGATCCATTCCATGGCCAAACTCAATCTCGTCGTCGGCTCCATGCTGGGCGCCGCCGAATATGTCGCAGACCACGTCGCCAACCTGCTGGAACAGGCAGGCCATCAGGCCGAGATCCACAATCCGGCCACGCTGGACGAGGTGCTCGCCGAGCCGGACGCCATCCTGCTGGTGGTCACTTCCACCCACGGCGCCGGCGATGTGCCCGACAACCTGCAACCCTTCGCCAAGGATCTTGCCGAGCAGCATCCGGATCTTAATGCCTTGAAATATGGAGTGATCGCCCTCGGCGACAGTAGTTATGACACCTTTTGCCAGGGTGGCAAGACGCTGGATCGGCTGCTGGCCGAGTGCGGTGCCAGCCGGATCGGGGATCGTCTCGACATAGATGTCACCCAGCACGAGATCCCGGAAGATGCAGCAGAAGCCTGGATCCAGGGCTGGATGCCGTTGATCGCCTGATCAGGGTCTGGGAGATCCGGCAGAAAAGCCTTGATCTCCCCGTTTATCCCCAGATCGCTATCCACCAGGTTATTAACAGATTGATCCTGACGACTTGTTCTACATGGTTACCCACAACGACCGGGGGTAATGTGCATAACTACCGTGTAAAGCTCTGCAAAACCTATAGTTATCCATGTATGAGATCCAGCCCGCTAGCCGCCTGTGTATAAAAGCACTGGTTATCCCCCTGTTCACGGGGCCAGGATCCAAGCTTTTCCACAAGCTGAGATCGCCTTTAACCAGATGATCTTTATGATCAAAAAGCGCTTATCAACAGAAATGGTGGATCCTAATAAAAGATCCAATAAAAGATCGATCTAAAGATCCTTAAGATCTATTAAGTGGATCCTCCCTCCATACTGACCGTTAAGTAGACGTTCCCCTCAGGGCGTGAAACAGATAGAATGTTCCGCCCCTCAGCCCAGGCAAACAACGATCTTCAGACGTGCAGATCAAGGTGATCCCCAATGCAATACCATGAACAATTTGATGTGATCGTCGTCGGTGGCGGTCATGCTGGAACCGAAGCAGCAACAGCGGCAGCCCGTATGGGTCTGAATACCCTGTTGCTGACCCACAATATCGATACGTTGGGACACATGTCCTGTAATCCGGCGATCGGTGGGATCGGCAAGGGACACCTGGTCAAGGAAGTTGACGCCCTCGGCGGGATCATGGCGCGAGCCACAGATCTTGGCGGGATCCAGTTTCGTACACTGAATTCCTCCAAGGGACCTGCGGTACGAGCCACCCGTGCTCAGGCGGATCGACTGCTCTACAAAGCCGTTGTTCGCCAGATGCTGGAGAACTACCCAAACCTGAAGATCTTCCAGCAAGCCTGTGACGATCTGATCATGGACGGGGATCGTGTTGCCGGAGTGGTCACCCAGAGCGGGATCCGCATCAGCAGCAAGACGGTGGTACTGACCGTAGGCACTTTCCTGAATGGCTTGATCCACATCGGGATGGAAAACTACAAGGGCGGCCGCGCCGGGGATCCTCCCTCGATCGCCCTGGCTCAACGGCTGCGCGAGATGCCGCTGCGCATCGATCGTCTCAAGACGGGTACACCGCCGCGGATCGATGCCCGCAGCGTCGATCTCTCCGTGATGCAGGCCCAGTACGGCGATGATCCACGCCCGGTCTTCTCGTTTATCGGCAACGCCAGCCAGCACCCCCGTCAGGTGCCCTGCTACGTCACTCACACCAACGAGCGTACCCACGAGGTGATCCGCAACAATCTGGATCGCAGTCCCATGTACGCCGGAGTGATCGAAGGGATCGGCCCGCGTTACTGCCCGTCGATCGAAGACAAGATCACCCGCTTCGCGGACAAAACGGCGCACCAGATCTTCGTCGAGCCGGAAGGCCTGACCACCCACGAACTCTATCCGAACGGGATCTCCACCAGCCTGCCATTCGACGTGCAGGTGCAGATAGTGCGTTCCATTCGTGGTTTCGAAAATGCCCACATTACCCGCCCCGGCTACGCCATCGAATATGATTTCTTCGATCCGCGGGATCTCAAGGCCAACATGGAGAGCAAGTGCATCGGCAACCTGTTCTTCGCCGGCCAGATCAACGGCACCACGGGTTACGAAGAGGCCGCGGCCCAGGGCCTTATGGCCGGTTTGAACGCCGGTCTGCGTGCCCAGGACAAGGATCCCTGGCATCCGCGCCGGGATCAGGCCTACATGGGCGTGATGATGGACGATCTCTCCACCCTGGGGACCCGCGAGCCCTACCGCATGTTCACCAGCCGCGCCGAATATCGTCTGCTGCTGCGGGAAGACAACGCCGACCTGCGCCTGACCGCCATCGGCCGCGAGCTGGGTCTGGTGGATGACGAGCGCTGGGGCAAGTTCAACGTCAAGATGGAACAGGTGGAGCTGGAGCAGCAGCGCATGCGTTCGACCTGGATCCACCCGCAACATCCGTCGCTGGAGGCGGTCAACGCCCTGGTCAATACCCCGCTGACCCGCGAGCAGAGTCTGGAAGAGCTGCTGCGTCGTCCCGAGGTAACCTACGATGCGCTGATGGCCATCGAAGGCGTGGGCCCGGCGCTGAGCGATCGCGCCGCCGCCGATCAGGTGGAGATCCAGATCAAGTACGCCGGTTACATCGAACGTCAGCACGACGAGGTGGAGAAGCAGCTGCGCAACGAGAACACCCTGTTGCCGCTGGACATGAACTACCGCGACGTCAACGGTCTCTCCAACGAGGTGATCGCCAAGCTGAGCGATGCCAGGCCGCAGACCATAGGTCAGGCCTCCCGCATCTCCGGCATCACACCGGCAGCCATCTCCATCCTGCTGGTTCACCTGAAAAAACACGGCCTGCTGCGTAAAACCGCCTGAGGATCCCCATGCTGGAAAGATTGAACGGCCTGCTCATGCAGGCCGGTATTGTTATCACCGACACTCAAAAGACCCAGTTGGTTCAGCTTGTCGAGTTGCTGCACAAGTGGAACAAGGCTTACAATCTCACCTCGGTGCGTGATCCGGACGCCATGCTGGTCAAGCATATCCTCGATAGTCTGGTGGTGAGCCCTCACCTGCACGGTGAACGTTTCATCGATGTGGGCACAGGTCCCGGCCTGCCTGGTTTGCCGCTGGCCATCATCAATCCAGACAAGCAGTTCGTGCTGCTCGACAGTCTGGGCAAGCGGATCAACTTTATCCGCCAGGTGATCCAGGAGCTGGGCCTGACCAATGTGACGCCAGTCAAATCCCGGGTGGAAGAGTATCAGCCTGACGTGGGGTTTGATTGTGTGCTCAGTCGGGCCTTTGCCTCGCTGGAGGACATGCTGAGCTGGTGTCACCATCTGCCGTCCGAACAGGGCAGCTTCCTGGCGCTCAAGGGGCAATATCCCGAGCAGGAGCTGGCCCAGTTGCCTGCCAATATCCGTCTGGTAGCCTGTCATGAATTACGGGTACCGGAACTGGAAGGCGAACGTCATCTGCTGGAATTCAAACATGTCCAGCCCGAATAGGGTCGCAGTTTCATTTAGGGGATAGTGTGGGAAAAGTCATCGCCATAGCCAACCAGAAGGGTGGAGTGGGTAAAACCACCACCTGTGTGAATCTGGCCGCCTCCCTGGCCGCCACCCGGCGCAAGGTGCTGGTGATCGATCTGGATCCGCAGGGCAATGCCACCATGGGCAGCGGCGTCGACAAGTACGAAGTCGAGCGCACCGCCTATGAGCTGCTGATCGAAGACGCCCCCATTGCCGAAGTGATCATCCCCGAAACCTCGGGGGGCTATCACCTCATCGCCGCCAATGCCGACGTGACCGCGGCCGAAATCCGTCTGATGGAATTCTTCGCCCGTGAGATCCGACTGCGCAACGCCATTGCCTCGGTACGGGACAAATACGATTACATCTTCATCGACTGCCCGCCTTCTCTCAACATGCTGACCGTGAACGCCATGGCCGCCGCCGATTCCGTGCTGGTGCCCATGCAGTGCGAATATTATGCGCTGGAAGGGCTTACCGCCCTGGTCGACACCATCAGCAAGCTGGCAGCCGTGGTCAATCCGGAGCTGAAGATCGAAGGGGTGCTGCGCACCATGTTCGATCACCGCAACCGGCTGGCCAATGATGTGTCCGATCAGCTGAAACAGCATTTCGGGGACAAGGTCTATCGCACTATCATCCCCCGCAACGTAAGACTGGCGGAGGCGCCGAGCTTCGGTGCCCCGGCCATGCACTATGACAAATCATCGGTGGGCGCCAAGGCCTATCTGGCGCTGGCGGGCGAGATGCTGCGCCGCCAGGAGCAGGAGCGTCAGGTGACCATCGCAGACCGAGAGAGCATATGACGCCGAAAAAACGTGGACTGGGCAAGGGGCTGGACGCCCTGCTCAGCACCAGCACGGCCGCGCGCCAGAAACAGGTGATGAGCGACCAGCGTACCGAAGAGGCCATGGCCCCCACCAATCAGGGTGAGCTGCGCAGGCTGCCGGTGGAGTGGTTGCAGTCCGGCAAGTACCAGCCACGCAAGGACATGTCGCAGGATGCACTGGAAGACCTGGCCAATTCCATCCGCGCCCAGGGCGTGATCCAGCCGATCGTGGTGCGCCCCCTCGGCGAGCAATCTTTCGAAATCATCGCCGGCGAGCGACGCTGGCGTGCCTCCCAGCTGGCCCGGCTCGATGTGGTGCCCTGTATCGTCAAGGATGTGCCCGACGAGGCGGCCGTCGCCATCGCGCTGATTGAGAACATCCAGCGCGAAGATCTCAATGCCATCGAGGAGGCGGTCGCCCTGCAGCGGCTGCTGACCGAATTCGAGCTGACCCACCAGCAGGTGGCCGAGGCGGTAGGCAAGTCCCGCACCACTGTCACCAACCTGTTGCGCCTCAACCAGCTCAACGACGACGTCAAGCGTTTCGTCGAGCACGGCGATCTCGACATGGGCCATGCCCGCGCTCTGCTGGCTTTGAGCGGACAGGCCCAGTCCGAACTGGCCAAGCTGGTCGCCCAGAAGGGGCTGACAGTGCGAGATACCGAGAAGCTGGTTCAAAAAGCGCTGGAACCGGCAAAAGCCAAGGTTGAACCCGTCCGTGATCCCCAGTTTGGTTACCTGGAGCGCCAGATTTCAGAAAAAATTGGCAATCAGGTACAACTTCAGCCGGGGAAACAGGATAGCGGCAAGTTAGTAATAAGTTACGAGAACTTGGCGGATTTGGACCGGGTATTGGGCTATTTTGGCCTGTCAGAAACGTGATTTTTACGCTTTTTGTAGTAATAAAACATCCATTCCTTTTGATATGGACATAACCTTGATTCTGTGCGGAAAGCCGCAAAAATTAAGGATTTTTGCCATGTTGCAATAGCTGTCTTCAAGGGTATAATTTGACCGGCTTTTAGGGCTGTAAACACGGGGTCTTCGGATCCCGATTTTTTACAGTTCTGTAATGTTCAGGGGTAGGTTGGTGAAGCAGAAAATAGCCTTGGAAGGTTTGACGCTGGCCTTGGCTATGCTCGTTTGTCAGCTCGTCCTGATCCTGGCGATCAGTACCGTCTGGTTTTACCAGGCCGGTGCGTTTGCCGGACGTTCCTCCCTCTATGGGGGGAGCATGTACTGGGTTCCTCAAGCCCTGTTCACGCTCTGGGTTCTGCGCCGCAAGGTGACGAAGGAGAGTGTGGGCCTGGTTCTGCGGGACTTTTATGGTGGGGCAGGGATTAAGCTCATTACTACAACAGGACTTTTCGCCCTGATGTTTGGCGCCGGGATCGAGGTCGATACCGTCTCGTTCTTTGCCACTTATATCCTCGCCCTCGTTGTACAGTGGATAGTCTCATTCACGCTTAACAACCACTATTAGGAAAACTCATGTCTGCAACCGGAGAAGTCCTGACTCCTCAGGGATATATCTCCCACCATCTGACCCATCTGCAAGTCGGGTCTGGGTTCTGGACAGTCAATGTCGACTCAATGATATTTTCTGTTCTGTTGGGCACTCTGTTTATCTGGTCTTTCCGCCGTGTAGCCGTCAACGCTACCAGTGGTGTCCCCGGTAAGCTGCAGTGCTTTGTGGAGATGCTGGTCGAGTTTGTGAGTGGTAACGTCAAGGACATCTTTCACGGTCGTAACAAGGTCATCGCACCTTTGGGCCTGACGGTGTTTGTGTGGATCTTCCTGATGAACCTCATGGATCTGATCCCCGTTGACTTTATCCCCCACGCTGCACAGTTGATGGGTGTTCCCTATCTGCGTGTGGTTCCCTCTGCTGACGTTAACATCACCATGTCCATGGCTTTGGGCGTGTTCTTCTTGATCCTGTACTACAGCATCAAGGTCAAGGGTATCAGCGGGTTTGTGAAGGAGCTGACGCTTCAGCCTTTCAACCACCCGGCTGCCATCCCGGTTAACTTCATCCTTGAAACCGTCACGTTGATTTCCAAACCTGTTTCTCTGGGTCTACGACTGTTCGGCAACATGTATGCTGGCGAACTGATCTTTATCCTGATTGCGGGTTTGTTACCCTGGTGGTCACAGTGGATCCTGTCCGTGCCTTGGGCAATTTTCCACATCCTGATCATCACTTTGCAGGCGTTTATCTTCATGGTTCTGACCATCGTATATCTGTCGATGGCACAAGAAGACCATGGTTGATGCAACTCAAATAATCCTTTTTATACAATCAATTACATCTAAATAAATGGAGATCCTCATGGAAAACTTGAACATGGACCTGCTGTACATCGCTGCTGCAATGATGATGGGTCTGGCGGCTATCGGCGCATCCATCGGTATCGGTATCCTGGGTGGCAAGTTCCTGGAAGGTGCAGCTCGTCAGCCTGACCTGATCCCTGTTCTGCGTACCCAGTTCTTCATCGTGATGGGTCTGGTGGATGCGATCCCGATGATCGCCGTTGGTCTGGGTCTGTACGTGATGTTTGCGGTTGCTGGCTAAGTCTCGACGACTCCCAGGCATAACCCATTAACTAACTAAGAGGACATAGGCTGTGAATATCAACGCCACCCTCCTCGGCCAAGCAATTGCTTTTTTCTTCTTCGTAGTGTTTTGCATGAAGTACGTGTGGCCGCCGCTGATGGCAGCCATCGAAGCCCGTCAGAAAGAAATTGCTGATGGTCTCTCTTCCGCAGAGCGTGCCAAGAAAGATCTGGATTTGGCCAAGGCCAACGCCACCGATCAGCTGAAAGAAGCCAAGCTCCAGGCTGCAGAAATCATTGAACAGGCTAACAAACGTAAAGCCCAGATCATTGATGAGGCTGCTGTCGGAGCCCAGACTGAGCGGGAAAAAATCCTGGCTCAGGGCCGCGCCGAGCTCGAAGCTGAACGTCATCGTGCCAAAGAAGAACTGCGTAAGCAGGTTGCTGCTCTTGCCATTGCTGGTGCAGAGAAGATCCTGGCGCGTCACATCGACCAGGCTGCCAACAGCGACATCGTCGACAAACTGGTAGCAGAACTGTAACGGGAACGGGGCTATGTCTGAACTGACTACAATCGCTCGCCCCTACGCCAAGGCTGCTTTCGAGTTTGCCGTTGAGCACAAGGCGGTTGACCAGTGGCTGGGGATGCTCGGCTTCGCTGCACAAGTAGCGGAGAACGAAACCATTCACAACCTGGTGAACGGCTCTGTCGCTGCCGAAGAACTGGCAAATCTCTTTGTCGGTATCTGTGGTGAGCAACTCGACGAGCATGGCCAGAACCTTATCCGGGTAATGGCTGAGAATGGTCGCTTGGGTGTGCTGCCGGCGGTCGTTGCTGAATTTGTAGCGTTCAAGGCTGAACTGGATAAAGAAGTTCAGGCTGACGTGATTTCGGCGACCGAACTGACCGACCAGCAGAAAGCCGCTATTCAGGCTTCTCTGGAACAACGTCTCGCGCGCAAAGTGAAGCTGAATTGCAGCATGGATGCGTCCTTGATGGCCGGGGTGCTCATCAAGGCCGGTGATCTGGTAATCGACGGCTCTGTCCGCGGTAAGCTGGATCGCATGGCTGACGCGCTGCAATCTTGATTGGGGTATTAGAGCATGCAACTGAATTCCACTGAAATCGCCGAGCTTATCAAGCAGCGCATCGCGCAGTTTGATGTCAAAAGTGAAGCGCGTAACGAAGGTACCATCGTCTCTGTGAGCGACGGTATCATTCGTATTCACGGCCTGGCCGATGCCATGCAAGGTGAAATGATCGAGCTGCCGGGCAACCGCTTCGCTCTGGCATTGAACCTGGAGCGTGACTCCGTCGGTGCTGTGATCATGGGTTCCTATGACGGTCTGTCAGAAGGAATGAAAGTAAAAGGCACTGGCCGTATTCTGGAAGTGCCGGTCGGTCGTGGTTTGTTGGGCCGGGTGCTGAACACCCTGGGTCAGCCGATCGATGGTAAAGGTCCGGTCGAAAACGACGGCTTCTCGCCGATCGAAGTGATCGCCCCGGGCGTTATCGAGCGCAAATCCGTTGACCAGCCGGTTCAGACCGGTCTGAAAGCCATCGATGCCATGATCCCTATCGGTCGTGGCCAGCGTGAGCTGATCATCGGTGACCGTCAGGTGGGCAAGACCGCCATCGCGATCGACACCATCATCAACCAGAAAGACTCCGGCATTAAGTGTGTCTACGTTGCGATTGGCCAGAAGGCCTCCACCATCGCCAACGTGGTGCGCAAGCTGGAAGAGCACGGCGCGCTGGCCAACACCATCGTCGTTGTTGCTTCTGCCTCCGAAGCCGCTGCCCTGCAGTACCTGGCACCCTATGCCGGTTGCTCCATGGGTGAGTACTTCCGTGACCGCGGTGAAGACGCGCTGATCATCTATGATGACCTGTCCAAGCAGGCCGTAGCTTATCGCCAAATCTCCCTGCTGCTGCGCCGTCCGCCAGGACGTGAAGCCTACCCGGGTGACGTTTTCTATCTGCACTCCCGTCTGCTTGAGCGTGCTGCTCGCGTCAACGCCGAGTACGTAGAGAAGTTCACCAAGGGTGAAGTGAAAGGCCAGACCGGTTCTCTGACCGCGCTGCCGATCATCGAAACCCAGGCCGGTGACGTGTCTGCATTCGTACCGACCAACGTGATCTCCATCACCGATGGTCAGATCTTCCTGACGTCACAGCTGTTCAACTCCGGTATTCGTCCGGCAGTTGACCCGGGTATCTCCGTATCCCGTGTGGGCGGTGCCGCTCAGACCAAGATCGTCAAGAAGCTGTCCGGTGGTATCCGTACCGCACTGGCCCAGTATCGCGAGCTGGCGGCATTCGCCCAGTTCTCTTCCGATCTGGACGAGGCAACTCGCAAGCAGCTGGATCACGGTGTGAAAGTGACCGAGCTGATGAAGCAGAAACAGTACTCTCCGATGAGCGTGGCCCAGCAGTCGCTGGTGCTGTTCGCCGCCGAGAAAGGCTATCTCTCCGATGTCGAGCTGAACAAGATCGTCGACTTCGAAGCCGCTCTGCTCTCTTACGCCAATACCCAGCATGCTGAGCTGATGGCTGAAATCAATGCCAAAGCAGACTACAACGACGCGATCGTTGGCAAGCTGACTGCGTTGCTGGATGACTTCAAGGCAACCCAGACCTGGTAAGCGTGTGTGGCAGCGCGAGCTGCCACCTGATGGAGAGTAAGAGATGGCCGGCGCAAAAGAGATACGTAACAAGATCGGGAGTGTGAAAAACACTCAGAAGATCACCGGCGCTATGGAAATGGTGGCAGCAAGCAAGATGCGCCGTGCGCAGGAACGCATGTCTGCCAGCCGTCCGTACGCTGAAACCATGCGCAAGGTGATCGGCCATATCGCCCAGGGGAACTTGGAATACAAGCACCCCTACCTCATGGAACGTGAGGTCAAGCGAGTGGGTTACATAGTCGTCTCCACCGACCGTGGCCTGTGTGGCGGTTTGAACATCAACCTGTTCAAGGCTGCCCTCAATGATATGAAGCAATGGAGCGAGAAAGGTGCCAAGGTTGACCTGGCATTGATCGGCAACAAGGCCTCCAACTTCTTTGAACGGCACGGCGCCAAGGTGAAAGCTCATGTCGCAGGACTGGGTGACAACCCGAGCGTCAATGACCTGATTGGTTCAGTCAAGGTCATGCTGAAGGCTTACGACAACGGTGAGATTGACAAGCTGTACCTGGTGTACAACAAGTTCGTCAACACCATGGTGCAGCAACCACGAGTCGATCAACTGCTGCCTTTGCCCGTAACTGAAGACAGCAAGCTCGCCAAGAAGCAACACTGGGATTACCTCTATGAGCCGGATCCCAAGCAGCTGCTGGATACCCTGTTGATTCGCTACGTCGAATCCCAGGTGTACCAGGGGGTGGTAGAAAACTTGGCAAGTGAACAGGCAGCCCGAATGGTTGCCATGCAAGCCGCGACTGACAACGCCGGCAACCTGATTAACGATCTGCAACTGGTATACAACAAGGCCCGTCAGGCCAGTATTACCCAGGAGCTGACAGAGATCGTATCCGGTGCTGCTGCGGTGTAAGGCAAGGGTTATCAAAGGTTTAGAGGATTTGACATGAGTAACGGTTTCATCGTCCAAATCATCGGCGCTGTGGTGGACATCGAGTTCCCGCAGAATGCCGTGCCCCAGGTGTACGATGCACTGAAGGTCGTCAGCGAAGGTCAAGGCCTGGGTCTGGTGCTGGAAGTGCAGCAACAGATCGGCGGCGGCGTCGTTCGTTGCATCACCATGGGCTCCTCCGACGGTCTGCGTCGTGGGTTGGAAGTAATGAATAGCGGTAAATCCATCCAGGTGCCGGTCGGTGTATCGACTCTGGGTCGGATCATGAACGTACTGGGTGAGCCAATCGACGAAAAAGGTCCGATCGGTGAAGAAGAGCGTTGGTCCATCCATCGCGCGGCTCCCAGCTACGAAGATCAGTCCAACAGCAACGACCTGCTGGAGACCGGCATCAAGGTTATCGACCTGGTATGCCCGTTCGCCAAGGGTGGTAAAGTCGGTCTGTTCGGTGGTGCCGGTGTCGGCAAGACCGTCAACATGATGGAGCTGATCCGTAACATCGCCATCGAACACAGCGGTTATTCCGTGTTCGCCGGTGTAGGTGAGCGTACCCGTGAGGGTAACGACTTCTACCACGAGATGATGGAGTCCAACGTACTGGACAAAGTATCTCTGGTTTACGGTCAGATGAACGAGCCGCCCGGAAACCGTCTGCGCGTGGCGCTGACCGGTCTGACCATGGCCGAGAAGTTCCGTGACGAGGGTCGTGACGTATTGTTCTTCGTGGACAACATCTACCGTTATACCCTGGCCGGTACTGAAGTATCCGCACTGCTTGGCCGTATGCCGTCTGCAGTAGGTTACCAGCCGACCCTGGCCGAGGAGATGGGTGTTCTGCAAGAGCGCATCACCTCCACCCGGACCGGTTCCATCACCTCAGTCCAGGCCGTTTACGTGCCTGCGGATGACTTGACCGACCCGTCTCCGGCGACCACCTTCGCCCACTTGGACGCCACCGTCGTTCTGTCCCGTCAGATCGCGGCTCTGGGTATCTACCCGGCCGTTGACCCGCTGGACTCCACCTCCCGTCAGCTGGATCCGCTGGTGGTAGGCAAGGAGCACTACGAGACCGCTCGTGGTGTACAGACCGTACTGCAGCGCTACAAAGAGCTGAAGGACATCATCGCCATCCTGGGTATGGATGAACTGTCAGAAGAAGACAAACTGACCGTAGCCCGTGCCCGTAAGATCGAGCGTTTCCTGTCCCAGCCGTTCTTCGTGGCAGAAGTGTTTACCGGTTCTCCGGGCAAATACGTGCCGCTGAAAGAGACCATCCGTGGTTTCCAGGGCATCCTGAAAGGCGAGTATGACGATCTGCCTGAGCAGGCGTTTTACATGGTTGGCAACATCGACGAAGTCGTCGAGAAATCCAAGAAACTGTAAGCCTCGATAGGAGGGCCCATGGCTGAGATGATCTCCTTTCACCTGGATGTGGTGAGCGCCGAAGGGAAACTTTTTTCCGGTCGAGTGCAATCTGCTCAGGTATCAGGCTCCGAAGGTGAGCTGGGTCTCCGTCACGGTCATGCTCCGTTGCTGACTGCCATCAAGCCGGGCCTGGTCCGCTTGATCAAGCAAAATGGTAGCGAAGAGGTGCTGTATATTTCCGGCGGCATGCTGGAAGTGCAACCCGAAGCCGTGACCGTGCTGGCGGATACTGCAATTCGTGCCAAGGATTTGGATGAGGCGAAAGCCCAGGAAGCCAAACGCGCGGCCGAAGAGCGGATCCACAGCTCCCATGGTGATATCGACTATGCCCAGGCCGCTACCGAGCTGGCCAAGGCGATGGCCCAACTGCGGGTTATCGATATCGTCAAAAAGAATTACCGTTAAGTTCGGTGATGCAAAAAGCGACCTTCGGGTCGCTTTTTTTTTACTCGTTGGATAGACTCCGCCGAGTATTTATTCATGTTCCAAAGGTCGAGTTATGTCCCTCAATGTCGTGATCCTGGCGGCGGGTAAAGGTACCCGCATGCGCTCAGCCCTGCCCAAGGTGCTGCACCCGGTAGCCAATAAACCCATGGTTTCCCATGTGATCGATACCGCCCGCCAGGTCGGTGCCGAGCAACTGCATCTGGTCTATGGCCACGGTGCCGAGCTGCTGAAGGAGCGGATCCAGGCCGCCGATCTGAACTGGGTACTGCAGGCGCAGCAACTGGGTACCGGTCATGCCGTCGCCCAGGCCATCCCGTTCTGGAAAGATGAGGATGACGTGCTGGTGCTGTACGGCGACACCCCGCTGATCCAGCCGGAGACCCTGCAACGGCTGCTGGCCGCCAAGGCTGATGACGGCATGGCGCTGCTGACAGTGGTGCTGGACAACCCGACCGGTTACGGCCGCATAGTGCGCGCCAACGGCCAGGTGGTCGGCATCGTCGAGCAGAAGGATGCCAATGCCGAGCAGCTGACCATCCGTGAAGTGAACACGGGTGTGCTGGTGGCCAACGGCGCCGACTTGCGTGGCTGGTTGTCGCGCCTGGATAACAATAATGCCCAGGGCGAACTCTACCTTACCGACGTGATTGCCATGGCCCATGCCGATGGTTGCCCCATCGCCGCCGTCCATCCGGACAGCGCCATGGAAGTGGAAGGTGCCAACAACCGGGTTCAGCTGGCACAGTTGGAGCGCAGCTATCAGAAGATGCAGGCCGAGCAGCTGATGATCGCCGGCGTCACCCTAATCGACCCCGCTCGTTTCGATCTGCGCGGATCCATCGAGATCGGTGAAGAGGTGGTGATCGATGTCAACGTCATCATCGAAGGCAAGGTGACGCTCGGTAACCACGTGCGCATCGGGGCCGGCAGCGTACTGAAGGATTGCGTCATCGGCGACCACACAGAGGTGAAGCCCTACTCCGTCATCGAGGGTGCCCAGGTGGCAGATCAGTGTTCGGTCGGTCCATTTGCCCGCCTGCGTCCCGGGTCCGTGCTGGAGCAGGATGCGCACGTTGGCAACTTCGTCGAGATGAAGAAATCCCGTCTCGGGGTCGGCTCCAAGTGTGGTCACCTGACCTATCTGGGAGATGCAGAGGTGGGTGCCAAGGTGAACATTGGGGCCGGTACCATCACCTGCAACTACGACGGTGTGAACAAGTTCCAGACCATCATAGAGGATGATGTGTTTGTCGGCTCCGATACCCAGCTGGTGGCGCCGGTGCGCATCGGCAAGGGTGCAACCCTTGGCGCGGGTTCAACCATTACCAAGGATGTGGCCGAGAACGAGCTGGTCATCACCCGGGTGCCCCAGCGTCACATCAAGAACTGGGCTCGTCCGGTCAAGAAGAAGTGATGCCCGATCAATAAAATACAACCGGCGCCTGATGGCGCCGGTTTTGTCATGGCCTGCGGGTTATGGATCCTGATGCTGGGTGGGGTTGCCCATCACCCGATACCAGTCCAGCTTGCGGGTCAGCACCATGATCAGCGCCAGTATGACGAACAGCAGCAGGGCGCCGAGCAGCAGGGCTATCTCCTGTGCTTGCAGCAGGCCGAACAGGATGGCGTAGACCAACCCGAGCAGGGCCGCGAATCCGATCCCCTGTTTGGGGCCGCCCAGCACATGGCTGAGATAGAAACCGTTGAGAGCAACGCTGGCCAGGCCGGCAATCAGGTAGGCCCAGCCAAAGCCGAGGTGCTCGGTCAGCGCCAGCAGCACCAGATAGAAGATGGCCAGTCCCATGCCCACCAGGGCGTACTGGATCGGGTGTACCCGCAATCCCCTGAGCAGCTCGAACATGAAAAAGCTGAGGAAGGTCAGGCCGATGAACAGCAGGGCATACTTGGCCGCCCGCTCGTTCAGCTGATAGTGATCCACCGGCTGTACCAGGCTGACGCTGAAGGTGGGCAGATCGCCGCCGGCGCCTTTCATCATGCGGTTGAAACGGCTCTCCATGTCGGTGGCGAACCAGCTGCTCTGCCAGCTGGCGTCGAACCCCCGGGCTGTGAGGGTGCGGCTGCCCGGCAGAAAGTCGCCGATGAAGTTGGGATGAGGCCAGTTGCCGCTCAGCTGCAGCTTGCTGTCCTGGCCTAGGGGCACCACTTCCAGCTCATTCATTCCCTGCAGATCCAGCTCGATATGAAAGGCGTCTCCCCCACCCGGCAGGGCATTGAGCGGCGCATGGATACCAGCCAGACCGTCACCCAGCAGGGCGCCGGGGGCAAACGGGATGCGCTGCTCACCCAGCTGCAGTTCCGGCACACTGTTGATGCCGCGGGCATCGGACAGCACCAGGCTCAGATAGGGGGTACCCGCCACCAGTGCCGGATCGGCTGCATCGACAGTCAGGTCTGGTTCGCCGCTTATCAGGGCCTTGCCGTTCAGTTCGGTGGGCAGGCGCCCCGAGAGGGAGAGCCGGGTGTGATAGACCTGAGCCTGATAGATGCCGAGCTTGCGGGGGGTGACCTCCATGCTGGCCCGCACATCCAGCTGCTCCGGCAGCAGGTAGCGATAGAGCTGCAGTTTGCGCTCGAAGCGCTTGCCATCCAGCTCCACCGTGACGGTGCGGGTGTAAGGCTGCACCACGACAGGCCCCAGCAGCCGCTGCGGTCCGCTGCTGCTGGCCATGATGCTGTGGATGGCCTGACTGCGATAGGCCTGACGCTCCCGGTTCAGCTCCATGATGGATTGCACCGGCACCATCAGCAGCAGGCTGAGCAACAGCAGCAGAAAGATTTTGTGGGTGAATATCTGTTTGACCATGACACGTCTCCTTGTTGGGTGGAGCGAGTCTGTCAGCCCAGCGTGAAGTGGTGATGGGCTTGTGTGAAGCGGCGGTGAACTGATGCAAAACGGCGCCATCAGGCACCGTGAAATTGTTCAGGGGCGGAAGCGCACCAGCCGGGCTGCTTGCGCGAAACGATCGGTATGGCCGTCGATCACCCCGTGTATAAAGTCGACGTAGTAGACCAGTTCCGGCATCTCCTCAATGGAGCTGGAGGTCCAGTATGGGGCTGAATTTTCCCCGTTATCATGGATATCGGAGAAGAAGCTAGGGTCTGTCATCGGCGCCCGGCAATCTTCGTCGAGCAGGGTGAAAAGCTCCTCTATGGTGGGGAGTCGCCACCCCTTGCCCAGCCGGGTGGTCTCATCTTTGGCCTCAAGCAGGGTGAGCAACGCCGGAGTGCCTACGCACCCCTTCCCCTCCTGCCACTGGCTGCCGAGGCTGCACGCCTGCCATTCGAGGTGGTTTAGCCGATCGTAGATGACTTCCCCCTGCCGCGTCAGGCGGTCGGAGAGGTCACAGGCAGCCAGCGCCATGCTGGCCGGAAGCCAGAGCAGCAATAGAAATAATTTCATGTTTGTCTCGTTTACGAAGGATGGTCAGCCCGTCGCTGGTGGGCTGACCGTGGTTATCGGGGCTTATCTGGCGGGGAGCGAGATCATTGCTTTTTGAGTTGTGCAGGCAGGGCGGCAAACACCTCTTCCTTCGCCTTGATCGAGGCGAATTGCTTGCCGGGCTTTTGCACGACTGTGTGGACGAAGATGAGCTGCTTGCCCGGCTTGCTGGCCCAGCCGACAAACCAGCCGATCTGCTGATCCCGGTTGAGGCTGCCATCCAGCAGCTTGGGGTAGCCCATGCCGGTCTTGCCGTGGATCTGCCAGCCGTCGATGTCGGGCTGACGCAGGATATTGGCCGTGTGCTGCAGGGTCTGGGCGGAGACCGGCAGCTTGCCGCTCACCAGCTTGCCGAGGAAGCGGGCCTGCTCCTGCGGGCTGATGGCTAGGCTCGAACTGAGCCAGGCCTGGGTCAGACCGTCGTGCTTGCCGGGGTTGCCAGAGAGATCCCGGTTGCCGTAGTCGAAGCGATCGACGTACTGCTGGAAGCGCTCCATCCCCAGCCACTCGGTGAGGCGCTGGGAGTACCAGACCACAGAGTAGGTGAGCCAGCGGCTCGGGGTGGTGGTCTCGCGCCAGGCGGGCAGCCAGTCATCGTCGCCGGGTTTGAATGGCAGGGCCGGCAGCTTTTCATCCACCAGGAAGCCGCTGTCATAGCCCATCAGTGCCAACGGGATCTTGAAGGTGGAGGCGGGAGGCAGCTGGCTTGAGCAATCCCCCTGGCTGCTGATGGGCTTGCCGCTGCCATCGGCAAACAGCATACAGCCGGAGGCGGCGCTGGCCGGCAGCGAGAATAGCAGGCCAGCGGCGAGCAGGCCGGGTAACAGAATGCGGGACATGGGGTCTCCTTGGACAAATGGGGCTAGGGGCCGGGAGGCGGCAGCATAACGCCGCTTTATGTGGCCAGTGTGAAGTGTCAGCCGGTGGGCAGCCAGAGCTCGGCCAGCACACCGCCATCGGGCTGATTGCCGAGGCTCAGGTGGCCGCCGTGCTGGCGGGCTACCTCGGTGGCAAAGCTGAGCCCGAGGCCGCTGCTCTTGCCCTTGTCGGGCCTGGGCAGGGAGTAGAAACGCTCGAAGATGCGTGGCAGGGCATAGTCCGGAATGCCGGGCCCCTGATCTCGCACTCGGAAACAGTAACCGTCGGCGCTCATCTCGCCGGTCAATCTGACCGTGCTGCCGGCGGGTGAGAAGTCGAGGGCGTTATCCAGCAGGTTGCCGAGGGCCTGCTCCACCAGCAGCGAGTCCCACTTCTGTTTCTGGGCCTCGCCGAGTTCGGCGACCAGCGTCACCTGGAGGCGCTGGGCTATGATCTGGCGGGCATCGAGCGCCCGTCTGCCCAGCCTGGCGGGTTCGGTGGCCTGTCTGTCCAGCCCCTGCCCCGACTCCAGTTTGGCCAGTTGCAGCATGCGTTCTATCAGCTGCTGCATGCGGGCCGTCTCCAGATTGATGTTGCCGATGAAGCGCCGCGCCACCTCGGGTGGCGGCGCTTCCGCCAGCAGCTCCCCTGCCCCGCGAATGGCGGCCAGCGGGCTCTTGAGCTCGTGGGTCAGGCTGTGCACATAGGCTTCGATATAGGCCTTGCCATCCAGCTGGCGGCGCATGGTCTCCAGAGATCGGCCGAGCCGATCCAGCTCGGGGCTGTAGAGGCGCGGCAGGCTGGCCGGCTGGTTGTGGCTGACCGCATCGGCGTAGTGCACCAGCTTGCCGATGGCGCGGTTGAGCCACCACACCAGCAGGGCACCGATCAACAGCGAGATGAACAGCAGCAGGGCCGCCCCCTGCAACAGCTGGTGTTCGCTGCGCTCTATCATGGGCAGCAAAGTGCGGTTGGGTTTGGCGACCGTGAGGGAGCCCAGGATATAGCCCCCTTCTCGCAGCGGCGCGGCCACGTGCATCACGGAACTGGCGGGATCGTCGGGGTCGCTGCGAGTGCTGCGGGCCCCGTATTCGCCGCGCAGGGTGCGATAGACGTCGTTCCAGCGCGAGTAGTCCTTGCCCAGATCCACCCCGTCCGAGTCGTAGACCACTTTGCCCCAGCGGTCGACCACATAGATGCGGTACTCCGCCTGCTGCTTGAGGTGGCCGTCGATCAGGGCGTTGATAGGACTCTGGTTGAGGCGGGCGAAGGCGCTGGCCAGCCTGCCATCCGCCATCTTTCCTTCCTGCAGATCGTCCAGTGCCAGCGGCGCCAGCATCTGGGCCATGTCCACCAGGGTATCTTCGGTGGCGCTGCGCACCCCGGGTTTTATCTCCTCGACGAAGATCTCCAGCACGAACCAGGCGGCCAGTGCGAAGATCAGCACCAGCCCGCACAGCAGTTGCAGTCCAATTCTCATGTCGGCTCCTGGCCGCTGCACGGCAGCAGCATGTTCATGCCAGCTCCAGGCTGTAGCCCAGCCCGCGATGGGTCAGGATCAGGTTGGCGTCCGGGTCGCGCTCCCGCAGCTTGGCGCGGATGGTCTTGATGTGGGTGTCGACGGTGCGATCTAGGCTCTCCTCCGCCCCGCTCCATACCAGATCCATCAGCTGCTGGCGGGAGTAGACCCGGCCCGGCGCCTGCATCAGGGTTTTGAGCAGCAGGTATTCGTAACGGGTGAGCGCCAGCGGCTGGCCATAGAAGCTGATGCGGGCCCGTTCCTCATCCAGTGCCAGCAGTTGGCTCGGTGGGGGGGGCGTCGGCTGGCTGCGGCGCAGGATGACCCGTACCCTGGCGCACACCTCCCGGGGAGAGAAGGGCTTGGCCACATAGTCATCGGCACCAATTTCCAGCCCGATCAGCCTGTCAATCTCCTCGCTGCGCGCGGTGAGAAACATCAGGGGGGTGTCGCAGCGGGCCCGTACCTGCTTGCACAACTCGAAGCCGCTGATGTCCGGCAGTCCCACATCCAGGATCAGAAAATCCGGTCGCGTCTGTTCCAGTCGCGCCAGCAGCGGCTGACCGAGGGGGAACCACTCCACCTCGAAGCCATCGGTTTGCAGCGCATAGATCAGGGTGTCGGCGATGCTGGCCTCATCTTCCACCAGCCAGATGACTCGTTTTTGCATGGCGTCCTCGTCGTAAATCCGTTGTCCCATTCTGGCATCGAACCAAATCGGATCCTATTTGCTGTTTTATTTTTCCAAAAAAGGCGCTAAAATTTCGATATTCTTTCGAATCGAAACTTAAAGATGACCAAACGTAATACTCAGCAGCGCCGTCACACCATAGTGAGCCTGGTGCAGGAGCAGGGTGAAGTGAGCGTTGATACCCTGGCCAAGCACTTCTCCACCTCTGAAGTGACCATCCGCAAAGATCTGGCCGTGTTGGAAACCGGTGGCCTGCTGTTGCGTCGTTACGGTGGTGCCGTGCCCCTGCCCAGCGAAATGGTGGTGGACAGCAATCCCGAGCAAGTTTCGAAACGAAAGCTGGCCATAGCCCGTGCCGCCGCCGAACGGATCCGCGATCACAATCGCGTCATCATCGACAGCGGCAGCACCACCAGCGCCATGATCCCCATGCTGGGCAACAAGCGCGGTCTCATCGTCATGACCAACTCCCTCAACGTGGCCGGCGCCCTGCGCGAGCTGGAGAACGAACCCACCCTGCTGATGACCGGCGGCACCTGGGATCCCCACTCCGAATCCTTTCAGGGTCAGGTGGCGGAGCAGGTGCTGCGCTCCTATGACTTCGACCAGCTGTTCATCGGCGCCGACGGCATAGACCCGGAGCGGGGCACCACCACCTTCAACGAGCTGGTGGGCCTGTCACGGGTGATGGCCGAGGTGTCGCGGGAGGTCATCGTCATGGTCGAGTCGGAGAAGATAGGCCGCAAGATCCCCAACCTCGAGCTGCCCTGGGCGAACATCCAGACCCTGGTGACCGATGAAGGTCTGGCCACCTCGGCCAGAGAACAGATTCAAGCCAGGGGGATCACGCTGATCTGCGCCCCCGTGGCCGGCTGATATCGCCAATCAAATATCCCGTTATCCAAACCAATTTCTGAATTCAATCGAGGAGAAGTGTATGTGTGGCATCGTCGGGGCCGTCGCCCAACGTGATGTGGCTGAAATCCTGGTAGAAGGCCTGCGCCGTCTGGAATACCGTGGCTATGACTCGGCCGGTGTGGCCGTGTTTAGCGCCAACCAGCCGCTGCAGCGGGTTCGCCGTCTGGGCAAGGTGGCCGAGCTGGCCAAGGCGCTGGAGGAGCAGTCCGTCCACGGTGGAACCGGTATCGCCCATACCCGCTGGGCTACCCACGGCGAGCCGTCCGAGCGCAATGCCCACCCCCACGTCTCCGAGCACATTGTGGTGGTGCACAACGGCATCATAGAGAACCATGAAGAGCTGCGGGCCGAGCTGCAAGGGCTGGGCTATGTGTTCAGCTCCGACACCGACACCGAGGTGATCGCCCATCTGGTGCACCACGAGCTGAAGTCCGCCCCCAGCCTGCTGGCGGCCATGCAGGTGGCGGTGAAGCAGCTGCGCGGTGCCTACGGCACAGTCGTGATGGACAGCCGTGACGACAGCCGCGTGGTGGTGGCCCGTTCCGGCTCCCCGCTGGTGATCGGCCGCGGCATAGGCGAGAACTTCATCGCCTCCGACCAGATGGCGCTGCTGCCGGTGACCCGCCGCTTCATCTTCCTGGAAGAGGGAGACGTGGCCGAGGTGACCCGTCGCGACGTGCACATCTTCGATACCCATGGAGAGGCTGTGGTGCGCGAAGAGCTGGAGTCCGAGCTCTCCCACGATGCCGGTGACAAGGGCGAGTACCGCCACTACATGCTCAAGGAGATCTACGAGCAGCCCAAGGCCATCACCAACACCCTGGAAGGGCGTCTGGGCAGCGATCATGTGGTGGTCGAGTCGTTCGGCAACGGTGCCCGTGCCATCTTCGACAAGGTCGAGCACGTCCAGATCGTCGCCTGCGGCACCTCCTACAACTCGGGCATGGTGGCTCGCTACTGGTTCGAAGAGATAGCCGGCGTCTCCTGCGACGTGGAGATCGCCTCCGAGTTCCGCTATCGCAAGTCGGTCGTGCGCCCCAACAGCCTGCTGGTGACCCTGTCCCAGAGTGGCGAGACCGCCGATACCCTGGCCGCCCTGCGTCTGGCCAAACAGTCCGGCTACATGAGTTCGCTGGCCATCTGCAACGTGCCGGGTTCCTCCCTGGTACGTGAATCGGATCTGGCCTTCATGACCCGAGCTGGTGCCGAGATTGGCGTGGCCTCCACCAAGGCATTCACCACCCAGCTGGCCGGCCTGCTGATGCTGGTGGCCTCCGTTGGTCACTGCCGTGGCAACCTGAGCGCCGCCGCCGAGGCCGAGCTGGTCAAGGCGCTGCAAGCCCTGCCGCTGCGCATCAAGGAGAGCCTGGCGCTGGCCAAGGACATAGAAGCTCTGGCCGAAGAGTTCGCCGACAAGCACCACAGCCTTTTCCTCGGCCGTGGCAGCCAGTACCCCATCGCCATGGAGGGGGCGCTCAAGCTCAAAGAGATCTCCTACATCCACGCCGAGGCCTATGCCGCCGGTGAGCTGAAGCACGGCCCGCTGGCGCTGATCGATGCCGAGATGCCCATCATAGTGGTGGCGCCGAACAACGATCTGCTGGAGAAGCTGAAGTCCAACGTGGAAGAGGTGCGTGCTCGTGGTGGTATCCTCTACGTGTTCGCCGATGCGGATGCCGGCTTCAAGAGCGACGAGACCATGCGGGTGATGAGCCTGAACCATGTGGAAGAGATGATAGCCCCCATAGTCTACACAGTGCCGTTGCAGCTGCTCTCCTACCACGTTGCCCTCATCAAGGGCACGGACGTGGATCAGCCGCGCAACCTGGCGAAATCCGTGACCGTGGAATAAGCCGTTGTCAGAAATGAAAAAAGAGCCGCATTGCGGCTCTTTTTGTTTGGTTATCTGGCAGGGTGGCCGCTATGACAGCCGCAGATTGGTGATGGTCACGTCGTCCAGCGAAGGCACTATGATGCCGCTGGAGATGCTCTTGGCGATCGCCTGGTTGCGGTTCTTCGAGTCGGTCTTGTTGGTGACCTGGTTGAGGTGGAAGTTGACGGTCCGCTCGCTGATGCCGAGTATGGTGGCTATCTCCCAGGAGGTCTTGCCCTCGCTGGCCCAGAACAGGCACTCCTTCTCCCGGTCCGACAGCTCAGTGAGGTACTTCATCAGATCCGGTCTGCTCTTTATCAGCTGCAGCGCCGAGTTGAAGATGTAGCTGGCGCAGAACGACAGCAGGGGAACGTTTTCAAACATCAGATCGGAGTTGGATTTCTCCTTGCTGATGAAGGAGAGGATGCCGTGCTCCCCCTGCGGGGTGTGCAGCGGGAAGGAAACACCGTTCCTCACCCCGAAATCGGCGGCCAGATTCATCACCTCCCGGCTGGCGCTGGGCAGCCAGGGAGAGTCGCAGTCGAGCTTGTTCCAGAAGATGGGCTGGGTCTGCTTCAGGCCCAGGAAGACCACAGGATCCTGGGTCAGGTAGTGCCGCTCCGTGTAGGCATCGAACCAGCTGGTGGGGCAGTTGTTGAACAACGCCACGTGGGATTTCTGCATGCTGATGGGGAAAATAATCAGCAGACGGAAGTAATCAAAGCCCATCTGATGACTGAAGCGCTCCAGTTGCTGCTGGATATCACTGGTCTTCTTGGCCTTGGTGAACCGATCGATGTGTTCCCAGATCGCATCGTTAAACATGTACATCTCCTTTTTCGACCTCTATCACATTGATCGAAAAGATATTTTTTATTTATTAATTTGGTGTTGTGACTACCAACGCCAGTGACTCCCGTGCTTGCTTAAAAATTATCCTGTTTTTTCGGCCGAAGGCCAAGAAAATCATCTGATTGCCACTGACCCCACTCTTTGAGACAATGAGAATAGTTATCATTGTTAAGATTTATATCATGAACAAGTTTTGGGGTTTGGCCTTGTTGCCATTGTCAGTCCACTTTGCTGCCATCGGGGATGAGCTGGTTGCTCCCGCCCTCAAGAACAGCATAGCTGCCGGGAAAGCCTCCCAGCAGCGGGTGGAAAAAGCCGCCGATGCCGCCGTAGCCGCACGACTGGAGCTGCAAAATGCCCAGCTGCAACTGCGCGACCTCGAAGCCTACAACCGCTACATGCAGTCTCTGGTGGCCGATCAGCAAAATGAGCTGGGCAAGCTGAACCAGCAGCTGGAGGCGGTGCAAGAGACCCGGCAGGGCTTGATCCCGCTGATGTTGCAGATGCAGGCGGACCTGGAACTGCTGGTGCAAAACGACATCCCGCTGCGTAAGGAAGATCGTTTGGCGCGGGTTGAACAGTTGAAAGCAACGCTGGCCCGCGCCGATGTGAGCGAGGCGGAGAAATTCCGTCAGCTGCTGCAGGCCTATCAGATAGAAGCCGAATATGGCAGCCGGCTGGATAGCTACTCCGCCGAGCTGGAGCTGGATGGTGCCGCGCGTCGGGTCGACGTGTTGGCGCTGGGCCGTGTCTCCCTGCTGGCGATGACTGCTGATCGCTCCCAGGCGTGGCGCTGGTCTGCCGAGAACAAACAATGGCAAGCCCTCGACAGTCAGTGGCTCTCTCCCATCTCTGAGGCGCTGGATGTGGCTGCCGACAAGAAGGTTCCCCAGTTGCTCAATGTCCCCCTCTCTGTCAGCCGTAGTCAGGAGGCCCAATCATGAGCGCAGCCATGAAGTGGTTCCCCCTTGTTATTGCCCTCTCTTTCAGTGCCAATGCCGCGTTTGCCAACGATGAGTGGCAGCAGCAGGAGCAGGCCCGTGAACAGCAGGCCCAGCAGGACTTGGCAGCTGTTGCCAAGGAGCTTGGCACTGCCCGCGCCAAGCTGGCGGCAGCCCAGAACCTCAGCAAGCAGCTGGGCAGCCAGTTCGCCAGCAATGAAAAGCAGCTGGTCGAGCTCAACGCCCAGTGGGAGCAAGCCTCCGGCGACATGAACGAGATCTTCGCGGTCACCCGTCAGGGCGCCAGCGATGCGGTCAAGCTGCTGAGCGAATCCGCAGTCGAGGGCCAGTACCTGGAGCGTCTAGCCCCGTTGAAAGCCATGGCGCAGGAGAAGCAGGTACCGGATCGCGCCGCCCTCGCCCTGCTGCCCGCCACTCTGCTGCAAGAGATCCGCGAATCTGGCCGGATTGCCCAGTTCAACGGCAAGGTGCTCGATGCCCAGGGCGCAGCCAGCGAGCAGTCGCTGACCCGGGTTGGCAGCTTTGCCCTGCTGGGGAGCGAAGGATTCTTGCAACCGACCGCCGAAGGCTTGAGTCCGGTACTGGGGCTGCCAAGTGGTGTGCTCTCCGAGGTCGCGGCCTATCAGGGTCAGGAAGGGGAAGCGCTACCGCTGGATCCTTCTCATGGCACTCTGCTGGCGATGCTGGCACAGGCGCCTACTTTCTGGCAGCAAGTTCAACAGGGTGGCCAGGTGGGCGCCATCATAGTGTTGCTGGCCGCCATCGGTCTGGGGATCGCCGCAGTGCGGTTGTGGAGCCTCTCCCGCGAGCTGACTCTGGTGCGTCGCCAGCTCAAGAGCGGCGAATATCACGCCGACAATGCCCTCGGTCGGGTACTGACAGTCGCGGAGCAGCATCCCGAGCTGAGCATGGAAACCCTCGAGCTGAGGCTGGATGAGGCCATCCTGCAGGAGACGCCCCGCATGGAGCGCGGCCTCGGCATGGTCAAGGTGATCGCGGCCATCGCCCCCATGCTGGGTCTGCTCGGTACTGTGACCGGCATGATCGGCACCTTCCAGGCCATCACCCAGTTCGGTACCGGCGATCCCAAGATCATGGCGGGCGGCATCTCGATGGCGCTGGTCACCACGGTACAGGGTCTGGTAGCGGCCATTCCGCTCATCCTGGCCCACAGCCTGCTGCAATCGCGTTTCACCGAGCTCTCCAATGTGCTGGAGCAGCAGGTGGCCGGCATTCTGGCCGAGCGCGCCGAGAGCAATAACAGCGGGATGGAGCGGGCAGCATGATGCTCGACATCTGGCAACAGCTGCAGAGCTTCATGGGCCGTGGCGGCCCGGTGCTCTGGGTCATTCTGGCCCTGCTGGTGCTGATGTGGATTTTGATGATCGAGCGGCTGCTCTACCTCAATCTGGGTTTCGGCCCCTTGCAGCAACAGCTGCTCGGCCGCTGGCAGGCGCGCAGCGAGCGCCATAGCTGGCATGCCAGGGCCATTCGCGGTCGCTGGCTGGCCCAGGCCGAGCTTGAGCTCAATCGTCATCTGATCTTCATCCGCACCCTGGTGGTGCTCTGCCCCATGCTGGGGTTGCTGGGCACAGTGACCGGCATGATAGGCGTATTCGATGCGTTGGCCGCGGCCAACCGCTTTAACCCGGAGAGCATGGCGGGCGGGATCTCCCGCGCCACCATACCCACCATGGCAGGTATGGTGGTGGCCCTTTCCGGCGTGTTGTTACTCAGCCGGCTCGAGAGCCAGGCCAAGCGTGCGCTGGCCAAGACCCGGGACGGCCTGCGAGAAGAGAAGGTAATGCAATGAGACGGCAATCCAAACGCCAGCGTGACGAAGTGCAGATCGACATGACCCCCATGCTGGATATCGTGTTCATCATGCTGATCTTCTTTATTGTCACCACCTCCTTCGTGCGCGAAGCCGGGCTCGAGGTACACAGACCCCAGGCCAGTCAGGCCAAGGCGCAGAAATCCTCCAGCATCATGCTGGCGATCGGGGCTCAGGGTCAGATCTTCCTCGACCGCAAACAGATCGATGTGGAGCGGGTACAGGCCAGTATCGCCCGTCTGCTGGCGGAGCAACCCGATGCCAGTCTGGTGATCCAGGCCGACGAGCGGGTGCCCCACGGCAAGGTGGTGCGGGTGATGGATGAGGCCAAGGCGGCGGGTATCGCCAACATTGCCGTGGCGGTGGCGCCGAAATGAAGTTCAAGCTGATGAGCCTGGGGCTGGGGATCGCCCTCAGTCTGGCAATCCTGCTGTTCATGGCCACTCTGGTGGAGCCCCCCAAGGGGGAGAAGGTGGCGAGTGAGCAAAAATCCATCGTCATCAACATGCAGAATGAAGTGACCGAGGTGCAGGTGCGTGAACGCCCTGTGCCGCAAGAGCCCGAACGCCTGCCGGAACCTCCCGCCGCATTGGCGTCGACTCCCATGCCCTTGCCGGCTACAGCGCCGCTGCCTTCGGTGCAACCTAGCCTGGATCTGGTCTCCAGCCTCAGCGCGGTGCAGGTCTACGCCCCTGGTGTGGCGACCAGCACGGCCCCCGTACTGAGCGGTAACTTTCATGGTCAGCAGCAAGGCGCCGGAGTCGGTGCCGGCGATATGTTGATGCCGCTGCAACGGATCGAACCTGTTTACCCCTATCGCGCCCAGCAGGCGGGGATTGAAGGCGCCGTAACCCTGCGCTTCAGCGTCGATGCTGAAGGGCGAGTACAGGATGTGGAAGTGATCGAGGCCAAGCCCAAGCGTCAGTTCGAGCGGGCGGCCATTCAGGCCATCAACAAGTGGCGCTATCAGCCGAGACCAGGCGCCAGCGACAAACTGGTGCAAGTCATCACGCTCAAATTCAAACTGGAGTCATAACTATGTTGCGGATCTGGATCTGCCTGCTGGCCCTGGTCAGCCAAGCCTGTCTTGCGATGGAGGTGAGCCCCCATTTCTCTCGTCAGCTTGAGCCCGTGATGAAGCTCTATCAGTCTGGCCAGTGGCAACAGGCCCAGAGCAAGGCGGCCGGTCTCAAGCCGGGGTCCGATGCCGAGCGTGCCTGGCTGGCCCAGTTGCAGGCGTCCTTGGCAGTCAACCTGCAACAAACTACCCAGGCGAGCCGTTACGTCGAACAGGCGCTGACCTATAAAGAGTGGCCGGAGCAGCAACAACTCCAGCTGCTGCGTCTGCGTGGCGATATCCAGGCCCAGCAATCCAACTGGTCTGGCGCCATCGCCAGCTACAAGACGGCACTGGCACTCAAACCCGACGATGGCTTGCGCCTGCGGTTAGCCGGTCTCTATTACCACAACAAACAGTATGCCGAGGCCGCCAGCCAGAGCGAACAATTGCTCAAGAAGAGCTGGCAAAAGCAGGCTGCCATCATTCGCCTCTCCGCCCTCACCGCCTTGCAGCGCTACGGGGTGGCAGCCGATCAGGCAGCCGAGCTGATCCGCCACGAGCCGAAAGAGATCAAGTGGTGGCAACAGGCGGTATCGCTCAACCTCTCTGCCAAGCGTGGCGATCAGGCGTTAGCTCTGTTGCAGACAGCCATCGATAGAAAATTGATGGACGATGTCGCCGCCCGCAATCAGTTGATCCGCCTTTATGCCTGGCAGGGGCTGCCTTATCGTGGTGCTCGTTTGCTGGAAGCGGCCATGGTGAAGGGACAAATGAAGCAAAGTGCCGAGAACCAGCAACTGCTGGCCCAGCTATGGGAAGGAGCCCGGGAATGGCCGAAGGCGGTCGATAGCTGGCAACTGCTGGCCAACCAGCATGGTCAGCCCAAAGCGGCCATGCGTGCAGCCGAACTGCTGCTGCAACAGGGCAAGACGGATGCCGCCATGACTCAGTTGGCTGCCATCAAGTCGACCAAGGGTGAACAGGGCAACAGAGCCAAGGCGCTGCTGGTACAGGCCCACCTTAATAAGGAGCAGTATGCCCAGGCGTTGGAGCTGGCCCGTGAACTGCAACAGCAGGGTAACTGGCAACAGCGGGCAACCAGCTGGGTCAACTATATCCAGGCCCAAAGTGAAGAATTGAGCAAAAAATCGGCGTAAATGGGGGCTGATGTCTTGGTTTTAGGGGCTTTAGCCTGCTTTTTCAGCAAACAAACGCATTCTTGCAAAAAGCCCTTGTCATCCCG
>NZ_CDBL01000089.1 GCF_000820005.1 Aeromonas piscicola | reverse complement strand
TGCCCGGCTTGGGTGAACGCTCCCCCTGTTCCTTGAGCGGGGTGGCGTTGACGCGGGCCACCGTATCCAGGATGCGCTGCAGATCGGCGGCGCGGCCGGGGTTGAGGGTCGCCAGCTTGCTCTGGTATGCCTGGGCGGCACTGGGGTTTTGCTTGAAGGTCTGCCAGGTGGCCAGGTAGGTGAGCAGGTCTATGTCGTCCGGCGCCGTGCTGAGCGCCTGCTCGAACAGGCCGATGGCCTTGTCCACGTTGCCGTTGTAGATCTGGGCGTTGGCCGCCGAGATCAGCAAGTCGGTGCGGTAGGGTTCGAGCTGATAGGCCTGCAGCAGCAGTTCTGTGACCTGCTCCATGTTGCTCGGCATCTTGGCGGTGAAGCCGGCGGTGGAGATGCGGGCCGGCGACTTGAAGATCTGCCAGGCATCCGCCAGCAGCTGATCCACCACCTGGCGCTTGCTGATGTACTGGTCATAGTTTTGCTCCTTTTGCAGGGAGCGCACCGGAGCAGCCCAGGCATTGGTGGAGACAAACACTGGCAGCGTCAACAGGCTGGCCAGGGTCAGGGCAATCGCGGTTTTCTTTATCATGGCGTTCCACTTGGGGTTAAGGGCGTTATGCCATTGCATGACCCGTAGGGGCTTTTCCAATAAAAACATAAACTTGGTGATTGCTTACTCTACTCCTTTTCAGATGAAAAAAACGTGAACCGATTCGGTTATCCGGGGATGGGGTCTGCGCCTCTCTCCGGTGCCATCTGCCCGCGCCGCTGGGCCTCGCTGGCAGGCACTCATTGGGCGTGTGCTCACTTGCGGGTCAATCCTGCCGCGTTTTCGGGCGAGCCCCTGTTCGGGGTGAAAAAGTGGCCGAAGCCAATCGTTTTACAGCTTTTTCTGTGAAGGCGATCATTGTGCCATCGCCGCCTCTGTGGCTTTGCCAACCTAGGCTCCATTGCGGTGCAGCTTGGCTCTATCGGCACCATGGCACCGGAGCGCCGTCACGATGCGGCCAATATGGGGTTAAAGGCAGTGCTGGCCGCCACCCTGGCCAACCTGATGAGCGCCACCCTGGCCGGGATCTTTGTCTCACTGGCCTGATGGTTGA
>NZ_CDBL01000088.1:1469-3520 GCF_000820005.1 Aeromonas piscicola | reverse complement strand
CATTCCTCTTGGCTGGCGCACCCGCAACCACCTGGGCAGCATGTATTTTGGCGCTCTGGCGACCGGCGCCGATCTGGTGGGCGGCCTGCTGGTAATGGAGAAGGGACGGACGAGGGGCAAGAAGGTGCATTTTGCTTTTAAAGATGTGCAGGGGGAATTTCTGAAGCGGCCCGAGGCGGATGTGCAGTTCGACTGCGCCGCCGGTGAGGAGATTGACGCCATGATAGACGAGTCGCTGGCGAGCGGTCAGCGCATCAATCGCCCCATCCAGGTGCTGGCCACCTGTCCGTCATTGAACGGGGATGAGGCGATGGCGCGCTTCGTGCTGACCCTGTCGATCAAGGCCAGCTGAATGCGAGAGGGCGTGTCGGCGCCCTTATTCAAGCAGGGATCAGAGGATCTCCGGGCTCACGCCCGCTTTCACCACGACTTTCATGCCGTTGAAGTTGACCACCTGTTCGGCGACTATCTTGCAGCGCTTGCGGGTCTCGACCTGACCGTCCACTTCCACCAGACCGTCGGCGACGAGCGCCTTGGCCGCGCCGCCACAATCGGCCCAACCCTGATGCTTGATAAGGTCACACAAGGCAACGAAGGGGTGGCCTTCGAGCAGAAACGTCTCCATGGGAAATCCTCTAGATGGATGAATGGCTGAAACAGCAGGGCGGTTATTCTAGGCAGTTCGGGCCGTCAATGAAAGGGCAAGGCCACCTATCTTCAGGCAATTCCGGTTGCCAATGAGAGGAGGGGTGGCCTCAGGGCATGCAGACCGGGAAACAAGGGGTGAGGAGAGCCGCCGTCATCATGGCGGTATCTATAAAATTCAGCCCGGCGGGGCCGGGCTGAAGGAGGGTCGGTGATCAGCACTTAGCCAAACTTCACCACCGCCTCGCCAGTGACAGCGAGGGCCCCGGCCGCCGTCACGATGCGGGTGGCCAGGGTGATGATGGGCTTGTCGCTGCGCAGGGTGATGATCTCCACCTCGGCCGTCACCTCATCCCCCACAAACACCGGTTGTTTGAAGGAGAGGCTTTGCCCAAGGTAGACAGTGCCTTTGCCAGGCAGCTGCTGGCCCAGCAGCCCCGAGAAGAGGCTGGCCAGCAGCATGCCGTGCACAATGGGTCGCTCGAACGGCGTGGTGGCGGCAAAAGCCGAGTCCAGGTGCAGGGGATTGAAATCCTCCGACAAGCCGGCGAAGGCCTCGACTTCGGCTGCGCCGAACCGTTTGATCAGGCTTGCTTTTTGCCCAATTTCAAAAGGGAGTGTACTCATGCGGGCTCCTCTTCCGGGGTGTTGGCAAAGACAGGGTTGAGCCGCACCTTGACGTAACCGCCGGGGGCTGCCTCCAGTCCCTCGCTCGGGATGCGGGCGGGCACGGGCGTGGCTTCCTCCTCTCGCGCCTGGATGAAGGCTGCCATCTGTGGCCACCAGGAGCCGCTTTGATGGGTTGCCTGCTCAAGCCAGGCGTCCGGGGTGTCACTGTCGGCATTGCTGTGCCAGAAGCCGTACTTGTTGGCCGCTGGCGGGTTGATGATGCCGGCAATGTGGCCCGATTCAGCCAGGATGAAGCGCTGCTCGCCGCCAAACAGCTTCATGCCCTGCCAGGTGCCCTGCCAGAGGGCGATGTGATCGTCCATGGCCGAGACCAGCAGCACAGGCGTCTTCACCTTGGCCAGATCGATGCGGGTGTTGCGGATCTTGAGCTCCCCCTTCACCAGCTGGTTCTCCAGATAGAGACGGCGCAGCAGACTGTTGTGCGTCTTGCCCGCCACGTTGGTGCTGTCGCTGTTCCAGTGCAGCAGATCGAACGCCACCGGGCTCTGGCCCTTGAGGTAGCTGTCGATGTAGTAATTCCAGTAGAGGCTGTTTTCCCGCAGCAGGCTGAAGGAGACCGCCAGTTGGCGTCCATCCATGATGCCCTTGGCCTCATTCTGGGCCTCCAGTGCCGCTATGATGGGCTCGTGGATGAAGATGCCAAGCTCCCCCGGCTGGGAGAAATCGAGCAGGGTGGTGAACAGGGTGGCGGAGCGCACCCGCTGCTTCTGGCGCCG
>NZ_CDBL01000088.1:788-1105 GCF_000820005.1 Aeromonas piscicola | reverse complement strand
CTATCCCCGGGTTGCGCCAGGAGATCATGAATACCGTCTGGCCCTGGGCGACCAGCCAGGCGACCAGAGAGTTCTGGGGCCGCATGTCCATGATGTAGTACTTGTTGATGAAGGGCGGCACTATCAGCACCGGTGTCCTGGCCACGGTTTCCGTGGTCGGGCTGTACTGGATAAGCTCGTAGAGCTCGGTGCGTTGCACCACCCGGCCCGGCGTCAGCGCCAGATCCCGCCCCAGTTCGAAGGCGGACTCGTCGGTCAGGCGGATGTTGAGCTGATCGGCGCTGCGCTCCAGATCCTCGGCCAGCAGGGCCAGTCCG
>NZ_CDBL01000088.1:0-622 GCF_000820005.1 Aeromonas piscicola | reverse complement strand
CGGCCAGCAGGGCCAGTCCGCGCACCAGATTCTGGCCGTCGGATTCCAGGGTGAGCCTGAGCAGCTCGGGGTTGGTGGCCAGAAAGTTGCTGGGCGCCATGGCATTGAGGTATTGGCGGGTAAAAAAGCGCAGCCGCTCCCGGCTCTTCTGGGGCACCCCTTCCAGCGCATCTACCGAGGCCAGCAGGTGTTTGGCGGTCAGCAGATAGGATTGCTTGAGGTAGTCATAAAGGGGCTGGTCACGCCAGGCGTCGTCCTTGAAGCGGCGATCGCTGCGCTCCGGCGTGATCACCGGCTCGCTCTCCTGGCCTGCGCTTTTGAGCAGGGTGTGCTGCATCAGCTTGAGCTGATCCTGCCACCAGTTCATCTGGGCATTGATCAATTGCCAGGGTTGCTGACTGCCCTGTTCCAGTACCTGGCCCAGATCGTCCAGATTGGTCTGCAACAGCGCCTGCGCCGTGCGCTCGGTCTGTGCCTTGGCCATGTCCAGCAGCTTTTCGTTATAGTGGGCCAGGGCCTCGAACAGCGGGCCGTAAGATGATTGGCTCATGTTCTCTCCTTCACCCACACCCGTGACGGGGCGAGCCTGTCGTGTCGGGTCATGGGGAGATGTGGCTGCCCG
>NZ_CDBL01000087.1 GCF_000820005.1 Aeromonas piscicola | reverse complement strand
GCGTCAGACCCCTCCCCGCCATCAGCGCCCCCATGGCGGCCCACAAGGCGGCCACGCCCCAGCCCTGACAGAGCCACCAGATGGGGAAGAAGCCGCACAGTACCGCCACCAGCATGCTGTTACGCATCTCGCGGGCCCGGGTCGCACCGATGAAGACCCCATCCAGCAAGAAGCACCAGACCGCCAGCAATGGCATGACGATCAGCCAGGGCAGCTGGCGATTCGCCTCGGCGATCACCGCCGGAATGTCGGTGATATGGGCGATGAGCCGACTGCCACCCGCCGCAAACAGCAGACTGAAACCAATTGCGATGAGCAGCGCCCACCCCAGGTTCAGCACTATGGCCTCGCGCAGCCCCTGCCGATCCCGCCGACCTATGGCGCGGCCCACCATGGCCTCTACCGCATAGGCAAAGCCATCCAGCCCGTAGGAGATGATCATCAGGAAGTTGAGCAACACCGCATTGGCGGCCACAGCTACATCTCCCAGTCGCGCCCCCTGCAAGGTCATGAAGGCGAAACAAAGCTGCAGACAGAGGGAGCGGATGAAGATATCCCGGTTCAGACTGAGCAGTCTCAGCAAGGCCGGCCACTGACGCCAGCGCTGCCAGGCACTCTGCCACACTGCGGGCGACAGGCGGCGCAGATGACGGCTCACCAGCCAGAGTCCGACCCCCAGGGCGCTGTAATCTGCCAGCAGCGAGGCGGCGGCCACCCCTTTCACCTGCCAGCCCAGCCCCAGCACGAACCAGGTATCCAGCGCCATGTTGACCAGGTTGGTGAAGATCAGCAGCAGCATGGGGCTGCGGGCATCCTGCATACCCAGCAACCAGCCCATGATCACCAGATTGCAGAGTGCCACCGGCGCGCTCCAGATCCGTACCGACACATATTCGCCAGCATAGCCCTGCACCTCGGCTGAGCCGCCACCGAGTGCAATGAGCGAAGGCAGGAAGGGCAGCAACAGCAGTAGCAGGGCCAGCCCCAGTCCGACGGCGAGGCCGAGCGCCCGCGCCAGGGTGTCGAGCTGACTGTGCGGGCTACCGGCGCCATGGGCCTGGGCGGTCAACCCTGTGGTGGACATGCGCAGGAAACCCAGCAGCCAGAAGATGAGGTTGATGAGGGTTGCCCCGACCGAGACGCCACCGAGGAACCAGGCCTGGCCGAGATGACCGATCACCCAGGTATCCACCAGCCCCAGCAAGGGGGTGGTGATATTGGAGAGCACCATGGGCAAGGCCAAGGCAAACACGGCGCCATGGCGCCGGCCGTCTTTCAACCAGGGCGGGATCAACATGACAACCGACGCTCGCCTGACATCACTCGCTTTCCAGTCGCACGATTCTGGCAAAATCGGAGACCAGGGTCGCCATGACCACGTGCGGCACCTGCCCCTCGCTCATCTGGGGGCGGAACACGGCCTCCAGCTTGCCTTCCGGGTTGATCAGCACGATGGAGGCGGAATGGTCTATCAGGTAATCCTTTTCCCCCTGATCGGCGATGGAATAGATGAGGCCCAGATTGCGTACAAACGGGAACAGCTTGTCATGGGAACCGGTCGCCGCCTTGAACTCGGGGTGAAAGAAGGCGGTATAGGTCTTGAGGCGGGCCACGTCATCCCGCTGCGGATCCGCCGAGATGAACACCACCTGGCTCTCGGGTGCGATCTTCTTCAGCGCCGGGTAGACGGAGCGCAGATCCGCCAGCGTGGTCGGGCAGATATCCGGGCAGAAGGTATAACCGACAAACAGGAAGGTCCAGTGCCCCAGCAGACTGGCCGGGACGAAGGGCTGACCGTCCTCGTCGGTGAAGGCAAACGGATTGATGTCCCTCCCCGCCGGGTAGTAGTCGGCCTGCTCGGGCAGGGAGGGCTGGTTCCAGTAGAATGCGGCCATCATGCCCCCGACCAGCAGCAGAAACAGCAAGGGGTAACGCGGTTTAACCATAAAAACAGACCCTTTCACTTCGACATGCCCGCAGACCGGGCCCGAATGGATGACCCATTGTAACCCAGCCAATCCCGGACTGGACCATCCCATGTACCGGATGCCGATTCGGCATCCAACTTCGGTCAGAGGATGACGCTATGGGCTGGTCGCCGGACGAACAAGGCCAGAAAACAGCAGCCCCACCGTCAGGGTGGGGCTGTCAGCAGCAAGCGGGGGATATCAGGGTTGCAGCCTGCGCCGCTCATGGGGGCGGCGGACCAGGGCACGGAGCGGTATGACGGGGGCCGTCCAGGGAGCCGCCGCCGGCCCCCTGTCGTGATGGCTGTGAAACAGACGGACCAGGCGGACTATCTTGTCCTTGGGACAGCCCAGCCAGATGGTCCAGCAGGTGCCCTTGTGATGCACCCAGAGCGCATAGAAACGGGTCATCCGGTTACCCTTGATGAAACGTGTGATGGAAGAAACGGGCGATGCCAGACCCGGATCCCATGGCGAGTTTGAAGCCATACCTGTCCTCCTTGACCAAGAGGTCACGTCGACCGGCATCGTCTGCTACCGCTAGGTGGCCAGATCCTGTGACTGCCGCGTGTCGACTGCGCGAGTGTGCCCTCATTACCCGGACGGTCATTGCCGTCGGCGCCATGCTGGCCACCCTCCCTTCTTATCCCGCGATATCGCCTCTCTCTGTGGTGAGCCGGTCCAATGCCATTGCCGCCCAGCGCACATGAGGCTGTTGTCATGTATCCCTGCTGCCCTTGGGTTCCTGCGACGTGGGTAAAGAGCGTCTTGTCGAGCATCCGGGGGCAGCGCAACGAGTCCACTGCCTTACCAAATGATATATCTGAAATGAGTCACCTGCGGCCGTTCGCCGCAGACAAAATGGCGGGCATCAGGATCTGATTGAAATCATGGGGAAAGGAACACAGAAACGACACGGCCTCCCGCAGGAGGCCGTGTCGTGGCGAGGGTGCTTACATCCAGTCGGCGTTGCGGATCACGCCGACGGCCAAGCCCTCTATGGTGAGCTGCTGGCTGGAGAGATCCACCGCTATGGGCTCCAGATCCTCGTTTTCCGGCAGCAGCCACACCTGGCTGCCCTTGCGCTGGAAGCGCTTGACGGTGACATCCTCATCGAGGCGCGCCACCACCACCTGGCCGTTGCGCACCTCCTGGGTCTTGTGTACCGCCAGCAGATCGCCATCCAGGATGCCGATGTTCTTCATGCTCATGCCTTGCACCCGCAGCAGAAAATCCGCCCGGGGGTGGAACAGAGCAGGATCCACCTGGTAGTGGCTCTCGATGTGCTCCTGCGCCAGGATAGGTTCACCGGCCGCGACCTTGCCGATCAGGGGCAGGCCTGTCTCTTCCAGCACCTCTTCCTCTTCGATCAGCAGACGGATGCCGCGGGAAGTCCCCGGCATGATCTCGATGACCCCTTTCTTGGCCAGGGCCTTCAGATGTTCCTCGGCCGCATTGGCCGACTTGAAACCAAGCTTCTGGGCAATCTCGGCACGAGTCGGCGGCATGCCGGTCTCGCTCATATTCACCTTGATCAGCTCCAGCACTTCGGCCTGGCGGGGGGTAAGGGGTTTCATAACATTGGCACCTGTCTTTTTATACAGCACACTGGCAGTATATACAGTGCTGTGGCCAAGGCAAGGCGCAGCTGACATTTGTCATGGCCTGGCGCTCATTTACCCTTGTTTTGATCCTGCGCAGCCGACTCATCGTACCTCTCGGCGACAAGGCGCCGGTGATTTGCTATGCTCACGCCGCATTTTTTCGGAGAGCAGACGCACATGTCCCTTGGACAGAAGATTTCCAGAGCCATCTTGCAATGGCCGGTCAGTGGCTTGGTCAATCACAAGAGCCTGCCGGAAAATCCCATCACAGAGCTCAAGCTGGATCCGGCCAGACCCATAGTCTATGCCCTGAAAACCAGCTCGATCACCGACCTGATGACGCTGCAACAGTGCTGCGAGGATCTCGGCCTGCCCGGCCCCTTCACGCCGCTGGAGCTGAACGGCCAGTTGCTGCCGCGCTACGTCTGTCTGGACCGTCCGCCTCCCCTGTTTGGCAAGCGCAGCAAGCCGCTCCCCTTCCTGCAGGAGTTCCACCAGCTGCTGGATCTGCACAAGCAGGATCCGGCACTGGATATCCAGGTGGTGCCCGTCACTCTGTTCTGGGGCCGCGCCCCCGGCCGGGAAGGCGAGGAAGCCTCCGGCTGGAACATCATCAGCAGCTTGGCACCGAACCGCCTCAAGAAGGCGCTGATCGTGATCCTCAAGGGTCGCGAAAACCTGGTGCGCTTCTCCCCGCCGCTCTCCCTGCGTCAGATGGCCGACAAGCATGGCACAGACGAGGCTATCGCCCACAAGCTGGCGCGGGTGGCACGCACCCACTTCAGCCGCCAGCAGCTGGCGGCCACCGGCCCCAAGCTGCCGAACCGCAGCCTGTTGTTCAAACAACTGCTGGATTCGCGCGTGATCCAGCAGGCGATCGAGGAAGAGGCGCAGCGCGACGGCATCAGCCTGGAGAAAGCGCAAAAGCGCGCCCACGGTTACATGGACGAGATCGCCTCCGATTTCTCCTACCGGCTGATCCGTCTCAGTGAAAGCTTCCTCGGCTGGCTGTGGAACAAGCTCTATCGCGGCCTTTCGGTCAACGGCGCCGAGAAGGTACGCCAGCTGGCGCAAGAAGGGCACGAGATCGTCTATATGCCCTGCCATCGCAGCCACATGGACTACCTGCTGCTCTCCTACGTCATCTACCACCAGGGGATGGTGCCGCCCCACATAGCGGCGGGCATCAACCTCAACTTCTGGCCGGCGGGTCCCATCTTCCGCCACGGCGGTGCCTTCTTCATCCGCCGCACCTTCAAGGGCAATCCGCTCTACAGCACTGTATTCCGCGAATACCTCAACCTGCTGTTTGCCAAGGGCTATTCGGTGGAATTTTTTACCGAGGGTGGGCGCTCCCGCACCGGTCGTCTGCTGCCGCCCAAAACAGGCATGCTGGCGATGACACTGCAGGCAATGATGCGCGGGCTGGACAGACCCGTGACCCTGGTGCCCGTCTATCTGGGCTACGAGCACGTGATGGAGGTGAACACCTATCACAACGAGCTCAAGGGCAGCCGCAAGGAGAAAGAGAGCTTTCTGCAGGTGCTCGGCATACTGCGCAAGCTGCGCAACTATGGCCGCGGCTTCGTCAACTTCGGCGAACCCCTGACTCTCAACAGCTACCTCAATGAACATGCGCCCGAGTGGAAGGACCACATAGGTCAGGAGGAGCGCCCCGAGTGGATGGCACCCACAGTCACCCGGCTGGCCGAGCTGCTGATGACCCGCATCAACGCTGCCGCCGCCGTCAACGGCCTGACCCTGAGCGCGCTGGCACTGCTGGCCGCCGAACGCCACGCCCTGACTCGCGATGAACTGCAGGCACAGCTCAACACCTATCTGGACCTGCTCAAGCAGGTGCCCTACAGCCCCCAGAGCACAATCCCGGATGAGGATGCCAAAACACTGCTGGATCAGGCGATGGAGCTCAACAAGTTCGAGGTGAGCGAGGACAAGCTGGGCCAGATCATCAGCCTGGACCGCTATCAGGCGATCCTGCTGACCTACTACCGCAACAACATACTCCATCTGTTCGCCCTGCCCTCCCTGGTGGCGGCGCTGATCGAGCGTTGCGAGGGAATCTCCCGCGGCGAGATAGTCGCCCGTTGCATCGACATCTATCCGCTGCTCAAGACGGAGCTGTTCCTGCGCTACGAAGAGGATGAGCTGCCCGAGCTGGTCGATGCCCTGCTGGCCGAACTGCAACGCCAGCAACTGGTCGAGGCACGGGATGGCGGCTACTGGGTCAATCCGGGCAACCAGATGCGCCTGCTGCTGCTGGCCGAGAGCATTCAGGAGACGCTGCAACGCTACGCCATAGTGCTGACCCGGGTGCTGGCCCAGCCCCATGTCGAGGCGGAGCAGCTGGAGGCGGACGGCCTGATGATGGCGGAGCGCCTCGGCACCCTGCACGGCATCAATGCCCCCGAGTTCTTCGACCAGAAGCTGTTCAGCACCCTGATCCACACCCTGCGCAAGGAGGGCTACCTCTCTCCCGAGTGCAAACCGGATCTGGGCCGCTTCCAGGCGCTGGCCGACAACATAGTGCCGCTGCTGAGCAACAAGATCCGCCGTACCATACAGGCGGGCAACCGGCTCTGACCTCAAGAAGAGCCAGACACAGAGCAATAAAAAGGCCGCAGCATGCGGCCTTTTTCATGGCAGCAGGGTGACCCAGCCTCCGAATAGTGAGCGTCCCGGACGCCCGCGTCAGCGCGGCCGGCTCACAGGTAGTTGAGCGCGACCCCGGCAAACACCAGCGCGCCCACATAGTTGTTGTTGAGGAAGGCCTGGAAGCAGGCCTCCCGCTGCCGCTCCCGGATCAGCCGCTGCTGGTAGACAAACAGCGCCGCCGCCGCCAGCAGCGACCAGTAGTAGCTGGAGCCCAGCCCGCTCAGTTGACCCACCGCCAGCAGGATCAGCAGAGTGGCCAGTTGCAGCACCCCGATGATCCGCTTGTCATGACGACCGAACAGGATGGCGCTGGACTTGAGGCCGAGCCTGAGGTCATCGTCCCTGTCCACCATGGCATACTGGGTATCATAGGCGATGGTCCACAGCAGGTTGGCGAGAAACACCAGCCAGGCCACCAGTGGCAAGGCGTTGGCCTGGGCCGCATAGGCCATGGGAATGGACCAGGAGAAGGCCATGCCGAGCACCAGCTGGGGGATCGGAATGTAGCGCTTCATGAAGGGGTAGCAGACCGCCAGCAGCAGGGCCGCGAACGACAGGCCTATGGTGAGCGGGTTCATGGTCAGCACCAGACCGAACGAGATGAGCGCCAGCATGGTGAACAGCGCCAGCACCTCCCGCGGCTTGACCTTGCCCGTGGGCAGGGGCCGACCGGCGGTGCGCTTCACATGGCCATCGAAGTTGCGATCCGCGTAGTCGTTGATGACACAGCCGGCGGAGCGCATCAGAAATACCCCCACCACGAACACCAGCAGGGTCCAGAGATCCGGCAGGCCATCGGCCGCCAGCCAGAGTGCCCACAGGGTCGGCCACAGCAGCAACAGGGTACCGATGGGCTTGTCGATGCGGGCCAACTGCACATAGGCCAGTCCCCGCTCCTTGGTTAACAGATTCACTCCGGCTCCTTATTCGATGACAGCGAGGGCAAGAAGAGTTCATGGACCAGCAGTGGCCATTGCCCCAGAAACAGACGGGAACGGCGTCCCCAGACGGTGGCGGCCGGGCACCAGGGATTGCTCGCAATCTCGAAACAGGCCAGTTGCAGGTGATCGCGCCGCACGGGCTCGTCACCGAAGATACGCTCGCCCAACGGCTGTTCACCCAGCTCGCGCAGCCCGCTCTCTTGCAGGGCGGCTTCGGCAAACAGAGTCCAGCCCAGCACAGCCGGCCCCCCATCGCCATGCAGTATCACCTCGCGGCACAGGCCCATGGGTTGCTTGGCGGCCACCAGCTGCTGCTCATCGGCGCCAAGGGCGACGCTGCGATTGCCGAGCAGTTGCAGCGAGAAGTGACGGTTGTGACGACGCAGGCGCCGGGTCATGGAGTCGGTCTCCAGCAACCAGGGCCGCAGAGCCTCTGGCGGCTCACACTCTGCGGGAGCCCGCCACGGGACGAGCTGGACGAAGGGAACAGTCAACTCGGACTTCACAGCTTCACCATCCAGAGATTTCCGTTATCAGGTTAAAATCCGGTTTATTATCCGTAAATCAATCGAGAATTGTAAGAACATCCGTGCTTGACGGCCCCGATGGCAACATCAAAAATGGGGTATCTGCCGCTGATGAGCCATCTATATGAAGATCTTCAAAATTCTGCTGGTGTTGTTACTGAGCTGTGGCGCCCTGCATGCGCAGGCCTCGTCAGAGGAGGAGCCGCCCGCCGAAGGGGCCGAAGCCGCCAAGCCGGGTTTCCTCTATCACCTGCTGGATCCCGACATCATCACCAACTACCTGAGCGATGGCAAAACCCTCGGCTATATCCGGGTCACTGTGGAGCTGATGGCCGAGAACGAGGCCGATCTCAAGCTGCTGGAGCAGCACGACCCGCTGATCCGCGACGCCATCATACGCCTGATGGGCAGCAAGACCGGCGAGCAGATCAAGTCGCTGGTGAACCGCGAGGAACTGCGCAAGGAGTGCCAGACCCGGGCCAACGAGCTGCTGGTGAAAGAGACCGGCAAGAAGGCGGTGCGCGAGCTGATCTTCACCAAGTTCCTCTACCAGTAACCGACACAGGCAAGCAATACGGCCACCCAGGGGTGGCCGTATTGCTGTGTTCGAAATGAAAATTGATTACACTAGGCCCCACTGAGCTGTCGAGGTAGTCGGTATGGGCAACAAGACCCTGTGTGAATGGCGTCGCAGCGAGATCCCGACCGATCTCAAGACCCTGCGCAAGATAGTGCGCAAACCCAAGTTTGTCTGTGGCAAGTGCGCCCGCAGCGCCAATGACAAGAGCTATCTGTGTCAGCCGCTGCGGTTGAAAGAAGAGTAAGGCAGGTCATCCGCGCGGCCGGCTATTGATCGGTCCAGCCCTGGCGCCCCTGTTCGAACAATCTGCGCGCCTGTGTGTCGTTGGGACAGACGCCGCGATATTCGCCACCGGATCGGCCCGCCAGATAGAGGTGCTCCGGCCGGCAATACCAGGCCAGCCCTTTCTGGTGCCCCTGCTTCCACAGCTCGGCATCCACCTTCTTGCCACACTGCGTCTGGTGAAACTCGACCCGTTCCGTGGTGAAGCCCAGCTTGCCATCCGCCTCCCCCACCTCGCTCCATACCTTCTCGCACGGATCATCCGAGTGGGAGGCACAGCCCCCCAGCAGGGCGGCAAACACTATGACAGAGAGTCGCATAATCATCCTTGAGTGTCGTTTGGGCAGTTCATTCTAGCCAGCCTGACGCCGCCGACCAAGCGCTCGTCCCCATTCCTGTGAGCCGCACAAAAAAACAGGCGGGCCCCAAGGCCCGCCTGTGTGCTCAATGTGTGGACTACTGGTCGTCGAGAGGGTCATCGTCCTGCCAGCTCTCGTCTTCCCATTCATCCAGCTCTTCTTCCCAGGATTCCGGTTCCCATTCATCATCGAGATCGTAATCCGGCTTGTGTCCACCCATGCTCATTCTCCTTGGATAGTGCACCCGCACTCAAAGTCTATCCAGAAAAATGGGGCTCGCCAGTCAAGGCAGGATCAAAGTTTGACCAGGGTGCGCCCCGCGATCCGGCCCAGCGTGATGGCCTCGGCGGCCTCGACCACCTGCTCCAGTGCTATCTCGGTCACCGCCTGTTCGAAGAAGCTGGCGGGCAGATCCCGCGCCAGTCGCTGCCACGCCAGCTGGCGACGTGTCAGCGGGCACATCACCGAATCGACCCCCTGCAGCCGCACGTTGCGCAGGATGAAGGGCATCACGCTGGTCGGCAGATCGAAGCCGCCCGCCAGCCCGCAGGCGGCTACGGCGCCGCCGTAGTTCATCTGGGCCAGCAGCTTGGCCAGCACCTGGCTGCCGACTGTGTCGATCGCCCCGGCCCACAACTGCTTCTCCAGCGGCTTGGCGGGCTCCAGCAGCTCGCTGCGTGGTACTATGCGACTGGCCCCGAGGGCGGTCAGCATGGCTCCCTGCTCCTCGGGACGGCCGGTCAGAGCCGCGACTTGATAACCCAGCGCGGCCAGCAGGGCCACGGCGGTGGAACCCACCCCGCCCGCGGCGCCCGTCACCAGGATCTCGCCGCTCTGCGGGGTGACGCCCGCCTCCTCCAGCGCCAACACGCAGAGCATTGCGGTGAGGCCGGCGGTGCCGATGCACATGGCCTGGCGTTCATCCAGCCCGACCGGCAGCGGCACCAGCCAGTCGGCCTTGACCCGCGCCTGCTCGGCCATGCCGCCCCAGTGTCCTTCGCCCACACCCCAGCCGGTCAGCACCACCTTGTCACCGATCTGATAGCGGCTATCGGTCGATTCCAGCACGGTACCGGCGAAGTCGATACCGGGCACCAGCGGCCACTGACGCACTATCTTGCCCTTGCCGGTGATAGCCAGCCCATCCTTGTAGTTGATGGAACTGTAGGTGACCGCCACCCGCACTTCACCTTCCGGCAACTGGCTCTCGGCCAGCCGGGTCAGGGTTGGAACAGTCTTGCCGTCTTGGTTTTCCAGTAACAGAGCCTTGAACATGGTTGCCTCTTTGATGACGTGTGAAACGGGAATTAGCTGCTTTGGCGCTTTTGCAGTTGAAACTCGAGGAGCTGGGTACACTCTTGCAGTTCCTCGCCGGCCAGCTTGCGCAGGATAATCTCGGCAGCCATGCTGCCCATTTTGCGATAGGGAATATGTACCGATGTCAGAGCTGGATAACAGGCCTTCGCTACATCGGAATCGTCAAAACCGGCTATGGCCAGCTTGCCGGGCACGTTCAGGTGACGACGTTGACACTCGAACAGCACGCCAGCTGCCAGCTCGTCGTTGACGCAGATCAGCGCGTCCAGCTCTGGCCAGCGCATCAGAAACTCACCCAGCATGGCAGCCCCTGTGCTGAAACTGGGAGCCTCCGAAGTATTGATCACCATATCTGGCGAGAGATAACTCTCCAGCATCGCCTGTTGCCAGCCGCGCATTCGCTGCTGCAGCATCCACTGCTCCTGGCGGGCGCAGAGAAAACCGATATTACGGTAACCCCGCTCGATCATATGACGAGTCAGCCGATAGCCTGCATCTTGATTGGAGCCGCCTATACAGATACCCATGGGATGGGGCACCAGTGCACCCACCTCGACCACCGGCAAGCGACTCTGTCGCAACAACAATTTGTCATCCGGCGACTCAAGACAGCCCAGCACGATCACGGCTGCCGGATTGTACTGCAGCAAATGCTCCAGCTGCTCGCTCTGCTGGCGCAGGTGTTGGGCGTCTCCCAACACCAGCTGATAACCGGCTTTCATCAACACAGGTTGCAGCCCGGCCATCAGTTCGGCACTGGCTCGATCCAGCAGGCTTGGCACTATCACCAGAATGACATGGGAGGTACCCGAGGCCAGCGCCCCCGCCGCCCGGTTGGGAATGTAGCCGAGTTCATCCACGGCGGCATCGATGCGCTCGCGCATCTTGTCTGACACCAGCTCGGGGGTGCGCAGGGCACGGGACACCGTCATGGCCCCCACGCCGGCCAGCTGGGCCACATCGTTGAGGGTCACCCGACCCGTGCTACGGCGCTTCTTCGCTTCTGACATCCCTTCCCTTCCTCGACATACGGGTGCTCACTTTAAGGCAAAAGTGCAGCACTGACTATTTGCTCAAACCGGATTTTACCCCCTTTGAGCGAGTGGAGGGGCAAGATGAATCCCACTCATGGTATAAATGATAGCGCTATCACAGTTTCATGTTAGCGCTATCAGATAGCGCTAACTTTCGCGATCACCCTCACAGTTTCACCACCGCAAGATGGTTAGATTGGCCCCCATCTTAACTAGCCGGATCACCACCATGCTGACTCAACTGCTGACCGAGGATGTCATCCGCATCGAACCCGCCGCCCGCGACTGGCGCCACGCCATCGAGCTGGCGACGGCGCCCCTGCTGGCCAACGGCACCATCGAGCCCTCCTACGTGGCGGCGCTGTTTCGCTCTCATGAAGAGCTCGGCCCCTACTACGTACTGGGCCCCGGTCTGGCGATGCCACACGCTCGCCCCGAGGATGGGGTTAACCGCTTGGGTCTGGGGCTGACAGTCATCAAGCAGGGGGTCAACTTCGATTCCGAAGGCAACGATCCGATCCAGCTGCTGATCACCCTGGCGGCCAGTGACAGCAACTCCCACGTGGAGACCATAGCCCAGCTGGCCGAGCTGTTTATGAATGAAGAGGATGTGGCGGCCATCATTGCGGCCGACACCAAAGACGACATCTTGCGCGTTCTGGCGCGCTACTGATCTGCGCCAAGGCGCACCTGACAGAGGAAGAGACAATGAAAATTCTGGTTGTATGTGGTCACGGTCTGGGCACCAGCCTGATGATGGAAATGAGCATCAAGAGCATCCTGAAAGAGCTGGCCGTCACCGCCGAAGTGGATCACCGCGATCTGGCCTCCGCCGGTAGTGAAACCGCCGAGATGTTTGTCGCCACCCGCGACATCGCCGAGCAGTTGCAATCCATGGGCGTCAACGGCCGTCTGGTGTCGCTGGACAACATGGTCGACAAGGCCGCGATGAAAGAGAAGCTCTCCACCGCCCTGCGCGAACTGGGCGCCCTCTAAGAATCCTCCATGCGGCCTGCGGGCCGCATCTTCCATTGCCAGGAGCTGACCATGGAATTTTTCAATTTTCTGATGTTTGACGTGCTGTCCGAGCCGGCCGTGCTGGTCGGCCTGATCGCGCTTATCGGCCTGATTGCCCAGAAGAAACCGGTGACCGAGTGCATCAAGGGCACGGTCAAGACCATCATGGGTTTCGTTATTCTGGGGGCTGGTGCCACCCTGGTGATCAACTCGCTGGGTGACTTCGCCGTCATCTTCCAGCACGCCTTCGGCATCAAGGGCGTCGTGCCCAACAACGAGGCCATCGTCTCCATCGCCCAGACTTCGTTTGGCAAGGAGATGGCGATGATCATGTTCTTCGCCATGCTGGTGAACATCCTGATCGCCCGTCTGACACCGTGGAAATTCATCTTCCTGACAGGTCACCACACCCTGTTCATGTCGATGATGGTGGCGGTGATCCTCTCTGCCGGTGGCATGAGTGGCATTCCGCTGATCGCGGTCGGCAGTCTGGTAGTTGGTGTCGCCATGGTCTTCTTCCCGGCCATCGCCCACCCCTTCATGAAGCAAATCACCGGCTCCGATGAGGTGGCGCTGGGTCACTTCTCCACCTGCTCCTACGTGCTCTCCGCCCTGATCGGCGCCAAGTTCGGCAACAAGGCCCACAGCTGTGAAGATGTGCAGGTACCCAAGAGTCTGCTGTTCCTGCGCGACACCCCGGTGGCCATCTCCTTCACCATGGGCATCATCTTCCTGGTGACCGCCGCCTTCGCCGGCCCCGAATTTGTGACCAGCGTCGCCAAGGGCAAGCACTGGTTCATGTTCTCCCTGATGCAGTCCATCACCTTCGCGGCGGGCGTCTACGTCATCCTGCAGGGTGTGCGGATGGTCATCGCCGAGATCGTACCGGCCTTCAAGGGGATCTCCGACAAGCTGGTGCCGAACGCCAAACCGGCGCTCGACTGCCCCATCGTCTTCCCCTACGCCCCCAACGCCGTGCTGATCGGCTTCCTGTCGAGCTTTGCCGCCGGTCTGGTGGGGATGGTACTGCTCTATCTGCTGGGGCTGACCGTCATCATCCCGGGCGTGGTACCCCACTTCTTCGTCGGCGCGGCCGCCGGGGTATTCGGCAATGCCACCGGTGGTCGTCGTGGCGCCATTCTGGGCTCCTTCGCCAACGGCCTGCTGTTGCTCACCATTCTGCCGGTGTTCCTGCTGCCGGTGCTGGGCGACCTCGGCTTTGCCAACACCACCTTCAGCGACTCCGATTTCGGCGTGCTGGGCATCCTGCTGGGGCTGATCGTTCGCTAATCCCGGTCAGTGCCAAAAACAGAAACGGAGCGCATCGCGCTCCGTTTTTTATGGCTGGTCATCTTGTATGAGTGGGCCTGGGCTCAGTCGCTTTCCAACGCAGCGAGGCAGTGGGACAGGGTGCGCACCAGCGCCCCCTGATTGCGCAACACCACGGCACGGGCATGCTCCCCCATCTTGCGGCGGGCGCTCCCGTCAGCAAACAGCTGGCTCACCTGCTCGCCCAGTGCGGCGGCATCGGCCACGATAACGGCGCCCCCCTGAGCCACCAGCTGGCGGGTGATATCGCTGAAGTTGAAGTAGGCGGGGCCAGTCAGACAGGGCTTGCCGAGCGCCGCAGGCTCCAGCAGGTTGTGACCACCGATCTTCACCAGACTGCCACCGACAAACGCCACATCGGCCGCCGCCAGCATCAGCGGCAACTCACCCATGGTATCGCCGAGATAGACCTTGTGCTGCGCGCCTATCACGGCATGACTGGTACGCCGCACGCAGCCATAAGGGGCACACAGCTCAGCCACCCGGTCGAACCGCTCGGGGTGGCGCGGCACCAGGATCAGCAGCGCATCGGGATGGCGCTTGAGCAGCAGATCGAAGGCGACCAGCACCTGCTCGTCCTCACCCTGATGGGTGCTGGCGGCGATCCAGACCGGCCGATCCGCACCCAGCTGCTGACGCAGGGCGCGACCCTTGGCCTGTACCTCGTCCCCCAGCTGAATGTCGAATTTGATGGAGCCGGTCACTGCCAGCCGTGCGCGGCTGATGCCGAGGCGGGCGAAACGGTCGGCATCGTCCTGATGCTGGCAAAGCAGATGGGTCAGCGGCCGGCTCAAAGTATCAAACGCCCCCTGGAAACGGGCATAGCGCTGGCAGGATCGCTCCGAAAGGCGAGCATTGATGATGGTCACCGGCAGGTGTCGCGTCTCGCAGGCCGCCAGCCAGTTCGGCCACAGCTCTGTCTCCATCACCCAGAGGGCGCGCGGCTTGATGCGCTTGAGGAAGGTGGCCACCGCCCAGGGGTAGTCGAGCGGGGCGTAGCGATGCACCACCAACTCCCCCAGCTTGGCGGCCTGCTCGGCGCCGGTGCGGGTGGTTGTGGTGAGCAGGATCGGCAAGTCCGGCCGCTCGGCCTTGAGGGCGCGAATGAAGGGACTGATGGCCAGCGTCTCACCGACGCTCACCGCATGGATCCAGAGCGGCGTCTCTTGCCCGCTGGCCGGCGTCCATCCCAGATGCTCGGCCCAGCGCGCACCGAAGCCGGGCTTGCCCTTCTTCGGCTTGTAGAGCGCCAGCAACGCCAGCGGCAAACCCAGGTGGATCAGCAGGTTGTAGAGCAACCGATAGCCCATGCTATTTCGGCTCCGATCGCTTGCCCGGGTCGGAGACGAAGCGCGGTGGCTCGCCCACTTGCAGTACGATCGGTTGAGCCGGCGACTCGCCGCACTCCAGTCGCCTGCCCGCCTCTATCACCTGCTCCGGTATCAGCTCGATCAGGCATTTGAGGTGACCGAACTTGCAGGTGCGCTTGAAGCAGGGGCGGCACTCTATGTCGGTATGTACTATCTCGACCCTGTCCGCCAGCGGCGGCGTGTAGAGCGGCGAGGTAGAGCCATAGACCCCGATCAACGGCCGGTTGAGGGCAGCGGCTATGTGCATCAGGCCGGAATCGTTGGCGATGACCCGCCCGGCCAGCGCCATCAGGTCAATCGCCTCGTACAGGCTGGTCTTGCCCGCCAGTACATGGCAGTTGGGACGCGACAGGGGATTGATCCGGTCGCGAATGGTGTTGGCCACGGGCACATCCTTGCCGGAGCCGAAGATCCACACCTGCCAGCCCTCATCCAGGTGCTTCTGCGCCACCACGGCGTAGTGCCCTTCCGGCCAGCGCTTGGCCGGGCCGAACTCCGCCCCCGGGCAAAGCACCAGCACGGGGCGGGCGCGATCCAGACCGAGTCGGTCCAGCGCCTTGCCCTGATTGATGAGATCCACATTGAGCGATGGATGAGGAATGACGGGAATGTCGGCCCGGCTCTTCATCTGCGCCTTGGGATAGGCCAGCGCCAGGTAGGCTTCCACCATCAGCGGAAAGGCTGACTTGTTGCTGCGCATGTCGTTGAGCAGACCGAAGCGGTGCTCCCCCTTCCAGCCAGTGCGTACCGGGATCCTGGCAAACCAGGGGATCAGCGCCGACTTCATGGAGTTGGGCTGGATGATCGCCTGATCGTACTTCTCGGCTGCCAGCTGCTTGCCGAGCCGACGGCGGGCCCCCAGCTTGAAGTCACCGTGGCCGAGCGGCATGGGGATGGCTTTGTCCACCTCGGGCATTCGCTCCAGCAGGGCACCACACCAGGCGGGCGCCATCACATGCAACTCGCTGTCGGGGTGATTGGCCTTGATCGCCTTGTAGAGGCTCTGGGACATCACCATGTCGCCGACCCAGGAGGGGCCGATCACCAATATCTTCATCTCACGCGTCTCTTGGGGCCAAGCCCTGCGGTTAATCATTACTGGCCGAGATTATGCCCGAAGAATGGCCCGAGAAATAACAGAAGATCCCCGTACCACCCGCTCTCATGCCAAAAAAGACTCCGTTTGAAACTGACGCACTGCGGGCGCCGGAACCATGCTCCGCCTGCCGTTTTAGGCTAGAATGGGCGCCAATTCGAGCATGGCCCGCCAGCCGGGCGCCAACAAGAGCCCTTAATCCGTGAAAAAACCGACCCTGGCGGCCGTCCTGATCGTCAAGAATGAAGCCGCAAACCTGAGAGCCTGCCTCGCCTCCCTCGACGGCTTGGTGGACGAGATCGTCATCATGGACTCAGGCAGCCAGGACGAAACCCCTGCCATCGCCGCCGAATTTGGCGCCCGCTTCTTCGTCAACCCGGTATGGCCGGGCTTCGGTCGCCAGCGCCGCCTCGCCCAGTCCCACGTCCAGTCAGAGTGGGTGCTGTGGCTGGATGCCGACGAGCGGCTCACTCCCGAGCTGAAAGCGGCCATCGCCACCGTCATGGCCAACCCGGCCAGCGATACCATCTACTCGATCCCGCGCCTCTCCTGGGTGTTTGGTCGCTTCATCCGTCACAGCGGCTGGTATCCGGATCGGGTGCTGCGCCTCTACCCCAAAGCGCTCACCAGCTACAACGAGGTGCTGGTGCACGAGAAAGTGGAGGTGCGTGCCAACATGAAGATCGTCAATATCCATGGCGACCTGCTCCACTTCACCTATCGGGACTTGGAGCACTATCTGGTGAAGTCCGCCGGCTATGCCAGGGCCTGGGCCGATCAGCGCACCGCCCGTGGCAAGAAGGGCTCCCTCAGCCAGGGGCTGGTGCATGCGCTGGGCTGCTTCCTCAAGATGTACCTGCTCAAGGCGGGCTTCCTCGATGGCAAGCAGGGACTCTTGCTCGCGATCCTGTCGGCCCACTCCACCTTCGTGAAGTACGCCGACCTCTGGATCCGCCAGCAGCCGCAGGCGCCGGATCAGACTGGCAACTAATTGCGCAGCCGCTCAAGCCAGCATGACGAAACAGGGCCCGAAAGGGCCCTGTTTGTATCTATCAGCTCTCTGTCCGCCAGAACGGCGGTGCCCAGCGGGCGATCGCCGCCGCCATTGTCTTGGGATCGAGCTGGCTCATGTCTTCCGGGTGATCGCTGTCTTCCGGCGGGCTGAACGCCAGGTGGCGCCCCTCGCTGTTGAGCGGACGCCAGCGCAGCGGGGTGGCCGAGCGGTGCGCCGGGAAGAAACCTATGGTGGGCACGTCCAGCGCCGCCGCTATGTGCAGCGGCCCCGTGCTGCCCGCCACAAACAGTGCCGCGTTGGCCATCACCTGACAGAACTTGGGCAGCCCCTCGTCGGAGCGGTAGATCCAGCCGTTGCCGCCGTGGGCCAGCAGCTCGGCCGCCAGCTGTTCGGCGATCTTCTCCTCCCCCGGCCCCGCCGTCAGTATGCACTGCAACTCGGGGCAAGCCTGGTTGAGCTTGATGATGAGGCGGGCGTACTGCTCGATGGAGAGGTTGTTGGCCGAGCCGCCGCTGCCGGCATGCACCATCAGCCAGGGGCGGCTGGCATCCAGCTTCAAGCGGGTTGCGACCTGCTCGCGCACCTGCTGCAGACTCTGGGGATCGAAGCTGAGATAGGGGCCCTGCGGCTCGACCACGCTCACCTGCTGGTCGGCGAGGAAGCGGCGCACCAGATCCAGGTTGTATTCGTACTCCGGCTTCTGGGAGCGGGAACGACGCTGGATCAGGCGCTGGTTGTAGAGCACCTGGGCCAGCTTGGTGGCAGGGGCCAACCGGTAAGGGATGTGTGCCTTCCACACCAGCATGGCATTGCGAGAGTTGGAGAAGAGGCAGATGGAAGCATCGAAGGCGGCCGCCTTGATGCGCGCCTGCAAGGCACGTTGCTGTTCCTTGTCGGCTCCTGAACCCGGATCCAGGATAATTTCGTCGATCCAGGGACAGAGACGGGCCAACGGCGCCGTGTAGGCAGGAACCAGGGCAGTCACATGACAATCCATGGAGCGCTTTAGCATGGCAAAACTCGGCCATGCCAGCATGAAGTCACCAATCTTGTCGTTGCGTACTACCAGAATACGTTTCATAAAAAATCCCTTTGCTCCCTGTCACCAATGCAAGGAGGCTTGATGCGCGGTGCGGGTATTCTTGCCTGATGCACAGCTATTCTCAAGCGAAGACACCAGACGATACTGATTTGGACGACCAAACCGGGCCTCTCGCGCCAGGTCCCGCACAAAACGGACGTCGTCCCGGTCGCGACAAAACGCCAACAGACCCTATAATGCGACCAAATTCCCAGGTTGCAGGAATCAACAACATGACCAACAAGGTAATTTATCCCGGCACCTTCGACCCCATCACCAATGGCCACACCGACCTCATTGGCCGGGCCGCCAGACTGTTTGATGAAGTGGTGGTCGGGGTGGCCAACAGCCCGAGCAAGCGCCCGCTGTTCGATCTGGCAGAACGTGTCCTGCTTGCCCAGCAAGTGACCGCCCACCTGCCCAACGTCAAGGTGGTGGGCTTCTCCGGCCTGCTGGTGGATTTCGCCAGGGAGCAGCAGGCCAACGTGCTGATCCGCGGCCTGCGCGCCGTCTCCGACTTCGAGTACGAATTCCAGCTGGCCAACATGAACCGCCGCCTGATGCCGGAACTGGAGAGCGTCTTCCTCACTCCGGCGGAGGAGAACTCCTTCATCTCCTCGACCCTGGTGAAGGAGGTCGCCCTGCACGGTGGCGATATCCGCCAGTTCGTCGACCCGATCGTCGCCAAGGCGATTGCCGCCAAGCAAGGCAAGTGATCAAAAACAGGCTACCCGAAGGTAGCCTGTTTCTTGAGGGGCACATTCATCTCGCCAGCATGGACCGTCAGCCCGCCTGGCGAGCCAGCACCTGCTGGCAGGAGAGCGCCAGCGTGTCGAGCCACTCGTAGCGGCGCCGGTACATGGCCCGCTTCTTGGAGGCGATCTCCTCCAGCGGTTTGCGCTGGACAGGCTGCAACCGCACGAAGTTGTCATCCAGATCCACGGCGCCAAACTCCTGCCACAGCTCGTCATAATCCGCCTGCAGACAGGCTTTCTTCTTCTTACTGTAGCGCCTGGCCTGATAGATGTGGGCCTTCATCCGTACCGCCGAGATATGCTCGGCTTCCATCGCCTCGGCCAGCTGCATCACCAGCATCACCACCAGCGACTTGGGCCTCAGACCCTGGCCCTCCTTGGTCAGCGCACGCACCTTGTCCTGCGCCTGCTCGATGCAAGGCTCGGGCCCCTGCACAGAGCCGATCACCAGGGCCAGCTTGTTGGGGGTGCCCGCCAGCGAGAAGGCACAGCTGTATAGCCGCTTGCCCTGCGGATCGACGATGGAGAGGGCCAGTTCGGCCTCGCGGCGGAAGGTACCATCGTGACGCAATATTATGCGGCAGCCACTCTCGGGATAGCGGCCGAGCTCGATGCCATCGCCCAGATAAAGCGGGTCGATCAGCTCCGGGTAGCGGGCCAGCATCAGCCGGTAGTGGTTCTCCAGCATCTCGGCCCGCTCGGTCGCGGTGGAGCCGGCAAAGCGGTAGGGCCGCATCGGCTTGTCGAGCAGCTCGGGATAGTGGGCAGGCAGGGCCTTGAGGGGTTCGGCCTGAAACAGCTCGAATACCCGGCTCAGCTGCTGCCGATAGAGCAGGCTGCGCAGCACGAACTTGGCACGATTGAAGGTCTTGCGGGCGCTGTCATCGGGATAGAGGAAACGGGCCATTTTTTGGGCACAATAGTGCCCCTGCCGGGATAAATGATCCCAGTCTATTGATTTAGCTGTCATTTTATTTTCTCAAACTGCCTGAACGGTCGAGATACTAGTGACGGGCGCGCAAATATTCAACAGACTGGAAATACTCTCTTACAACTTGGCCGTTTCAGGCCGAAATAACGGCCATTCAGCGCTGGCAGTGGGAGCAAAACACAGTGGTTCTCTGCCCCAGCCGGATTTCACTGAGCAGGGTGTGACAATGAAAACAGGGCTGGCCACCCCGCCCATAGACCTGCAACTGCTGCACGAAATAGCCCGGCTTGCCATCGGCGCTGGTGAAATCCTTGAGGGTGGTGCCGCCCTGCTTGATGGCCTCGGCCAGCACCCGCTTGATCTCGGCCACCAGGGTTGCCAGTCGCTCGGCACTGATGTTGCCCGCCGCCCGCTTGGGATGAATGCCGGCAGCATAGAGAGCCTCGTTGGCGTAGATGTTGCCCACCCCGACCACCACATGGTTATCCATCAGGAAGGTCTTGATGGCGGTGCTGCGCCCCTTGGCGCGCCCCTGCAGGTAGTCGGCGCTGAAGGCATCGGTCAGCGGTTCCGGTCCCAACTTCGCCAGCAGCGCGTGCGCCTCGGCCGGTTCACGGGTCCACAGCAGGGCACCGAAGCGGCGCGGATCGTTGAGCCGCAGCAGCTTGCCATTTTCCAGCTCGATATCCACATGGTCATGTTTCTCGGCCGGGGTGCCGATATTCAGCACCCGTAGACTGCCAGACATGCCCAGATGCAGGATGGCTGTGCCGAAGTCGGTCTCCAGCAGCAGATACTTGGCGCGGCGGCTGACCCTGTGGATGGTAAGATCCACCAGCTCCTGGATTTCGCCCGGCACCGGCCAGCGCAGCCGGCCATCCCGCACCACGACGCGAGTGACCTTGATGCCGGTGAGCCAGGGAGAGATGCCCTGGCGGCTGACTTCGACTTCCGGTAATTCAGGCATGGGGTCCTCTCGCTCGAAAATGGATTAGGGGGTGGGACGCAGCAGGCTGCGATACTGCTCCTGACTCAGGCTGAGCCAGGTCGAGGGCGGCAGCAGGGCAGCAAACTTGTCGCTGTCCTGATAGAGCCCTACTTCAATCGGATCGCTCTGGCCAGCGACCCAGATCTTGAGGGTGACCGGCGTACCCCGCACGGCACTACCCGGTGGCAACAACCAGCCCTGCCAGCCTTCGATGTGAGCGGCCAGCTGGGCACTGCTGAGCCCCAGATCAGGCCCGCTGCGCCAGCCCTGACCGATGCGCTCGATCTGCCAGCTCGGCCCCTGCCAGGTGAGCACGACGGCGCTCTCCGGCAACAGGGGACGGGCACGCTGGGCACTGTTCTCCTGCTGGGCTGTCTCCAGCCGGTGCAGCAGGGTGATCACCGCCAGCACAGCCACTATGATCACGTTATTCCAGCCTTTGCGGCTCAGTCTGAACATGGCAAGCCTCCGTTTGAACCGGCAGTGTACTGAATTCCAGCCATAAAAAAACCCGGCACTGGGCCGGGCTTTTGGGAATGCAGCATCAAGTAATTACTTGATTTTGCCTTCCTTGTAGATCACATGCTGACGAACAACGGGATCAAACTTTTTGATCTCCATTTTTTCGGGCATGGTGCGCTTGTTCTTGGTAGTGGTATAGAAGTGACCAGTACCGGCGCTGGAGTTCAGACGAATTTTCTCGCGAATACCTTTAGCCATGATCTAATTCCTTATACCTTAACACCGCTGGCGCGCAGTTCAGCCAGAACCACTTCAACGCCACGCTTGTCGATGATACGCATGCCTTTTGCGGATACGCGCAGACTTACGAAGCGTTTTTCACCCTCAACCCAAAAACGGTGAGTGTGCAGGTTCGGCAGGAAACGACGCTTGGTAGCGTTGTTAGCGTGCGAACGGTTGTTACCAACTGCCGGGCGCTTGCCGGTTACTTGGCATACTCTAGACATGTCAGTCTCTCCAAATCTTACTTCATTGCTCGAGCAAATATCTGCCCCGCTGGCCTTCGATTGCGGGGCAAACAGAAGGCGGCATTTTATACAGCATCCGTGATCAAAGATCAACTAATACAGTGCCAGAGCCAGTTACAACCAACCACGCTCTGCAAAAGAAACCGTGATGCCATCACCGATCACCAAGTGATCCAGCACTCTGATATCGATCAGGGCCAAGGCGGCCAAGATCCGATCCGTGATCTGGCGGTCGGCCCGACTGGGCTCGGCCACGCCGGACGGGTGATTATGCGCCAGAATCACGGCGGCTGCATTATGTTTGAGCGCGATCTGCACGATTTCTCTGGGCCAGACGCTCGCCGAGTCGAGGGTTCCGTAAAAAAGTTCAACGAATTGAATCACTCTGTGCTGGTTGTCCAGCAGCAACAAGGCGAACACTTCTCGCGGCCGATCCCGCAGCTGGGCCTGCAGATAATCCCGGGTCAACTGGGGCGAGGTAAGGGCATCGCCCCGCTGCAACTGCTCGGCCAGATGACGCTTGCCCATCTCCAGCACAGCCTGCAACTGGGCGTATTTGGCCGGACCCAGCCCATGAGCATCGCAGAAGGCCGACTGATCGGCGCCGAGCAATGCCCGCAAGGATCCGAACTGCTGCAACAGCTGGCGCGAGAGATCCACCGCGCTCAACCCGTTGACGCCGGTGCGCAGGAAGATGGCCAGCAATTCGGCATCGGATAAGGCGCTTGGCCCCTGGCGCAGCAGCTTCTCTCGGGGACGCTCATCCTCTGGCCACTCCTTGATGCTCATTTGTCTCTCCCTCATGCCTATTGAGAGAAAACATAGCAAAAAATCGCGGGAGCCCGACCGCAAGTCCCCCATGTCAGCCTCTGTCGTCATCCCTTGCCTGTGGTATCTTAGCCGACCAGTCAGAGTGAGCCGGAAGAGAAACAGCAGATGAGATTGGCCGATAAACGCATCCTGTTGGGTGTCAGTGGCGGGATCGCCGCCTACAAGAGTGCCGAACTGGTACGCCGCCTGAAAGATCAGGGAGCCGAGGTACGGGTGGTGATGACCCGCTCCGCCAAGGAGTTCATCACCCCGCTGACCCTGCAGGCCGTCTCCGGCCATCCGGTGGCAGACAGCTTGCTGGATCCCGCCGCCGAGGCGGGCATGGGCCACATCGAACTGGCCAAGTGGGCGGATCTGGTACTGATCGCCCCGGCCAGCGCCAATCTGATGGCCCGCATGGCCGCCGGCATGGCCGATGAACTGCTCACCACCCTCTGTCTGGCGACGCCGGCACCGGTGGCTCTGGCCCCGGCCATGAATCAGCAGATGTATCTCAACGCCGCCACTCAGGCCAACCTCAAGACTCTGGCCAGTCGCGGCATCCTGCTGTGGGGGCCGGATTCAGGCAGCCAGGCCTGTGGCGACGTGGGCCCGGGCCGGATGCTGGATCCCCTCGAACTGGTGGAGCGCTGCTGGCAGCAACTGGCCGCCGAGCCGCTGCTGGCGGGCGTCAGACTGCTGCTCACCGCAGGGCCGACCCGCGAGCCGCTGGATCCGGTGCGCTACATCAGCAACCACAGCTCCGGCAAGATGGGCTACGCCATCGCCCGCGCCGCCCGTGAGGCGGGTGCCGAGGTAACGCTGGTGAGCGGCCCGGTCGCCCTGCCGACACCGGGCGGGGTAGCACGAGTCGATGTGGAGAGCGCCGAGCAGATGCATCAGGCGGTGATGAGCTTGGTGGCCGACTGCGATCTCTTCATTGGGTGCGCCGCCGTGGCCGACTATCGGCCCGAGCAGGTCGCCAGCCAGAAGATCAAGAAGACCGGCGACAACGACCAGATGGTGCTGACCCTGGTCAAGAATCCCGACATCATAGCCGCCGTGGGGGCGTTATCAGACAAGCCCTTCACCGTCGGATTTGCCGCCGAAACCGTGGATGTGGAACAATACGCCCTCGACAAACTGCAGCGTAAGCGGCTGGATATGATCGCCGCCAACGACGTGTCCCGCGCGGGTCAGGGCTTCAACGCTGATGACAACGCCCTGACCGTGTTCTGGCAAGGGGGTCAAGCCCCACTGCCGCTGGCCGATAAGCTGACGCTGGCCCGTCACCTCATCGCCCTGATTGCACGTCACTACCGGGGCTAACACCCGGCAGGCGAACGATTCACGACGACACAGACTGCACTGGCCATGCTGGGCGTCCACACAAGCACTCATTGAAAAACGAACTATCCATGACAACACAAATTGAATTGAAGATTCTGGATGCCCGCATCGGCACCGAGTACCCGCTGCCCGCCTATGCCACACCGGGCTCTGCCGGCATGGATCTGCGCGCCCTGCTGGATGCGCCCATCACGCTGGCACCGGGCGATACCACCCTGGTACCGACCGGTCTGGCCATCCACATCCAGGATCCCGGCCTGTGTGCCACCATTTTGCCCCGCTCCGGCCTCGGCCATAAGCACGGCATAGTACTGGGCAACCTGGTGGTTATACGTCATTAAAAGAAATGTCTCATTCGTTGCATAACAGAAGTAATTCCCCTTTTAATGGTTTCTAGATCCTGATAATGCGCGTATAAAATATGCTCCAATAGTCTCAAAAATTGGAGCTACACATGGCCGAGCTGTTTTACTTTGACACTAGCATTTTCAATCACTTGCATCCGGTAGAGCGTGCTCAGTTCAAAGAACTTCTTAAAAAGAACATAATTCCAAACGGCCGCCCATTCTTTTTAGATAGCAATAACCTACCAGATCGAGAACTCGATGGTTTCTGTAATTACCTGCTTAGCCCTCGCCGTGGAAGTGTAAAAACTTGGAAAACTTATGCTAGTCAAGTCGGAGTATTTATCCGATTTATGGCAGCTCAGGGGAAAACTTGGTTACAAGCCACCAAACGCGATCTAGACCTGTACTACATCGTATGAACCAGTGGTGAATACCAAAACCAACCAGCTTTAACTGGGCGTTCTTGGAATGTAGCTAAAACTGCAATCGTACATTTGTACGAATATGCGGTTGACGAGGGGCTCATAAACGAAGTTCCTTTTAAGTATCGCCAGTCAAGAGTAATGTTTGGTGGAAAGGGGATAAATACAGCGGATATCGGAACCAAGTTTACTCCAGAACCAATAAATTTTATTAGTGTTAATAACTATCAACAATTATGGCGCCCCCTTATATCCAACGGTGAAAATTCTCAGAGAAATATAGCATTAGTGGACACCTTGATCGTTTCTGGCCTACGTATTTCTGAGGCTCTAAATTTAGACGTTTATCAAATTCCAGATCCTGATGACCTACGTTTTTCCGGATTAAAAGGAATCAAAGTTAGGGTTGTAGGAAAGGGAAATAAAAGTCGTTATATACTCATTCCAAAGCGTATAGCTCGAGCCATACGCTTTTATTGTGATGAGGAACGCACAGAGGTTCTCAAGCAGGCTAAATCAAGATCGGCAGGCAAGGCTTCCTCAAATCAATCCACTAAGATTTTTCTATCGCGAACTGGTCAGCCTCTATCAGTCCGTACAGTAGAGAGCTTTTTCACGAGGATGTCCAAAAAAACTGGAATACGACTGACGCCTCATGGCTGCCGTCATACGTACGCAGTCTATCAGCTGGAAGCTATGATCAAAAAAATGTCCACAAACCTGAAGATGCTCAGAGAAGGAGGAGCCGACGCCTATCGACAGATCTTGAATGACCCACTAAGAGAGCTACAACGCCTACTAGGACACTCTCAGATAACCTCGACTCACATCTACCTAGATTTTTTGGAGGAATCTGAAGCTTTGGTTGACGAGTCGCTGGACGATTGGACCTCATGGAAAAACGATAGAATGTAATTTTTCCAATTACGCTCCCCTATCGGCTGGATAACTCGCTTCCAAGCGCGACGGTCTGACTCGAGCTGTTCAACCACATTGGCAATCAAAAGAACAGTGCAGGTGATACTGCAAAGCGCTTGCTTAGTGCCTTGATATGTTGGCGAGTCAGTTTCTTACCCTCGGCTGCATTGAGCAGTTTGCTAACATTGGACTTGGATCCCAGCTCAGGCAGGTCAGCCACCCCCAGTCGGTATTGGCTCATCAAAGTCTTTAAGACGGCAATGCCCGGCTCCACACATGCCAAAGCCTTATTGAAGTCGGCAAACTCGTTAGCCCCGTCTTCCCAACGCTCGATACTGGTTGCAAGCAACCCAATTAATTGTCTATTGGTGTCATAGTCATCGACCAGCTCGTCTATTAGCTTAAGAGCTCGCTCATAATCGTCCTGATTATTGATGTGGGCGATGTAGGGCACTTGGACCAATGCTTCTCTAATTTGAACCAGCGCAGGATTTAACATGATGGTTACTCCTTGTTTCTCCGGCACTCGCCATGAATAGCGGCTATCTGGAGCAGGTGATTCTGTCAGGAATGAGAGTACTGAACAAATAGTGAGTATTGATGATCTCACCCTACTATGGGAATTTCCAACACTCAGATCACAAAGGGGTGTTATACGAGGCCGCGCCTGGCTGATAGCATCACGCGGGAGCTCATTCGAAGCGCCCCTGGCGAAGGCTTCCAGGATAACAAGATGATCCTAGCCCTCATCCTGTAGCTCAAGATAATATTTCAACCTCTAATGCGAAAATGATCGTTAATCTGAGTACATTTGTCACCATATGGCGCATTCATTTATATCGTTCTTAAACATCAAACAGAATAAACACCCAAAATAAATAACTTTTACAGAGTAATGTAAAAATACATTAGTAAGTTGAGAAGATTATAATATATTGATTTTTATACAAATTACTAAAGCGATGATAGAGAAAAGGAAAAGCAATATGTGAATAATCAATGAGTTAGGTCACTTGTGGTATAGGTGTGTCTTTCGCTAGTTTATAGTCTTGTTTAGGTGAGCTATAGATATGGAGAGGCCATGCCCCAACTAATCGTCACAAATATCGGGATAGTTGACACGGACACCTGTCCATTGAGCCCAAGCGCCGGCCTAGTAGAGGCGCACTTATGAACAATGACCGACTAGAGTTCGAGTACATACCTCAAACTCCAGATAATGTCCACATCGCTGGCAGTCTGGTATTCGATAGGCGCAGCGAATTGGGTCCCCGTGCATATCTAGATTTGACAGGCATTGAGACTTACCAAATATTAGCACGAGACTGCATTGCTGCTCTCTACCAACATACCTCGCCTAGTCGAGTCGCCAGTGATCTTACGATTGGCAGCTATAGTACGATCATTCGAGAGCTGCTGGACTACTGTGGCAAGATAAATTCACCTAGTCAATTCTGTATGATGGACATCACATATGAATTTCTGATGGACTATCGTGCGTATCTACAATTGATCTCTATTGATTTCAAATCAGAATATTCCCGTCGACGTTTTGGAAATATCATACGCCTCTTAGAGGCCGGACGGATGTTGAATTTAGCACGACCAGACTTCTCGCCCCCACGTAGTTTCAGTCATAAACATGATAATGACAGAGTACAGCCATACACTGCTAGCGAAGCTTTGGACTTTGAAAGTATATGTCGAACCAAAATCAGGGAAATGTTAAGTCGACTAGATAAAGGAAAAGAATTACTAGCAATAGGAGAAGATCCACGAGGTCGTCACAAAAGGCGAGACCCAGCTACTGGGGCCCCTCTCGAACGCCCATGGCTTCAACTCAAAAATATTATATGGTATATCGTCAATATCATGGATGGTCAGTACCTAGATAGATCTCAGCTTCTTGCTGGCCGTCATTCCACGTTTAACAATGTTATGATGGGCTGTTTTGACGTTCCATACCGAAAGAAAGATACATATTCTCTACTTTATCCACTAACGTGGGACTTAATACCCTTTATTATTTTGCTAGCAAAAAAAACCGGGCGGAATGAGCATTCTATTCTCGAACTGACTCGTGACTGTCTGCAGGAGATCGATGGACGGTTTATTTTATGGTATGAGAAAGCTCGTGGTAGTGCTCGGAGATATAAAAAATATATCGACAATGATGGACCATTCTCACCCGTCGCACTAATAAAGACCCTTTTAAAGATAACAGAACCGCTAGTACAACATGCACCCACTGAGGATCGGAAATATCTATTTTTGGGTTTAACCATAGACGGACATGGTCGAGAGCCCGTAAAGAGAATAGATCCTGGTTATATAAAGTTTCAAATGAACCATGACGGCGGCTGGTGTGATCAACACGAATTAAAAAATGAGCATGATCAACCACTTCGAGTCTCCTTAAGACGCTGGCGAGTTTATTATCTAACCAGCCGCTATAAACAGACTGGACAGCTCAGCAGAGTGAGCCGGGATGCCGCTCATACACTCGGGACGACTACAGTAGATTACATTGCGAATGATGCTACTCGGCACATTCATGAGCAAGCAGTCAGAGAGGCCCTGTATGAAGCGCGGGCATTAGCATCCCCCAAAATATTAACAGATGAGAGTCCTGAGACTATCGCAACCACCTTAGAAGTAGATATAACCAGTGCCGAGAAGATAATAAGTGGAGAGCAGGATGTACTATTTTCCTCCTGTAAAGATTTCTATAATCGCCCTGGGGGACAACTAAATACGCCATGCGATAAACCATGGGGATGTTTTGTCTGTTCTAACTCGGTCATTACACGCCATGTACTCCCCCGTGTGATTGTTTTACGCGACTTCATTCAACAGGCTCACAACGAGCTATCGGCAGAAGATTGGAATACTAAATTCGGCTCTCTTTGGCACACATTAACCATTGAAGTGCTTCCTCTATTTTCGAGAGAGGCTATCGCTGAAGCTGAGCATCTGGCTCAGTCGCAGATATTTTACATTCCTCTGAATATGAGGACATAAAATGAGTCTTAAATCACAATATCCTTCTCCCCGAGAAGAGTTACTACCACCCACTAGTGGTTTGATAGGTAGTAAGTTTGTTTCTCCCAACATCAGCGTCTCACCTGCTTCTTTGTTTGGCGATCCTAGCTGGAATATGTCAGCCCTAGTCTCCGCACCAGGTATCGGAGATGCTGCTAAATCTTGGAATTTTGAATCAGTTCCTGGATACCCTTGTGGATTTTCTCTATCACTTGCTGAGTATGCTTACGCAAGGCTATACAAACCCGTAGCAACCCACGATAGAGCAGGAGAATGGCTGACAGTAAATAATGAGCTGTATATCCTGAAAAGTTTTGCACAATACTGTGGCAGTCAAGGACTTAATGGGTTCCATGAAGTTGATAGCCAGCTTCTGAGCCGATATCTAAAAAGTATCTCGTTCAGTAACTGTAAAACAGATGGGAGGATTATCGCCATATTCCGTATTATCTATCGACTATGGGAGTATAGAAGTCAGATCACCACTCCACTCACAGAGAAACCATTTGAAAAAATGTTTATCCGAAAAAAAGATAGTGAAAGCCCTTATAATAAGACGCTACCGATCCCTGAACCGATATATTCAGCCATCATGAGCACTGCGCTGGATTATGTACTAAAATATAGCAAAATACTTTTAGAGACTTGGGAGTCATTACAATCTATATGGGAAAAAGAAATTACCCACCTCAATTTGAGTGATAATGGAAAAACCAAGCGATTTAATAGAAAAGCTACTAAAATAATTCGAAAAATAAATTCGTACTGGCGTATAAGTCCCATGTGCTCCCACGGAGACTTATATGATGAACTCCACCAGCTCCGATCCGCTTGTATACTCATCATCCTCGCCTATTCTGGTATCCGCCCAAGTGAGCTGTTGTCCCTCACGGCTGGCTGCTACATTAGCGATGTAAGTGCCAATGGCCAACCTATATATTATATTAATACATTATTACATAAACATAGAGGTGGGGGTTGTAAAGATTCATGGGTAGTTATTGAGGAGGTTGTTCTAGCTATAAAGATTTTAGAGATATTGACCAAGCAAATTAGAGACGCAGCAGGTAATGAGCGTTTATTTCTCACTGACAGGTCCAGCGGTAGTTTTAATATTAGAAAAACATTTGTCGGTAAACAGATCACTGAATTCACCACGGGTGCGATTTCCTATCAAATTAACAGGTTTCAAAAGTATTGTAATCAAAACCTCCATTACAGACCGATACCTGAGTGGCTTAATGAAGCGGGAACTACCGAACCATGGCATTTCAATCTGCGACAATTTCGACGGACATTAGCCAGATATATAGCAAGACAACCGTTTGGTATTATTGCCGGGATGCTGCAATATAAACATCTAGAAGTAGCTATTTTCGAGGGATACGCAGGCGAAGAACCGGAATGGAACAAGCTACTGGAGCAGGAAAAAATTTTAGCGAGTATCGATATCCTAGGAGAACTCGCAATAGACCTATCAGAGGGAATGGTCGCTGGCGAATTCGGCATTAGTCTAAAATCCGCATTTAATGCCGCTTTTAGAGGGCGAGTAGAAGACTACCCGCCATCACAGATTGTTAAATGGTTAGCTAATGCCAATAAACAACTCTTTGTTGGGAAATTCAATTTCTGCTTCTTTGATCCTGCCAAGGCGATCTGTACATCAAATAACACACTGACAGATCGGCCTGTTCTAAATTTTTGCCAACCAGGGCAATGCAGTAATGCATGTATTTCAAAACGCCACAAACTGTTGTGGGAAGCCCAACTAAGTCAGGCAAAAGAATTCGCCATACATCCAAAAGCTTCAAAACTCCAGAAACATCAGCTACAAATAGAAATCATTCAGTTAGAAGCTGTTATCAATGAACTGGGAGCCAGCCCTGATGCCTGACAGAAACTATCAATCAATTGTTGATGCATTAGATATACTGGCACGTGGCGCATCAACTAAAACGAATGGGAAGATTACTAGTGTCAACCTGGCCAAGGAGGCCTGTGTCAGCAGGGCAACTGTCTATCGTTATTTACATGAGTATGCAGACCTGAGTGATGCCTACGAAGCCATAAGGAAAAATGGTCTAAGCTGTGCTGGCGATGCTCCTGTTACACTTCTGGAGGCATACCAGCTTCAAGATCTGGAAGTAAGGAGCCTTCGAGTAGCATTGAATCAGTGCAAAAAAGACGCAGCAGAGACTAATAAAATGAAGGCTCATCAGATCCAACTGCTATGGTTGGAAAATGAGCGATTGCAATCTGAAGTTTCCCGACTCCAGAGCTTAATAAAAAACAATATTACTGCACTAAAAAAGACACAATAACTAATATTTCTGTTGTCGGTTATTGATTACTAGAATAATTTTATTTGGCGATTGTATTAAGATGATTTTACATTGGTGAGACCACATAACAGAATAATAACGCCACCTTGAATCAAGAATGGCGTCCACTGCGTGATTAGATGAGAAACTCATCCAGCTGACGACCTTGTGCCAGTTGTTCTGCCAAATATTTGGGCGTACGTCCCTGACCAGTCCAGGTTTTCTCCACACCATTCTCGACATAGTGGTATTTCGCCGGGCGAGGTGCTCGCTTGGCCTTTGCGCTGCTAGCCGCAGCCGGTGCGCTACCGACCAGTTCGCGAGGGTCTATACCTGCTTCTGCCAGCATAGCCTGGAACTGTGCCAGTTTGTTCACATGCTCAGCTTGGGCTGCCTGCTCTTTCTCCACCAGCGCTGCACGCTCCAGATAGATGGATTCAAATTTCTCGTGCGCTTCTTTCAACTGTTCCTGCGTTAGATCACGCAGTGCGGCACGCAGGCTGCGTATATTTAGTAAAACTTTCAAAAAATCGGTCATAGGGATATCTCAGTGTAAATAAATAGGCTGTCTATCGTGACGACAACACAGCGAAACCGAGTGTGTTGACATCACAGTAAAAGAACTGGGTTATACACCACTTCCTATCCTGTTTTGTATCGACACGTACGGTTCTGCTGCCTTTCTTTTCTCATCGGATAAATACGATACCGCACTGTGGTGTATTTGCCTGTACTAGAGCTTGCTGGACCGCTACGCTCTCGATGATATGTTCATTGTTCATCCCCTTTTTGTTCATCGATCACATCCAGAGGCTTAGGTATTTGAGGGTAAGTCTATGCTGAAGGGATGTTGCCATAACCGCCACACAACGCAAGTTGGAATAATGTAGGTTGGGAAACCATCCACTGGCCATGAGGTGGCATCTCTGCCCAAAAAGGTCTCGATGCTAACCCCTATTCCCAGACTGGCCACCATAGCCAACGCGCCCATCTCTGATACCCTTCCTCAATTACAGGAACCTCAGAGGGGTTCTTGTAGGCGATCCGCCTCCACTTGGCAAGTGCCCTATGCTATGCCTGCGAGTGTATCTCCCCTCTTTTTATAGGTGCCTAAGGTAGGCTCAAGTTTATTCAAGATAGTGATACCCGGAAGAAGACGTTCAATGAAGGGAAGAGGCAAAGACCGAAGTTCCTCCCCAAACGGCTGGCGAGCGCCTCCTTCTTGCAGTACTGCAACTGGTGCGGTTCAAATCGGTTACCATAAAGCCCCCATTGTCGCCGAGAAGTGTCCGATGCCCGCCCTTATCCCAGAATTAGTCACATGGCCAGTGATCCATCCGTCACTCCCGCCGACCGGTTACGCCGTGCCCTGGTAGCAGCCCAACGCTTACAATTGCCAGAATGGGCCTCCTGGATTGAACGTGAGCTGGATGGGTATGGGATGCACGATCCTTGTTGAAGGAGAAGTCTTGATTGAAACCCCTCATGGGACACAGGTCTTGCACTTTCCATCTGCAACGCTCGCGGCAAAATGGCAACTATGCACCTTCGATACCCCCATTGAAGAGATCCAAGGGTGGTGTATGGCAGGCGACGATATCCACATGCGCTTTTCACCTCAGGATGCAGACACATTGAGTGCCATCAGTAGCACTCGTTTTATACCTTTACGTCGCTTTACCCTTGCCAGTATGAGACGGATCATCGGAGCAGTCAGAAACGAGATTTTGCGTTGGTGTAGGAGAGGAATAAAGTTTCATACTAAACAGTCAAGTAACCCTGTTCGTACCATTTTAGATTAGACGTGACCAGAAATATAGATTCATACTGATTGGTACAAGCAAGTCTATATAGAGCTATAACTTAGTATTAAATTATCATACTGGATGTGTCTCATGTGGGGATAAAAACGTGTCAGCGCCCTTGCTGAATTAGTAATTAATGAATTACTACAGGCATGGAAAAGTGAAAAAAGCACACCGTCAGGTTCGATAGCAATAGAGAGAACGAAGCCGATCCTACAAGTACCAACAAGCAATCCCACAACAAATAACCCGCAGACAGCGGGCTTTCTATTTAATTACGAACTAATAGAACTACCTCTTTGCTTTCTGTTTTACATTCCACAAGAAATGACTTGGATTAGCAGTGACTTTTGATTTGTAGTCGTAGTGTGACTTCAGATAATTCAACCCCGCAATGCCAGTAGCAATCAAACTAGTCCCGCCAGTCACAATACTAAGCCCTAAGCCAGCAACGGCAATACTAGCTTCAACAAAATGTGTTCTTTTTAAATGCTTCACTTGTGGGGCTATCTGGCGCATCTGTACTTCGAATAGTTCATGCTGAGTATCTTCGATAATTGCTTTCACACGACTAGGGTCAGTTTCATACCTTGCTTCACGTAGCCCTTTTTCTAATTCAGCACGGAACGACTGGAATGCTTCACCGTCGTTGTTTCGAATAGACATCAAATCAGCAGAGGATATTTGTTCCATGAATGGCACGTCCATCTGTAGCGCACAATTTAATGTATTGGCTTGAATATCAGTACTACCGACATTCATGTTAAGTAGATTGCTTTCAAACGGGTGTTCCGTACCAAACATGCAGCCGAGGTATTCAGATAACGCTATACGCTTACTGAGGTCAATGTAGTGATTTCGTGCAGTTTGATTTACAGATTGATATACCCAAGCATCAAAATCAGCTTTACTGGGTGGCACAGAAGACTTCTTTTGAATGACGGTGAATACGTTTTCTTTATCAGTCGGTACAAATTCTGTTGGGTTTAATAGATAACCCATAGCGAAGCCGCCTTCCATGCCTTGGAAATGAATGCTGATGTTTCTACATGGATATAGATCACGCATTACGAGCATTCGTCCATTATCGTTCTGAACACTTCGCACATCAGAACTAGCTTTGTACTGTTCTAAGATGTTTGGAGGTAAGCAATCTTCAAATCCAACATCTGAGTAGAGCAGTGGTACTTCAGTACCCTTTTCAATTTCAAAAGTAACTGGGTACAGCTTAACATAACCACCTGCTACTAACGGACGTAATTCAATCAGTCGAAGCGCTGCTTTGGTTAGTTTCTGGCGGTCTATCTTTGGGGTTGGAGCCATGCCGATAAATGACGTCAAGGCTTCTGTAGCTTGGGTTCTAAAGTCAGTTAGTTCAAAGACTGGATCTGCAACTACAGCTTCTTCTAGATATAGTGCAGCCTGTTTTAAATGAGAAGTATGAGACAGCGTATCAGTTGCCAAGCAACTAACTACGCCCTGCGATTTGACCACATCACGTATTTCAGGCAGTACCTTTAAGCAGTATTCACGGTACTTCATAAGTTCCTGTTCGAGTACTGCATCTGACAGGTCACTGTAAAGTCTAGTAACGAGTGTACTATCAAGTAGCAATGAGTCATTTAAGTAGTCGTATGCGTAGCTTCCCATGACTTCTGAATCCGTATTGATAAGGCATCAGTATTTTATCTAGTTTCGATCTCTAAGTAACGGAGTTTAAGCCCGCACTAGAGATAGAAGATCTATGATCTGACTCGCCGAGGTTAGCGTCTACGACAGAGTGCCAAGCACGGAGGGTTTTAACAGGGATTAATTCTTCCCGAACAAGACAAACAAACCACTTTGCCAATGAGTCAGAAACATTAAGTTCCTCTAGCACTAACAGATCAATATCACGCTCATTAACGCTCTGAAATAAACGCAATTGCTGTAACACTGTCTATGGATGAAAAGTCTTTGGATAAAAAACACCTCACCTGACGAGGTGTTTTTTTCTTGGGTGCACAGCGATGATTAGCTTCGCAGTGCCCGGTGCTGTATGTTACTGGCAAGGAAGGGGGCATAAACGTTTTAGAAATGGCAGCGTACCTATGTGATCGTCGCCATTTCAGAATGAAACTTTAATACTTACCCACAGTTGGGCACTGTAGCTTGAAAAAGAAGGGATCTTAGGAGAAGGCATTAGCTTCACTGTCAATACCGATCGAATTGTGACCCACCCTGCCAAAGTAAAAGGGACCCACCCCCTGTTAATGGTTAAGCAGAAGGAATGGCAACTAATGGCTGGCTCGTCCGGAGGACTGCAACAGCAAACCGTGACCAGCGTGCAGAAAGAGGGAAGCCTTGGCCTCCCTGCTGCCATGGCTGGCACAGGTAATCGAGCAAGGCGAGCTGCAGCAGGAAGCCTGTGATGAGCTGCAGGCCAATCATGCTGCCCTGCAAGCGCTAGCCACCTCGCCAAAACCATTCTGGCCTGCTATCGGGGCACTGGCTGGCAGTGTGCGGGCAATCCTGGAGAGTGCCGGTGGCGGGGTGCTGGCAGGGCAGGCACTGAGCTGGTTGGCCATCCTCTCGGCAAGTTAATGGAAACTTGGGGAACCGGCGGGACTACGACCCCGCTTTGTAATATATGAAGTGCATTTCAATAAATAGGCTTGTGATTAAGCAACGTCAGTTTTGAATCTTGCGTAATGGGTAATCATAAAAACACTTAAAGAAAGTTTTTCGAAGCTCTTTGTCATCACATTTTTCAACTTCATCTTTCACCCTCTGAGCATCCAAGAAATCTAATTCATACTTGCCTGTAAACGTTTTTGATTGAGATAACAGAGCAATGGATTCATCACTGAATCTTCCTGTGGTCCAAATTTCAAAGCGTAGATTTTTGCTCTTCCAGTCTGGGTGTTCTTTAGCATACCGGTTTAATAATGGCACTCTTTCGTGTAGCCATTTTTTAACTTCGCTATGTTCAACCTCTCCTCCTGGTCTGTGGCCTTTACACTCGATGAAAAGGATCTCACCATTTCCTTCTGAGATGACATCAGCCTCAGCGGAGTCTGGGCCTACTTTGCACTTCTCATTAATTCTAATTTTATTAGAATGGTTTATTTTTGGAATAAGGATAGCTGTGAAATATTCAAATAGCACCCCGCGAAGATTTCCAGCAGCGCCTTCTATTTTCCCAAGGGACTCAAATAACGCATTGAACTTTTCAGGTGAAATGGAAATCTGCCTAGCTGCATCGTTTAGCGTTTTTATCAATTCTTTCAAGCTTTTGGACAGCTCTGTTCCGAATAGATTTTCCACGGTAGCAGGCATGATCCCTGCCCGTTTGGCTTCATTGAATGCATCTTCACTAAACTCTTCAGCCACGAAGAAATGAATCGTCCTACCGACTTTCTTCAGGCCTCTAAGTGCGTTGCACTTTCTTATAAATGGTTCAATCCCATTAAGTGTTACCTTCCCGCCAAGAAAAACATCACAGGTAAAGAATCCAGGCTTTATATCTGAATGAGGAGCTCTGCTTATTTCAGCTAAGCCAGATATATAAGATGGCCCGCAGATATCCCAAACGGTAGTGCTAACTTGTGGCAAGCGTTCGCTATTCCTATTGGAAACTTTGTTGTAACTGACCATTCCAATATTTTTGGCCCAGCTTGCTATAGCATTGATAAGGATGTTTTCAGCTAGGATCCTCGCTTGTTGCTCTGTCACAAGCCAATCTTGTTGCTCATCCTCAGTTAATAGAACACATAGTCCAAGCCCATTAATGGTTTTCTTTGCAATAACACCAACTGATATAAGCCGTTCGATTATCTCATCGGGAGGTAGGTGTTTTTGTTGTCTTAATGGTGAGCCACAACAAATTAGAAAGTGTGGATAAGGAATTGGGCCACCGCGTAAGCGAAGGGCAGCAATAGCAAACCAATAAGCAGAATTTGTATCCCTGAATGCTCCGTACAAAGCTGTCCAATAATATGGCGAACGGTAATCCTTTTTTAAATATATAAATTTTGCATTTCTTACGAAATTCATCCCTTTTAATTTGTGAACATCGACGCCTCCCCGAGACACTTGTTGTCTAGCTGCGTCTGGAGACAGGCCAAACCGCTCCACGAGCTTCTTGTTCAAGTCGGAGCTGAGACAGGGACCATCTTCGCTCAAAATCCTTTCTACATTGTTCATGTCACACTGCGCTATATATATTTCAATATCATGGGGTATAGGGCGTTTTCAATCCTCTGCATACAAGTATATACAAAACAATGAGTTACGATCATGCTTTTGCGGTAAACTTTGAATGATGTCACAGTCGTCGAAATCCAGTGCTACTGGAAGCACTTAGAAGTCTGGGTTGTAAACTTCCTGGCATCCTATGCAAACGGCCAAAGTGGCTGTCAAATCCGAGCCTAACCGGGACGGGACCACCCCTTGCAGTACTGCAATCTGAACGGCCAAGACAGCCACAATCGGAGCCTTTCCGTCAGGAGCGCCTCGATGCCAATCCCTATCCCTGAGCAAATCACCATGGCAAGCGATCTTCAAACTTCACCGGTAGCCAATGGAGGATGAGCTCGTACGGGGCAGCAACAACAGATCATCACCAGTGAGCAGAAAGAGGCCGCCTTATTAACCCCGTGCCTGCAGACGCGCCTGATGCCGCTCCCTATTTTCAACTTGCTGTGCAATCAGAGCCTGGATCTGGGTATAGAGCTGTGCATTTTCGTTGTCTCGATCCGCAACAGTTACTACCAGCGCATATGGTTCCTCATCCAAAACATCAGGATGCTTCCACTCCCGGTCCTGCCGAATAACCACCACAAACCATTTTTCATCGGGATTGCGCTGCTTGAAAGTCCAGCGTGATGACTGCACCGTACCACGGCTACGCTGCTGGGCCGTAACATCACGATTATTTGTTGCGTCGTCATTCCGAGTATCAACATCAGCCTTATTGGCCTGGTTAAAGTACCTTTGAACCTCATCCAGAGAGGCCCCTTTGACCAAACGGAAGCTGATTTGGGTTGCCAGATACTCGATCCTGGTTGTTCTGACCGCTGGTGAATACGCTAGAGTGACTGTAAGTTCTCGCGTGGCCCGCTTCTTTCGCAAGAAGTCGGCTGGTAAAGGCAACTCGAAGAACTGGCATGAATCCTTTTCAATGGCTTGCTCCGAGATCAAAACAACAGTGTTATCAGATGATCGGAATAGATCTCCCTCATTCACTGCACCATAGCCAGCCACATCCCTAGCCACATCACGGTTTAACGTATTTTTGTCTTCTTTGTAGGCATGCCTGAAATCGTCTGAAAACGTCGTGGCAACCTCATTGGGTAGGTAGGCCTGGTTCACCAACATGGCACGAAGCAGGTTAGCGGACGATGTGGGGTACTCGTTGAGCAAGCGTCCGGCCAGATGCGTGATATAGGGAGCCGCCAAACTGGTCCCACTGACTTCTTTGAATATTGTGTTACCCACAAACTCATGGTTGAACGTGAGGACACCGAGCCCTCTCTCAACCTGCCGCCACTGACCATCTGCAGGCCTCATAGGGCACGCTAGGTTGCCACCTGTTGCGACGAGGTCCGGCTTGAACGCACCTTTGACGGAAGGTCCATGCCGAGTGAAAGGTGATGGCTGGTTTTCGGATGCCGGGGAGAGTTGATTGATCTCTGGGAAGCGCTGAGTGTCAATCGTGGCATTATGCCGAGCAATGCTCCCTACGGTCAGCACCGACATTGCTGGTGCAGGGTCAATGATCGAGCTCTGCTCTGACAGCAGGTACTCAGGGTACTCATCCCGCCAACTATTGACTGGAACTGCCGGATCCTCCGACCCACAGAAATTCCCAGTCGATACCACAAACAGGATGTTATGCCTCCTAGATAAGACATCCAAGATGTAGGCCAGACCCCGTACATGCATCCCATCGTAGGGCGCATTGCTGTTTCCCAGCGAGAGATTGAAGATCCGGCAGCCCAGCTCGACAAAGTGCTCTACAGCTCGAGTTAGTGAAGCCTCAAGGTAAAACTCATTGTAAACCGCATTACCTGTCTGAGGGCACCTCTTCATCACCTTGCCGTTGTAAATCCAAAACTGAGGTCGCCAGAAATTGCCTTCATTACACGCCTCGACATCACCGTACAATGCAATCCCAGCCACCGCCGTTCCATGACCCGCCTGATCCGCCTCTCCCTCTTCATCAACAAAAGACGCGCTCTCAGCCATCGCAGGCCGTAGAAGTGGATGATTCGCATTGATACCGCTATCCAGAATACAGACTCGTGATGCCCCAACCGCGGGAGAAGGAACATCTCGGGGCAGCACATTGATGTCTCGATTAAGCTGTTGAACGCTGATGCCAGTGGCCGGGATGAGATCAATTATGCGCACATCACGGTGATTCAGCAGCAACTGTGCTTGGTCTAGGCTCACCATCACCCGATACATGAGAAGACTATCCAGGTTGATCCTGTCGAGCCTAATAATACCAGCGTCACCGAGCCAGCTCTCAAAGGCAGTGGTTAACTGGGTTCGGTTAGGATGGCTTGCTACCTCGACGGGCCAAAGCTCCACATCAAGCTCGAACACCTCAGCCTGGGGGAAGCCGAGATGGGTAAGTGCCCAACTCATCCGATCTTCAGCAGCCCATGCTTCAATGCCCTCGATTGCTTCCAAGATCTGCCTATAGGTTAAGGCTGCATCGATAACGCCAAGCTTACTCAGATGATCAGCAAACTGGGCTAAGCCAGCCTCCGTAGCAAACACGACGCAGAGCTGCTTATTTTCTTGGCTGATGAACTCCAACCCGTGTGCAGTAAGACTGGTGAAGGTAAGTGCACCCTCATATTTGAGTTTGAGAACGAAAGGGGAGTTGGCAGAAGACCCGATTTGCTTTCTGGCTTGCCCAGCGGCAGTCGCGAAGTAAGCATTGAGCTTTTGGCCGTGGCCACTTAGATCTGCGCGTCTTATAAAATGCGGAGGATTCTTGGTCCGGCGTGGGTTGTCCAAAATTTCCCTAGCAATGCTCAGATGCTTATAAGTAGCCACTGCGTCTTCCTTGAAGGCTGATGGTTAGAACTTCCTGAGATTCTCCCGTACAAGTGCATTTTTCAGCTCCTTGATAGTCAGGAATTCTTGCCCTCTCAGGATCATTCTTTTTGCTGCGCGCCGTACGACTCGCTCAATATCGGCACCACTCTTACCCTTAAATTCCTGTATTACTTCCTTATCGTCAATATCAAATTGACGTCGGATCCCACGTAATTTCAGAGTAAGGATATCTACCAGCTGCTTCATATCCGGAAGCGGGAATTCGATAGACTCATCGAATCGCCTCCAAATAGCCGAATCCAGGATCATTTCGTGGTTTGTAGCAGCAAGGATCAGGCTGCGGCCCTCATACAAATCCATCATCTGGAGAACCGCGTTAACGACCCGGCGTAACTCGCCATGGTCGCCACTATCGCCTCGCTCTTTACCAATTGCATCAAACTCATCGAACAATACAACCAGTGAATGCTGGGAGATGAAGTCAAACACTTTTCTAAGATTCGCCGCAGTCTCACCGAGAAACGAGGAAACCAAAGCATCCAATCGAACAATGGCCAGCGGCCGATCAAGTTCAAACGCAATGACCTCAGCTGCCAGGGTCTTCCCGCAACCCGGTGGGCCGAAGAAGATGACCTTGGTGGCAGGCTTCATCCCATAGCTACGAAGGACATCATCTCTCCGGTTTTCCTCCAAGATCTCCTCTAGAGCAACAGAGCTGCTGGGGGGAAGGATGACTTCATCGAGAGAACGCTTGGGCGTCCAGATGTCCAGCAGCGGCAGACCGCGCTCTTTATCCGTTGGGATATCGTAATGGATACGCTGAAGATTACTGGCTGCACGCGAATTAACGTCACCACCGTAGAGGATCTGCTCTAAATCGTTTGCAAGGAGATGGTGTTGCTTTTGGCGCTCATCTTCGATCACAGCTTGTGACGCACGACGAAATGCATCTGTATCGCCCATTGCGCCAGCCCGGAATAACTGCCGGAGAACCTTTCCATTCGCCATGTGTTTGCCTGCTATATAAATAATTGTTTTCTATAGAATTATGTGGTCAGTTCGTAAAGTGGCCTCTCCTAAATAGCTTGCAATGACCAGCCTCGCATTTGGGTTTTCATTGCTAAAAACTCCCTTGTTTTCACTTATCTAAATGTACTTGAAGCCTAACGTTCACTTCACAATAGGGTATCTAGCTCGGCGGCGTAGCCTAATTCACTTTGAAGGCACTTTAAACCGCCTCTCCCAAACATTGGCTGGGTTGTCGTATCTCTCAGACCACCGCACGGCCGATTACTTGGACCATCCAAGATGGGAGGAGACTCCAGACAGAACGCAAAACCAGCCAATCGCTCGGGGAAAGAATATCTCGTAACTTTTCCATCACTCCACCCATATTCACCTTACCTAGCCAAGCAAGTGCCCGAATAACGGTGCCTGGGCGCGTCGTCCCAAACAGCAGCATCCACTTAGGTGCGTGCCTGATCTCCACCTCGACCCCATTTAGTTTGAGCTTACGTCCCCGCCCGCTGGTGAGGAATACCTTTCCAACCGGCACCTGCGTAGTAAGTCCAAGTGCGTTTGCGGCTCGCCCCCCGCAGTCAGTGATTGCTGTTTGGCTCTTTTTAGCCAGGACGCTAACTGTCTTCTCCACAGCAGGGGCTCGCATCCCACTCTTGGTGGCAATCGGCGCCACATACAAACCACGCGCTGCGCGTATGAGTAATCCAGCTTTCGCCAAGCGCGAAAACGCCTGATCCACAGCAGCCCGACTTCCGAGATACAGGAACTCCTTTGGCGTCAGTATGCCCCCTTCGGGCAGTTGCCTACTGTGATCCAAAATTGTTTCGGGAAGAGTCTTCATAGCAGCCCAGCCGATGTTTTCATTCAAAGTCAGATAAGATAATCATAATCTGACATAGATCAGAAAACAACCAATTCGGTCTTAAGGCCTGAACTACTAAAACGCGTTAGACTACGCCGCGACTACGCTCCGTTGGTGTGAGAATTCAGGTTATGTCAAAGGGGGTCTTGTACCTTGTACTATGACTTGAGGAATTTTCTGTCATAGGTCATCCAGCGAGACGTTGACCATATCCGGTGAGTCCATACGCTCATCAGCTATTCGGTTAAGCTCGGCGTCTTCGGCCAGCTCAACATAGTAGGCAAATAGATCGGGAGGCACACAGTAAAAGGCTGGCTTATTGTGGCTTAAGATGGCAACGGCAGAGCCATTGCCCTCCTTGAGTATGCCGATCGGATTGCGTTTCAGTTCGGTAATGCTCGCCGTAGTCACAGAGAGAATCTGGTAGCTCATACTCGGTTCCTACTAATTTTGTGCTGCTGATCGAGTCTATACACACCATCAGTGTGCGCAGACTTACTCCCCATTTTCTATACCGCCCACAATTTTAGAGGGCTCTAATGGCCTTCACTATGGGAAACACCTTAACTTCACGAGACTCTGATAGCCTTCGCTATGGGAAACACCTTAACCTCAAGAGAGCCCAATGGGCCTCTCCATGGAGAACACCTTAACTTCACGAAGCTCTGATAGCCCTCGCCATGGGAAACACCTTAACTTCAGGAGGCTCTGATAGCCTTCGCTATGGGAAACACCTTAACTTCAAGAGACTCTGATAGCCTTCGCTATATGGGAAACACCTTAACTTCAAGGGGCTCTGATGGCCTTCACTATGGGAAACACCTTAACTTCAAGGGGCTCTGATAGCCTTCGCTATGGGAAATACCTTAACTTCAAGGGGCTCTGATAGCCTTCGCTATGGGAAATACCTTAACTTCAGGGGCTCTGATGGCCTTCGCTATGGGAAATACCTTAACTTCAGAGGCTCTAATGGCCTTCACTATGGGAAATACCTTAACTTCAGAGGCAAACGGCCCCCACAAGGGGACACTATACTGTTCATATGATATATAATTAGCTGGTGGTGGAATAGCTATGAATGTAGGAACTATGTACAAGCCAAAAGCTTCGGTCATAACAGCAGTCAGTCTTCTATCGACCCTGTCGCTACCGAAGCAACCTGTTGATGCACACATAGGGATCCTGGCTGGATTACCCTCTAACATCTTGTCCAATCTTTCTTCAGAGATACATGTTGATGAGATGATTATTTGTGAATGGGTAGGTATCTGTTACTCCACCTACCGTAGGAAAAATAAAGAGTATAAGAAAGCCTTTTCGGTTGAGCATGGCTGTAAAATTTACATGTTAGTCAAGGTCTTGGATGCTACCATTCAACTATTTAATAGAGATATATCGGTAGCTATTAAGTGGCTCGACTCACCAGCCAGAGCCTTGGGTGGAGAACGCCCTTTACATTTTTTGAGCACCCCAATAGGTGCGGAGGCTATCTTGGATTTTATTGGCCAAATTGAACATGGAGTTATCTCCTGATGTATTCTATATATGAAAATATTCATATAATTACTGAACAACAGTCAATCATTTATCTATTCCCATATCAGCCTTTCCAAAATCATATCGTAATTTATATGTAATGATAATTTTTCACCGCAACAAAGTCATAGAACGTCTTAATTTAACCCCCAAATTCACACAAGCAATCCGAACAAGCAAATCGCGCTCAATACCTGTATATACTTGAGGCTATAAAGAGGCTGTTGGTAGATCAGAGCTATTAATAGGGTTATTAATTTAGCCTGTCATAACCCTCCTGTTTTCTCTTCAAGAAAGAGCCATAAAATAGTTATCAATATATCTTAATAGAAAATTTGGAAGGACATAGGTAGGTCCCTGATATAAGAGTTGCGGTGAGTCCATCCAATTAGGTTCCTCATTTGGTTCCGTGATCAATGTGGTCGAAATGAATCTCCTTAAATTGGAACTTAGCCCACTCCTGACGATCCTCGGCTACTCACGAGATAGTTTCGCGTACCCTACCCTCGCCATGCAGGGAGGCAATCTGGTATCTTAGCCCCTCGGTCAACGGTTGGTATCTCATGGCTTATCCTTTGCGATTATTGGAAAAGATAGCCTGAAGTTGGGTACTTCGTCTCCCAGCGCCTTTGCGTTGCGCTCATTTTATTGAATCCGCCAGTTCAAGCTTTATCGAGGAACACAAGATGTATCGACGCATAGAAGCACGTATGGTCAATAACCTTCTGGGTACAGAACAGCTCCCAATGCCGACCTATGCAACCGATGGCTCCGCAGCCATGGACCTACGCGCATGCATCGCCGAGCCAGTGACGATTGCGCCAGGTGCTCGTCATCTTCTCAAAACCGGACTAGCTATCAATATGATGGATCCCAGTCTAGTGGCCATAGTTGCGTCGCGTTCAGGACTGTCACTAAAGCACGGCATTCGAGTAGCTCAAGGCATTGGTGTAATTGATGCGGACTATCATGGCGAGATAGGGGTTATCTTGGCCAACGATGGGGTTGAGCCTTACACCGTACAGCCTGGTGACCGGATCGCACAGTTGATGTTCCAACCGGTTGTACAGGTGTCGTTGAGTGTTGTTGAGGAATTCTCCACCGAAACCGAGCGTGGTAGTGGTGGTTTCGGTAGTACCGGTAAAGCATAGACCGCCAACATACCAAACCTGAGGCCTGAGACACTTTTTCCGGCATGAAGATAAAAGAACTTTAATTTCATGTACTTAAGATATTGATACGGTTTTTTATCGTATAACAGTGGGCCTCATCGATTCCGATTACCAGGGACAGCTGATGGTCTCGGTCTGGAACCGTGGCAACGACAGCTTCACCATGCAGCCCGGCGAACGCATCGCCCAGCTGGTGATCATGCCGGTGGTGCAGGCCAGCTTCCAACTGGTCGATGAGTTCAATCAGAGTGAACGGGGTGAAGGCGGTTTTGGTTCTTCTGGTCGCCAATAACAGACCACACAGACCCTTGGGCCTGTGCCTAATAATAGAATCAAGCCATTGTTTTTTTTAGGGGAATCCATGGCAAGCAGTAATCAGAAACAGAGTCGGCGCGATCAGATCCTGCAAGCACTCGCCCATATGCTGGAGACCAGTCCTGGCCAGCGTATCACCACGGCACGTCTGGCGGCCGAGGTGGGGGTCTCTGAGGCAGCCCTCTATCGACATTTTCCCAGCAAGGCGCGGATGTTCGAAGGGCTGATCGACTTTATCGAGGATTCCCTGCTGTCACGGGTCAACCTGATCATGGCGGAAGAGAAGGACACCATGGCCCGCTGCCATCACATCCTTCAGCTGCTGCTGGTGTTCGCCGAGCGCAACCCCGGCATCACCCGCATCCTCAACGGCGACGCCCTGCTGGGCGAACACGACCGGCTGCGCGATCGCATCAGCATTCTATTCGACAAGCTGGAGACCCAGATCAAGCAGGTACTGCGGGAAAAGCGACTGCGGGAAGGCCAGGGCTTCCAGCTCGACGAGACCATGCTGGCCAATCTGCTGCTGGCCTATACCGAGGGACGCATCAGTCAGTTTGTCCGCTCCGAGTTCAAACTCAAGCCCACCGCCGGCTTCGAGGATCAGTGGCTGTTCATCCGCAGCCAGCTGCTACAAAGCTGATCCAGACGGGTTGGTGCAAACAGGGAGGCCTTGGCCTCCCTTGTTTTTTGTGGCAAAAAAGAGGGGATGAGCACCAGATGCGACCCGGATTGTCGCATTCCAGTGTTAGATTCATGCGTCATAAACCTTTACTGCCTGACAGGACATCCTATGGAACCCGAAATCATTACCGAAGCGCAGACCTGGCTGGTCAATAACCAAGGCCTGCTGATCGAGTATGCCGTCAACATCGCGGCCTCCCTGATCACCCTGCTGATCGGTTACATCGCCGCCAACCTCCTCAGCAGCGCAGTGGTCAAGGTAATGCAGGCCCGCAAGCTGGACATCACAGTCACCCATTTCGTCGGCAGCATCCTCAAGTACACCATTTTGGTGTTCGTGGTGATCGCCGCCCTAGGTCGGGTCGGGGTACAGACCGCCTCCTTCGTCGCCATCATAGGTGCCGCCGGTCTGGCTATTGGTCTGGCGCTGCAAGGCTCGCTCTCCAACTTCGCCGCCGGCTTCCTGCTGATCATCTTCCGCCCCATCAAGGCGGGCGAGTTCATCGAAGTGGCGGGCACTGCGGGTGTGGTGCAATCCGTTCAGCTGTTTACCACTACCCTCACCTCGGGTGACAACAAGATGGTGGTGGTACCCAACTCCGCCATCCTCAACGGCACCATAGTCAACTACTCCCGCATGGATACTCGTCGCGTCGACATGACCTTCGGCATCGGCTACGGCTCGGATCTGCGCAAGGCCAAGCAGATCCTGGAGCGCCTAGTGAATGAAGAGCCGCGCATCCTGAAGGATCCGGCCGCTACTATCGCCGTCGCCGCCCTGGCCGACTCCTCGGTCAATATAGTGGTACGCCCCTGGGTCAAGACCGCCGATTATTGGGGTGTCTGGTTCGACTTTCACGAGAAGGTGAAGCTGACTTTCGACGCAGAAGGTGTCGAGATCCCCTTCCCGCAGATGGTCATGCACATGCAAAAGCCCCAGGCCTGAACCCGGACCTGAGTGCTACCATGCCAGCCTTAGTGCTGGCATGGTCGTTTCTGGGCCTCATGTCCGCGCCACAGGCATAAAAAATCCGGCCACCGGGGCCGGAAATTGCTCAGCTGTCATCATGGGCCGATACGCCCATCCATACAGGCGACAGAGCCCCTTACCCCAGTCGACGCGCGACCCGGTTGAGCAAAGGCTGCACCAGCACATAACCCCCCAGTACGGCGCCTATCACGGCCAGCACCCGTATCTCCAAGGTCGGCGCCGCACTGGTCAGCACCATGGTCAACAGGCCGATGAGGCCGGTGCCGATCAGGCTCAGGGCAAACAGGGATAAAACGTGTTTCATATCGATCTCCTCATTCCAGACAGTGGCCATCCCTGGGAGATCTCGTCCATTCGGTGCACATACTAGCCAACGCCCAACCTCGACAATTTGCGTTTGCTCATAAAATGAGCCAAAAAACGGCTGTCAGATACCCCTTTGGTGTAGCACGCACTTGCCAAGCAGCAAGCTGCGATCAGCCATAGATGAAAACCCTTTCAGCCCGCGCAAGCCGGGTGAAGTATGAGCAAACTCAAGATCCCCTAGCCATGAGTGACTCATAATCGCAGCGTTTTGGTTGTAAACTCCTTCGATGGCAGACAATTGGTAAAGCTCTGTTACACGAGCCGTACCATGGGCTCGGTATAATGGGCCCGATAGAGTGCTCGAATAATAAGGTTTGGCGGGAGCCTTGCCTGCAAGGTTCAAACACAACTTGGAAGATCGGTAATCCTATGAAAAATATCAATCCAACCCAGACCCAGGCCTGGCAGGCGCTGGAAGCCCATTTTGCAGCTAACAAAGAGACTCGACTCAAGGATCTGTTCGCGCAGGACCCGCAGCGCTTCGACAAGTTCTCCCTCACCTTTGGCGGCGACATTCTGGTCGACTACTCCAAGAACTTGATCACCGAGGAAACCCTCAAATTGCTGGTTGATCTGGCCAAAGAGACTGATCTTCGCAGCGCGATCGACGCCATGTTCAACGGCGACAAGATCAACATGACCGAAGGCCGCTCCGTACTGCACGTGGCCCTGCGCAACCGCTCCGACCGCCCCATCGAGTGCGACGGCAAGGACGTAATGCCGGAAGTGAACGCCGTGCTGGCCAAGATGAAGGGCTTCTGCGAGAAGATCATTTCCGGCGAGTGGAAAGGCTACACCGGCAAAGCAATCCAGCACGTGGTCAACATAGGTATCGGTGGCTCTGATCTGGGCCCTGTGATGATCACCGAGGCACTGCGCCCCTACAAAAACCACCTGCAAATGCACTTCGTCTCCAACGTCGATGGCACCCACATCGCCGAGACTCTCAAAGAGATTGATGCGGAAACCACCCTGTTCCTGGTGGCCTCCAAGACCTTCACTACTCAGGAGACCATGACCAACGCCCTGACCGCCCGCGACTGGTTCATCAAGATCGCCGGTGACAAGGCCCACGTTGCCAAGCACTTCGCTGCGCTCTCCACCAACGGCAAGGCTGTGGCAGAGTTCGGTATCGACACCAACAACATGTTCGAGTTCTGGGACTGGGTTGGCGGCCGCTACTCCTCTTGGTCTGCCATCGGCATGCCCATCGCCCTGTCCGTCGGTTTCGAAAACTTCGAAGCCCTGCTGCAAGGCGCTTTCGAGATGGACATGCACTTCGCCACTGCCTCCTATGAGCAGAACGTGCCGGTGCTGCTGGCGCTGATTGGCCTGTGGTACAACAACTTCCATGGTGCCGAGTCCGAAGCCATCCTGCCGTACGATCAGTACATGCACCGCTTCCCTGCCTACTTCCAGCAGGGCAACATGGAATCCAACGGCAAGTACGTGGATCGCAACGGCAAGCCGGTTGACTACCAGACCGGCCCCATCATCTGGGGTGAGCCGGGCACCAACGGCCAGCACGCCTTCTACCAGCTGATCCACCAGGGCACCAAGCTGATCCCCTGTGACTTCCTGGCTCCGGCCATCAGCCACAACCCAATCGGTGATCACCATCCGAAACTGCTGGCCAACTTCTTCGCCCAGACCGAAGCACTGGCCTTCGGCAAGAGCAAGGAACAGGTCGAAGCCGAGTTCCTTGCTGCTGGCAAAACCCTGGAGCAGGTCAAGGATCTGGTGCCGTTCAAGGTGTTCGAAGGCAACCGCCCGACCAACTCCATCCTGTTCAAGAGCCTGACCCCGAAAACTCTGGGTGCCCTGATCGCCATGTACGAGCACAAGATCTTCGTACAGGGCGCAATCTGGAACATCTTCAGCTTCGACCAGTGGGGCGTGGAGCTGGGCAAACAGCTGGCCAACAAGATCCTGCCGGAGCTCAACACCGATGCGGCTGTCACCAGCCACGACTGCTCCACCAATGGCCTTATCAACACCTGGAAAGCGTGGAAAGCCTGATTTAGCCGGCCTTTCTGAATGCAAAAGCCCCGCTCGATGAGCGGGGCTTTTTTATGGCTGTCAGGCTGGTTTTTCTGGCTGGCCGGTCGGGTGTCCAGTCCGACCGGCGACGGAGATCGTCATCCCCGCCCCTTCATCATCCTGCCCGACGCAGGCTTAACCGCCGACGGCGATGCGCTTCATGTCTTTCATGTAACCGCGCAGTACCTGACCGATCTTCTCGATCGGATGGTTGCGAGTCGCTTCATTGGCCGCCAACAGCGCCAGGTTGTCGACGCTCTGCCCTTCCGCCTTGCTGGCACCCAGATCGCCAGCCTTCAGAGTCGGCATGAAGTGCTCACGCAGCAGCGGCACAGCAGCGTTGGCAAACAGATAGTTACCGTACTCGGCGGTGTCGGAGATGACCACGTTCATCTCGTACAGACGCTTGCGAGCAACTGTGTTGGCGATCAGCGGCAGCTCGTGCAGCGATTCGTAGTAGGCGGACTCCTCGTAGATACCGGAAGCTACCATGGTCTCGAACGCCAGCTCGACACCCGCCTTGACCATGGCCACCATCACCACGCCATTGTCGAAATACTCCTGCTCGGCAATCTTGCCAGCGAACGCAGGAGCGTTTTCGAAGGCGGACTTGCCGGTCTCTTCGCGCCAGGTGAACAGTTTGACGTCATCTTCGGCCCAGTCGGCCATCATGCCGCGGGAGAACTCACCGGCGATGATGTCATCCATGTGCTTCTCGAACAGCGGACGCATCAGGGTGCGCAGTTGCTCGGAGAGCTCGAAGGCACGCAGTTTGGCGGGGTTGGAGAGGCGGTCCATCATCAGGCTGATGCCACCCTGCTTCAGGGCTTCGGTGATAGTCTCCCAGCCGAACTGGATCAGCTTGCCGGCGTAGGCCTTGTCAGCCCCTTCGGCAACCAGCTTGTCATAACAGAGCAGAGAACCGGCCTGCAGCATGCCGCAGAGGATGGTCTGCTCGCCCATCAGGTCAGATTTCACTTCCGCCACGAAGGAGGATTCCAGCACCCCGGCACGGTCGCCACCGGTGGCAGAAGCCCACGCCTTGGCGATGGCCATGCCTTCGCCCTTGGGATCGTTCTCCGGGTGGACAGCGAGCAGAGTCGGCACACCGAAACCGCGCTTGTACTCTTCACGCACTTCGGTACCCGGGCACTTGGGCGCTACCATGACGACAGTGATGTCGGCGCGGATCTGCTGACCCTCTTCCACCACGTTGAAACCGTGGGAGTAGCCCAGCGCGGCGCCTTGCTTCATCAGCGGCATCACGGTTTTCACTACGTCGGAGTGCTGTTTGTCCGGGGTCAGGTTCAACACCAGATCGGCGCTCGGGATCAGCTCTTCATAGGTGCCGACCGCAAAGCCGTTGTCGGTGGCCTTCTGCCAGGAGGCGCGCTTCTCGGTGATGGCAGCCTTGCGCAGGGCGTAGGAGATATCCAGCCCGGAGTCGCGCATGTTCAGACCCTGGTTCAGGCCCTGGGCACCACAGCCCACAATCACCACCTTCTTGCCCTTCAGCACGTCGCAGCCATCGGCGAATTCCGCCCGCTGCATGAAACGACATTTGCCCAGCTGGGCCAACTGCTGACGCAGGTTCAAGGTGTTGAAATAGTTAGCCATGGTGATTGCTCCGTTCGATTGATTCCATGCCGGGTAACGGCGTTGTCTGAACCACTATAGCGCGGGACACTTATTGCCTGAACTGATATATTCGAAACAGTACGTTGCAATAATTGAAAGATGATTCTTGGCAATCTCACCCAGTGTCACCCCAGATCGGCAAGCGCGCCGCGGCAGGAATTAAAAGATGGACCTTCGCAATCTCGAGCTGTTTCTCCACCTCGCCGACTCACTCCACTTCGGCAAGAGCGCCGATGCCATGGCGGTCAGCCCCTCCACCCTGAGCCGTGCCATCCAGCGACTGGAGCAGGAGACCGGCTGCGTGCTGTTCGATCGAGACAACCGCTCGGTGCGATTAACCCCCGCTGGCGAGAAGCTACGGGAGTTCGGCGGCGGCCTGTTGCAGGAGTGGCGTCAGCTCAAGCAGGAGCTCAAACGCAGCGATGAACCGCTGCAAGGGCGGCTGCGGGTGTTCTGCTCGGTCACCGCCAGCTACTTTCTGCTGCCCGAGGTGCTGGAGCGCTTTCGTCGCCGCTATCCCCAGCTGGAGATCAAGCTGGAGACCGGCGACCCGGCGCTGGCGGTGGACAAGATCCTGGCCGACGAGGCCGATCTCGCCATCGCTGCGCGGCCGGATGCGCTCTCCGCCAAGCTGGAGTTTGCCAGCCTGCAGCAGGTACCGTTGGTGTTCATCGCCCCACGCAACCCGCCTCAACCCAACCAGTGGTTTTTGCAGGGAGAACCCGACTGGGAGCGGCTGCCGCTGATCCTCTCCGAGCAGGGTCTGGCGCGAAAGCGCTGTGACCAGTGGTTTCGCAACAAGGGCATAGCCCCCAACATCTATGCCGAGGTGGCGGGCAACGAGGGCATAGTCGCCATGGTGGCGCTCGGTTTTGGCGTCGGGCTGGTGCCTGCAGCCGTAATCGATCACAGCCCCATGGGGGAGAAGGTACGCATCGTCGACCCCAAGCCAGCCCTCAAGCCGTTCGATGTCGGCATCGCCGTGCTCAAGAAGCGGCTGGAAGAGCCGCTGATCCGCGCTTTCTGGGATACGGCGCGCGGCCAGGGGTCACTGCGCTGACGGGCTGACCGCGACCGGTGCATAGATGAGGGTCGGGTCGGCCATCATGGCGCGGCTGCTGGCGGGCAGATCCGGGTTATCCAGCTCCAGCATGGCCCGCTCATCCAGCTTCAACCGACGAATGGTACTACCGAACCCCTCCTCAAAGATCCGCTCAAAGGCACCCGATTGGCGCGCCCGCTGCAATCCCAGCTCGATGCGTTGTGCCAGCTCGGGATATTTGGGCGAGACAAAAAACAGCAGCGCCAGCGGATAACGAAACACCAGATGAGGCTCTATGGCCAAATCCGGATGCTGTTTGAGCTCATCTTCTATTTCGATGACGGAGCGCAGGAAGCAGTCGAAGCGCTGCTTGCGCAGCATGTTGAACAAGGCCTCATACAGGCTGCCAACCACAACTCTGAGACCGTTCGTCTTGAGCAGGCGGGTATCAGGCCAGGATCTGTGCTGGCCTATGGTGAGCCCGGATTGATGCCATTCAGCCAAGGAGTGGATCCTGGCAAACCGCGCCTCATCCCCCTAGCGGATGAGGCAGACCCGCCAGCCCAGCAATCCCTTCGCCAGCGGAATATGGATGGGAAGCAGGGTACGTTCCCGCTCCTCGTCGGGCGCGAATACCCCGATCTGCACCAGCTCGCCCCCCTGCAACTCCTTGACGGCTCGTCCCTGCTCCATCGGCGGGCTGGCACTCAGGCGGTAGGGCCCATATTCAGGCACGGTGAGATCGAGCGACAGCCGCAGCAAGCCTGCCACGGCTGGATTGGGATGATCCAGCAGCAGGTTCCAGGCCCGAATGTGCGACTCGGCAGCCAGAGCACTCCCCGCAAAGAGTGTGATGCACCACAGCCAGATCCTGATCATGTACCTCGCCCCTCAGCGCTTCATGCACTCACTATAATGCGTGCGGGCCAGGTACCTAAGCCCGGCCCCGCAGATGTGTGAGCCGCTTCGTGTCAAATCTGACAATGGCCATAACGAGATGGCGGTCACAGACTAGACTCTACGTTCAGTCTGAATGGAAGGAGCCTCGCCATGATGCGTCATCTGATCGAAATCAACAGCTCACAGCTGTTTGAAGAGTACCTGCAGAGCCTGGGTGTAGCGCAGACACCGCTGGATCGGGAGCAGGATATCTATCTACAGGAACGCCATCTGGCGGCGGTGCGCCAGATCCAGGGCAAGATGAAGTTTTATCTGCGAGCCAGCGCTCTCACCAAACAGTGATCCGCAACCGGTCACAGAACCGGCAGTCAAAGCGTATTACACTGGCACCATCCGCCACCCACGGGAGTGCCCATGAAACCAAGCGGCCTGGATCGGCTCTTCAAACCCCAGTCAATCGCCGTCATCGGTGCCTCGACCGACCCGCAGAAGGCGGGTCATGTGGTGATCAGGCACCTGCTCGCGGGCCAGTTCAAGGGCCCCATACTGCCGGTCAGCCCACACAACAGGGCCATCGCCGGCGTACTGGCCTATCCCGATATCAGCAGCCTGCCGCTCTCCCCCGATCTCGCCATCATATGCACCAAACGCGAACGGGTACTGCCACTCATCGAAGAGTTGGGCAAGAAAGGCACAGGAGCTGCCATCATACTGGCTGCCGACTTCTCCATGCAGGAGAGAGCACGGCTCCAACAGCTGAGCCGCCAATATGACATTCGCCTGCTCGGCCCCAACAGCATGGGCATGCTGTTGCCGGGTCAGGGCATCAACGCCAGCTTTTCCCCCATCGCGGCCAAACCGGGCCAGGTGGCGTTTCTCTCCCAGTCAGCCGCAGTCAGCACCACCATCCTGGACTGGGCCAAGCAACATGAGCTCGGTTTCTCCGCCTTCATCTCCCTCGGCGATCACTGTGACATCGACTTCGGCCAGTTGCTGGATCAGCTCTCCCGCGATGGCACCACTCGCGCCATCCTGCTCTACATGGACAAGCTGCACGACGCCCGCCACTTCCTCTCGGCAGCACGGGCGGCCTCACGCAACAAGCCCATCCTGGTGCTCAAGAGCGGTCGCCACGATCCGGCCAATGGCCTCGACAACGTCTACGATGCAGCCATCCGCCGTGCTGGCATGTTGCGGGTGCGAGATACCCACGAGCTGTTTGCCGCAGTCGAAACCCTGAGCCACTCCCTGACCCTCAAGGGGGAACGGCTGGCCATCATCTCCAATGGCCGTGGACTGGCCAACATGGCGGTCGACGTGCTGCTGGAGCGGGGCGGCAAACTGGCCATGCCACCACGGGACATCGGCAGCGATGCCGATATCGCCACCTATCGGCAGGCACTGGAGACCTTGCTGCAAGGCGATGAAGCCGACGCCATCCTGCTCATTCACGCCCCTTCCCTCACGGCACGCGGAGCCGAACTGGCCCGTAACCTGATCGACTACGTCAAACAACATCCCAGGGCCAGGCGCTTCAATATCCTGACCAACTGGGCCGGAGAATACTCGGCGCAAGAGGGACGTCGTCTGTTCAGCGAGGCCGGATTTCCGACCTATCGTACTCCGGAAAGCGCCGTCGCCGCCTTCATGCACATGGTGGAATACCGCCGCAACCAGAAGCAGCTGATGGAGACCCCCGCCTCTCTGCAGGGCGACAAGCTCAACGCCAAACTCTGTCAACAACTGATCCACCAAGCGCTGGAGCGCAAACAGCTCACTCTCGATACCCACCTGGTGCACCCCATACTGCAGGCCGCCGGGCTCTCTACGTTGCCGACCTGGATCGTCTCCGATGCCATCGAGGCCACCCTGACCGCAGAGCAGATCGGCTATCCGGTCGCGGTCAAACTGCGCTCACCGGATATTGCCCACAAGTCTGCGGTGCACGGCGTCATGCTGAACCTGCGCACCTCGACCGAAGTCGCCCAGGCAGCGGATGCCATTCTCGACAGGGTGAGGCAACACGACCCGGGGGCGCGTATCGAGGGGTTGCTGGTACAACGGATGGCGCGCCGCAGCGGCGGGCTGGAGCTGAGGATCCGCCTGCAACAGGATCCTGTCTTCGGTCCCGTCATCCTGCTCGGCGAATCGGGGGCCGAGCCACAAGAGATGGTGGCCGCACTTCCGCCGTTGAACCAGGCGCTGGCACGCTACCAGATCATAGGAGCCCTCAAGAGTCGCAAGATCCGCGAGCAGGCCACCCCCGAAAAACTCGATATCGATGCTCTCGGTCAGGTGCTGTGCCAGCTGTCGGAGCTGCTGCTGGCCTTCCCCGAGATCCAGGAGCTGGACCTGCATCCGTTGCAGGCATGCGGGGCCGAGATGGTCATCCTAGATGCCAGCCTGACGCTGATGCCTGTGGTGCAGGGACGCAATACGCTGGCCATACGCCCCTATCCCACCGAACTGGAAGAGGGAGCCTGGCTCAAGGATCAAAGTCATGTTCTGCTGCGCCCGATCCGGCCGGAGGATGAACCCGCCCACAAGCAGTTTGTACTCAAGGTATCGGACGAAGACAGGTACAAGCGCTTCTTCGCCGACGTAGGGGAGCTTGGTCATGAAGAGCTGGCCCGCATGACCCAGATTGACTACGACCGGGAGATGGCCTTCGTTGCCGTCGGGCAGGACGGGGCCTTCAGTCAGCAGATCCTCGGGGTGGTGCGGGCCATTTCCAACCCGGACCTATCCGATGCGGAATTTGCCATTCTGGTACGTTCCGACCTGAAAGGACTCGGGCTCGGCAAGCTGATGATGGAGAAGATTGCGCGCTACGCCAGAGAGCGGGGCATCGGTCAGCTATCGGGCATGACCATGCCCAGCAATCGCGGCATGATCAATCTGGCCAAGAGGCTTGGCTTCAAGATCGACATCCAGCTGGAAGATGGGGTGGTCAACATGGAGCTACCCTGTGCCAATCAGGGCCAATAAAGAAGGGGATCAGCTGTTTATCGCTTATAAACGGCTGATTTCTGGCAATAAAAAAGCCCGCTCAGATGAGCGGGCTTTCAACGTTGGGTGCCTGGCAGTGTC
>NZ_CDBL01000086.1 GCF_000820005.1 Aeromonas piscicola | reverse complement strand
CCTCAGGTTCATCTGCACCGCCGCTCCCATTTTCCCTTCGCTGTATCAATTCAACTTCATTCAAAGGCCCCATCCCCTTCTTATCCACCTCAGTAGAATACGCAGAGCCAGACTGTGGTCATGTCGGGGTGAGTCCACTCCACCCTGTGTTTCTGGCGGGCGGGAATATTGATGTGATCGCCCGGGCCCAGTTGTACCGATTGTTGCTCCTGAGTCTGCGGATCGATGAACAACAGGCTGGCCTCTCCCTGCACGACCAGGACCCACTCATGTTCATCCTGATCGTACCACTCTCCCTGTGCCGTCTGATGGCCGTGGGAGAGAATGCGCTCGATCCGCAGGTGGTTGGTGCTGACCAGATCCTGAAAGAGTTCGGTAGGCAGTGGCGAGGGAATATCGTTCAGCAGATTGCGCGTGTGCATGGGTCATCTCCCGTCTGGCAGTGCGAATGTTTCTCTGCAGTATAGAGGCGTGCCTAGTGGATGAGGGTGAGATCAGCAGCAAGCTGGCATGCAAATTCGTGTCCGAACGAGAACGATTCCTGCCATTTTGATGAAAAAGTCAGGGAATTCGCTGCAATTTCGACAAATTCTTGCTATTTTGCGCGCCACAAAAGCAAACGATTTCCTTCACACTTTCAGGATAAGTTATGGCAAAGCAAGATATGGCCACCCAATCAGGGAACGGCGGCTTTTTGGACTCTTATTTTTCCATTTCCGCGCGCGGTAGCAGTGTGCGCCAGGAGCTGTTGGCCGGGCTGACCACCTTCCTGGCCATGGTCTACAGCATCATAGTGGTGCCGAACATGCTGGGCGCGGCCGGCTTCGAGCAGGGCCCCGTCTTCGTGGCGACCTGCTTGATCGCTGCCTTTGGCTCCCTGCTGATGGGACTCTGGGCCAAGCTGCCCATGGCCATTGGTTGCGCCATCTCCCTCACCGCCTTCACCGCCTTCAGCCTGGTGCTGGGTCAGGGACTGAGCATCCCGGTTGCCCTCGGCGCCATCTTCCTGATGGGGGTACTGTTTACCCTCATCAGTATCACAGGCGTGCGCCAGTGGATCCTGGACAACCTCCCCTCCGGCATCGCCCACGGCACCGGCATAGGTATCGGTCTGTTCTTGCTGCTGATCGCCACCAACGGCGTCGGCATGGTGATCAAGAACGAAGGGGCCGGTCTGCCGGTTCAGCTGGGTGAGGTGACCTCCTTCCCCGTCATCATGACGGTACTGGGTCTGGCCGCCATCTTCGGTCTGGAGCGTCGCAAGGTGCCAGGCGGCATCCTGATGGTGATCGTCGCCATCTCCATCCTGGGACTGATTTTCGATCCCAAGGTGACCTGGCAGGGTTTCTTCGCCATGCCGAGCCTGACCGGCGAGAAAGGCTCTCTGGTTGGCAGCATGGATCTGCTGGGCGCCCTCAATCCTGTGGTCATTCCGACCGTACTGGCGCTGGTGATGACCGCCGTATTTGACGCGACCGGCACCATCCGTGCCGTGGCCGGTCAGGCGGGCCTTATCAACGAGCGCGGCCACATCATCAGCGGCGGCAAGGCCCTGACTGCCGACTCTGTCAGCAGCATGGTGGCTGGCGTGGTGGGTGGTGCTCCGGCTGCCGTCTACATCGAGTCTGCCGCCGGTACTGCTGCCGGTGGCAAGACAGGTCTGACCGCTGCGCTGGTCGGCGTGCTGTTCCTGCTGATGATCTTCCTCTCCCCGCTGAGCTATCTGGTGCCAGCCTACGCCACCGCACCGGCCCTGATGTACGTCGGTCTGCTGATGCTGGGCAACGTGACCAAGCTGGACTTCAACGACTCGGTCGATGCCCTCGCCGGCATGCTGTGCGCCGTCTTCATCGTGCTCACCTGCAACATAGTGACCGGCATCATGCTGGGCTTCGTGGCGCTGGTCGTCGGTCGTCTGTTTGCCGCCGAGTGGAAGAAACTCAACGTCGGTACCGTCATCATTGCCGCGGCACTGGTGATCTTCTATGCCGGTGGCTGGGCCATCTAACCCGTCCACTTATTCCGGTTGTAGCGAAGGGCCCTGCGGGGCCCTTTTTCATGGCTGTGAGGCCGCTAACAGTTTCCCGCCCGTTTGCCTCTCGCCGTTTCAGATTGAAACACCAATGACCTTTCTCCTGTTTCAAATCCGAACCGAACCGGTCGTCATTTTTCTCCCGATTTATCCCGTTAGACTGGCTCCATCAACCATTTGCCCACCCGTGCGGTGGCAAGCCAAGGAGTGAGCCATGAAGAAACTGATCAATGCCGTCGATGCCGTGGTCCGTGAACAACTGATGGGGATGGCCGCCGCCCACCCCGAGCTCAAGGTACGTATCGAACCCCACTACATCACCCGCGCCGACTCTCCCGTGATGGGCAAGGTCGCGCTGGTCTCCGGCGGTGGCAGCGGCCACGAGCCGATGCACGGCGGTCTGGTGGGCAAGGGGATGCTGGATGGCGCCTGCCCCGGCGAGATTTTTACCTCGCCGACTCCGGATCAGATGTACGAGTGCGGTCAGGCCGTTGATGGCGGCGCGGGCGTGCTGTTTTTGGTGAAGAACTACACCGGCGACGTGCTCAACTTCGAGACTGCGGTCGAGCTGCTGCACGGCGATGGCGTCAAGGTCGGCTTCTCGCTGATCGATGACGACGTGGCGGTGAAAGACAGCCTCTATACCGCCGGTCGTCGTGGCGTCGCCACCACAGTGCTGTGCGAAAAACTGGTGGGTGCCGCAGCCGAAGCGGGCTATGACCTGGCCCATTGCGAGGCACTGGCCCGTCGCATCAACAACCAGAGCCGCACCATAGGCGTCGCCATGCACGCCTGCACCGTGCCTGCCGCCGGCAAGCCCTCCTTCACCCTGGCCGACAACGAGATGGAGTTCGGCGTGGGCATCCACGGCGAGCCGGGCATAGCGCGCCGCCCCTTCACCGATCTCGATACCCTGGTGGGCGACATGTTCAGCGAGCTGGCGGACAACACTCCCTATGGCCGCACCCTGCGCCATTGGGACAGAGCCTCTGGCAGCTGGCAGGAAGAGCACACCTTCATCGAGCCGCTCAACCGGGGCGATCGGGTCATCGCGCTGGTCAACAGCCTGGGCGGTACCCCGATTTCAGAACTGTATGGCGTCTATGGTCGCCTCACGGCCCTGTGCGAAGAGGCAGGCATCCATCTGGTACGCAACCTGATAGGCCCCTACTGCACCGCCCTCGATATGACCGGCATCTCCATCACCTTGCTCAAGGTGGATGATGAGTTGATGACCCTGTGGGATGCCCCCGTTCACACCCCCGCCCTGCGTCGCGGTTGCTAAGGAGCCCTCATTCTCATGCTAAGCAAACATCAAATCGTCAACTGGCTGCTGGATTGCGAGCACATCTTCACCGAGCAGCGTGACTACCTCACGGCACTGGATACCGACATCGGCGATGGCGACCACGGCCTCAACATGCAGCGCGGCTTTACCAAGGTGGCGGAGAAGCTGCCTGCAGTGGCGGACAAGGACATTGGCCAGGTGCTCAAGACCACCGGTATGACCCTGCTCTCCTCGGTAGGCGGCGCCAGCGGCCCGCTCTACGGCACCTTCTTCATTCGGGCGGCGGCCAGTACCGATGCCTGCCAGAGCCTTAGCCTCAGCCAGCTTGGCAAGATGCTGGCCGATGGGGTCGAGGGGATCGTCTCTCGCGGCCGCGCCGAGCCGGGCGACAAGACAATGTGCGACGCCTGGTGGCCCGCGCTGGCCGCCTTGCAACAGGCGCAGCAGCAGGAGTTGCCGCTGGCTGAGGCGCTGGACAAGGCGGTGGCGGCCGCGGCGGCCGGCACCGAGGCCACCATCCAGATGCAGGCCCGCAAGGGGCGCGCCAGCTATCTGGGCGAGCGCAGCATAGGCCATCAGGATGCCGGGGCCACCTCGACCCTGCTGCTGCTGACCGCCCTGCGTGACAGAGCGAGGTTGTGACATGATCGGAATCGTAGTTGTCTCTCACAGCGCCATGCTGGCGGCCGGACTGAAAACGCTGGCCGACCAGCTCGGCAGCCCGGCCAAACTGCTGCTGGCGGCCGGGGTCGATGACCCCGACCACCCCATAGGCACAGATGCCATCGCCGTGATGAGTGCGATTGAAGAAGCGGATGACGGTAGCGGCGTGTTGGTGCTGATGGACTTGGGCAGCGCCCTCCTGAGCGCCGAGACCGCCCTCGAACTGCTGCCCCCTGAGTTAAGTGCCCGGGTGCGGCTCTGCCCCGCCCCGCTGGTCGAGGGCACCCTGGCCGCCGTGGTGGCGGCAGGTTCAGGTATGAGCCTCGACGAAGTAGCCGCAGAGGCGCTCGGCGCCCTGGGCCCCAAGCAGACCATGCTGCCTGGCAGCACTGCGCAGGTTGCCACTGAAACGGCACCGACAGCCGACGAGGGCTGGCTGCGCTGCGAGGTGGTGGTGGATAACCCCCACGGCCTGCATGTGCGTCCCGCCGCCCGACTGGTAGCCGCTCTCAAGCCCTTTGCCGCTGAACTCAAGCTGCAAAAGGGGGACAAAGAGGCCAACCCCCGCAGCTTGACCCGGCTCACCATGCTTAACGTGCGTCAGGGAGACAGGCTCACCCTGCTGGCACAGGGAGAAGATGCCGAGGCCGCCCTGACCTGCTTCCAGCAGCTGGCCATTGAGCGTTTCGGCGACTGATCGCCAACCCGTTTCAAGGCGCTGCACTCGCTCGAAGGGCCGCAGCGCCACTCAAGACGAAGGACTTCCCGGTATAGCCGCCCCTTCGCCCCTGTTAGTTTCAAAAGACGTCTTATGAACTAGAGAGAGGGATAGAATATGGACCGCATCATCATCAGCCCCAGCAAATATGTGCAAGGCAACGGGGCCCTCACCAATATCGGCAACTACGTCAAGGCGCTCGGCGCCAAACCGCTCATCCTGGCCGATGCCTTCGTCACCAAGCTGGTTGGTGACACGGTTGCCACCAGCTTCCACGGCGTGGGCATCAAGCCCGAGTTCGACTGCTTCAACGGCGAGTGTTCACGCCCCGAGATCGACCGCCTGCTGGCCCGCTGCAACCAGACGCCGTTTGACGTCATCATCGGCATAGGTGGCGGCAAGACGCTCGATACCGCCAAGTCGGTCGCCTTCTACCAGAAGGTGCCTGTGGTCATAGTGCCGACCATCGCCTCCACCGATGCGCCAACCAGTGCGCTGGCGGTCATCTATACCCCGGAAGGACAGTTCAGCGAATACCTGATGATCCCGACCAACCCCAACATGGTCATCATGGATACCGGCGTTGTCTCCCGCGCCCCGGTGCGGCTGTTGGTCTCCGGCATGGGGGATGCGCTCTCCACCTATTTCGAGGCGCGTGCCAACAAGGTTTCCGGCTGCAAGACCATGGCCGGTGGGGCCTCTACGCTGGCGGCCCAGGCCATCGCCGAGCTCTGTTACAAGACCCTGCTGGCCGACGGTTACAAGGCCAAGCTGGCGGTGGAGCAGGGGCTCTGCACCAAGGCGGTGGAGAACATCATCGAGGCCAACACCTACCTGAGCGGTATCGGCTTCGAGAGCAGCGGTCTGGCCGCCGCCCACGCCATCCACAACGGCCTGACCCAGCTGGCCGAGTGTCACCACCTCTATCACGGCGAGAAAGTGGCGTTCGGTACGCTAGTGCAGCTGGTGCTGGAGAACGCGCCGATGGCGGAGATCGAGACAGTGCTGGCCTTCTGCCGCTCGATCGGCCTGCCGACCAACCTGCATATGATGGGGGTCAAGGAGCTGGACATGGCGCGCCTGATGGAGGTGGCCAAAGCCTCCACCGCCGAAGGGGAGACCATCCACAACATGCCGTTCAAGGTCACTACCGAGGATGTGCTGGCGGCCATCGTCACCGCCCACCAGCTGGGGCTGTAACTGCGCCACGGCTGACCTTGCCATATAAATCGGCCCCGCAACTGCGGGGCCGTTTCATTTGCTGCGGGGCGGTTCGCAACGGCCTTAATAACCGTCAGCCGTGATAGTCGGCGGGATCGATCTCGAGCAGCTTCAGCCGCCGCCAGAGGGTGGTGCGGCTGATGCCAAGATGCTGGGCCATCTGGCTCACCTGCCCCTTGCAGGCGTGGGCGCAGCGCAAAATGGCTTGGCGCTCCAGCTCTGCCAAGGTGAGCAGCGGTTGCCCCACCACCTCGTCCGCCACCAGCTGATAGCCGTGACGAATGGCGGCGGGCAGCGCCTCGGACGGGATCAGCCCCTGACCGGCATGAAGCAGCGCATGCTCGACCGCGCTGCGCAGCTCCCCCAGATTGCCGGGCCAGGGATAGGCGAGCAGACAATCGAGGGCCGCCGGACTGAACTGGCGCACCGGCTCGCGCCCCTGCGCTCCTAGCTGCTGACTGATCAGGCCCGGCAGATCCGCCGCGCGCTCCCGCAGCCCCGGCAGCCACAGCTCGCACGCCTGCAAGGCATAGAGCAGCTGGCGACCGAACTGCCCCTCCTGCACCAGTTGCTCCAGCGGGGCGCTGCTGGTGGCGATGATCCGCACCTTGAGCGGCAGGATGCGGGCCGAATCGAAACGTTGGATGCGACCGGTCTTGAGCAGTTGCAGCAGCGCCGCCTGCATGGGGGCAGAGAGGCACTCCACCTGCTCCAGCACCAGCGTGCCGCCGTGGGCCAGCTCGAACTTGCCCGCCCGCTCCTGCCCCGCCTCGTCGGAGCCCATCAGCTCCAGCGCCATCCGCTCGCTCGGCAGCGCCTTGCAGTTGAGGGTAATAAGCGGCCCGGCGGCCCGTTCGCTGCCAAAGTGGATCGCCTCCGCCAGCTGGGCCTTGCCCACCTCCTCCTCGCCACGCAGCAGGATCGGCCCCTGACTCTGGGCCGCCTGCCGGGCATAGCGCAGCAGCTTGCGCATGGCGCTCGATTCCCCCACCAGCGCCGACAGCTCGGGCACCGTCTGGCGCAGCTGGTGAATGGCCCGCAGTCGATCGACCGGATGCAGCAAGGCGATAAAGCTGACCCCCTCCGGCCCCGGCAGCGGCTTGAGGCTCACCAGCGCATTGATAAACTCCCCCTCCTGCCCGCCGAGCCGCTCCAGCGTCACCTCCACATGACTGAGCGGCGTCTGCCCCTTGATGGCCAGCTGCAACCGCTGGGGCAGCAGCAGGTGCTGCTCCAGCGGCTGACCGAGACAGAGCGCCGGATCGAGCCGCAGCCGGTGTGCCGCCAGCGCGTTGAGGTAGCGCAGTCGACCCTGCGGATCCCAGGCCAGCACGCCGTCATCCATGCCATCGAGCAGGGCGTAAAGCTCGCTCAGGTGGTGCTGGGACTCCTGCATCAGGGTCTCCATCTGCAGCAGATGGGCCAGCTCGCGCCCCGCGCTGACGGTGAGCGCCAGATCGCCGGCGCTAGCCTCCTCCACCTTGCAGATCAGGGCGATGATGGCGACCTGACGGCCATTGCTGTTGTAAACCGGGCTGGCGCAACTGTGCCAGGGATGGAGGGTCTGATTGAAGTGCTGGGGGCCGCTGACGCAGAGCGGTACTCCCTCCAGCGCCGCCAGATTGATGGCATTGGTGCCGATGCGCCCCTCGCTGAAGAAGGCGCCGAGCCCGAAGCCCAGCGCCTCCAGTTCTGCCAGCGTCTCGCGATGGCCGGTGCGGGCCAGCAGGCAGCCGCTTTCGTCGGTGAGCAGCAGGGCGCAGGGGCGCCCCTCCATAAATTCGTAGAGATCCTCCAGCGCCATCTCGCCTGTGGTGAGCAGATCCCGTTTGCGCTGGCGCAGGCTCTGCAGGGTTTGCCCCTTGGCGCTGTGGGGCGGGTGCCAAAGGGTCGGGCTGGTCTGGTGGGCGCAGCGCAGCCAGGAGGCCTGCAGATAATCGGGCCAGGGCTGGAGCGGCTGGAGGTCAGATGGCGTGGTCACAGCTATGTCCGGCAAAAGGAGAAGCCGTCATTTAACCACGCTCCCCCCGCAGATTCAGTGACCTGCCTCAGAGGGTGGCAATGCCATGCCGTCTAGGTCGGTCGCGGCGCGGGCAAACTGTTGCTCCAGCCAGCAGCAGAAGGCACGGCACTGAGGGCTGCTCTCGCTCTCCTGATGGACCAGCCAGCTCCACTGTGGCCCCTTGACCGTGCGGGAGGAGAGCGGCAGCAGCAAGCCCTGTTGCCGTGCGGGAGCCGACAGCAGAGCGCTCGCCAGCGCCACGCCGAGCCCGGCGCCGGCCGCGTCCAGCAGCAGGCCGGGATCGGAGAAGTTGAGCCCCCGGGTCTGCAACTGCAGATCCTCCCCGCCTTTGAGCGTCCAGTGGTGCCAATCCATCTCCCGCTCTCCATGGAGACTGGTGCGCTCCGCAGGGGGTTGGGCCAGCACGGCCGGAGTGGCAAGGGGGAGCAGAGCGTCCTCCAGCAGTACCCTGTGGTGGCACTCGGCCTGAGGGGCGAGATCCCAGCGCAGGGCGATATCTATGGTCTGCTCGGTCATGACGGGTACCTCGTCGCTGGTAAACAGCCAGAGATCGATATCGGGATGCAGGCGGTGAAAGTCGGCCAGCCGGGGCAGCAGCCAGTGGCGGGCTATAGCTGTGCTGGTATTGAGCACCAGCTGGTTCGGTTTGCGGTACTGCTCCAGCCGCTGGATCCCCACCGCCAGTTGCAACAGCACGCTCTGGGTGGTCTCCAGCAGATCCTGCCCCGCATCGGTCAGCGCAACCGAGCGCCCCTGCCGGTGAAACAGCGGCTGGCCAAGCAGCTCCTCCAGCGAGCGGATCTGCTGGCTGATGGCGGACTGGGTCAGGTGCAACTCCTGCGCCGCCTGATGAAAACTGCCGAGTCTGGCCGCTGCCTCGAAGCCCCGCAGCACATTGAGTGGAGGCCAGTGTTTGAACATCATTGATTAGCTCCGCTTATCACTTATACCGAAAATCGATCGTTTGTCCGCCATCATCGCGGCGGCTAGTCTATTACTCAGCGTGATCTGATTAACAGCGCTTGTCATTCATATCCTATTTTTTGTCATCAATACGGAGTCGTTCCGCCTCCGAAGGAGCCATCCATGTCATCCCGACGCCATGTATTGAAACAGCTGGCCGCCATCGGCGCCCTGGCCGGGCTGGGCAGCCTGCCACGGGCGCAGGCTGCCAATGTGGCTACCCCTATTGGCTCCCAGGCCACTGCGGTTGGCCGTTACCAGATGCCGGACGAGGCCGCGTCTCAGACTCGGGTCTGGGTTGCCTTTGGCGCGAGCGCCGATATCTGGGGCCGCAATTACAAGGAGGTGCAGGCCACCATAGGCCGGCTGGTTAAAGCCATGACCCCTTACACCAAGGTGAGCGTGCTCTGTCGCGAAGAGGAGGAGGTGCTGGCCCGCAAACTCTGTGGTGAGCAGAACACCCGCTTTATCGTCACCGAGCTGGACGACATCTGGCTGCGGGATACCGGCGGCGTCTTCGTCCAGAACGATGAGGGGGAGCTGGGGCTGGTGGATTTCAACTTCAACGGCTGGGGCGACAAGCAGGAGCACGAACAGGATGTGGGCGTGGCCGAGCTGGTCAGCAAGCAGGCGGATGCCCACTATCTGCAGAGCAAGCTGACTGGCGAGGGAGGCGGCATAGAGGTGGATGGCAACGGCACTGCCATCATGACCGAGAGCTGCTGGCTCAACAGCAACCGCAACCCGGGGGTAAGCAAGGCGCAACTGGAGGCGGAGCTGAAAGCCAATCTGGGGCTGCGCAAAATCATCTGGCTGCCAGGCATCAAGGGCAAGGACATCACCGATGCCCACGTCGACTTCTACGCCCGCTTTGTCCGTCCCGGGGTAGTGGTGGTCAATCGGGACAACGATCCGGCATCCCACGACTACGAGGTGACCCGCCAGCATATGGCCATTCTCAAGCAGGCCACCGATGCCGACGGCAACAAGCTGGAGCTGCATGTGCTGCCGCCACCGCTCGATGTGCGGGACAACCGCTTTAGCCGCAGCCGCGACTTTGCCGCCGGTTATATCAACTATCTGCCGATCAATGGCGCCGTGATTGCCCCCGAGTTTGGGGACAAGGCCGCCGACCGCTACTGCCACGATCTGCTGGCCAAGCTCTACCCCGGCCGCGAAATCGTGCAGATCAATATTGACCCGGTCGCCGCCGGTGGCGGCGGCATTCACTGCATCACCCTCCACCAGCCAGCCTGACCCTCATCTACCCACTGATAGCCTAGGGCGTTGCCACGCCCCGGGTTATTTCACTCCGCCCATTTTGGTTAACCACAAGCCCCTAACCCGCCACCGTTTCGCATCTTGGCCAACGATGTCTTATGGATGTCACCTCGATCACACTCCTGACTTGTTCATGAAGAGGAGGCCGGATGGCACTTTCCATTACCGCTCCGGAAGTGTATTTTTGCTCGGCGGCAAAAAGTAGAGCCAAAGGAGAATGTTGAGCGTATGCGTTCAACACTAGAGTCGTAGGAAATGCAGTGCTTTAAAATGAATTTTTCCGTGGTGATCACGGCAAACCGGAGTTATATGGAAGGCTCTATAACGGATTGGTACCGCCTTCCATCTAATCACTGTTAGCGCAAAAATACTCAATTCCGAAGGAGTCTTCTCATGGATATTGCACTTTGCATACTCGATAACCACACCTACACATCAGCTCAATTTTCTCAATTGCCACTTGCTGACATAAGCGAGAAAAGAAGAAATCTTGTTTGCCCAGAGTGCGGTGGCCCAGCTTTCTTTCGGAAGCCAACCAGAAATGGGCGTGCAGCATGCTTTGGAGCACGTCCTCATCAACCAAATTGTTCGCTGTCTGTACTGGATGAAACTCGAGCTGTTCATGGCCAAGGCGAAATTACGGATGTAATTTATAACCCTGGTGAAAGAATTGTTGTTGACCTTGTTTTTGGCGCCCAGCAGCATGTTCACGCCGAGCCAAACTTAAACCCCATTCCAGGCGGTGCTAGAGCAGGAATTCACATCGGTAACAATGCGGCCACCAATGCTCGCATGCATCGTAGACTTAGCTCCCTGCTCCGTACCCTAATTGAGTCACCTGCATTCAGAAGCTCTCATCAAGTTCTTGAAGTACTAGGAAACGAAATTCAAGCCCGCGATTTCTTCGTTCCACTTCTTGAAATTCAGCGTGATCATTTAAATCTAGTCAGGGGTTTTTGGGGGATGCTGTCTGATGCCGTGACAGACCAAAATGGAACTACATGGCTAAACAGTGGCGGAAGAAGCAATATCAGCTTCGTTATTGACGACAATTCGTTCTTGCAGGTTTGTGAGCGCTTTAATATTAACGAAGAGGAAGACTTTTCAGGCGCATACATTTTAGTCATCGGCGAAGCCAAATTATCTCAAAATGGAAAAGTATATTGCTCCATTCAAGATCCAAACATGGTTTGCATCAGGCTGGCATAAGGCGCTAACCAATCATTCCACCGGGCCTGTGCAAAACGCCGCGCTGGCCGGTGAATTCAAATGTTAACGGTCAAAGAGCCCGTCCGATTAGCAGCAAGGTGTAATCGGACGATCGCGTAATTTGGTTCTACCGCGATAACGGCCACCCTCATTTCCGCTCTGGCAGGCTGCCGCTGACTTATGGATACAACCGGGCAGCGGCATCTCGATCGTCCGATTAGGCTTCGCCAATCGAACCGGCATGGGGCGGTAATAAACAAAAGAGCCGCCCTTATGGGCGGCTCTTGGTATCAGCGATTGATGGCTGAATCGTCTTGTTACCGAATCGTCACTCCGCCTTGGGCGGCTCAACAACGGCGGTCGCCGGTTGGTCACCCTCCTTGATCCAGGCATCCAGCAGGGTGTAACCCACCGCCAGCACCACCGGGCCGATAAACAGACCTATGATCCCCATCGCCAGCAGGCCGCCGATGACCCCCACCAGGATGAGAATGAGCGGCAGATCCGCCCCGCGCTTGATCAGGAAGGGGCGCAGGAAGTTGTCCATGGTGCCCGCCAGCAGTGACCACACCAGCAGGAAGGTGCCCCAGGTGGTGTCGCCGCTCCAGTAGAGATAGCCGACGCAGGCCAGCAACACAGGGAAGGGGCCGATCTGGGCCACGATGAGCAGGAACATCACCACCACCAGGATCATGGTGTAGGGGATGCCGGCAATCAGCAGGCCGATCCCGGCCACCGAAGATTGCACCAGGGCGGTGACCACTACCCCCATGGCCACGGCGCGGATCGCCTGGGAAGCCAGCACTGTGGCATTGTCACCGCGCTCCCCCGCCAGGCGGTGGGCGAAGCGGCGGATCCCGTCGGCTGCCTTCTCACCCGAGTGGTAGAGCAGGCCGCAGATGGAAACGGTCAGCAGGAAGTGGACGAACAGCAAGCCCAGGTTGCCGGCCTGGGAGGCGAGCCAGCGGGCAGTCTGGCCAAAATAGGGTGCCAGCTTGGTAAACAGCACCTGACCACCGCTCGCCAGGATCTGCTGCCAGAACTCATACAACTTGGTGCCCACCAGCGGGATCTGCTGCAGCCAGAGTAGCTCGGGTGGCGGCGAATGGCTGATGGTGGTGCCCAGCTCGATCAGCATGGGCGCCTTCTCCGCCACGTTGGCCAGCGCCATGAACAGCGGGATGACGAAGATCAGCAGCAGTATGCTGGTCATCGCCAGTGCCGCCAGGGCGCGCTTGCCCCACAGCAGGCGCTGGGCCATCCGCATCAGCGGCCAGGTGGCTATGGTGATCATGGTGGCCCAAACCAGTGCGGGCAGGAAGGGGCGCAGTACCATAAAGCACGAGATGATGAGGATGCTGAGAAACAGTACCCCCAGCGTTATCTTGGCCAAGTCCACTTTTTTCATATTCATAGCAATCCCTTGTCGGGGCCGGAGCCCTTGGGTAGCGGGTCAGAGTTCATGAGTGAGAGTATCCACCAGAGGCCGGCGCTCAACCAGAACCCCAGGCAACAATAGAGTAGCCACTGACCGAGCAGGATGAGCCAGGAGCTGGTCAGCCAGAATGGCAACGCCCACAGCAGCGCCCCGAGGGGCAGGCCGCCGAGCAGGGTGATCGCCAGGGTGTACCAGGGTTTTTGCCGCTCCCGCGATAATGGTAGCCGCATGCCGAGGGTCAGACCCAGGTTGAACATGGCCAGGCCTGCCAGCGCCGAGGATTGGCTCCACCATGCGGCCAGTGTGCAGATGAGGGTGAGCCCGCCCCAGATCCATGGTCGGGCAGCCATACCGGACAAACCGGGATGGATCGTCAGCATCAGGGTGCCCAGCAGCAATCCCGCCGCCACATCCGACAGGAAGTGGACGCCGAGCCAGACCCGGGCCAGCCCGGTCAGGGCCGCCAGCAGCAGTGCCAGCGAGGCGCCGCGCCAGGGGTTGGCGGGCCAGCACCACCTGATCAGCAGGCCCCAGAACAGCAACGCCGAGGCGGCGTGACCGCTCGGCATGCCAAAGCCCTGGGCACTCCCGTGCGCCAGCGCGGGATCGAGATGGAAGGGTCTGGGCCAGCCTATGCCCTCTTTGGCTAGCTGGACCAGCAGGGTGAGGGTCAGCATGGCCAGCAACAGCTGACGCAGACGGGTCCAGCCCAGCAGCGGTAGCAGCAAAGGTAGCAGGGCAAGCTGAAAGGCGGCTGAACCAAACAGATTGCTGGCATCGAGCCAGGGCGCTCTGGCCCCGATCCAGCCCTGCAAGCGTTGCATCAGCGGGACTTCCGCCCGGTGCAGAGCATTGCCTTCACCGCTGAAATCCGGTAGCCACAGCACAGGGCTGTCGGGGAGGGCGGCCAGCTGGGGGGCCAGCCAATTGAGCTGCGCCGGAAAGCGGCGCTGTGCATCAGGCAGCCGGGATGGGGCTATCAGCCTGGCGTTGAGGATCTCGCCGCCCAGGTTGGGGGCCTGCAGCAGGGAGACGAAGCCCGTGCCTGTCTGCGCCCGGATGGGATCCAGCGTCTGGCAGGCAAATATAACGGCCCGCTGCCATTGTCCCAGCTCGGCGATGATCCGGCCGCGCAGACCTGTCTCTTCAAACAGCTCGCGCAATGCCGCCTGCCGGGGAGTCTCCCCTGCATCTATGTAACCACCGGTCAGGCTGTAGCGGGAGGAGACCCTGTCCTGCACCAGCAGCAGCTGTTGCTGGTGTTTGACCACGCAGACGGCGGCCGTGGGGGCGGCCGAGACAGGCAGTGTCAGCAGCAGGGCGCAGAGCAGTAAAAAACAGGAGCGGAACATGGTGCCTGAGCATTGGGGGGCTATGGGCGCAAGGGTCACAGAAATCAGATAGTTGGGCAATGGTTTCCTGCCTGGGGCTCACCGGATGGCGGGGTTGACACTGGCTCTGCCTGCGTACAAGGATTGCCCTGTGGTGAGGCAGTCCCTAGTATTGGCAGCTATGTTATTTTCATGCAGCAAACCTTGGGACCTTCCATGAAACAGTTTGGTTTTTTTCTGGGTATCGCCATCGGCGTCATCCTGATCCTGTTCGGCAGCATAGTCATCTTTCAGGCCCTGCCTGCCGCTCTGGACGTGCTGGAGATGCCGAGCCGCATCCCGTTCGTGCGTGAGGTCTACACCTGGCTGATGACCAGCGCGAGCGGCCTCACCGGTCAGCTGGAGCAGAACTTCCTGGAGGCGTTCCAGACGGTACTCAAGCTGATACTGCTCATCACCTTCATGTGGGTCTGCGTCAAGCTGGTCAACATGGGCGTGCTGATCATCCGCGCCGGGGTGGATCTCATCCGCACCGCCATCGAGCACAGCGAGAGCGCCCAGACCAAGAAGTCCGAGCACGACAACCACTTCCAGTAAGCAGACGATGCTATGAAACAGGCCACCTTCGGGTGGCCTGTTTGCATTGTGCCTTACTCGATCAGCGGCAGCAGATCCGCTGGCGGAGATTGCACCACATCCTGATAGCGGGCGATCAGCCGCTTGAAGTCCTCCCCCTTTCTGACCTTGTCGAGCGCCTGCTGCAGGCGGGCGACCTGCTGTTTGTCGGCCGCGGGGTTGAAGGCAAAGCAGTTGTCCTGCTCCGCCAGGGTGGCGACGGTGACGAAGGTATCGGACGGAAATCCCAATTGCTTGGCCTGGTGGAACAACATCACCTCATTGCCGGCCACCAGATCGGTACGGGCCATGATGAGCTGGCGCACCACCTGATCCATCCGCTCCACCGACATCAGGTTGGCGGGGCTGATGCCCCGGTTGAGCAGCAGTTGTTCCCCCACATCCGCCTGCATGACGCCGATCTGCAGTCTGGCGAGATCGGCCTTGCTGGTCACTTTGGGGGCATCCCGCTTGCGGCCTACCAGCGACACCCGGGAGCGGCTGATGGGGCAGACCCACAGGAAGTGGGGATCCCGCGCCTGGGTGTGGGCCGTGGTGAACAGCACGGCGTCCGGTTGCTGGGTCAGCAGATACCAGGCCTTGGCCCAGGGCATGAAGTGGATGGGCTGTTCCGGTTCCCCCATCTCCTGCCACATCAGCCGCAGCAGTTCGACCGCCAGCCCAGTGCTCTTGCCCTGCTCATCCTGACCATTGAACGGCATGTTTTGCTCGGAATAGTAGGTGAATGCCGAGACGGGCAGTGCTGTGCCCAGACAGCAGCAGATCATCAGGCTGAGCAGACGCGACATGGCAGCACTCCTTGCAAAAAATCGTCTTTCCAGTTTAGGGGGCTATGCCGAGAAGTTCATGGTTTCCACTGTGCGGACGGGTTGTCTGGCTTGGCGGTGAGCAATGGGGGGAGGGAAAACAGGCCATCCTGCGATGGCCTGTGGCTTACTTGAGCAGGGCTTCCATCTCGGCTTCGGCGGCGGCGCGTGCCTGCTCGCTCTGCTGGCGGGCGGCTTCAGCCTTGGCGGCCGCATCGGCGACTGCCTTGCCCGCAGTCGTTGCGGCGCTGCTTACGGCCTGCTTGGCGGGCTCGGTCGCGGCCTTGGCGGCCTGCTGCTGTACCGTGGTGGTAGCGCTGCTGACCGCCTGCTTGGCGGGTTCGGTCACGGCCTTGCTGGCCTGCTGCTGTGCCGTGGTGGTAGCGCTGCTGACCGCCTGCTTGGCGGGTTCGGTCATGGCCTTGGCGGCCTGCTGCTGTGCCGTGGTGCTGGCGCTGCTGACGATCTGTTTGGCGGGCTCGGTCACGGCCTTGGCGGCCTGCTGTTGTACCGTGGTGCTGGCGCTGCTGACGGCCTGTTTGGCGGGCTCGGTCGCGGCCTTGGCGGCCTGCTGTTGTACCGTGGTGCTGGCGCTGCTGACGGTCTGTTTGGCGGGCTCGGTCACGGCCTTGGCGGCCTGCTGCTGTACCGTGGTGCTGGCGCTGCTGACGGCCTGCTTGGTGACATCGGTCGCGGCCTTGCTGGCTTGCTGCTGGGCCGAGGCAGTGGCGCTGCCGACTATCTGCTTGGTGGTATCCGTCATGGTCTTGCTGGCACCTTGCTGGATCGAGCCCAGCACGCTGCCGAGTACCGAGGTAGTGGCACCGGTTCCGGTCAATGCCTTGTTGGCGCCGGAGAGGGCGGTGGCCGTCGGGTTGCCCTGAGCCTGCCAGTTCTGCATCTCGCTTGGCCAGGTCGGTGCGCCCGCGGCCAGGTTCTCGCCAAATACCTGGGGTGTGCCATCGCCCTTGAGCAGCATGACGGACATCTGGTTGGTCTGTGAGTTCCAGACCATGCCGGCCTGCTTGGCAACGTCCGGCACGGGGGCGTAGCGGGAGACCACGTAGAACAGCGGGCCTTCCTGCTGCAGCTCGTTGGCTGTCTTGAGCAACTGCATGGTGCTGTCGTAATTGGGGCCCAGAATGCCGGTCATTCGATCCTTGATCATCGGCTGTTCGAACAGGTTGGCTTCGTTGGGGTCGAAACCGACCAGCGGCTTGAGCAGGGCCCACATCAGTTGACTGGTAGGGCTCATCATCAAGAGGGGGGCGACGCAGGCGGACAACATCAGGCTCAGGCAGGCCGCCTGGAGCAACGGCATGATACGCATTGGGATAATATCCAAATAACGATTTGATTAATAAGGTTATATTCGTCGAGAACCGACAAATCCACCGGGGTTTTCCTGCGCCGGTTTTGACGGGCGTGAGCAGGCGCTGGCAGGCTATCATATTGGCTTGGGAATGCCAGTCGGCGTGCGGCTTATTAATCAAGTTTGCGCCGTTTCCGGTCGCTTTCATCCCGTATCGAGCAAGGAGTGACACCATGAGTGCAAGCAAGTGTGGGGTGGGTTGCCTGCTGCTGGTTTTGCTGGGCAGTGCGACTGCCGTCGCCGGGCCAGCCGATGTGAAACAGGCGCAGGCGGGGAGCGAGCTGGTGCTGCCGCTGGGGTCGTTGCCGGAGCGAGTCTGCTGGTATCAGGATCAGAAATACTCCTTGGGTGCCCGCATTCAACAGGGCGACAGCTGGCTGGAGTGCGGCCCGCAAAACGAGCTGGAGAGCAACGGGCCGCTGGCCTGGCGTGAACCTGCAAGGGCGTCGCATGTGGCCGACAAGGCGGCGCAGCGCAGCACCATCAGCGTGGGTCAGTGAGGCTTTTCTTGATCCAGCTAAAGACATGGACGTGACCTCTATCGCATAATGCGGCTCTTTTCCTCTCTTGGCTGGAACCTAAGAAATGGCTCGTCGCTCTTCCAATGCACAACGTCGTCGCAGTAGCTGGTGGTACAAACGCTTGTTGGCAAGGGAGCGGGAAGAGCGCGAAGCGCGTTCCGTCCGGGATTGATACCGCATTGAAAACGGAGCCTCTGGCTCCGTTTTTTATTCATCACGCACCGCCATGACGAGAACGGGGGCCATCAGGCCCCCGTTTTGCTTTTGCAGATGTTGCCTGCTTGCGACTTAGCGCTGCAGGGCGGCCAGTGCCAGTTCGACCCGCTTGGCGTATTCGGGGTCGGCCTGCTCGAAGTGCTTGAGCTGGGCCGCGACTATGGCGTCATCTTCCACGTTGATGAGGGAGCGCGCCAGGTTGGCGGCGAGCCGTGAACGCTGCCCCTCGTCCATGATGCGGAACAGGTTGCCGGGCTGGCAGTAGTAGTCGCTGTCGTAGTCACGAAAATCGTAGTGCAGGGCGGCCCCTTCCAGACTCAGTGCCGGTTCGTGCTGTTCGCTCGGCTGCTGGGTACCGAAACGGTTCGGCTGATAGTTGGGGCTGGCACCGCCATTGCTGTCTGCCCGCATGGCGCCGTCACGATGGGCACCGTGGTGGAACGGGCAGCGCGGAGCGTTGACCGGCAGCAGGCCGTGGTTGACGCCGAGGCGATAGCGCTGGGTGTCGCCGTAGGAGAACAGCCGTCCCTGCAGCATGCGATCCGGCGAGAAGCCGATACCGGGCACCACGTTGGCTGGGGTAAAGGCGGCCTGCTCCACGTGGGCGAAGTAGTTGTCCGGGTTCTGGTTGAGCTCCAGCATCCCGACCGGGATCAGCGGGTAGTCGCTGTGCGGCCACACCTTGGTGAGGTCGAACGGGTGGATTTGGTAAGTCTGGGCGTCGGCCTCCGACATCACCTGCACATAGACCTTCCAGCGCGGGAAGTCGCCCTGCTCGATGGCATTGAACAGATCGGCCTGGCTGGTCTCCCGATCCTGACCGACGGCATTGGCCGCCTCTTCATCTGTGTAGAAGCTGTGGCCCTGCTCGGTCTTGAAGTGGAACTTGACCCAGAAGCGCTCGTTGGCGTCGTTGATAAAGCTGAAGGTGTGGCTGCCGTAGCCGTTCATCTCCCGCAGGCTCTTGGGGATGCCGCGGTCGCTGAACAGTATGGTGACCTGATGCAGGGATTCCGGATGGCGGGACCAGAAGTCCCAGGCGGCGGTGGCGCTGCGCAGGTTGGTGCGCGGATCCCGTTTCTGGGTGTGGATGAAGTCCGGGAATTTCAGCGGATCGCGGATGAAAAAGACCGGTGTGTTGTTGCCCACCAGATCCCAGTTGCCCTGCTCGGTGTAGAACTTGAGGGCGAAGCCGCGCACGTCGCGCTCGGCATCGGCGGCGCCCTTCTCACCGGCCACTGTGGAGAAGCGCAGGAAGACCGGGGTCTGCTTGCCAATGGCGTTGAACAGGTCGGCCTTGCTGAACTGGCTAATATCGTGGGTCACGGTAAAGGTGCCGTAGGCGCCGGAGCCCTTAGCGTGAACCACCCGCTCGGGAATGCGCTCGCGGTCGAAGTGGGCGAGTTTCTCCATCAACCAGATATCTTGCATCAATACGGGGCCGCGCGGGCCGGCGGTGAGGCTGTTGTTGTTGTCGACGACGGGGGCGCCGTTGGTGCTGTGCAGGGTCTTGTCAGTCATGGCTTCTCTCCTTGTTGATATGGGGCCAGCCTACGGATCTGCGCAGTGATGGGCCAATGGGCCTTTCCTAGCCCTTTGATAGGCATCGCAAATGGGTGTGGTGGGGGGATGTGCAACCGCGCCGGATATTGCATGATGGAGGCTTCGAGAAGGAGCCTCATATGCAGATTACTATCCGTCATGCCGAACCCGCCGATGCCCCCGCCTTGCGGGATCTCTACGCCCTGCCCAATGCCCAGGCGGGCACCTTGCAACTGCCGTATCCGACCCTGAGCGTCTGGCAGAAGCGGTTGGAGAACGGAAGCGTGGTGGCGCTGGTGGCCGAGGTCGACGGCCTGCTGGTGGGCCAGATCTCATTGCATGTGGAGCCCAATCCCAGACGCAAGCATGTGGCCGGTATCGGCATGGGGGTACGGGATGACTGTGCAGGCAAGGGGGTGGGCTCTGCCCTGATGGCTGCGGCGCTGGACCTGGCAGATAACTGGCTCAACCTGCACCGTATTGAGTTGACGGTTTTCGTCGATAACGAAGCGGCGCAGGCGCTCTATTGCAAGTTTGGCTTTGTGGAAGAGGGGCGGGCTCGTGACTATGCCTTCCGGCAGGGGCGCTATGTGGATGTGTTCTATATGGCCAGAGTCGCGGGGGGCGCCAGTCGCTAACGGCATGGTCGACTATCAGGCCAGATTGCGTCCGGTGATCCGGGCGTTGGAGCGGGATCCCGATCTCTCCATCGAGGCGCTGGCGGATCGGGCCTGCCTCTCCCTCTACCATTTTCACCGGGTGTTCACCGCAGTGGCGGGCGAGGCGCCGGGGGAGATGTGTCGGCGACTGCGCATGCAGCGGGCGGCCTGGCAGCTCTGCTACACGGACGCCAGCGTCACCGCCATCGCGCTGGAGGCGGGCCTTGCCAGCTCCCAGGCATTTGCCAAGGCGTTTCGCCGCCATTACGGTTGCGCCCCTGGCGAGTTTCGCCGTGACAAGCGCAAAAATGGACACCTGGAGAGCAAGGATGGACACGCATGGGAGGGCTCGACCCCTTATGCTGAAGGTCATTCATCAGCAAGGAGCAATACCATGAAAACTGTCGAGATGGACACCCGCACCCTGGCTTATATCCGGGTCACCGGCCCCTATGGCGAGGGGTATGATGCCGTCTGCGGCCGTCTGCATCAGTGGGCGGCGGCCCGCGGTCTTGAGGGTGGCGAGTGGATCTTTATCTACCACGACAACCCGGAGGTTACGCCGCCGGCCCAGTGCCGCACCGATGTCGGCGTCACTGTGCCTGCCCAGACCCGGGGCGAGGGGGAGGTGGAAACCCAGCTCATTCCCGCCGGACGTTATGCCCAGTCCCGCTACCTCATCACGGATCGCAGCCAGTACGGGCCGCGCTGGCAGGAGCATGTGGGCGACATAGTCGCGGCCGGGCTGGAATTTGGCAGCGGTCCCTGTTTCGAGCTCTACCACAGCGTGAGCAACGATCCCCTGCGCGACGACGTGAGTTTCTGCTCCAGCGTGCGTTAGCCATGTGGCCACCAGTGGCAATGAAACGAGGCGCCCGTGGGCGCCTCGTTTCATGTGAGATGGGTGACGCCGTCTCGGCACAGCCGCCCCGAGAGAGCAAGATGTCCGCCCGCATCAGGGCTGGCTGGGCACCTTGTCCCGACGCGACTTCCACCACCAGCGCAGGCGGATCTGGGAGATCAACATGCCCGCCAGCATCAGGGCGCAGCCCACCATGGCACGTTCATCCAGGGTCTCGCCGAGCAGCAGCACACCGCCGATGGCGGCGAACACCGTCTCCAGGCTGAGGATGATGGCGGCGTGGGCCGGATGGGCGCCGCGCTGTCCCACCACCTGCAGTGTGTAGCCGATCCCGACCGAGACCAGACCGGCATAGAGCAGCGCCTGCCAGCCCGCCACAGCGCCGCTCATGGTCGGCGTCTCCATGGTGAAGGCGACCCCCAGGCTGAGCAGGCCGCACACCAGGAACTGCACGCCAGCCAGGCGGATCGGCGCGACCCGGCTCGAGTAGTGATCCAGCACCAGCAGATGAATGGCCCAGAACAGGGCGCCGATCACCTGCAACAGGTCGCCGTAGCCTATGGTGAACTCCTCGGTCACGCTCAGGTAATAGAGCCCGGCCATGGCGATGAGGGCGCCGATCCAGGTGTTGGCCCCGGTCTTGTGGCGCAGTGCCAGGCCGATGACGGGCACCAGTATGATGTAGAGGCCTGTGATGAAGCCCGCCTTGGCGGCCGTGGTATAGAGGAGTCCCACCTGCTGCAGGGAGGCGGCGCTGAACAGCACGAGACCGGCGAGCAGGCCCCCGGTCAGCAACAGGCGGCGATCACCGGACTGACCCGTGGGCTGGCGTGACTCGAGCCACCACAGCAACGGCAGCAGGGAGGCGGCCCCCAGCAGAAAGCGCAGACCGTTGAAGGTGTAAGGCCCCATGTGATCCATCCCCAGCCGCTGGGCGACGAAGCCCAGCCCCCAGATGGCGGCGGCCATCAGTAACATCATGTTCGAACGCATACGAATTCATCCCTGAAAAGGTGGCGGGCAGACACCCGTCCGCAAAACTCCAGCCACCAAGATAACCGTGTGCGGGGGGATTTGTCTTTAGCGCTCGCGAGTTTGGTCCACAGGAGGGGCTGTGAGAGAAAAGGGTGGCCGCCGCAGAATGGCCGTGTAGGGGACGGATTAGTCCTTATGGCTGCTGAATCAGAGTCGTCTTCAGCTGCTGACGAGTTTGGCCAGCAGGGGAATGAGGGCAAGCAACAAGAGGTTGCCGCGCAGGATCCAGATCACCCAGAACTGCTGCTGGATGGAGACCATGGGGGCCCGACCCTGGCGCAGGGAGCGGCGCCAGCGATAGAAGAGGCGGCTGGGGTAGCCAAAGCTGATGGCCATCACGAAAAACAGCAGCAGCTTGGTGCGATAGCCTGGGTTGGCGAGCAGCACGGCGGGCTCGTCGGGGTGGGCGAGCACCTGCAACACGCCCGTGATGAAGATGAGCAGCAGGGCCAGCGCCGCCAGGCCGTCGGCCAGCAGCAGCTTGCGTACCTGTTCGATGGACATGCCGCGCCGGAACAGAAAATACTCGGAGGTGATGGCCCCGGTCAGGGTGATCACGGCGCAATAGTGCAGCGCCATCAGCAGATCCGGGTTCAACATCCGTGTCGATTACCTCTTGTTGAGCACATAACCAGCTTCCTTTTGGACTCCATCCTGTGGTGCTGATATTCTGACATTACATCATGTCTGACGGTAGCAGGAGTCCGGGTTGGATAAGCGTGTTGTCTCCAAGAAAACCTGGTCTCTGGTTGCCCGGATGCGCCTGGGGTTGTTGCTGTTGTTCATTCCTGTACTGATGCTGGGCGGCATCTACTATCTGCACATGGAACGCAGCCTGCAAAACGAGTTGCAGCAGCGTCTGCTCGCCACCAATCACCAGTTGCGTCACGTCTTCATCGAGCCCTATCTCCAGGAGATGGAACGGCAGTTTACGCTTATCTACGACCAAGTGAAGGTGGAAGATATCAGCGGCCCCCGCCTGCACAATACCGAGACCTATCTGAAGGAGTGGCGGCTCTACAAGGGGATGATGGCCGACCTGATCTACATCTATGTCGGCACGGCAGAGCGCCAGATGCTGATTTATCCCAAGTGGGAGGCGGATGCCAACTTCGATCCCAGGGGCCGCCCCTGGTATCAGCTGGCCAGCCAGCATCTGGGCAAGATGGTCTGGACCGAGCCCTACTACGACTACACCAACGGGAATCTGGTGATCGCCCTGGCACGGGCGTTGACCGATGCCAGCGGCAAGGTGCAGGGGGTGTTTGCAGTCGATGCCATCCTTGCGCCCTTCTCGGCCCAGCTGAACCGCCAGGCTGACAACGGTTACCAGATGATCGTCAATCAGTCCGGCAAGGTGCTGGTGCACCCGGATCCCGCCCAGTTGCTCAAGCCCATGGCCCATCCCCAGTGGCTCTCCCGCTTCAATCAGGGGGATGGCATCTTCCTGGACAAGGCCTCCCAGCTGTTCGTGGCCTACAGCAAGTTGCCTGAGCGCAACTGGGTGCTGATCAGCGTGCAACCGGCGGTCAGCGTTCAGGCCGCGATCGACAGGGTCTCCCTCAACGTGCAGCTGATGGTGGCGCTGGCCTGCGTGCTCTATCTCGTACTGGCGCTGGTGTGGTCCCGTTATTTTCGCCGCATGCTCGATGAGATAGCCGCCATGATCCGGGCCAGCCGGACCCAACCCGATGACGTACCCCAGGGCGGGATGCGGGAGCTCAAGTACGTCTACGCCGAGCTGGCCGAGGCGAGCAAGGATTATCACGAGGCGCGCCAGCAGGCCAATCTGGACAAACTGACCGGCCTCTACAATCGCCGTTTCTTCGACGAACGCCTGACCCGGCTGTTGCTCGAACACCAGCCCTTCTGCCTGGCCATGGTCGATCTCGATGACTTCAAGCGGGTCAACGACAACTATGGCCACCAGACCGGGGATGTGGTGCTCAAGCGGGTGGCTCAGCTGGCCATGCGGCTGCTGGGGGATCATGGCTGGGTCTGCCGTTACGGCGGGGAGGAGCTGGTGGTGCTGATGGTCAACCCGGACACCCACTTCTGTCTGATGTTGCTGGAGCAGTTCCGCAAGGGCGTGGAGTCACTGGACTGGCGCGAGCCGGGCCTCAAGCTGACCTTGAGTGGCGGGCTGGTGGCCAGCAACGGGGTGACGCATGGCAAGACGTTGCTGGAGGTGGCCGATGCCGAGGTCTATCGCGCCAAGCGTGATGGCAAAAACCGCATCTACCTGGGCAAGCCGCAGGAACTTGTGGCCGGAGAGGGGAGCTTGCCAAAGGGCAACCTGTTGAGCAACGAAGAGGCCTGAGGGCCTCTTCTTCATTCAGCCGATCAGCTGCCAGTCCAGGGTCGGCCAGTCGTGTTCGGCGGCGACCTGACGCAGACCGGGAGCCGGGTTGACCGCATGGGGATGGGTCACCGCCCGCAACATCGGCAGGTCGTTGTGGGAGTCACTGTAGCCATAACTCTCCTGCCAGAGGTTGTCATCCCCGGCAAACAGCTGGTTGATGCGTGCCACCTTGCCCTCCCGAAAACTCAGGGTACCGCGAGTCTGGCCGGTCAGCATGCCCTCCTCCTCATCGAGCAGTATGGCGACGCAGTGATCCATCCCCAGCATCTGCGCCATGGGCGCCACCAGATGCTCGCCGGAGGCGGAGATCAGTACCAGCTCGTCGCCGCGCTCCCTATGCCATTCGATGCGCTCCACACCCTCGGAGTAGAGGCGCTCGCGCAGCACTTGCTCGGTGAAGTGCTGGCACTGCTGGCCGAGCCACTGGCGCGACTTGCCCGCCAGCGGCCGCAGGGTGAATGCCATGTACTGATGCATGTCCATCTTGCCCTGATGGTAGAGGGACATCATGGCCTGCTCCTCGGCAATCATGTCCGCCGGGGCCAGCTCCTGGGCCACCATGTACTCCAGCCAGAGGCTGGCGGAATCCCCGGCAATCAGGGTTTCGTCCAGATCAAACAGTGCCAGTGCCATACCTGCTCCTAGCTATCCATAACTGTGATGATTGACGGGCGGCATGTTGGCCGCGCGCCGATTTAAAGGGGGCGTAATCCATCGCTTATGCTACCTCACACAGTTGATCCCGGGCCACCGCCAGGGTGACGGCCGTGCCCACTGGCAACAGGTCGCGAGCCGAGCGATTGAGGGTATCCACCGTCAAGAGCCCCGCTTCGCACTCCACCTGATAGCGGATGATGTTGCCGAGCAACTGCTGCTGGCGAATGACGCCGGGCAGGCAGGGATCAAGGCTCTGCGTCCCCGCAGGCAACAGGTTGATGGACTCGGGTCGCAGCGCCAGGGTGCCGCGAAAACGGGGGCCGAACAGTGACTTGGCCTGCTCGGGGGCCAGCAGGTTGTAGTGGCCGATAAAGCTCGCCACGAACTCGCTGGCAGGCTGTGTATAGATCTGCTCCGGGCTGCCGCTTTGCACTATCTCCCCCTTGTTCATCAGGAACACCCGATCCGACATGGTCAGCGCCTCTTCCTGATCGTGGGTGACGAAGATGGTGGTGAGCTCGAGCCGCTGCTGGATCTCGCGGATCTGCAATCGCAGGCTGCGGCGGATGCGGGCATCCAGCGCAGAGAGGGGTTCATCCAACAGCAGGATCCGCGGCCGTACCACCAGGGCGCGGGCGAGGGCGACCCGCTGGCGCTGGCCGCCGGAGAGCTCGCCTGGATAGCGGCGCTCGAAGCCATCCAGCTCAACCAGGCTCAAGGCCTCCTGCACACTGGCGGCCAGTTCCCGTCCAGGCTGGGGTTTCATTCTGAGGCCGAAGGCCACGTTGTCCCACACCGTCATGTTGGGGAACAGCGCATAGCTCTGGAACACCATGCCGATGCCGCGCTTCTGCGGCGCCTGCCAGGTGATGTCCTCACCTGCCACCCGTACCTGACCGCCATCGACCGGCGTCAGCCCGGCCAGTGCCCGCAGCAGGGTGGATTTGCCGCAGCCGGAGGGACCGAGCAGGGTCACCAGCTCCCCCTTGCGGATGCCGAATTCTATCCCCTCGAACACCTTGGTCTCGCCGTAGGATTTGTGCAGTTGGGTTACTTCTAGATGGAACATATGGGATCACCGATGGAATCTGTTCGCCGCCCAGGTGAGCAGCAGGGTCAGCAGGAAGTAGCTCATCACCAGCGCGCTGGTGAAGTGGCCCGAGGTGGCGCGCATGTTGTAGAGATAGACCTGCAGGGTTTCGTAACGGGTGCCCACCAGCATGTTGGCAAACACGAACTCACCAAGCAGGAAGGAGAGCGACAGAAACAGCGCCGCCAGCAGCCCCTTGCGCAGATTTGGCAGCACCACCATAGCGAAGGCGCGTGCGCTGCTCGCCCCCAGCAGGTGGGCGGCATCCATCAGATCCCGGAGCGGCACGCCCTGCAAGCTGTTGGCCAGTGCCCGATACATGAAGGGGAGCACCACTGTGAACCAGGTGCCCACCAGGATCCAGGGCGTGCCGACTATGGGCAGCGGACCGTCGGCGTAGATCTGCAACAGCCCCACCGAAGAGACCACGGGCGGCACCGCGAAGGGGAGCAGGATCAGCAGGTTCATCCAGGGATCCAGCTTGGGGAAGTAGTAGGCCACCACCAGCACGGTCGGGACCAGCACCAGCGTGCCCAGCAGCAGGGTGGCGAAACAGACAAACAGGCTGCGGCCGAAGGCAGCCAGGAAGCGCGGATCCCCCCACAGTTGCAGATACCACTCCAGCGTGAAGCCGTCCGGCAGCAGAGTTGCGCCCCAGCGGGTGGAGAGGGAGTAAAGCAGGGTCGCCAGCAGTGGCAGCAGCAGGGTGGTGACCAGCGCCCCCAGTACCCACCTTGGCCAGCGCGGTGTCAGGTCATTCATGGGATTGCCCCTTGTTCACATAGCTCTTCTTCAGCAGCCACTGGTTGGCGGCCGTCACCACGCCCAGCAACACCATCAGGATCACCGCCAGCGCCGCCGCCAGATTGGGTTCGAGGAAGATGTCGCCGGAGACCAGGCTGGCCACCCGTATGGTCACCAGGTTGAAGTTGCCCGTGGTGAGGGCGTAGGCGGAGGCATAGGCCCCCACCGCATTGGCAAACAGGATGATGAGAGTACCGAGCAGTGCTGGCGTCAGCACCGGCAGCGCCACGTGCCACACATACTGCCTCTTGCTGGCACCCAGCAGGGCGGCGGCCTGGGGCCAGTCATCCTGCAGCGCATCGAACGCCGGGTAGAGCAGCAGCAGGGCGAGCGGGATCTGGAAATAGGTGTAGATGAGGATGAGACCAGCCCCGGAGTAGAGGTTGAAACCGTCGATCCAGCCCCAGGATTTGAGCAGCAGTGTGATGGCGCCGTTGATGCCGAGAATGATGATGAAGGCGAACGCCAGCGGCACACCGCTGAAGTTGCTGGTCATGGTGACAAACGCCAGCAGGGCTCGCTTGACCCGCTCACCGCTCTGGCGCAGCGCTGCCGCCCCCAGGGTGCCGATGGCAAGCCCTGCCAGACTGGCGATACCGGCGATGCGCAATGAGTTGGTGAAGGATTGGAGGTAGAAAGGGGAGCTCAGGATCTCCCGGTAATGATCCAGGCCCCAGCCTTCCGGGGTTTGAAAGCTGCCCACCAGTACCCACACCATGGGGGCGAGCTGGAACAGTATCATCAAGAGGAAAAATGGCAGCAGTACCAGCGCAGGCAGCCAGTGACGACGGGTTTGACGCGGGATCACGGCTTGATCCGGCAGGATCCGGGTGGCGGCAGAGATCATCAGTGCACCTCGCGCAGGCAGGCTGCCTTGAGCAGCGGCAGGCCGCTTGGCTTGTCATGGGAAACGCCAAGCAAGTCGGCCATCAGACCGCAGAGCTGGGTTTGTTGCAAGGCCGGTCCGGCAGGCCACTGGGCCACAAAGGCATCGCCAAACAGCCAGAGCGGTACGGTGCGCTCCTCGGGCAAGGTGCCGCCGTGGCTCAAGTCGTTGTTCATGCCGTGATCCGAGGTCACCAGCACCTGGTAGCCTTCCCCCAGCCACTGGGGCAGCAGATCGGCCAGCAGGCTGTCCATGCGGCGCGCCTGGTTGCGGTACTGGCGCGAGTCCAGGCCAAACTTGTGGCCCGCATCGTCCACTCCCATGGGGTGGATCAACAGAAAATCGGGATCATGCTGGGTTCTGAGCCATTCCCCATCCATCAGCAGATGGCTGTCGGGGTAGCTGTCATCCCAGTAGAAGCAGCCGTGCTGGATCGGCAGCTGCTCGTCATGGGTATAGCGATCCCGCAACGCGAGCCAGGGAGTGCAGTTATAGAGCTCGCTCACCCAGTAATAGGCCGCGGCTGCCGTGCGTTTGCCGCTGGCTCGGGCGAGATGGAAGATGGATTCATGCTGGCTCAAGCGACTGACACCATTGTGGGTGATGCCGCTGGCCACTGGCGGTACGCCGGTCAGGATGCACTCGTAGAGCGGCCGGGAGAGGGAGGGCAGGGCACAGCTCAGGGTCGTATACAAGCCGCGCTGTGCCTCCACCATGCCTGTGAGGTAGCCCATTGTGTGGGCTACCTCGGCAGACAGGCCATCCACAAGTACCACTATCACCTTGTGTTGCACTGGATCCCCTTACTGCATGTTGATCATGACGGTTTCCTGCCACTGGCGCGGCAGGGCCTTGGAGCTCTGTTCCCAGGCGGCATGATCGCTGACCGGCTTGGCATTGGCATACTGCTCGGCAGGCAGCAGCTTGGCTTTCACGTCATCCGGCAATACCACATTGCTGCGGATGGGACGGGCGTAGCCACGGGCCAGGTTGATTTGACCTGCGTCTGAGAGGATGTATTCCCGGGCCAGCTTGGCGGCGTTGGGGTTCTTGGCCCACTTGTTGATGATGGTGGTGTAGCCGGCGATGACGGAGCCGTCGCTCGGGATAACCACATCAAACTTCTTGGGGTCTATCTTGTCGCGGTAGTTCAGTGCGTTGAAGTCCCACAGCACGCCGACTTCCACTTCACCCTTCTCGATATTGGCGATGGAAGGGTCGTTCAGGGAGAGGCGTCCCTGTTTGGCCAGCTGGCCGAACAGCTCCAGGGCGGGCTTGAGGTTCTTCTCGCTGCCGCCGGTGGCATAGGCCGCCGCCAGCACGCCGTTGTTGGCCTGAGAGGCCACGCCGACATCACCCAGGGTCACCTTGTAGTCGCCACCCAGCAGGGATTGCCAGCTGGTGGGGGCGGCCTTGACCAGATCCTTGTTGATCAGGAAGGCGATGGTGCCGGTATAGGCCAGCATCCAGTGACCGTCCGCATCCTTGGCCCAGTTGGGAATGTCGGCCCAGCTGGAAGGTTTGTAGGGCTGGGTAACCCCCTGCTTGACCGCAACCGGACCGAAGGCACCGCCCACATCGCCGATGTCGGCGGTGGCATTGGCCTTCTCGGCGGCGAACTTGGCGATCTCCTGCGCCGAGCTCATGTCGGTATCCTGATGCTTGATGCCGTAGATGCTGCCCAGCTGCTGCCAGGTATCCTTCCAGTTGGCCCAGCTGTCGGGCATGCCGATACTGCTGAGCTGGCCTTCGCCACGGGCGGCCTTCTCGAGATCCGCGATGTTCTCGGCGGCAAACAGTGGTTGACTGATGGCCACCAGGGCCAGTGCACTTGCGATCACGCTTTTCATCATCCCATCCCTCTGGACTAGGTCAGTTAAGGTTCGAGAGGGATGCTAGAGGGGAAATATGACGGTGGCGGGGCGCTTTGATGGCAGTTTGATGACAATCGCCCTGTCACGCCGCTGTCATCCAGAGCGGTTACAACTCTGAACCCGAGTGAGGCTGGACTACTCCAACAGGGACTTTGCCAGCCACTGGGATTCAGCATGACCAACAGGGATATGAGTGTGACCGAGCCGAGATTGAGCGAGCAGGGAGTAGCCGATGGCCGCTCCTCCTCCAAGTGCGAACAGATTGGCCAGACCCTGCGCCGCTATATCGGCAGCGGTCAGTTGGGGGCCGGGCAGCAGTTGCCCGCCGAACGGGCGCTGAGCGAGCGCTTTGCCACCACCCGCATCACCATCAAGGAGGCGCTCTCCAGCCTCGAAGCGGATGGCCTTATCTACCGGGCCGAGCGGCGCGGCTGGTTTGTGGCGCCGCCAAGACTCACCTACGATCCCGCCATCCACACCCACTTTCACCAGTGGATCGGTGAGCAGCAACGCACCGCCGAAACCCGGGTGCTGGCCCACGGCAGCGAGCTTGCCAGCAGCGAACTGTGCCGCTGGATGGGGCTGGAGCCCTTTACCCCGCTCTACGAAATCCGCCGTCAGCGGCTGATCGATGGACGCCCGGTGCTCCACGTCAGCCACCACCTGCTGGCCAGCCGCTTTCCCGATATCGCCAGCGCGCCGCTGGCCAGCTCCCTCACCGAACTCTATCAACAGCGCTATGGCATAGGTCAGGGCGGCGCCAGCCTCGAGATCACCCCCTCGTCGGCACGGGGAGCCATAGCCCGCGCGCTCAATCTGGCGGAAGGGAGCGCCGTGCTGCGGCTGGTACGGGTCAATTATGACGAGCGAGGGGGGCTGGTGGATTGCGATATTGAACACTGGCGGCCGGATGCGATACGAATTCGTCTGGATACCCGGGCGCTGCAGCCTGCATTCATCCTCCCAAAATATCCCCATATGGCGGAGTCACAATAAATCAGCGAGCACTGCCGGGCACAATGGCGATACGAATTCCTCTAGACACCCGGGTGCTGCAGCCTATGGCAGCAAGACGGTCTGAATTGCCGCTATCGAGCTGACCAAGGCAGACGGATCCCGCAGGATCCGACGGGATCAGTTGTCGATATTGGGGATCAGGTCGTCGAAGCTCTGATAACCGCAGTCCGCCAGCTGCAGCGACATAGTGTAGGTCTTGCTGCCCTCCCGCTGGCCGATGGCGGGGCGGTTGAGTTTGAGCTCCTGATGCCAGTACTCCTTCATCCGCTCGATCAGCGCCATGGCCTCGCTCTCGTCCAGATGGAGCTGGCACAGCGCCATGTAGTTGTTGGACTTGTGCATGTTCTCCACCAGATAGTCCCCCAGCACGGACATGGCCTGGCGCGCCTGCTGGCGGGCGAAGCGGCTGTGCTGCTCGAAGCTGATGCGCTCGCTGATGAGGAAGTGGTAGCTGTTGTCTATGCCGAGCTGCAGTATGCCGAGCTTCTCCAGCTTGCGCAGGTAGAGGTAGCAGGAGGCATCGGTCAGGCCATATTCCCGTTTCAGATCGATCAGCGTCTTGTCACGCCAGAAGATGTTGGCGAGAAAGGCGTAGAGCCCCGGCTCCTTGTGGAATGCCTCGTCCTGCTCCTGGGTGAAGACGGCGCGGCGGCTCTGGGCATCCTGGGTGCGGTCCAGCAGCTCCTCGAACGAGAGCCCCACTAGGTGACAGATCTCCAGCAGGGTATCGAACGGCAGCGAGGGTTTGTTCATCATCCGCTTGATGGTGGCGATGGAGACCCCCATGGCTTCTGCCAGGGTCTGATAGCGGATCCCCTTGTCGGTCAGGGTCTTCTTCAGGGTGTCGAGAATATTGTTGGCCAGGGTCTGGCTGTAGGTCATGCAACTATTCCTTTATCTGCATCTTTATGTTGTGTCAGAAACTGGGTTCTTTTTTAGTTATGGGCTCAGATACTGACACTTAAAAAAACCAGAGGAAATAAACCCGTCGTAATCGGTTGAAATGGCCAGACCAGTCAAGGGTGAAGGTTGCAGATAGTGATACTCTGTGGTGCATATCCTTCAACCATTCAACATTTTGCTGGTGGCGCATAAAACATCGCGCATAATTCAAAACGAATCGGATTCAAGACCTTCCTGGTTGAGAAATCGATTGTTTGCTTCCAATTTAAGGGTTTTTTAAACCGAAAGGTTTTTATTCTTTCCTGGCATTGAGCGGAACTCGCAAGAGGTCCGCTTTTTTCTTTTCCCCGAATTTGCGCCCGCCGTCAAGCGGAGGCGAGCGCCGCCTCCATCCGTCATGCTTAGTGTTCCCCGGCTTCACTCCCCCTTGCTGGGAAACAGCTTGGGGATCTCCCGCACCAGCCAGCTCTTGGCCTTGCCCATGGTATCGCGCCGCCAGGCCAGTACGACCTGGATCTGATGGCGATACTCGGGGCTGATCACCTTGAGGCGGCCCGCCTTGATGTCCTCTTCTATCCAGCTCAGCGGCATGGTGCCGACGCCTATCCCCGCCAGCAGGGCATCGCGCTTCTCCGCCATGGTGCTGACGGTGAGGCGCGGCTGCTTGTCGAGCAGGCGATAGGTGAGCACCGGCTTGCGTAGCGCAGAGTCCGCCACTGCGATGGCGCGGTAGCGGCGCAGCGTCTCGTCCGCCAGGGGCTCGGGCTCCTGATGCAGCGGGTGCTCCGGGTGGGCGACGTAGAGCATCAACTCTTCCTGCAGCGCCTGATGCTTGATGCCGGTCAGCATGATGTCGGGGTTGAGGGAGGAGATGAGCAGGTCGGCCCTGCCATCTTCCAGACACTCCCAGCTGCCTGCCAGTACCTCGGCGCGAAACCTCAGCCGGGTATCCGTCAGCTCGGCCAGCCGCTCGACCAGGGGATAGAGCGCCTGCAGCGGCACCAGGGCATCGACGGCTATGGTGATGTCGGTTTCCCAGCCACGGGCCAGCGCCCGGGTCTCGCCCACCAGATGCTCGGCGGCTTCCAGCAGCACCCGGCCCCGCTCCAGCAGCATGCGGCCGGCCGGGGTGAACTTGGTTCTGTGGCCGCTGCGATCAAACAGCATGGCGTCCAGCTCGTCTTCCAGCTTCTGTACCGTGTAGCTCAGCGCCGAGGGGACCTTGCCCAGCTCGTCGGCGGCCGCCGCGAAGCTGCCACGGCGATCGATGGCGTCCAGCACCCGGATGGCTTCCAGGGTCAGCGCCCGTTCCTTGTTCGATTCCTTGGCCATTTCATACCTTCAATTTTTTTGAACATGTTTGCCAGTTTATCTCGCTAACAACTTAGGCCAAGTGTCTTTAATATTCAATCAACGCTTAGGCAGGAAGGCCAAGCGGCCAAATAAACAGTAGTTCCGGGCAGAGACATCACAAAGAGTGATGTCTGATGTCGGTAAAAGAACAACACACTATTTGAATAACCTCTTGCATGGATGCATTGATTCTGGCCGAACCGGCCTTGGCAATGACATAAAAACCAAGAGAGTGAATGAACATGAAAAACGTAATCAAGATGCTGGCCGTTGCAGGCCTGATGACCGCCGGCTTTGCTCAGGCTTCCGTCCCCGCTGACCTCAACGCCGCACCGGGTGTGCTGTTCGTCAACTGGCACGCGACCGCCGCGGTGGAAGGCAAGGGCAACCCCATGCTGGAAGTGCGTGACGAGTCTGGCGATGTCGTGGCATCGGTCCACGCCAACCTGATGGGCAGCCAGCAGGTACAGATCCCGAGCCGCACCCAGGGCAACCTGACCGTGAGTCTGGGTGAGCAGAGCAGCGACTACCGCATTCCGTTCGGCATCGGTAGCGGCAAGCAGCGTTAATCAACCGTATCGGTACGTGAGGAGCACACCATGATGAAATTGAGAGCCGCAGAAGCGCGCGGCAAGGCCAACTTCGGCTGGCTGGATGCGCGCCACAGCTTTTCCTTCGGGCACTACTACGACCCGGACTGGATGGGGCATTCGGTGCTGCGGGTCATCAATCAGGATCTGGTTGCACCGGGTGGTGGATTCGCCACTCACCCTCACGCCAACATGGAGATCCTGACCTGCGTGCTGCAAGGCACCATAGAGCACAAGGACAGCCTCGGCCACGCCGAGCAGATCCCGGCAGGGGATTTCCAGCTGATGAGCGCAGGGTCCGGCATCCGGCACAGCGAGTACAACCCCTCGCAGACCGAGCCGCTCTCCCTGTTGCAAATCTGGATCGAGCCGAACGAACACGGCACGACCCCCGGCTATCAGCAGAAGAAGATTGAAGCCAACCTGGGATTGACGCTGGTAGCGTCACCGGATGGCGAAGCGGGATCCTTCAGGATCCGCCAGCAGGCCCGCGTATGGCGGTTGCAGCTTGAGCCCGGTGAGAGTCTCACCTGGGCGCTGGCCGGCCGACACGGCTACCTGCAGATGATTTCAGGGGAGCTGACCGCCAACGGTCTGGCTGCCCGACCCGGCGACGGGGTACTCAGTCGTGATGAACCCAAATGGGATCTGGTGGCAATGAGTGCCAGCCAAGCCCTGTTATTTGACCTACCCTGAAGCAGTCAGCGGTGATTTGACATACAACGAGGAGTTTGAAATGGACAAGATGAAAGATGTGGCACTGCTGGTGGGTCGCGTACTGCTGGCACTGATGTTTGTGATTGCAGGCTGGGGCAAGATCGGCGGCTATGCCGGTACCCAGGGTTACATGGAAGCCATGGGCGTACCCGGATTCATTCTGCCGCTGGTGATACTGCTGGAGCTGGGTGGTGGCCTCGCCATCATGCTGGGTCTGTTCAGCCGCAGCCTCTCTGTGCTGATGGCCGGTTTCACCCTGATGGCCGCCTTTATTTTCCACTATCAGCCTGCTGATCAGATGCAGATGCTGATGTTCATGAAGAATGTCTCCGTGGCCGGTGGTTTCCTGGCTTTGGCGGCGGCCGGTGCAGGGGCCTTCAGTCTGGATGCCCGCCTCGGCAAGAACTGGTAATACCCGGATAGCGAGAGTTTTCCAACGCCTTTTGGCCGGTGCAGCAGCACCGGCTTTTTTATGCCCGCCATTGACCCTTTCCCGCCCCGCATGATGGCGACGTGATCTGCGGCAACAAGCGCCTTTTGCATCTTACCCCCCGATCCCCGACAATCCCATTTCGTGTGAAGTGACGGGAATGACTCACCTTTTCTCGCACCCACCCCTCATTTGAATTGGCGGGAGTCGTCCATGTTTACCCTCTACCACTCCAATCAGCTGGATCTGCTCAAGGAGCTGCTGGTGAGCCGCATCCGGCAGGCTCCTCTCTCTCACCCCTTCGATCGGGAGCAGATCCTGGTGCAGAGTCCGGGCATGGCCCAGTGGCTCAAGCTGGAGCTGGCCAAAGCCTTCGGCATCGCCGCCAATATCGACTTCCCGCTGCCCGCCAGTTTCATCTGGGATATGTTCACCCGGGTGCTGGCGGACGTGCCTTGCATAAGTCCCTACAACAAGGGATCCATGAGCTGGCAGCTGATGACCATTCTGCCTGCCTTGCTGGATCGCCCCGCCTTTGCCCCGCTCGCCGCCTATCTGGGCGGCGGAGAGGACGAGGATCCCGCCAGGGATCCCGAGCAAGTTCGGCTGTGGCAGCTCTGCCAGAAGGTAGCGGATCTCTTTGACCAGTATCTGGTCTATCGGCCGGACTGGATCGCCCGCTGGGAAGAGGGGGAAGGGCTGGGGCTCGAACTGGCCGGGGTGAGCGGTCAGGATTGGCAGCCCGAGCTGTGGCGCGAGCTGGTGGTCCGCACGTTGGCGCTCTCCCCGAGCGGCTACCACAGAGCCAACCTCTATGAGGAGTTTATCCACGAGCTGCAACGCACCTTGGATCTGCCGGGCAAGCTGCCGCAGCGGGTGTTCGTGTTCGGCATCTCGGCGCTGCCGCCGCGTTATGTGGAGGCGCTGCTGGCCCTCGGCAGTCGGCCGGAGGTGGAGGTGCACCTGTTTGTCACCAACCCCTGCCGCTACTACTGGGGCGACCTGCTCGATCGCAAGACCCTGGCGCGGCTGGAGAACAAACTCAAACCCGGCACCGATATCGAGACCTTGCAGGGCCCCGCCAACCCGCTGCTTGCCTCCATGGGCAAGCTGGGGCGCGACTACCTGCATCAGCTGATGGAGCTGGAGGTGCCGCAAATCGAGGCCTTCGTCGATATCGACGAGCTGGATGCCGAGGGCAATGTCAGCCTGCTGCGCGCCATCCAGAAGGATGTGCTGGAGCTGGCCGAGCGAGGCGCCGGTCAGTTCGATCTCGACAGCAGCCGCCACAAGAGCCCGATCGATCCAACGGATGGATCCTTGCAGATCCATGCCTGCCACGGCCCGATGCGCGAACTTGAAGTGCTGCACGACCGGCTGCTGGCGCTGTTCGAGCAGGACCCGACCCTCACCCCGAAAGACGTGGTGGTGATGATGCCGGATGTGAACAGCTACGGCCCCTACATTCAGGCGGTGTTTGGGGCGCGGGGCCAGATCCCGTTCGCGGTATCTGATCGGGCTGCGAGTCAGGAGAGCCCGCTGTTGCAAAGCTTCCTCGCCCTGCTCAGGCTGCCCAACGCCCGCTTCGGCGCAGGGGAGCTGCTGGCCATTCTCGAGGTGCCCGCCGTACTGCGCCGCTTCGAGCTGGATGACGACGAGTTCAACCAGCTGCGGGTCTGGGTGCAGGAGACCGGCATCCGCTGGGGGCTGGATGACGGCTACCCCGTCCGTTTCGATCTGCCGCCCATGTCCGGCAACAGCTGGCTGTTCGGCCTGCGGCGGATGCTGCTCGGTTTTGCCATGGGCGATGGCGAGCCGGTGGCGGGCATTTTGCCCTACGCCGACAGTATGGGGGGGCAGCAGGGGCCCTTGGCCAGCATATTGCCTTATGCAGAGATCGAAGGTCAGCAGGGATTGGCGCTCGGCAAGCTTGCCTGGTTCGTCGATTCGCTGGCCGAATTCCTGCCCCGGCTGCAACAGGCACAGCCGCTAGGAGAGTGGGTTACCTGCCTCCACGGACTGCTGGAACGCTTCTATCTGGCCGATGAGGATGAAGAGCGTCAGCTCCAGCTCATTCGCAGCCAGCTGGTCGAGTGGCAGACCCAGCTTGGCGAGTCCCGCTTCGAACAGCCCATTACCGCCGATCTGTTGCAGGACTACCTCGGCAGCGTGCTGGGGGAGTCCCGCTCCAGCCAGCGCTTCCTCGCCGGTCAGGTCAACTTCTGCACCCTGATGCCGATGCGCTCCATCCCCTTCAAGCAGGTCTGCCTGCTCGGCATGAATGACGGCGTCTACCCGCGCACATTGGCTCCCATGGGGTTCGATCTGATGGCGGTGGCGTCGCGGCGCGGGGATCGCTCCCGTCGCGATGATGACCGCTATCTCTTCCTTGAGGCGCTCTTGAGCGCCCAACAGGGGCTCTATATCAGCTATCAGGGCTTCAGCGCGCAGGACAACAGCGACAAGGTGCCGTCCGTCTTGCTGGCGGAGCTGATCGACTATGTGCGTCAGGGTTTTGTGCTGGCGGGGGATGAGGATCTCGATGACGAAACCTCCGGCAAGCGGCTGCTCAACCATCTGATGGTGGCGCACCCGCTCACCCCCTACAGCCGCAACTACTTCCATCCTGAGGCGGGTTCACGCCTCTTTACCTATGCCGCCGACTGGCTGCCCGCTCTCAATCCGGTGCGTGGCGCGGCCAACTTCCAGAGTGGCGAGCTGCCGCTGCCTTCCGAATGGGGCAAGGAGCAGGGGCTGGAGCTGGCCGAGTTGCTGCGCTTCTATCGCCAGCCCACCAAGTATTTCCTCAACCGCCGCCTCAAGGTGTGGTTTGAGCTGAACGAAGCCAACATCGAGGACAGCGAGCCGTTCGAGCTGGATGGCCTGCAACATTATCAGCTGAAAGATCTGCTGCTCGATGCCCATCTGGCAGAGGGGGACAGTCCAGAGCGGAGCGATAGTGTGAGCATACGTCGCGAGCGGTTGCAGCTCACCGGCCTGCTGCCGCAAGGCTGGTTCGGTAGCCTGCTGCTGGACGATCTGGATGCCGAAATGGGCAAGCTGGCGGATCGGCTGCGGCCATGGGTTGCTGCCAATGAGTCAGAAAAGCAGGCGGTGGAGATCGATATCTCCCTGACCCAGGGCCAGTTGCAAGGGTGGATCGACACCCAGAAGGGGCGCTTGCTGGTGGTCAAACCCGGCAGCTTCAACGGCAAGGATCTGCTGCTGGGCTGGATCCAGCACCTCTGCCTCTCATTGAGCTGCGCCCCCGGCGACACCCTGCTGTTCGACGCCAAACAGAGTCTGCGCCTGCCTGCACTCGCTGCCGACGAGGCGCGCCCCAAGCTGGCGGCGCTGGTGGCGCTCTGGGCGCAGGGGATGAAGCGGCCGCTGCCCTTCTTCCCCAACACCGCCTGGGATTGGCTCAAGGCGATCGAGAAGGATCCCGACAAACCGGAGGCGGCCGACAAGGCGGCTCTCACCCGTTTCAACGGCGGCTGGATGATCAATGGGGAAGGGCAAGACGTTTACGTCGCCCGCTGCTTCCCCGAACTCGATGACGAGGTGCTGGGGCAGTTGCAGGCGCTGGCCCGCGAACACCTGACCCCGCTGCTCAAGACCCTGGAGGAGCTGAAATAATGGCTAACCCGCTCAATACCCTGCGTTTTCCCCTCCATGGTGAACGACTGATCGAAGCCTCCGCCGGTACCGGCAAGACCTACACCATAGCCGGTCTCTACCTGCGCCTGCTGCTGGGCCACGGCCCGCTGATTGAAGAGGGCGCCGATGCAGGTCAGCCGAGCGCCCACGAGCGGCCGCTCTCGGTGACCGAGATCCTGGTGGTGACCTTTACCGAAGCGGCCACCGCCGAACTGCGCGGGCGGATCCGCGGCCGCATTCACGAGGCGCGCCTCGCCTTTATGCGTGGTGAGAGCAAGGATGTCCTGCTGACCCAGCTGCTTGAAGAGGTGGAGGATCACGAACTGGCGGCCCGTCGCCTGCTGGCCGCCGAACGGCAGATGGACGAGGCGGCTGTCTTTACCATCCACGGCTTCTGCCAGCGGATGCTCACGCAGAATGCCTTCGAGTCTGGCGCCCTCTTTGAAACCGAATTTCTCACCGATGACAGCCAGCTCAGGCTGCAGGCGGTGAGTGACTACTGGCGCGCCGAGTTCTATCCGGTGGATAAAACCCTGGCCAGTTCGGTGCGCGCTCTCTGGCCGAGCCCCGCCGCCCTGCTGCGGGAGATGAGCAGCTGGCTCGACAACAGCGAGCTGGAGATACTGCCTGCGCTGGGGGATGAGACCCTCGCCGCCCGCCATCAGGCGGCCATGGCCCGCATTGATGCGGTGAAAGATGCCTGGCTGGCGCAGGGGGACGAGATCCGCCGCCAGACCGAGGGGCAAATCAAGCTCTATACCGGCAAGAACTACGAAGGCTGGCTCGCCAAGATAAGCGACTGGGCGCAGGACGAGGCGAGCGGCTACGCGCTGCCCAAGGATCTCGAACGCTTTGGCCAGGAGACACTGGAAGCCAAGTTGAACAAGGGGAAGGCGCCACCGACCCTGCCGCTGTTCAGCGAAATCGATGCGCTGCTGGCGAGCCGCCCGGGTATTCGCGACCTTATCCTGCAACGGGCCGCCAAAGTGGTGCGTAGCCGGATGCAGGCCAGCAAGCGGCAGGCTCATCAGCTCTCGTTCGATGACCTGCTGAAAGATCTCGACGGGGCGCTCGGTTCCAGCCTTGGCGAGCGGCTGTGCGAGCGCATTCGTGCCACCTACCGGGTGGCGATGATCGATGAGTTTCAGGATACCGACCCCCAGCAGTACCGCATCTTCCACCGGCTTTACGGCGGTCACACAGACACGGCGCTCTTGATGATCGGTGACCCCAAGCAGGCTATCTACGGTTTTCGCGGCGCCGACATCTTTACCTACATTCAGGCTCGGCGAAATGTGAGCGCCCACTACACCCTGGGGCGCAACTGGCGCTCCAGCAGTGCGCTGGTGGGGGCGGTCAACGGCCTGTTCGAGCGGGCGAAAGATCCCTTTATCTACGAGGCGGATATCCCCTTCCTGCCGGTGGAGGCGCAGGGCAAAAGCAAGGCGCTGCTGCTCGATGGCGCTACCGCCCCCGTGCTCCACTGCTGGCAGCTGACCGGCCAGCCCACCTTTAATCGGGGGGATTACCAGAGCAAGATGGCGCGTGCCACCGCCGCCGAGATCCACCGCCTGCTGACGCTGGCCCGCGAGGGCAAGGCAAAGATAGGTGATCAGGCGGTGAAGGCCGGAGATATCGCCGTGCTGGTGCGCACCGGCAGCGAGGGCAAGCTGGTGCAGCAGGAGCTGGCGCGCCTCGCCATCGCCTCCGTCTATCTGTCGAACCGCGAGAGCGTGCTGGAGCAGGTGGAGGCGCGGGAGATCTTGCTGATTTTGCACGCCTGCCAGAACCCGAGCGAGGAGCGCAGCCTGCGGGCGGCGCTCGCCACCGGCCTGTTTGATCTGGACGCCAGGGCGCTCGATGGGCTGGCCAGCGACGAGCGGGCGTGGGAGAGCGCGGTGCAGGAGTTTATGGAGTACCGCAAGATCTGGCATCGCCGCGGCGTGCTGGCCATGTTGCGGGCCCTGCTGCACCGGCGCAATCTCGCCTCCTCCCTGCTGGCGAGCCCCTATGGCGAGCGGCGGCTGACCAACTTCCTCCATCTCGGTGAGCTGCTGCAACAGGTGAGCAGCGAGCTGGACGGGGAATATGCCCTGCTACGCTGGCTGGGGGAGGCGGTGAGTCGCCCCAACGGGCAAGATGCGGAGCAGGTACTGCGCCTCGAATCCGAGCGCAAGCTGGTGCAGATCGTCACCATCCACAAATCCAAGGGGCTGGAGTATCCATTGGTGTTCCTGCCCTTTATCTGCAGCCACAGAACCGCCGAGACCCCGCTCTATCACGAGGCGGATGAAGCGGGCAATCGCACCATTCTCGACCTGACCGGCGCCGACTCGTCGCTGGCCGAAGCGGACAAGGAGCGCCTCGCCGAAGACTTGCGACTGCTCTACGTGGCGCTGACCCGGGGCGTCTACGCCACCTGGCTGGGGCTGGGGCCGGTGCGGGCGGGTGCGGGCAAGTCGGAGAAGACCGACCTGCACCACACCGCCATCGGCTATCTGCTGCAAAAGGGCGAAGAGGGGGATGCCGAGACACTGGCGACCGCCCTGACCGAGCTGGCACAGGCGCTGCCCGGGGTGGCTGTCGGTGAGCCCTCGCTCACCCGTCCGGCCCCGCTGCCGCCTGAAGAGGAGCAGCTGGGCGAGCCGCAGGTGCGCCGCTTTACCGGCTCCCTGGAGCGGGATTGGTGGATCAGCTCCTACTCCGGGCTGGCGGCACAAGGAAATGGTCACAGCAAGGGCGTGCTGGCCAATCCCGGCTTCGATGACGAGGTAGTCACCGAGGCGGCCGCTCTGGCGGCAGAACAACCGGAGGAGGCGCCCCAGCCCTCCATCTTCACCTTCCCGAAAGGGGCGCGCCCCGGCACCTTGCTGCACAGCCTGTTCGAGACCATCGATTTTCAAAGCGCCGCTGGTGAGCTGCTGGCAGAGCATATCGCCAGTCTGTTGCTGCAAGACGGTTTTGACGAGAGCTGGGCACCGGTGCTGCAACAGCAGGTGGAGGCGGTGCTGGATACCCCGCTGGAAACAGGCTTTGGCGAGCCGGTGCGGCTGCGGGATCTGGCCCCCGAGCGCAAGCAGGTGGAGCTGGAGTTCTTTCTGCCCATGGGGCGGGTGACGGCACCGGCGCTGACCGCGCTCTGCCAGCAGCACGACCCGCTGTCGCGGGGCAACAAGCCGCTCAGCTTTGCCACCGTGCAGGGGATGCTCAAGGGCTTTATCGATCTGGTGTTCGAGTGGCAGGGGCGCTGGTATCTGCTCGACTACAAATCGAACCACCTCGGCATGAGCCCGGCCGATTACAGCCGTCCGGCGCTGGAGCGGGCGATGGCGGAGCACCGCTACGACCTGCAATACCAGCTCTACTCGCTGGCGCTGCACCGGCTGCTCACCCTGCGCTTGCCGGGTTACGACTTCGAGCAGCACTTTGGCGGGGTCTTCTATCTGTTCCTGCGCGGCATGCCGCAGGGGGGCATTTTCCATACCCGCCCGAGCCGTGAACTGGTGCTGGGGCTGGATCGGTTGTTTAGCGCAGGCAGTGAGCCGCCAGCAGCGGGATCCCAAGCATTGAACGAGGTAGAGGCATGAGCGACACCATGATCAGCACCGCAACCAGCACCATCATGATCGAACGGTTGAAAGCACTGGCGCTGGCAGGGCGTATCCGCCAGCTGGATCTGCAATTTGCCAAGCTGGTGGCCGACCTTGGCGGCAGCCCCGAGCTGGTGCTGGGGGCGGCGCTCACTTGCTTCGAGCTGGGGCGCGGCCATGTCTGCCTGCCGCTGGAGATGCTATCTACCGGATCCCTGCGCCCGTTCGGGCTGGATCCCTTGCAGAGCCGGGATCTGCTGCTGGATCTGGCGGATCCTGCCCGCTGGCCCGCCCTGTTTACGGCAAGCCCCTTGGTTGGCACCGAGCAGGATGACGGGCTCGCCCCGCGCTGGCCGCTGCGGTTGTGGCACGGGCGGCTCTACCTTACCCGCTACCACGACTTTGAGCTGGGGGTGGCCCACCACCTTCGAGTCTTAAGTGAAAGAGCCGAATGGCCGGAGATAGCCCCGGCCCTGTCGCGGCTGTTTGCCCGCGACTACGGGCTGGTGTTCGGGGCGCTGCTCAAAGCCCGCCTCGTCCCCGACTTCTCGGCCCGCCACTTTATCGAGAAGTATCTCGATCTGGTGTTCCCGAGCGAGGTGGATTGGCCCGCCATCGAAGGGCTGCTGGCCAGCGCCCAGGCGGCGAGCGATCTGGGCAAGCTGGATACGCTGGTGCCCGAGGCGCTCTGCTGCAACGGCCAGAAGCTGGCGGCGGCCACCGCGGCGGCGCGCCCCTTTGCGGTCATCTCCGGTGGCCCCGGCACCGGCAAGACCACGACTGTGGCCAAACTGCTCGCCATTCTGGTGGAGACCGGCCTGCAGGCAGGCAAGGCCCCGGCGATCCGGCTGGTGGCCCCCACCGGCAAGGCGGCGGCGCGCCTCACCGAGAGTATCGGCTCTGCCCTGCAGGCCCTCGATCTGCCCCCCGAGTGGGTCGAGGCGATCCCCACCGAAGCGGGCACCTTGCACCGGCTGCTCGGGGTCATTCCGGGGCGCAGCCAGTTCCGCCACCACGCGGGCAACCCGCTGCACCTCGACTTGCTGGTGGTGGATGAGGCCTCCATGGTCGACCTGCCGATGATGGCGCGTCTGCTCGATGCGCTGCCAAGCCACGCCCGCCTGATCCTGCTCGGCGACAAGGATCAGCTCGCCTCGGTGGAGGCAGGGGCCGTACTCGGCGATATCTGCAGCTTTATCGAACAGGGCATCAGCCCGGCGCAGGCGGACTGGCTCTCCCGCCAGACCGGCTACCGCCTGCAAGGCACGCCCGCGGGGGCTCCGGTGCGCGACAGCCTCTGTTTGCTGGCCAAGAGCTGGCGCTTTGATCAGCACTCCGGCATCGGCCAGCTGGCGCGCGCCTGCAACAGCGGCGATGCCGCAGCGGTGGAATCAGTCTGGGGCGCAGGATTTGCCGATATCAGCCTGCACCCCTGGGCGGGGGAGGCTTACGACGCCCTGATTGCCCTGGGGGTGGCCGGTTACGGCAGCTATCTGAAGGCGGCTCGCGCGGGGGAAGAGCCCGCCGCCGTGTTCAAGGCATTCAACAGCTTCCAGATCCTCTGCGCCCTGCGCGACGGCCCGTTCGGGGTGCTGGGGCTTAACGAGCGGCTCGAATTGGCCCTGTCACGGGCTGGCCTTATCGCCCGCGATGGCGACTGGTATGCCGGTCGCCCAGTGATGGTGGTGCGCAACGACCACGGGGTTGGCCTCTATAACGGCGATATGGGGCTCTGTCTGCCCGATGAAAGTGGTCGGTTAAAGGTATGGTTTGAGCAGCCGGACGGCACCCTGCGGGCGCTTTTGCCCAGCCGTTTGCCCCCTCATGAGACTGTCTACGCCATGACCATCCACAAATCCCAGGGCTCGGAGTTTGCCCATACAGTGCTGGTGTTGCCCGACAGCCCCAGCCCGCTGCTGACCCGCGAGCTGGTCTATACCGGCATCACCCGCGCCAAGGCCCGCCTCGATCTCTATGGCGATCGCGCCCTGCTGGCACAAGCGGTGCGGAAAAAGACCGAGCGTTATTCCGGATTGGCGGAGAGGTTAGGGGAGTGAAAGATGGGGTGGCGGTAAAGGGATTTATCGCCATTGGCTTACGATTAGCCAATAAAATACAAACATGCGGTATTTTTAGGAACGTATTACTTTTGGAAATGTTGAAAATGAGAATTTTTGGGGAAAATAAATCACCACGGTTTCGCTCTTATAATCGTCATTTATTTACATTGTTGTTAGCGAGCTTTTTGGTTCTTGGGGCATATTGGAAGTTTGGTAGCACAGATGAGCTCCCTGCTTGGATTCAGGCTGGTGGTTCTGTGTTAGCGATCATTGCATCCTCTTGGATTGCTAGTCATGACAAGGTTTCAAGACAAAAGGATAGAAGGAAAGATGTTTTAGCTGTCGCAGAAGCAGCACACCATTTCTCTAAAAAAATTAGAGGCATCATAGACTCTTCCTGTTCTAAAGAGGGAATAGTGAATATTGAGATATATAACGTCTATCACGATAGCGTGGTAAATTCCTATGCTAAAGCATTAGGAAATATACCATTTCATGAGATTGGATCATCTACTGCAGTGCAAGCCCTATTAGCTATGCAGGTTCAGTTTTCAGAGCTTCTTGGTTCATCTATAGACAAATTATTACAAGGTGTTGATAGTGATGTTGATTTTCAAAATGGAGTATCTGCATATGATCACTATCCTGAGCATCAACGTACTGAAATGACAGTAAAACTCAAGGAGGTGCACTTCAAGGTACTATCTCGTAATGTTAAGGTTCACCTTGATGTCATAGACAAGAGTTTCTTAACTTTGAAAAATGAAATGATAATATAAGTTTATTGAGGTGCTTTTAAATATGGCGGATATATTTAAAAGCACCCAGGTTAAATATATTAGTTGGATTGGTTATGACTTATCTCGTATGTTGGGCTTTGCAGTCTCACCACCAATTTACCGACAGTGTAGGTTGTGGCTGAGCCTGCGAAGCCCAACGTTTACCGCGTAATCTCTTTTTTCTCCCCCTCATCCCCGACCCTTCTCCTCCTTTTCTAATAAACGGTAGAAGGGAGGTTTGGCTCCGTGGCTATATCCCGAATTCACATGCCATTGCCAACGCCATACCCCCTATGCGGGATGATCTCTTCTCCCTTTGGGTGAGGGGGCTGGTTGCCACAATGCCCACTTCGTAAAATCGGGTAGGGTGCAATGAACGAAGTGAATTGCACCGCCCATATATATATTGCAAAATGGTGGGATACTTTTCATTTTTAATGATAAATCAGGCAGTAAAATGATAATTCATAGTTTCAAAAGTGAACAGCGAAAGAACATGCTGCTTGGGGGAAGTTTTTTATTGCTGCTTGTTCTATGGTGTTCAATCTTACTGTTCTCGCTCAGACTGTCACGTAAGACAGTTATTGCTGACACGGTTCCAGAGTTGCTCACCTATATAACTATAAGTGCGTTATTTGGATTGGTTGGTGCAATTTTCACTGCTTTTCGATGTCCCGGGCGTGACGCCTTAAAACATATCACAAAAGCCTTTGGTAGTTGCTTTTTTATGATATTTATAACGTCATGGTATGGCTATGATATGTACGTCTATTTTTATCCAGATAAAGTGGTCAGTTATGATACGGAATATAAAGTGGTTCACCCCGGACCATCCAAAGGTAAATATGGCCGTTGTGAGGCAGGCTTAAAAATAAAAGATAAGCATACAGGGTATTGGTTTAATATTTGTTACAGTGAGAATAACCTTGGTAAGGAGCAGATTCGGGATTATGGTGAGGTATGGGTGAAAACTCGGGTTAACGAGGCTGGGTCATACCTAGAGAGCTACAAGGTATATCCAGAGAAATCTTATTTTTCTATCCCCTCACCGCCAACCTCTCTCCAGCAAGTAAATAAGGGGTTAATCTCGTTCCCGCGCCCCGATTAAACTTCTCTAATCGAACCTACATGGCTGGTGATCATATTTCCGGTGCTGCTTTATCCCCTCTCCCGTTGGGAGAGGGCTAGGGTGAGGTGCCAATACAGGGGCTAGATGGTCAATTCCAGTCGATTTCCCTCAGGATCCAGAAAGGTGCTCTCGTAATAGCCGTCGCCGGTCCAGCGGGGGCCGTCCAGGTGTTTGACCTCGGCGCCCTTGAGCAGCTTGAGGCGGGCCGTCATCTGGTCCACAGCCTCCACGCTGCCGAGGGAGAAGGAGAGATGGGCCAGCCCCTGCAGCGGGTGCGGCAAACTGGGATCTGCCGGAAACAGTATGGGGCTGTGCATCAGCTCCAGGCTGGCGCCCCCCTCGAAGCGCACGAAGTAGGAGCTGAACTGTTTGGTCGGGTTGTGGTATCGCTCATTCGCCTGGCCGCCAAACAAGGAGCAGTAGAATACCTTGAGCGCCTCCAGATCCTGTGCCCAGATGGCGACGTGATGTATGTGCATGGCCTGTCTCCTGTGACTTGATGTCCTCCATGCTATGCTGGGCCTTGAATGTTCGACATGGCTGAGCCCGTCCAGATGATGTCTGAAACTGCCAATCCTGAAGTCATTGACGTCTCTCCCGACTGCCGCGAACAGATCTGCTGTGACAGCCTGTTGCCCGCCCTTGCCCAAGAGCGGGTATGGTTGGCTGGCCATTCCCGCCTGCGCAGCCACTACAGGATTGAACGTCGCTTTGAGGACGTACACTGTTTTCTGCTCACCCTGGGGGGCGAGGGGGCTGTGCGGATCGGCGATCGCCTCGAGCGACTCAAGATTGGGGAGTGGGCCCTGATCCCGGCGGGGGAACCGCTCTGCTATCAATTGCCTGAGCCGCAGCAGCCAGACAGATCGTCGTCAGAGCCGGGCGGCGACTGGGATCTGGTGTGGCTGCTGCTGCACAAGGACTCCCCCTGGGATGCCTTCGCCAGCCACCTCAGGCTGGGTTGTACCTCCCAGCAGGCCAGCTTGCTGCACACCCTGGAGAACCTCTATGCGGAGCAGGAGCGCCACCAGGATCCGCTGCTCAGTGCGTTGCTGGTAGAACAGCTCGGCTTTTATCTGCGCCGCCTGCTGCAAAAGGGGGAGGGGCAGAGTCGCGGTGAGCGGCAGGCGCTGCGTCTCGAGCTGATGCTGAAAGAATCCCTGACCGAGTGCTGGGACATAGGGCGGATGGCCGACGCCCTGCACCTCTCCGAGCGCCAGCTCTATCGTCTCTGTCAGCAGCACTTTGCATTGGCCCCCATGGCCTTGCTGCAACGGCTGCGCTTGCAACGAGCCGCCCTCTTGCTGGCCAGCGGCGGCGACTCGGTGAAACAGGTGGCCCAGTTGTGCGGCTTCAAGAATGAGTACCACTTCTCCACCGCCTTCAAACGCCAGCATGGCCTGGCTCCCAGCCATTATCGCAGCCTGCATCATCCCGGATTTAAAACCGGACAAGGGTGAGATCCTGAGCCACACTGGTTGCTACTGTTGTTGTTCATACGAACCCGATAGCGGCCGATAACCCGGTTAACCAGAGGTAGGTCGTGCGCCGGCAGGCAGATATTGGGTTGCGCTTCATGGTTGTCGTCTCTTCGTTGTCGTTTTCCACTCATCAGGTTTGAATCCCCCGCCTCGGCGGGGCTAGAGGGCAAGGATGGTCTCTATGCTGCAAGACAGTGACACGATCAGGATCTCGGACGTCAGTGAAGCCGTGGTGCACGGCATTCTGGAGGTGGTGAGCGACGGGATCTGGGACTGGAACGCCAACACGGGTTTCGTCTATCGCAACCCCGGCTGGTATCAGATGCTGGGCTACGAGCCCCACTCCCTTGGCAACAACGTCTTCACCTGGGAGAGCGTGATCCACCCGGATGACATGGATCGGGTGATGGCCTGCTTCGATGCCTATCTGAGTGGCGCGGCAGCCGACTATCGGGTCGAGTATCGTTGCCGCAGCCGGGAGGGGCTCTTCATCTGGATCGAGGATTGTGGTCGCGTCATAGCCCGCAATCCGGATGGCTCTCTGGCCCGCATGATAGGCGCCCATCGCAACATACATGCCCAGAAGCTCTTGTATGAGCAGCTGGAATCGCGCAACCAGTCGCTGGAGCAGCAGATCGCCGAGCGTACCGCCGAGCTGGTGCGGCTCAACGGGGTATTGCAGCAGAAGGCGGAGGAGAACCGCCAGCTGGCGGAGACGGATGCCCTGACCGGGGCCGCCAGCCGCTATCGGCTGGAGCGGGTCATCAAGCAGGAGTGCGAGCGCTCCAGGCGCTTTCATCAGTCCTTCTCCGTCATCGCCATGGATGTGGATGACTTCAAGCAGATCAATGACAACTACGGTCACAGCGCCGGGGATCAGACTCTGGTCAACATAGTGGCGCTGGTGCGGACGCACATTCGTGAGATTGACCTCATAGCGCGCTGGGGCGGCGACGAGTTCATGGTGGTGCTGCCCAATACCGGTCTGGCCGATGGCAGGCTGGTTGCCGACAAGCTGAGAGAGCTGATCGTGCAGTCGCGGGTCTGTGAACAGCTCGACATCACCCTGAGTTTCGGGCTGGCCGAATACCTGCCGGACGAGCCCATGAGCCAGCTGATGGTGCGGGTGGATAGAGCGCTCTATCAGGCCAAACTGGCGGGCAAGAACCAGATCTGCGAATAGTCGGATCCGCGGCGGCCATCGGGCTGCCCCCGGCCTGCCAGCAGTCTGATTTTTCTCTTTTCCCCCCCGAATGCGTATTGACCGATCGATTGCCTTGACTCCGCCTGAGGGCACTGGTCTGATGCGCGCTCTTTAATCCCCCATGAGACATTAATCGATGAAAAAGCGCATCCTGATTGCCCTGACTGCACTGCCCCTGTTCGCCCACGCCGGCCTGATGGATTCCCTGACCGATACAGTGACCAGCAGCGTTACCAGCAGTGCCAAAGAGATGGCCGGTACCGCCATGGACAGCGCCTCCAGCGAAGCGATCAAGAAGGCACTGGATATCAAGGAAGGCGGCTCCAACAAGCAGGCCATCAAGGACAAGCTGGGCGCCCCGGCCAGCACCAAGACCGAAGCCGGTCTGGAAGTGTGGACCTATGACCTGAGCGCCCTGAACAAGGTATCTCCCATGCTGGCAGAGACCTCCAAGACCCTGTTCAAGGATGCCGAAGCCGCTCAGAAGAGCGTCGTCATCAAGTTTGAAGGCGAAACCGTCAAGACTCTGAACCTGGCCGACAAAGCCAAGGCTTGAGTCTGAACGACGTGCATGAAAAAGGGGCCCTCGGGCCCCTTTTTGCTGGCTGGGCGTTCCTCATCACACCTTGAAGCGGCGTACCAGCGCCAGCAGCTGGCGATTGGAGCTGAGTAGTGACTCCGCGCTCTGCTCCGTGTTGCGGCCATTCTCCACCAGCAGGTTGAGCATGTCGCGGATGCTCACCATGTTGCGGTTGATCTCCTCGGTCACCCGGCTCTGCTCCTCGGCGGCGGTGGCGATCTGGCTGCTGAGATCGTGGATCTGCACCACTGAGTCGGCCATGTTGTCGAGTCCTCCCGTCACCTGGCCCGTGGTATCTGCCGCCGCCTGACAGCTGTGCTTGGTCTGCTCCATGGCGACCACGGCTTCGGCCACCCCCTGAGTGAGGCGCGACAGCATGCTGCCCACCTCGGCCGTGCTCTTCTGGGTGCGGGCCGCCAGGGCGCGTACCTCGTCCGCCACCACGGCGAAACCACGGCCCTGCTCACCGGCCCGCGCCGCCTCGATGGCGGCATTGAGCGCCAGCAGGTTGGTCTGGGCGGCTATGCCACCTATCACCCCGAGTACGCTGCCGATCTGCTTGGCATCTTCCTGCATCTCCAGCACCTTGGCGGCGGCGAAATCTACCTCGTCGATCAGCGCCACCACGCTGGCGGAGGCCGATCCCACCACCTTGCGGGAGTTGGCTGCCTGGCCGTTGGCTGTCTCGGTAAAGCTCGCCGAGTCGCTGGCGTGTTGTGCCACGCTGTCGGCGGTGGAACTGAGCTCGGTGAGGGCCGTGACCACCTGATCCGTCTCGGCGGCGTGCTCGCTCAGGATCCGCCGCGCCTGACCCGTCTGTTGATCGAGCTGTGCCAGTTCGCGGGTGATGAGGTCGGTGGCATCTGTCACCTGTACCATCATCTGCTGCAGATAGGCGATGAAGCGGTTCACCGACAGGGCGATATGATCCAGCTCGTCGTTGCCCTTCACCTGGATGCGGGCGGTCAGGTCCGCATCGCCGGCGGAGAGGGCGTCGATATTCTGCTTGAGGGTTTGCAGCCGGCTGCCGAGCTGGGTGATGGCCAGCAGCATCAGCACGAACAGCAGTCCGACCAGGGGCAGCTGGATCGCGGCCAATGTGGTGAGCACGTCCTGGCTGTCCTGGGTCAGGGCGCTGGTCGGCAGGGCCGTGGCGAGCAACCAGGGGGTGCCCTCTATGGCTTGCAGCAGCAGGGTCTGCTCTTCTCCCTGATCCTGGAAGCTGGTACGCAGCAGCCCCTTGCCCTGGCTCTGGCCGAGCAGGCTGGCGATGGCGCCGGCGAAGGGGTAATCGGTGTGGGCGGAGAGGTTACCGAGCACAACGTCACCGCTCAGGCGGGCATTTCGGCTCAGGATCTTGCCGTCAGCCTCGATGATCATCACCTGGCCGCCGATCTCCTGCTCCTTCCTGGCCACCAGGTCGTTGAAGAAGCCCAGGGTCACATCTATGGTCGACACCCCGAACAGGGCGCCATTGCGGTAGATCCCCATGGCGCAGTTGGTTCTTGGCTGCTGACTGGCGCCATCCTTGTAGGCGGCGGCCCAGACGCACATGCCCTGGGGCGCCTGCTGCCCCGCCTTGTGCCAGGGCTGCTCGAAGTAGTTGGGGGCCTCGGCCGAGTTCCAGTAGGTGTTGGGGATCAGCTTGTTGGCCGCATCCCTGTGGTAGAAGGTGCTGAACTTGGCGCGGCCCGCTTCCCGCTGATCCGGCAGTGGCCAGATGCCGCCGCCAAACACCATGGCATTGCCATATTGATCGATCAGCGCCGGCAGCAGGGCATCGATTTGCTCGCTCGGCAGCTGGGCGACCAGCTGGGTGATGCTGCGGGACTGGCTCTGCACCCCGTTGAGCTGATCGCGGATGTCGGTCGCTATCTCGCTGACCCGCAGCGCCACATTCTGCTCACCGGCCTTCTGCAGCGCCGGCTTGATCCAGATCTGGATGCCGATCACCGTCAGGGCACACACCAGCGCCATGAATCCCATGAAGACGGCTGTATATCGTCCCTTGATTGTTCCCAGACTCCACCCCATAACGACTCCTGTCTATTGTTGGCACTGTCTTGCATGGCCTTGTTATTTGAGTCGCCATTATTAGCTATTTCGAACATAAAACGTTTGTTATCGCTCACAGAACCCGGAGCAGAGGCGAAGGGAAATGAGGGATGGCCGGAGGATCGCAGAGGGCGAGCGGCCGAGCGGGAGGGAGAAACGAAAAAGGGTGGCCGAGGCCACCCTGTTGCAGGTCGAGATGCGTTTACTGGTGCGCTTCGGCGAACTGCTTCATCGCCTCGGCGTGCTTGGTCATGCCGTCGGCACGCAGCGTCAGGTTTTTCACAAACTCGGCCTTCTTGGCCGGGTCTTCGATCTTGTCGTAGCGCTGTTGCAGGTTGGTCTGGATCTGCTCCGGGGTCATGTTCTGCATGCGGGCCATCTTGTCATGGCGGCTACCGTGGTGCTTGCCGCCCATCATGCCGCCGCCATCCATGGGGCAATCGGTCATCACGCCGGCCTGGGTAGTGGCGACGGCTTCGCTGGCGGCATAGGCGCCAAGCGGCAGGCCAAGGATCAGGGTGGCGGTCAGCAGGGTTTTGGTCAGGGTTTTCATGGTCTATCTCCTTGCGGATTGAGTTCGGGTTCGGCTTGCTCGCCTTGACCCTAAGTAAACACCAGGCTGGTGTCTGAACTTTGCCAGTTGAAGCCTATTTTGTAGCAGAGTGTGACACTGTGAGGCGGTATGGAGGGTGAACGAAAACCGGGTCTGTCATGGCGTGCGCCAGCCATCGAGCATAGGCCTGCCACCCTGAAAAGCCAGCGCCAATCCGCCTGGCAAAATACGCTCCGGCCAGGGAACGCAATAGCGTCAGCAGGGGGCGGAAAAGAAAATACCCCGCCTGACAGCGTCTCCGGCGGGGTATTTCATGTCACCGGTCAGGCAACATAGTTATCGTGAGAAAACCACAGCGTGAATAGCTCGGCTCAGCGCTGGCGGCCGCTGCCAACGCTGTAAGGCATGCGATAGCTGTCGCTCTCACCGTCCAGGCTGAGGGTGAGATTGCCCTGGGCTCTCATCGGCAGTCGTACCTGCTGCATCCCTTTCAGCTCGGCTGGTACCCGCTTGAGCACGTCGCCGGAGGCGTTGCGGATCATCAGGGTCGGGTTGGCGTTGCTGCTGCTGGCGTCATCGTGCCAGTTGACGAACAGCAAGCCGGGGGCGACGCTGACGTCGGCCGGAATGGCTGCTTGTGCCATGCCGATGTGGGCCAGTCCGGCCAGTGCAAACAGGGTCAGGGTCTTTTTCATCATCATTGTCTCCTTGGTATGGCTCGCCGAAGGATGCCGGCGTTGTGTGTCATGGTGCCAAGCGCCGCCCGAACAATCGGGCGCTGCCTGGCATCATGGGGAAGGGAAGTGTGTCTCGCCGGGCGGGCAGGGGCCGGCCTCATCGTCATCCGGAGGGGAAGCTTGCGTCAGGCTGCTGGTCTGTGCGGGCTGATGCGGTTTGGTCGCCGCTCTGGCAAGGGCCTCGCTGGCGGCATAAGCCAGCATGAAGGGCGTGGTAAGGGCGAGCATGGCCTGTCTCCTGCAATGGACGAGTTTGGTGTGTCCCCAGTAAACCCTCGCCTTGTGTCTCAACTTTGCCGAGTGACCGCTTTTTTGTAGCAGAGTGTGGCATCTTGCTGATCTGGCACACTTTGACACAAACCGTCCGACAGATTTTCGTATACTCGTGCCAGCTCTAACAGGAGAGGTCCTCATGAACCAAAGCAGCACCCACATTCTGGTCGTCGACGATCACGGCGAGATCCGCGATCTGCTGAAACGCTTTCTGGAGCAGCATGGCCTGCGGGTCAGCTGTGCCCGGGATGGCAAGGAGATGAAGCGGTTGCTGGAGGAGCGTGAGTTCGATCTGCTGGTGCTGGATCTGATGATGCCGGGGGAGGATGGCCTGACCCTGTGCCGCGAGCTGAGGGCCAAATCCAGCCTGCCCATCATAATGCTCACCGCCATGGGGGAGGAGACGGACCGCATCATAGGGCTGGAGATGGGTGCCGATGACTATCTCGCCAAGCCATTCAATCCGCGCGAGCTGCTGGCCCGCATCAAGGCAGTGATGCGCCGCACCCAGGTCGAGCCGCAACCCGCCCCAGAGACCCTGACCCGGGATCTGCGTTTCGATCGCTGGCTGCTCGACATCAATCGCCGCGAACTGGTGGATGAGGAAGGGGTGGGGCTGAGTCTCTCCACTGCCGAATTCGACCTGCTGCGGGTGTTTCTGGAGCGCCCCCAGCGGGTGCTGAGCCGGGATCAACTGCTGGATCTGGCCCGGGGCCGCGAGGCGGTGGCGTTCGATCGGGCCATCGACACTCTGGTGAGCCGGTTGCGGCGCAAGCTGGAGCGGGATCCCAAGAACCCCGAGCTCATCAAGACCATCTGGGGCGGCGGTTATCTGTTCGCCGCCGACGTGACCCAGGTGTGACGCCGTGGTCATGCTCAAGCGACTCTGCTCCCGACTGTGGCCCAAGGGGCTGACCGGCCAGATCATACTGGTGGCGCTGGCCGGGCTGGTGTTGATCCAGCTGCTCAGTATCCAGATCTACCGCTCGGATCGGGAGGAGGCACTCGGCTATGTCAACAGTCGCAACGCCATGCAGCGCATCGTCTCGGTGGCGCGGCTGCTGGCTCTCTCCCCGCCTTCACTCTATGACGAGATCCTCAAGGCGAGTCGCAGTGAAACCCTGCTGTTGCGCCTCGCCGACGAGCCGCTGCAACCTGACAACCGCAGCCCCCGCTTCGAGCAGCAGGTGCGTTCCCGGCTCGGTTATCCGCCGTCGCTGATGGTGGAGATCAGCGCCGAGCTGAAGCAGGACGCCCAGCGCAGCCGCGCCTGGCAGCACCACACCCGCATGATGAAGGACCGCAAGGGGATGCCGCCGCCGCAAGACATGCGGCTGTATGGCTCCATCCAGTTGCCGCGCGGTGGCTGGTTGCAGTTCAGCTCCCTGGTGGACAAGGAGTCGGCGAGCTGGTCCTGGCAGACCACCTTCAACCTGATGCTGGTGGCGAGTCTGGTGATCGGCCTGATGATCTGGTTGTTCCGGCGTGCCACCCAGCCGCTCAAGCAGCTGGCCGCCAACGCGGATCGGCTGGGGCGCGGCGAAGACATAGAGCCGCTGCGGGAGGCGGGGCCGACCGAGATCCGCGAGTCGATCCAGGCGTTCAACCGCATGCACACCCGCCTCGATCGCTTCGTGCAGGACAGAACCCGCATGCTGGCAGCCATCTCCCACGACCTGCGCACCCCCATCACCAGTTTGCGGCTGCGCACCGAGTTTCTGGACGAAGGGGAGGACAAGGAGCGGATCCAGCAGACCCTGCAACAGATGGAGCAGATGCTGGCGGCCACCCTGAGCTTCGCCCGGGAGGAGGGGCAGCAGGAGGCGACCCGGGAGCTGGATCTGGTCAGCCTGCTGGAGAGCCTGTGCGACGACTATGCCGACACCGGCCAGCCGGTCACCTGCCTGGTCGAGGGCAAGCAGGTCTACGCCTGCCGTGCCAATACCTTGCGGCGAGTGCTGCAAAATCTCATCGGCAACGCCATCAAGTACGCCGGCAGTGCCGAGGTATCGCTGGAACGTACCGACTGCGAGCTGTTGATCCGGGTCTGTGACGAGGGGCCCGGCATAGATCCGGCGCGGCTGGAGGATGTGTTCAAGCCGTTCGTGCGGCTCGATGAGGCCCGCAACACCGAATCCGGCAGCGTGGGGCTGGGGCTCTCCATCGCCCGCACCCTGGTGCATCAGCACGGTGGCGAGCTGACCCTGCACAACCGCGCGCAGGGTGGGCTGGAGGCCAGGATCAGTCTGCCGCTGTGAACCTCATGACATCTGTGTGGGGAGGGCGCCGACCAGGCGCCCTCCCCATGTTTATCTTGCAGTTATCTGACTGAAATCACGCCAATTTCATACTCGGTCATGCTTGTTCTTCTATGCTGAAGATGGCGATAATCGATGGCCGCATAGACGGCCAATAGCAAGGTTGGTGCAGGAATGGCGGTCTCTTCTGGTTTTGGATGGCGGGTGCGCAGTGGATGCTGCCTCCTGCTCTGTTTACTGTGGCTGCCCGCCTGGGCGACGCCAACCCCCAAACCCTTGATTGTCACCAACTCCAAGGCCTGGCAGCCCTTTTCCTACATCAATGAGGAGGGGCAGCCGGATGGCCTGCTGATCGATCTCTGGCGCGAGTATGGCCGAGTCACCGGTCGCCCGATCCAGTTCAAACTGGTGGACTGGCAGACCTCGCTGGACCTGGTGCGTACCGGCAAGGCCGATGTCCATGGCGGCCTGCTCTGGTCGCCGGAGCGCAATCCGCTCTATGACTATGGCCAGGGGCTCTCCCGTCTCGATTCCCAGCTGTTCTTTGCCAACTCCCTGCGCGGCACGGATGTGAACTACTACCTGCAGCACGAGAGTGTGGGGGTGGTGGCGGGGGGGTATGAGGAGTACTACGCCCGCAAGCATTTTCCCACCACTCGCCTGCAAACCTTCACCGACAACGATGCCATGCTGCGCGCCGCCTTCAGCGGTGAACTCGACGCCTTCATCGCCGATCTGCAGGTGGCGAACTTTTATATCTACACCTCGGCGGATCCCAGCCGCTTCATCCCGGTGCGCCACCTCTACAGCGACGAGATACGCTTTGCGGTTGCCAAGGGCAATCAGGCCCTGTTGCAGGAGCTGGAGCTGGGGTTTTCCCGCCTGGGTGTGGCGGATCGGGAGCGGATCATCCGCAAGTGGATGCATATCGAGACAGTCTATCCGCTCCACCTCTGGCCCTGGTTGCTGGCGCTGGGAGGCATGGTGCTGCTGGTCTACATAGTGCAACTGCGACGGGCGGTGGCGGGCCGTACCGCCGAGCTGATCCAGGCCAATGCGCGGCTTGAGCGCCTCGCCGGCACAGATTCCATGACGGGGATCCTGAACCGGCGGGCCTTTCTGCCCGAGTTTGAGCAGCGACTGGCCAGCGGACAGGCCTCGGGCCTGCTGTTGTTCGACATAGATCGCTTCAAGGGGATCAACGATCACTTCGGTCACGGGGTCGGTGACGAGGTGCTCTCGGCGCTGGTCGAACGGGTGCGGCTGGTGTTGCCGGATGGGGCGCTGTTTGCCCGTATCGGGGGAGAGGAGTTCTGCATCAGCCTGCCGATGGCGGATATGGCTGCGCTGCAGGCCTGGGCCAGCCGGATCGGTCGGGAAGTGAGTCTGCGCAAGTTGCAGACCAGTGCCGGTGAGCTGGGGCTATCCATCAGTACCGGGGCCGTCTGGATGCCGGATGGCGTCAGAGCCGATGGCAGACGGGTGTTGTTGCAGGCAGACAGGTTGATGTATGGCGCCAAGTCGCTGGGGCGCAATACCTGGCAGGCAGCCTGTTATGCCGAGGAAAAGGAGAACGCGGCAGAAGAGTAGGCCGCCGCCCAGGGGGGCGGCGGCTCATCATCAGAAGTTGTAGGTCATCCCCAGGTTGTAGCGACGACCGTCCAGCACTGTGCCGAAGCTGGTGTAATCCACCGTCTTGTCGAACAGGTTGTAGATGCCGGCGGTCACGTTCAGGTTCTTGTTGGCCTTGTAGACCAGACCGGTGTCGAAGAAGGTGTAAGAAGGCGTGCCCTCTGCCATCTTGACCCGGCTCAGGTAATCGGAGGTCTTGCTGCGGAAGTTGACCCTGGACCAGAGGCTGACCTCTTCTGTGGTCTGCCAGTCGACCGTAGTGTTGAACATGTGGCGCGGCATCTGATTCAGTGCCTTGCCTTCCATCGGGCCGCTCTTCTGCTCGGACTGGGTGAAGGTGTAGCTGGAGGCCAGCGACCAATCTTCATTGATGGTCCAGTTGGCCGTCCCTTCCACCCCGCGCATGTTCGCCTTGTCGACGTTGATGCGGTCGCTGATGAAGTCATAGGTGTGACCGTTCAGGGTGCAGGAGGGATCGCTCTTGCTGGTGCAACGGCGGATCTCGGAGATCTTGTCCTCGAAGTCGGTGTTGAACAGGGTCAGCCCTGTGCTCAGCCCTTCCTGACCATCCCACAGCAGGGCGATTTCCTGGCTCACGCTGGTTTCTGGCTTGAGTTCCGGGCTGCCGACCAGCATGCCGTCCTGGGTGCCGCCCCCCGTGGCCTGGCCCCAGTTGGCAGCCGACATGCGCAGATCCGGTGAACGGTAGCCGGTGGAGACGCCCCCTTTCAAGGTCCAGAACTCGGCCGGATGCCAGACCCCGTACAGACGCGGGCTCCAGTGGGTGCCGTAGTTCTGATCCCTGTCCATGCGCACGCCCCCGGTCAGGGCGAAGGTGTCGGTCAGTGCCCACTCATCTTCCACGAACATGGCCCAGCTCCAGCGGGTCAGCTGGTTGGCGCGGTTGGCCACGTTGAGCTGGTTGCCCTGATCCTGCAGATCCTCGTAGCGGTATTGGCCACCCACGCTCAGGTAGTGATCCTCGAGCTCAAACTGGGTATGGGTGTCGGCTATGGTGTTGATCAGCTTCATCTGGCGGCCGGGGTTGGTGTTCTCTTCCCGCTGCAGATAGCTGGTAGAGGAGCCAAAGTCGTAGCGGCCGTCGTGGGTGATGGCGTAGTTGGTGCGCTCGTAAGTGCTCAGGCTGGGTTTGGACTTGGCCGAGAGGGATTCACCCGGTGTGCGGTTGCGATCCTGCAGGCCGCGGCTGGCCTCGAAGTCGAAGCGGTTGTGCTCGTCCGGGGTCAGACTGAACACGGCTGTACCGCTGCGCATCTCCTGCTCGGCGAACCCGTTCTGGAACTGATCCTCACCGCGATGGGAGAGTTGACCGTTCAGGCGCACCCCCAGCAACCCGTCCACCAGAGCACCGGCCGTGTAAGCGTTGGTCTGGAAGATGTCGCCGGAGTCCTTGTTCTCCTGGAAGGTGGAGTCGGCATGCAGCGACCCCTGCCATGCCGTCATGCTGGCGGTCTTGCGGGTAATGACGTTGATGACGCCGCCCATGGCATCCGAGCCGTAACGGGAGGACATGGGGCCACGCACCACCTCGATCCGTTCGATGGCTTGCAACGGTGGCAACCAGCCCTGCTCTATGCCTGGGCCATCGCTGTTGGGGCGAGTGCCGCGGCTGTCGACCCGTTTACCATCCACCAGCATCAGCGTGTATTTGGAGCCCATGCCACGAATGCTGATGTCGCTGCTGCTGCCACCCCCGGTGATCACTACGCCCGGTACGTCTTTCAGGGCATCGGTCACGTCGCGATAGGCGCGTTTTTCCAATTGCTCGCGGGTTACCACCGAGATGGAGGCGGCGGTATCCTCGATCTTCTGCTGGAAGCCGGAGGCGGTCACGACCATGACCTCCTGCTCGGCGGCATAGGCGTGAGAGGCGAGGGCGGCGAGAATGAGCGTGGTCAGCTTGTTGCGGTGCATTTTTATCATGTTGGCCTGAACTCTTTTAGTAAGAAGATGCATTCATCCTTTGGGTGAATCTATGGGGTGGTTTCACCGCATCCCGCGTGAAACCCGGACCGGGCAGGTTCAATTGGATAATCCTCCCGTTCGTCGGCAGGCATTGTAATGATCATGGGATGATGTGTAAACGATAATTAATCTCATTAAGGTTGTGTTGTCATGTTAGCGCCAACCAGGAGATGCAGGAGGGATACCGGAAGAAAAGGGGTGAGGCGGAACGGCTAAACAGAGGGAGAAAGCGTCTGGGGGGAGGGGAAATGCTGAATTGCAGGCAACAAAAAACCCGCCTAGGCGGGTTTTTTTAATTCTTGCAGAAGGTCTTCTCAGCAGGCGTTAGCGAGCGTGAAGGCTTCCTTGCTTGAATTACAGACCAACTACGTTGGCAGCAGCCGGGCCTTTCTGGCCTTGCTCGATGGTGAACTCAACGCGCTGACCTTCGTCCAGGGTTTTGAAGCTGGTAGACTGGATAGCGGAGAAGTGTACGAACACGTCTTTGCTGCCGTCAGCCGGGGAGATGAAGCCAAAACCTTTCTCAGCGTTGAAGAACTTAACGGTACCAGTCATTTTGTTAGACATAATAATTTCCTAAAATAGTGTTTTAAGTGCCAAAAATTGGCAATCTATGATTTTTCGTCAGCAATACGTATGGGGAGCACTAAAGAAGGAGAATTATTTAATAAGAACTATCGTAGATAACTCTTATACTAATCACTGCTTTACTAAAATGACTGCCTAACATAATCAGGTCTGAACTACCGAACCATCGAGAGAGATTAAAACATGCTCTCTTCGTTAAAGCAAACTTTATCTCAATATTAATTTCTGGTTATCGACGTGCTACCAACTTCATATTGTCACATGAGCCACGGTGTTCATTGGAGAGATTGAGCGTTGACGCCTGCTATGATTGGCGCTGAGCTTCTTTGTGACCGCTTTCTGACTGGCGTAGAGGCGTTCCTGATCAAGAGCTGTAGAGCTGTATAGAAGAGCTCTTCCTTGGTTTCCGCAGGGCCTTAATGGCAAACGCCCACCCACACCGGTCTGGTGTGGGTGGGCGCTCATCAACACAGCGCTAACTCAGCGCTTGCTGCGGAACTTGTTGCTGACGGAGTCGATCCAGCTGAAGGTTTCTGGCAGCACCTGATTTCTGGCCCGCTCTTTGGCCTTCTCCCGAGCCAGTTTGGAGGCCACCTTGGCCGCCTCTGCACGATCTGCCACGATTTTAAGCCGGCCTTCCTCACGGATCCTGTTACGTTCTGCGTTGGTCAGCTGATGGTCAGCATTGGCCTGGGCTTTTTGGAGCAACAGGGTTATCTCGGCCTTTTCGGCCTCGGTGAGGTCTTTCATTTCCAACTTTTTCACGGCGCGCTCCTGGCGGCTGGGGGATGGGATACCCTAACACATTTTCGCCGACTATTTCTTACGCAATGCGCTCTATGGCCATAAAAGTGCGGGTTCCACGCTTTTTTCCGTTATTTATCTGCCAGTTCACTACAGATTTCTCGCATTTTCCGGTTTGCATCGCACGTATCTCAACCGTGGCCGCTTGGTTCGACATGGATCAACACTATGGCATGGGGCAGGTGGCGCATTATGCCCTGTTCTATCCGATCACAGATGGCATGGGAGTGCTCTATGCTCATCTCCTTGGGCAGGGTCAGGTGGAAATCTATGTGACGACGGCGTCCGGCCTGTCGACTGCGCAGGGCGTGAAAGCCGCCATGCTCGGGGCAGCACTGCTCGATCACCTGAGTGGTGATGGCCAGCTCCTCCTCGCTCATGCTGTGATCCAGCAGGGGCTGAAAGGCCTGATTGAGCATGGCGATGGCTTCCCTGAGAATGAAGATCGCCACGCAGATGGCCACTATGGGGTCGAGCAGATAGAGGTTGTAGCCCAGCCCGTCGGCGATCCAGATGCCGAGCAGGCCGACCGCGACCCCGAGAGAGGTCAACACGTCAGCCTTGAGGTGCAGGGCATCGGCGGCCAGAGCGACAGATTCCTCCTCTTTCGCCACCCGGTAGAGATAGGTGGAGACACCGCTGTTGACCAGCGCCGAGATCAGCATGACCAGCACGCCAAAGCCTACGCTTTCGATCGGTGTTGGTGTGAGCAACTTGCCGATGGCTTCGAAGATGATCCAGCCCGCGGCCAGCAGGATCAACAGGGCCTCTATGACGCCGGAGACGTTTTCGATCTTGTCATGGCCATAGGGGTGGCGTTGATCGGGTGGAATATCCGACCGACGTACCGCAAACAGGGCGATGAGGGCCGCAACCAGGTCCATTGCCGAGTGGATGGCTTCTGAAATAATACTGACGGAGCCACTCAGGATCCCGGCAAATATCTTGATGATAATCAGTGTGATATTGGAGCAAACCGAGACCAAGGCCGCTCTGGTTTTTCTGGTCATGGGATATCCTTATTCTCGATATAATATTTTCACAAATAGGGTTGGATAATATCAGCTTGAAAATAAAACGGCTGCGGCAGGTTGTAACGTTTTGTTTCTGGCGAGAGTGAGAATGCTTATCTAAATTACCTCTTCTTATTTAATTAATAGTTGTCTTCTACTTTTGGTGATTTATTTCAGTTGGTAATTAAATAAGTCGAGGGGGCCAGATTTTATAAGGAATATTCAGATTTTCTGGCCGTTCATGCCCTTGCTCGCCGTGTCCAGGGATCGCCGGAACCCGGCCCATAATGAAGCCTGACGGATGAGGGTGGATTCTTGCGCAAGATTGGGGGTATGCTGGAGTGAGTGCGATCAACCGGTCGTCACTGAAAGCGTACTGAAGTCTACGATTCGGATGGCATGCTGGAACCTGGGTTCCAACTGTCTGGGTAACATTTTTGGAGTTTGATGATGAGTAACAAAGAACATCACAACGGCAAAGATGCCAAGAAAAAGCCGCAGCTGTCACTGAAAGAGAAGCGCGAAGCCAAACGTCAGAAAGCAGATCTGAAAAACGGCAGCGCGATCAAGTAACGCTCCTCCACGCTGTAGTTCCTCCGGAGCCAGTATCAAGCCAGCCTGTCACAGGCTGGCTTTTATGTTTCTGGCTCAAGGCGTGGCGCCATACGTCTCGAAGATTTTCTGATACCGGCCATCGGCCCGCATGGCATTCAACTGGCGATCAAACCAGCGTTGTTGCACCGCCTGGCGAAAGGCAAAGTGATACTGGGTAGGGGCAAACAGGTCATATTGCCTGACTCGGCCAGGCGCGTAGAGCTCGGCACCATATTTGCTGTCGGCCAGTTGCGCCAGATAGTAGTAAAACACCCGCTGTTCCAGGACCACTGCATCCACTCGTCCCAGCATCAGTCTGTGCACCTGCCCCTGCTGCTTGGCAACCTCCTCATAACGGGGATTCTGATCGGCCATGCTGGCGAAGGCACCTCCCAGCACCTGACGTGCCCGCTGGAAGGCGCTGACTCGCAGCATTTTCATGTCATCCAGGGTGCTGATATGGGTCTTGCTGAGGGTGAATACCCGGTTGTGGAAGGCGATCACCGGCTGTGACAGAAAGACATTGCTCAACATGCCGGGTTTGACGTTGATAATGGCATCCAGCTTGCCGGATTCCAGCATCCGGAAGGTACGTTCCAGCGGCAAATATTCAAAACTGGGCTCATAGCCGCTGTTGCGAAAGGCCTCTCGCAGCAGGTCGAGCTCGATCCCGCGGCCCTCGTCCTCTATCACATAAGGGGGGATGGCGAAGCTGACGCCCACCCGCAGCGGCTCGGCTGCCGCGAGCAAGGGCGCTGCCATGGTGGCGGTCAGGCAAACAGCGAGCAGTAGAATGCGATACAAAAACCCCATGTGTTCTCTCTGGCAAACAGGTCGCCCTGATCATAAGCCCAAGGCATGTCATGCGGGGAAAATACCCGACAAGTTTGCACAGGAACAGTACTGCATGGCGAGCCTGCGTCAATAACGGGGAAAAAAAAGGCCCTGAATGAACAGGGCCTTCTGGCAATCTGTTGCCGATTAAAACGGTTAGATTTACCTGATACTTCACGACTGGGTGAGTTGTGTGACAATAACGGGCTGCATGCAAAGGGGTTTGAGTGCTTCAATATCCAATTGGACACATAAAATGTAATGTTTTTTGTCAAATATCTCATAACATTCCCTGTTAAACATTACATTGTGGTCAGCGACCACTGAGTAGATGGATCCGCCACAAAACCAAGTTTGGTATGGAGCAATTCTGTTTTTGTTAGATTGCCAGCTGCCTCTCAATCTCGGTCAGTAAGTTCTGGACTAACCCTGCAGCAAAACGCTGACGACCAACAAGCTCATCTTCGTCTTCGTCTTCGTCATCTTCACCATAGAAGTGAGCGTAGGCAACAGCCCCTACCTTCTCATAGCCTTCACCATGCTCGTCATCCCCAAAACGCCTAGCGAGCGCCGCGAACCCATCTTTCAAGGCCTCTGGGTGCTGTTTTGAACGAATGCGCTGAACGAATAGGGCGGCGACTTCCTCTATCGAGCCTGAGTATCTGATCACGTGGATTAGGTCAGCGGCATCCTTCCTCTCCTGACGCTGATCCAGAGCCAGCGCTTTCAAAATTACAAATGCAGGCACGTCTGCAAATCGCACAATATCTACTGATAGATCATCACCATCCAGGAGCCGGGCAGAAACTGTCTTCTCCTGATACCAGTCGTGGACAATTTGGGCATGCTTAATGGTGAGTGCCGATACTCTTTCCCCATCGCAGAGTGGAGGGTGAAATTCGAGGGCTAGCGTCAAAAAAATGCAGCAACCCTAGTTGTAGAAGCCCTCTAAAAAGACAAGCGTGAAAGTGCGTATTCCGGCGAAGTTGAACAGCCATTCCGGCCAACGTGAACACCCTGATCCTTAACGCGCTCACGTCATCCCGTTTCTAACTCGACTGTTCAGATTGGGTCAACTCACTTCTCCTCTTTCTCATCGATTCTCCCTTCAGTGACAGCCGGTGAGCGTTGTGCATCAGCCGGTCCAGGATCGCATCTGCCAGGGTGTTGTCCCCCAAGCTCGCGTACCACTCTTCCGTTGGCAGCTGACTGACCACGACCGTCGAGTATTTCCCATACCGATCATCCATGATCTCCAGCAGTGCGTTGCGCTGCTCGGCATTCACCGCTTCCAGTCCCCAGTCATCGAGGATCAGCAGCTCTATCCTTGCCAGTTGACCCAGCAGTCTGGCGTAACTGCCATCTACCTTGGCCTGGCTCAGTTCAAGCAGCAGACGTGGCAGCCGGTAGTAACGAGTGCTATGCCCTTGCTGGCAGGCTTGGTAGCCCAGCGCACAAGCCAGGTAGGTTTTTCCACAGCCACAGGGGCCGGTAATGAGCAGGTTCTGGCCCCGGCGCAGCCACTCTCCTTGGGCCAGATTTGCTACCTGTGACCGCTCCAGGTTGCGTGCTGACTGGTAGTCCAGCTCCTGCACCGTGGCCTGGAGTTTGAGCCTTGCCTGCTTGACCAGCCGAGCTTGTTTACGCTGCTCCCGGCTCAGTTGTTCGTGTTCGACCAGCAGGCTTAGACGCTCGATGAAGGGCTGCCCTTCGTAGGTACTCGCCTGTTCAAGTTGTTGTTGCACGGCATCCGCCATGCCGGTCAGCTTCAGGTTTCTCAGGCGGGTCAGGGTTTGTTGGGTCATGGGGCGTATCCTCTTTAGTGGAAGCTCTGGGGGCCACGGATGTTCTCGTGCTCTTGCGGTAACTCTGGGTAGCTCAGCGGGCTTGCGGGCAGTTGGTCGCGGCCACTGGTCAGCACCGACTTGAGCTGTTTGAGTCGCACTAGTCCTTCCCGATTAGCCAGCTGGCAGCAGGCCTCGACCCGTGATGGCGGATACTCCCGGCTAAGACTAAGTAGCCCCAGGCAGAGTCGGTATGCCTGCTCGGCATGGGCTTTCTCTTCCAGCCGTTCGCTAACCCAGCACAAGGTGCCCGGTCCGATATCAGCAGCCCACTGCTTGAGACGGCCTAGCGTCCAGCGTTGCTGCTTGCTGTGGCGTTCCGGCATGTGTTCCGGGATCGTGCTCATCCCCGGGATGGTTTTACGCGGATGGCTCGCGACCAGCTGTTGCTGGTGATAGACCTGAAGCAAAGTGTCGCCAGCATGGAGCTCCAGTTGCTGGCCCACATACTGGTGTGGCACTGAGTAGCGGTGCTGCTCATAGCTGACGTGATAGTCGATGTTGACCTTGACCGTTTTGATGGCGACATAGCGATAGGGATGCACCGGCAGTGGTCCCAGTGCCGGGCGGTCCAACTGCTCAAACGCTTCACGTCGGTTACCGGGCAGTTGCTTGAACGGGCGCTCGTTGAGCTCATTTAACAAAGCCCGGATGCACTGGTTGAGCTCGGCAAGCGAGAAGAAGGTCTGATGGCGTAGACGGGCCAGGATCCAGCGCTCGACGATCTGCACACCCACCTCAGCCTTGGCTTTGTCCTTGGGCTTGTAAGGGCGCGCTGGCATCACCGCCACCTGATAATGCTCGGCCAACTGCTGGTAGCTGGGGTTGAGCTCGGGATCGTATCGGCAAGCCTTGCTGACACCGCTCTTGAGGTTGTCGGGGATCAGTAGTGCCGGTGTACCACCGAAAAACTCAAAGGCACGGACATGGCTTTGCAGCCAGTCCGGCAGTGACTGGGACCAAGTGGCCTCGGCAAAGGTGTAGTTGGACGCACCAAGCACGGCGACAAAGATCTGGGCCTGACGGACCTCACCCGTAGTCGGCGAGACGATGGACACCGTGGGCCCGCAGTAGTCGATAAAGAGCTTTTCCCCCGCCTTATGGATCTGGCGCATGGAGCGCTTTTGCAACTGACACCAGGACTTGTAACGGTCGCAGAACTGGGAGTAGCTGTAACAGCTGTTGGGATAGCGCTGGGTGTACTCCTCCCAGAGCTGTTGCTTGGAGACCCCCTTACGCTTGAGCTCCTGATGGACAGAGGGCCCAATCCGGTACAACATGGCGGGCCGAGATGGTGGTATCGGCCTGCGGATAGAGCAGGGCAGCCAGTCGGCCATCATCAAGCTCGGTAGGTAAGGGCCAGGTCAGGCCGAGCGTCTGGGCACTTTTGAGGAGTTTCTGGATGAAGCCGACACTGATCTTGGTACAGATACTGATCTGGCGAAAAGAGAGCTGAGCCTCCAGCCGCAGTCGCAGCACTTCACGAATTTTACGCATTGCAATCCTCTTGGCAGACATAGGCTCTTCCCTGGCAAAAGGGAGAGCGTATCAAAGGTTATTAAATCAATGCGTTAAGGATGATTCCGGTGAGTGTGAACGGTAATTCCGGGATGTTGAGCACTGTTTCCGGAAAGGAGGGGCAAAGTGTTCAGGTTGAGCCGGAATGAGCGTTCACGTTGGTCCGGAAATGGTGTTCACGTTAAACCGGAATCGGTGTTCATGATCGGCCAGAATATGCAGAAAGCGCTTGTCTTTTTTTGTTGACGTTATAATCAGGTTTCACATTAGATAAAACTCGTTATTTATATGCGTCAATTTAGTGCCAAGAGTAACAACCTTCTTCTGCACGACGATGAAACGATCCATTACCCGTTCAGCAAGTTTCTCACCGATGAATTCGACAACCCAAACACTCGAGAGCTGGTAAGCCAGTCGCTGCGCATTCTGCAACGCTTTTTTGTGGCCCACGGGTTGTGTTAGCCGTCCGCATGTTGGAAAAAAGGTGTCTGACCTACAACGAGATCAAGAGTCTGAGGTATCCTGATTTTCACAGACAGTCCCGATTGTTACGATGAGACAATCGGGGGTATTGAATGAAATCGAGAGAACACTATTCACCAGAGTTTCGGGCAGAGGCGGTTCGACTGGGGTTGGAGCAAGGCCTTAGCCAAGCTGAACCCGCCAGAAGGGTTGGGATTGCCAAAGGCACACTGAGCAACTGGGTGGTCGCAGCCAAAGGAGGAAAGGATACCTCGGTCATTCCCGGAGCGCGTTCTGTCGCCTAGCTGGAGGATGGTGGCCCAGCTACGCAAAGCTCTCGCACAAGCTAATTCTGTGTAACTGCCCACTCCATTACAGGTGACCGTTCAGGCGATCACCGAATTCGATAATAAAACGATTTAGGGCAAGCTTCCAATTCTGTATCGGCATGGTCCATTTCTTGGAGGCCTGCTGTATCGCGAGAAACGCCACTTTTAGCGCCGAGTCGTCGGTCGGGAAGAGCTTCCTTTGCTTGGTCGCTTTACGCAGCACGCTGTTCAGTGACTCGATCGCATTGGTGGTGTAAATCACCTTCCGGATGGCGGGGGGATAATCGAACAGCGTGATCAGATTGGCCCAGTTACTCTGCCAGGAGCGCGTTATCTGCGGGTACTGGCTATCCCAGCGCTCGCCGAAGGCCGCCAGCGCCTGCTGAGCCTCACGTTCCGTCGCAGACTGGTAGATCTGCTTCAGCTCCGCCGTCACCGCCTTGTAGTCCCCCAGGAGACATAGCGCAGTGAGTTGCGCACCATGTGGACGATACTCAGTTGAATCTTGGTCTGCGGATACTCCACAGCAATCGCATCAGGGAAGCCCTTGAGACCATCCACACACGCAATCAGGATGTCTTCCAGGCCACGGGTCTTCAGCTCGGTCAGGACCGACAGCCAGATCTTTGCCCCTTCGGTCTCGGCCAGCCACAGGCCCAACAGCTCCTTGTGACACTCCATATTGATGCCCAGTGCCAGATAGAGCGACTTGTTAATCACCCGCTGGTTCTCGCGGATCTTCAGCACAATGCAGTCCAGATAGACGATGGTAGTGCGGATCCAGCGGCCGGTTTTGCCATTCGTGGAGCTGCTCGATGACGCGTTCAGTCACCTTCGATACCAGCCCCGCCGAGATGTCGGCGTCATACATCTCTTAGAACGCGTCAACGATATCCCGGGTGCTCAAGCCCTTGGCGTAGAGGGCGAGGCTCTGGTCGTCCATCTGGGTCAGACGGGACTGGCCCTTGCGGACAAACTGAGGCTCGAAGGACGAGTTACGGTCACGAGGGGCCTGGATGGTGACCTCCCCGTGCTGCCCTTTTAGGCGCAGGGTGGAATAGCTATTACGACTGTTGCCGGTCCCGCGGCCTTGTGGGGCGTGTTTCTGGTAGCCCGGATGCTCGTCCATCTCTGCATTAAGCGCGGTCTCGACGGTGAGCTTGATCAGCTGTTGGGTGAGGGTGCCGAGATCTTTTTAAGGATGAATGTCTTTTGCCAACTCAGCGGCGAGTGCGATGAGTTTTGTATTGGTCCATTGCTTACCCGCGAAGGTATCCTTTTTGTATAGTTACTTATTCGTGGGCGGTTACACAATTGGATTTACAGGCGCCTAGGCGAAGCTCTCGCACAAGCCAACATGGACCGCGACATCATAAAAAGGCCGCCGCGAACTTGGCTCAGGAGTCACTGCCAAGTACGCGTGGATAGCCAAGCAGCAGGACCTCTATCCCATTTTCGTTATCTGGGCGTGTGCTGGAGGTCTCTCGTGCGGGCTTCTACCACTGGCGCCAGCGTCCACCGTCACAGCGCCAACGAGAAGATCACGACTCAACGTCGCCATTAGGGCTGCCCACAGCAAGACGCGCCAGACCTATGGCGCAGCGCGTTTACAAGCTGCGTTGGCCGACGAAGGATTTTACGCCGGGCGGGACCGGATTGGGAGATTGCACCGCGAAATGGGGTTGTCTTGCAAACTAAAGCGCAAGTGCAAGGCGACAACCCATTCTTCTCATTCCCTGCCGGTGGCGGAGAATCCCCCAGGTCACGCCTTTGCGCCGACGAAGCCCAACGCAGTCTGGGTCGGCGATATCACCTTATATCGCCGCCGACGAAGACAGGCTTTTGCTTGCTGGCCTCAAGAATGTGTTTACCTGTGAAGTTGTGGGCTATGCGATGGGAGAGAGGTGACCACCGGTTGGTCAGCCAGGCGCGGTTTCGGGCTGTGCAGCAGGGGTCGCTTGTGTGAACATCCATCACACAGACCGGGTAAGCTAGTACGGGCCAAGGCCATCCGGGCTCTCTAGGTCCAGTTTGGCGAGCAGGCCTCCGAGTCACGGGGGGGTCCCGCTTCGACATTCTCCGGTAGTTGCTTCTGGGGGTCTTCTGTTGCAGTGGTCTGGTTCATCACCTTAGATTCAAGACGAGTCCGGAAGCTAAGCCAGCGATTCAGGAATACATGGAGATTTTTATACAACCGCCAACGTCGGCATTCGCGACGTGTCAGTGTTAGCCCCGCGGAGTTAGGTATGGTTATAGGAAAGCTACTCAGGCTGCTTGATCCGGGACTGTCCGATCTTGTCAGGACACCTCATAAGTCGGTAACCCAGCAGTCGGGCAAGGTAATCCCCCCGTTGCGGGCAGAGTGGTTTGACGCCTGCCGGCCAATGGTATAGAGATGTGTTTCTGGGGCGTGAACGTTCTTCTCTTATAATTGTTCGGGCCGCCGTGTTTTGCGACCTTCCACCCGCGCAGACAACCGGAGTTTTTTGCGAGGTGCAAGTTTGCGCAGCGGGGTCTGTCGACGAGTAGGGCAGTAGATTACTGGTTGAGGACGCAGGCCTAGTGCAGGCGATTATTGTTTAGGCGCGACTAGCCGGAGCCACCCGAATGTGCCCGAATCGTCCACACAGGTTCAATCGCGTCGCGGTGCGTGCTTGCTCACGTGATAGCAGCTGCGTGGTAGCATCCTGTGGCGGGGCGATTTCGTGCTACGGTGGCGTTCTTGGCCATAGGTGCGGCCACGAAGGGCGGACGGTGGGTAGACCCGCCCGCGCTTTGGTCCGTTACTGGACGGTTATGGTCAGCACGGCCGCCGTAAGCGCGACTCTCCCTACAGAGTGCGCGGCGTTGCTGGCGACCTTGAGTTCGACGGGCAGCTCACGCATGGTACCGGCGTCGAGTGTGATCGGGGTCTCATCGATGGGTGTAGTGTCGATAAAGGCGGTGGCTGTTATATCGTCAAGGGGTGTGGTTCCTGTCGCAGTCGCCACGACGTTTCCGCCAGCGGACGACGTGATTTTTACGGTGGTTGATGCAGAGCATTCCAGGGCGAGTATCACGTTGCTCGTGGTCGTCACGGCGGACGGTTTCCGGTTATAGTTTTGTTTGGTGTTTGTAGTGTAAACTGAGGATCGGAAGGCGCAGCTATTGACTACCGTTGTGGGTATGGTGCGGGGACCGAAGCACTGGATTTTCCCGTGCGAGTTTGTCACGAGGGATGAGAGCGGCCCCGTCCCTTGCTCCGTCACTCTAAGCGTGAAGGGTGGCGTGTCTACTGAAGCGTTGGTAGTCGCCGCGTCACCGAAGCCTATACACCGTTCTCCGGTTATGAGGGCGGGAGGGATAGCCGTATACACCTTGTACGCCAATGGGGTGGCGGAATGTACCCATTGCCCTTCTTGCCACCTTTCGTACAAGCGTACAGCCTCGGTCGAGTTGGATTCAGAGCCGTCGGTAATGGGACCGAGGTTGACAGGAAAGTTCGCGTACACTTGGCCGCACGGGCTGCCGGTGGACGCGTTGTCGCAGGTATGCAGATAGCCGGCGTCAGAGGCGTGTCGATCGATGACGGTTTTTACTAGTTTGCTGGTGGTTTCAGTGGTGTACGTGGAGGACCAGATGGTCTGGTTGATCATGTTGGTGCGCCCGGAGTTAGTCCCAGTAGGGAATGTCGCGACAATGGTCGCTTCAGTGCCGCTGCCGGCTACCGGTTGCACCACGGTCATCCAGATGCCCGACCCGCTCCCGGTCCAGTCGCGGGTCGTCGAGGCGGTCCACTCACTGTTCGTGAAGACTGGGAACGTTTGGGTTCCGGCGGCGGCCGCCGGCATGCACAGGAGGGTGGCGGCGAGTGCAACTACTCCCCCCAGTGTGGGGTTTGTTGCATGGGTTGTTACAGGGTTCATTGGGTTCATCCCATTATTTTATTCCACCGCGTCCGATACTGCTGCAGGCGAGTTGCGTTTTCCGATGCGGACAAACCCAACCTCAACCCTTGCTCATAAAGCCGCAGGCATCGAACGCGATGTAGTTCTAGAGAACGGGGGGACACGCCGACGAGCCCTTGCTGCGTCCACCATCCCCCCAACCAGTCAAATCCACGAGACAAACGTCCTATCCAGGTCTTGTCGGGGTGTTGACTAAATCCCCCCTTGGATAAAAACACGTTGAGCTCGCGGACGAGCTGACGTAACCGCCAGCGTGTTCGCGTTAAAATAATAAAATCATCCATGTAACGAGCGTAGTAGATGTCGTCCACACGGCAAAAATGTTCATCAACATGGTAAAGCAAGGCACTGCCAATCAGAGGGCTCAGCGCGCAGCCGCGGCCGATACCCATTTCAGGCGTGTGAAACTCGCCCCCGTCTTCAACACTATAATGCAGGTATTGCGCTATCAGACTTCGCAACACGGGTGACGGGACATGAGCGGACACGATGCTCATTACCTGGTCACGTTTAATATGTTGGTAGTACCCTCGTATGTCAGTACGCAAGGCAAATGCGTAATCGTGTTCGACCAACGCCTGAGACAGCCGGCGGCGGGAATAAAAAATACCGCGGCCTTTTCCGTGCTCACAGCGATGATGGTCGGGCAACAGACCTGACACCAACAAGGCCACCCACTTCAACACCAGTGCATCTTGTGCGGACCACATGGCGTGGCCAGCAATAACCTGCATCGGACTTAATCGGTATTGGCCTGTTGCGCACTGGAGAAGCAACGCTCGCTCATTTTTCGCCCAATGAAATCGCAAATGCCAAATATCCGAGTTCGCTGGGTGGTTGCGCCTGGAGGTGCACAACCAAACGAACGCGCGATGCCAGGCGTCAACCCAGGCCGCATCAAGACACGCCATCGCCTAATCAGTCAAATTTCATCACAAGGCTGGCCATCGCCGTAAAGGGACCGACATTAACGGCACTGTTATTTACGCGTTTAACATATGCCGAAAATGAAAACTCCATATCAACGTCATCAATAGCTTTGGGCGCCAAAAATTCATTCAAAGGCATCGCCTTTCCATCTGGCCCCTCCAGCGCAATGGCAATGCCTTTGGCGTCACTGCCGGCAGACAACGCCAATAGCTCAGGGTCATTGCTATCGGCGATGCCAGTCAATTTTACTGATACATTATTTGCCGCCGAACCAGAGCAGTCGACATTGAATTTGAACCCAACCGAGTTAGTGTGACCGTCGGTCATTAGGGTATTCCGCTCAATAGTCCCAAAATCAACGCTCAAGTTTTCATCTGCAGGTACCACGAAACAGGGGACCTCGACGATTGTGTGCGTGATGTTGATTTTGAAGGTATCGCTGTATGCGGCAACTTGATGCGATACGACCAACAGCGAGGCGATACAGCCGCCAATAAGCGTTTTGGCGGTCAATTTCAGCATCGATTGCGTTCTGGTCATCGTGTCACAACCGCTTTTGATAGACATGTTACTTATCCTGCAGAGTGCACTGAACACCACCGTCACACGCATACGCCAATTCACGTTGCGCGCCGTAATCATCGACGTAGGTGAACACCGGTTTTTTGCTTGATGCTTTCACAGGCAAAGTCACATCTTCGAACGGAGCAAGCATGACGACATCAAAGCCATCCAGCGACGCTCCCTTTGCACCATCGGTACCCGCTACAACCGTAACGTAATAAGCCGATGTGTTTTTCAGCGCAAACTTATTATCGGGTGACTTTCTCAGCTCCACCTTACGTTGAAATTTCGAGTCGTTACCTTTTGCATCCAGCTGAAGGGCTGCTGGGCGATAGAACATTTTGATTTTTGTCTGTGCGGCCAACTGCAGCACGTTGGCGCTTTCACTGCGTGGTGGAATTTCACGTACGTTGAACCAAAACAGCGTTTCCCGGTCTTGGGGGAGCTTGGAAACGGAAGGCAGAGATTGAATTTTCAATGCACTGTCCTGGGATGCCTCAATGCGCTGGATAGGGGGAACCACCACCAATGGGTCGGTAACCTTGGCGCCTTTGGCATCCTCAATCCAGCTTTGCGCTAAAAATGGCAGAGTCTTGTGGTAGTTGTGTACCGTCACCGTCATCGACTTTTTCCCGCCATCAAAGATGACCCGTGTACGGTCAAGGGAGACTGCAGCGTGACTCGTTACGCTCGTCATTAAACTGACTGCCAGTACAAGACTATTGAGCATAAAATTACATTTCATAACATCACCTTTAAATGCTTTATGGTTTTTCAACACATCTTTTAATGTAAGTGCCGTCATCATTACTGGCAGCGCACTGTCAACATTTCGTCATCTGCTGGTAGTGTTTCAGGGAAGGTCGCCACGCAGCTGTCCTGGTTACTCCAACGGACAGTCATTTGCTCACCCGCCTTGATACCAGCTATATAGGTCAGTCCGTTTTCGCCGACAATCCCCTGATTGACCTGCTTGGCACTGATAACATTAGAGCCAAATGGCGGGAAGGAACCATCCTGCAATTGAACGGTTGCCATACGCTTGATACCGGACAGTATGTCAAAGTGCTTGTAGCCAATGGCCCCCTCGGTCAGCGTACTCGTCTGCATGGTGTTATTCGCAACATCTACGTCGTCATCCAGCGTGGTCACATCCACGCTTATCTGAGAGCGTTGGTACGTGCCCACATCAGTCATGACCGCAGACCCCAACATGTTACTGCGGGTCGCAGGGCCATAACCACGAACCGGCACATCAGCCACACCATCCGTATCAACCAAAATTCGCGCGTTCCCCATGGAGCTGGTTTTGTGGAATCCAGCCCCCTCGGCAGTGGCCGTGAAGCCCCCGCTGACACTCATACCAACAGCTGAGGTAGAAGATTGATGACTGGCGTTTACCGAGGTTGACGCATATTCACCGTTGTGAGTGTAGTAGCCACTGATGCTCTCCCCTGAGCTGTTTGTGCCCGCGGTCAACGAGTAGCTGTCCGAGTCTGAATAATTCGAATAGGACACGTTATGGCTGGGAGAGCCATTACCAAAGCTATTGCTGTAACTCACGTTACCACGACCACTTCCGAGTGGTACGGACAGCGATAAGTACATGCCGTCATCATTGGTGCCATCTTGGCTAGTCCGAAAAACGTTCGCAGACAGATTCAAACCATCAACGCCAAAAGCACTAAAGCTACGAGATAATGAAAAATTATATCGAGACTGTGATTCATCGGAATCCCAGTATGTCTGGTGAGTAAAGCTCAGATAAGCGCCGACTTGCAGGTCCCGGAACTGTTTGCTCAACGTTATATTGTACATCCCCTTACTTTTGTGATAACCAGCTTGTTCTGTGCTGTCGAGCGAGGAGTCGTCCGTTGCATGAATAAAATCATTCATGTTCATGTAGTTTCGGTCTGAAAATCGGTAACCCGCAAACGATACCTGGCTATCGAGTTCGTCAAAGCGCTTGGAATAGTTGGTGCGATAGGAATTACCTATCTTAGTATCCCCATCAGGAAGGACAGCCCTGGACGTGGTGGTATCAAATGATATCGCACCGAAATCAAGCAAATCTCGACCAAAACCCAGCGCCAGAGCTGCATAATCGTTACTGGCAATAGCCCCCCCCAACAGAGACCAACCGTTGTTTACACCCCACGAAAATTCACCACTGGCGAAACTGGGTCCATCAACGCTGTGTTTTGTCCCCGATGGCCGACCCACCGCAACATTATAGCGAACAGCACCCGGTCGGGTCAGATAAGGGATGTTGGCGGTGGCCACCTGAAATGTCTGTACAGTGCCGTCTTGCTCCTCAACGCGCACATCCAGAGTGCCCGAAACAGAGTTCGGGATATCCTGGATACGGAACGGACCTTGAGCCACCTGGGTGGAATACAAGACTCGACCATCCTGCCTGATTTCTACCCGAGCGTTGGTTCTTGCCACACCAACAACTTCAGGTGAGTAACCACGAAGGGCCGGTGGCAGCATGTTGTCATTGGACTCAACTTTCATGCCAGTGAACGAAAAGCCATCAATGACCTGAGAACCAAGCGATGTCTCACCAACCGTCAAATTAGCGGATAAGTCACGCAGCGCTTTATAGGCATAGACCCTGTTGATGGACATATCATGCGAGCTAGATTTAGCGTCGCCATAAGAATAATCATTGCGCGAGGCATTCCAGTCAGCGCGCAGACGCCATGAGGAAATATTGGCCCCAATAACGCCGTACCCACTGTAATTGGTCGACGTATCATCACTGCCATGAATAATCGTGTGTTGCGCTTGTAGATTGTAATCCAGCAGCACCCCATTAATACCATCATCCCAACGAGAGGGTGGGTCCCAACTTTCACTTTGGTATTCCAGATAAGCCTGGGGCAGAGAAATACTTAACATTAAGGATGCCGAGTCAATTTTAACCACAACCCCGGGCACACTGTCAAAATCCAAGCAGCCATCTTGTTGCCAAGCCAGTGACTTGATAACGTCTTTTTTAAAAGCAAACTTTTCAATCAACTCGGGTGAAACACAAGCCTGTGAACCATCCTTAATCGTTACATACTGCTCATTTATTTCAATGTTATTAAGTTTTACCTTCATCATATACTTGCCAGGCACAAGGTGACCAGGTTCTGCAAAATTAGCAAGATTGGCCACATCGCGATCTTCAACACTTAGCAAATCATAGTTAAATTCGACCGCCATCGCAGGATATCCACGCAACAACGCGCACGCAATAACGACGGTGCGATAAAGGTAACTTAATTTCATTTTTTAACACTCACCACTTTGACTGCATTTTAGAAAAGCCGGCAATTTGCCGGCTTACTATTACTGCCTCACAAATAACCAATGATTTATTAGTTGTAAGTCAGCTTGAAGTCAGTAGTGGCGGTATAGTCACCCGGAACCACATCATCTACACCCTTAACAACTTTGGCTTCGAAGCCGATGTCGTTGGTGCCGTCTTGCAAATCGATATCAGCGATGGCTTCACCCAGCTTGATAGGAGCGCCGTCTTTCATCATGGCTACAGCGATACCTTTCGCTTCACCACCGGTTAGCAAGGCGGTGTCAGTAGCGTCACCAGACTGACCATGGAATTCAAACGCTACAGTTTTCAGAGTTGCAGTGTTGCAACCCAGCAGCTGGACATTGAACGGCTTGGCAGTACCTTCACCTTCAGCATCAAGCTGACCGGTAGATACCACACCCAGGTCAACAGTTTGCTCTTCGCTAGCAGTTGCGAGGTAGCAAGGAGTATCAATCACAGACCCCTTGAAGTTAACGATACCGGTATCGCCAGCAGCAAAAGCAGAGGTGGCGCTGGTCATCAGAACAGCGGCGGCCAACACGGACATTGCGAAAGATTTTTTCATGATAAAGACCAATTGAATCCAATAAATAATAACAAGTGTGAATGTGCATTTATCGACAGGACGTTTACTCCCCGACCTGCACTACGTCTGGACGTCTGGTTTGCTCTGGTAATGCTCTGGTAAGTAACTACGGAGTTTTTCCCCACTACCACAGCCAGCTATCCAATGTTCAAAACAACGCAGCTACGTAAGCCCAGCCTTCACTCGTGGCATTGCACGATGAAAATGCAACGTCGCTGCTAGCCCAACACATGACAGCCAATTTGCAAGGTGACGCTCGCCTGCTACCTCGACAAATAGACGCTCAATTTGGGTAGTGGGGCTAGCAAAAGTGAAGCAAGCCGACACTGCGTCATTTCGAGATGCATAATCAACGTCGAGGCAAAATTTGTAAAAAGGCAAAAAGAGGAGAAGATAATCCCTTTATAATCAATTGACTAACTCATATCGCCGTGGGGTCGCTCGACGCTATAAGTAAGGGGTTAACCTGCCCCATCCATTCAACCATCTAACCGAGCCTCGTAAGGAGCCAGAACAACAAATTGCAATTGCTTGGCCCCTGTTAACTTTTCGCTGTGACATGCTCCAGCCCCCCAGTAGCTGGAAAAAATGCCCCGTCAAGCAGTCAGTCCATCCCCACGAAGAAACGTTTTGTCTGCGAAAGGGCTCATTTGTCGAAGGCAAGCTTGAACGACGCATTGACAGGGTGATGTGGATGGCAAGGAAAAAGAGGGCGATTCAGTCAAGGTGGCAGCGAATGGATTCCCACCAATAAACCGGCCAGGCAAGTTTAGGCGGCGACGTTACATTGTTGATAAGTCGAGGTCCGAGGAAGCAGAGGAAAAGAGGTGTAAGGAAAGGGCTAGGTGTCATCGGCGCCGGAGGTGCGCTGACTTCGCCACGCTAGAAAGCCCGGAAGGGTTGCGCCAGGGCTCGCGCTGGGCAATAAATGTCACCGCCGATGTAAAAATGACCCACTGGATCAGTTTTCGATCGGCGTTGACAAATAAATGCACATTCAGGTAGTGGGACAGAGCACGCTGCCGCACTTATCCTTCCATCTCGCATTGCGAGTGGCCCATCTTGAACAAAGTTTGTAGCCCAGCGGCGAGTTATGGTGATTTCTGGTGTATGGGGGAGATAGAGAAGGTGGCGTATCCTGCTGATTGATTCCCGCGAAGAATCTCAATCAACAGAGGTGATACGCCATGACCAATTCTACCCTCAGAGTCCTGCCACCACCAGAGACCGAATCAACAGATCCGCTCACGGACCTGCTGCGCGCAGGCGCCAGAGACCTGATTGCCCAAGCAGTGGAAGCAGAGCTCAAAGCCCTGCTCGAGCACCACGCTCAGCGCAAGCTCCCCGATGGCCGCCAAGCTGTGGTGCGCAACGGCTTTTTGCCTGAATGCACCATCCAGACCGGGATCGGCGATGTCAAGATTAAAGTGCCCAAGGTGCGCGACAGAAGTGGCTCAGGGATCTGTTTCAACAGCTCGCTGCTACCGCCCTATCTCAAGCGTTCCAGCAACATCGAAGAACTGCTGCCCTGGCTGTACCTGCGGGGGATTTCCACTGGGGACTATCAGGAGGCGCTGGGCGCGTTGCTCGGTGACAAGGCCAAGGGGTTGTCGGCCAATACCATCAGTCGCCTGAAACAGCACTGGAGTGATGAGCATCGGGAGTGGAGCCAGCGGGACCTGAGCCAGAAGCGGTATGTGTACTGTTGGGCTGACGGGATATACAGCAACGTGCGTATGGGTGACCGGCGTTGCTTGCTGGTGATCATCGGCGTGACAGAGCATGGCCATAAGGAACTGGTGGCGGTCGAGGATGGCCTGAGGGAGTCTGAGTCCAGCTGGACAGAGCTCTTGATGGGGCTGCGCGCCAGAGGGCTGGACAAGGGCCCCAAGCTTGCCGTCGGTGATGGCGCCCTGGGTTTTTGGCGAGCACTGGCCAAGTGCTACCCGGACACGGTCCATCAACGGTGCTGGGTGCACAAGACCGCGAACGTGCTGGCAGCCTTGCCCAAATCAGTGCATCCCAAGGTCAAGGATGCGCTGCATGAAATCTGGATGGCTGAGACAAGGGATGAAGCGCACACGGCGTTTGAACGGATCTTGGTGCGGTTTGAAGCGAAGTACCCGAAGGCGGTGGAGAAGCTGACGAAAGACCGGGAGGAGCTGCTGGCGTACTATGATTTTCCGGCGGAGCACTGGGTGCATATCCGGACGACGAACCCGATAGAGTCGACGTTTTCGACGGTCAGGCTACGAAGCAAAAGAGCGCGGAACTGCGGCTCTCGGGAGACCACGCTGGCGATGGTTTACAAGCTGCTTGAAGTGGCACAGAAGAAGTGGAAGCGACTCAAGGGATTTGCGCTGCTGACGTTGGTAGCGAACAACGTGAAATTCAAGGACGGAGTAAAGGTGCTGGAGGAGTCAGACAGGAGTGCCGCCTGACCGACGCCATACACCAGATTTGACAATAGCTCCCCGGCGGCAGAATGACATGCAGGGCTGAGTGGAATAGTCGGTGTACTTGTCGGCGACAGAGTGCCCAAACAGCTCGGGACAAATCAGTCTGAACGCCCCAAAAAAGGACAGATGTAGCACCTGCATTACCCTTTCGGAAAAAATTAGGGGCCGCGCATCATCGCAGCCCCCAATGTAATTTGCTCATCCAGCAGGACAAGCCCTTCAGTAATTGACGTTTCAATTTCTCAACAGCTAAACCAAATGCTGCCTTTCGATAAAACTCAGAAACGCCTGAGGGGACGCGGGCGCACCGAAGAGATAGCCCTGCAACAGTTCAACACCGCTGTCAGCCAAATACTGCGCTTGTTCGCCAGTTTCTACCCCTTCAGCAACCAGCGTCATATCCATTTTTTTAGCCAAAGCAATCACACTATCCACAATATGTTGAGAGCCCGGCTCATCACCTATGCGACTTACAAACGATTGGTCAATTTTGATGATTTGAAAGTTAAAATCTTGCAACGTTGTCAGGCTGGAATGACCAGTACCAAAATCATCTAATGCAAATTTGACCCCCATTGCTGCTAGTGTCTTCAGTCTGTTGGCTACGTCAGGGGAGTTGTTCAATACGCTTCGTTCTGTCAACTCCAGGACCAATTTCCATTGATGCAACTTGCAAAGCGAGTTCAGAGCTTGGCAGTCCGCTAATAAGATATCATTTTCAAGGTGCCCGGCAGTTATGTTCAGGCTGATATGAAATCCTGGGCCGAAAAGGGCGTGTGAGGAATGAAAATATTTTGCGACATCAGCAAAAAGAGCACTTGTCATCTCTATAATCAGACCACTTTCTTCAGCCTGAGGGATAAACAAATCTGGGCGAACAAGCCCCTCCCAAGGGTGTTGCCAGCGCATTAACACCTCAGCCCCAATAACTCGCTTCGTTACCCCATCAACCTGCGGCTGAAAAAACGGAATAAATTCATGATTTCTTAAACCACGAGCAAGGTCTTCTTGTTGTGATACAGGTCTATTTTTTGTTCGATAGTAAAAAATGCCGGCGAAAAAGGACAGGCCGAGCAAACACCATCCGAGCATCATGTATTCGTGCTGAAATTGTGCCCAGGCGTCTTTATAAGACACTTCTGCATCGACTGAATAGGGAAGCTGTTCCGAGCGCAAGCTGGAAAAAATGAATGCGTTTGTTGCAGAGGGCGCGTGCTGAAAGGTACCCGAATCATTTAACTCGTTAGAGCCGACGCGAAAGCGGATGTCAGAGTTGGCGCGAGCAATGCGTAGCACCATCTCGATGTACAATCCGTCGACAGCACTCAACACTGCGTTATCACCCTGAGCCAATCGAACTACAACCAATGGCCTTTGCCGTCGAACCTGATTTTCCGGCATCAAGAGCAGCGTACCGTCAACATATAACGTTGGGTCATCATTTGCCGCTGTCTCGCCAAACAAAGACGAACAATACAGATTGCCTTTGTGTGCGAGGCTTATTGTTCGAAGAAAGGGGCCAAGCGCCGCCTCTTCTCGTAAACGTGGGAGAAGCGACCGGCATTGACCACCCACATTGTTGATCATTGCCTTATTCGTCAGCACCGCATAGTGGAATACCTGATCCAGCATGCCCACTGTTTGCTGCGCTGCATAATCAGTCTTGTGTTGCAGGCTACGAATGAAATCGAAATAGAAAATGGTGAGGCCAACGGACATCAACGAGGCAACAACCAAGCAAGTACCCAGAATGGACGTTTTTTTTCTCGTGGTTTTAGCCATTTTTCCACCTACTATGTTAGTCATTCGAAGACCATTGGTCACTGTGCCTTACCCTGCTTGCTAAATTCCAACGCATCTTTGAAGAGCTGCTTTACATGCACGGGATCGAGTTCTTGGAGGATTTGGTCGGTTGGACACGCCAAACGGCGAGCATGCAACCGAGTAATGTCCTCGCCACGAAAAGACGAGCGATTAAGCAGGTACAGGCCGTACATATTTTGGTATACGGTGGCATTGTTGAGCTTGCCAAGCTCCACCCCAGCACGCCATAGGGTATTGCCCTGCGTATCAATCCAGCATACATTTTTTTCAAAAAATATTTGGACTGGCGGCTGTACTGGTTTGTCTGGCGTACATGTTTGGGCTGGGATCGTGGCTATTATCGGAGGTAAATCACGGGCTTGCCATATCAATTGACTCGGTTGTTGCAACTGCTCACAGGACACGGGTACGACCAACGAAAACAGTCCTTCAAACACCGCACCACTGAGTTTTGTTACACGTTGGCCAGAGGCCAAGAGAACATTTCCATGAGTGCTTGGAGACACCAGCGTCATATGCAACACGCCGGGCGTCTTTTCATAGCTCAGGAATGCAAAATTTCGCTGTGCAGTGGCCTCTTGAGTGTCACCCATAGTGATGGTTGTTAACCCTATCCAGAGTACAACTGCTGCTACCATGATCCTGACGGCTCGGTGTAGCCCCCCCCGGATAGGTCTTGTCCACAACACCATCTCCGATATGCTCACCATTGGCTCTCCAAACAAAATACCTTATTGCAAAGGTATGGGTCGTGAGCGGTTTGCATCTTGCTCCGTAACCGCATAAATGAAAGCGTAAGCCGGATTATGCCGACAATCTACACGCGACTCATAACCCCAGAAGGTCCGGGTCCATTTGCCGTATTTGCCGCTCTCAGCCATGCGCACAAACACCGTTTCAGGCAGAGAGGCCCACACATAATGGTGACCCTCGCATTTACCTGCCCTGCTTTTCCCCCGAACGCCCCCCCCTAATGAGAGCCAGCGGTAGAGGGTTTGGTCATAAAAAATGACGGTGTTGTCGTCAGTGCGAAAAACCCGAATAACTCCGGGCTCTGCAGCAAGACGAATGCGATCGGGAATGTTCACGAGTTACATCACTCAACTGGCCCCTGAGTGTTACAGGGGGCATGTCATCAAAGTATTGAAGGGTGGATGAAATGGGTCCAATCGGACGATATGCATTGAAGAGCTCAGTTTGTTGAGCCCATGGTTAGAACATGCATAGAGTTAGAGTTTAGCGATGCTTTTGTTTTTTTGAAATTGCGAGTTGTGTCAACATAACCCCTTATTTATCAATTACTTTTAAGGGGCTCCAATCAAAATCACTGTCATTGGTGTTCGAAAAATGAAAACAAGAGCATTCCAAATGAGGCTTGGCATGGCGCATCAAAATCAGAAAAATTCAAAATTCAATCCAATATGCTGATTTGCATCTGTTCTATTTTTGTGCATCGCGACGTTAATGTGAGCCACTGGTAGTACGTACAAAAATCTGGACCACAGGAAATAGCAACCTTGTTACCTAAATCCAAGTGACAGAACTAACTCAAAGGACGGCTACCTGAGCACCGCAGCATGATGAGCCAGGTACTCGCCTACCGCCGAATGGCACCAATACAATAAGTATCTAATTTACCATGACCCTCTCGCCGCCAGGGTTGAGGTGACGCCATGGGATATTGCAATCAGCTGTATCGGCAGACTGCCTGCACCTTACTGATACAAAAGGGAATTTTCAGTCCATCCCTGCAACTGGCTAAAGGGCGACTCAACAACCCATTTATTTGTGTCAACGAGTGTGCCCCTGTGCACACCGGGCCTGCGCAGTACCAACAAACGAGCCTGACAGGTGAGGATGTCCTATCGTCAGCCATCCAAAGAGGGCGCAGCCCCGAGTATCGACTCGGGGGGGGGCAAAAATTATTGAGCCTGGCGCAAGCTACACTCGATGGCAGACCCGCGATATGTGGCGGTAAAAATATTCTTAGAAAATGTCCATGATGCGAATGGCGGCCAACATTGCACAAACCACTGCAGCACAGGCTGGGTACCGGTTACGTCAATAACATCACCGAAAGCTGTCAGCTGATAGCGCGTCAGGGGCGACAAGCTGTGTGCGGTACAGTAAAAAAATCGTGTCACAAAAAAGAGTCATCGTTGGTGATACGAAAGAGGGACATCGAATTTGTCTGACGGATATCATCGGCGATCACTTGTCTCATGACGAGCTAGCGATACTTCGATACACGCAGTTACTGGTTTCGGCCTCTTTGTCGTGAAATTAGGGGGGCAACATTGTCCTTTGTCCTGTTCCGCCCCCCCCCTGACTCTGGTTTGTTTGGTTGTTGTTCAGTTATATTTTATCGTTACGACAGCTTGATTTTTTTTCCTGTTAATCCAGTAATACTCGATATTTTTTACGTCTTGCCGTTTAGCAGCGAGTTCAGCGAGTAGGGGTAATGTCGAATGTTGTGTGCCGGAAGGGCAAACCAGCAACACATCTGTCGCTTGCGAATTGAGATGGCAGCCCCCCTCAACCACGCGCCCAACGAACGTTACGCGTCCATGCGTTCCATACGTCTGGCCGGCACCGGCTTGGACAATGGGTGGCACACTGAGGCACAGCAAAAAAAATACACTGACCGTAAGTTTCATAAGCCCTCCTTGGCTTGGGTTGTCAGGAGCAAAACCACACCCACTCGTGAAGTATTGCCTCGTATCAAGTATTACCTTGTATCTCATTGCATGTGAACTTTTTTGGTAACGCCACCATCCTAACGAAACCGGGAGCGGAGCCCGATGTGGCAATTTTTCGCCCAGCCAACCCTTCCCTCCGGGCGTTAAACGACAATTACACCGTCAGCTTCGCAACAATACCCAGACCCGCTAGCACCCTAAACGTCATAGCCCCTCTCCCGATAGACGGACATGGCTAAACACCAGGTGGGGGGCTCTATATGATGGTGCAATTCTACAAAGTCCTTAACGGCAACTATCGTAGCCATCTTCGTCTGGTCTATTTGGGCGAGGGTTTGGCAGAGCCATCTCTTTCACCTCAGCAGCGCCAACGTTCATAGCCTAGAACCGTGACAGTTGCTGGTTGAATTTAAACCCGTCAGCACTGGGAGAAACGGCTTGCCCATGATGCTGACTTAAAGGCCATGGAGATGAGCCACCATTTGCTTTCGATTGACTCCTTTTTGTTGCGCAAATATAGGCAACAAAGGGGCCTGTCGGTCATACGGTAGATAAAAAATGACCTGATTTTTCATTCGGTGTAATAGAGCGCCCCACCAAGAAGGTCTGTATAGTAAACTCCATCTTCATAGTTCAGCGATGTTTGCCTCATCACGGCAGGTGTTATGTCAAAAATGATCTGGTTTATTGTAGCCGAATGCGCAGTGCCTGCGTTCAGCCTCAAGTTAACCGCTGTCCTGGAATAATCAAATGTCACCGAACCATGTTTATCCATGGATATAATCGCCGCTCTAGAAAAAGATATCACGGGGTTATATTTTTGATCGGAAATAACATAGCGCTGAACAACCTGCTCGGTTGAACGATTTGCAACCTGGAGGACACTGACAACGAAGCCGTCAGCAACCACGCAACTATTAAAAAAAAGAACCTCAACCCCCTCATATGCACTGTTAAATATTTTCCGTGTGTTATTTGACTTTCTCATACTATGTTCAAGTGCATTTTTTACTGCACAACTCAATTGAATTGATAAATCGTCATCTTTATGGCGGTATAGTACGACCTCATTTTTTTGTCCTTTATTTGTCACTAAAACAATTGAAATTGCACGAGGTGATATCAAACTATAATAACGCCCTCCTTTTTCAAGACCTAGTGTGATTTTTTTATCCAATAATTTGACAAGCTCCTGGCTGAGCTTGGCATTCATATCCTGAGTATAAAACAATTTTCCGACCGAGCCACTAGTGGACGCAACAGGGAGTAATGTTGTTGCCTGCAGATACCACCATATACCAATCGATACGGCACATATCATGGCAACCAACATAGACATAAGTCGCATTTTTTTGAGCGGATAAAACCTGGTCGCCTGCTGAGTGTCGTTTGCCTCCAATGCCGAAGGAGTGTAGCTATCGGTTTCGACTGGGAGTGCGGTCAGAGACAACGCCATGAGATAACCGACTCTTGGTACTGTATCTATTGAGTCAAGCGGAGCTCCCAGCGACTCTAATTTTCGGCGAATAAGCAACACACATTTATTTAAATTGCGATCTGCTCCGTTAGCATCGGACCATATATCTTTAATCAATGCTTGGCGGGTGACGACGGCTGGATGCGCGCGACATAACGCCAGCAACACCATGGTTTCCTTTTCGCTAAACTTGATTGCGCGGTGTGCAGCGGAAATTGTGAACCTATGAGGCGAAAAGGTTATTTTTTCATCAAATAAATAGTCGTAAGTAACCATAGATAATTCCGATATTAGTCAGCTAAAAAGGTCACGTGTGACCCCCTTAATAGTCTGCAGATGCCAGTATGTTGCGTAACTCTAGGGCTAGCCCCTCCCACAAAGGCATCTTCTGTCTCAGCTTGACCACTGTGGAGCCCTACGCATGAAGATACATCCTCCTAGGAAAGAGGCAACAGGGAGGCATGACAAATAGAGTGATTGACAATACCGTGGCCTTTTACTGCCATAATCGGCAACAAACCACCATACGAAACATGAGCTCCACGCTCAGTACCTTGGCAGTAACCCTGTCATTCCTCGTCAATAAACTTCACCTTGGATGCGCTAATGTTGAGTTGTACCAACCCGTGCTTGAGTACCCTGAACATCGCCTGATTCCTATTAGTTGTATCCAATTTTTCAACAATACGACAAAAATGATGAGTCACTGTTCGTGCAGAAACTCCCAAAATTTTTGCGATATCGTCCGTCTGCTTTCCTTCTGCGGCCCAATGACAAACTTCCAGCTCCCGTTTACTGACGAGTGGCTTGGGCGGTAATTCGGATGATATGATTCGAACGATAGCTTCAAACATGTAATTTTCCAAATACAACAGGATTGGGGCTACCGTCAACCACTCAGAACGTAAGTGCGTTGAACGAGTGGAGAACGACAACAACCCAAGGTGTCCTGTTACGCCATGCCAAGGAATTGTTATACCGTCTTTAAGACCCGCATCACTGGCATCCAACATCACTGCCAAACCGGCTTTATCCTGTGTATCTTGGCACTGCGAAAGGATCTGCGCCCATAAAATTGGCGTAGTCTGCCGCATTCCGGTTCGAAGCACGGGGTCAGTTCTGACATACCCACACATCAGATACTTTTTTACCCAAACAGAAGGGCAACCATTGTAGATCCGAGCATCAGGGCGCTGTATCGAGGTTGGTGAAAACATGGCGAGCCGAAAATAATCAAAACCAATTTTGTTACAGAGAGAACGTAAAAAAGTCAGAACCAAAAAATCATAATTCAGTCTGTTGATTTGGGTTATCAAGGTGGACACATCATTGGGGTAAATTGATTTAAAGGGTAGGGATTTATGCTCATTCATTATTTTTACTCTAAAAAAATCATTCCACCATGCACAAAAAAGAGGCGTTTCCTGCAGGTCCTGACATGCTGTCTCATCAATATCTGTGATATCGAACGTGTTAATGTTCTCACAGAAGGCACGACAAGGAATTTTTCTACCAAGCATAATGCTCTAACATCACGATATACGTAGCACCACAGCGAAAAGACCGCTCACAACAATCCCTCGGCATGCATCGATGTGAAATTGAATGTTAAAAAAACATGGCACTATAGCGCCATGTTTTTCAATAGCTAATTCGTTATGCCTGATTTATTGGGCGCACTGAGTTGGTGACGAACCATCCCGCCAGACTGTCGTATTATCCGAAAACGACAAGGGAAGGAATGTTAATCCCGCCGTCATATTTGCAGGAGGCATATCCCAATCCAGCATATACATACCCATTGGCAGTGCACCCTTGGTAGTATTAACTGCAACCTGTTCAACAGCCAGACTGCTATAATGTAAACCAACCAAATCGAAGTGACTTCTCCAGTCATAGCCGGTCAATTGGCTTAACGCGACTAGCATGAAGTCATTCCCTGGAATATCCTTGATTTGATTGCCACCATAAACTGCATGCCCTGAATATGGGAAAAGACTAAAGCCCAGCTTATCCCGATTGGCGGCCCACTCCGCTTCATTGTCTGCATATTTATCAAATATTCTGCTGTGCTCGTACAGCAGCGTAAACAGGTGGAAACCATTTGTCAATATTGTACCATTGCGCATTTTCATTCGGTCAGCTCGCAATGCCATCTGTATATAAAATATCATTCGATAGTCATTTTTTGCTGAATTGTCACCGGCCTTCCAGCCAGCTTCATAACGGCTCTCTCCTGGATTAAGGAGTCTGCAGTCTTGATCCAAAACCACACGTTCTCCCGCGCTATTTTTTAGCTTGGCCACATCAGACATAAAAGCAAAAAAAAGGTTTTTGCTGTTCATGTGTCCATCGTCAATAAGTGGGGCGTTTTCGTTATTTATGTAATGAGCTCGCCATTTAACCCAATAAGGGAAAATGTTATTTGAATTCTCTGTCGCTCGGTAAGTATAGGCCGGCCATTGGTCAGCATTCAACGTATCAACATAATTTGCTCCAAATTTATTTATTTGCAAATTATGACCTATCTCATGAGCCTCGCCCCAGCCGATAGGGTCAAAAACCCAAGACGCAGTAAATGGATTACCAGACGCTCCGGTGCCCGCCGTAGCATGTTGATCGAAAGTACCGTGTTGAATTTTCGACCTGTCGTGTAATATCTCATCAACACAGTCGGCGTTACCAAATATATCAGTACATACAGAGAGTACATCCGATGGCAACGACTCTGTTAATGTTTTTCCTTTTATAGCGAACCCCCCCAACGTGTACATCGGGTTAATCAAATCATCGTTCACTGCTCTAGCTATTTTTATCACTGCATCAGCAGTAAAATTATCTGCGTCAATAAAGCGGTCCTTGCGCATATGTAATTGGGTGTTACCGTTATCGATGTCGACATGCGGGATCTCCGTTTCTTCAAATAACTTGACGAATTCATCAAATTCAGCATCATTTGCACCGTTGGGAACTGACGGGTGCTTTGCAATACCCACTGCTGATACATCCACGTTCTTTGGCTCATGTTGAGCATTTGCCCCAAGGTAAATTGGACCACCATAAGGGCTCGAAAAAACCACAGTTTTCCCAGGTAACAGCTTTATACGCTGTGTCATGAGCTCCAATGGCCCAGTATATAGCCTATCTTCAAAAGCCTTATTCGTGCGCGGTTGATGGTAGTTGAGTTTAATTTCAACATCGATGTCCTGGCTAGCGTCATTTCTAGTCAAGCTTATGCTTTGACCTGGCAACGCATACCAACCTGTCGTCGTCCATTGCCAGCCTAAGTCCGCCGCTATAAGGAATGTCCGTCGGTCATTTTCTGTTTTTGGGTATACATAATGAGCGTTAGTTCCCTTACTCAGCTCGCTTGTCTCTTTTATGTATTCACCCAAATCAGGTTGTGGCAGGTTAGTTGTTCGTCCATAGTTCACCAACCAATCTGCAAACATCGCATGCAACCAATTATCATGCTCACTATCGCTAATCGGATAATCGATCATACTGCGATATTTATCCGCCAACAACACCGATGCTTGCAGCATTGCATTACCATTACGGGGCTGTCGTAGTATGTTGAGGTCATTGCGGTCAAACTCAATAACTGTATATCGCAGAAGATCAGCACCCTGTTTGAATATCTCCAAAAATTCAGGCTCATCACAAACCAGCAAGGTATTGTTGCATGAGTCCAATACCGAGGTGTTGAATTTTTTGTCCCGCAATGTACCAAA
>NZ_CDBL01000085.1 GCF_000820005.1 Aeromonas piscicola | reverse complement strand
AAAGTGGATCAGTCTCGATTTATCCCCGAGCGTCAATAGAACCACCCGGTTCTGAACGACACGCCGGTGATGACAAACAGGATGGAGAAAATGGTCACCGGGATGATATGCCAGGCCATAGTGACGAGGTTTTTCTCGGATAGATGGGGAATGACTCTGAAGCGCGCACTCATGGCGAAGCCGAGCGTCAAGGCCAGCAGCGACAGCTTCAACAGGATCGGGTGGGCGACGGGGTTGGAAAAATCCAGCCACTGGCTGACGTCCGGCAGCATGCGATAAGCCAGATAAAGGCCGGTTATCACCTGGATGATCAACGCCGGCATGCCGATCTTTTCGTAAACGGACTCGAATTCCAGCAGCCTGGCGGGCGAGCGCTCCCTCAATACCCTGGGCAGCACGACCACCGACAGCACTATATGGCCGCCGGTCCAGATGGTGGCCGCGAGAATATGTAACAACAGTGCCAATCCGTACATCCTTATCCTCCGGCGATGCAATGCCGATGCATAGCGCCAACGATATATGACCCATGGTGAACCCGGGACGGGATGCGAGCGCCGGCGTCAGCGGGCCCCGTCATCCCTGGGCTTATCTCCTCGCCAGGAGTGGCGAGCAAAACATGTTAACC
>NZ_CDBL01000084.1:3681-4744 GCF_000820005.1 Aeromonas piscicola | reverse complement strand
AAAGGTGGGTGTCCTGATTTCCCTCGGGAAATAAATTATCGTTTCCACGAGTACTTTGGTAGGCACGCCCCGCCATCAGCGCATATTCAATGTTACTATCCATGTTATTTTTCTCCAAAAATCTGATTGCAAGGGCAATGTTTAGCATCGTACCCTTCTCGTTTGCAATAATTTAAACAAGCGTCAATATCTGGTTGGCGTTTAAATGAGTCATCACTACTCCAATTCCCCTTTCCATCGTGGATCATGACCGGGCAATAACCTGTATAAACTGGTTTTCTCAGAATGCCATTCAATTCAGGTTGTTTGAGACCTCTATTTAACTCTTTCATTAACACTGAATTAATTGGGGATTCATCCAGTAGAATTTTCTCATTAGACTTGGTGATTATCACTAAATTTATGCTATCCAATTCAATGGGAAGTTCTTTCAGCGAAATACGTTGCCATACTTTACTATGGAATTTAAAAATAACATAAGGAGGATTGGGTCTGCCCCATTTATTGTAAGAAAGACATAATGCGGGTTCTGATATAATATATGGAACCCCATTTGATATGTGAAGGGCAAGCGGTGTGAAATTTGCTCTCTTGATATCCTCCCCATACTCATTCTTCCATGAAATATATTCATTAGTATTAGGCATGGTGAATGAAATCGTTTGCTCCTTTATGGGAGGCGATTGCCCTAGTTCGCGGCGACCACCATAACTCTGTGATCTATCTACCATGATCTTGCTACCATCGTGCAGCACGACCTCTTCCTGCCAACTCACAATGTCAGAGGCAGTGCAAGATAGGATGATGCTAAATAAAATAGCGAGCGGCATCATCCAACGCCAAAAAATTTTTTTAAAATTCATTTTCGTCCCCGAGACACATCAGAGTCATTGCTTTAACGCTCTTTATTTTTTGTTGAATGAGCATATTCGTAATCAATCTCACCACATGATCAACCGCGTGTTGCGGTATGGCTGTAGCGTATTTATTCGAAAACCTCTTCGCACGTATCTTATATTTTTCGTTTGAATTTAGTTCAGATAATATCAAAACTGGGACACCC
>NZ_CDBL01000084.1:1060-3538 GCF_000820005.1 Aeromonas piscicola | reverse complement strand
AAAGGTGGGTGTCCTGATTTTTGGAGACGGTTGTTATGCAAATTGGCTAATTCCGCAGATTCGATGGTTGTAGAAATAATCTCTTCAAATAGCTCTAACTGTCCCGCTGGAATTAACTGATTTTGTATGCTTTTTCGTTTATTTGAGTCAAACAACCTTTCTGCTAACCAACCAACTAGGTACATTAATGAAAGACAGCCACCGGCAGTAGCTATATTACCTTCGATAACGAGAGGTAGATCCTGAACGTCCCCTCCCATGCTTTCTAGAGCAGTCTTAGCGTGCGGATTTGTCGTTAACTTCTTCCCGTTCAGCAAACCAAGTTCGTGTAAAATAAAAGCCCCTGCGCATATAGAGCCGATGAGTTGCTTTTTAGGGTCAAGCTTTAAAGCGGACATGAAGTTTTTGTCTTTCAGTGCAGCTGGGATCCCTCGGTAACCACTAGTGATAAAAACAACATCTTGCTCATTAACCTCAGAGATATGGCCTTCGGTCTTCACTGAAATTCCGAGCTGCGAGTTATGCTCTGCCTTAGTGCCTAATATTTTCACATCCCAGCTATCAGTTGTTCGACCAAGCAAGTCATACATAAGAAAGAAATCTACATCTGTAAAATCATCAAACAGAACAATGCCCACTTTATACATAATATTTTTATCCTTTATTGTAGCTCGAACAAGTCGCATAACGCCCGCTTAAGGGGAAAGGTGAGTATCATCATTTTTATTCTTCACGTTCACTTCACCGAGCGGGGGTAGGGTAGGCACCAGTTTTCAGTTGGAGCTTTTCGATATGCCTGCCATCATCACTCACGCCGCCGTACCTCTCTGTCTTGGACTCGGGCTTGGCAGCCGGATTATTCCGCCGCGCCTGCTGTTGGCCGGGGTTGCCATCGCCATGCTGCCCGATGCCGATGTGCTTGCCTTTAAGCTCGGGGTCGCCTACGGCCATGTCTTTGGCCACCGTGGCTTTACCCACTCCCTGCTGTTCGCCTTTGCCCTGCCCACTCTGGCCATGCTGTTTCACCGCCAATTTCGGGCCAGCGTCGCCACCGTCTGGTCGTTCTTGCTGGTCTCTTTGCTTTCTCACAGCCTACTCGATTCGCTCACCACCGGCGGCAAGGGGGTTGGCTGGCTCTGGCCGTGGCGTGATGAGCGTTTCTTCGCCCCCTGGCAGGTGATCCGGGTCGCCCCCTTCAAGCTGGAGGCCTACCTCACCGCCCGAGGTGAAGCGGTGATCCTCTCCGAGCTCTACTGGGTCTGGCTGCCGGGAATTGTATTGATGCTGACTTTGATGGGATGGCGGATGTGGGGTCGAGGTTCTCAGTAGATGTTGATATTGGCGACTATGCGGTGCAGATAGTCATAGCTGTGCCACTGCGCTGCACAGAGAGCTAGCAGGGCTGAGGCCGCCAAGGCACCTTGATCCCAGTTCCGGAGCAATACCCGCAATGCATGCATTATGCAGAGACCCAAGCTCACCAGATAAATGAGGGTTAACATTCCTTCAATTAAATCCGATATACCGTAGGGATCATTCGGATTGTGATAAAACAGGTCATAGCCAAAGGCGCGAAATCCGAGTCTTAACAGAAATAGGGAAAAGCAGAGGGTGGCCAGTCGTTTTGTTTTTCGGCTGATTTCTGTCATGCAACCTCTCAAATCTTCCAACGCTAACTTTTAGGGTTGAGATGCAGCGGAGTAGGGACACCCATCTCTTCTGTTCTTGCGATGCAACATCTTGTTCAGAAAGATGGGGGCCTAAATTTTGGAGTCCTGATTTTTGTTGCTCTAATTGAGTGGGTTTGCAAGAGGATTACTTAGTGAGTAAGAACGAATAACATTATTTTCGCCACTGCTGTATGGCGAATTTTTATAGTCTGAGTGTTTTTTGACTTGAGTAAAGTTGGTTCCTCTGAGTTCGAGTGCTGACCAACACTCCTGAGCACCAGCACCATTACAGTAGCTACCGTGTAGAGCAAGTATTAGTTGATCTCTACCGTTTTGTTTCTTCCATGTATGTTCTTGAACTGCAAGTTCACTGTCAAAGGCTATATTCCATTGACCATTTTGTGCTTTAATGAATACGACTAATGGCGTGCCTGCACTACCTCCCAGATAGCAATATTCACCGTCCTTTTGTGATGCGCCAATATCTAATACGATAATATCATTGCCATCGACCATTCTATGGTAGAGAAGTTTTGAATCGTCGATAGGTTGGTTTGGATAGACTTGCCAGTCATCCAACTTAAGATTACTACATTCCGTATAGGCGAGTTGTTCTTTTACCTTTTCTCGGACGATTTTTGGTACTTCTAAGGCTTGAGCGATACCGGATAATAGCATAACAATAAAAGCCATCATTCTATTCATTTTATTTCCTTTGCTTGTAATTATAATGGTGGTTTGAATTGTCTAACTCTCACCTAATGGGCAGGAAATGCCAAACAAAAATGGGGCTCCCCTCTTTTTTTTT
>NZ_CDBL01000084.1:0-859 GCF_000820005.1 Aeromonas piscicola | reverse complement strand
TTTTTTTTTGGTGCTCAGGAAGGTGGGTATCCTAATTTTTCATCCTTCTATAATACCGTGTTGCTCTAAATAACTAATGCCTTGTTTTGTAATTGATAATTTCTCATTGGAGTACCAGGTTAGTAGGTTTTGATTGCATGCTTGCTCAATGTACTTATCAAGCGTAAATCGATGCATAGATACGTTTAGCATAAGAGATTTATACCATATATATTCATGCTCTCTTTCTTCATAGCATCTAGCTACAGCTTTCATCACTTCTTTAACGCCATCGGCTGATCTATCTGGTCTAGCACTTTCCATTGGTTTGAATGGATTTTTACCGATTGTTGGTTTTTCATATAGCGGGGCATTTAGCAGTGTTCTAAGTAAATCATCAAAACTATATTCAATATCTGAATTGTTAGAGAAGTTAATATATAGCTTCGATTTTAAAAATGTTGGGCGATAATCAGTTCCTGATTGCCGAATAATTGGTATAACTTTACGGCTATCAATTTTTGATAACAGCGAGGATGTCATAATCATTTTTTCATAGCCAACACCACCTTCTCCAGCATTAGCTTTTTCAACATATTTCTCAGTGCATATCATAAGAATGTAGTCAGCTGCTTCTAGCTGTGTTTCCATGAAATGGGGTAAGTCATCACCTGGTTTCAAATCCCATTGGTCTAAGACTGCATCAATTCCTCGATTTCTAAGTGTGGTTGCAAAATCTAAAACCCACTCTTTATGTGGGGCTGTGTCATGTGAGTATGAAATAAAAGCTCTCGGTGGATTCATTATCTATCCTGATGTTTAAACTAGATGCAGTTAGATTTTTTCACTTCACATCTCGCCTGTTGGGCTTCGCTACGCT
>NZ_CDBL01000083.1:9879-27974 GCF_000820005.1 Aeromonas piscicola | reverse complement strand
GGCTGGGAGGGGCGCTGGCGGCCTTGCTGTGGCGTCTGCTGGCGGCACCCGCCGACGGTTTCACCCTGATGTGGGTGCTGGTGGCCTATGTGGTAGGGGCCGGTGTACCCGAGCGCTGGCTGCAGTGGCGTGCCCGCAAGGTGAAGAGTGCACAGCAGAAGGTGGTGCCCGATGCCATCGACCTGCTGGTGATCAGCGTCGAGGCCGGGCTGGCGCTGGATCGGGCGCTGCTGCGGGTGGGCCACTATCTGGGAGCGCTGGAGCCGGGCCTGGCCCGCCAGTTCCTGCGCACCCATGCGGAGATCCAGATGCGCGGCGATCAGGCAAGTTGTCTGGCGCGGCTTGCCTGGCGCACCGGTTTGCCCGAGCTGGACAGGCTCGCCAACACCTTGCAGATGGCCCAGCAGTACGGCTCGCCGCTGGCCGAAACAATGCGCACCATCAGTCAGGAGGCCCGCCAGATGCGCCGGCTGGCGCTGGAGGAACAGGCAGGATCCTTGCCGGGCAAGATCACCCTCATCCAGATGGCGCTCATCATGCTGCCCATGCTGGTGCTGATCATTGCCCCTACCCTCAATTTGTTGATCAACAGCCTGCGCTGAGCGGGCCACAGGATTTGAAATGCGATCACGACTTCATTGTGTGTTGCTGCTGGCCCTGCTCGGGCTGGCAGCGTGCAGCAACCACGGCGATACCCGCCAGCAAAGCCAGAGCAATGGCATGGCGGTGGCCAAGGCGGCGTTCGACTCTGCCCAGTATGACAAGGCAGAGCGGCTCTATCAGGCCTTGCTGGCTGACGATGCCACCCTGGAGGAGGCGCAGCTGATGCTGGCCCGTACCCGTTATCAGCAAGACAAGAAGCAGGCAGCGCGTGATGGCTTGCAGCAGTTGCTGGACAAGGGGGGCAAGCAGGGGGCCCAGGCCGCTCACTATCTTGGCAAGTTTCTGCTGGATGATGGTCTGAGCGCCGAGGCTGCACTGGCCTATCAGCAGGGATTGACGCTGGCCGGACTGAACCGGGACGAGCGCGCGCGACTCAGCAATGGCCTGGGGGTGGCCAGCTTGCAGCAGGGGGCCTTTGGCAAGGGACGCCAGCAGTTTGAAGTGGCGGTGGCGGCGGCCCCCGACGAACCGGATTATCGCGTCAACCTGGCGCTGGGCTGGCTGATGGAGGGCAACAAGGTGGCTGCCCGTCAGGCATTCGAGCCGCTGCTGCATTACCAGAACCTGCCCCCCAGGGTGGAGATGAATTATGTCCTGCTGCTGCTGGCGGAGGGCAATGAACCCCAGGCTCGCCTCATACTGTCGCGTTTTCTCAGCGCCAGCCAGCTGGAGCACGACATCAGGCTGCTCAAGGCGCAACTGGGGCGGGGGACGGGGGCGTGAGACGCGAGCTCGGTGTGGCCAGCATAGAGCTGGTGATCATATTGCCGCTGCTGCTGGCACTGCTGTTGCTGGTGGTGGATGTGCTGCGGGTGCATCTGCAATACAGCACTCTGGAGCATGGCTTGCGATCCGTGCTCCGTGAGCTGCAGGCCGAATCTGCGGCAGGGCGGATCCCGTCGGCTGACGGGATCCGCCTTCGCTTGCAACAACGGGGGCGAGGGGAGCTGGACGGCGTGACAGTGAGCGTCATCCCCCATGTGTCGCTGGAGGCCATGCTGGGCCAGGAGGAGGGGAGCCCGGATCCTGCCAGCGAGATCCGCCTGCCTGCGGATCCCGTGCTGGAGGTGACGGCCAGGGTCCGCCCCCGTCTACAGCTCACCCCGAGCTGGCTGATTGACGATCGCGAGCTCAGCTATCAGAGCACCCTCTTGTTGCTCACCGACCGGCTACCGGCCGGAGGGGCAGGATGAGTCGCTGCTCCTGTCGCCACCGGCTCCCGGTGTCGGGCCCTGGCGCCATGGAGGGCAGCATCAGCATAGAGGCGATGATGTTCATTCCCGTCTTGCTGGCTCTGCTCAGCTTTGGCAGCGAGGCACTGCAACTGCTGCGCCTCGAGCAGCGTCTGCACAATGTGGCCTACAACGTGACCCAGATAGTGACCCAGCAGGGGACGGGGCAAAACGCCGCCGTCGTGTCGCAGCTGGCCTTCTATCAGCGTTTCGTGCAGGGCCAGTTGTCCGCTCTGCAAGAGGGGCAGGCCGCCCTGACCATAGAGCAGTACAACAGCGCCAATGGCGAGCGGGTTCCCCTGCTGCAGGGCACTGGCTGCGCCGGCCAGGGCAACTGGCCGCCGCTGCGGGTGGGCACCTTGATGCGGGTGACCCTCTGCTATCGCCTCGGGCAAGGGGAGGGCGGTATGTTCAGCCGGTTCTGGGCGGGCCGCACCCTGGTCACCCACTTTATTCAGGAGATCCATTGAATGGGACTGCCCTTGCGCCAGGGGGGCGGGCTCTCTCCCGCCTTTGCCCTTATGTTGACAGGCGTGCTGGCGCTGACCGGCGTTGTCATCGAACTGGTCCGTGGCTACAGCGGCCAGAGTCTGCTCAGCGCCGCCGCCGATGCGGTGCTTTACTCTGCCGCCGACAGTGACACTGCCGCTGAGGATGCCGTTGCTCTGGTGCAGGCCAATCTGGCGGGGCGTCACTTGCAGGTGGGCCCCCCCAGCTTGAGCCAGAGCGAGCAGGGAGCCCGGGTTATTCTGCAGGGGCATGTGCCCGCACTGATGGATCTCTCAGTCATTGGCGAAGGGGGTGACATGCCGGTGGCGGCGGCGGCCCGTGCCAGCAGTGCCCGTACCCGTATTGAGATTGCCCTGGTGCTGGATGTTTCCAACTCCATGTCCGGGGCGCCGATGAAAGCGATCAAGCAGGGGCTGACAGAGTTTGGCGAGGTGCTGTTTGGCCGCGAGCGGCGTAATCAGGACAGGGTCGTCAGCATCATCCCCGCCACCGGACTGGTCAATATCGGGGATCATCCTGAACTGTTTCATCCAGAGAGCCTGGCATTTCCCTTCGGGTTGCAGACGCTGGCCCATGAGCGAGGCTGGAGCAATTTGCTGACCCGTGACGTACCGGGGCGCCAGCGCAAGGCATTCTGTGCCCGCTTGCCTGAGCATGTGGACGGCATAGACCGGCTGGCGGAACTCACCCCGGGCTGGATCCGCAAGCTGGAACAGGCTCCCGGTGGCGAGACGCAACCCAGGTTGTACTACAGCACCAAGCCGCCAGCCATCAAGCAGTATGAAGATGGCACTCCCCTGCGGGCATTCGCCCCGAGGGAGAACCCCCTTGAGCGTTACCTGGAGAACCGGCGTGACAAGCTCGGCATCTTCGATGATGCCGACTGTGGGGTGAGCCCCATTCAGGCGCATCTGTCGACCCGGGCCGAGTATCGCCAGGCGCTCGATACCCTCTACGCCGCCTTCAACACCAATACGGCTGAGGGCGTGATGTGGGGCTGGCGCCTGCTGTCACCCCAGTGGCAGGGGCGCTGGGGCCGGGGGGCAGCCGAACTGCCGCGCCCTTACGGTCAAGCGGACAACCGCAAGATCATGGTGCTGTTCTCTGATGGTGAACACATGGGGCCCGAGGCGGCGCTGCGTGATCGCAAGCAACTGCTGCTGTGCCGGGAGATGAAACGCAAGGGGATCCAGGTCTATACGGTGGCATTCGAGGGGGATGCCCGCTTCGTGGCGCAGTGTGCCAGCGACCGTTCGCAGGCCTACAAGGCGACCAGCGGCAACATTCGCACCGTGCTGACCCGATTGGCCAGCGCCATCAACGATGTGGTGCTGACGAAATAGTGTGAAAAAAGGGGCCAGATCAGGCCCCTTTTCCTACCCGTTGGCAATGTGGTTTACATGGCGGCGCGGAAGATGGCGACTATCTCTTCGTGGCTCGCCTGTTTCGGGTTGGTGAAGCCGCAGGCATCTTTCAGGGCGTTGCTGGCCAGCACGTCGAAGTCATCGGCCTTGACGCCGAGCTGCTCCAGACCGGCCGGGATCTTCACGTCCAGCGCCAGCTGCTTGATGGCAGCGATGGCGGCAGCTGCGCCCTGTTCGTCGTTCATGGTGCTCACATCCACCCCCATATGGCGTGCCACATCCTTCAGGCGAGCGGCGCTTACCTGGGCGTTGTAGGTCTGAACGTGGGGCAGCAGCACGGCGTTGCAGACCCCGTGGGGCAGGTCATAAAAGCCCCCCAGCTGGTGCGCCATGGCGTGCACATAACCCAGGCTTGCGTTGTTGAAGGCCATGCCGGCCAGGAACTGGGCATAGGCCATCTGCTCGCGGGCGTGCAGGTCATCACCCTGATTGACCGCGGTGCGCAGGTGTTTGGCGATGAGCTGGATCGCCATGATGGCGCTGGCATCGGTCACAGGGGTGGCGATGGTGGAGACATAGGCCTCGATGGCGTGGGTCAGTGCATCCATGCCGGTGGCGGCGGTGAGGCCGGCCGGTTTGGCCAGCATCAGCTCGGGATCGTTGACCGACATCAGCGGGGTGACGTGCTTGTCGATGATGGCCATCTTCACCTGGCGTGCTTCGTCGGTGATGATGCAAAAACGGGTCATCTCGGAGGCAGTGCCGGCTGTGGTGTTGATGGCGATGAGCGGCAGTTGCGGTTTGGCGGAGCGATCCACCCCTTCGTAGTCCTGGATGCTGCCGCCGTTGGCGGCCACCAGGGCGATGCCCTTGGCGCAGTCATGGGGCGAGCCGCCCCCTAGCGAGATGACGCAGTCGCAGCCGTTGGCCTTGATCATCCTTAGACCCGATTCGACGTTGGTCATGGTGGGGTTCGGCTTGGTTTCATCGAAAACCACGCTTTCAATACCATGTTCTGCCAGCAGGGCGGTGAGCTTGGCGACCACGCCTATCTGGTTGAGGATCTTGTCGGTGACGATGAGCGCCTTGCGATAGCCATAACCCTTGATATCGGCTGCCGCTTCTTGCAAGCAGCCTGCTCCCATCAGGTTGATTGCGGGGATGTAGAACTTGAATGTCGCCATGATGGACTCCGTTTTATTAGCCATTAAGTAGTATACGGGCGCCAACATAGCATCGTCAGTGGGGATGAAAAGGGGTCAAGGGTATCCTGTTTGCAACTTTATGGACTCGATCACGTACCGATAAACCGGGGCGTGACAGGGATTGACAAGGCCGTATGCCACTCCTTTGGAAGAAAAACGTTTTTCAAGAAATTCATCAAGTTAGCAAACGTTTTGCACAGGATTTGTCACTGTCAATGCGTGGAAGTGTGAGGCGCTTCAAGGAATTGGAAAGCGCTTTCGACCATAGTTGGCGCCTCCCCAGAGAGGGGGGTAAAGGCTTGAAAGTATCATAAAGAATCATCTTAACTTGCGCCCTGACCATGCTGGCAGGGGGCAACCAGGAGTCCACTATGTCTGATGTATTTCACTTGGGTTTGAAGAAAGCGGATCTGCAAGGCGCCACCCTGGCGATCGTCCCCGGTGACCCCGAGCGCGTCAAGCGCATCGCAGAGCTGTTGGATAACCCGGTGCACCTGGCCAGCCATCGTGAATTCACTACTTGGCGTGGCGAGATGGACGGCAAGGCCGTGATCATCTGCTCCACCGGTATCGGTGGCCCGTCCACCTCCATCGCGGTAGAAGAGCTGGCCCAGCTGGGTATCAACACCTTCCTGCGTATCGGCACCACCGGCGCCATTCAGCCGCACCTGAACGTGGGCGATGTGATCGTGACCACCGGTTCCGTGCGCCTTGACGGTGCCAGCCTGCACTTTGCACCGATGGAGTTCCCGGCCGTTGCTGACTTCGACTGCACCACAGCGCTGGTCAACACGGCCAAAGAGATGGGCTCCAAGCTGCACATCGGTGTAACTGCCTCTTCCGATACTTTCTACCCGGGTCAAGAGCGTTACGACACCGTATCTGGCCGCGTAGTGAGCCGTTTCCAAGGTTCCATGAAAGAGTGGCAAGCCATGGGCGTGCTGAACTATGAGATGGAATCTGCCACCCTGCTGACCATGTGCACCAGCCAGGGCCTGCGTGCCGGCATGGTTGCCGGTGTCATAGTCAACCGTACCCAGCAGGAAATCCCGAACGCCGAAACCATGGCGAGAACCGAATCTGATGCCATCAAGATCGTGCTGGGCGCCGCCCGCAAGCTGATCTGATAGCCACACCGAGTGGGGGGTGGGGGCCGTTGCGAAAGCACGGCCCCTATCTTTTATCTGTCGTTCGCCCCGTTTTGCCCCTGTTGGTCCCTGTTCCCTCTGTTGTTGCCTTCGCCTGTTCTCACACCCGTCTTGATACCGCGTCTCGCTAGAAGGGGCTGGCACATCTGACCGCCATCGGCTCACCGCTCACCGGATGCCGCAAATCCAGCTCGCTGGCATGCAGCATCAGCCGCGGCGCCTGTTCGCAGCCGAGGGGCAGCAGACCGCCATAGAGATCGCAGCCGAGGATGGGGTGGCCCAGCAGCTGGCTGTGGATCCGCAGCTGATGGGTACGGCCGGTTTCCGGCACCAGCCGCACGCGGGTCAAAGGCACTGCCTGACCTTGCCTCGGCTGCGCCAGCCGCTCAATGACCCGATAGCGGGAGCGGGCAGGCTTGCCGCTGGCAGCGCAGATCTTCATCAGCGGGAAGAGAGCGGGATCCTTGGCGATGGGGGCATCGATCACCCCCTCATCGTCGGCCAGATGACCGCACAGCAGGGCACTGTAGGCCTTGCTCACCGCCCGCTGGCTGAATTGCTGGCACAGCAGGGCGTTGATGGCCTTGTTTCTGGCCACCACCATGAGACCTGAGGTGCCGAAGTCGAGGCGGTGCACCAGGGTGCAGCCGGGATAATCTTGCACCAGCCGGTAGTGGACAGAGTCGAGGTTCTGCGGATTTTTGCCAGAGAGGCTGAGCAGGCCGCTTGGCTTGTTGATCAGCAACAGGTGCTCATCCTCAAACAGGATCTCGATGGCTGCCTCGCAGGGCGGGGCGATGAAGGTATCGACGATGACGGACATAGGGCACACGGGCTGGAAACGGGGGGCGATCATACTCGAACCGGCTGCGCGGGGCGAATCGAGGGTGAGCCGCCGACGGCCATTACGGCGAGTTTGGCAGCAACTGCTTGATAAGATGGGCTGAGTCCGTTTTGTGACTCCCTCCCGAGTTAATCTCGTCACGGGTTGTTAAGGTATGGCTCCCTGTCATGTTGTAAGGAGTCTGTCCATGGCGTTGCCCATTATTCTCGATTGTGATCCCGGCCACGATGATGCCATCGCCCTCATACTGGCGCTGGCCAGTCCCGAACTCAAGGTGCTGGCGGTCACCACCAGTGCGGGCAACCAGACGCCGGACAAGACCCTCAACAATGCCTTGCGCATCCTGACCCTGCTGGGGCGTGACGACATCCCGGTGGCGGCGGGGGCGCCCAAACCGCTGATGCGCGAGCTCATCATAGCCGACAACGTGCACGGCGAGTCGGGCCTCGATGGCCCCAAGCTGCCGGATCCCGCCTTTGCCCCGCAAGCCATGACGGGCCTTGAATTGATGGCCAAATGCCTGCGCGAGAGCCCGGAGCCCGTGACCCTGGTGCCGACCGGGCCGCTCACCAATATCGCCCTGCTGTTGGCGGCGCATCCCGAGTTGAAATCCAGGATTACCCGCATCGTGCTGATGGGCGGTGCCGCGGGGGCGGGCAACTGGACCCCGGCGGCGGAATTCAATATTTATGTGGACCCGGAAGCGGCCGATATGGTGTTCAAGTCAGGCATCCCCATCACAATGTGCGGGTTGGATGTAACCCATGAGGCTCAGGTGATGGACGAGGACATAGCGCGGGTACGCACCATCACCAATCCGGTGGCCCAGTGCGTGGCCGGGCTGCTCGACTTCTTCATGATCTACCACCGCGATCCCAAGTGGGGATTTGCTGGCGCGCCGCTGCACGACCCCTGTACCATTGCCTGGTTGCTGGCCCCCAAGCTATTCCACGGGGTCGAGTGCCGGGTCGATATCGAAACCAGTGGCACCCATACCACCGGCATGACGGTGGTTGATCGCTATGGTCTGACCGGCAAACCGGCCAATGCGCTGGTGCTGCTGGGACTGGATCGTTCGGGCTTCATCGACCTGCTGGTCGAGCGACTGCGAGCGTTTGGCTGACTGCCATTGCACTATTGAGAGAAGGGACGGGAAATGTACAAAGCGTCGCTGGCACTGCTGGCCGGGTTGCAACTGACGGCCTGCTCCACGCCGTTTGAATCTATGTGGCAGGGGCTGGCGACCTGCGAGCTCGATGATCTCTATCTCGACAGCGAGACCGGCGAGCCGGCCCACCCGCAGCTCAAACACTTCACCCCCTACAAGGTGACGGATGGGTTTGCCTGGTACAAGACCCGCCAGGAGCTGCATGGCCTGCCCATCAGCGGCTTTCTGATCCCCTCGTCCACCTTCGAGGTGCATGCCCTGTTCGTGGACACCCCTATCGCCAATGCACGAAGGCTGACCCACAATGCCTATGGCAGCGAGTTTGCCGACGAGCAGAAGCACAACGAGGGATTGGCCCCCTTGCTGCTGCGCGATCCCAACAACCCCAAGCGATCCATCATAGACTGCACCCAGGGGGAGACCCAGGAGCCGTTGCCGGAAGAGCCCTTTCCGGAATAAGCCTCCCGCCATCTCCAGAGCCTTGACCGTCCTCCCGACATAAAAAGGGGCCAGCCTCATCGGCTGGCCCCTGCTTTTCGTCCCCTCGTCTGGATCAGGGATAACCCTGCGTCTGTTTGATCACGGGCATCCCCCAATCGCCGAGCGATAGCGCCCCGTCAGTATTTATGGATAACCCAGCGTCTGCTTGATCACGGGCAGCTGGGCCTTAATCCATGCCGGGTTGATGGGGCCCCAGTCGCTGATGTGGTAGTGCCCCTGCAGGTGGCGGGCCCCTTCGGTCTGCTCGAAGGCGCAGCTGATATCGAGCTCGGCCAGCGCGCTCAGGGTATCTTGCGCGGTGCGGCGCGGCATGCCGGTCGCCTCCATGATGGCGGGCACCGTATCCGTGCCCTGGCTGATCAGCCAGGCCACGTAGAGTCGCCGGTAGAAACTGGTGCGGGTTTTACTCGGCTCACTCATATCTCGTCCTCAAGACGATCGAAGTAGCGCCAGGTCGCCAGCGCAGCCTTGCCCATCACCAGTGCCCAGAGGCCGAACCAGAACCAGCGGAAGAAGCTCCAGGTGGAGGCGTCAGGCTGAGTGCTCTCGATCTTGGTGACGTTGGGGAACATGGAGAACATGTTCACGCGCCAGCCGTAGGAGGTGATGATGGCCAGACGCTTCTCGAACTCCATGGACTTGGCCTTGGCCTGCACGTCGGCGGCGTTGAACTTGAAGTAGAAGGGCCAGCCCCACTCGGTGTCCTCGTTGCGAAACACGCGGATCTTCTCGCCGGGCCGCTCGGTATAGATGTAGTAGACGTCTGTGGTGGGACCGTCGGCCGGGTTTTTCTGGCTGATGGGGCCATCCTTGTCGGTGCGCTTCACTTCCACCCCTGTGATGGTGGCTATGGTGTGCTCCGGCAGGTAGTAGTCGAGCCAGATGGCGGAGACGAGGGCGATGAGGCCCAGGCCGATGAAGGCCGGTTTCTTGAATTTCAGCTTCATGATGATCTCATATGAGGGGGAGTGACGTGCCTCTACCATACTCACATTTGGTGGGGTAGCCCAGCCCCCAATGAAGCCACTTCATAAAAAAGACCGTTTAAAACAATAACAAGTCGGCAGCGCCATTAACATGAAGGCCCCGCGAGCGGAGCCTTCGTTTGACGTGAGCGCGCAGCCATTACAACTGGAACTGGGCCAGCTGCTTGCGCTGCTGTTCGGCGAGCTGTGACAGTTCGTGACTAGCGGCGGCACTCTGGCTGATGCCGGCCGCACTCTGGTTCACTATCTCGTAAATATTGGTGATGTTGCGGTTGATGTCGGCGGTGACGCAGGACTGCTCCTCGGCGGCGGTGGCGACCTGGGCATTAGCGCCGTTGATCTGGTTGACCGCCTCCGTGATGCCGCCGAGCAGTGACTGTACCTCACCGGAGAGCTGCTGGTTGTGCGCCAATATGGAGAGGGTCTCCTGCATGCCGCTGTTGGCTGACAGGGACTGGCTCTGCAACTGCTCTATGATGGCCTGGATCTCCTTGGTGGAGTCCTGGGTGCGGGCTGCCAGCAGGCGTACCTCGTCGGCTACCACCGCAAAGCCACGGCCGGTTTCACCGGCGCGAGCGGCCTCGATGGCGGCATTCAGCGCCAGCAGATTGGTCTGCTCCGAGATGCTCTGAATGACCTCGATCACCTTGCCGATCTGCTCGGACTGGGACTTGAGGCGTGCCACCACGGCGGCGGCGCTCTCCAGACTGCCCGCCATGCGGCTGTTGGCCTGAATGCTCTCGGCAAACAGTGCCAGCCCCTGCTCGACCCTGTCGTTGGCATCCCGCGCCAGTTCGTCGGCCAGGGCCGCGTTGTGGTTGACGTTGTCGGCCGTGCTGGCCAGCTCGGTCACGGCGGAGGCCACCTGTTCGGTTTCGCTGCGCTGCTGCTGGGCGTTGGCCTCGGACTGGGTCATGACGGCGGCCAGCTCGGTGGCGGCGGAAGCCACGTTGCCGCTGATGCCGGTCAGGGTATGCAGTGTGCTGCCCAGCTGGGTCAGGGTCTGATTGATATCCTTGGCCAGCTGGCTCAGCTCGTTGTTGCCATCGGCGGCGGCCCGAACGTTGAAACGGCCCTGGGCGACGGCGCGCATCACCTCCTGCAGCTGGCCTATGGGGCGCACTATCCGGCCGGACAACCACCAGCCGCCGAGCAGGGCCGCGATCAGGGTGGTGCTCATCAACAGCAGGGTACGCAGCAGGGTCGCGTGGTAGTGCGCCTCTTCTTCGGCGATTTCGGCCTGGATCAGCTGGTTGACGTGGGCCGACATGGTATCGATCTGCTTGATCAGCTGTTCACCCAGCTCGCGAAAGCGCAGCCGGGACTGTTCGTAGGCGGCGGGATCGCCAGCTCCCTGATATTTCTGGGCCAGCAATGGCAGCATGTTGTTGCGGGTGTGGCCGAGATAGGTCTGCAGGGCGGCGGCTACCTGGCTGTTGTCCTGCTCGGCGCCGGCGATCGCCAGTCGGGCCAGGATGGCCCCTATCTCCTGCTCGGCTGCCGTCAGATCGCTCGGCAACTGGGCGAAGCGCTGCTGATCGTAGAGGCCGTAGATGGCGTTGGTGCGCATCCGGTAGGTAGCGTGGATCAGGGTGGCGATGTCGTCCTTGTGACGGGTCACGCTGGCTGTGGTTTCGTTCATGTCCGAAATGGCGCCGTCTATCTCCTGCTTGCTGATCCCGGCCATGAGGATCATCAACAGGCTGGCGAGCAGAAGCGGTATGAGGACTTGAAAACGGATAGACAGGTTATTCAATGACATGAAAGATCCTAACCCAAAAGAGGAGTGAAGCGGCATCTTACACAGTCGCGACAAAGGTTGTCACAGGGTTTTTATGGCTGAAATCGTGCTGAACGAAAAGGTTTTTCTTGTGTGAAAAGAGTGTGATAGGCAAGATCACAAGCTTGTTACCATGGAGGTGTCGTGTGTCCGACTGGATTGATCCCGCTATTCTGGCGCTGTTTATTCCCACGTTTTTCTTTGTCTCCGTCACCCCCGGTATGTGCATGACCCTGGCGATGACCCTTGGCATGAGTCTGGGGGTGCGTCGCACCCTGCACATGATGTGGGGGGAGCTGATCGGGGTGGGGCTGGTCTCTGTGCTGTCGGTGATCGGGGTGGCGGCCGTCATGCTCAACTACCCGGCGCTCTTTTCAGCCTTCAAATACGTGGGCGGTGCCTACCTCATCTGGCTCGGCATCCAGATGTGGCAGGCCAGGGGCAAGATGGCCATACCGGCGGATCTCTCGGCCGGGCAGGAGACGCGCCCCCTGGGTCTGGCCATGCAGGGCTTCGTTACCGCCATCGCCAACCCCAAGGGCTGGGCCTTCATGGTCTCCCTGCTGCCTCCCTTCATCAATGCTGCCAAGCCGATGGCCCCCCAGATCAGTGCCCTGGTGGCCCTGATCCTGGTCATAGAGTTTTCCTGCCTGCTGCTCTACGCCAGCGGTGGCCGGACTCTGCGCCACTTCCTCGCCAAGAGCGGCAACGTCACCCTGATGAACCGGATCGCCGGCTCCCTGATGTTTGGCGTGGGTGTCTGGCTGGCGCTGGGCTGATCGCACCGACTGTGCTGCCATGGAGCCCGTCTTGTAGAGGCCGCGTTGCAGACACCACCCGAGACGGAAATAACGCAGCCCCGGCAGTGCCGGGGCTGCGTTATTTGGTGGGCAAGGGCCCTGTCTGGCGGGGAGTGGGTACATTTGCTTACATTTTTTTTGTTTTCAATCGGCGACCATTTCATCAGTCTCGAATGGCATTAGATGCATGTGCTTTACATGTGATGATGATCCGAGCAATCCAAGTTGTATATTTTGTGGTCAAGGATGGTAATGAATGATGAAGTTAATAAGCGCTGCGTTACTCACTTTTTCGGGTGTGGCAGCGGCCGGCAATGGAAAAAACCTGGATTTTTACAATATAGAGGAACAGCAACTCGCTGACATGTTTGCTCAGCATCAGAGCGGCACGCCAGGTCAGTCAATAAAGGATTTCTCCCGCCTGTTTCTGGAGAATCCCTATGTTGCCAATCGTCTGGTGGGGTCGAGTGATACACAAGAGAAACTGGTGGTGGATTTTGGTGAGCTGGATTGCTTCACCTATCTGGATTACGTTGAGTCACTGCGGCACTCAACGAGTGTGCATAATTTCATCGAGAACGTCATGTACACTCGTTACGTAAATGGTGAAGTCAACTATCTGACTAGAAAGCATTTTTTCTCTGACTGGGTACATGGTGGCAATAACGTCAGCGATGTGACCCATCTGGTAGGAAATTATGTCGTGACCGCCCCCAAAATACTGAATCAGAAAGAGGATGGTGGCCACTATATTCCCGGGCTGGGAGTGAAGAACCGCGACATCAGCTATATTCCGGGTGATCGCGTGGATGAAGATACCTTGAGTCTGCTGGAGGATGGCGATTATATCGGCATCTATACCAATATTGCCGGTCTGGATGTGACCCATACCGGCATCTTCATTCGCGGTGAGAATGGCCCCGTCCTGCGCAATGCCTCGTCTGTCTCGACGAATATGAAGGTGGTGGATTCGCCATTTCTTGAATATGTGAAAAACAAGCCGGGCATCCTGGTTTATCGGGCCACGGATGACAATGGTCAGTCGTGATAGGGCCGGGCATGAGGGGAGTACTTTTAATCGGTTGGCAATGATACGGGCTTAGTGAGCCGGTTGCCGTCCCCCTGTGGCAACAACATAAAAACCCCCGGCCAGTGCCGGGGGTTTTTATGTTGTGGGGGAGGGCGATAGAAGCGAGCCATCGTATCCTGCTGCACCCTGCACCCTGCACCCTGCACCCTGCACTGCTACTCGGGCCGATGGCGCCCGTCTCGCCGTGGTGCCGGGCTCGGGGATTTATGCGGCTTTAAAGCGCCCGACCCAGGGATTGGCGCTGATACCGTGCAGTATGACGCTGAGGACAATGGTGCAGAGCACGGTGGCTATGATGGGCTTTTGCCCCAGCAGGGCGGGCTCGTGCTGCAACACCATGACGGCGAACACTATGCTGGCCAGCCCCCTTGGTCCGAACCAGCCGATAAAGAGCTTGAGCTCCGGTTTGAGGCCCGTGCTCAGCAGGCTCAGCCAGACCGGCAGCATGCGCAGCAGGGTGAGGCTGGCGGCGGCATAGAGCCAGTATTGCCAGTGCAGCAGCTCCGGCAGCATGGGCATCAGGGTGGCGCCGAATACCATCCAGATCACCACTGAGAGCAGATCCCCATACCCCTCGCAGCTGTCCATGTAAGCGTGCTTGTGCTCCCCCAGCCGGTGGCCGATCAAGAGACCGCCCACGAAGGCGGCGATGAAGCCGCTGCCCCCCAGGGTCTGGGCCAGCGCGAAGCAGAGCAGGGCCAGCCCCGGCATGGTGAGCTGGCGCCAGAGTGGCAACTGCCAGCCGTTGAGGTAGGAGGTCTTGAGCAGACGAATGGTGAGACTGGCGAGCACCAGGGCTACCAGCAAGCCGATGCCTATCTCCTCCAGCAGCAAGGTGACCGCCAGCATGCCGGTGCCGGCGTGTTGTTCTGTGGGGGCTATGAGGGCGAGCAGCAGCAAGAGCACGGGCACGCAGATGCCGTCGTTGAGGCCGCTCTCCTGGTTGAGCCCCTCCCGGATGGGGGCGGGCACCGCCGGGTTGCTGACCACTGCCTTGCCGAGCGCCGCATCTGTGGGAGCGAGTATGGTGGAGAGGATGGCCATCTCCAGCAGCGGCAAGTCGGGGTAGAGCCAGAGGCCGAACAGGGTGCCGCCGATCAGGGTAAGCGGCAGGCCGATGAGCAGCAGCCGCATGGGCAGGGCACGGTGGGCCGCCAGCACTTGCCAGTTGGTGTTGGCCGCATCGCTGAACAGCACTATGACCAGGGTCAGCTCTGCAAGCAGCTTGATGCCGTTGCCGTTGCCGTTGCTGTTGATGGAGAGGGAGAGCAGGCCCAGTCCGCCGGATCCCAGCAGCCAGCCCATCAGCAGAAACAGCAGGGGGCCATTGATGAGTCTGGATTCGAATCGGCCCGCGATCAGGCTGTAGATCAGCAGGAAGGCGGCGATCACCGCCAGGTTCTGGTAAATCAGGGATGCGTCCATGCAATCTCCTCAAGGCCCCGGGGGGGCGCGTCAATCAGTCAGGCAATCTGGATCGAACACATATTCACCGGCCAGCCAGCGCAGGATTTCGTGCACGCAGGCCTGATCCTGGAATGGCAGGTAACGGGTCTTGAGGTGGATGATCTGCTCCGGGGTGAGCTGGGCCAGCCCTATGTCCTGAAACAGCGGCAGATCGGCCTGGATCATGGCGGAGATCTGCGGGCCGCAGGTGGCGTTGAGGGAGGCGTGCAGCGCCTTGTCCGGATCATACTGCTTGCCGAGCTTGTAGCTCATGGGCAGGGTGGCCAGCGGCAACACGGAGAGCGCCGCCTGCTTCATGGGGTTGACCGCGTGGCCCGCCACCAGTTCTGCCAGTTCGGCGGGGCGGTTCTCGAAGGCGCGCAGGTGCAGGAGGCTGCTGGCCTTGCTGCCATCGTTGACCGGGTAGTTGTCCCACAGGAAGGGCTTGCGGTGCAGCCAGTCGGCCACTTGCTTGAGGTGCGGGGCCGGGTACTCGTCGGAGCAGACTTTGGGGCCGGTCCAGAAGATGTCGATACGCCGATCCAGCCCCTGGCCCAGATCGGTCAGATAGTGGGGCGGCATGGCGCCGAACACCTTCTCCAGCACGGGATCCGTCGAGTAGTAGCTGGGACAGAACAGCAACCGGCTGGCGCGGGTGTGGGCCGCGATGTCGTGGACCATGGTGAGCTGCCAGTGGGCGAGATCCGGGGTATCTCCCTTCATGTCGTCAAACAGCACAGCCAGTATGTCGGGCTGGAGCGCCTCGTCGATGAGTCGCACCTTTTCCAGCAGAGCCGGACGCTTGCGGGCATAGTCGTGATGGGCGCCCATGGGGCTCAGGCCTATGCCAAAGGCGAGGCCGTTTTCACGGCACTGACGGGCCAGCTGCCGCAGGGCCTCGAGCTGGGCCGCAGGCCAGGGCTGGGTCCAGTGCTTGCGCAGATAGCCGTCTTCTTTCGGGGCATAAATGTAGAAGCCGTAGCCGTGGCGGGGCAGCCACTGGGCGTAGCGGGCGCGGGCTTCCCAGCTCCAGCCCTTGCCGAAGAATCCCTCTATCAATCCCAGCTGGGGCGAAGGGGGTTGCAGGCCAGACAACAGGGTTTGGTAAGGCATAGATAACTCCCTTCTCGCTGAGGTCGGGTCGGACGAGCGGTGTCAGACCGGGTCTTCTTCCTGAAAGCGCACCCCTATCTTGCGGGGTTCACCCTCTTCCATTTCGGCCACGGTCCAGATCAGTCCCTGCCATTCAAAATGGTCGCCGACCACCAGATTATCGCCCAACTGGTTGGCAATAAAATGGCCAAGTGTCTGATCCGCCATCTCGCTCACATCCAGCCCGTAAAGCGGGGCCAGATCCACCAGATTGGCGGCGGCTTCCAGCAGAAAGTCGCCGAAGAAGCGGGGGCCCAGATCCTGCTCCGGTGCCTGGCTGAACAGCTGGCCGAGGGCGGGAAGATCCCGTTCGTGGCCGATGACGCAGAGGATGTCATCGGATTGCAGGCAGGTACTGCCCGAGGGGTGCAGCAGCTCCTGATCCCGGAACAGGGCGCAGATCCGGGTCCCTTTGGGCATGCGTAGATCCCGCAGGGGCGAGCCTATGCACCACTTTTCGGCGCTGAGGCGATAGACGAAGGTCTCCCACTGGCTGTCCAAATCTATCTCGAGCCCGGAGCGGTTGATGGGCGACGGCGGTGCCGGCACCTCCACCCGCGCCAGCTTTGAGGCCAGCGGCAGCGAACTGCCCTGCAATATGAGGGAGACCAGCACCACGAAGAAGGCCACATTGAAGTAGAGCTGGGCGTTGGGCAGCCCCGCCATCATGGGGAAGACTGCCAGTATGATGGGCACGGCACCGCGCAGCCCGACCCAGGAGATGAACCAGCGCTCGCGGGGGGCAAAGTTCTTGAACGGCAGCAGGCCAATCCAGACCGAGACGGGGCGGGCGAACAGTATCATCCACATGGCCAGCGCCAGCGCTGGCAGGGCGATGGGCAGCAGGTTGCTCGGAGTGGCCAGTAGTCCCAGCACCAGGAACATGCCGATCTGGCTGAGCCAGGTCAGGCCATCCAGCACGGACAGCGTGGTGCTGCGGCTGCGCAGGGAGAGGTTGCCCAGCAAGAGGCCGGTGAGATAGATGGCGAGGATGCCGCTGCCACCTACCGCCGTGGTGAGGGCGAAAATCAGCAGGCCGCCGCTGACGGTGAGCAGCGGATAGAGGCCGGGGGCCAGCCTGGCGCTGTTGATGAGGCGCCACAGCAGCCAGCCGCCGCCAAGACCTATGCCGGCGCCCAGGCCAAACTGCTTGCCGAGCTGCAATAGCAGGAAGCTCCAGTCCAGACCCTGCTGCTGGGTGGCGAGGATCTCAATCAGGGTCACGGTGAGAAACACCGCCATGGGATCGTTGCTGCCCGACTCTATCTCCAGGGTAGCGCTGACCCGCTCGTTCAGGCTGCGCCCGCCGAGCAGGGAGAAGACGGCCGCGGCGTCGGTAGAGCCGACGATGGCGCCGATCAGCATGCCCTGCATCAGGCTGAGATTGAACAGCCAGGCGGCGATGAGGCCGGTCAGGCCCGTGGTAATGGCCACCCCCACGGTTGCCAGCGAGAGTGCTGGCCAGAGCGCCACCCGAAACGAGGAGACCCGGGTGCGCATGCCGCCATCGAGCAATATGATGGCGAGCGCCAGGTTGCCCACCAGATAGGCGACCGAGTAGTCAGCGAAGTGAATGCCGCCCGGGCCATCTTCCCCGGCCAGCATGCCGACGGCGAGGAAGATCACCAGAATGGGGATGCCGAGACGAGAGGAGAGCGCGCTTAACAGGACACTGGCTCCCACCAACAAGGCCGCGATTAAAAAGAAACTGTTGATGGTGACGGCATCCAATGGCGAACTCCTTCTGTCAAAATGCAAATCAGGCACATTATATGCAGTTTGTTGGGCGCCGTGTGGCTTAATTGTGCATTAATTTGCAGTTTTTTACATTTTCGGTGCGTCTGTGGCGGGGGCGTTTACGCCGAAAAAGGCGGGATGCGAGGGCAGAAAAAGGCCGCTTAATGTGAATCGGTTCACAGAATCGACACGGCCTGAGGGTGGCCTGCCGGCCATGCACCCGACAAGCAGCAGGGGCGCCACAGTGGCGCCCCTGGCGGGCTGGGAGGGCGGTCAGTCGTCCTCGTCGTCTTTGACTTCCCGGATCTTGTCCTTGTAGTTGGGCAGCTGTTTCTCAAGCTGTTTCATGTCCTTGATGGCATTGAGAAACAGGCCGAGCAGGAACAACAGCGGCAGGCCTATCCATAACCACAGACTCATGAGCTTTTCCTTTCATCGAGACAGAGGGTGACGTCATAACTGACCAGAA
>NZ_CDBL01000083.1:0-9582 GCF_000820005.1 Aeromonas piscicola | reverse complement strand
TTCATGAGTGATTCCTCGTGTCGGGACAGGGGGTGACGTCATAACTGACCAGAAGCTTGTCGAACCGGGTCAGCATGGTCAATTTTCCTTCAATATGCCCCGTCTTCATGAGTGATTCCTCGTGTCGGGACAGAGGGTGACATAACGGGCCAAAATCTCGTCAAGCTGGGCCAGTATGGTCGACTTGCCTTCAATATCCGCCTGTTGCAGGCAAAGTGCCAGCGCATCCGGATCGAGCCGCTGCTCGCGGGACTCCAGCGCGAAGCTGATATGCCAGGGTTCATAGGCAACGCCGCTGCCGGCCCCCGCCGGTTTGGCATAAGGCAGGAAGAAGCCGAAGTCGTTCATGTGGTCGGTGAGCCAGTCGCCCAGATCGGCAAACCAGCCTCCCTCCTCATACTCCCAGGGCTCCAGCGCCAGCTTGGTGCCTGCAGGCAGGCAGTCGGGATCGTAGATATCCAGATCCGTGCCCCAGTGGTGACGGCTGGTGCCGGGCAGGGCGCTCCAGTGCAGGATGGCGTGCAGCCGCTCGGTGTCGTTCAATTGCAGGGCATCCAGCGGCTGGTTGTTGGCATCCAGCAGGGGCCGCTCGCCGCGCCACTTGCCATTCCAGATGGCGAGCTGACGGTCGAACCCGCGCCAGCTGGAGGCTGCCTGCAGGTTGTGCCCCTCATGGGCGGCAGCCACCTGCATGTCGTTGAAGGCCGCGGCTGTGGCCGCGGTCAGACGATGGGGCCCGCGACCCACCAGGATGAGGTGGTGCTCGTCTCGCCCCAGCAGTTGATCCTGTGTCATGCCCATTTCGAATCCTGTGTGTTGTTGAGCGAAATCCCCGCAAGCCAGCGCCGAAGCAGCGTCATGCCAGCAACCGATCCAGTATGCCCTGATACATGTCGGCCAGCAGATCCAGATCGTCCGCCTTCACGCACTCGTTCACCTTGTGGATAGTGGCGTTGACGGGGCCGAGCTCAATCACTTCGGCGCCGGTGGGGGCGATAAAGCGTCCATCGGACGTTCCCCCCGTGGTGAGCAGGGCCGGTTGCTGACCATTGACCTGTTCGATGGCCGCGACGGCGGCATCGAGCAGATCGCCGGTGTCGGTCAGGAAGGGTTGGCCGGAGAGGGTCCAGTCAAGCTGGTAATCCAGTCCGTGCCTGTCCAGCAGGGTCTCGACCCGCTCACGAATATCCATGTCGGTCAGTTGGGTGCTGAAGCGGAAGTTGAACTGCACCTGCAGCTCGCCCGGAATGACGTTGGAGGCGCCGGTGCCGGCCGAGATATTGGCGATCTGGAAGCTGGTGGGGGGGAAGTAGGCGTTGCCCTCATCCCACACGGTGGCGGCAAGCTCCGCCAGCGCCGGCGCGGTTTTGTGGATGGGGTTGTCCGCCAGATGGGGATAGGCGACGTGACCCTGCACTCCGCGCACCAGCAGGTCGCCGGTGATGGAGCCGCGTCGGCCGTTCTTCACCACATCACCGACCACGGCGGTGGAGGAGGGCTCGCCGACGATGCACCAGCGGATCTTCTCGTGGCGTGCCTCCAGGGTATCTATCACCCGGGTGGTGCCGTTGATAAAGGGCCCCTCTTCATCCGAGGTGATGAGAAAGGCGATGGACCCCTTGTGGTCCGGATTGGCCGCAACGAAACGCTCAGTGGCCACCACCATGGATGCCAGCGACCCCTTCATGTCGGCGGCGCCGCGACCGTAGAGCACGCCATCCTTGATGGTCGGTTCGAACGGCGGCGTGTGCCATTTGTCCAGCGGCCCGGCGGGCACCACGTCTGTGTGACCGGCGAAGCAGAACAGGGGGCCTTCGCTGCCACGGCGGGCCCAGAGGTTGGTGGTGTCTTCAAACACCATGGGTTCGATGATGAAACCCAGGCGTGCGAGGCGCTCCGCCATCAGGGTCTGGCACCCTTCATCGAGCGGGGTGACTGAGGGGCGGCGGATCAGATCCTTGGCCAGTGCGATGACATCCGACATCGGCGTTCCTTAACAGAAAAGTTTAACGAGAGAAGAGGGATTGGTAGTTATCGGCTTTAAAACCCAGGGTCAGTTCGCCATCCCGCTCGAGCAAGGGGCGCTTGATCATGGCCGGGTGTTCCAGCAGCAGGGCGCGGGCCTTTGCGGTGTCGAGCCCCTGTTTGGCCTCATCCGGCAGGGCGCGGAAGGTGGTGCCACGGCTGTTGAGCAAGGCTTCCCAGCCAAGCTTTGCCAGCCAGCTGTCCAGCGCGGCGGGATCCAGCCCATCGGCGCGATGGTCGTGAAAACGGTAGTCGATGCCAGCCTCATCCAGCCACTTGCGGGCTTTCTTGATGGTGTCGCAGTTTTTGATGCCATAGAGGGTGGTGGCCATGGGGAGTCCTTGTCTGCGGGCGCGGGCCCTTGGAGCTGAAACGTGAAATCGGCAACTTGAGATCTGAACGCGACATCAAGCAAAGGCTCGATTCTGGCATTGTGACTATCCCATGGCAACGGCGGAGCCGCACCTTGGGTGATTTTCCAAAGGCGAACGGGCAACAGGAAGGGGCTGGGGAGAAAAGAGCCCGGCGCACGGTGCGCCGGCGGGATCAAAGCTCGTGCTGGGATTGGCACCAGAGGTGCAACTCGGACTCGAACCAGTTGAGCATGGCATGGTTGTCGTCGCGGCGATGACGGATCAGGCTGACTTCAAAGGTCGGCAGGGCGAAGCGGGTCTCGTACTCCACCAGATCCAGCAGCGGCATCAGCGGTCGCAACACCCTGGCGGGGGAAGTCAGCAGCAGGGGCGCGTAGGGCAATATGAAGGGCGCAGCCAGAAAGCTTTGCACTATCAAGGGGGTATGGCGGGTCATGCCGTGTGCGGCCAGCAAGTCATCGACTATGCCCCCTTCGCTGCCACGGGGGGCGACCAGCAGGTGCTGGGCCTTGGCGAAGGATTCGATGCAGAGCACCTGACCCTGGAACGGGTGGCTGCGGTGCGCGGCACAGATCAGCTTGTCTTCAAACAGCGGGATGCGACGAAAACGGCCGGGCACCTCGTCCTGCTTGCTGATCACCATGCTGATCACCCCCTCGTCAAGCTGACTCTCGTAGTCCGCATTGAGGGGCACCATGTGGATGCGCAGGTTGGGCGCCTGCTGCTGCAGGCGCGCCAGCAGGCTCGGCATCATCACGTACTCCACATAGGTGTGGGCGCCGATGCGCAGGACACCCTCGAACTTGCCGGGATCTAGCTGCTCCGGCTGGCTGAAGGTCTGCTCTATGTCGTGCAGTATCTCCCGCAGCGGCAGCAGCAGCGCCTGTGCCCTGGCGGTGGGTTCCATGCCCTGGGGAGTGCGGATCAGCAAGGGATCGTCATAGAGCAGCCGCAGGCGAGCCAGGGCACGACTGACGGCCGGCTGGCTCATGGCGAGTCGCTCGGCGGCCTTGGTGGTGTTGCGTTCCTCCAGCAGCGCCTTGAGCACCACCAGCAGGTTGAGGTCTACGCCTCGTAAATTCATTCTGTGCATAATGGAATACTAATAAATCATTTCCTTAAGCAGGGCCTTCACTTTAGTCTCATTCCCCGTCGATGGTCAGCATGAAGCTTGAATAAATCAGCGATTTATACAAACCCATGTTGTCCTGTTACCTCTTTCGCGTGGTGCCGGGGGTGGCAAGATTCGACAGCCTGAACTCTTTACTCTGGTCATCCAGAGCGTTGCTTGCTTAGTACCCGCCTTCGAGGCGGGTTTTTTTTTGCCTGCAGTTCAGGTGAGCGGGCCCGAAGAAGTACAAAACGCGCCACCGGGCGCGTTGTTGTGATGAAGCTATGACTCAGGGCGCTACCGGCCACTGGTAGTCAAATACCTTGGCACGCTCCCAGGGGGCGTTCGGCAGGCTGGAGGAGAGGCCGGTATATTTGCCCACATCGTCCACCACTATGGTGGAGAGGATCGGCAGCTGGTGCTCGGTGCAGTACATGCGGATGCGTTGCAGCAGAGTGCGCAGCTCATCCTGGCTATTCTCCAGCCCGGCCTGCCTGGCCAGTTTGGAGTAACGAATGGTGGTGCGTTCCTTTGCAGACTCGACGAGGATGTCCCATAGCTTGTAGTCGCTGGTGGTCATACCCGCGGTGGCTTGGCTTGTCATAACTCTCTCCGGCGCGAAATGGTCGCTGTGTCGATGCGCATCTTGGCCAGTTCACTGGCCCCTGACGTTGATCCAAAGCAAAAAAGCCCGAGGTTATCCGCCAGAACGGGTGACAAAGGGATTCTAAAGGTTTGCCTTTAGTTTAAACGACCATTTTTTGTTAAGTGGATAGCATTTTATTCCATCGATATGAGGCGAAGCCACCTTTATTGACAGGGATCAAGGGGAAAGCGAGGCCCGACCACTAGATTCCGCTCCTCGATAATTTTATCAGGAGCGAATATTGGAACTCTTATTTGTCTTGCTCGTACTGATCGCCGTGGTCTACGGCATCATCAAGGATTACAACCCGCAGGCGGTGCTGGCGCTGGCGGGCATGGCCATTTTTGCGGTGGCCTACTGGCTGGGGCTGCACCCCATTCTCCCCGCTGACAAGAGCACCGGCTTCGCCCTGTTCGACCTGTTCGAGGTGTTCAAGGGGATCTTCTCCTACCGCGCGGCCGGGCTGGGCCTCACCATCATGGCGGTCGCGGGCTTTGCCACCTACATGTCCCATATCGGTGCCTCCCAGGCGCTGGTACGGGTGGCGGTCAAACCGGTGGCGGGCATCCAGTCCAGCTACCTGATGCTCTCCATCTGCTATCTGGTGGCGGTCTTTGTCTCGCTGTTCGTCACCTCCGCCACCGGCCTTGGCCTCTTGCTGATGGTCACCATGTATCCGGTGATGCGCAACCTTGGCATCAGCCCGGCCTCCGCCTGTGGCGTCATTGCCACCTCCCAGGCGTTTGAAATCGGCCCGACCCAGACCAATGCCATCTTCTCCGCCGGTCAATCGGGCATGGATCCGACCAGCTACTTCGTTGACTACCAGATCTGGCTGGTGGCCCCCATGCTGCTGGTGACCATGGTGCTGCACTTCTTCTGGCAGCGTCACTGTGATCGCCAGGATGGATGGGATCCGGCCCTGCATCGCGGCGAGCACGCCGAGCTGGACGAGCAGGGCACAGAGGCCGCACAGGCACCGACCTGGTATGCCCTGCTGCCCATCATCCCCTTCGTGCTGATGATGACCTTCTCCAAGCTGCTGGTGACCACCATCAGCGTCAGCGTGGAGGTGGCCATGCTGCTGTCGGTCTTTATCGGCATGCTGTGTGAACTGCTGCGCAGCCGCTCGCTGCGCACCGCCATGGCCGGACTGTCGAGTTTTCTCGATGGCATGGGCAAGGTGTTCGGCCCGGTAGTGGCGCTGATCGTCTGCGCCGAGCTGTTCGCCGAATCCCTCAAGGCCATCGGTGCCATCGACACCCTGCTGCACTCTGCCAGCAATGCCGGCATCGGCAGCGCGCTGATGACCCTGGTGATGGTGGCACTGATCATGGTGGCGGCTGTCATCATGGGCTCGGGCAACGCGGCTTTCCTCAGCTTTTCGACCCTGGCGCCGGCGGTGGCGGCCAAGTTTGGCGTGCCTGCAGTGACCATGCTGCTGCCGATGCAGCTCGCCTCCAGTATCGGCCGCACCGTCTCCCCCATCGCGGCGGTGCTGATCGCCTGTGCGGGCATCGCCAAGGTCTCCCCCTTCGTGGTGGTCAAGCGCACCTGCGTGCCTATGGCGGGGGCGCTGGTGACTGCATTGACGCTCAACTATCTGCTGTTTATGTGATGGTCTGCTGTGTATGTAATGACGGGGCGGGCAGCGCGGCTGCCCGCCCTCATCCTGTTGCTGACAGGCCTTGACCGAGAGTGGCAAGGCTTGCATGGAGAAGATGATGACAGATGTAAAGCACCCGTTTTCCCTCGATAGCTATCTGGCCGATCTGGCCCCGCTCATCAATCTTGATTGCGGCACCCGCACCCCGGCCGGGGTGGCTCGGGTGGCCGACATCATGACCGAAAAGTATCAGGCGATCGGCTGGCAGGTGACCCGCCACCAGTTCGCTCCTGAGTGCGGCCCCTGCCTCGAAATCACCAATGCGCCGGGTGCCAAGCACTACGACGTGATGCTGTGTGGCCACATGGATACCGTCTTCCCCGAGGGGACGGCGGCCAAGCGACCGATGAAAATCGAAGGCAATCAAGCCTTTGGCCCCGGCGTGTCGGACATGAAGAGCGGCCTGCTCTCTATCTGGTATGCCCTGAAAGAGATGGATCCGGCGCAGCTGGCCAAGCTCAAGGTGCTGGTTTGCTGCAACTGCGACGAGGAGGTGGGCTCCCCCTGGTCGAAGGATTGGCTGGTCGAGCGAGCCAAACAGAGTGGCTGTGTGCTGGTGGCCGAGGCGGCCCGCCCGAACGGGGATCTCATCAGCGCCCGCAAGGGCAACGCCAAGTACCGCATCCGCTTCCACGGCAAGGCCTCCCACGCCGGTTCGGCCCTGACCGAGGGGGTCTCGGCCATCACAGAACTCGCTCATTGGGTGCTCGCCATCAACGAGCAGGTCAACATGACCACGGGCACCACCATGAACGTCGGGGTGGTGCAGGGCGGCACAGGCGTCAACGTGGTGCCGGACTTTGCCGAGGCGATCGTGGATTTGCGCTTCTGGAGCAACGAAGAGGCCGCTGCGGTGTACGACCGGCTCACCTTTATGGCCAACAACCCCTTCCTCGCGGGCTGTCGGGTCGAGGTGGATCGCCAGACCTTCAAGCCGGCGATGCGCCCGAGTGGCGACACCGAGGCGCTGATGGTGCTGGTGGACGCGGCGGGCAAGGAGGAGGGGATCCCCTTCAACTGGCTGGAGGCCGGTGGCGGTTCGGATGCCAACTTTACCGCCGCTGCGGGCGTGCCGTCGCTGGATGGCTTCGGCCCCATGGGGGGAGGCTTCCACTCGGAGAGCGAATTCCTGCTGCTCGACAGCATAGCGCCGCGTATCCGCCTGTTGCAGCGGGTGCTGACCAAGCTGGCGAAATAAGCCGGTTCATCCCTTGTTCGGGTTGTCGATGGCCCGCTCACATCAAGACGGGAGGCTGCAGCCTCCCGTTTTTTATCTCGCTTTTGGTTCGCCCTTGAACGCGCTGGCCAGATGGCTTGGCGCCGTTACCCCTGCGGCTCGGCCAGATAGGCCAGATGATCCTGCCGTGCCACCTGCCAGCCATCGAGGCGCAGCGGAGCGGCAAAGCCCGGGCCGTCGGTCACCATGGTGTGGTATTCCCCCTGCTCGCCGCAGGCATCGAATCCCTGGCGCTCGGCCAGCAGCTGCAGATCGCTGAGGGTGGCGGCATCCAGGATACGTCCGGTCCACTCGGGAGCAAGCACCCGGGTATCGACGCAGGAGAGGTGGGCGACTATGCCGCGCGCCAGCATATCCGCCAGCAAGGCTTGACGAGATTGTTGCCAGAGCGGGGTGTGGACGGTGAGCCCCAGCGGCAGGCAGCGTTCACGGATCCAGTTTGGCGCCCCCCCCACGCTGTCGATATCGCCGGTCACCACCCCATCGAGCGCCCACTCCTGCTGCAAGCGGCTCAGCGCGGTTTCGTAGCTCTGCTCGAACGGCGCTTCTATGGTGACCAGCAGATGAGGCAGACCGAGGGCCGCCGCCTGACGGCGCACCAGCGGCAAGGGGTGAGCTAGAAAGCGGGGCTTCAGCGGTGCAAAGGTGGCCAGTGCCACTACCTGATGGCCCGCATCGCGGGCATGGCAGAGGGCCAGCATGGCATCTTTGCCACCGCTCCAGAGCAGGATGACGCGAGACATGGGGGAAGATTCCGATGGTGAACGAGGGGGCATGCTACCCAGTGGCGGGGGCACAGGTAAAGGCGTAGTGTCCGGAAATGGCGGCTGGAAATAGCCGCAGGAAATTGTTGGGGAACAGATCGGGGGAGAAAAAAGCAGGCCCCCGAAGCGGGGGCCTGCCTGGCAATGGCGTGATAAACGCCGTTGCGATTAGAGCAAAATAGTGGTCAATACATAACCCAGGGCGCAGGAGCTGCTCACCCCGATCAGCCCCGGAATGATGAAGCTGTGGTTGATGATGAACTTGCCGATGCGGGTGGTACCGGAGCGGTCGAAACCGATACAGGCCAGATCGCTCGGGTAGGTCGGCAGCACGAAGTAGCCGTAGCTGGCCGGCAGGAAGGCGATCAGCAGTTTCGGCTCCACGCCCAGTGCCAGACCCATGGGGGCGATGGCGGTCAGGGCGGCGGCCTGGCTGTTCACCAGCTTGGAGATGAGGAACAGCACTAGGGCGTAGGTCCATGGCTGGGCCTGTACCACGTGAGCCAGGGTTTCTTTCAGCAGCGGCATGTGAGCCTGGAAGAAGGTCTCACTCATCCATGCCACCCCGAAGACTGAGAAGATGGCGACCATGCCGGCCTTGAACACGGGGCCGTTGGAGATCTCACCCGGCTTGACCTTGCAGCGCATCAGTATGATGGCGCCGGCGATCAGCATCATCATCTGGATCACCAGGTTCATGGAGAGCGGGCCAGCCTTGTCCTTGATGGTGAACACCGGACGCAGACCTTCGTTGGCACCGAGCAAGACCACGGCAGCGATGGCGGCGAAGAAGATCCAGGTAGACCAATAGGCCTCTTTCGGGAACTTGGTGTTGAGCAGGGTTTCACCACCGCCATAGATGAAGGTGCGCTGTTCCGGATCCTTGATCTTGGCCTGGAACTCTTCGTCCTTGTCCAGATCCTTGCCGCGGCGCAGGCTCCACAGGGCCGCCATGATCACGCCGGTCAGGGAGGAGGGGATGGCGATCATCAGGATGTCTAGCAGGCCATAGGCCTGACCTATACCGTGACCGGCCGCCAGGATGGAGACCATGGAGACCACGGCAACGGAGACCGGGGAGGCACAGATAGCCATCTGGGAGGCAACGGATGCCACGGCCATCGGCCGCTCGGGACGTATGTTCTTCTGCAGCGCTATGTCAGCGATGATGGGGAACATGGTGTAGACCACGTGGCCGGTACCGCACAGGAAGGTGAGGGTCCAGGTAGTGAGCGGCGCCAGGATTGTGATGTATTGGGGGTGACGGCGCAGCAGACGCTCGGCCACCTGCATCATCAGGTTGAGGCCACCGGCAGTCTGCAGGGTGGCGGCACAGCCGATCACGGCGAGTATGGTCAGCATGACCTGTACCGGCGGTTCACCCGGGGTCAGGCCGAACACGAAGGTCAGCAGGAACAGACCTATGCCGCTGATGAGACCCAGTCCCATGCCACCAAAGCGGGTACCCAGCAGCAAGCAGCCGAGCACCACAAAAAATTCCATCAAGATCATTCCATTACCTCGCGTGATTTAATCCATGTCAGTGTTGTGTTGGGCTCATGGACCGGGATTGTCTGTTTTTTATTTAGCCCTAAAGGGTTAGTGGGTATTGTGCCCTCCTAAAAGGGGTAAAAATTTGAGGTACTTCAATAACTCATCGCTTTTTGATTTAACTGCATAAAAACCACGTATTAACATCATTGTTATTGGTTGGGCCAATAAACGGCACCGTACGGGGCTCTATGTGTCGCAGGGGGGC
>NZ_CDBL01000082.1:1075-48522 GCF_000820005.1 Aeromonas piscicola | reverse complement strand
TGAATATTCAACCGTGTCCCGCAACAACCAGATACCGGACCTGTTCAAACTGGAATCCGCCATCGCCGACAATAGCGGGCTGGGCCCCCTGCTGAATGCCAATCCAGACAAGAACATCTCCCACATCATCAAGGCGGCGGCCGGTCTTATCCGCAACTCGGAAAGCGATGCACTTCTCTATCCCGGTACCAGCACACCGGGTAGCTGGGTCACCCCCTACCCCAACAGCCCCCTATCCCCTGTCTGTCAGCGCGAGGTGTTGTCAGATCAAGTGATCGGCCTGGCCATTCTGGGCCAGGGCCGTGATCAGGATGGCAGCCACTGGGTCACCCTTGGCTGGCAACCTCAGGAGGGGGCGAGTCAGTATCGGATTGGCTGGGGGAAAACCCCGTTTGAGCACATTGAAAACGCCGAACAGCAAGGCATCAGCCAGCAGACTCGCATCACGCTCAAGGGTCTCCCTCGCTATCAGGACTACCAGATAAGAGTGATGAGCGAAGGCGGCACCATCAGCGCCCCCCTCCACTATCGGACGGGTCAGTTGCATGTGGCCGATACCCGCATCACCCACAGCATGGGAGACGATGACGGCAAGCGGGGACGGGATCTGGACAATCGCTGCGATCCTTTGAGCGGCCAGGCCGTCAACAGCAATCAGGATGGGGTGCTTGGCGCTCGCTACATCAAGCTGGACAGCCAGGGACACCCCCTGCCACGGCAAGACCTCTCCTACAAACAGTTGCCCTTCGCCTGCGTGGTCGATGCTTTGAGCGGACTGGTATGGGAGACCAAGGTGCAGCACAAGGATGGGGAATCCTCCCTGCACGATGACAAGAGCCTGTTTGCCTATGACGATATCCAGAGCGACAACGCCTTCAACGGCAGCTGCTATGACCCGCAAAGTGGCACCCTGGCCAGCGATAGAAGCCGTTGCAACCTGAAACGTCAGGTCAATCAGGTCAATCAGAGCAAACTGTGCGGCTTGGATAACTGGCGCGCCCCGAGCCAGCAGGAGTTCTACGGCATCATGACCCTGACCAAAGAGAACCCCATAGCGCTCGATACCCGTTATTTCCCGCTCTATTCCGGCCTGACATACACCTACGGCAAATGGAACGAGCTGGAAGGTATCTTTTACGGCTTCTGGACGGCAGATGTCATGCCAGTGAGTCGCCCGGTCGGTACCTGGAGCCAGGATGATGGCGGGCCGGATGCCTACAAGGTACGGCCAGGCTCTGACCTCAGAGGCAGTATCGCCCGCCAGTATCAACCCCATTACGTCATGCTGGTCAGCGATGGCTTCAAGGTCACAGGAGAATAAGATGCACCGCTATTTCCCCCCCCTATTGCTGATCGCCACCCTGTTGCCGGTCACCAGCCAGGCCCGCGAGTGTCTGCCTGGCTATCAGGACGATCACAACCGTTTCGTCAGCGAGCAGGTCGACACGGCCGAGGGCAAGCTGAACGTGGTCAACGACAGAGCCACAGGTCTGCAGTGGCTCTATTGCCCCTATGGTCAGCACGCCAGTGCCGATGGCACCGGCTGCGAAGGCACACCCGCGTTTATTTCAGCCCGAGCCAACGTTGAAGACAATCCCTTGATGGGCGTCATCAAACAGGCCAACGACCGGCTTGGTACACCCGTACAACCCTGGCGGGCCCCCGACATCAAGGAACTGTTTACCCTCTACAACAACCAGTGCCAGCCGGCCATTTATGCGGCACAAGGTTACCCTTCGACATCCCTCCAATCACAGATAGCGGCAGACAAAGACACCCTGTGTGCTGACGCAGCGTCCAAGTGGGATGAGGTAACCGAACAGTGGATCGAGGCTCCCGATGATGTCAAAACCGCATGTAATGCAGCTGAGCAACAACTTTGGGCACTGACCAACATCGCCTTTGGTTCAGACAGCTCGGGGGGGGAGGGATACGACTTTCTGAACTTTGCCGGCAGCGGGGAAACCTTCAACGTTGGCGGAATAGGAACATCCAGCGTCATGCTGCGGCTGGTCCGCCCCATCCCCACCATTGAGGAGTGATCCCATCGGCCAGAGGGCCAGGCGCCCTCTGGCTATTTTTTCCATGGCTTTTACTTCCGCCAAGGGAGTAGGTATGATTCGGCCAGCGTAAAAGACTTGAATGGATGATCTGAACTCGATATGCGGATGAAACACCTGATTGCCGCGGCCCTGACCGCCCTCACCCTGTCCGGTTGCAGCCTGGTCTATCGCATCGATATTCCCCAGGGCAACTATGTGGAACAAAAACAGGTCGACAAACTGCGCCAGGGCATGACCCGCGAACAGGTCGAGTTCGTGCTGGGCTCCGCCATGCTGCGCGATGGCTTTGACCCGAACACTTGGTATTACCTCTATGAATTCCAGCCGGGTCGCGGCGAAAAAGAGCGCAAAGAGCTCACCGTGACCTTCGCCAACGACAAGCTGGCCACGGTCACCGGCGACTTCCCGTTACCAGCGGCCTTCCACACCCCGCTCTGATCGCATTCACAAAACCGGCCCAGCGCCGGTTTTGTTTTATCTCGTTCGCAAGGAGTGCTTGATGAGCCAGATCCTGATTGCCGGTGCCAGCGGTCTGATCGGCCGGGAGCTGCTCCGTCAGCTCGATCCCGCTCACTCACTGACCCTACTCTGTCGCAAGGCGGGGGCTCCCCTGCCCCGGCATCACTGGCTGCCAGCCGACTTCGAACAACTGGCGGATCTGGACCTGCCCAACCCTGTCGATATCGCCTTCTGCTGCCTGGGCACCACCCGCAAGCAGGCAGGCTCTGACGACGCATTTCGTCGGGTCGACCACGACTATGTGCTGGCTTTTGCCAAGCTCGCTCGCCGCCACGGCTGTCAACGCCTCATCGTCATCTCGAGTCTGGGAGCCAACCCACGCTCACCAGCCCTCTATCCCCGCACCAAGGGGCAGATGGAGCAGGCATTGCTGGCGCAATCCTGGCCACGGCTTGCCATAGTGCGCCCCGCCATGCTGCTCGGCAACCGCCAGCCACCGCGCCTGTCGGAGCAGTGTTTCCAGGCTGTCTATCCGCTGCTGCGCCCCCTGCTGGTTGGCAAGTTGCGCCGCTGGCGCGCCATCGGCGCCAGCCAGGTAGCCCATGCCATGATAGTGCTCAGCCAGCAGGAACATGGTATCGAGCTGGTGGAAAACGAGCGCCTGCTCGCCATGTAACCTCTTCGCCCTCAGGCGGGGACGACTTAAAGAACTCGCCAACCCGACACCTGTGCGGCTGGCAAAAATCAAAAAGGCGCCTAAGCGCCTTTTGTGATCACAGTGCTCGGCATCAGGCCGAGTCTGCATCCCCTCGCTTGCGGTTGGCATTGGGCCGGCCGCCGGTCACCACATCGGCACGCCCCTCCTCCTTGGCCTTCTCGGCCCGCTTCTTGCGCATCTCTTTCGGATCGGCGATGAGCGGGCGGTAGATCTCGATGCGATCCCCATCCTGCAACAACTCGGAACCCTTGACCGGCCGGCTGTAGATGCCGAACTTGTTGACCGACAGATCGATCTCGGGGTGCTTGGTCACGATGCCGGACTGTTCGATGGCGGCCAGCACGCTGGTGGCGGGAGCAACCCGGATGCGCAGCACAGTCTGGCGCTCGGGCAGGGCATACACTACTTCGATATTGAGCAGATCAGACACCGTACACCACCTTGGCGCGGTTGGAGAAGGCGAGCACCATGGAGCCCACCAGGTCGCGGAAAATCTGGCCAAACGCCAGCTCGATCAGCTTGGAGGTGAACTCAAAATCGAGGTCGAATTCGACCTTGCAGGCATCCACATCCAGCGGCGTAAAGGTCCACCAGCCGGCCAGCTTGCTGAAGGGGCCCTCCACTAGCTCCATCTTGATCTGCCGGTTGGCATCGAGCAGGTTGCGGGTGGTAAACGTCTTGGCAATCCCCGCCTTGGCCACATCGACCGAAGCAGTCATATAGTCATCGCCTGTCTCGTGGACACGGCTGCCGACACAACCGGGCAGAAACTCCGGATAAGCGTGAACATCATTGACCAGCCTGAACATTTGTTCTGCGCTGAACATCACCAGGGCACTGCGAGTAATACGGGGCATGGGCTTTCCTCATCCAATCGGGCCGATTTTATCACCTTGTCAGCCAAGATCATCCCCAAAACCGCTCACAAAGCCGCCACTCGAGCAGTTGCGCGTTTTACAGCCGCCGCCACCCACGTATAATGCGCCTTCCTAATCATTGCCAAAGGCGCCCGTCATGAGCAAAAAGAACAGTAAAAACAAAGCCGGGTCCAGCACCATTGCACTCAACAGAACCGCCCGTCACGAGTACTTCATCGAAGAGCGCGTGGAAGCCGGTCTGTCCCTGCAAGGGTGGGAAGTCAAATCCCTGCGGGCGGGCAAGGCCAACATCAGCGAAGCCTATGTCATCTTCCTGCAGGGCGAGGCCTTCCTGTTTGGCTCCACTTTCCTGCCACTGAACGCCGCCTCCAGCCACGTGGTGTGTGATCCGACCCGCACCCGCAAGCTCCTGCTGAGCCGCCGTGAACTCGACAAGCTGGAGAGCCTGACCGCCCGTCAGGGTTACACCATAGTGCCGCTGGCGCTCTACTGGAAAGAGTGCTGGGTCAAGGTCGAGATCGGTCTGGTCAAAGGCAAGAAGGAGCACGACAAACGGGAAGACACCAAGGCCCGCGAATGGGATCGGGAGAAAGCCCGCATCATGAAGAACAAGCATCGCGGCTGATTGTGCGCCGCATGCAGCCGTGCGGCGTCCAATAAACCAGCAATCGACCGGCCAAGGCCGGTCGATTGCTATCAACGCCTTGCCATGACAGGATTTTTGCGTACAATCGGCTTTGACAACTTGGGGCTGATTCTGGATTCGACAAGATTCACGAAACCCAAGGTGCATGCCGAGGTGCGGTAGGCCTCGTTAACAAACCGCAAAAAAATAGTCGCAAACGACGAAAACTACGCACTCGCAGCTTAATAACCTGCGCTGAGCCCTTCTACCCTAGCTTGCCTGTGTCCTAGGGAATCGGAAGGTCATCCTTCACAGGATCGTGTGGAAGTCCTGCTCGGGGCGGAAGCATTAAAACCAATCGAGCTAGTCAATTCGTGGCGTGTCTCTCCGCAGCGGGTTGGCGAATGTAAAGAGTGACTAAGCATGTAGTACCGAGGATGTAGTAATTTTGGACGGGGGTTCAAATCCCCCCAGCTCCACCAATTTAACTAGGACAGCGGTAGGACAAAACGAGGTAAAACAGACACTTAGCGAAACCATCGCGACAGTGACTGGCCTGAAACAGGAACCGAAATGATCCACCGGTGATCCAAGACTTAGAAAGCCTGCAGAAATGCAGGCTTTTTTCTTTTCTCCCCTTCAGGGCATAGAAAAGCCCGCTCAGTGGCGGGCTAATCCGAATCCCTTCATGTCATGACACGGTAACTTCATCGCGAAGTCTTTCCAAAATACGCGCGATTGCATCCCAATCCTGCAGTGTCAAATCTACTCCCCCAAGATACTCTTCAAGTTCCGCCAGTACTAATTCCATCCCGTGGTCCTCGTTGGTTTTTCGCAATCTCTCGATTGTGAAAGCACTGTATGCATATACAGCACGAGGAGGACGCTATCACTTTTCACTCCATTAGTGTATTAAAACTGGCCAATCGAGCTCGTAAGCCCCCCTCTCTTTACTTAAACCGTGAGCTAAATATCACCAGAAACTAATAACGATAAGCACAACAAAGCCAATTAGAATCAGGAAGAAACCAAAAGCCATGAAGCTATCTAGGCTCTCCCGATCGGATTTGCTGAAACACAAACACCCCAAGGCGAATGGGATCAATGCCAGCGTGAAGCTGAAACTGAATGTCTTGAGCGCCAGCACCATACATACGAGCGCAAGCAGTATCCACATGGTCGAGTCCTCACAGGTTAAAGTCTCCACCCTATCCCCGTGAGTACCGCTCAACCAGGGCCGCACAACTAGATTGGACATCCCGCAGGCTATAGATTCACCTTTTATGGTAAAGTCTCACCATGCGACATCAAGAGGCAGCAAAAGCATGAAAGACAACACTGTCAGCAACAAGTATGGGTTGCCACAAGTGCAGAATCGGCCGCAAATCAAGGCTGAAAAGAATCTGTGCCTGAACGGTGAAGAGGGTCGCCAAATCATCAAATCTGAGACCAAGCTGACACTGAAAACCCACGAAAAGACCTTCACCCGTTTGGCTGATATGTAATGGACATCATCCAGTTTCCTCCCGCTCGGGTGCTGGAGATTAACCACTACATTCTGGGTGCGACCCCTGGTCATCAGGGGCCTGCCAGCATCGCGTTATTAGAGGGTGCGCTTGGCCGTATCGACAATGCCATCGCCTACAACGGGCTAAACGATGTGTTTCTCATCGCCGCAAAGTACGCCATGGCAATCGGTACCGCTCACGCCTTTTCCGATGCCAACAAGCGCACAGGGCTCGCGGTATGCCTTGAGTACCTCTCCCTCAACGACTTCGAGATTGAGAGAGATAACGAGAAGCTGGCGGATGCAATGGTTGACCTTGTGCTGGGCGTTCTGCCAGAAGAGTGGTTTTCCGATATCCTCTACGCGCTCTGGCTGGAAGAGCAACAAACCGCTTAATCAGACGGCCGTGTTAAAAGCCGTCATTCCCCCTTATCCCCAGTTCGCCTTGTTCTTGTTTACCGCCTGATACACCAGGTCATTCCTGCGCGCTAGTAACTCATTGATGCGCCTCCGTTTCTCCTCTGCGCCTAAGATCTTGTCACGCTGGATTAACTCTATCTTGTTACGGACGACCCTCACTTGCTGTTGGGTTCGGCTCAGGTTACGGCGTGATTTTAAGATCCCGCCCTGCTCCTCTAACAACTCGCTGGCCTTATCGGTCAGCCCTTCGCTGCGATACTGATCTACGGTGCGCTTGAGTTGATTCACCTCATTCAGCATCCGGTAAAACTCTTCCATGTGTTGGGTAGATTTGGCAGGGCCAGTACCGCGGTATACAGCCTTGACCAGAGGGACCTCATCCGCTCGCCAGCTTGCAGCCTCCCCTGGACGGTTTGCACGGATCAACCCATCAGCCGCAGCCATCACGTAGCTGCCCATCGTGCCGGTGTAACCGATTAACATATGCTCCAGCTGCTTAGGAGATAAGCCTGATATCTCGCCAAGTTCGCGCATCAACAGACTGGTCTGCTCGTTGTAACGGGCCTCAGCGCGTACAGCCAGATCCTGGGGGCCATCAATGGGCCCACCGCGAAAGCTGTCATAGTTGAATGCAGCCTCCACCATCGGCTTGACGATCTGCGGGGTCGGGTTGAGAGCGAAGGTATCGCCGATCGCCCGGGCCACCGCCTTGCCGAACTGGGCGCCGGTGTCTTTGTCACCCAGGGCACGCATCATTCGCTCCGGGATTGTGCCAAATATCACCCCGATCTCGAACGGCTTGGGGATCCGCCAGTGCTGATCGCCCACAAAGAAGTGCCAGTTTGTATCCTTATCCCAGTCAGGTAACGCCTCATACCGCTCATCGTCCCAGTTCGCAGCCAACAACCCCAATGACATCGCGGTGATCATGCCGGCGCGTTTCGCAATTTCGCGCGGGTTGTCGCGAAGCTCCCGGGTCAGCTTACCCAAACCTTGGAGCCTAGCATTGAAGAACGGCAACACCATGGCGGCCCCCTGGATAGAGTGGGCCGCCCCCAGCATGGAAAAGTCCATCAAGTCCTTCGACTCAAAGGCCGCCTGAGCATGGCTCTTGCCTGCCTTGATAGCCGCGTCATAGACAGCCTCACGGTTGCCGTTCTCAAAGGCTTCACCGTATCGGTTGTACTTCTCCCACACGTTAGCCACGATGCCCTTGGCATGAGCTGCATTGCGGATGATGGACTTCTCATACCTGGCGATTTGCTCTGGCGTCATCCCTTTGCGACGCAGTGACTTGCGCACGGTGTCGGCCATCGCTCCCGGGTCATTGCCGTTGACGTAGCCACCCAAGAAGCTGGCCCCGCTGAACATCACGTCGATGGTGCTGCCATCCATGGCCAGGGTTTTCCTCACCCCCTTGATAGAGTCAATCACTGGCTTGAAGCCGTCTTTGCTGATCGCCCAGCTCGAAAGTGAGTCGCGCAAGAAGTTGCGCAGCATAAACTCGGGAGAGGCAGTCACACCGGCTGTCAGCAGTCGCTTGGCCTTAGCGGCGACATTAATCATTGAGCCAAATGGCTTACGGTCGAAGAAGGTCATGGCGCGATAGAGATCCGGATCCTCAACCTTGATCATGTACTCCTCCCCTTCAAGTTTGAGCATGATCCGGTCTTTACCATTGGCGAGTGCCTGATAGTCCATTTTGTTGGGCTTGGGAATAACCTCAATAATGCCTGTATCAGCCAGGTTCCAGACGGTCTTCTGAGCTGCCATGTTCTTCATGGAAGCGTCGATCAGCTTGGAGGTAGAGGTGAAGATGTTCTCAAGCAGGTCATTGGTATTGGCCTCACCCCCCTTGAGCTTCTTGATACCGGCGTTCTGGTTGGCGATCCCCTTTGGCTTAAAGGGGGCGATCACGTCACCATCCTCAGATTCACGGAAGAAGGGGATATACCACTCGCTCTCAAACTCGGCCCGCGCCTCAGCGGTAAAGAGCCCAGCCTCTTGCGCCAGATCCAGTGTGGCGGCATTGAGCCGGTTCCAACGGGACTTTGCTTCGATAAACTTGGCCTCTTTGCCCTTGCCAACGCCTTTCAGCGCAGCAATGTCATTGGCATCGAGCAGGTTCTCACGCCCCTGCCCCAGTAGGATTTCAGCCCGGTGACCGGCCATCCAGCCCAACCAGTTATGCAGGTCGGCCCCCAGGTCAGAGAAGATCCCCAGCAACGCATCCTTCTCCCCGGTTCCGGTTTTGCGCTGGATCACCCCATCTTTCCATTCCGGCAGGCCATAGAGCATGGTCGCCTGCATGGTGGAGGCAGCGCCGGTGGCCATCCGCGCAGCGATATAGCCAGAGTCGGCAGCGTCCGTAATGCCCGCGGCTTGCTCTGCATACTTGATGGGAGCCAAGGCATCGAGCACTTCGGTATTGGCTTTCTTGATGAAGCGGTCAACCCATGACTGAACCACTCCGCGATCTACTGATCGCAGCTTGGCAAGGTTGGCTTTGGTGTTATCGATGATGTCAGGTTTGGGGCCCAAATTGAGCTTTTCCATCGCCTTGTCGGCGACGGTATTGGACTGGCTCATCTTGATGCCACCAGGATTGGTAGCTGCCTTGCGAATATCATCTCGGGTGAGTATATTGGGATCTAGAACCCGTTCTGGTGAACCACGCTTGGGCAATTGGAGCCCTTGGGTCGTACCGAGCGGGTTTTGTTTTTCCCTGGCATACCTCAGCAACCCGTCATCGACCCACCTCATCATTGCACTGCTACCACTGTCCTTCCCGTAAACGCTGGCTATACGATTGATCTCAACACGACCGGCCTTGGCATTGAGATGAATTGCGGTAATGACTGGCCTGCCTGATACATCAACGGCATCAACCAATATGGTCTTTGCTCCAAGTTCTGTTTTCGAGTCGAACACAGCTATCGGGTCATGTAGCAGCTCAGACATACTCTCGATTACCGACATTGGCACATCATGTTTGACCCCGTTTGTGGCCTTACGAACGATGTCCCTAGTAATGCGGAGAGGAAGGTCTGGCGCGCCGACACGTTGAAGGACAGGCGGAGTACGCCCTATCTCTATAACAATCTCGCCGCTTTTCGGTGATGACATCGCTTTTTTAAGTTGCTGGCGGTATCTATCTGACTCTCCTCGACTTGGCGTGAATGGATCGTTGTGTTGATCAGCCTCTTGGCTGAACTTTTTTCCACCGTCAGGGCCGTCACCATCCTGCTCCCTGCGCTTCAGTTTCTTGCCCAACCCCTCGATCAGGGTCCGGGTCTCAGCAGCAGTTATACCGTCAGGCACGAAACCAACTGAGCGCAGGGCTTTGGTGACCCAGGCAACGACCCGATCCCAGCCACTGCGCCAAGCGCTTGGTTCTAACTCAGCCAAATGAGCAACGACTTCTTCGGCCTGCACGCCGATATCCTCGTCGGCATAGTGAGTATCAACCCAGTCCCAAACAGCCTTCATGCTAGGGTTTTTCTTGGACTGGATCAGGCGGCTCATCAGCTTGGTGTATTCACCACCGCCAAGCACATTGGCTAATCCATAGTGCGCTAGCACCTCATGGCGTAAGATCTCACGCATCCGGGTAGGATTGGCAATCGTGTCGGCGGCCACATGTAGAGTACTGGAACCGTCATCGAATGCGGCTCGCCGGATCAAGCCCTCTTTAGCATCAAGCCCCAACGCACGCTCCAGGTCAGCCTGTGTGGCGTGGATCTGCACATCAATGCCATTCGCCCCCTGGTACTGCTTGAACCATATCTTGGTAACCAGCTCAGCTTCTTTTCTGGTCAGATGTTTGGCTGGCTTGTCGCCCTGGGCCATGGCTTGCTTAGAGAAGCTGACCGCTTTGACTGGTTTGCTCATAGGCTGATCGGCAATAGGCGATATTGTGTCCCCCATCTTCACCCAGCGTTTGAACTCCTCAACCGACATAGTCTTGATCGCGCCTAGTCCTTTCCACCCCGTTTCATAGTTGGCCAGGTACCCGGCTCGGGCAGCAGGCTCATCGGCAAAGCCCATCATCACCTTGTGCTCGTCAAATTTGCCTGTCTTAGGGTCCACCTGATCCACCACAAAGACTGCCTCGCTATCCGGCCGGTCACCGATGAACACATCTACGTGATCGCCGTCGGCGCCAAGGGTGCGCTTGATATATCCGTAGTCGTGGGCCATGGTCGATTGCCACCGCTTGCCATCCTTGTCGGTGCCGGAGCGAATAGATCCCTTAATGTTCTCGAGAGCAATATCCAGACCTTGCAACTTGAGGTGGCCCTTCTTGTAGTTCCCTGCCTCCTTCTGTGCCTCCGTCGGCTCCGACGCCACCTCAACCCGGGCAGCTTCAATCTGCTGCACTGGCTTACTGGCAGCAGGGTCGGAGAGCTCTCGCATCTTGGCAGTCGATGACTTGGCGACAACCAATCCACCTTTGCCAAGGAGCACCTTCACGCCCCGCTCCTTAGCCCAGCTCTGGATCATGGGTAGATCACCTTTCAGGGTGATGGTGCCGTCAGAGTTGTTGATGGCCTCAGCCCACGGCGCAGGTGTCGATGTGGTAGCCCCAGAAACAACAACCCCGGCATCAGTGGCCGGGGCTGTTGTCAGTGTTGGGTCATCTCGTGATGGTCCATCTGGTGTAGGTAGAGCAGGAGAGAGGTCTGCCGGATCTCCAGTTCCAGTTCGTCCGGCAAGTTCGGCAGTGGTTGGTTCAATACCCGCTGCAGCTGGTTGGCCTGCTCCTGGCTGATCACCTTGTCGCTCACTGCTGATTGCAGGTACTGGGGTAACGGGCTCATTGCTCACCTCTGCTTGTTGTTGACTGGTAACTGTGTCGTCGAGTTTCGTGGCACTTGCTTGCTCCACCTCAGCAATCTCGGCGACCCCAAACCCGCCACCATTAAGCGGTACCGGGGTCTCCTTACCCTTACGACTGGCAAGCTGGGCTTCTTTCTCGCTGGCAAATGGCTTGCCTTTGCGAGTAATACGTAAGGATTCGAGAGGGCCAAAGACAGAATCGGTTTCAGTTCCAGCTCGCGCGATCGCTTGATCACGAACCTGTGTAGCAACCTCTGCTGCATACTGCGACTCAATACCCGGCTCAAACGTGGCACCCTGTAACGCCTCACGTTGAGCGATCGTCTCTTTTTGCTTCTGCTCGGCCGCCTGCCGATACCCATCAATCTCGCGCTCTTGCTCGGTTGGTGCCCTAAGCGCTTTCGGTTTATGTCCGTCTGCGGCGACCTCGAGGGCACTTTTGTTACCCGCAAAGGGATCTACACCAAGATCGCCTGACTGAGCTCGCTCGTAGAGGCTTTGCCCCTGCTCTCCACCCTTAATCTGGGCTGCGACCAACTCTTGTACCGAATCGCCTGATTCACCAGACAGGGCGCGCTGTACCTCCGTATCTTCAGCCATACCTTGGTATCGCTCGGCAGTATCGTCTTGGCGCAGGTATGCAGGCACATCCCTCACTTCATCAAACTGGCTTTGGCTGGGGCCGAGTGGGTTTTGCCCACCAACCTCATGCAGAGGTTCAGCCAGCTCATCAACCGCAGCAGCCAAATCAGAGGCCCCGCCCATTTCTGGCTCGAGATCTGGCGCTTGCTCGGAGACCTGAGTATCCATTTCATCGGTAACCGGCTGAGCGGCTTCAGCAAGCGGATCGGCTGTCGCTTGCGCCGTTTCTGCCTCTACGGAATGCTGGCCACCGCGTAGGCCACCGACCGCACCCACAGCGCCACCAGTACCCATGCCGATCAGACCACCTTCCAATGCGCTAGATACCACCCCCTTCATGGGGTCGATATCGGCACCAGCTACCTCGTTGAGTGATTCGTTCACAACATACTGCTGGACACCCTCCTCAAGGGTTTCACCAACCCCTTCCCCAGCAGCCCCCTTGGCTGCACCTTTCAGCATGCCACCCGCAGCAGCCTTGCCTGCCAGCATCTTGAACAGCATGGCATCGCCCATCATGGACCCCATAGCGGCAGCACCCCAGGTCTTGGCATCACTCATGGTCGCGCGACTGGCCAGATTAGCAGTCTCTTCCCGGGCCCGTGCCAACTTCTCATCGTCCGTGAGGTGCTGGGTCTGCTGATCCTGGTCGATTCGGGTGAAGGCCTGGCGGAAGGTGTCACTCATGGCAAGTTCGTCATAGCTCATGCCGAGTACTGATTCTTTTGTATTCACACCAGCACTACCTACTGAACCGGTCGCCCCAGTTGTGATGGCGGCGCCGGTGGCAAGCTTGGAGACTGCCTTGACGGCCACCGCCTCTGCAACCGCCTGTGTTGCACCACGCTTGATCATGGATGCTGTCACTGCACGGCCCAGGGTTACCTTGGCTGCAACCCCAGTCACCCCGCCGGCAAGCAGTGTGGGTACCAGAGAGCCAACCCCTTGCGCCATCTTCATGGCCCAAACATCGATGTCACCCGCCCCATCCCCCATAGTTAGGCGACCCTCTGGCGTTTCATCAACAAGGCGACGGTTCATAGCTTCTTTGGCATCAGGGCTCATGCCTTCGGTCAGCGACTCAGCACCAGATTTGGCCAGATCACCGGCCCCGGCGACAACGTCCAGTACAGGGCTCAGTTTGCTGGCCATGTTGGCGCGCGACTGTTCCAGATAATCACCGCCTGACTTGCCAGCATTCTCTTTACCAAACTGGCTGGCTTGACCGGCCAGCTCACCGATCCCGCCTACCAGATCCAGCGCGCCCGCACCGACGCCACGGGCAAGATCACCAAGCCCCACATCAAGATTACGAACAGTGGCTGCAGTGGAGAGGCTCGAGGTGACAGGAGCTGCAGACAGGCTGCTATCCAGATTGCTCCAGAATGGGTCATTGCGGGTGTCGGATTGTTGCGGCTGTGGCAGGGCGTCACGCAATCTAGGCTTATCCATGGTGTCCTCGGCTTTCAGGCAAAAGAAAAGCCCCGAACGGCGAACCATTCAGGGCTTGAATTTGGAGGTGCAGGCCAATAAACAGACTGGCCGACTATGGGGAGATGCTAACGCTGGGAGGGGGGGAAGGCAACTACTGGCGGGCTTGTGCCAAACTCATCGCCTTATAGGCGTCCGTCTTCGTATCACGCAGCCGGGTGGCGGTCACCGTTGCTTGTTCTGCCTTCTTCTGTGAAATGGCCTGCTGGCGCCACATCTCAAAAGCTGTGCTCATTCTCGTGGGGTTCTCGAGCAAACTGTTGAGCTTACCGTGTTGGTTTGCCTCTTTGATGAACTGCAGTCGCTCGGGATCCCCACCAGTCCACTCCTTGATGGGTGCGCTGGTAGCCGACTCATCACGCTTGCTGGTCATGCCATAAGTACCCGCTGCAGCGGCCTTACTTGAATCAAGTTGGGCATCTAGTGCCTCCAACTGAATGTCTTTGTCCTCTGCATTACTGGAAGAGATCCGCGCCCGGTTCTGGCCATGCTGCTTCTCAAGGTCAGTCACTGCCTTCTTGTAACCAGCCCGGTCTGGGCCAGCAGTCAGTCCAAGCGAAGTCCGCAGCTGATCAGCATTACCCACCATATGCTTGGCGAGGGCTGCTCGCTGGTAGGCAGGCTTTAAGAAGTCATTGATGGGGATGACCTTGGGGGGATCATCTGGGGAGGAGGTGCGATTATTGGTGACCGGTCGCACATCCTTGCTGCCATCGTCATAGGTAACCTCCACCCCCAGTACGACTCCACGTCCATCTGGGCTCACCATGATATTGTTGAGCTGCTTGGCGGTGATGGTCTTGCCGCTATCCGGGTCTATGTCACCCACTCCTTTATTGACCTCATCCTGATAGATAGTCCCAGCCGCCTTGATGAACTTCGGATCATTGATGAGCGCATGCCCCTCAGGGGTTGATGGATCCAACTTGCCACCCTCCGCCTGGCGCATCAGGTTGCCTGCATAGGTGACGAAAGTCTTGCCTGCCTCGGCATAACCTTGCTGCAGATAGCGCTCAGGGTTGTAGGATCCCGCCCGCTTATCTCGCACAACCCCCCAGAACTGCTCACCGGGATCTTTCCCCTCTGCAACCGCCTCCCAGCCAGACTGGATGATTGGCATGTTTTCCTGCTGGAAGAGCTGCTTCTCACGCTGTTCACCCTGCCATTGATACTCCTGCTGCTGACGGGCTTCGCTGGAGGCTGCACGACGCTCATAAGCATCTGCCCGTGCTTCAGCCGATTTTACTTGCCGCTCATTTTGAGCAAATTCTTTCTCATAGTGAGAATCACCAAGGTTATCGCGTTGCTTGGCATAATCGACACTCTCTTGATACCGCTGATCTGCGACCTCCTGCCGGCCCTGCTCGTTCTGCCACTGTGCGTCGCGCAGGCTCATTGATTTATCCATGCGCTCGTCGTCTTTCTGACCACGCTGATACCGGTCCATCGTACTAAAGCCAGCCAGAAAGCCTTCTGCTAATCCTGATACAGCCATCATCTATCCCCTTAAAACAGACTGTCTGCCAGAAAACCCACGCCCGCACCAACCGCGGTACCGATGCCAGGCATGACCATGGTGCCGACTGCGGCACCCGTTCCGACTGCGCTCATGGTCTGGGCTTTACGAGCAGACTTGAGACTCTTATTGGCGGCTTCCATCTCCCCCTCGCGATTGGCCGCATCCCGCAGTCCAGCCATCCCCTGCTGACGCGTCTGAGCGCCAATATCCAGAATTCCGTACCCCATCAGGCCTTGCCCCCTGTCTTGATTGCTTCACGCAGACCAGCATCTGCCCCCGTCAAGATCCCCATCTGGCGGGACTGCTCTTGCTCTCGTAACCCATTTTCAGTCCCCGCAGTCATCAGCGCCGAGCGCAGCCCCTGGCTATTGTCATGGACGTTCTCATTTGCGCTGACGCCCATACGAGCGTTGCGATTACCCGTTGCCTGCTGAGCTGAGCGAAGGGCATTAACACTATTCCCGTCAACCCTCCCCAACTGGTCTCGGAGCAGCTGTCCGTTGGTGGCCAATGCCATCAACTCTTTCTGTTTGGGGTAAAAGCGGGTCTTCCAGTCCTGATACTGCTCCCGGGTAATTTTTGCGTAAGTGTCAGCGGCATATCCCATTGCTTACTCCTTAATAGCCTTTGTTTTGCAGCACAGATGCTGTCGGGCTGATCTTCTTGCTACCTGCGGCCGCGGGGACTTTCACTTGCCCGAGTCCATAAGCGGTTGCCCCCCCAGCTAACGTACCCACCAGACCTGCCGTTGCCTGCTTATCCTGGAATGAGGTTTGGGCATCGCTCACCGCCTTGCGCAGGCTGGTGCTGGCAACATCCCCCATGCCGGCCAGCGACTCTGCTTTTTGGCCGGCACCAATGCTCACCACATCCTTAAGCCCCGCCACATAGCGATCCTGCTGGCTGGATTGGGCGCGGTTGGCAGTATCGGTCTGGCTCAGAGCCTGGTCAGTTTCCAGTGCTCCCATAGCCCCCTGGTACTTGCCGCTCGTCGGGTCCACCCCGCCAGCAGCCAAGTTGTCAGCCAACCCTGAGCGCACCTCGCCGAAAGCTTGCGAGGTACCCAACGCTGCAGTTCCGGCCAACTTGTCGTATTCCTGCTCGCTGTTGAGGTTATCCACCTTGTCCATGAAGAGGTCTTCGTACTGCTGCAAGTCGCTCTTGTAGAGGTCCCACTGCTCCGATGCCACGCCGGCTGCGGCCTTTTGTGCCTCAGTCTCTTTGATTTCGTTCGAGCCGCCCTTACCCATAGCCCCACCTCACAGGTTGATTTGAAATACATACAGGCCGTCAGCATCGTCGAGCCGACGCTCCCACCCCATCTTGGGTGCTGCCTTGAGCCACCCCTTGCGTACCGAGTGAAAGCGCAACCAGCGGGCCCCTATCATCCTGGCCAAACGCTTTACCTCCGGCAGATGGTGTTTCGGTGCGCCGCTATCACCCCAGCCGACCCATACCAGCACACCGGTGATCCCCAGCTCGACTATCGGCTTCAGCACAAAACCGTCAGCACCTCGCACAAACAAAAACGCCACCCGGTTACGGATGGCGTCTTGTAGTTCGGCAGGTAGACCGGGGTTGCCGGTATCGGTAACAATCCGGTTAATGGAACTTAGCACCATGCCCGTCATGCCAAACACACTATCGATAAACAGGAACTCGAGGCGTAGAAATAGTCCTTATTGTCTCTGTCATAGCTGATCGTGTGGGTCCGGTTGGCAACCAGCAGGTATTCGAAATTCTGATTCATGGTCGAACCCTGGCCAAGTCCATAATCTCGGGCGGTTAATGACCCTATGGCAACCCCATTCACGTAGACCGTTGCCGTCACCGTCGATGTGCCGCTCGACACCGTAACCATGAAGGTACATTTTCTGGCAAATGGCATTGCTGGTAGCTGAACTGCCGATGCAGGATTCAGGGCATATGTTCTGACAATGTCGCCCACAATCTTCTCTGCATAGATTGTCCCCTTCACCACACAGTCCTGCTCAATCGTGCAGTTACCCAGGCTCATATTTTTGACATACCCGCCCTCTGCCCTTAGACGGTTGGTGAACAGACTGCCATCGGAGTAGATCATGGTGTACCAACCCCAGCCCCACGCCGCATAGGGCCCCCCCTTGCCAAACCCTGCAGAGCCGCCAGCCATGAACGCATTGCCCATATCGAACTGGCCACCGGTGATCAAGGGCGCACTGATACTGACCCCTGCCTTGATATAGTCTGCAGTGATCTTCTCTGAGTGCAGGATCTGGATGGTGGCAGCCTTGATAACCGCCTCTTTGATGGCTACCCGGCCATCATCCGTGACACCAAAGATGATCTCTTTTTGGTCAGGTCTTGCTGGGTTATAGATAGCAAAGTGTGTGGCTGATGCGATGATTTCATCGACGTTAGGACTGGTCTTGGCCTTCAACCCTGCCGTGCTATGAAGTGGTCCTGCCAGCCCATTCTTGTTGATGAAACGCACCCAGTAATAGGCGGTGAATCCCTTACCCACTGAGTCTGAGTAGACATTTGCCAGGGTGGTGCCGATCGCTACCGAGATAGCCGGGTTATCGACCTCTGCACGCAGCACTTCGGCATAAGAGTGCCCTTTGTAACCAGGGATATCCCAAGTCAGGGTAATGGTCTGAAAGGCGCCATCAGCGGTGACATTCGTCGGCGCAACGGGGGGTTGCACGCCTGACCACTCAGGGTCTGTTGGCTTATCCGGTGGCAGCTCCGGCACGACCGCCCCGCTACTGTTACGGCGTAAGTTCACCATCCCGAGACTCGCGGCTTCCCGCAAAGTGAGCGCTTTGTCCAGCCGATCCCCTTTCTGGCCGGTCAGGATCTGCATGTTCTCGGTCAGTCCTTGCTGAGTACCGCTGGCACGAAAGGAGCTCTTACTCATTGCGCCGCGACCTCTGCAATACTGCTGCCCAAGGTAATGCGTTCTATCACCGAGATCCCGGCTACCTCAATCTGCCACCGCCGGCCACGCAAAGGAGGCAGGCGGAATACGCCAGCAGGTACCTGGCCTTCGGTGAGGGAAAACACCCGCACCCCATCTATGATCAGCGAGAAGCGACATTGACTAATCACATCACTTATCACCCTGGCACAACCAAGCCTGGTGCCGGGTGGCAGTGCAAACACTTTAGAGCGCCAGATCATCGGCAAGGTAGTCGCCCCACCCCGCCACTGATAAAGCTCAAGGCCCTTGGCCAACATCAGAGCATCGAGTTGCATGTCAGGCACCGCGGTATCCCAGCGACCCGATAGCCAACGTAAGTCTCCCGATTTCGGGTCAAACACAAACGCATGGCTATCTGTCAGGGCGACATACTTGCCTTCGCTGTACCAGGCTCGTAGCGTTTCAGGCTTCATCACCTGCCACTGCTCACGGGTGATGATGCCCTCGGTAACCAAGACACCACCATCGGAACCTACACCAATCAGGCCATCTGGCGACGCGTAGAGAACCATGCCATCCAGCGCCACCATAGATCTCGCACTGACACAGGCCTGTTGGACCGATGAGAGCTTTTGCCCAGTAATGGCTGAGGGGGACGCGCCCTGAAACAGATAGGGATAGCCTTTGGTCCCAACCACCAGAGCGGTATCAATAGCGGCGATCGCCACGATGTCGTGCTCTGTGGTCAATTTGTACTTATCGGGCCAGGCATAGGGTAGGAAGGGCTCGGAGAACAGCACGGCATTGCCGGTGAATCCAGCGCAGATACCGTTGGCCATCTGACAAATACCCCGCATAGAGTCTGGCGGCATGGTGTAGCCATAGGTCTCAAGCACCGGCCCCAGCTCACCATCCTTCTTGCTGTCGCTATGGGTCACGGTCGCAATGGGAAGATCGGCAACCAGCAGGTAATCCGCCATCCCGCCACCAGAAACAGACCGATAGAGGCGACGACGGGTGATATTGCTGTTGCTGGTTGGGGCTGGAGACAACCCCACCAGCACGGTGGAGTTCGGGATGGTAATAGTGACTTTCACACTGGCAGCCCCTGGTGCCCCCTCCTCCCCCAAACCGCTTACATAGGTTTCAACATAGAACCGAGTTTCATCATCGGTAGGGTCATCGTCTTTCCCACCCACCGGCGGGGTGATGGACTGCATATTCGGCGGTGTCGCCGGTGCAGGAACACCAAGGCGGAACCAAGCCGTGGGCTTTTGAGTACCCGCAGTGGCAATCGCATCGTAGGTCAGCTTGGGGTATTCACCGTCGGTGTAATAGATCCGATTGTACTGATCCTGTGCGATCGGCGAACGCATCACCTCAACCAACTTGTTCCAGGCAAACCAGTGATCCCCGTAATAGTGAAACAAGGTCTTGGGTACCAGAGGCAGTGCCATGCCAACAAGCTTGTCCCCCATCAATGGGACCACGACACCGCGATCAAAATGGCAGTCCTGCGCCAGGGTAGCGGCCTCATCAGGCAATAGATGGTCCGCCACCCGCGGTACCATCCCGCGCATGGTTACGATATCGAGTAATGTCATAGGAAGCTCTTATGCGATCACAACAAGATCTATTGGTACTGTTTGGCCAACTCGGGCAGCAAACCAACCATGAATCCCAGCAATTTGGGCCAACTGGAGCGAACAATAATTGTTGCCATAATTGAGGGTGCCTACCTCTACGCTGCCTAACCCAAGCACAGCAATACGTACTCGACGTCCAGCGACAAACTTCCCCTGACACTCAACAAAGATGTTATCTGGTAGCCTGTTGGCGGTTGAAATTCTGACAAGTGCTTTTCCATCAAATGAGGAAGGGTCTACGCTTCCTATCGGGTTAGTTGGCCCCATGCTGCCTTGTGAACCATAAAAACCACAAAGCAGCACATCACCATTACCGCATGACCCAATAGTGAGCCTATGCGTTGAAGCGCTTCGCCCCGCCAGCTCACCCAACCAGCAAGGAGCAGGTAGACCACCGCGATTGGCTGTATCACTCATCCAACGATTGCCGCCAAACTCGCTATAAGCAGCAGAAAGCCAGAAGGGTTTGGCTGGGATGGTCACTGCAGCGCCTCCACCTTCTCATCAAGGGCTTTGACCGCTTCAACCAGCAGCGCCAGCACCCCGGCATGCGCGATCGACAAGGTGGTATCGGCGTTCAAGAAGACTGATTCGGGTTGTACCTCAGCCAATTCCTGTGCAATCAGACCCGCTTCACGCTGACCGGCCTTGTCATACAAATTGCCAGAGAGGACCTTAACCTTGGCCAAGGCATTCTGAATTGGTTCTATGTTCGATTTGAGGCGGCGGTCAGAGCGGATATACACATCGTTGAAATTGCCATTGCCTGCGGCATAAACACCGCCCGCAGTGTTCAATGCGTCACCCTCGGTATTGGCGACATAAAATTTCTTGCCACCATAGGTACGCACCCAAGTAACATCCTCCATAAAGATCCCACCACCATAGGTCTCGCTGTACCAACCTGTCGCGCCCTTCGAGCGAAACCAACTGTTCAGGTAAAGCGTGCCATAAGTTCCTCCATCCCCCATGTAGGAGTGGCTATGGTTGGCTGCAGCAAAATCTGGTTTGCCTGTCACCTCGGCATAGCTAGGCCAGCGCGCTGCATAGGCGGGGATCCCCGTCAGCTGCGTCCAAGGGTGAGTATGACTAGCTGCAGCCGCACCGACTTCAGGCAACGTCGGCCACCGCGTGGCGTAAACAGGGATGTTGGAGAGCTGGGACCATGGGTGGCCGTGCTCAGATGGCGGCATGGTCACCGGCTTACTGGTGATATCGGCCCACCCGGGCACCCAGCTGGCCGGCCGAGCACCGACATCCGCCGCACTTAGCACAACGGCCCCAGTCATGCCATTCACCGAGATCACCGCATCCGAGCCATCAATCTTGAACCAGGTGCGGGTATTCGGATCCCAGTGCAGGTAGTCACCCGCCACATAGGAAACACCGGCAATCTCCCCGGGGTGGGAAATCCGATAGAAGGGGACACCCTGATTCGCCGCTGGCACAATCGGTGCCCCAGCGGCAGCATTCCACGGCCCTATCCACACCAGCTGTGATGTGATGGCCTGTGCCCACTTCTGGGCCTGCAATGCCCAGTGCAGAGCAGAAAACTCCCCGGGGCGCCCGTTGATATCGCTCCCCTCCGGGTTTTGGGCCCAGGATTCGGCTATGAGTTCTGCCTGGCTAGCCCGTTGAGCACTGCTATTCGCCAATGCTTGATCCTGCGCCGCTTGGCTTGCTTTATCACTGGCTGTGTCTGCGGCAGCAAGCGCCTGAGCCGTTTTCGCTACCACTACATCCCGCATCCCCTGGACAGCGGTCTTCGCCAACGCCACAGATGTGGTATTTGTGCTGACCTCCTTAGTCTGTCCCGCCACAGTCGCGGCATAGGCGGCAACCTGCCCCGTCTGCGCTTGAACCAAAGCGCCATCGGCTGATACCTGCTGGGCCAATGTGGCAACCCTTCCAGCATGCTCAATCGTGATCACCTTGGCACGCTCAGACGCTTGAGCAGCCAGATCTGCATTGCTGGCATGGGTCTGCGCATGGGTTGCAGACGTAGCAGCAGCGGCCTTGGCGAGACTGGCAGCATTCGCTTGAGAGGTGGCTGTGCTTGCGCTGGTCGTGGCCTCACTCGCCTTGATGGCAGCTGTCGCCGCACTCGTGCTGGCATTCGTAGCCTGGGCAACGGCTGTTGCGGCACTGGCCACAGAGGTCGAGGCACTCGCTACTGCCGTAGCGGCAGAGCTGTCCGCCTTGGTTGCGTGGTGCAGTGCAGAGTGCTTACCCGTCACCACTGCCACATCCACTGGATTTTCTGCCCATTTCTGGGCTCGAGTGTCAGAGCCTGCGGCCGCAGTCGCACTGGTCGCCGCATCACTCGCTTTACTACCAGCCACCACGGCGGATACAGATGCGGCTGCAGCCTGCCCAGATGCCAACTGATTTGCCAGTTCGGCCGCGATCACATCGCTACCGGTTTTCAGTCGATCACGCTCGGTTGCATCAGCAGCAGACTCCGCTCGGTGCATGGCATCCAACGCCTTATCCAGCAGCGGAGGTGTCAAACTGATGCCACTATCGACCAGGATACTGTTCAACGTGCCATCAACGCTCTGCGCCGTCACTAGCCCGGTCCCCATGTAATCCATGTCGCCACACAGATCGTTCTGGGCATATGTATCGTAGGCACCGGCAGCCAGTTGAAATTGGTAACCACCAGCCAGGTCGCATTTGAATGTCAGTACCGACCCCATTAACACTTCGTCGGTAGTGCTTAAGGCTCGCAGCTCAATGATGGCACCCGGTACAGGCTTGCCAGCCGGGTCGGTGATCACACCGTGGATCTGGATCATTGACGCCGCCCGTTGGTACTGGCCTGACCGTCCCTCATCGCCAGCATGGTGGCATCAGTTTCAGTGCTAACGGACAACGCCTGTTTGAAGGATTGAAGGTGGAGCTGTCCTCTTGACGCATTGGCCGTCACCTCCGAGTCACGCATGAACGCGCGGTACATGATCCAATCCAGGCAGGGGGTGATATATCGGTCATCGACCTGGACATTGACCCCCGACTCGACCGTCCCCTTGGTTACAGTGGCAGGGAGGATGCTCAGCACGAGATCAACATTCACTCCCGCCTGCACTCCGGGGTATAGCCAGAAAGCGGTGATATTGGTTGGTTCGTGGACATAAAGCTCCGTCTCTACCCCACCCGTACTGCTGGCCCAGCTCGGGATTAAGCTCTCCAGATCGGCGCGGGACACATAACGGATCGTCTTGCCGGTCAGCGTGTTGCGCTCAACATCTATCAATTTGATGGTTCCCGCGGGGGCGGTTTGTCGAGTGCCGGCGGCGCAAGCAAAGAGCTGCGTCTTAATGAAGATATCCGGTCTGGCGCTGGCGATAGCGGATATGGCGCTGTTGTAGTAGGAGATCAAATCATCCAGACCCCAGCTGATCCGCTGCGTATCCGTTAATTCAATAGATGCTCTATTCAACATTTCACTGACCAGCATGGCTCACCTCAAATCAGAAGAAGTTTCGTTTTCGGACTGGGTTGTGAACCCTTGCGCTCTCGGTTTGCTCTATGCGGAATCGGTACGCAGCACGGATCCCGTCATAAAACTTGCGGCGATTGAGCTGCGCCAGTTCATGATTTGTCCACGCCTTGGCTTGAAGCTGCTGCATGAGATAAGCCACCCCACACGCCAGTTCGTGTGCGTAGTCCTCAACCAGCGCGAAAGGAATGAGTGTTGCGGCCGGCAGAGGCTCAATGGCCCCTACGATGCACACATTGTTCAGTTTCGCGAGGAAGCGGATGGACTCGGCAGACTGTGCGTGATAGTGCATGCCAGGCGTCAGAATGGTGCCGCCTGCGGTGATGCGATGAAGCACCGATCCGGTCACCTGCGGTTCTTGCACATCCTGTCTCGCCTGACGATTGATACTGCTGGCCCGGGCAAAGCTAACTGTTTGCCCCTCAAGTACCTCATCAAAATGGCGCTCCATATGAACCAATGTGCTTTCTTTACAGAAAATGATGGCCGCCTCGATGAGGTAGCTATGCACTAATGCGTCAGCACCTTCCGTGTGCGGCAAGTGGAGAACCCGCTGGCGTACCAGCGGGATCAGGGTAGAGGTACTAACCAACCGGCAATCTTGCACCGGCACCATTACTCATCACCTTGCTCAGCAGCCAGCTTGGCTTTCAGCGCGTCACGTACCCGCCCCCGGAAGTCACCAACCTTCTCCTGCGGGCCTTGCGGGGCGATATTCAGATCGTCCCCTTCGACCAGGGTCGCAAGCTGTGCCGAAGTCAGCTTGGTCAGATCCCGATCACCGGCCACCATGCTCTGCTCTTCGGCAAGGTGGGCGACCTCTTTGGCTTGGCGCTCGGCCTGCTCAACAGCCAGCTTGGCGATGGCCTCCTGGCGCTCTATCTCACCAGCCAAGGCTTCGGCGCGGATCCAGACACTGGGGAACTCCAGCAATTGCATCGCGAGATCACTTTCCACATCTACCGGCACATGGCGTGGAAACACCAGGCGGGAACCGGTGACGGTATCTTTCTTGCTCGGCTTGTTGCCGATGTAAACCACAGCAATCTTGTCGCTCACGGTTGTCACTCCAATCCTGAAAAAGAAAAGCCCGGCACTTGGCCGGGCACGCGGTGATGGACAGGCTTAGAGGTTGCCAACCACCTCGTAATGCAGTTTGAGTTTGGCGGCCCCCGTTGCGACACCACCGCCGACAATGAGGGTGAGCTCCTGCCCCTCCTCGGTCACAACGTCATCCACCGGAATGTACCTGGCCGCGGCTGCGACCGTGTTCTCCGCATTCACAATGGTGGTGGTACCTACCTTCACTGTAAGCGTGGTGCTGGCTCCCAGCGCACCGGTGATCAGGGATACCCCCACCACCTTGAGGTTCGGTTCCACTTTGTCGCCAAACACGATCACATCGCCAGCCGGCACGGCTGCCAGCTTGGCGATAAAGGTTGGGGAGATGGAGAGGTTGCCGAACGCGCCGACAAACCAGCGGCGGGCAGTAGCAATGAGGTTAATCTTGGCCATGATATGGTCCTTCTTTCAAATGGGGATGAAAGGGAGCCCCAAGCACAGGGCTCACCTTGATTAGCGGCCGACCGGGCTCACTGCGGTATCCAATGCCATACAACCATGGTCCTGCAGATTGCCGTTCTTCTGCTTGAAGCGGATCTTCTGCAAGCCACTCATCCATCTGATAGACATCTCGGTGGCATTACCGTGGTCGGTTTTCTCTTCGTGCATACCGAAGGAACCACCCTGCTCACCAGAGCCGAACGCATTGGCCAGCGCCTGGCCACCCAGCATGATGGCCCGGTCGATGGTAGTACCGGCTACTTTGTCCGCTTCCACACTGGTTGCCGAGTTGGCCGCGCACACCTTCACGGTGCTACCCTGGTTGAATCGGATTGGCATCCCCTCGTAGGGCTTAACGAGGATCTTGCGCCACATAGCCCCTTCGCCACGGAAGATGGGATGCTTCCAGCCATTGCCGCGCACCGTGGCAGCAAGCAGCATTGCCTGCCAATCCTTACCAGAGCTGGAGGTGTAAAAGTCATGCCACTGACGCGGGGTGACGTAGAGCACATAGAGCGGCTCACCACCGGATGGGTCGGAGACCATGCGGATGGGTTGGATAGGGTTGGCCATCTCAGCTAGGAACAGCGCCATATTGTCCACGCAGCCCAGGTTGAAACGGTCGGCCGCATCAATGCCTTCAAAGGAAGTGGCATCGCCACCAAAGAAATGCCGTTCATAAGTCGGTGCCGTGATGGGGTTGATCATGATCTCTGCAAACTCAGGATCATCCAGTAACGGCAGGATGATATCCGTCGCATCATAATCACCACGGGCCCCCGCCAGTTGCACCATGCCACGCTGATCGGTCAGGCGACCGTAGTAGCCATCCGCCAGCAGCACTCGCGCCGTCTTGATCAGGTCGTGCTTGGTACGCTTCTGGCTCATCTTGCCACCAGCATCCACACCATGACGGGTCTGGTTGATAGTGAGCCCAAAGTCGGCAAACGCCAGGCTTTCAAGACGACCGGCAATCTTCTTGTCGCCCATGGTGGGACGACCAGACAGTTGGTGAAACAACTGCATATCAACTTCATTGCCCGCACTCTTGGACAAATCAGTGATACGCACGACGGGCGCGCCAGCGCTGGTTTGCTTACCACCGTTAACCTTGGCCCCCTTGGGTGCCTCTTCAGTCAGCATGTTGACCAGGGAATGTGAGCGGTTGGCTGAGGTAAACAGCGCAACCTGCATAATCTTATTGGCTTGCGCCGAGGTGACTTGGGTCATGATCCTCTCCTACATAAAAACAAAAACCCCGACACAGTGGTCGGGGTTGGCCTTTAAACGGGTGGGTTAAAACCCGGCTTGCTCCAGCAATGCCTCGAGTTGGGCATCCGTCATTGCGCCCATCTCAGCCGTCAGATCGGCCTGAGACATGGCGCCATAACGGGCAACACCGGTTTCGGGAGCTTGATGGGTTTGGCCGAGGGCCGAGGGACTGGACGGGATGAAGTCGGCGGACGTCTCTGCTTCCTGGCTGGGTGCCTTGGCAGGCGGCGGCACAGTCTCCACCACATCACCAAAGGCCAGCTTGGTACGCCGAGCCGCCTCCGCAAATCGCTCATCCAGTGACTTCCCTTGCCACGCAGGGTCTACCTGAAGCTTCTCATCAACGATGATGGCGAAGTCGAAACGGTCTTGGTCCTTGTCCCGCCAGTCAATCAGGTCAGGTACCGCCTGCAGAGCGGTCTGCACCGGATCGGCGGCAGGTTGAACCGGTTGCACCACTACAGGCTGTTCCAGCTGCTGGATTTTCCGAGCCATGGCAGCCATTGCCTTCCCGATCTCCGGGAAGTCCTTCGCCAGTTGCTCGACTTCATCCTGGTTGAGCTGGTCTGGATCTGCATCGGGATTAATTCCGTGCTTTTCCAGTAGTGCCTGCAGCGTGTCCCGTTGTGCCTGAGCCTGCTGAGACAGGTTCAACTGCTCACGCAGGGCCTTGTTATCAAGGCGCGCCTGCTCCAGTACGTCATACGGGATGATGTGTTGACCGCTCTTGGCCAAGATCACCTTCTCAGGCACCTCGGCCACTCCACCGTCCTGTTCGGCCTTAGCTGGCTCGGTACTGGCTGCGACTTCGACCGCCGACGGCGCGGGTTCTACGTCCGTTTTCTCAGTAGCAGTGCCATGCTCTTGCTCGAGATCGCCTTCTTGCTCGATCTCCGCCAGCATGACCTCCAGTTCCTCCAGGGTTTCAGTCCCAGTCAGGTTGTCGATGTTCGTATCCATGGTTGTCCTCGTGGGTTTTCAGTGGGTGGTATCGCTGCCCAAGCGGGGGAAAGTTCTCGGGGAAAGCACTCCCCGGCTGGGGCTGGGCACAAAAAAACCAGCTCTAGGCTGGTCTATAAAAAAAGCCCGCAAAAAGCGGGCATAAAGGACATGTGCACGGGAGTCCACTACAGACTCAATATTAACCATACAGAAATGATGGCTATCGCTCTACTGTTATATTTACTAATGAAAAAGGCCCAATCTCGAGAGACTGGGCCATGTTGGGGAAATCCTAACGCTGGGCGGTTAGGAAAGCAACTATCAGAGCGCAATGGCGTCAATCTGCTGCTCAATGGTGGCTAACAACTGAGCCTGCAGGGCAGCTTGTTCGACCTGGATCCCCTCTTGCTCTACCACCAGCAGTTCCATCTCCTGCAACGTCTTACCGGTCTGAGCCTGCTTGAGCGCATCCTCGAACCGGATAGAGTCGGTCAGCTTGGCAATGCGTTGAGCCTCTGCCTGCCACTTGGCAGCCTTGCCCTCCAACTCGGCCAACTTGGCCTGCATCTCGCGCATGGCCATCTCCTGCTCCATTTGCTGCTGCTGGGCCTGCTGTTCTGCGGCGGCACGCTCCTCGTCGTCCATCTCCTCTGGATCTTTCTGGATGTTCAGGGCGTTACGAACTCTCTCCACAAACTCAGCCTTGCGCGGTACATCCATCAGCTCAACCAGTAAATCAAAGCACGCTGCAGCAGCCTCCGGCGGTAATTGGGCCATGGCCTGGGTCATCCGTTCAGCCAGTTGCTGTTTGTACGCTGCAGTCTGCTGGATCGGTGCCAAGGCAATATGAGCACGCAGGCGGGTCACATCGTTGGTGAGCTTGCCATCCTCCTGCTCCACATTAACCACCACCGCCTTTCGGCGCCGTGGATCGTCACGGTTCACTGTGACCTTGTAGTTGCGCTTGCCGGCCATGTCCTCGAGCAGGTAAGAGAGCGCCAGCTGGCCTACCTGCTGGCAACCCATCCGGTAGTTGTCGTTGATCTCGGAGAGTGTGGTAGCGCCCTGCTCAACCAGGTTGCTGATGGCCACACCAGATTGACCAGTGGAGCCCTGCCCCAAGAAGGCGGCATAAACCCCCATAGTGTCCTGGATCAACTTCACTGAATCCTGCATTACCTGGAACTGTTGGGCTGCAACGTTGAAGTCCTGCTCTACCTTGAAGGCATCACTCACGCTGGTCTTGTTCGCCCGGTCTGGGTTGAGCTCCACTAAACCGTCTGGGCGCTCCACCTGTTCCAGCACCTGCTCCCGAGTCATGTTGGTGGCATCCTTGTCCATGATCACCCGCTTGGCCTGCAACAAGAAAGTAAGCTTGATGCGGCGCAGGTTCACTTCGTCCTGTGCTGGCATGGCACGGGCAATCAGACCATAAGGCTCGCCAGAGCTGTCTTTGCGATACCCCCAGAACGGCACGAGCGGATACATGTTGTGGGGTGCGCTGCAGGGGCGATCCACCAGATGATGGGGACCAACGAACCAAGACTCCCGGATCACGGCCACCGGGCGGTGTTCCAGTTTAGCCCGCCCCATAGTGATGGCGGCCATGTGTAACTGGTTGCTCTTGTCGAACTCCAATGCCCTCCCTGAATCAAGCATCAGCACTTGGCGGGTGCTAAAGGTGCGGTAATACACCACCTGCAGCAGCACCCGATCCCGTTCTCGGCTACACCACTCAACCTGTTTGCTGTCAAAAGAGCTCCACTCCTCAAAGGCACTGACAAGATCCGGATCCATTCCTTCGATGGTGTTCAGGCTGACAACCCCATCCCAATCGTTAACACCCCACGTCAACGCCTTGGCTTTGCTGGGGAACATGGTCTTGGCCTCATCCAAATCAACCCAGCGACGACGCATCAGCCACCTACAGTCGGTAAGCTCGGGCTCACGGCTGTGCCAATCCCAATACACCTCATCCCGATGAACGTTACTGAACTTGTAGCGCGGACCAAATGGATCATCTTGGCGGCGTACTTCAACCCAACCGATCCCGGTCTTTATCTGTCCGGCATAGGCTTCACCCCGTGCTCGGTCTAAACCACCCAAGCGGCACATGTCAGCATATTCAGCGTTAACGGCCTCGGCCATCTGCTCCAGCTCATCATCGTGATCATCAGCAATGACCATCAGATCGGTACGGCTCTTGGCCTCCATGCCCAGTACCCCGTCAATAGTGGGAGCAATCAGGTTATGGATGGTGAGTGGCTGTCCGCGCTCTTCCAGCGCTTTCTTCACACTGGCCGGCAACTGGTCATTGTCATAGTAAGCACAGGCGCGATTGGCCAGGGAGCGCCAATCCGGCTGGCCATTGATGTCGCTCATCAGGTTGAGCAGGCGTGCAGTATCGAGGCCTCCCTGTTCGGGGGCCTTGCGTTGGGTCTGGTTCATCAGTTGGCCATCCAGTGCTTGGGTTTACGAGTAGATCCGGATTTGACAATGCGAGCAGGCATTCTGGCCCGCATCTCTTGGGCAATCATGTAGCTGACGAGCTGATCGTCGTAACAGCCGGTCTGAGCATTCATGCTGCCGCGTTTGTCATAGACGTAGGTGGTTGCCTCAAAGATTGTGCCTATCCAGTGGATCCCGGACTGGCCAGCGCGCAGCAGGTCTTTCAGCCCATCAACCAAGATGGGCTTGGATTGCCGGGTAGTGAGCCAGCCAAGGCGCGGGGTCTCATCATCCCGATCCCGGTCGATGTATTCCTGGGCGTAGATGCGGCGAACCGGATAGTGATCCCGCAGGACAAGCAGCACCGCATGGCCATGGTTGTTACGCTCGGGGCCGATATAAGCCGGGCCATACTCCTCGGTCCCATTCCACTTGCCGACATGAGCCAACAGCTGGGCAAAGAGACCCGGGTCAAGATGCCCGTACCAGTGGGCTACCTGCCGGCCATCACTCTTGGCAACCACATCAAAGCTGGACCGGTCACCATGCTCGAGGCCCTCTGCCACGTCCGCGCCAATGGCGTAATCCTCGTCAGGGTCTGGCAGCTCCCAGACCAGCAGCATATTTTCGACAGAACGCTGACCCTGCTTATCCAACTTGTCGGGTTTGCGCGCCTTCTCCCTTCTGCCGGTGACCGGGTCGATGTCATAGACGATGAGCGGGGCTATGCAGTCACCCTCTGCGGACATGGTAGCTGTCGGGTCGAATACCCTACGGCCAGAAGTCAGGAACGCCTCCAGCGGTGTGCTGGGGAACTCCTGCTTCATCTCCACACCCTGAGTCGACTCCTTGAGTACATACCATTGCCGTTGTTCGTCGGTAATGGTGCAACCCATCGCCTTCTCGACAGCAGCGAAGTATTCAAGCTGGGTTTTGCTGGCCGTCACACCGGCTCTAGGTACTACGGCCACATACTTCGGATCCTGCCACCAACCAAAGAAGTGAAATTTCCAATCCTGCTGGGTCAACTCATGGTGGGTTCGTTCCAACTCGAGAGACTTCATGCTCATGCTATGGAAATCGCCGCCCACCCCTTCAGCTGTTGATTCGATGAAAGCCACACAACCCGGGTGAATAGCGTTGAGGGTACCGGTTCGCACCTCCTTGGCCTTCTCCGGGTACTTGGCGCAGATCTTCCCGTGCTCTGACACATGCAGGCGCTGGACGGTACCGGATCGAAATGAGGTGGCCACCTGGATGCTGGAGCCATGACGAAACAGAATGTAACCACCGTTGGCTCCACCGCGGCGAGAAGCCACCGGGAAGCAGGCCTTGAGCCAGATCGGCAAGTTATCGAACGGGACTTCAATCTTGGTGCGGTAGATCTCGCCGGCGGCCGTCAGGTCTTGGGCGATGATCCCGCACTTGATGCTCTTGTTGAACAGCGCCTCATCCAGCAAATAGATATCGATGGCGGTGGAGAAACCTATCTGACGTGCCTTCAGTACGATGTTGAGCCACCACATGGTCTTGAACAGCAGCTCTTGCGCTGGGCGCAACCTGAATTGCACCAGCTCACCCTGTTCATTCTCCACCTTGTAGAGGTTGTTCATCCGCCACCACTTATCGCTGAGCTTCGAACGGATGTAGGCAATCTGCTCCGGCTCAGTCATGAGGGAGATATCGGGTTCGGTCATCGTGGATCTCAGGCAATAAAAAACCCGCCGAAGCGGGTTCAAAAAATTTGTGATAGCCACTATTCAAGTGGTAGTGCTTTCTTCAGCAGATCGCGTTCTTCTAGAGTAATACATCCGATATCATCCAGCACAACTTCTACACATCTGCTCACGTTGCAATCATCTAGCTGTAGACGATATCCATCGTTTTTTAGCTTATTATTCATTACGAGAATGGCTTTGGCATAAAACAAGAAAAAAATCAGACTCATTATAACGCGCTCTGCTCGCGTGTAATTTTGAATCAGCCCACCTTCTTTTAAAAAAACACGTATCTCATTGAATTCTTCATTCATCAATTCATTTGCAAAATTAAGGTGAAGCTCAGCTCGCGTTAATAGTTCGCGTTCATTAAGATCATAATGAGCCCCACCTATCTCAGCCCAGTACCCGATTTCGCCACGCCATCTATTAATAGGACAAACCATCTCGGCATATCTGTTTTTTACTTTTCTATGCACGATGAGTATGTTTGTCATTTCGATGAGCTTTTTCTCTGAAAAATCTACAAGCATACTCAACTCTGCAAGTATCACTTTTTTTGTACGCGATGTTTTTTTTACGCTCCATTATTCTAGGTACAACTATGGAGCCTAGAAGCAACAATAGACACCCGGCAACCAAGTTACTATCAACTATTTTAAGTATGTCTGCAGGCAGTACTGTGGCCATCAAAATAGAGGAGAGAAGGGAAATAATTAGCCAGTAAAATACGGTCATGCTCTATCAATCCTCAATAACTCATTGTGTTACATCTTATCACGACATCAGCCCCCCAGTCCCCAACCCCTGCAGCTCAGCAGTCATCTCTGCCACCGGCGTCATATCAGCACCGCCATCCTTCTCGAGAAGGTCAGCCTCGGCGGTAAGCTTGCGGGTCGCGGCCTGAATGCGCTTGGTATCGGCCTCAATCTTCGGCCCATTCACCTCATCGATGCGCAGGGCACTCAAGGTGCGCTCGATCGACTCAATGCGCTGGATGTTACGGTCGAGAGCCTGCTCAGCCCGCAAAATCTTGTCATAGAGCGCGAGCCGGTCGGTCACCTCTTTTGCCTCAACCAGATCTTGCTGTAGAGACTTCATGGTTTTGGTGACAGAGAGCACTCTCGCCCGGGTAAATAGCAGCTCATCCCTAAGCTGTAGCGCTTCGGCCTGGTCGAACAGCTCATCAGCATCGAGGAACTGGGCGTAACCGCCATGGGTCTTGGTCAGCTGCATGCCAGGCTTGATGTTCGATGGCGGGTGGGGGTTGCCTGCATTGCCCTCAATGAAGCGCCCCTTCTGGTCTCGGCCGTTGTAGTCGGAGTTCTGACTGGAGTCAGCCGAAGTTTGCAGTGATGTCGATGACCTTCCCCCTCTTCTCTCACCCCCTTTGCCCTTGGCTTCATTCCTCTTGGCTTGCGCACTTTGCGCAGATTGCGCAGTTTTGCGCACTTCGGAATGCGCTGTTTGCGCAGCTACGCGAGATTCACAGGGTTGCGCAGGGGATTGCCCACGAGATTTCAAATAGCGACGCGCCGAGTTGTAGTTAAGGCCGCGGCTATCGCACCAGTCTTTCGCACTGATGCTGGTCGCTTCATGCTCCTGCAGGAATTCTGCATTGAGCTCTGCCCAGTTGGTTTTTGCCATTTAGAGAGATAGCTCGCCTTCAACGATGGTGTCACCAGGTGCCGGCTCATGAGTAGCCAGAACCACAACGGAAACACCGGAGGAAAGAACAACCAGGGCCTGACCTCCGTCGTAATGTTCTACGTTGGTGATTACCCCAGTTACATCAATACCGTTTCCACGCCAGTTCATCTGCATTACCTTCTCCTCAATCCACAGAAAGACAAACCCCGCCGTTATGGGCGGGGTTTCATGGGCGCGGTGCGTAGGGAGTCATAGGCTCGTTCGCAGGCTAGTCCTGATACTCGAGCTCTGTCATACGCTGCTGCCAGCTCACCCGCTCTTTCATCAGCCCAGCTGAGCAGGTCGGCGAGCACCATTGCAGATTGTCCGGCTGCCTGGCTTCCTTGGGCAGTGCCGGGATTGCTGGCGCACTGACTTGCTCTGGCTGCCAAGCGGCGGGCTTGCTCGTGCAACCGGCCAGACTCAATACCAGCAGCAGTGGCATCAGCTTGTGCCTGGTCGATTTCTTCCTGTGCATTGTCTCTCACCTCATCAATTTCAGCCTGCCGGCGCTTCTCTTCTGTCCGGGCTTCCTGCTCTGCCTTGGTCCTGGCAGTGACGAGTCTGACTGCCTCTTCATTCCACTTTGCCTGCCAGGTCTTGCGCTCCCCCTCCTCCCCATCGGAGTGACCGGACTGGTAGAGCACCACCCCGCCACCGGCCAATGCTGCTATCACCAGGGCGCCGGCCAGGAATGGCAAGGCTCTGCTTTGTGGAAACAGGTCCATCATTCCCCCTTGCACTTGGCATTGAGGCGCAGCCGGTCTTTCCACAACCCGGGGCAGACCCGATTCCCCGGCGAGGAACAATCTTGATTACCGGATCTCTTGAACAGCAGGATTGCCTCACAAGCCCCTGAGTAGTCACCAACGTTCAGGCGCTTCACGATGGTGGAGCGGCAGAAGGCCCCAGGGCCGATGTTGTGGGAGAGCTCGACATAGGCGTCGAACTCATATTGATGGAGGGGGACTTGGATACACGACTTGAGGGAGCTTTCGAACATACGCACCTCCCGCAGACTGCGATTCACTGCGGCGACTGGTGTTATGGTGTCGCCCATCCTAACCCCTTCTGTGCTCCCGAAACCGATGGTGGGAAGCTTGGTGCCGTGTACCGGGTCGGGGTAAGCCACTGGGCCATACCCCTCCCGATTCAAGATCCCCACAAAGCCTGCGGCGCTCAGCGTGAGAACTGCGATCGCAATGCGGACCTTGCTCATCACTCACCGTCCAACCGACACCGAGGCCGAATGATGTTTTGCCACAAGAACCACCCCATCTGAACCGCAATCCACGTCAGTGTGGCGGCCAGAACCCAGTCATTAAGCGAGTACCCTGCCAATGTCATACCTGACACGACGACAGGCGGAACCGTCTTGGCCACCCCTGCAGCTGCGGCAGCCGTCGCGAACCCTTCCTCTTTGGCCATGCACCCTCCCCTCAGAAACGACAAAGCCCGCACGAGGCGGGCCAGAAATGAAAAAGGCCAGGGTCACGGGGACTCTGGCCATCTTTGAGCAATACTAACGCTGACGACTGAAGAACACAACTCAGCCCCCCATAGGGCTATGTCTTACAAATAGTCCTCTATTTTGACCAGTGTCAGGTCAGGCCGTAACAAGCCACCCATTGCAGCCTTAGCGATCGCTTGATAGCGGTTCACCGAATTTGTCTTCTGCACAGCTTCTCGGATGTGGTAATTCACGGTTCTCGCAGAAAGCGAGAGTATTTCCCCCATCTCTTCAGCCGTTTTTCCTTCACTGGCCCAAAATAGGCACTCAACTTCACGGGCACTCAATGCAGGCGTCCGCTCTGTCGAACTAACGACTCGGATCCCTGCATTAAAAATGTAATCGGTCACCCATCGCAAGATTGGACTAGCCATCTTGATATCTAGCCCATCGTCTTCAGTGATGAACGACAAGATCCCTGACTCTCCACCCGCACCACGAAATGGGAAGGAAACGCCATCATGCAAACCACATGCTTTCGCCTCAGCCATCAATGCCAAGGCGCCATCAGGGAGAATTGGCTCAAGATGGAGGTCTTGCCAATAAATCGGTAATAGTCGCTGCATGGCAAGATAGATGACAGGATCTCGTGACAGCATGTTCTCTTTGCCGTAGCGATTGACCCATGCCTCGTTGCAGCGTGAGAAAATAATGGCTTTGGGGCGAGTTAAACTCTGAGGAACCATCAAGGCAAAACGATACTGATTGAACCCCATCGCCTGTGCAAACGCCATCAGAGCATGATTTAACTCAACTTCAGTATTAGTCTGGTTGAATGTCTCTATAAATTTTGTCACGTCCATATGGACTCCCTGAGCATGATCTTCTACTAGAGAAAAAATCCAGATTAAATTCTAGAGATAGACTACCAGACTTTAATTTCATTGTGACATCGATAGCTTGCTGAAACCTGAATGCCATCGAATACAAATTCATCTTGATTAAAAACAAACCAAGTATTTACTTGCAAAGAAAACTATCATTGTCATGTGTACAACAATACACCTCCATGCATGTATACACCCTTTGTGGAACGGGTGCTTGTGGCCCGCTTTTTTATCAAAATTCCTACATAAAAAAGGCCTGCGTCTTACAACGCGGGCCTTCCTATTTGTTAAACATTTAAATTTTCTTTAGATCAAGAAAGTATCAATCGACTGACCTGATTCAACTGCCTTAGCGATGGCTTTGGGCATACGACCCTGACCGGTCCAAGTTTTCTCTACACCCTCTTCGGTGTACTTGTACTTGGCTGGACGTGGCGCGCGCTTGGCCACACTGCTATTGCTCTTGATGGTCTTTTCAGTACCACCAATCAGCTCCGCTGGGTCAATTCCCGCCTCTTGCAGCATGGTCTGGAACTGAGTCAACTTAGCCAAGCGCTCTTCCTGCTCAGCCATGTTTTTCAGAGCAGCTTCTTCACGCTCCAAAAAGATGGCATCAAATTTTTCCTTCGCCTCGGTTAGTTGCTCGAAGCTCAAGTCCCGCAAAGCGGCACGCAGACTACGTTGGTTCAGTAAGACTTTGATGATTTCGTTCATGATGACTCTCTGCTGTAGATTCATAAAATAGTGTTCCCACTCCGGTACGATATGGGAACACGTCTTACGTCTAATTCTGTTTTTATGATGATATGTAGTGTTTGCTTTTATCACCTACATTATCTTATGTTTTTCAAAGTCACGTCAATTACAACCTACCGCAGGCATGATATGTGGCATAAATAAAGCTCATTTGTAATCTAACGCCACTCACTTCACTGGTAAATTGACTCACCGCAGCAGTATACTGTCCAAGCCACTTACAGATTATTCTGTATGTAAAACTGTGTCATGTATCACCGTAAAGGAGGATGGTGTGGAAAATAAACGCGAAATCGCTGTATGGGACGTTGTTATCAGGCTCTTTCATTGGGTAACCGTCACATTGTGTGCGCTCAATCTTTTTGTCTTGGAAGAAGGCAAGCTGTACCACCGTTATGTTGGCTATACCATAGCTGGGCTGCTAGTTATTCGCATCGTTTGGGGGGTTACAGGTTCTCATTACGCAAGGTTTGCCCAATGGTTTCCGACTCCAAGCAAAGTTATGGATTACATAAAAAGTACATTAGACGGAAATCACCCATACTATGCAGGCCATAACCCTGTTGGTTCGTTGATGGTTCTTCTTTTACTGACATGCCTGGTCGGAACTGCGGTGACAGGAATCTTGACCAACTATGAGAGCTTTTTTGGCGATGATGTGATGGAAGGTATCCATGGCGTTTTTGCTCAAACACTCCAAATTACGATCTTGATCCATGTTTTAGCAGTCATCGTGATTGACTACCTTACTAAAGGTGACCTTATCCGATGCATGATAACAGGCAAGAAACGAGTCGATGATATATCTAATGTCAAAGACCTGAAGTAGGTTGCGATCTACCGTGATAGGTAGATGTCATATCTCATGGCCCTAGGTGTAGAAGGCACTTAGGGCCTGTATGTTTCCCTTTATATCCTACGCATCTCCTGCATTTGTTGCTGCATTATCGTTGCTAGCGCTGAAGCTTGATAGAGCACCTCATCAACCATATTCTCTAAAGCCCCGCATATCTCCTGGCCAAGTCGACCGTGGATTAATTCAGTACTAGTCACCACTCGCCCGGTACCATGACACTTTGAGCACTCATCGCCGATCCGAAGGCGCAAGCCGGTCCCTCTGCAATGTGGACAGCGCCCTGACTGCATCATCTCCGCCACACAGCAGTCACGGGCAAGACCCAGTATCCCGTTCCGCTCATCCCTCAGACGCTGGTACTCGTGGTCATTGCCAGCACGGTGCGCCCGCTTGGCCTTCTCCATCACCACTGCAGCCCGGCGGCGCTCTTTGTCATAGTGCGGGTGGGACAGTACCAGCCGATCCAACTGCTCTGGCAGCGGGCGGCGTAGCAGGATAGCTAGAGCCATAGTACCAGCCTCACTGGTCCCTAGGGTTGTGCTGAAGTATGTAAGCAGTTCAGCAATGGCTTGCTGGTCTACAAGATGATCAGCCATCAGGTATTGCAGACCCTGCGGATTAGATTTGGCGGCAACCTGCAGGGCACCGATCAAGTCATCACGTCCCAGTGCGTTGAAATTGCCGGAGGATGGCTCATGGAGCGCTCCCTTCGGTGAGAAAAGGCGCAGTGCCATTTCCAATGACTTACTCATATTCAGTCCTCCTCGGTAGGGTTAGGCAGCATGGGCTTGCAGATGGCCGGCAGCGAGAAGCTTGTGGGTCAACCATTGCTGACCTTTACCGGTGATGGTGGGAGAGAAGGCAAGACGAGTCTCGCCATTGATCTCGTATGGCTTCTCGATAACCTCGAAATGGCCGAGGTCGAGAAATTGTTGGAAAGGCAGGTTGTGGCGATTGCCTCCCTTCATCAGGATCCGCATCTCGCGCAGAATAGTGAATATCTTCTTGGGCCCAATCCCCACTGTTTTGGCGAAGTTACCGAGAAGGACGCCTTTGTCGGCACCGGCTACACGATCGGCAAAATCGGCCTTCGGTGCTTGGATGGCGATCTGCTCTTGGGCTTGTTCAAGCTCCATGGCCAAACGACCGGCTTCAAGCAACGCTTCGGCATAGGTTCGTGGCAGTAATGGAACAAGCTGTGCTTCCAGCTCCTGCCAGCGGTCAATGATGCGAGCTCTCAGCTCGATGCTATAACCCGATACCAGGATCAAGCACTCACGCTTGGGTAAGTGGAAGCATGGGTAATCCTGGCCATTTTGTTTGTTCTGGTGGGTCTCCTCAAATCTGAGGTCACCCCCAGTTCCGTGAAGCTCAAGCAACATAGCCCGGATGTCGCGCATGACATTGTCATGACGTTTCCCCACGAGCTCAGCAATCTCGATGCTAGTCATGGTCAGAGAGGTGTTAGTTGTGGTGGTCAAGTTCATGGTCGGGTCCTTGGTTGGTTATTGGTCTGTTCAAATGCTTTCAGCAGCCAGGCGCGCAGCTGGCTGGTCTTGATGTGCTCGGGGGTAACCTCCAGTACGGTCCACCCAAGTAGGGTGGCCTCGTTCATCTTGGTGCGGTCCTCTACGAACCCCCTCCCCCGGGTGTGCCGGCCACCGGAGTGGATCCCGCCGTGGATCTCGAGGGCGATCATCTGCTCTTCCCAGGCATAGTCGAACCGCCACTTGCGCTTGGGGTGGAACAGCAGCTCGGTGACGGGGTCAGGGAAGCCGGCAAGCTGGGCCAGCACCTTGTCGTGCAGGCTGGTGACTTGTTGGGCCTTGCGCACCTGGTTGGCTACATTCTTGACCTTGGGGTTGCGGCCCAGCAGCCGGGCCGCATCAAGGGCGGAAAGGTGGATCATGCCGCCCTCCCGATGGTGTTCTTGTGCAGTTCGGCAACCTCTCGGGCCACCTGGGCAAGCAGGGTCTCCTCGCTACCGTGCTCAGCCTGCCAGCTCTTAGGAGCCGCGTGGAAGCCGGTGGGGTAGCAAGCCCGATGATGCCGCGGGCAGAGGGGCAGCACCCGGGTGTGAGCGGCGCGCTGCGCCATCCCGACGCCAGTGCGCACATGGTGAATTTCAGCGAGGCTCGGCCCCAGGCCTGCATTGCGGCAGGCAATGCAGCACAGAGAGCTCACATCGTCCAACCACTGCTTATCAGCCTTGGTCTTGCTCATGCAGCCCTCCCATAGGCGGCCACCCAGTCGAAGCCGCGGCGGGATTCATCCCCGAACTTCACGCCTTGCTGAGCGCCGAAGGCCTGGGCCAACTCGATGAGGTCGCGCATCTCGCGCACGGTCATCTTGGAAGTGGACTTACCCAACACAACGAAGCCGGTACCGTCGATGTTCGGGACCACGTCTTGTTGGTACAGGGCCGCGCTGAGAACGTGCTTCCATTCCTCCTTAGCGAGCTTGCGGCCGTGCCAGCTCACCTGCTCGGCAATGTCGGTGAGACATGCCCAAAGCATTGAGTTTTGGGCGAGAGATCGGGTCATCTCCTTGATTTCGATAACCAGCGGCTTGTCCTGGTCTACCGGCAGGCCGGCAACCAACTGGCAAGCGCGGGATCGGATTTCAGGACTGCGGAGGAAATACTTGGGATAGGCGCTCAAGCTACGCCCTCCCCGAGCAGCACAAGGGACGGCTCGACTAGCACGGGGTTGAAAGGAAATACTTCAATCAAATCAGCCAAGTTAAAATTGCGCAGGCTGCTGGATACACTGGCACAGCCGCGTGGGCGTGCTGCGGATAGATCTCGGGTATGTGGTTTGGTCATGGTCTGGGTCCTTTTGGTCATAAATAGCCGGGTGGTCTAGTTCCGGCATGACCATGTTACGACCAAAGTTTGAACAATGTCACGCACCAGCACGCTTTGGTATGACTTGGTTCCCATGGAATTCATTACCAAGGTAGAGAAAATAATCCCTCATGTGATTTCTAAATTTCGAGAAAATATATAAATACAAAAGCCCCAGATTTACTATCACCTGGGGCCGTTGCTAAAACTGCATGAAATTTTAGATAGCAGTGTTTATTGTGACATGACTGCGATCTACTTAGAGAGCATTAGTACGTAAAACTGACAGCAATGCCTCTGGCATCACCATCCATAATCGTGGGGTAAAATGCTAGTTGTGTGCCGCTCTTAGGGGAAGTAAACAGATAGCTGAACCCTGTCGCAATGGCTGCACCAGCAATCACATCTCGCCAGTAATGATTATCAGATTCAACTCTAGACCAACCTACGGCGCCAGCAGCGACATAGGCAGGTAACCCGTAGCTCCAACCATAACGCATTTGCAAATAGCTGGCGCCACTGAACGCCCATGCTGTGTGTCCAGATGGGAAACTCATGTCTCCTCCATTTGGACGGGTTGCATCTACGGTATGTTTCAATACCTCAACGGTAGCCGTAGTCGAAAGGAGGGAGTATCCAAACTCCTTCAACCCATCATAGTCACCCTGGTACCAAGAAATGCCCGCAGCAATAGCTGGGATTGCAAATTGCCCAATATCACCATATTTTTCAAAAGTGCTGGAGGCTTGTGCTTGGTTACAAATTACACAAATTACGGCTGCGCACAGGACGTGTTTTTTCATATAAAATCCATTTTTATTGTTTCCGCAAGTGATAATACTATTAACAATAGCGATAACAACTATGGATTGAAGTAATTATGAAATAACGCATATTTAGAGCTAAAGCTCCAAATTAAAATTGATTTACAACAGATTGTTTTATACCCCAAGTTATTAAATATTGACCAATTTGTATAAAAAACATTCGCTTTGTTTTTTCAAAGATAGGAAGATTGAATACGTTCCCCTCCTGGTTTATCACCGGCGGTGACATCACACAGCAGGTGCAGCCCGGCGCCCTATTTCTTAGGGGCAATCAACCCCGCCTTCCAAAGCGCCAAAACAACATCCATTTGTCCATTATGCACAATCTCTTTGCCAACCTTCCTCATCACAGCATCCCAGAGCTGGATTGAGTTAGGTAACTCAGAATGCTGCTCTTCATATACTTGAAGGATACGTACCGCCTTAACTGCATAATTCTGGCTTTGAATGGCTCGTGCGTAGCGCCGTTTAGATATACACGGAACCAAGCCTTCACTACATAGCCCCAAAAAAGCACCTTTAGGTGCCCCCTTTCCTTGGGCTGATGGGCTGGCAGGATAGTGTTGCTGCGCTGCATTTACCCAAGCATCGCAGGGGTTCAACTTCTTATCTGCTTTACACGTCATCACTGCCTTAATTGCCACTTCTCCGTAGCCCATCCCATTCTCCCATCATAAAAAAGGGGGGCAAATGGCCCCCTTGCGTAATGTGTCGATTGTATTCTAAAACCCATCACCATAGTAAGTAGTTAGTTAGTTTCACAACGTGAGCATCACAACACATGCCTTATCTCACCGTGAACCGGCGTGGTAATGACTGATAACCGACCAACATGATGATGCAAGCAAAAAAAGCCAGGCTGGTACTGGTGACACCGAGACCTAAGCCGCCATGCTTCTCTGATTGTGACAGCAGATCACCAATAGAAGCACCGAGTGGCCGGGTCAGCACATAGACAATCCAGAAAGCCAACACCGTATTCAACCTGAACCAGTAATGAGCAGCAGCGGTAACCGCTATTAAGGTACCGAACAGCAGCATGGCGTTCATATACCCCATGTCCATCCCCTCTGATACCCAATCGCCGGCAGCAGTGCCCAACGCAAAGGTAACCAAGATCGCCGCCCAGTAGAACAGCTCCCTTTTACGGGTATCGATAGACCGAATGGACAAAGTTTTTTCCTGGGCATACCAGATCCAGAACGTGGCCAGCAGCATGACCGTAAACACGCCAGTAGACATTGCCAACGGCACACCCACTTGATCGGTAAGATTGTCGGTCACCAAGGTACCAAATATGCTCACCAGCACGACTGCCAACCAGTACTTCCAAGGTACATAGCAAGTTGAACGAATTTGTATCAAAAGTGTGGCTATCAGACAGATCCCCATCAATAGGGAGGTGACCGTCAACCCTAAGTGCAAGTTAAAAATCAGAAAGTCAGCCGCAGTTTCCCCTACCGTTGTCGACATCATTTTTATCAACCAGAACACCAAGGTGACCTCAGGAACCTTATTGAGTAAGTCGGCCGTATTTATATGCATATAAATCCTACGAGTGGTTACAGATCTCTGTGCTTGCACAAACTCTAGTCAAGTATTCTTAAGACTAAATTAAGTGGGGTCAGTCCAGTAGACAATGTGAGGTATAACGGTTACTTCACTGCTATCTCCCGGTGAAACAAGTTCTAATGCCGCAAGCATCTCAGCTGACTAATAAGCATCCTCAACGATTAAAAGTCGGTTCCAGTGCATAGTGTTTGAAGCAGGCCTCCAGATTGCTGCGCACTGTCGGTGTGACGTTGGTGAACTCAAGCCCATAGACCTCCTCTTCCTTCTCTTGCTGCGACCACATCACCCTAGCAGTCACTGCCAGCGGAGTTTGGTTACGATAGAGCTCAATGGTGGATTTGGGGGTATAGATCTTGAGCTCGACCTGCGCTTTTTTCGGCAGAGCGAGGGGTTGAACAGTGCGCAGGCGCAGACCGGTGATGCTGAAGTCCTCAGTGATCGATTCACGGAAACTACCATCCGCCTGAATCTTCACCATCATGTGCTGATACATACGTGGCGCGCTGCGCATCTCGTGTTCGGGGCGATCGGCACTGCTTGTTGTCTCGAAGCGGAACTGCTCCATGATATCGCGCAGCTGGCTCGACTCTTCATAGAGAGTGCGGCTGATTATCCCGGTGGTCTGCACCTTCTCGGTGTTCTCGGAGAGGGTTTGCAATAGGTCGTGAAGATGGTCATTAAGGGAGGCTAGCTTGTGCATCTGCTCATCGCTGGTCGTGCGGATCTGTCCAGCAGCCCCGACACTGCGCTCAATCTCTCCCATCAGGCCATTGATAGACTGGCTCGCCTCATGGGCTTTGTCCATGGTGAGATGGGTGCGGGCAATCACGCTCTTCACCGAGGCCTCGTTCTCGCCGATAAGCTGGCTCAGGGTGGTGACGATACCGTTGATCTCTTTGGTCGCCTGCCCGGCATGGTTGGCCAGTTTGCGTACCTCGTCAGCAACCACCGCAAAGCCGCGGCCATATTCGCCGGCTCGGGCAGCTTCAATGGCAGCATTTAGCGCCAACAGGTTGGTCTGTTCGGTGATGGCACTAATGGATTGGGTGATAACCTGGATCTTCTGGCTCGCCTCACTCAGCTGCTGGGTCTTCTGCTCGGCCTGCTGTGCTTCGGTCACGGCTCGGCGCATCTCCTCGATATTTTCGCTCATAACCCGAGTGCTGCGGTTAGCGCTCTGGTAGGCAAGTTCCGCCTGCTGCCCCACCTGATCGGCCAGACCCGCTACCGCTTCGGCTGCGCAGGAGAGATCGTTGCTGGCACGGTTCACCTCGCCAGAATGATGTTGCTGCGTCTGGGCTGCATCGGTGATGGTTTTGGAGATGTCGGAGATCTGGTAGGAGGATTGAGCCAACTGGCGGGTACGCTGGTCAATCTGGCGCATATGGCTGCTTAGCTTCTCAGCCATCATCCGCATGGTTCCCAGCACGCTGTTGCCATCAAAGCGGGTCTCGATCGTAACAGTCAGGTTGCCAGCTGCGATTTCGGAAGCAACCCAAGCAGCATAGTCAGGCTCACCACCCAGGGTGCGCATCAGATGGCGATATTGGATCAAGTAAGCAATTGCTACAAAGAGCAGGGAAACCAGCCCAGCGCCGAGACTTATCCAGAGCGACAGGGCCTTGGCCTCGTCCCGATTGGCTGTGGCGCTGGCAATCCGACCGTCGAGTGCATGAGAGATATATTCAAGCCTTCCAGCTGCATTCTCAACCATTGCATCAAAACCATCCGGGCTGGTCATGATGGCGTTTCCTGCCTCCCGTCCCTCATGGAAATAGGCGTTTACCATGACGACCCCTTTCTCCTGCAACTGCTTTGCAACTTCCTTTATAGGTAGGATCTCGTCGGTCAGGTCTGGCAAAATGCGGGCCAGCGCATCCAAATTTTTCAACGCATCATCACGGTAGGTAGCTGCCTCAGCGATCCCCTCTTCGGTGTCACCGGTTACCGATGCATCGGTCAGAAACTGCTGGATCTGCACCAAATCGTAACGGGTTGCTTGGAAGGTTGATTGTGCGCGACCCAGTATTTCAACCTTCTCATGGGCGCGCAGCTGGGTTTGGTTACTCCATATAGAGACAACAGAAGCTACCAGCAGGGGGACTGCCACCAGTACGCCCCCCTTTATCATCATCCGCTTGACGGAACTTCCTCTCACCGGTTTGTGCGAGGTGATACCAGTCTCATTCAATTCGAGGGTGTTGTTGTACAAGAGTTCTTGTACTGTAGCCATGGATCACCTCATAGACTAGCTGCCGGATGGAAGAGGCATAACCAGCAAGGCACGCTGCCAAGCGGTTATTTCAAAAAAGCATAAGTTGTGCCAGCGAATAGTAGCCTGTCTATGCCACTCTGTTGCCAAAATGCTAAACCTTTTCATTTTTTATCTAGATAAAATAGACAAATGTAATGCAATTTTAAAAACGGCTTCAACTTGATCATGGGGTGGCCCAATTTTTAATAGCGCCACGGAATAATCCTACACAGCCTCATTACTGGTCCATCAAAAGTCAAATAATATATCGCCGACATCATTAGTTTAAGCCAATAAAGTGATCTTTCCGATAGATTTAAAACGTAAAGATAAAATATTCATTAAGCCCACTCTCTAGATATATAGTATTACTTCAATAAAATCTATCAGACGAGTCGGAATTTTACTGTGCTTTTTGACAGGTACGTAATGTTGCATTAGGTGGTATTGTCTCTCGGGAACAAATCATTCCATTTGCTTCCACTTGAGTAGACCTCTTGCCCCGCCCGTGGGGCTTTTTTTTAGCTGTCTATCCGCAAAGTGATCGCCAATATCAGTACCATTAGGTTCGCGCCAACGATGATCATCGTTATGAACCTTAGCACTATCATTCTACCGCCCTCCAAGCTTACCGAGGGGCTAACCTGGATGGCCACAGGCATCAGCATTGGTGTCGCGCTTGGCGGGATGCTGGCGGGCCTTGTCATCGATACCTATGTTGCGCGAACTGGCTTCGGCGTGGCTATTGTCTCTGGGCTATCGATGGTGGTGATCGCAATGATAGGCCTGCCGATAATCAGAGATGCGAGCCGAGCTGGCGGCAGAAGCCAGGAGATCATCATTTCGCTGATGATTACCAAAGTATATATAACATAATCGAGAAAAATATAGACCTATATTGATTCCAAAAAATAATAAGAAGGGGCCTTGTAGCCCCTTATAACATAAATAATTACGCCGTAGTGTCGACCATATAACCATTTGTCGGTGGCTCTTGAGGCAGTTTGTTTCCAAACTCAGTCAAAAAGTCTTGCAGAGAGACTTTGCTTCCTCCCTGGCTCGACGACGCACCGATGATCGAGTTGAACTGGTCTTGCAGCTTACTCAGTGCAGGATCAGTACTGTTGCCACTGCTCAACGCTGAGATAAGCGAGTCAAGTCCCTGCTTAACGGGGTTACCATCACGATCAGATTGTGGTGCTGCTGCCTGCACAGCACCGGCTTGATCATCACTGTCGTTATCATTCAGGCTTACCCCCTGATGTACCTCGCAGGGTACCCATTAAGGTGTGCATGAAGGACGACAACGCCGACTTGGTATCAGCATTTGAAGTATCAACATTAACCCCTAGTGACGACAGTGCCGACTTTACATCCCCCATCATCTTTTCACCGTCACCATCTTTTTGATGATGGTGTGGAGGTTTCACTGGTTGAGTGCTGGCAGAAGACGCTGCGCTGTTATACGAGGCAGAGACTGATGAGCTACTTATTGAATTTACATCCGTAGACATACCATGTTCCTTACAAGGATGGATGAGACCAGTGGCACCCAATGCCACTTTGACCATAGTGCATAAAACCTGCCATTGTTCGTTTTTTGAGCTGAGCGATAAGTTGTTTGATATTAAAGACTTTTCGTTTTTTTCTATCTCAACTCATGGTGGCAAAAAGATGCCCTATGGCAATCAATCGCTGCCATAGGTCGCTATGTTCTGAGCTCTCGGGGTACAACCATAGATATGCTCAAACGAAAAACCGGTCAGTCCTCCCTACCTCCAAGTCGGAACATCATGGTGATTTCCTCGCAGGGAAAGCCTTGAACAGTGAAACTAAGTTGCCGGTTCTCTGACGTAGTAACTTGGTCATCACTATTGAGAAAATCGGGCACTTATGGGTCTACTATTGAACGAGCCATCAATAGCCATCAGGGGATTTCTATGTCTGCTCTGTTCCGCAATCTCTCGATCCGACATCTGTTGTTGGGATCGAGCCTCATCATATTGCTTACTATGGTACTGAGCGGTATCTGGCGCAGCACCCTGACCAGCCAGTTAGGCTTGCTGCCTGGCCAAGTGGTCAAAAGCTCCAATGCCCAGATAGCGCTGCAAGAGCTTCGTTATCACACGACACAGGTCCAACAATTTCTGACTGATGCCGCCGTATCAGGCGAACAAGACTCCATTCGCGAGGCAGAACAACACGCCCAGGCGGCCCGACAGTTGCTCGACACCCTGCCTGAGTTACAAAGCACTCTATCTCCCCTGTTGGCTCGCCAACTCGATGTCGGCAAACGGATGGTAGATGCCTATCTCAAAGAGGGACGTGAAGCGGGTAACCGCCTGATGAAAGAGCCAAATCAGGGATTTGATGCCCTCACCGATTCTATCGCCAGTCCGGTCGAGCAAGCTCTAGAGCAGCAACAGCAACAGTTACAGCAGCAAGAGAGGGGGATTGATACACAGAACCATGCCCTGCAAAATCAGGATATGTTGCTGCTCGTCACGACGACGACGGTCATTCTGCTGATGCTGTTGTTTATCTATTTCAAGACGGTGCGACCATTGCAGCACCTGATGGTGCAGTTGAATGACCTAGCTAATCACAGCCATAACCTCACCTTTCGACTGCACAGTCAGGGACAAGATGAGTTCGCCTATCTAGCCAAGGTGTTTAACCGCTTCCTCGACAATATCGATAACCTGATCGGCTCGGTACAGCAAGTATCCGACAAGACCCACGACAAGATGACCCTGCTGATGCAACACTCGGGCAGTACCTTCAACAGCATGCAACAGGCCCAGCAAAACACTGACATGCTGGCGACCGCCATCAACGAAATGACCGCCACTGTCCACAACATCGAGCACAACACCGAGCAAGCCAGTCAGGACACCCTGCTCACCCAGCAGCAGGCCCACGAAGGCCAGCAACAGGTGAGCCAGACCATCACGCTGATCCGCCAAGTTGCCAACCATATCGAACAATCCGCCGGCGAGGTGACCCGGCTGGATCAGGAGAGCGGCGAGATCGGCAACATACTGCAGGTGATCAGCACCATCTCGGCCCAGACCAACCTGCTGGCCCTCAATGCCGCCATCGAGGCAGCCCGCGCAGGCGAACAGGGGCGCGGCTTTGCGGTAGTGGCCGACGAGGT
>NZ_CDBL01000082.1:0-903 GCF_000820005.1 Aeromonas piscicola | reverse complement strand
GCGGTAGTGGCCGACGAGGTACGCCAACTTGCAACCCGCACCCAGGCTGCCACCGTCGATATTCAGCAACGGATGGAGGCACTGCAGAACAATACCCGCCATGCAGTCAGCACCATGCACACTACCCGCAATGTTAGTGAACAGGCTGTCAGCCAGGCGGCAAGCACCGGTGAAACCTTGAGTGCCATCGTCGCAGCAGTTAACCGGGTCGCAGACATGAACAGCCAGATTGCCACTGCGGCGGAGCAGCAGGCCAAAGTAACCGAAGAAACCAACCGCAACGTCATGCAGGTCGCCAATATCGCCCACGAATGCCTGGATCTAGCCCACGAAAGCCGCATCCATACCAGGGAACTGAATCAAGCTAACGAAGAGATCCGGCTTATTAGCGATCAGTTCGATGTGAATCAGCAGGCACGCAAGAAACACGAACACGATCTATTACGTTGGAATGAAACCTTTATGGTCAATGTCCCGAGCGTTGATCGCCAGCATCAGGGGCTGTTCGATGCAATGAACCGTTTCTACCATGCGGTACGTGAAAAGAAGCCACCCCAGCAGCGCAAACAGAGGTTGGACGAGCTACTCAAGTTGGCAACTCAGCACTTTTCCGATGAAGAACGCAGTATGGAACGAGCTCGCTATCCCGATCTGCAACGGCACAAGCAAGAGCACAGTAAGCTGCTTACTGAACTGGGCACCCTGATCCACCGCGAAGACAAAGATAAGCAGGAGCTCGACATGGAGATTATTATCTTCCTCAAGAACTGGCTGCTCAACCATATCTTCAAAGTGGACAAGCAATACAGCGAGACCCTAATCAAGGCCGGTATAGAGTAATTATGGTGTGGTTTGGCTGATTACACAGATCTAGACACCGGCCCAGGCCGGTGTCTTCCCTTC
>NZ_CDBL01000081.1:1764-73139 GCF_000820005.1 Aeromonas piscicola | reverse complement strand
AGCCGACACAGCCCCGATCCCGCGAGATCACATGACACATGGGGAAGCGACAATCTGGAAGCAGGAAGGAGATCAGAAGATAAAAAAAACCGGCCACAAGGGCCGGTGAAACAGTTCAGGCTTGTCAGGTGACAAACGCACCCAGCGGATGAAGACAAGTCCCAATTCCTTATGGGGCCCTGGCCTCTTGAGCACGTGTTGTCACTCTATCCCATGGTCACTGAATCAAGGCTGAACCATGGGATGATTGGCATGCCGCCCCTGTTTCGGCCTACAGCTTGATGCCCAGCGACTGGCGCAGATAGGCACCGGCACCGAGCAGACCCGGCCCCTCGTGGGTGATGAGAAAGACGGGAATATCCTTCAGATAGGACTTGAAACGCCCCTTGTCTTCGAACGCCACCCGAAAGCCCGAGCCGATGAAGAACTCCAGGAAACGCGGCACTATTCCGCCTGCGATATAGACGCCGCCGAAGGTGCCCAGGTTGAGCGCCAGGTTGCCGGCAAAGCGCCCCATCAGCACGCAGAACAGGCTCAAGGTGCGACGGCAATCCAGGCATTCGCCCGCCAGCGCCCGCTCTGTGATGTCTTTGGGGGCGAGGGCTTCTGGCTCGCGGCCATCGGACTTCACCAGACCGCGATAGATGTTGACCAGACCGGGCCCGGAGAGCAGCCGCTCGGCCGAGACATGACCCAGCTCGGCGCGCATCACCTGCAGCACCGCATCCTCTTCTTCGCTGTTGGCGGCAAAATCCACGTGACCACCCTCGCCCGGCAGGCTCAGCCACTGCTCACCCGCCTGTACCAGGTGGGCCACACCCAGGCCTGTGCCTGCGCCATAGATGGCGATGGGTTTGCCGGCCACGGGCGCACCGCCCCCCAGCTGGAGACGATCGGTATCCGCCAGCACGGGCACCGCCATGGAGACCGCAGTAAAGTCGTTGATCACCTGCAAGCGGGTCAGGCCCAGATTGGCCTGCATCTCGCTGATGGAGAACTCCCAGCTGTGGTTGGTCATGGCGACCCAGTCGCCCTTGATGGGGCAGGCGATGGCGATACAGGCCTGGCTCACCTGCACCTGATGCTCATCCAGATAGAGGCGCACCACGGCCTCGAGACTGGGGTGGGCCAGCCCGGAATAGGTCTTGGCCCGGGAAATGGTGCCGGTCGCCAGCTCGCACAGGGCCAGCCGCGCATTGGTGCCGCCTACGTCGCCGACCAGCGCATGGGTATGCTGCATAAAACAACTCCTTCGTTACTTGGGTCGGGGCGGCCCTTACCGTCCCGCAATTATTATTTGGCAACAATTCTACCCGAGCCCCTCCCCCCGCTGTGCGTTTGATGGATGCAAGTGTGCGCCCGCTCACAGTGTTGTTGCTTTGCAACATTTGTAAGCGCTTTCACGGGATGGGTGGAAGTTTGTAACCAAAAATACGAAATAATTAGACATGAGTCATACTTTGCAGGGCCGAGATTAGTTTCGATAAGAGCTTGTCTTGTATAGTCATCAAGTTGATTGGAAACCTGCTTAGCCGTGAATTTAGTGCAAAGACACTGAAGCTAAATTACAAAAATGCCTGGTGGTGATGATGAATACCCTTGATAAAATTACTAATAATTTGGAAAGTTTCAGTAAATCAGAGCGTAAAGTTGCCGAGGTCATTCTGGCCTCCCCGCAGACGGCCATTCACTCCAGTATCGCCACCCTCGCCAAGATGGCTGACGTCAGTGAACCGACCGTCAACCGTTTCTGCCGCCGTCTCGATACCAAAGGCTTTCCCGACTTCAAACTGCATCTGGCCCAGAGCCTGGCCAACGGCACCCCTTATGTGAACCGCCACGTGGAAGCGGACGACGGGCCGGATACCTATACCGCCAAGATCTTCGAATCCACCATGGCCTGTCTGGATGCCGCCAAGAACAGCCTGGATATCTCCGCCATCAATCGCTGCGTCGATATCCTGACCCAGTCCAAGAAGATCAGCTTCTTTGGTCTGGGCGCCTCCTCCGCCGTCGCCCGCGACGCCCAGAACAAGTTCTTCCGCTTCAACATCCCGGTGGTGAGCTTCGATGACATCGTCATGATGCGCATGAGCTGCATCAACAGCAGCGAAGGGGACGTGGTGGTGCTTATCTCCCACACAGGCCGCACCAAGGCGCTGGTGGAGATCGCCGCGCTGGCCCGCGAGAACGACGCCACCGTCATCGGCATGACCGCCAAGGATTCCCCGCTGGCCCGCGAATGCAACCTGGTGCTCTCCATGGATGTGCCGGAAGATACCGATGTCTACATGCCGATGGCGTCACGCATCGCCCAGCTGGCCCTGGTAGACGTGCTGGCAACCGGTTTTACCCTGCGCCGTGGCATGAAATTTCGCGAAAACCTGAAGAAAGTCAAAGAAGGTTTGCGCGAATCCCGCTTTGATACCCCCCACTCTTCCTGACGAGCGGGGGCCCTGGCCCCCGGCTGTCTATGCCACCCTCCTTGGTGTAGTATTGTAATTTAGTAACAAAAGCCACCCAGATGGCTTGCAAGCGGGTGCAATGGGCCATGCGCTTGACGGGGCAGTATTTCAAGTCATATCAACTTCAAACTGGAGTCTTTCATGCCAAGACGTACAAAGATTGTAACCACACTCGGTCCGGCCACCGATCGCGAGGGGATCCTCGAGGGAATCATCCGTGCCGGCGCCGACATGGTGCGGATGAACTTCTCCCACGGCACCGCTGAAGACCATATCCTGCGCGCCAACCAGGTGCGCGACATCGCCGCCAGACTCGGCCGTCACGTCGCCATCATGGGTGACCTGCAGGGCCCCAAGATCCGCGTTTCCACCTTCAAGGATGGCAAGGTCTATCTGGCCATCGGCGACAAGTTCATTCTCGATGCGGCGCTCGGCAAGGGCGAAGGCTGTCAGGAACAGGTCGGCATCGACTACAAGAGCCTGCCCGATGACGTGATCGCCGGCGATATTCTGCTGCTGGACGATGGTCGCGTGCAGCTGAAAGTGGAACAGGTCGAAGGCACCCGCATTCATACCACAGTGACAGTCGCGGGCCCCCTCTCCAACAACAAGGGCATCAACAAGAAAGGTGGCGGTCTCTCCGCCCCGGCCCTGACCGAGAAGGACAAGGAAGACATCAAGACAGCCGCCCTGATGAACGTGGACTACCTGGCAGTCTCCTTCCCCCGCTGTGGCGATGACCTGCGCTACGCCCGCGAACTGGCCCGCGAGGCCGGCTCCAACGCCAAGATAGTGGCCAAGGTCGAGCGCGCCGAAACCGTCGCCACCGACGAGGCGATGGAAGACATCATCCTCGGCTCCGATGCCGTCATGGTGGCCCGTGGCGATCTGGGCGTCGAGATCGGCGATCCCGAGCTGGTTGGCGTGCAGAAGAAGCTCATTCGTCACTCCCGTCGTCTGAACCGCGTAGTCATCACCGCGACCCAGATGATGGAGTCCATGATCAACGCCCCGCTGCCGACCCGCGCCGAAGTGATGGACGTGGCCAACGCCGTGCTGGATGGTACCGATGCCGTGATGCTCTCCGCCGAGACCGCCGCCGGCCAGTTCCCCATCGAGACAGTCACCTCCATGGCCAGCGTCTGCGTGGGCGCCGAAAAGCATCCGAGCCTGAACGTCTCCAACCACCGCATGAGCTACACCTTCACCTCGGTAGAAGAGGCGGTCGCCATGTCGACCATGTACGCAGCCAACCACCTGGAAGGGGTCAAGGCGATCGTGGCACTGACCGAATCCGGCACCACCCCGCTGCTGATGTCCCGCATCAGCTCCGGCCTGCCGATCTTCGCCATGTCACCGCACAACAAGACCCTGGCCTGGACCAACCTCTACCGTGGCGTCACGCCAGTGCTGTTCGACGGCGACGAGACCAAGCCGGTCTACGAAGTGTGCCGCGAGGCGCTGGATGTGCTCAAAGCCAAGGGGCTGGTGCAAAGTGGCGACATGGTGTTGCTGACCCATGGCGACAAGATGGAAACCGTCGGCAGTACCAACACCTGCAAGGTAATGATGGTCGAGTAATCGACCAGCTGGCTGCAACAAAAACGGCTCCCGCGGGAGCCGTTTTTTATGGTGAAACAGCGGTGTCAACAGCGAAACAGTTCGACCTTGTCACCATGGCGCAAGCTGCCGGCACCGCGCACCACCACCCTGTCCCCCAGCTTGAGCGCCCCGCTCACCGCTACCTGCTGGCTGTCGCCAAACAGCACAGTCACCGGCACCTGCTTCATTGTCAGCGCCTTGCCGGCTGGAAGATCGGGAGCGCACTGGCGGTATCGCCATTCTGGATGTGCAATACCGGGTTCCCCTCTCCCGTCAGCCTGATCTTGGCAACATACCGCTGGTAGACCCGCGCCAATCCACCGAGATGTTGAGGATCGGGCTGTCTATACCGGAAAACTGCTGGATGGGCTGCCCCCGGATACTGAACAGGCAATCCACACGATCGAGACAGCCCTCCTGGTGGGCCCTGGATCGCCGTTTTGGCGAGATTCATTCACGCTTCCTGAGTTGTTGTGATCGGCCATTCCATTGGCCTTGCCTCCTGCCCCAAGGGGGGGGGCGATTGCATTGCGCCGGCCTTCATCACGGTTATAACTGCATGGTAAACAAACAAAAAAACCGGCCATCTCGGCCGGTTTCAGGTTCAGTCTGCGAAGCTATTTCAGGCAGCGTGCACCACAGGAGCCTGCTGGGACAAACCTTCCAGCTCGCCAGGAGCGAAGTTGTCGACCTGGATCGCCTCGTAGCGCAGAGCATCGGCGGCCAGCAGCTTGTCGGCCTCATCCTTGCTCAGGATGGATTGGGACAGGGCAGCCGCGACCAGCTCGGGCAGGGCCATCTTGCGGGGAAGCTTGCCCTCTTTCTGGGCCTGCACCAGCTTTTTCTCAATGGGCTGTACCGCCACCATGGCCAGGAAGGCGCGATCCATCAGACCGACCGGATCCGCGTCATCCTTGCCCACGTAGCACAGCGCAGTCAGACGGTCGCGAAACTCGCCCGGCGTCATCATGGCCAGACAGATGGCGTGGCAGCGATCGTCCGCCGGCATCTGGTAACCCACGCCGAACGGGAACACCACACGCTTGAGCACAGCACCCACCACCTTGTTCGGGAAGTTCTGGAAGAAGCCCTCGAACGCCTTGCCGATCAGATAGAGGTTACGCTCCACCGCGTACTGCACGAACGGCAGATCGGAGACCATACGGCCCTGATCCTCGTAGTGTTTGAGGGTGGCGGAGGCCAGATAGAGGTGGCTCAGCACGTCGCCCAGACGGGCAGAGATCATCTCCTTGCGCTTGAGATCGCCACCCAGCATCAGCATGGAGACGTCGGCACACAGCGCCAGCCCTTTACTCATGCGAGAGAGCTGCTTGTAGTAACGGGCGGTCTCGCCCCCTACGGGGGCGCCGTTGAACTGACCCAGGGTCAGCCCCTGGAACAGGGCGCCGAAGAAGTTGCCGGTACCGAAGGCGATATGCTTCAGCAGCAGGGCATCAAACTTCTCGAGACCGCGCTCCACGTCGGTGTCGGCGGCTGCTTCCAGCTCGGCAAACACGTACGGGTGGCAGCGGGTGGCCCCTTGCCCGAAGATCATCAGGTTACGGGTCAGGATGTTGGCCCCTTCCACCGTGATGGCGACCGGAATGCCCATGTAGGCGTAGCCGGTGTAGTTCTTCGGACCCAGCTGAATGGCGCGACCGGCGTGGATATCCATGGAGTCATCCATGATCTGGCGCGCCATTTCGGTCATGTGGTACTTGGAAATCGCGGTGACGATGGCCGGTGCCTGACCCAAGTCCAAGGAGCCGGCGGTCATGCGACGGGCCCCTTCCAGCTGATAGGTGAGGCCGCCGATGCGAGCCAGCGCCTCTTGCACCCCTTCAAACTTGCCGATGGACATGCCGAACTGCTTGCGCACGTAGGAGTAAGCACCCACGGTGCGGCTCGCCATGTGACCACAGGCGGTGCCAAGGGCTGGCAACGAGATGCCGCGACCGGCGGAGAGGCATTCGACCAGCATGCGCCAGCCGCGACCGGCGTAATCCGGGCCGCCGATGATCCAGTCGAGCGGAATGAACACATCCTTGCCGAAGGTCGGGCCGTTCAGGAACGCCAGACCCATGGGGTAGTGGCGATCGCCCACGCGCACGCCCGGGTGGCTGGTGGGGATGAGCGCGCAGGTGATGCCCAGCTCTTCCTTGTCACCCAGCAGTTTTTCAGGGTCATAGAGTTTGAACGCCAGTCCCAGCACGGTGGCGCGGGGCGCCAGGGTGATGTAGCGCTTGTTCCAGTTGAGGCGAATGCCCAACACCTCTTCACCCTTGTGCATCCCCTTGCAGACGATCCCCTTGTCAGGAATAGCGCCTGCATCTGAGCCCGCTTCCGGCCCGGTCAGGGCGAAGCAGGGCACCTCTTTGCCGTTGGCCAGCCCCGGCAGCCAGAAATCTTTCTGGGCCTGGGTGCCGTAGTGCATCAGCAGCTCGCCCGGGCCAAGGGAGTTCGGCACCATGACGGTCACCGCTACGCTCAGGCTCTTGGTGGCGATGCGGGTGACTATGGTGGAGTTGGCAATCGCCGAGAATTCACGGCCGCCGTAGGATTTCGGGATGATCAGGGAGAAGAAGCCTTCCTTCTTCAGATAGTCCCACACCGGCTCCGGCAGGTCTTTGGTTTCGTTGACGATCTTGAAGTCATCAACCATGGCGAGCAGGGTTTCGACTTGATTGTCGATAAAGGCCTGCTCTTCGGCGCTCAGTTCGGCCTTGCCGTAACCGTGCAGTTTTTTCCAGTCGGGGTTGCCGCGAAACAACTCGCCATCCCACCAGACGGAGCCGGCTTCCATGGCCTCCCGCTCGGTAGCTGACAAGGGCGGCAGTATCTTTTTGAAAATGCCAAACACAGGACGGGTTACCACCTTTTTACGGATGGAGGGCACGCCGAGCACAACGGCTATCGCCAGCACCAGCAGGACAAGCAATGTGATCATACCGAAGTTCCTTCTATTTCACTGTTTCCGTTGATTTGTTGTTGGTTGTTGGTTGTTACACGGCCAGGGAGAGCCTGGTCGACTCCACGGGCGCCCCGACTCCGGACGCCAGATAAGGAATAACGTTGCGCACCAGCCCTTCCACATCGAGCTGCTGGCCAAAGTCGGCCAGGGCGATGTCGCGTAGCGCATCGGCGGAGGCCATGGTGAACACGACTGTGCCCAGGGTGAAGTGCAGGCGCCAGAAGAGATCCGCCGGCGACAGGGCCGGATTGGCCTTGGAGATCGCCTGGGTGATCCGCATCAGAATGGGGCCGTAGTGGGCGGTGATAAAGCGGCGCAGGTGGCCCTGGCTGTCGATATAGCCGCGTCCCAGCAGCTGCATGAAGATGGCCGGGCCGTTGGCGCGCACCGCCGAGAGTTTCATCAGCGGTTCGACAAAGCTTTCAAACAGTTGCAACAGGGTCAGCTGCTCCTGCTCCATCAGGGTATTCAGACGCGCATCCAGCTCAGGCATGAACAGGCTCAGGTAGCGATCGAGCACCGCCTGGATCAGCTCCTTCTTGGAACCGAAGTGGTAGTTGACCGACGCCAGATTGACATCGGCCTCGCTGGTGATCAGACGCAAAGAGGTATCTGCGAACCCCCGTTCGGCAAACAACACCTCGGCGGCATCGAGAATACGATTTTTGGTATCGATTTTACTCACAGGACACCTCACTTAAACGAATGTTTAAAAAGTACGTTTCACAACCTTTTATGTCAAGAGAATGTGAACAGGTGTTAGTGGAATGTTTTTGCTAAAAATGGGGAACAAGGTGGGAACTTAGCTGACAAACAACACTCTATATCTATGCCACTGCAATTAAACATTAAGTCTCGCCCAACCTGCTCCATGCTAGTTGGGCATTTTTTTGCCCTGTTGGTGTTGGTGCTGATGCTGATACGCGAGCAAAAAAAACCGTCGCTGGGAGCGACGGCGGGGAAAAGAGGTTGCACCATCCTGATCCAACCCATCGATGCGAGTTCAGGCTTTCATCGATTCATCCATCATGGCGGCCAAGCGTGTTCAAACTTTGTCAACGCCCCCGCAATTTGTGACAAAGTATGACAAGCCACAACATGGTCTCGACCCGCCGCCTTTGCTATGCTGGCGCCTCACGCCAGAAGGGGAGAGAAGATGAAGTATACGGTCGATACCCACACCCATACCGTCGCCAGCACCCACGCTTACAGCACCATTCACGACTATTTGCCCATCGCCAGAGCCAAGGGGATCAAGCTGTTCGCCACCACGGATCACGGCCCCGACATGGCCGATGCCCCTCACTTCTGGCACTTCGTCAATCTGCATGTGCTGCCGCGGGTGATCGACGGGGTCGGCATACTGCGTGGCATCGAAGCCAACATCAAGAACATTGATGGCGAGATCGACTTCCCCGAACGTTACGAATCGCGGCTCGACATGATAATGGCGGGCTTCCATGAGCCCGTATTCCCCCCCTGCGATCAGGCAACCCATACCCAAGCCATGATCAACGCCATCAGGAGCGGTCGGGTCGACATGATAAGCCACCCAGGCAACCCCGCCTTCCCCATCGACATCCAGGCCGTGGTCAAGGCCGCCGCGGAATACCGAGTGGCGCTGGAGCTCAACAACTCCTCCTTCAGCCATTCCCGTCCGGGTAGCGAGAGCAACTGCCGCGCCATCGTCGAAGCCGCGCGAGATCTGGGGGCCTATCTCACCTTCGGCTCCGACTCCCACGTGGCGTTCAGCCTGGGGGATTTCGAGCACTGTCATCGGCTGGTGACCGAGGCAAACTTCCCCGAGGACAGGATCCTGGCGCGCTCTCCCCGCGCCCTGCTCGATTTTCTCGAGAGCCGCGGCCGCGCCCATATCCCGGAGTTCGCCGATCTCTGATCTCGACGCTAACTCCATGAGCCTATTCATAAAAAGAAGAAGGACTCATTGACTTGATCCACTGTTTTCGGGAATCTAGTGTCACGCCGGTATAGCTCAGTTGGTAGAGCAGCGCATTCGTAATGCGTTTGTCAGGAGTTCGATTCCCCTTACCGGCACCATTTAATATCAATAACTTAGGCGATTTTCACCACCGTGTGATTTTCTCCTTGTGTCGTTTTTGTGTCGTGAATGTCCAAAAGCAGGTCGATTTTGCGGGCATGCTCGGTGAGGTGGTTCGGTGCGAGGTGTGCATACCTCCGGACCATCTCTATGCATTCCCACCCGCCCATCTCCTGCAAGGCGGATAGAGGCACTCCCGACTGGATCAACCAACTGGCCCAGGTATGCCGGAGGTCGTGAAAGCGGAAGTCCTCTATCCCAGCCTTTTTCAACCCAGCCGCCCAGGATCGGTTGTCATCGACCCGCATCTTGCGAACCGCTTCCGTCTTTGTGCCATCAGGCCTGTTCCCTGGCTTTGTGTGAACGAACACCCATCTTGAGTGCCTACCTATCTGATCGCGCAACACACGGCACGACGTGTCGTTGAGCGCCACCCCTATCGCTTTACCTCCCTTCGCGTTTTCTGGATTGATCCAGGCCACCTTTCTCTGCATGTCAACCTGTGACCATTCCAGATCCAATATGTTGGACCGGCGCAGGCCGGTTGATAATGCGAACACCACCACCGGCCTGAACGTCTCAGGCATGCACTCGACCAGCCTGGCCGCCTCCTCTCTTGTCAGCCACCGGATCCGCTTATTGGCTACCGGCTTGGTCTTGATTGATGGCGCCACCTCCAGCCAATGCCATTCGCTCACCGCGATCCTGAAAAGCGATCGCATGAAAGCAAGGTACTTGTTTTTGGTGCCTTGGCTGACAGGCTCAGGCTTGAACTTGGGCGGCTGGCCGCCCTTTCTCTTGGCTGCTTCAACCTTGCTCTCCCACACCTGCTGCAACTTGCGGTTGGACATCTTGGCCACGGCGGCATAAACCTCATCCGCCGTGATGGTGCCAATGCCTCTACCAGAGAAGTGCTGAAGGAAGAACTCGATCTTGGTCTTGTCGTCGTCGATGGCGCGTTTATGGCCCTTCTCGTTTAACCACCGAATGCAGCACTCTTCGAATGTGCGCACCGGCTTTTCATTGAGGGAATCTACTCGCCAGGCTTCAGCCTTCAGCCTGTCGTGCAGCTCTTGCGCTTGCCGTTTGTCCTCCGTCCCAAGAGAGCGCCTAACTCTCTTGCCTGACGGGGTAAAGAAATGACAGTGCCAGATCCCGTTTCGCTGGATGATTGACATTTAGTGTCCCCATTTCGATCACCCGCGCTCGCGGGCTCAGTTTGTCCTCCACCTTCGATGTATGCAAGCAGGGCGGCCGTGGTGGTGCGGAACCCTCTCCCCGCCTTTCTGCCGGCTATCTTCCCTGTGGCGATGAGCCTAGCCGCCACTCGTGGCGACACCTGCAGCATCTCGGCGGCGGTGGCCGTGTCGATTATCCTGTTTTCCATCACGCCTCCCACTCTGGCAGCTTGTCGAACTGGTCTTGAGTGAGCATCACGGTTTCCACCTGATATGGATCATCCAGGTTCTCACATACCCCGTCCCGCTCATCTGCTGGCACGATAAAACTGGCGTTATTGAACCTGACGCAGGCGAACTCCAATTGCTTGAAGTCCTCACACTTCGGTGCGTGAATACTTGGCGGGAAGCGTCCATCATGCGTTTCGGACAGGTCGCGCGCCATTGTTTGGCAGTTGCACATGTTCAAACCTCCCCAGCCAGCTCAGCCGGCACCTGCACCACGTCGCCCAGCTTCGCGGCTACAATGGCGCGACAGAGGGCGATTAGTGCGGTTTCCCCGCGAGAGCCATCAATTTCTCGGCCAGGCACATATGCGTAGGGAAGGCCATCTGGCACTCCAGGCTCAATGCCCACGTCGTACTTGTCTCTCAGCGGGCCGCCCAGCTCCCAGTTAGTGGACGGGCTATAACCTAGCTTGCTTGCAGATCCGATCTTCAGCATCGGGCCGGATATCGAATCCCCCCACACCCAGAATCCGCCATTTTCCGTGCGGCCAAATCCCATTGGGTCATGCTTCACTGGCATCGCCTCTACGTTAGCCACCGCCCAATCCAACGCCGGTCCAACCAGCTCGGCAGTTTTCACCTCTACCATATTGCTCATACACCCTCCTGCTTGCGGTAGCCTGCGTCATAGAGGTCTTCACAAAGGCGACGCTGCAGACCACGATTTATCACTGCCATAACACTGCCCATCATCTCTTCGATCGCCTTCTAGCGCTCGGTGCGGATTGGGCGGAAGTGCTTCGGGTCATCGCAATTGGCGCCACATTTCTCATCGCTACACCAGACGATGGCAAAACCATCTCTGTGAGCAATAACCTCAACTTCCAACCAATCCATATCAGGTTCTGATATGGCCTCACACTGCGTCCCCACTGGCGGCAGCTCCCCGCGCTCGAACCAGTGAGCGTCCAGGTACTTCTGCCCGCCACACACAGCAGCGTCACGCTTAGTGAGCTCGGTGTCGCAGAGCTGGTGCAGATCGGCGAGATCTTCGGCGGTAAAGTTGTCTGGACTCGTTGTGAGTAGCCTGAGCAGCTTTTCTGCTGGGCCAATATGCATCATGGCACTACGCACGAAGCGCTTGAAGATGTCTCGTTCAGGGTTCAACTTCTTGGCTCTAACCGAGTCAAACTCCCAGTAGATACGCTCTATCATGTCTTCGGTATTTTCAGTTCCCTCGGTCAGGCAGGCAGTGACGGATGACTCGGCTGCGGAAGCATTGCCTGTTCCGGCCACAGCTACAGGCTTGTCCATCGGCACGGTCTCGTTGGTCACTGTGACCGGCTTGTTCTGCAGCTCGGAGCGGCGGGCCAGGTACTCCTCCTTGGTGAACCAGCGACAGCCATCATCAACCTGCACATAGTGCTCTGCTGAGAGCGCCATGTTGCCTGATCTTGCGATTCCGGTGTCGCCGTCCAACCACTCCCCCCTAGTCTCGCGCACCAGCCATGTCAAATCGTCTTCCATATCATCCCCCGATAGCAGTTACCGCCACTATGACGGCCAAGATGTTGAGCGCCAGGATTGCGATCCCGGCTGCCTGTTGTTTGGTCATGCAGCGTCCCCATGTTGTATTGAGGTCAGGATCACCGGCTTGCCGAGCTTGATGGCCAGAGCGTGCTCTGCGGTGGCTCCAGCACTTCGCTCCCAGTGAGGAAGCATCACCAGCTGATCGGCCATCTTGACCATTTCGATGCAGATTGCCATGTACTCATGCTGCTCAAGGCCGTCCGGTAGGATTGCTGGGTTGAGTGCCACATGCCCCAGGCCAAGCAGGCGCTGCGCTTCCTGATTGAAAGCGTCGCGGTTGAAGTTGGGCAAGCCCTTCATTGGGCCTGCGATGTAGATTTTTGCCATGGTAAGTCCTTGAAATAAAAACCCCAGGCTGGCCGGGGCATAACTGATATGGCTGGGCTATTTCCGACCTGCGATAACTTGGTCGCAGTACCCGTCCGGAAGACCATCCACCTGGTAGCAGATGGGAATGTCCATTGGAACTCGCACCGGGTGGCGCACCTTTGGCTCATAGTGGCCACCAAACAAAACTGGCCCGAAGGCCAGCGTTAGGAGAATCACCCATGCGATTGGAGCGAGCAGGAACCACCATGGGCTGAAGTCCTGCTCGTAGTAGCGGTGGGTCATGATTAACCCTCCGGCTTGGGGGCGGCGGCGAGCATGGCGCTGAGGGAATCCTGAACGCAGTCTTCAAGGCTACACCCCGCTTTCTCCGCTTTACTAAAAGCAGAGACACCCACCTCTATCGGCCAGCTAAGTGTTGGAGTTACAACTTCAACTGGAACCATCCTCCAACCTTCCGGCACTTCGTATCTGATTGGCTCATGCCATTTCTGGATATCCCACCTCGGGGCGAAGGAAATCATGGCGCGCCATATGTCGCCCATCCACTCTACCTCACTCTGATGCGTCTTTACCTGGACAGCTGCCCCAGCCCATCGCATATCATAAGTAGGGTCTTCTGGCACGACATGCCAACCTTCCGGCACGCTTTCCATCAAATCCGCCCGCACATACTGAACCTCGCAGCCAACCACGGAGTCGGCGCACCAGCTCACCTCGCTGGTATCGCGCGGGAATGGTTCGCTGTGGTAGTGCTCCTGATCGCCGACCTGCAACCAGATGCGCTCCGGTGCGGTGCGGATGGTTTCGGTTACTGACACAGCATGCTCCGGCAGCTTGCCGGCCAGGGCGGCGTCGATGCGCTCGGCCAGATCACCTGGGAAGCACCATTCTCCCTCAATGCCGTCTCGCAGTTCCCGCAACAGGTCTGACAGCAACGTACAGCGATCGCCCATCCTTACGACTGTATCGGCCAGTCCGCTAATTTCGGAAAATGGGACAAAACACCCCTCCTGTCGTTCTTCCATGACCGGCCCTGTGGCGGTCAGCTCAAGGTCGTATCGCTTCACGATTGCTCTCCTTCCGCAAATTCGAGGGCTGCGGCCACTTCCGGCAGAACCTCGCCCCAGGTGGCGATATCGCCGTTCCTGTGCCAGCCGACCACGCCTTCGCTGTTGTTCATCACACCCATAACGCCATTCAGCGCCTCAAGTAGGGTGTTGATCTTTTGATCTGCCAGCAGCAGTTGGTTACCAAAAGCTGATGCCAGCCCATTTTTCTCCAAGTCGTCGGTGGAAAGCCCGATGCAGGCGTTCCAGCAGGCGATGATGCGGCGGGCGTTAGCTGCAGTGACGGACTCGGCGACCATGTGGCCGCCGTAGTAATCGAGCGCATCGCTGCCGCTCATTTCAGGTACAGGGTGATCTGCCACAACTGCGTGCCCCTTCCCAACTCGCAGCAGGCCCTTGGTGTATTCGCTCATGCTGCACCTTCCTTCTTCTCTTTCAGTTGTGCCAAAGCGAATCTGCATGCTTCGTCAGGAGTTGTGCCTTGCCCGCTTGCCAGCAGCACGCCTTCGCTCTCTTTTGACTTGGTGCGCAGCCACGCCATCCAGTCTGTGGTTCTGGTGCGGCTCAGCTCGACATAGAGGAACGGGTGGATGTCGATCAGTTGCTCTGCCACGCAGAGGAATTCTGCTGATGGCAAGTTGGTGGTGAACTCCTGCAAGGCGTTGTCAGCATCCGCCAGCCACGCCTTGATGGGATTCATGGAGTCAGCCTCTGCTACCTCTCCTGCCTGGGTGAGGTTGGTTGCCATACGCTGTACCAGCGAACGCAGAGCACGTATCCGTCCAGCCTGCGCTGTCAGAGTTAAAGCGGCCTGTTGAGCTACTGCGGTGATGGACTCTTCAGTCCAGCCTTCGAGACCACGCTCATCTTCCCAAAGCACATCAAAGGCATCGTTATCGATATCTCCAGCCTCTGTACTGGCAATGGTGTCGAGCAAATAGATGAGGTTGTCTAGCTTCATGCTGCCTTCTCCTGTCTCAGGTTCTGCTCAGCAGCGTTGAATTCGCTGCCCAGGATCTCGGTCATCATCGGGCCGACCTTGGCGCCGGTGCGCAGGTATATCGCGCCATCGTGGGCAAACATGGTGAAGCCGCCGCCAAACAGCAGCTCTCCCCAGTTCAGCCCCATGGACTTGTAAAGCGGATCCGCTTCCACTGACTCCGGAAACATTTCCCAGTAGCGATCCTGCAGTTCCTTTTGCTCCTTGGTCTTTCCCTTCACCTTCCCTCGGCGTGGGGATGACAGGTAGTTCTGGTCAGGCTTGGTCCAGAGCTCTTTATCTTCACGCTGGGAGTAGTTGTTCAGCACCAGGTGCGCGCACTTGAAGCGGGTTACATCGCTGCAGAATTTCGGCTTGCCATCAAACTCTTTGCCCAGCGCATTGGCTTTCTCGATCAGGGCATCCTTTGCAGCTTCAAAGGTGGCGTGGGCTGCCAGCACGCTGGCATCGGTGGTTTTGTAGAAACTGGTCATAGTGGTGCCTCCTCGCCGCCCAGGGCGGCAAACAGGGTCGGGATGAACTGGGACAGCTCGCCGGTCACCAGGGCAAAATCGGCGTCCATGCGGGCTGCCGGATCCTCGCTGGCGATGTCGTCGTTCTGCTCGCGCATGTCCTCGCTGAACTTCAGACGCTTGATGGAGAGGTCATCACCCAGCACGAAGCTGAGGCGCTCACCCCAGCAGAGGGCCAGCTTGGTGACCAGCTTGTCGTTGGCGAGGTGGTTTTTCACCTCATCGGTCATCAGATCCTGCTGCTTGAAGCGGGCGATCCCGCCGTGCTCCATGGCGCTGCGCAGCTCGGATTCATCCTCCAGAGTGAAGGCGGCCGGCAGGTTGCCCTCCTGCAGCCACTCGGTCATGGTGATCTCGGGCGGGTTCTTGAGTGCCACCGGAACCACCGGCAGGCTGCCGATGGACTCGCGCAGCAGGGCCAGCACGTCCTCAGCCTTCTTGGTGCTGGAGGCATCGACTATCAGCAGGCCGTCGGCCGGGTTGATCCATGCGTAGGTGTTGGCGGTGCGGCTGAACGCCCGGGGCAGCAGGGTGTGCAGCAGCTCCTCTTTCAGCGCCTCCTTCTCTTTCTTCTTGAGGGCTCGGCCCTGCTCGAATTCGATCGCTTCTACCTTTTCGGCCAGCTGTTCCTTGACCACCGCGCTGGGCAGCATCTTCTGCTCCTTGCGGGCGCAGATGAGGATGTGGCCGGCGGCGGCATGAGTCAGGGTGCTGCCGAATTTTCCGAGTGGGCGAGTCCAGCCGAAACGGGACATGCCCTGGCTGCCGCATGGGGTGAAGGCGAGGGATTCGAGCTGGCTTTCCAGCTGCTCAACGGTCAGATCAAACGGGCGGGTGAAACGGTAAACTTGAAGGTTTTTAAACCACATGGTGTCTATCCTCGTGAAGAATTGGCAGCACAAAGCCCCAGCGTGGCTGTCCACTGTTTCTTTGTGGTGAGAGATTGGTGTTAATTAGGTGGAGATATCAGGCGGCAGATTGTGCTGGCTGTGATGGTGCTTCGTTGCCCCAGTAGTCCCATCCGAGGGCCGCTTGGCGAGCAAAAAGCTCAATGCGCGGTACATCGCCGCACAGTTTTTCTATGGCTTCGCAGAACTCGTTCGGCTTCTCGCTATGGCGACCCACCTTGGCGCGAATTACCGAGCGCACAGCCTTGTCCACGACTAGGCTGCTAACCTTGCCCTTGATGCCAATCAGGGCGCACTCTGCACCAGCCCGCGTGGCCCACCCCATACCGAAGTGGGGCTTGTCCTTCGTGGTGCGCTTCTCCCACACAAATCCGGTCATGGTCATGGCTCGGAACCCCCAGGCTTGGCACAGGTCAATAGCCTCTTGTGGCATGCTGCCGACCCACCACATAATCAACATGCAGTTATCGTCTGCCAGCCTTGCCACAGGCAGAGCCTTCATGTCATCTATCGAGGTGACGCTGTACACCTGTGCGGCCCCGCTTTTCATCGAACCGCCCGACTTCTTCGACTTGAATTGCCACGCAGGGTCAGCGTAGATCACTCGGTACTTGCGGCTGGTGCTATGGATGTCGATGTTCATGCAACCCCCTTGGTGCCTTGTTCCTTAACTTCGGTAAAGGTTTTGCATCCGCAGTTAGGGCAGCAGAGAACGCGAGCCCATCCGCCACGAGAGGGCTTCTCAATAAGGTCTGAGCGGCCATGAACCTTTCGGCATCGCCTGCACTTGAGAATGTCTGCCATCAGCGCACCTCCTTGGGGTCGATGCCGAGTTGGTTGGCCAGCTGGCGGCGCTCTATCTCATCGCGTTTTTTCTGGCGTTGTTGGAGTTGCGGTTTTGCGTTGCGATCTTGAACCATGCCGCGGTGGTGGTAGAGCTTGTCTCTCATGCCGCCTCCTGGTGCTGTTCATGCTGAGTGTTCAGGGCAAGACTGATCGCCGCGCTGGGGTTCAGTTCGGTGGCCATTATTCGGGGTCCTATAAAGCGAAAGCCCAGCAAGAGCCGGGCTTTGGTCGGTTAGTCGTCGTAACTCTCGATAACGAGGTCGTAGTTGTGCGGGTATTCTCCCAGATCCAGGGTTACCTTGGCCTTCATGGCGTAGGCGGCCATCAGCTTGCGCTCAGCACCGTAGAATGGGCCAACGCACTTCTTGCGTTTAACGTCATCCTCATCGATTTTCATGGAGTAAATACGACCCTCTTTGTCGATGTCGATCTGGTATTCGCAGCGGTATCTGTCCATCCCCGCTTCTTTGCCGATGTGGATGTGACGATACCCACAGGAGGATTCTTCTATGATGAGCGTCATCTCCTCATCAACGTGATCACCCTCTCCGTATTGGGTGATTGATTTGCGAACGACATCGATCAGCCATGACAAGGTGATTTCTTCAGGCAGTTCGTTCATGATTTCCTTAATTTCCTTATCCAACACATCGGCCAGGCGCTGGTCATAGAACTCAGTCGCTGCCATGCGCAGGCGCTTGGTCACAAAGTCGTGATAGCAGGGGAAGTCGGCGATGCTGTCGATTTGCGGCATGATGGCCTTGGTCAGCGCATCTTTTACTGCTTTGCCCACATCGCCGTAGCTGCGCAGAACATATTGGGCGCAGTCGTCAATCAGCTTGTCGGCGTACTTTCCGATCGCCAGTTCCAGTGCGCCGCTTTGAATTTTCTGCTGCAGGACTGCTCCGAACATTGCTTGAACGGTGGTATTGCTGGGGTCGATAGTCGGGGTGAAATCGGTAGTGTCGGTCATGATTGTTCCTATTAGATTGAAAAAGCCCGCTGGTCGGCGGGCTGGTGGGGTTGAAGTGGTAGCTATTTACTGAGAAGGTCATTGCGGGCGTCGTATATCTCCTTGACGCCATTCATGATGCTTTCCACGCCGGTACTAGCTGCCCAGCGCCACGCTACCGCAAAAGCCTTCTTGAGTGATTCGATGGTATCAGCCCCCTCGATGGCGGCGCAGTGGTCGGCGTAGGCGTTGGAGTAGTCAACCGGATCGACAGCATCCATTTCCTGTTGCGGATCGGGCTGTGGTTCATCCTCAATCACCAGTTGCCGCTCACGCATGGCGTCGAGGGTTCGGTTTCCTGATGGCTGTGCCACCGGTTTTTCTTTCTGGCGTCCATAGTCAAACTCATCACCTGACTCGATAAGGTTCATCAGCTCAGATGCAGACGGTAGGCGACGAGCAAGGCGATGCAGGGCGCTCTTTACCGCCATCCTGTCGTACCACTGAGACCAAGGGCCGTAATCGCTATTGCCAGTCTTGCTTGCTGCTCTGACCCGCTCTACATCATCCTTGATCATCACTTCCACGATCAGCTCGCCGCTATTCAGCTTGGCAAACGCGAAGGCCAGTTTGAACTCTCCGCGATGGGTAAGATTTGGTCGATATTTGATGTGCTCGCCATTCTCATCCATCCAGTAGTCGAACTCGTCACCTTCAAAGACTGCCTTGGCAGCGATAACAGCAACCTGCCCGCTCTGCCTGGCTCGTTTTAAAACCCCATCCACCATCGGGATGTATTGGGCTTTTATGGATTGGGTTTTCTTTTCTGAGAAGGTGACTATGGCAGCCTCGCGACCATCAGGAAGCAGGCCATGGGTTGCGCAGCGGATCAGAGACTGAATTACAGATTTGCTGTCTGCCCTTGCCAGTTGGTCATTCTGAGACATGGCCGTGGCAGCAGCCCGAGCAAACATCTCGAATGTGACACCGGCCGGCAGTAAAGCCTCTATACCCTGACTTCGAAGTTGAGGGGAAATAACAGAGTAAAAGTGGCCTGAGCTTCCCTCTACAGGCAGGATTTCAACTTCGTTGCTCACGCTCGTCTCCTTGCCCATGCGGGCTGAATAAGTGGTTGCATGTCGTGCCAGTCGTTGTTGACCCGGCACTCGTGGAATTTGTGAAGGTCGCGGCGATAGAGCTCGTATCCCTCACTGCGCCACTCAGGCGACAGCGGGCGAACACGCACCGGGTAGCGGCCGCACTCAATGGATGAGCTGACAGCCAGGAATATGAAGTCCGGCATCTCGCCGTAAATCTCGCGGTAGCCATCGGAATACATGGCGTCTTGGACGTGGTAGCGGAACTCCTCTACGTGGCGCTCAAAGCGGGCCATGTCATCCACCTTCTTCACGTCGGCGAGGATGGGGAGGTTGGTGAGCATCTTGTCTGGCCGGCACCGGCAGAGCTCCTCTGTCTCTCTGTCAGTCCAGTAGAGCGACCCCTCGCAGATGCCGTCCTGCTCCAGCAGCCAGCGGGCGTCTGGGTGGGCGAACACGCTTTCGCGCATCAGCTGCAATTTGCGGTCGTCCTCGAATGAGATGATGGTCTTGCCCAGCTCGGCGCAGTTGGCCAAAAACTCCTTCTCTTCTTCCTTGCCGGCGTTGGTGCGGCGGTTGAATTCAGGGGCGATGATGAATCGATCCTTGAACTCTTCCGGCTCCAGCAGCAGGCAGTGCAGGGCGGTACCCATATCCAGCGGTTTGAGCTTTTCCTCATCAACCGGCGCGCTTTTGCGCCAGATGTAGGTGGCCCCGCTCTCCGCCACGTCATCCAGCTGGGATTTGCTGACGCCATCACCTGAGTGGTATTGCTCATTGGTGAGGCCCGGCACCAGACCATGAGGAACGGCCTGGCTGGTATCGACGGCGGCGTTCATGATGAACTTCCATTGAAAAATTTTGCAGCCAAATCAGCCCCTCTAACAAACTTCACTTGAGCTGGAACGTTCAGCCTTATGGTTGCCCACCCGAGCCCAGTAACAGCAGAGCCGTTGCTGCGAGTCATGCCATGCCAAACCTGCTGCTTACGAAACAGCGTGCTGACGGTGCTTGCTGATGCCATCAATCCCACAGTGCAATGGCCTCGCTTGGTGGCGTACCTCTTGGCCCCGCGCTCCGTTCGCATAACACGCATCACGCGCAGATCTCTCGTCATCACAGCGTATACGTTCATGCTGCGCTCCTGTGCTGGTATTGCTGCCATTGCTCGGCGCTCATGGCGTCGTGCAGAGCCGCCACATGGTCGTTCCAGGCGGCCTGGGCCAACTTGATCAGCCCAGCGTCAACCACCTGCTGGATGAACTGCTTCAGCGGCATATGGTCGCCGTCGTGCATCATCAGCAAGATGGCCTGATTGTATTGGCGGTGCTGGTCGCTACCGAGCTCACCCAGCAGGGTTGCTGGGTCAGTTTCAAGCATCCCGGCCAGCAGCAGCGGGCGGTTTGACTCGCACCACTCGGCGATCCATTCAGCCTCGGCGTTTGCCTCGGCTTCGCGGCTTTCGAGCAGGGCGAGAAGAACGTGCTCTCTGGTCATGTGACCCCCTCAAACAGAATGACTATGATTGCTGGCCATCAGGGACAGCATCAGCCGGTGACCTTGCGGAGCCTTGCCGAGAGCCTGATTGGACTTGGCGTGCTTTCTGGCCCAGCGCTGGCGGCGTAGCTGGTCACCCAGCTCAATGGCGCGCATTCGCATTTCATGGCGCCGGGCCGCGTTGCCGTTGAACTGGTCAGCGACACCCTGAATGAGGCGATCTGCGCTCATTGCTAACTTGGCGATTGTCTTCATACCGGAACCCCCACACTCAGGCTGTCAGAAAGGCGACGAGCGGCCCGCTTGAGCCACTCGATGGATTTGGATAACTGGGATTCTTCAAGGCAGCCAGCAACAGGCCACCCAGCAAAGCAGAGCTGTTGCATGGTGCTTTTCCTTTTCGTTGGGCACTAAAAAGGCGCCTTGGCGCCGTGGTGGTTAATCTTTTTGCTTTGGTTCTGGTAGCGGCATCCATTGCTCAACTTCGGTGCCGTTTGCCATGTAGTGATGGCCGTATTCGGGGCAAACCTCGACATAGTCGATGTGCCAGTCACAGCCATCCCAGACCAATATCTCCTCGCCAACTACCGCTATGTCTTCTGGCGAATCAACAATCTCAGGCCAGTCAGATTCAGCCATCCCATCACCTCGCAGTCACATTCACAGATTTACGATGACCCGCTTGATACAGCGCCACATCGGGCAAGCATATCGAGCCGGAGTGTTGCCTCCGAAGTGCCGGGCCGCCGATCGCGTTGGCTACGCGACTGGAGCAACCCAACTCCTCTTGCATTCCCGCCAGGCGCTCGCGCTGCTCGGCGTGGTATTGAGCTGACCGCTTGGCGCGGTACCGCTGTTTTGCGTTCATACCAACCCCCTCAAAGCCGATATGGCTTGGTGTGACCACATACTTCGCATTCCCACCATGCTCCGTCCCAAGTACCTTCATCACCTTCAAGGCTCATGGTCTTGAAGTGGCATTTAGGGGCTGACCGCTCAATCTCTTCAGCCATCTCGTCATAGCTTTCACATAAGCCATCCCACGCTTCTATTTCCTCTGGAGTTAACTCCTTCATATCCCCTCCCCTAGTAACAGACTTTGGTGGTGTGGCGTGCAGGGCCTATTTCAATCCCTGCCGCTCTCGGTGAGCTTCTAAGTCCAGGGCAAAGCCCCTTAGCTCCACTCATTCGCCACACCCCAAAGCCTGCTTGGCTTGGCCTACCCGCATCGGGTAGGAACCACATTGTTAAAGAGCGGGAGACCTTGGTGCGTCTCGATGCCGATAACTATACCCACGGGTAATTAATACAACAATACCTGTGGGTAAGTTTTTTGTATGTGGTGACGCATTGAGTTGTTTTTTAAGGGAATTTAGTTTTTGGGTGGCGAGGGGTTGTGGAACTTAAAAGCAGAAAACCCGCCGAAGCGGGTTAGACAGGGTAGTACAGAAAGAGGGAAGTAGTTATGATATTCTTTAATGTAAATCTTGAGCTAAATAGATATGACCAACAGGAATATCAGTGATCTTGCGCAGGAGATTTTTAAAATTAGATCACCAATTAACTTAAGGAGATAAAATGAAAGAATTTATTGCAAGAAACCTTTGCTGGCTCGTAATGCGATTAACTCACCGAACTCTTTTTGCAGAGTCGGGAGCGAAGACAGTAATTGCTCTGTTGCCTGCACGTCAAATCGGATCTGCCACTGAATCGTCCCGACAACGCCCGATTGAGGATGTAAGCATTCCAACAGTAACTCCCCTGTTTTTGGGTCGAAAAGCGTCCTGACCGGAGAATTAACCTCTATGGGAAAGGTCCTTAACTGCATCTCTTCACTATCACTCACGGGGTCTTCCTTATGTCATTATCAGATGTTTTAGCGACCGTGGCTCTGGTTATCGCCTGCGCCAACCTATGCGCCATCCTTTATGGAATTTGGCGCTTAAGAGATTAACCAAACGTCTCTTCTGGCCACTGCGACATGATAACCCTCCCAACAATGCGGCAATTGTCATCGCATGTTAGCAATGGGAACTGAGGGTTTAGCGGTTGCAGATAATTGGCACCACCATCACGAATTAGCCGTTTAAACGTGAATTCATTACCATGCATCATGGCAATGCAAAAATCCCCTACCCCTACATCCTGATCCGGGTCAACCAAGATCAACATCCCCTCTGGAAAGCTGGGCCTGATACCAGCCGGAGCCGTCATGGATGATCCTTCAACCTCAAGCCAGAAAGACCTCTCTCCTGCTTTTTTCGTCGTCGGTATCCACGCTTTGGCATCTTTTTCTGTGTACGAGTGTATGTCGGTAGTAAAGGAACCAGCCTGAACTGCTGCCAGAAGTGGGTACGTTTTTGACCCAACCACCTGGCTACAGCCATCGTCATGTTTGCTTAAGCCGTCCATCCAACCTCTAGACAGCCCAAATGAGGTTTCGATAAGTTCGACCATATCATCAGCTATTCGCTTGCGCCCAACCTTACCTTCCGGATAAAGCATCCGGCTCACATAGGAGGGCTCTCGGCTTATCCTCCTGGCAACATCAACGACCTTTCCGTTGCATTGCTCGTCCCGCAGCTTAAGCAACCGCAGTCTTCGTCTCTCGTATTTATCCATAGCCAAAGATTACCAATGCATACCAGCAGGTAAACAACCCACAGGTATTGACCGAATGCTTACCCACAGGTAAGCTTTGTGAGAATCAAACAGGAGATAGATATGAATGAACTGAGGAGTTATTTGAACTCGCTATCTCTGGATGAACAACGTGACTTCTCTTGCCGATGCGGAACCAGTGTCGGCTATCTCCGCAAGGCGATAAGCAAGAATCAGGTTTTGGGGGCGGCGCTATCAGTGCTCATTGAGACTCACAGCGCTGGAGTAGTAACCCGTCAACACCTTCATCCAGAGGACTGGTTGAGTATTTGGCCTGAACTCAAGGCCGCCTAACCGGCACCCCGCTCTTTTAAAACCTGGCCGCCAGCCTGATGCAGGAGGGCAACAAAACCGACAAGGCCCAGTGTGGCCTTACGTTCGATTTTTCAACGAAAAGGATTATTTCACATGAAACATGCAAGTTACAGCAAGCCCACCCAGCAGGACATAGACCGCGCTGAGACCAACATCCTGATCTCGCTGTCCCAACTCAGTGGCCGCAAGTTCGCAGAGTTGGCCGGGTGGCATGAATCCAAGGTATCCCGAATGAAATGGCGCGACATGGCCACGGCTTTCTGCGTCCTGAAGATGGCAGCAGAAGTCAGCCCGCTCGGGAACGCGATCAAAGAGGCGGCCCTGGCACTGACCGAGGCCAATAAAAAAGCCCCGGGGGCAACCGGGGCTTTCGAAGCATAGATAAGGAATATGACGAGGTGATTATGACAAAAGCATCAGGATCGCGCAATTCCCATTCACCATCAACGGCATGGGAAGTCTATGAGCTCCGCAAGGCAGCTCTGCGCCGGCAGTGCTTAACACCGAACCAATATGCCGCCGCTGTGCGCCGCCTCGCCGATGAGCTGGGGGTGTGACATGGGCGCCCTACTTCAATTCCCTGACAGAAGCACTCAGGAGCAGCCGCAGGAGGTTCGTGTGGCAGACCTTGACGACGGCTATACCAGGATTGCCAATGAGCTGTATGACGCGCTTATCCTGGCAGACATCAACAAGAATGAGCAGAAGGTGGTCCACGCAATCACCAGATGCACGTACGGGTTTAACAAGAAGGTGGATCGCATTGCGGACACTCAGTTGGCGGAACGCACGGGGTTGTCTCGCAAGGCTGTCAACTTTGCCAAGAACACCCTGATTCGCATGAAGGTTTTGGTGCGAGAAGGCAGCAGGATCGGGCCAAATAAAAACCTGAGCGAATGGGATATTTCAGAGTGTCACAGAAAGTCGGACATTGTCCCAGAAACAAGGACAAAAAGTGTCCCAGAAACTGGGGTATCGGTATCCCAGAAACAGGGACACACAAAAGACATTATTCCAAAGACAGTAAAGACAGTTACTGATGGGGAATCAGCTTGCGCTGAAACCCCCGCAGCAACGCCCCTGAAAACTCAAGTCAAGAACACCCCATACCAAGCCATCCTGGATGCCTATCACGAACTGCTACCCGAGATGCCAGCCATCCGGGAGCTGACTGATTCGCGCAAAACCAAGATCCGAAACTTCTGGGCGAAGTTCAAATTCAACGAGGAACGCTGGCGCGCCTACCTGGGCTTCATCGCCAAGAACTGCCGCTGGATGTGCGAGAGCCGAAAGCGAAGCGATGGCGAGTCTTCATGGAAGCCCAAGAACCTTGAATTCCTGATAACCGAGAAATGCTATCTCGGCGTGAGAGAGGGTCGATTTAATGACGAATAACACCGCTGGATTCATCCCGCCTCACAACTTCGAGGCAGAGCAGTCCGTCTTGGGCGGCCTGATGATCCGGTCATCCGCCTATCACGATCTGTCCCTGTCAGAACCGGATTTCTACAGCCGGCCACACCAGATCGTCTTTGGTGCCATATCGAGCCTTGTCTCTGCCAAGCAGCCGGTTGACCTGATGACCGTGAGCAACAGGATCGAGGTGGATGGCATGCTCGGCGACATCGGCGGCATGGCATACCTGATCGAGATCGCCAAGAACACCCCGAGCGCATCGAACATCGAGGCATACGGCGCCATTGTACGCCAGGCGTCTGAGCGCCGGTTTGCCGTGTCCAAGCTGTATGACTGCGTGGCAGCCATGATGGATCCTGGTTATACGAGCTGCGATGACCGTTTCGCTACCATGGGGAGCATGCTTTCCGAGATCGACGCCAAGCGATCTGGCGGAGTCAGTGGCATAGCTGCACCGGCCAGTGACATCGTGATCGAGTGGTGTGACGAGATGGAACGCCGCCTCACCCGGAAGCCGGGGGAGTTGGCAGGGTTCGCCACTGGCATCCCTGCCCTAGATGAACTGCTCTACCCGGGCGGTATCAGCCAGACAGCCCTGATCTGCATCGGCGCTCGCCCCAAAATGGGGAAAGCGCAGCCCCTGAATGCCAGGATCTTACTGGCTGACGGGTCATGGGTTGAGATGGGTAAGATCCAGGTAGGCGACCATGTCGCCTCGCAAGATGGTGCAGCCTCAAAAGTAATTGGGGTCTTCCCGCAAGGGGTCAAGGATGTCTACGCGGTGACATTCTCCGATGGTCGTGAGATCGAATGCTGCGCTGATCACCTGTGGCAAATCAATTCGAGTCGCTTGCCAGCAGGCACAGCCGTAGTTGATACCAATGAACTGATGAGGCTGACAGGGTTGGTGCGCTACAAGTCCAGAATTAGCGTCCCCTCAGTTAGCGGTGATTTTGGCAGTGTCACGGACATCGGGATAGACCCATGGTTACTCGGCGTTATGTTGGGTGACGGCGGTCTCACGAGTGCCACTCCAGTGCTGACCAATAGCGAGCCGTATATCGTTGATCGCGCTGGCGGTTCGCTATGTGGCAAGGACGAACTGAAACGGAAGGGGGATTCGATAAGCTATTCGGTTACTGGATGCGAAACTCGATCAGCTCTGAAAGAGCTTGGCGTCTACGGGAAGCTTAGCCATGAAAAGTTTATTCCGAGTGAAGTTTACTCGGCATCCCGCCCAATCAGGGAGGGAGTGTTGGCCGGCTTGCTGGAGACCGATGGTTGGGTTGAGGGGAAAAACGTCATTCGCTTCTCATCAGCCAGTGAGCAGCTGACGCAAGGTGTGGCTGAATTGGTGCGCTCGTTGGGTGGCACAGCCAGGATCAAGACTAAGGCAACCACGGCTTACTCGTACAAGGGAGATAAACGGCTCGGGTTGCCGGCGCACTTGCTGTGTATTCGGTTGCCGAATGTTGAGATCATCAAGTCTCCACGCCTTGCTGATCGCTTGTTCGCCAACCGCAAGACACCGGCCCCCATCATCACCGGCGTCAGGCTGACCAGACGAGCAGAGTGCCAGTGCATTGCGGTGAGCCATGAAAACCACCTGTATGTCACCGATGGTTATATCGCGACGCACAACACCACCCTGATGGCGGCCATGCTGAACCACGTCGCACTGAATAAGCGGCTGCCCCTGATTGGGTTCTCCCTGGAGATGACCAAGCGCGAGCTGTTCGAGGTGATGGTTACTCAGGCATCCGGCGTATCAGGTCAGGCGCTCAAGAGCATGCAGGACCAATCCAAGATGGACCAGGCCTATGCCGTGGCCGCAGAACCTGGCAACACCAAGCTGTACCTGGCAGACCAGCCCGGCATCGGCTTCCGTGCACGAATGCACGACACCTCCGCCCGGACACCAGCGCCGGTTATGGTTGCTGAATTTTCACCCTGATTGCGACCACAGAAAAATATTTGGGGGTACATAAGGGGGTATCACTTGCATTGTGAATTTATTTTCCCTTTAAAAACAATGATATTATTGCAAGGTTCAATTCCTCTTACCGGCACCATTTTTTTTAAAAAAAAGGTTAGCTTCATCATGAAGCCAACCTTTTTTGTATCTTGGCTCTCTGTAGTGATCAACTTACACTGCGGCTAACATAACGTTATCTTCACGAGGCAACTGCTCACTACGTTTTTTCAAAACCGCAGCCATAGCAGTGGCAAGTGCCTCCAACTGACCATCCATACTAGCGTCTATGATCCCCACCTCAGTTTCCAGAATGCAGCCGCCCTGATCGAGCCGGGCATCGGCGGAAATCTCCAGATAGCCGATCTCGGGGAAATCCTTGTGTACCCGGGCGATCTGGTCGCGCACCGCCTGCACCTGCTCGGGATGAACCCGCACCGTCACCTGCTTCTGGTTGCTCACCAATGCAAGCGCCTCGCGCACCACCTTGAGGGTGAGCGCAACTTGATCGTAATCGTGGAGGATCTTGCGTACCGCCTGCAACACCACCTCACTCATCTGCTGCTCCACCGTGCGGTAATAACCCTGGCACTGCAACTGGGTCTGGTGGATCAGCACCGCCTGTTCACGGCGGGCCACATCAATACCGGCCTGCCAACCAAGGCTCTTCTGCTCTTCATAGATAGCGCGGGCCTCCGCCACTATGTCGGCGGCTTGAGCACGGGCTGCCTCCACCAGCTCCTGCGCACTCAGGTAAGACTGATAATCCTGACTGCGTAAAATGCGCTGGCTTGGCGCCAGTTGCAGGTGTTCACTCTTTATTTCAACAAATGGCAGCATTGGGGTGTTACCTGTTTGGCAATCTTGAGACAGAGCGCCCGGGCCAGCGGCTGTTGATCTGTGGTCAACCGCCATGAGGGGCCCAGCGGCGCGGGAGCAAGGCGCAGGGCAAGACGCCGCGCCCAGTCAGGCTCGCCCTCCCCTGCTGCTGCCAGCCAGAACTGTAATCCGGCCACTTCCAGCGAGGCCTCTTCCAGTTGGGCGGGCAAGGGCTGCTGCCATCCGGCTGGCCAGGGACCGATCAGCAGGTCGAGCTGGGAGAGCACGGCTCTGTGCCCCTCCTCCCCCAGCAGGACGATGATCTGGCGCAGCGCCGGTGCCAACAAACAGTGGCGGATCGCCTCTCCGTGCAGCACGGCCCCAAGACGACGCAACAGCTGCACCAGCTCACCTTGAGGAAACAGTGCAACGCCGCCCAGCATGACGGGCATCTCGTAGCCAGTCCCCAGCGTCAGCGCTTTGAGCAAAGCGCCGTTGCTGGCCGGCAGAGTCCGCCACTCTGGCAGGATCTCCGGCACCCGCGCCCAAGATGAGGGCAGGTGCGCCTCATGAAGGTAACTGGCCGGGCAAAAGCGCAGTTGATAGGGGGTCAGACCGACCGTCATCTGCGACTCCGGCTCCGGTGCCACAGATATTGGGCCAGGTTGCTGGTCACCACCAGCGCCAGCAGCAGGGCAATCAAACCGCCAAGACGCCACTTGGATCCTTCACTCACCTCGATGGAAAACAGGCTGGTGTTGCGGGCCATCAACGGCATCTGGCGAATATCGGCTGAGGGCACCAGTACCACACTGATCCGGTCGTAAGCCAACCCCTCAATGCTGTTGTTGACCAACTGCTTGATCTGGGGGATGTAGGTATCAAGCTGGATATCCGCCGCATGCTTGATAAAGACTGAGGCCGAGGCGGGAGAAGTTTTTTTGTTGAAGCCTTCATTGCCTTCCGGCAGCACCACATGGACTCGGGCCACCAGCACCCCGTCTATTTCCGACAGCGTATTGGATATCTCCTGTGCCTTGGCATAGGTCAGGCGTGCACGCTCCTCGGTCGGCGAAGAGATAAGGCCATCCTTGGGAAAGACATCCTGCAAGGTAGAGAAGCTCTCCCGCGGATATCCCTTGCGCTTGAGGGTCTCAATGGCTTGGGCCACATCGGATTCTTCGACCAATAGCTTGATATTGCCATCCTTGTCGGGCTGTTTGTCCGAGGAAATACCCTCGGTCTGCAGCAACGCCAGCATCTCGTTGCCCTCTTTCTGGCTTACCCCGGTATAGAGCTCCACTTTGCAGCCACTGAGCAGCAGCGAGGTGCAGAGCACCCCCATCAGCATCGATCTCTTCACACTACCTCACTGGGTCTTCAACAGGGTTTCTACGTTCTGGCTCATCTTGCCCACCGTCTTGGCGATCAGCTCTTCTTGCATGGTGATACGCATCAGCGACCACTGCATCTGCATCAAACTATTGGGATCATCCCCTGGGGTCGCAAGCTCGGCCTGCAGGCTCTGCTTGGCATCGGTAAACTGCTGCTTCAACTCCCCCAGCTCCCCCAACAAGGAGCCACCGAGCCCCTGGGAAGAACTGCCCATCGCCTGTTCAAAACTGGCAATATGGGGAGAGGAGGCCTCCACCGCTTTCAACTCATCCAGGCTGGTGACGACCGCCTGGGCAGTCTGTGCAATTTCCATCAATCCTCCAGATCAAGTTTGTGAGAATGGCGCATCAAATTGGTCACCATGCCGTTTTGCGGGATCAGGGTCATCAGCTCGCGCCGGGCCAGCGCATCGAGAAATTCATGCCCGGGTGACACAACACACTGCTCGCCCTTGAGCTTACTGAGCAGATCCAGCAGCACCGCCTCTCGTCGCGACGCCAACGGATCAAATTCCCGCATCAGAGCCCGTAATTCGAGCTGATCTATCGCAGCAACGACCGGCAACTGGCGCCCACCAAATCGCTCGGTAAGCTTGTTGGTTACCGGTTCAAAAAGCTGTTTTCCAATCTCGGCCTGCCGTTTGTCACCCTGTTGATAAACCTGCCAGAGCAACTCACGCCGAGCGGATGGGGCTGCATTGGCCAACAAACCATCGAGTGCTACTCCCTGCTGCCAGCGTCCAAACAGATCCGGCTCGGGAGCCTTGGTCAGCAGCCGATCGAACTGGCGCTGTGCAATCGGCTCAGGGGGTGGCAGTGGCTGAGTCGGCGGCTGTCCCGACGGCTCGCCGCCTTCAATCCTCATGACGCCATCTGCTCACGCAGGCCAGCGGCAAACTGTTGCAAGGCCGGTTGGCCGCTCTGCTCCAGCCGAACCAACCTGAGTGCCAGCGCATCATGCAGGTCAAGCCGCCACTCGCACAGGGCCAGCCAGGGCTCGATATCCGCAGTGCAGCTTTCTTGACCCAGCAGCAGGGCTCCCTGGTAATCCCCCCGGTTCATCAGAGAGGAGAGACGGATGAGCGTCACACACTCCGCCATCTCAGGTTCACCAGCCAGCCAATTGGCGATGGTTGTCGCCTCTTGGTGACAATGGTGACCGGTCCCTGCCAGCGCGATCTCGGCCAACTGTCGCTTGAGTTGAGTGTTCATCATCAAATCTTCTGCAAGATAGATTGCATCATGTCTTTAATAGCTCGAGTCACGGTGGAATTAATGTTGTAGATCACTGACCACTTGTTAATCTTGTGTTGCAGCTCGGCAAGACGAGCAGGGTCATCCGGGGAGGTTTTCAGCGCTTCAATCGCTTTTTGAACCTCATCATTGGCTGTGTTAGCCTGCCCCTTCAGGTTCTCGGCGACCTTGTCTAGGGTATTTCCCGGGTTAAAAATATCGGCCATCTGTCATGCTCCCTCTATCTGTTCAAGTATCTTCATGCCCGCCTCAATGGCGTCGGCTTGCTGTTGCCACTCCCGGAACTGCTGGGTCGTGCCCCCGCGCAGCAAATCGCGTTTTACCGCGCCCAGCGCCTGCACAAGCTGATCGCGCAGCTCGCGGGAAAACGCCGGATCAGCGCCGGACAGTCGCGTTTCCAAATTGGTCATCATGGCGCTCGACTCCTTTTAATTTGACGATGTATTGCTGTTTGCCCTTGCTCACCACCACTGCATCGCGGCGAATAGCCAGCACACGTACCCCGCTGATGGTCGCCCCTCCGACCGGATAGCGCTGGTTGTCCGCCAGGATCACATAGGGCACCCGGCCAAACGAAACGCTGCGCACATCGAACTCCAGCTCATCCTGGCGCGGTGTTCGGGTCTGATTGATCAACTCCAGCGCAGGGTAGGCACCAAACTCGCGGCGAAACTGCTGATGCACCTGCTGAAACAGGACGAGTTGGTGCTCATCCAGTTGCCCAGAGAGCTCAAGACGATCGCTTGCCTCGCGCACGCGCAACGTCCCCGTAAGCCCCTGATCCTGTAGCAGAGCATCAAGACGCTTGCGATAGGCACCGGCGATTTGCACCTGATTTTCAACCCCCAGCAAGCCGGGCACCTCCTGCTTGAGCAAGGATTCAATGCTGTTCCACTTGCCATCTTGCCCCTGAATTTCACCGCTGAGCTTGAGCCAGCCAGGCTCCTCGCCATTGCGGATCTTCAGCTGTTCATAACCGAGCTTTTGCAGGATAAAACCGGCCCCCTGCCGCAGATCCTCCATGGTGCGCAGATCCAGGCGATAGCTGAAACCATTGCCGTCAAGGAACTGCTGCAGGGCAAGGCGACTACTGTTTTCATCGACATAACCCGATAACAACCACAGTGCCGGTTCGGCATTGCCGATCACTACCTGACGGTAGATCGGCGCGGCAAGAAATCGCTTCAAGGTCTGCTCACTGCGGGCAGTATCCCCTTCACCGCTGCCCTGCCACCAACCTTGGGCCAGCAAGAACAGCACCCCCATCATCAAGGTCAGGCAAACTCCGCCCAGCAACAGGTCGGTACGACCAGTACGATGGTGTGGGCGAGGTGGCGCAGCCACTTGGGCACTGTCGTCAAACTGCGCGGGCAAGACACGGCTGCTGTCACAGAAACTCCAGAGCAGCGGGCCTGCCTCCAGTCGCGTCCCCGCCCTGAGCGGGTCCCCCGCGGTCAGGGCGACACCGTCCTGAGTCGGGGTAATGCCGTCGGCCCACGCTTGCAAGGTGATTCCTTCAGTACTGACCAGCAGCACCAGATGCTCAGCGGCCATCCCCTCATCCACCAGTACCAGATCGGCCTTGAGGGGATCAGAACCGATGACCAGACGCCCCTCCGGCAGAGGGACTTCTACCCCGCGGTTGAGCCCGCGATATACGCGGCACTTCCAGCTCATCGGGTGGCACCCTCGTTGCCCGCCTGCACACACCAGCTGGCAGCGGGCGTACATTTTTGATCCTTGTTCATCTCGACCAGTCGCCATCCCAGTTCGTTGCCCATCCGGCACTGGGTGAGGGAGGAGCTCTTGCCACCCTGACGCAACAGCTGCTGCACGTCCCGTGCCGCGGCTAGCGGCTGACACTGGGCACCACCCAGCACCTTGCCAAGAGAGAGGCTCTGATTGGAGATCTCGTCGACACCCAGCACGCTGGCCCGCAAATCCTGGCCGTTTCCGAGCGACAAATAGTGTGCGATGCCGTCATCAATCAGCCGAGGCTCGATGATAAAAAGCCGTACCGAGCGACGGGTCTGGGTATCCTTGCTGCGAAATAGCGCCCCCAGATAGGGAATATCGCCGAGGAAGGGTACCTTGCTCAGGTTCTCGCTCATCTCATCCCGGTAGATCCCACCGATCAGCAAACTCTGGCCGTGGCCGACCCGGGCTATGGTGTCCACTACGGTGCGTTGTATGGTGGGCAATCCATCCGCACCCGTGCCGTTAGGTTTTTGGCTGCCATCTTCGATATGGAGGCTCAGGCTAATCTCTGGCTTGTCCCCCATCTGGACCACCCGTGGTGTCATTCGTAGCATGGTGCCGTAGGTAATCCCCTGCAGTTCCGCTACCCGCTCGCCGCTGATCTTGACGTAGTAGGTCTCACTGTGGTCGATCACCGCCTGGGTGTTCTCCTGGGTCAGCAGGGTCGGACGGGAAATCACTTGGGCATTGCCCTCGTTCTCCAGCAAATTGACCCTGGCCAGCAGATAATCGAGTCCTTTGGAGTCCACCAGACTGCCAAGCGCCGCAGCGCCTTCAATTCCTTTGCGATCGCCAGTGGTCTTGATGATCACCTGCTGGTTGGAGCCTGTTCGGATCCCTACTCGCCAGTCCACCCCCAGCTGGGAGAGATCTTCGGCATTGATGTCGATGATGGAGAGCGCCACCTCGATGCGGGCCGCCGGTTTGTCGAGCGCGGCGATCAGCTTGCCGTACATCGCCATCCGCTCAGGGGTATCGCGCACGATCACCGCGTTGAGGGAGGGATCGGCCTGCACGATAGCCTGGCCGGAAGTGACCGCAGCCCCTTTCTTGTTACCCTCGCCGTTGACCATCTGCACCCCGGCATCGCTGAGCAGTCTGGCCAATATGGTTGCTAGACCGGGTGCCTCCACATCGGTATCGCGATACTGGATCGAGCGATCGGTGGCCGAAGCGTACTTGAGCGGGAAGATCTCGATGGCCAGCGGCCCAGTCTTCTCGCTGCGCAGCTGAGTCTGCTGCTCCAGCGCCACCGCAGTCTGCTCGATCAATTCGAGGTACCGGGGCGGGCCAGAAACATAGACCAGCCGGTTATCCGCATCGGGGCGCCAGCCAAAGCGCGGCTCCCAGATCCCCGCGCGCTGCAGCGCCTGCTTCAACTCAGCGGCACCGGTCTGCTCCAGATTGATGAGGCGAGACTCTACTTCACTGTTCTTGAAGACATAGAGCACATTGCCGTCGTAGTACCAGACCAGGTTGTAGAGGGAGGCAAGTTGCTGCAAAAAGGCTAGCGGCTCGTCATGTTCAAACTGGCCGTTGACCTGATCGTTGACCTTGTCGCTGACCACCACCGAGACCTCATAGTTGGCCCCGAAGTTGACCAGTACATCGCGCAGACTCTCTCCTTCCGCCACATAGCTGTAAGGCATAGGCACCCAATCCAGCTCCTGCGCCGCGACTGGGCGCGACCAGATCGCCACCGCGAGGCAGAACCACAACAAAGGATGCAGCAGGGGCTGCATGCTCAAGGGTGCCATATCATCTGTCTCCACTGGGGGGCCAATGCGGCCTCGGTTAATTGGGGTTCCAACTGCTCTAGCAAGGCAATGTGCTGACTCAGTCGCTCAGCCAGCAATTGCTCGTCGAGCCACTCCAGAGCGAGTCGGGCCTCCAGCTGAAGGTTTCCCAGCTCGTCCAGCACCAGGGCATGGGGGGCATGACGACCCCAAGCCACCACCTGTTGCAGCAAGCGCTTCAGCAGTACCGGATCATCTGTTGCAGCAGCGTTCGTCCCGCTGCCTGCAAGGGGGGTACTCAGCAACAACTCACCGCTTCTCTGGGTCAAAAAGAGCGGATAACCATCGAGGCGCAGGTGGTATTTTCCCTGCGCGTCGGCAACAAAAGGCCCTTGGCCAAGGGTTGCGGCCAATCTATTCAGTAAAGTTTGCATAGTTCCTCGGGCTATCTAGGGCTCGGCAGGCTGCCAGTAGAAGTGATCCTGACCCAGGGCAATACCCCGACCGACCAGCCACTCGTGCAACGTAAGGGCCACGTCGTCCTGGTGGGGCAGCGCCAGCAGGGCGTGCCAGAATACGCCAAGCTCCAGCGGTACCGGCATAAGAAGTGCCGGGTCGCCTTCCTGACTGGTCTGCCCATACCAGGCGGGCCAAGCCAGCTGAAGACGCGCTTCGCAATCGGAATGCAGTTGTGTAAGCTCCTGCTCGCGCTGGCTCAACTGCGCAAGCTGGTCGGTGATCCGGCTCTCCAGATCCGCCGGCACATCGACCACTGTCTGCCAGAACACCGCCTGGGCATTGAGTTGACGGCGCATCACCTGCAGCTGTACCAGCTCGTTGCGCCAAGCGCCGTAGAGCGGTTCCAGACGCTGCACCCACCAGCGATGCAAAGGGTGAAGGACCAAGTGCCACAGCAAGGCGCGATCCGCCAGATTGATGCGATCTCCCAACTGTTGCAGCCAGTCGTATCGCTCACTGCCCGCCAGCCGCAGAATTTGTTGCAGCTCTTCGCGAGAGACGCTCAGCGCGGCATCCAGACGACGCTGGAACCAGAGGGATTCCAGCAGGCTCTCCAGCCGGGTTCTTGGCAACAGCCGTTGCAACAGGTCCATTTGCTGCGAGGTGATCACGCCGGCATCCTGATAACGGAGCACGGACAGTTGGCCGACCAGACGATCCCGACTCAAGGTATCTGGCTGAACAACGGTAACCCGACGACCTGCAAACAGGCCTTGGTTAGATGAATTGTGATCTTGCTGACTCATGCTATGCCTTGCTTATCTTGCTGCGGGCAATAATGGAATGATGTTTCGATATGCTGGCTATTCTATCCATTGCCTCACTCCGCGGCTTATAAAAAACGTCAGATTATTTTAGTCCGGAGTTAATCTGTGCCATGTCTGGCACGACTTGGCGTACAACCAAAACGACGGCGATAACTCTGGGTAAAATAAGATTGGCTGGAAAAACCGGCCTCCATCGCAATATCAACGATGCTCATTTCGCTATTGAGCAATAACTGATGAGCGAACAGGATCCGCCGTTCACTGATCCAGGCTCGCGGTGAGACGCCATATATCGAGCCAAATAGCTCCTTGAAGGTGGTCAGCCCCATGCCGAACTCTTTGGAAAATTCGCTGAGCTTCCACTCCATCAAGTAGTGCTTTTCCATGAACTGTTGCAACCGCTCGACCTGACGATTGCTCAGCTGACGCAAAATTGACATCAGTTGAGGCCCCTGCTCACCAAAGGCGAGCAGAAACAGCAGCTCTTCGGTGCGTAATTGGGCCAGTGCGGGCGGATGCTCATGGTCAATCAAACCGTACAGCCCCTGAATGCATTGGGTCAGCAGGGGGGAAGAGTGAAACGGCAACAGCATCGGGGCCATCCCCTCCAGCCGGGCGACTTCGCTCAACAGGGAACCGAAGCGTTGCAAGAATCCTTGCAAAAAGCTGTTTGACAGGGGCAGCCAAAGCAGGCGGCAGGGGCTGCCACCGGTACAAACCGCGTAGTTGCCACGGCGCACGAACAGGAGTTGGTTGGGGGTGAGTTCGTAGGTATCGGTACAGTCCTGCCAGGTTATCGAACCTTCAAGAAGGATATATATTCCCTCTTGCGGATGTTCGATGACGTTGAAAGCAGACATGCACCACTGGAGCAGGGCCATATCGCCCTTCTCTGCAGTAGTAATGCCATTCATATTTTTTGTTTTCCTGAACCTGAATCTGCGTGTAGTACCAGTGACACCTCGATAGAAGCACGCCTCTGTCGGGTGGTTTCTTATTGGCTTTTATTTTTTAATTAAGCACATCGTCTGGTGATTTTAAAATTAATCACCATTGAAATGAGGACGAATCCTACAACAGTCACAAGCAGAAAAACCAGTCTGAAATTAGAGTTAACGCACTACTCATCCACTAGAGCGGCTCATACTTCATATTGTGCTTACAGAGAAATATACTTCGTTACAAAAAGAAACTTTCAGTTTTAACCGAAAGAAATTAATAAATGATTGATTTCAGTGTTTTTTATTTAAACATGGCCACTACTGACACAGTGGATAACAATGTTTGGGCTGCAATTGAATAATGATTCTCTCGCCATTAAAAACCTTAAAAACTTTCTGTTGACTCATGGCCTGCACTACTGTGCTATCCATAAATCGCAATCTGGCACGCACATAGATCTCCCCTTCTGCCAATTGCAGGGGAGTCAAGCGTAAATCAAATAGCAACGGCAGCATGCTCACCTCATAGCGGGTAGCCGCCACTTGCAAGGGGCGCCCCTCAATCACGCTCAACACCGCCACCTCGACTGTGGCCGGACGTGGCAAGGCTGCAGGAAAATGCACCTCTCCCTTGAGTTGCTGTAGGGATGGCTTCAGCTCTGGGGTGGTAACACAACCGGCAAGCGTGACCAACAGCATCAGTGCCAGCAGACCTCTCATAACACCCGGATCCGACGTTCGGCCAGTGAGGTATGCTCGCCCTGTTGCAGTCGCTGAAGCGCCAGCTCCTGTACTTGATTGAGGGTAATGGAGCGTCGCAGAAGTGCCGACAGGGGAACCTGGCTCGCACTGGCTGGCTGTGCACTCATGGTTCTGCCAGCAAATCCCCCCACCTTGCCCGGCTCTGCCGCATGCAGGGCCAGTGCGCCTTGTGATTCCTGAATCTTCATGGTTATACCCGCACTCCCATCACCTGATCACTGCCGCCTGCGTCCCGAGTACCGGGTTGCAGCAACTCTTGCCAGAACTCGGCATGCTCCAGCATGCTGGCGAGACTCTCTTCAAGGTATGCCAGGGTCAACCGGCTTGCCGTCATCTGCCGATAAAGTTGCACCGTCAGGCTCTCTTCATCGAAACCAAAGTGGAGATTGAACTGATACCAGTGACGATTGAAGCTGGCCAACTGACGAAAAATCCCCTCACCTACCTGATGGAGCTCGGCCACGTCGGCCTGCAACACCAGCTGATCCCGCTCCGATACCAGGATCAGGCTGAGTTGCAGTTGCTCGTCAAAACAGAGCGCAGCAACCCCCTCCTGATTCAGGGTCAGGGATGGCAAACCATATTTGGTGGCAAACTCAGTGAGCAGCCGATTGATGATGACAGTTACATCCATGATTTCCTCCAGCACAGAGGAGTTGATGTTAGCTTGCCACGTCCATGTAGGCTGTCACTCAAGGACGCCACTTTTAAGAAAAATGGCCGGAAAAACAAAAAGGCGCCCACGCGGGCGCCTTGCTAACCAGGGTGTTTATGCAACACCGAATGCCGCTTTCAAAGTCTGGTTCTGGCTCTGTGAGTACTGCTGCATAATCTTCACCAAGTCATTCATAAGGTTTTGCATGAAGGAGAGATAATCCTCGGCCTTCTGCTTTTCAGTCTGGCTGATGCTTGCGTTCACTTCATCTTCCTTGGCATCTGCCTGACTATCACCCTGAGCGACTTGCACCGCCGAGTTACCTGCTTGCCCTAACGACTGGATCACGGTATTAAAAATCTGCTGACGGCTGTTATTGGTATCAAACGTCTTGTTCAGGGTTTGCAGTGCAGCCTTGTCGTTCTTGATCCTTGCAGTCAGATCCTGGCCCGCATCCCCCATTTCCAGGCCCGCCGCCTTCTTGATATCCCCGACTTGCTTCAAGTCTTGCTGCCGCCCGGCAATGTTGGCGTTAAGTGCCTTGTCCTGCTTGATGGCCTTAGTCGATTTGGCCAGGGAGAACCCCCCCATTAGCGCCGAAACACCCGCCATCACACCGGAAACTACCGCCATGACGATCATCAACTTGGCACCATTGCGCATCTCATCAACCTGCGCTTGCTGGTGACTGATAACCAGCTTGTTTTCGATATCCCGCAGCTGTATTCCCTCTTCCCGAGCCTGCCGGGCCAGCTGGAACAGCAAGGACATCATATCCATGGAGCTTTCGAGCTGGCCGACAATTTGAGTAACCCCCTTGGTATCGAAAGGGATCGAGGGGCGCGGCAACACGGGAACACCTGTTTTACCAAGCATTTGGCTGTTGATAGTGCCAGCCGCTTCATGGTTGGTGCCCTGAGTGCGAACCGGCTGCACGTCACTGCTACGCACGTTGGTCAACGGAACTGTCTGGGTCACACTGTTTGCATAATCACTGTTAATCATGGTCGGCACTCCTTAAATAGCGGCGGGTCTGCGGGCCAGGTTGTTCATCATGTCGCCCCTGGCATTGATGATCTGGAAGATCATCTCCATGGTCTGCTGGAACGCCTCGATCATCTGGGCAATTGCCTCCTTGAGCTTGTCGATGACTCCTTGTAACTGGGTCATCTCGCTCTTGTTCAACGCGAGATCAGCCTGCGCATTCAATGACGCTGACTCTTTCACAGACTGGACCGTCTTGGTCACGCCACCACTGACATCGACAAGCACATCTGTTGCCTGGGTACCCGCTTTCAATACCTTGGCGGCGGTCCCGGTCACCTTCAATGCTTCAACTGTGCTCTTGGCCGTGAACTGGGCTGCCAGCTCCGCGACTTTGGCAGTCATCTTGGCGGCCATATCCACGGCCTTGCCACCAATCTTGGTTGCTACCTTGCTAATGAGTGTGCCGATAGAGGAACCAAAACTCGCGACCAGCGAAAGCGCGGCCAGCGCTATTTCAATCCCCATCAGGGCAGGCCCCAGCTTTTCCATCACCTCCTTGGAAATGAGGCCCGCATCAGCGGCATGCTGTACGGCCATGCTGACCATGCCAACCACACCGGCAGCAATCATCAGAGCACCAGCGACAGCCCCTACACCGGTTGCCACCATGATGGCACCGATAACGACCGAGGCGATGGCACTGAGCCAACCAAAAATCTTGCCAAAAATACCGGCTTTCTTGGCCTCCTTGGCACTTTCTTCCGCCTCTTTGATCTTCTCCTGGTTCTCGCCGATCTTCTTCTCGTTCAGATCGCGAGCACGCTTGATATCCTCAAGCTTCAGCTTGTTCTGACTCTTCTCCAGATCGCTGGTCAGCCTGCCCAACTCAATCTCGAACGCGGCGGGTGACGTAAAGGCCGCAGTGACCAGCGCACTGACGTGCGGCAGGGTCGCCATGACACTCCCCTTAACTGTGGAGATCAGCTTATTGACCTGCGCAAACTGCTCTGCTCCGAGCTGGCCATTACTCACGGCAAGGGGGGCGTTCAACGAGACACCAGACTTGCGGGCTTGCCCACTGGCCTGCGCCGTCGCGGCATCGAGCCGTGTCTCACTACGTGGTTGGGTAACGGGCGTCAGGCCCGCGACCTCACCAATGTTTCCCAGCGGGGAAACGCTTCTTTCATTGCTGATCGGGTTCATCTTGCAGATCCCTTCTGATTGCGACGGCTTCCAACATAACCTTGGCGCTTGTCGCCAGGTCAGCCTGCAGCGGATCGGCGTCCGCCAGCAAGTGGGCCGAGTGGAAGCCACTCTCGGCCCCGTTCAAATCACCTTGTTGTAAGCGACATTCAGCGGCATGAAACGGGAAACGGGGATCTTTCAGGTCGAGTATGGCGCCAAAGCTGTAGCTCTGAACCGCCGTTTCAAACTCGCCCATCGCCTGACGGCAGGCACCAAGCCCGAGGAAATAGCGCGGCTGGTAGTGATCCAGCATGCAGAGCGCCTGGAAAATCTTGTGGGCATCTTCCCACTTGCCCGCCTGATACTGGCCAAACGCCAGGGAATAGAGCTGCTCCAGGGTATCGCTGGAGATGTCCTGCAGCATGGCTAAGGTGCCACCATCTGCCATAAAGGCTTCCAGCTCGGCGTCATACTCCGGGGTCAGGGTGGTGTCGGTCTGCATGGTCTCTCCTTAAATAGCGCCAAGAATGTCGCGCATGATGCTGTCGTATTTCTGGATAAAGCGGTTGAGTGCCTCAATAGCGGCGTTGTAGCGCGAGCTGACATCGTTGAGGCGGGTCGTCTTCTCGCTGACCTGATCGTTGAGCGGACGGGAGCGGTCACTCACACTGGTGGAGAAGTTGCCAAGCTTGTTGTTGTCCTTGTCATAGCTGTAGCTGGCTTCGATATTTTTCATCGCGCCACTCTTCTTCTGGTCACTTTCGAGGAACGATTTAACGGTTATGCTCTGCTTCTCTACGCTCTTCTCAAGAATGGCTTTTTTACTCTCATAATCGGCATTAGCTTCCTCCAGGGTTTTGGGGTCGAGGCTGGCCGACTTTACTTTTTCCAGCTCATTTTTAGCGTTGGTGAAATCTTGCTGTGCTTTTTTAACCTGTACGTCGGTAAACATTTTTGACAACAGTTTGAACTCTGCCCCGTCCATAAATTTGGCCAGTGACTCATAGCCATAGAGCTTGTAATCCATCAGATTGAAATCGGTGTTGAAGGTCTGGCTGGATGCAGCAGAGAGCACCTTGTTGATCTCAGACTGGATCACCCCGTAGATCTTGAGCTCGGCGGTCATATCTTTTAGTTCATTGCCGAGAGCTTTACGCTGATTGTCTTGAAACGCCATCACCCCGGTAAAGACATTGATGATGTCGTCATCAATGCGGTCCATGGTCAACGCACTGAAGGAGAGCAGCATAAATTCAGACACGGTCCAGCTGGTGACCTTGGGCTCTCGTTTCTCACCTTGCTCAATCAGCCCTTTGATGGCGGTAACGGCTGCTTCTTGGCCTCGCAAAAACTGATCGGTGGGCCATGACCCAGTGACCGTGGCTGGGTCCGTCAAGTACTTCGCCAGCAGCTTCTCCAGCTGGGCCTTGCTCAGCACGGTCGGTTGGTCGGTACTGATGGTGATCTTGCCCTCGAGCAAGGCGAGCAACTCGGCCAGCTTGGGATTGTTATGGCCAGGCAAGGTATCGACCGCTTGCCCACCGAGCCAGCCGACAAATCCGGCAGGATTGCTGTTGTAGTCAGGGATAACGCTCATCACAACTCCTTAAATCATCAGTCCGCGCATCATGGCCGGGCGGCGGCTCTTGCGGGCCTCTCCCGGCTGGGCAGGCTGTCGTGCCTGCCGGCGCTGGATCTCCGCCAACAGCTCCTGCTCGGCCACCGCCACCTGTTCGGTCGGGGCATCGAACAACAACTGACAGGTCTGATCCGAGAGGGCCAGTCCCGCCAGCATCTCCTGCAACAGGGCGTTGCGGTGATCGCTGTCGGCGATGGCCTGCTCTGCCTGCGCGATGGTCTCGCTATGGTGGGCAAAACGCGGTTGTTTCATCTTGGCTCCTATTCTATGAGGCCCCTTTGGACATGCCTGTCACGCAAGGCCGTGCTTTTGTCGTTTTCGCATATCCCGCAAGGAACAGACTCGCTCGGCCGCCAGCATGAACCAGCCGGGCTCGGGTTCGCTGGCGCCGGTCCAGCGCAGATAGAACTGGCCGAGCCGTTCGCCGCTTAAGCTACTGCCGCGAAACACATCGACATTGCCGTAGAGAACATGGCCCGGCCCGAGCACCGCCAGGGTGGCGTCGGCCAGCAGATAGAGGGCAGCAAAAGGATTGGCCAGTCCGGCCCGCTCGCCCTCACGGCGCACCAGCAGGATCCAGACCCGCCGGGTCGCAGGATCGACCCGCCAGGCGAGGTAGATATGGCGATAGCAAAAACCGTGACCGAGCTGGATGGGGGTATTACCCAGATGGTAGGGGGTTACATCAAGCCCCCTGCCCTGCAGCCAGGGGATCAGCGGATCCCCCCTCACAGGCAGACCCGTCCGAGCGGCTGGATATTGATCTGCTGGGTCAGCTCCTGATAGGAGAGCACCGGCAGGGCGTGGTAATCCCCCTCAATCAGCTTGCGCACATAGCGGCGAATATCCATGGAGACAATCAGCACCGGCTTGTTCTGCATCTGGGCCAGATCACCGACGGTATGACGCACCTGATCGAGGAAGCTCTGGGTAATGGTGGGGTCGAGCGCCAGATAGCTGCCGGCACTGGTCTGGCGAATGCCGCCGCGGATCTGCTCCTCCACCTGCTGATCGAGCAGATAAGCGGGCAGTATGTTGTTGCCATTGGCGTACTTGTAGCAGATGTAGCGCTTGAGGCTGCTGCGGATGTACTCGGTGAGCTGCACCACATCCTTCTCCTTCTGGCCCCACTCCACCATGGCCTCGAGAATGGCGCGCATGTTGCGGATCGAGATATCCTCCCCCACCAGCCGCTGCAAAATTTCGGTCATCCGCTGCAGCGGGATGATGCGCTGCGCCTCCTTGACTAGCTCACCATAGCTCCCCTCCATCTGCTCCAGCAGGTAGCGAGTTTCCTGAATGCCGATAAAGTCCTCGGCATATTCCCGCAGCACATGGGAGAGATGCCAGGTCACCACCTGATCGGTGGTTAGGGTGGCCAGCCGTGACTTCTCCAGCCGCTCCTGATGTTCATTAGCGACCCACAAGGTCGGTTGCCCCGGCAGCAACGGCGCCCCCTCCTCGTAGGGGATCCCCAGCAGATCGAGCTGGGAGGCGTTCTCCTGCACCAGTTGATGACCCGGTCGCAGCAGGCCGCGGGCCACCGGCACCTCCTGCAGCTGGATCAGGTATTCGCCGGGCCCCATCCCCTCGTTGAAACGCAGGTGAATACCCGGGAAGGGCACCCCGAGATCGAGATAGAGGGCGCGGCGCACTCGCACCAGTTCGTCGTTGAGGGCGATCGCCTCCAGATCGGCCTGCAACGCGGCATCCACATCGATCAACAGCGGCACCGTCATGGCGAACTCCTCCTTCTCCCCCAGCTTGCCCCGCGGCTTGCTGCCCGGTTTTGGCTTGCTGCGGGCGGCAGGCGCGCCTGCCCCTTGCGCCAGCACGGCGGGAAGATCCTGACTGTTGCTGCTCTGCGCCTTGCGCTGACGCAAGCCGATAAAGTAACCGCCCGCCGTGACGATGGCCGCCAGCGCAAAGAAGGTGATCATCGGGAAGCCCGGGATCAATCCAAACAGCACCAGCAGCAGACCACCGATCAGCAGCGCCTTGGGCTGGGCCACCACCTGGGCGCCGATATCGGTACCCAGATCGGAGGACTCTTCGGAAGAGACCCGGGTGACAATGATCCCCGCTGTGATGGCGATCAGCAGTGCGGGGACCTGGGAGACCATACCGTCCCCCACCGTCAGGATGGAGTAGAGCTGCAGCGCATCGGCGGCGGACAATCCCTTCTGGGTCACCCCGATGGTGACGCCGCCAAGGATGTTGACGAAGATGATGATGAGGCCCGCGATGGCGTCCCCCTTCACGAACTTCATGGCGCCATCCATGGAGCCGAACATCTGGCTCTCCTTCTCGATGACCCCGCGGCGATCCCGCGCCTCGTGCACGTCGATCACCCCGGCGCGCATGTCGCCGTCTATACTCATCTGCTTGCCGGGCATGGCATCGAGGGAGAAGCGAGCGCTCACCTCAGCAACCCGCTCCGAGCCCTTGGTGATCACCAGAAACTGGACGATGGTGATGATGAGGAAGATGACGATCCCCACCACCAGATTGCCCCCCACCACGAAGTTGCCGAAGGTGTAGACAATCTGCCCCGCATCCGCCTGCAGCAGGATCATCCGGGTGGTACTCACCGACAGGGCGAGCCGGAACAGGGTGGTGATCAGCAGCACCGCCGGAAAGGCGGAAAACTGCAGCGGCGAATTGATATAGACCGCCATCATCAGCAGCACCACCGAGATGGTCATGTTGATGGCGATCAGAATATCGAGGGCCACCGGCGGCAGCGGCAAGACCATCATGAAGACGATGGCCAGCAGCAGGATCGCCAGCATGATGTCCTTGCGCTCGCCTATCCGGCGCAGCAACTCAAGGGAGCGTTGATTCATTCTGCTCTTCCAGTTCGAGGTATTGTTGATAGGCAAAACGGGCTTCATCCAGCCGACCCGCCAACTGGCAGGCCCGGCTGCGGCAGAGCCAGAGCGGGCCGTCGGCCGCCCCTTGCTGCATCAGCTGATCGACATGGGCCAGCGCAGCCTCCCCCTCCCCCTGTTTGAGCAGGGCCACCAGCAGGGTTCGTCGCCCCCCCTGATGGTCGGGGTGGATCTGCAGCAGGGCGGTCAGCAGCACGCTCGCCTTATCGGGGTGGCCATATTGCAGTTGCAGCCAGCCGGTGAGCAGCAGCGCATCCTGCTGCTGTGACGTAAGAGCCATGGTCATACCTTGTGCAGCAGATGAAGGGTCATCTGCATCAGTTGTTCATCGGCGTGCATCTGTTCGAGCAGCGCGGTGGCCGCTCGCAATTCGGGGCTCTGCCCCTCGGCCAGCACACTGCGCAACCCCTGCATCGCCTGATTGAAATCAACCGGTCGCAGCAAGTCGTGAAAGCCGCGATCCGGGGTGGCGAAATCGAGCAGCGCCCGATCCGCCAGCCGCTCGGGGTAGAGGCGGCTGATATGGGGTTCGATGGACTGGCCATCGGGCAGCAGGGCATAACGCCCCGGCAGGCTGCGCTCCTGATCGTCGAGGGAGATGGCGCTGAGCTGCTCGATCCCGATATGCGCCGCAGTGATCCGGCTCATCCCCTATCCCCCTTAAAACGGGTGGGTCTGTTGACGCCAGACGACTCGATAACCCAATGACGGGCAGCTGTGATCCGGCTCATGACGCCAGCACCTCTCGTTGCAGCCGGGTCAGGGTGGTCAATGCCTGATGGAGCTGGGGCAGGGTCACGGCCCGCTCATCCAGAGTGACGAAGAGGATCAGCTGATCCTCCCCCAGCCAGCCGCTGCGCACCGGCAGCGCCGGACCTTGCGCCGCCGCGGTGAGGGTCATGGCGCGGCGGATCGCCTCGCCACTCTGATGCCAGGGCACGGCGCGGGCCAACCAGAGGGTCAGTTGCCCCTGATGGCGCTCCAGTTGCAGGGTGCCGCTCTGCTCCAGTTCAAGCTGGATCAGCGAATGGGGGTTATCCCCGATGGTGATGCCCAGATCCTGGCAAAAGTGCACCAGCAGGGGTTCAATCCAGTTCATGACGACTCTCCAGACAACTCATCCTCTTCCCGCTCGATGGCGTTATCGAGCGCACCCTGACAGCACTGCAGCAGGTTCTGGCGCTGCTCTTCCTCACTGAACAGCTCAACCGGCAGCAGGCGGATCAGCCGCTTGAGTTCCTGATAAAGCAGCACCTGCTGGCGACAATCTGACAGCTCGAGGGCGACACCGACCTGCTCCACATCCCGCACGCTGGCCCAGCGTTTCTCCACCAAGGCGATCAGATCGCCCATCAGATCAGAAGGCCCGTATGCCATGGGCCGAGCCCTCCTTCACCCGTTGCCACAGCTCGTCCACTTGCGCCGAGAGGGTGTTGAGCAGCCGCAGCTTGTGCATGTCGCTCATCACCCGCTCCAGCTTGACCGGGTCGAGCCAGCGCTGCTGGCTGTCGAGATCGGCGCTCAGGGCCTTCATCATGAAACCGGTCACCTTCTCCAGCGCACCGTTGCCAAAGCGGCTGTGAATATCGCGCCAAGCGGTGGAGAGCGCGCGATAGTCCTGCACCGCATCGCGATAGAGATCCCGCAGATCCTGCTCGGCCCCCACGCCCGCTTTGGCCGCTTCGGCCGCAGGGCCGGTAATGCGCGCCCCCAGCACGATGGCACTGCCCTGCTCGTCAGCCAGCTTGGCCAGCGCCTGCTCGACCAGCGCCAGGGTGCCCTGCATCTCCGGTCGTCCAGATAGCGCCTTGCGCGCCTGACAGAGCGCCTCGAACTGCTCGCTCACCTCCCCCGAATAGCTCTCGAGGTAGGCCAGCAACTGGGAGAGGTTGGCCAGCCGACCGCTGCCGAGGTGGCTCACCATCTCCTTGATCTTCTGCTGGCGTTCCAGCTCCGGCACCTTGTCGAGGTAGTCTCCGACCAATGCTTCGATCTCGCTGATGCGAGCATGGCTGTCGCTCAGCTTGCGTTTGTCCAGCGACAGCTCCTTACGCTCGGAGAAGACGAAAGTAAGCTCTTCGGCCATATCGGCCAGGGACTGGGACGCACTGGCCAGCACGACCCGCTCTCCCTGAAACTGCCCCCCCGACAGGGGAGCCTGACGGGATGCGACCTCTGCGCCACGCGACTCGGGCTGGGCGACAGGGGCATAGGGGTTGCTCTGGATAATGGCCATGGAAACTCCCGTGACGAATGGATTGATGAGGGTGGCATTATAAAAATTGCCCCCGCGTCCCTATGCCAAAATCGGCCGTGAATTTTTAGCCCGCCCCCAACGGTTTTCTAAAAAGTCCCGACTCGCGCTGAAATCCCCGTGACACGCCATCCCCTATAGTGGCCACCAGTTTCAATGATGCAGATCTCTATGACCCTATCTCTCGACCACATCCCCGGCCAGCTTCGTCATGCCATTGACGAGTGCCGCCTGATCCAGATCCGTGGCCGGGTCACTCAAGTGACAGGCACCCTGCTTAAGGCGGTCGTCCCCGGGGTACGGATCGGTGAGCTCTGCCATTTACGCAACCCTGATAACACCCTCTCGCTGCAGGCAGAGGTGATCGGTTTTGCCCAGCATCAGGCACTGCTCACCCCCCTTGGCGAGATGTTCGGCATCTCCTCCAACACCGAAGTGAGCCCGACCGGCACCATGCATCAGGTCGGGGTCGGCGAGCACCTGCTCGGTCAGGTGCTGGATGGCCTCGGCAACCCCTTTGGTGGCGGCCATCTGCCGGAACCCGCCGCCTGGTATCCGGTCTATCGGGATGCCCCTCCCCCCATGAGCCGCAAACGCATCACCCAGCCTATTTCGCTGGGCATTCGCGCCATCGATGGCCTGCTCACCTGCGGCGAGGGACAGCGGATGGGGATCTTCGCGGCGGCTGGTGGCGGCAAGAGCACCCTGCTGGCCTCGCTTATTCGCAGTGCCGAGGTGGATGTCACAGTGCTGGCGCTGATCGGTGAGCGTGGCCGGGAGGTGCGGGAGTTTATCGAAGCTGATCTGGGGGAAGAGGGGCTCAAGAAGGCGGTGCTGGTGGTGGCTACCTCGGATCGCCCCGCCATGGAGCGGGCCAAGGCAGGCTTTGTCGCCACCTCCATCGCCGAATATTTCCGCGATCAGGGCAAGCGAGTGCTGCTGCTGATGGACTCCGTGACCCGTTTTGCCCGTGCCCAACGGGAAATTGGTCTGGCCGCCGGCGAGCCACCAACCAGACGGGGCTATCCGCCGTCGGTATTTGCCGCCCTGCCCCGCCTGATGGAGCGCGCCGGTCAGTCGGATAAGGGCTCCATCACCGCCCTCTATACCGTGCTGGTGGAGGGGGATGACATGACAGAGCCAGTCGCTGACGAGACCCGATCCATCCTTGATGGCCACATCATACTGTCGCGCAAACTGGCGGCGGCCAACCACTACCCGGCCATCGACGTGCTGCGCTCCGCCAGCCGGGTGATGAACCAGATCATCGAACCCGAGCATCAGGCACAGGCCGGTCGGATACGCAGCTGGCTGGCGAAATATGAAGAGGTGGAGCTATTGCTGCAAATCGGCGAATACCAGAAAGGTCAGGACAAGGTGGCCGATGAGGCGATCGCCCGTATCGAGGCGATTCGCCAGTGGCTCAGGCAAGGAACCCATGAACCTAGCTCACTCCCAGAAGCCCTCACGACCCTGGAGGCACTGACCCGATGATTGGCCGCCTGCAACGGATCAAAGACATGCGGCTGGATCGGGCCGAACAGCAGCTCGCCGCACAACAGGCGCGTGTGCAACTCGCCCGTATCCGCCAACGTGAAGCAGAGCAGGAGAGCCAGGCCTATCGCCAGTGGCGCCTTGCTGAGGAGGAGCGACTGTTCACCATCTGTCAGACAGAGCAGCTCGATCGCAAGGGGCTCAAAGCGTGGCAACAGCAAGTATCCCTGCTGCGGGAGAAAGAGGCGCAACTGGAGCAAAGTGCCGCCGAACAGGCCGAGCGCGTTGCCGAAGGGCGCATCCGCTTGCAGGAGCGCCAGCAGGCGGTACACCGCGCCCGCCAGCAGCAACAGAAATTTGCCGAACTACACCGTCAGGAGTTGGCCTCACAGCAAGCCCTGCGTGACTACAACGAAGAGCAGGAACAGGAAGAGTTCCGCCAGCAGATCAGGATGTAACGAGTCATGAACCGAATCCTCCCGATAAAGGGCGCAGTAACAGCACCGGGCGACGCCCCGATGGCTGAGGCCAATCGGTCGCAACAGCAGCGTTTCGAGCAGGCGATGCGGCTTGAGCAGGAACAAAAGGCAACCTACCAGCACAGGGCGAATGGCCAGAGCAAGACGCAGGAGCCTCGGCTTCAGCAACTATTGCAGACACAGGAGCCGCAGCCTCAGCCTCAGCCTCAGCCTCAGCCTCAGCCTCAGCAACTATTGCAGACACAGGAGCCGCAGCCTCAGCAACTATTGCAGACACAACAGCAAAAAAAACAGGCGGCCGATACGGCCCGGCAGCCTGATATTTCAGCTTCTCACAGCCAGTCAAAGCAGTTGCAGACACAACCGTTCATCACAAGAGAGGCATCCGGTTTATCCGCCCCTGCCATCTCGGAGGTGACCGCCCGTGACCAGAAGGAAATCGAGAGCAAAAAATCGCAGAAAATGTTGGATACACAAGATAAAAAGCTGGAGGACGGAACCAGAGGTGTGGAGCTACCCGCACCAGAGAACTCGTTTTTAGCGCCTTCATCCATGGTGAATACACCGACCCCGCGCCTTCCCCTTGAGGGAGCGGGAGGGTCGGCACCGGAGAGTGCTCTGGCAACGCTGCCATCCTTGGTGAAAGAGCAGGTCCCACACCCCAAGCAAGAGGGGCATGACTCTCAGCAACATGATATGCAAGTAACCGGGATCACCGCAGGTGCAGAGGTGCCGCCAGGAGCCGAGCAAGCAGCTCTTCAGCAGGGTGGGGCCTCTCTGCCTGAAGACGTCGAATTCGTCGAACGAAAGGCCTCTGACACCGTCATCAATGAGCTCACTCTGACCGATGAGATGCCCGAGGCAGGTGATCAACTGATCCCCCCGCAGGTGAAAACCCCCGGGGATCTACAGCTGGCCCGGATGGCGCCCGCCGAGAGTAATCGGGAACTGGGTCAGCTGCTGGAGCGGCTGGCGGTGGATATTTATCAGGAGCTGGGCAGCCCGGAGCGGCCGCCGCTGCTGCGCCTTACCCTGCCCGCATTGGGAGAACTTGCCATCCGCATCGAACACCACCATGGCGAGATGCAGATCGAGATCCTCGCCACTACCCAAGGAGAGCTGCTGCTCAATCAGGGGCGTAGCGAGTTGATCGATCGCCTGCAGCGCCTCCATCCCGGCGAGCGGGTCACCCTCGATCTCTTCAGCCAGCCCGACCGCGATCAGGGCTCGCGCCAGCAGCGATCCATCTATGACGAGTGGGATGCCGACGCATGACATTGATAACGTTTCCCTCTGCCTCGCTGACAGAGTTAACCCTGCAACAGACCCTGAGCCAATACCGCCAGCACTTTAGCTGGGGGGGCGGCGAGCTTGCCCTCGCCATCGGTTTGCCTCCGGCTACGCTCGATACCCGGCTGCAACTGCAGTGGCAGGGGCTCTCCCTGACGCTCTGTTGCCACGGCGCCGAACTGGCCCACTGGCTGGCGCCGGATCTGCAGCAAGCTGCGCTGTTCAGCCTGCCAGAATCCCTGCAACTGGCGCTGATCGAGCGGCTGGGACAACCCCTCGGTGGCCTCACCTGCTCGGCGCTGACCCGGCAGCAAAGTGGCGATAAGGCCGACGATCCCGCCCTGCAACTGTTGCTGCAACGGGAGGGTGCCAACCTCGCCCTCTGGCTGTCTCAGCCCGGGCCTCTGCTGACCAGATTGCCGCCACGGCCACAGCAGCAGCGGTTGCTGCTGCCCCTCATCCTCTCCCTGCAGTGGGGCGAGATGGGATTGACCATGGATGAACTTGGCGCCCTTGCTATAGGCGATGTGCTGCTGCCGCCACCCCATCCGCAGCTCGGCCAGCAACTGACCATCTGCGTGGAGGGTCGCCCCTTTGCCTACTGCCAACCCCATCAACAACATCTGGAACTGACTGCCATGCACAACGCTACCCCCGCTGACCCCTTCGGCCCGACCGAACTGGAGCAACTGCCTATTCAGGTGAGCTTTGAAGTGGGCCGCCAGACGCTGGACTGGCACACCCTCACCAGCATGCAACCGGGCGCCCTGATTGATCTTGGCACGCCCCTCGATGGCGAAGTGCGCATCATCAGCAACGGCCACTCGCTTGGCGTGGGCCGACTGGTGGAGATCCAGGGACGCCTGGGGGTGCGTATCGAAACCTTGAGTGGAGAGTCGCAGGCATGATCCAGCTACCAGATGAGCTTAACCTCATCGTCGGCCTCGCCCTGCTGGCCCTACTCCCCTTTATCGCCGTGATGGCCACCTCCTTCGTCAAGATGGCAGTGGTCTTTTCACTGCTGCGCAACGCCCTGGGCGTGCAGCAAATCCCCCCCAACATGGCGATGTACGGGCTGGCAATCATCCTTAGCATCTATGTAATGGCCCCGGTCGGTTTCGCCACTCAGGATTACCTGCGCCAGAACGAGGTGTCACTGGCCAAGTCCGAATCAGTGGAGAAATTCCTCGACGAGGGAATAGCCCCCTACCGCGCCTTTTTGAAAAAACAGATCAAGCCACGGGAACACGCCTTTTTTATTGACAGCACCAAGCAGCTTTGGCCAAGCAAATATGCCGACCGGCTGGAACCGGACAGCCTGCTGATTCTGCTGCCTGCCTTTACCGTGAGCGAGCTCAGCCGTGCCTTCGAAATCGGCTTTCTCATCTACCTGCCCTTTATCGCCATCGACCTCATCATCTCCAACATCCTACTGGCGATGGGAATGATGATGGTCTCCCCCATGACCATCTCGCTGCCATTCAAGCTGCTGCTGTTTGTGCTGCTAGATGGTTGGGCTCGCCTCACCCATGGGCTGGTCATCAGCTACGGAGGCTAGGATGAGTCACGCCGATATTCTCCACTTCACCAGCCAAACCCTCTGGCTGGTGCTGATCCTATCTATGCCACCGGTGCTGGTGGCCGCGCTGGTGGGGACGTTAGTTTCCTTATTGCAGGCCCTGACACAAATCCAGGAGCAGACCCTGGGCTTTGTCGCCAAGCTGATCGCGGTGGTGATCACCCTGTTTGCCACCACCGCCTGGCTAGGCAACGAGCTCTACAGCTTCGCCGACATGGTGCTCTACAAGGTACCGCAGATCCAATGACCCTGGAGAGTCTGCAGGCCCAGATGCTGGCCTATACCCTGCTGTTGCCACGCTTTATCAGCTGCTTCGTGATGCTGCCTGTGCTCGGCAAGCAGATGCTGGGGGGGGCAATGATCCGCAACGGTGTTGTCTGCTCGCTGGCGCTCTACGCCTACCCCATGATCGCTGACACCCTGCCACCAAGCATCGGCGCCATGGAGTTGGCCCTGTTGGTGGCCAAGGAGGTGCTGCTCGGCCTGCTGATCGGCTTTGTCGCCGCCATCCCCTTTTGGGCCATCGAGGCGAGCGGTTTTCTGATCGACAACCAGCGCGGTGCCGCCATGGGCTCTCTGTTCAACCCGAGCCTCGGCAGCCAGACCAGTCCCACCGGTCTGCTGCTGACCCAGACCCTGATCACCCTCTTCTTTGCCAGCGGTGCTTTCCTCGCCCTGCTGACAGCCCTTTTCCAGAGCTATACCAGCTGGCCTGTGGTGTACTTCTTTCCTACTATCGGCAGCCAGTGGGTCAGCTTTTTCTACGGCCAGTTCAGCCAGATGTTGCTACTCTGTGCCCTGCTGGCAGCCCCGCTGCTTATTGCCATGTTTCTGGCAGAGTTCGGGCTGGCGCTTATCAGCCGCTTTGCCCCCTCTCTCAACGTCTTCGTGCTGGCGATGCCAATCAAGAGCGCTGTCGCCAGCCTGCTGCTGGTCATCTACATCAAGCTGATGATGGACCACGCCTATCAGGAGGTGCTGGCGGTGATGGATCCGCTGCGCCTGCTTGGGCCCATTCTGGGAGCACAATGAACACATGATCAAATACTCCGTAATGACGGCCACCCTCATCTTCCTTGTCAGCATGCTGATCGCCCAGTCAAGTATCTACTTGCGACACTCGCTGCTACGGCTGATGGATGAGCTCGGCAGCTGGATGGTGACGCTGATCGATCCCCTGGGTCTGTTCCTTTCTGCCTGGGGATCGTAATGGCCACTTATCCTGTGACCCGTGCTGACGCCAGCCGGATTGACCTTGCCCCGGAGGCACGATGAGCGGCGAAAAAACCGAACAGCCCACCCCCAAGAAGTTACGGGACGCCCGCCAGAAGGGGCAGGTGGTCAAGAGCAAGGAGGTAGTCTCCACCGCCATCATCCTTAGCCTGGTCGGCATGCTGATGGCGATGTCCGATTACTATCTGGAACATCTGGGCAAACTGATGCTGATCCCGGCGTCCCACATCAACCTCCCCTTTACTGAGGCCCTGAACCATGTGGTGGAGAACCTGATGCAGGAGATGGCCTATCTCTGCATCCCGATCCTGGCGGTCGCGGTGCTGGTGGTGCTCGTCTCCCACATCGCCCAGTACGGATTTCTGCTGAGCGGCGAGTCCATCAAACCCGACATCAAGCATGTCAATCCGGTGGAGGGGGCCAAGAAGATTTTCTCCATCAAGAGCCTGATGGAATTTGTCAAATCCCTGCTCAAGGTCACCCTGCTGAGCCTGCTGGTGTGGGTCACCATAGAGGGCAATCTGCAGGCGATGCTGCAACTACCCGGCTGCGGCATGAGCTGCGTCGCTCCGGTGCTGGGGGGGATGATGGGCCAGCTGATGGCAGTCTGCGCCATGGGTTTTGTGGTGATCGCCATCGCTGATTACGCCTTCGAACACTACCAGCACATCAAGCAGCTCAAGATGAGCAAGGACGAGGTGAAGCGGGAGTACAAGGAGATGGAGGGGAGCCCGGAGATCAAGAGCAAGCGCCGTCAGTTCCATCAGGAGCTGCAATCGAGCAACATGCGCGCCGACGTGAAACGCTCCTCGGTGATCGTCGCCAACCCGACCCATATCGCCATCGGCATCCTCTACGAGCGGGGGGAAACGCCGCTGCCGGTGGTCACTCTCAAGTTCACCGACGCCCAGGCGCTACAGGTGCGCAAGATTGCCGAAGAGGAAGGCATTCCGGTGCTGCAACGCATTCCGCTGGCCCGCGCCCTCTATCGGGACGCCCAGATCAACAACTACATTCCCGCCGACCAGATCGAGGCGACCGCCGAGGTATTGCGCTGGCTGGAGCAGTGGCGCCAGAGCGAAGGACCGCAACGGTAGCGCAATCCTGATCACCACTGCGCCGCATCACCTAAAAATACCCGGCCTTGGTTAATATTCGGCATGTTCCCCTTTTTTGCGATCCTGTGCACCTACATCATCCCCCTCCAGAGATATGAGCATGGATCTCAATACTCGATTGACCCGGCGGGCTAGGCAGCTCGATGCCGATCAACTCTATCAGATATCTGCCGACGAGTGGCTGTTGCTCACCGCGGATGGACCCTGCAAATCACCCGAACTGGCACCGGCATGGTGGTGCTGGCTTGCTGCCCCGATGACCTAGAACTGGATCCCCGCTGGGTGCCGCTGCTGCTCAGCTATAACGGGGCGGATGGAGCTGACGGGTAACCATCGCTTCGTGATGCAATTGTCGGTCACAGGCGCTGATGACGACGTGCTGGCCAGCTTGACACACAACTTCCTGCAACTGGTGAGGGAGTGGCAGCAGCGGCGGGCTCAGCCCTGCCAGGCCGCCACAGCGGCACTCCACTCAATGACTATGATGTCCGCCATCAAGGGATAATTCATGAACACCACCTCAGCGACCTCATTGACGTCACTCCATCGTGGCCTCCATTTGTCCTCCGCCGACAGTCAGCAAGAGCTGCGAGCCAGCAATGGCAACCTCTACCTCAAGGAAGGTAAAGCGCTTGTATCCATCGAGAGCCGCCGTCTGGATCACCGGGAGGCAGCCATTGCGCAGGTGATCAGCGCCATAACCCGGGAATATGGCTTGAGCAAAGAGAAGGCTGGCAGCCTGCTGCGCAGCGTACAAGCGGATAGCGGCAAAGTGACGGTGGCAGATGTCCGTCAGTTACACAACGAACTTACCCTAGGGGCACAGCAGCAAGAGCGAACGTTCGCAGGAGTTGCAACAAGTTGCCGATCTGCGCAAACAGCAGCTCGCCCCTAATATCCGCCCCCATGAGCAGCTGCGCAGCGTCATCACCCAACAACATGGCGCGCAAACCCTGGCCCTGCTCGATGAGAAACACCCCTCTTTTTTGCATACCAAGGGAATGTCGACCCCGCTCCATATCAACCCATCGGCCAGCTTCTCAACTCCAGCGAAGTGGTCCGCTTCCAAAAAGCCATCACCATGGTGACGCTCAATCCCAACAGCCCGGTCAACAGCCAGGCCGCTCGAGCCGTCGCCATCGAATTGGCCAAATTACCGATAAACCTGCTCAATCCAGCCAAGGCCGAAGGGCTGACGATCCGGGTCACCCACAACAACGTGACCACCTATCATACCCATCTGGCAGGGACGGGTACCCGTGGCCATAGTAGTGGCGAGTGGGACAAGCTGCCGGGAGTTGGCGCCTTCGGTGGGAGCAAAGAGATCGTCATCGCCATGGAGCAGGACGGCTCAGGCAAGTGGCGAGTGGGAACTCACCACGGCGCTGCCAATCTGGTGCTGCTCGAGTTCGGCCACTCCGTCGACCGCCTGCTGGGTGCCAGCACCACCGGCACCAACCTGAACAAGGACAATGCCTTCTATGCAGCCTGGTATACGATTACAACAAGCTAGGGGATGTCCACTTCCAGCAGGCTGGTCCGAACGGCGACTACGAACCGGGACTGGAGGAGAGCTTTGCCGAAGGGCTCGCACGCCTCTATGGCAACAACAATGCCTTTGCTCACTGGAATCATATAGAAGTCGAGCTGTTGAAACTCTGACCTGCCGTATCACAGGTTCATTGGTCTTCTGCTGACCGGAACACCAATGATCTGTCATATCAATCAGAACAATGCACCTCCTCTATATCAACCGCCCCATAACCCAAAAAGGTTAAAAAATCTCCGGTCGAGCCCCGGTATAGCGCGCTACTACGGTTCATAATCATTCCCTTATCGTTCACCATGCAGGAGATCACACCATGGCCTTACCAGCAATCAGTGGGCAGATTCACCACCCCCAATTCAGTCCATTCAGGCAAACATCTGCCCGCTGCCAAGCTGGGTGCAACCACCAAAACACCGCAACATAGATCGAAAGTGATCGCAGGGGGAACCTATGCCTGTACCGACACCCATACCTTTGTGCAGCCCGGCCGCCCATTGCCAATTTATAGTCGCCTGCAGTATCTGTTTTTGACACAACGATCCAGGAGCCATGATGATGTTCAACACCATGCTGTCCGCTCTCTATCGCCATTTGATACTTGGATTTGACCCCATAGATCCAGACACTCTTTCCCGCTTAGGGTTGTGATACCCGGCTGCGCAGATATTCCCGAGGTGAACGATACCCCAAGGCGCTGTGCGGGTGGTGCTCATTGTAATGCTCGAACGCGATAGCCAAATTGCCTACCGCAGTATGGCTATCCGGTTTCGGCATCATCTCGATATAGTCTCGCTTCATCGTCTTCACGAAGCTCTCCGCTATACCGTTGCTCTGTGGACTCCTCACCGCCGTCGTTCTGGGCTCCAACCCAATTTCTCTTGCGAACGCGCGGGTCTCATGGGCCCGGTACGCCGACCCATTATCTGTCAGCCATTCCACCGGTGATGCCGGCAACGAATCCCCGAAGCGACGTTCAACCGAGCTCAGCATGACATCCTGTACCGTGTCACTGTCATAACCCCCGGTACTGGCTGCCCAATCCAAGGCTTCCCTGTCACAGCAGTCCATAGCGAAAGTGACCCGTAGTTTTTCGCCGTTATCGCAGCGAAACTCAAAGCCATCCGAGCACCACCGCTGATTGCTCTCTTTGACGGCGACACGCCCCTTATGTGCCTGATGGGTCAAGGAAGCCACAGGTTTTCTTTCCAACAGCAGGCCATGTTCGCGCATGACGCGATACACCCGCTTTGCGTTGACGACGGGCTGTCCTTGGGCCTCAGACTGACGCCGTAACAGCGCCCAGACTCGCCGATAGCCATAGGAGGGGAGCTCTGCCACCGCATCCATGATCCGGGCAAGCAAAACGCGGTCATCTCGCTGGCGGCGATGCTGACGGCCATCTCGCCAGTCTGACTTTCGATGAACATGAACGGATAGTTGCGCACGCGATACACCCAGGGCCTGGCTCACCGCCCTTAATCGTCGTCCCCCGGCAACAAGGGCGCATGCGCTATCCATTTTTTTGCTCGGCCATACTCCACGGCTTCTTTGAGGATCTCGTTCTCCATGGTCTTCTTCCCGAGCAGACGCTGGAGTTCCCGTATCTGTTTGATAGCTGCGGCGAGCTCAGATGCAGGAACGACGTCTTCACCTGAGGTGATCGCGGTGAGTGACCCTTCCTGGAATTGTTTGCGCCATTTGAAGAGCTGGTTGGCGTTGACGTCATGCAAATGTGCGACATGAGACACCGTCATACCGGGCTCAAAAGTTTGCTGCACCATGGCGATTTTTTCTTGTGGAGACCTGCGTCGACGGCGCTCGGCCCCTGTTAACACTTCGACCATCTTCTCGTTGCGACTAGTACTGAACATAGTTCTAAGACTACCTCTTAAGTTAAGAGGGGCGAAGTGTCTGGTTCTTCAATGGGCTAATCTAATACTATCTCAAGACTACCTTAATTAGGCTGGACTAGACCTGCCGATAGGCCCTTTCAGTCTCCATATCCGGCAACAGGATCAATTGGTCACGCTGTTCATTCCGCTGGATGACATTTCGACCACCGCCCTGACAACCATGGCCGATTGGCCCGTACTGCAACGCAGCCACAGCGGTAAACGTGGCACCCTTCTTTGGAGCAGAGAATGGTTGGACATTCTGGTTGACCTAATCAGCCGCATGCTGCACCAAGCTGAAAACCTGGCTCTAGCAACAACCTCAACAGCTAATGAAAATACGAGCCGCCTCCCTATCGGGAGCCATGGATAACCCGCTGCAGCCATGACTAACATTTATTTACAATGTAGAAAGCTGAAGCAATCATTGATGGCCTCAGCTTTAGTTTATAAAAAGACCTTGTTGGACAATTCAGAGGTGAGACTACCTGCACACCAGCGACTTTCCTTGCTTAATTGACTCAATGCCAAACGGGCATATCCTCCTGTTCATGATTTTCACCCCCACTAAAATCCGCCCGACCAAGGCTGGCTATTGCCCTCTCACTTGAGCAACAGATTGTCCTGCTGACGGGTGGCGGTGACCAGCACGGGTATCGACTTGGAGGTGGGGGTAAACGAGCCCTCCCCGATACTGTCGATGGGCGCCAGCGGGTTGGTTTCGGGATAGTAAGCCGCGATATTGCCCTGCGGGATCTCGTAGATCACCACGTTGAATCCGGTCACAATCCGCTCGCGCCCATCGTTGCAGATGGCCGCCATATCGACCCGCTCCCCTTCGGCAAAACCGAGACGACGGGCATCTTCCCCGTTCATGAAGACCACGTTGCGCTGGCCCTTGATGCCACGATAGCGATCGTCCATGCCGTAGATTGTCGTGTTGTACTGATCGTGGGAGCGCAGGCTCTGCAGCAGCAATACCGGCTGATCGCTCATCTGCTCGGCATGGCGGGTACACTCCGGCAGCACAGAGCGCGGCAGGGTGCTGGCGCGAAACTCGGCGCTGCCGCTGGCGGTATTCCACGTCAGTTGCGCCGCGGCGTTGTCCAGATGAAAGCCACACGGCTGCTGGATGCGGGCATTGAAATCGGTGAATCCTGCGATGGTCTGCTCGATGAGATCGCGAATGCGCCCATAGTCATCGCGCAGGCCCAGCCAATCGACCCGCTCACTGCCAAGGGTGGCGTGGGCCATCCGCGCCACTATGTCGGTCTCTGACAAGCAGAGTGGCGACACCGGCTCGGCCGTACCGGTCGAAGCGTGCACCATGCTGAAGGTATCCTCCACCGTGATCTTCTGGTTGCCCGTGCACTGAATATCGAGCTCGGTGCGACCGAGGCAGGGCAGGATCAGCGCCGCCTTGCCCACCTGCAGATGACTGCGGTTGAGCTTGGTGCTGATCTGCACGTTAAGTGCGGCCTTTTTCATCGCCCCATAAGTGAAGTCGGTGTCTGGTGCTGCGGCGGCCAGGTTGCCGCCCAGGCAGATGAGCACCTTGCTCTTGCCCTCGTGCAGCGCCTTGAGCGCCTCATAAACATTGTGACCGCGAGTCCGCGGCAGGCTCACCAGCAGGTGACGCTCGAGCCGGCCGATAAAGGCGGCGGTCGGCTTCTCGTTGATCCCCATGGTGCGGTTGCCCTGCACGTTGCTGTGGCCCCGCACCGGACAGAGCCCCGCCCCCGGCTTGCCCATCTGGCCGCGCATCAGGTGCAGGTTGACTATTTCACGGATGGTGTCGACCGAGTGCAGATGCTGGGTCAGCCCCATGGCCCAGCAGCTGATGACGCTGCGGCTGGCGGCAAACACACGGGCAGCCTGCACTATGTCGGCGCGAGTCAGGCCGGATTGCCGCTCGATCTCGGCCCAGCCGGTGGCGCGCACCTGCGCTTCGTATTCGTCAAAGTGGCGGGTATGGCGGGCGATAAAGTCGCGATCCACCACCTCCGGCGCCTCTTCCAGCATGTACTTGGCCATGCCACGGATGGCGGCCATGTCGCCGCCCAGTTTGGGCGTCAGATATTGATGGCTGATGGTGGTGGCTGCCGGGGTCAGCAGCTCCAGCGGACTTTGCGGACTGGCAAAGCGCTCGAGGGCCACCTCTTTGAGGTTGTTGAAGCTGACAATCTTGCAGCCATTTCGCGCCGCCTGGCGCAGGGCATTCATCATGCGCGGATGGTTGGTGCCCGGATTCTGGCCATAGACGAACACGGCCTCGGCACGGTCAAAATCATCCAGCACGACCGTGCCCTTGCCGATGCCGACCGACTGAGTCAGCGCCACCCCGCTCGCCTCGTGGCACATGTTGGAGCAGTCGGGGAAGTTGTTGGTGCCAAACAGGCGGCCAAACAGCTGATAAAGGTAAGAAGCCTCGTTGCTGGCACGGCCCGAGGTGTAAAACTCCACCTCGTCCGGGCTGTCGAGTCCCTTTAGGGTGTCGGCGATAAGCGCAAAGGCGTCGTCCCAGCTTATCGGTTCATAGTGATCGGTCGCCGGATTGTAGCGCAGCGGCTCGGTCAGCCGCCCCTGATACTCCAGCCAGTAGTCGCTCTGGGTGGCCAGCTGGCGCACCGAGTGGGCCGCAAAAAACGCGGCCCCCACCGTCTTGCCGGTCGATTCCCACGCCACCGCCTTGGCGCCGTTTTCGCAGAACTGGAAGGCGCCGTGATCGTTGTCGCCCCAGGCACAGCCCGGGCAGTCGAAGCCGTCTGTCTGGTTGACCCGCAGCAGATTCTTGATGTTCTGGCGGGTCTTCTGGCTGCGCAACACCTGCTTCATGGTGGACTGCAGGGACGAAAAACCGCCTGCTTTGGCAGGCTTTTCAATATGACTCATGGCACTCTCCGATGGGATCCGCCGGGCGATAGCTGGAGTAGCTGACCGGGGCATCAAACTTGGGAATATGGACGACATTGAGGTTGTATTTGAGGGCCAGCCTGACCGCCAGCTGGCTAGGGGACGCCAGGCAGACGAGGTGGCGAGCGCCGAACAGCGCTGCTTTTTGCACCAGCTCGCTGCCGCAGCGACTGGTCACTACCAGGGTGTCGCAGGCCTGTGGTTGGCGCAACAAGAGACCGATCAGCTTGTCGAGGGCATTGTGGCGCCCTATATCTTCGCGGCAGTGGAGGATCTGCCCCTGCCCATCCAGCGCCAGCGCCGCATGGAGGGCGCCAGAGTGTTGCCCCTTGAGCTGCCAGCGGGCGATCTGCGGTCGCAGTTCGGCCAACAGCGCAACATCAAGGGGTGGGCTCAGCGGCAATGGCTGCAATGGGGGAAATGCCTGCTCGACCGCCTCCACACCGCAGATACCGCAGCCGGTGGCGCCGGTCAGCCTGCGCCGACGCTGCTGTAGCTGCGCCAGACAACGATTGGCGATGGTAACATCCAGCACAAAGCCATGTTCAGCGGGGGATACCCGAATATCGTGCACATCGTGGTTGCGTCGGATGATCGACTCGCAGAACAGAAATCCTATGGCAAAATCGTCGAGATCGTCCGGTGTCGCCATCATCACCGCATGGTTGATGCCATTGATATTGATGGAGACCGCCACCTCCTCCACCAGATGATCCAGCGAAGGCAAGGCGTGGTGGAGAGTGTGTGGAACGGTGGGGTTGGCTGCCGGCATGAAAGGTTGGCCTAAAAATGCAATCTGCATTCAAGTTTAGAGAGGCCGCACCGGCAAAACCAATGAATTAAATCTATCTCCCGATAGAATCACTCTATTGACGATGAATTTTCAATTGATTAATTTTAACTATCACCCCGCCAGACGCCTCGCAAGATCGCGATGAACATCAAGCAACTGCACTATTTTCACGAACTGGCCAAGCATCGGCATTTTGCCAAGGCCGCCAAAGCCTGCCACATCACCCAGCCGACCCTGTCGGCCAGCATCACGGCACTGGAAAAAAATCTGGGCACGGATCTGGTGGTACGCACCAGCCAATTCGTCGCCCTCACCGAGGCGGGCGAGCTGGTGCGCCAGTATGCCGAGCGAATGCTGCTCGAACAGGAGGCACTCAAACAGGAGCTGGCGCTGTTTCACGGCGAGTTGTCTGGCACCTTGCGCATCGGCATAGTGCCGCAGTCCAATGTCGACATCATGCCGCTCATCGCCCGCTGCAAGCAGCGCTACCCCGATATCGTTATTCGCCTGTCGGTGCTGAGCAACGAGGCCCTGCTGTCACAGCTGGCGCTGCACCAGTGCGACATAGGCCTAGGGTTTGACGAGCCCCCGGGCGAACCTGGCAGGCGCACCGTCCATGTTTACCCTCAGGGTCAAAACCGGATGGTTGTGTTGATGAGCCGCGGCGCGGCAGAGCCCCTCCCCTCTTCTGAGCCCATGGCCCTGGCCAGTCTGCAACACAGACCGCTGGTGCTGCCAAGCCGCTCCATGCAGTTTCGCAGATACCTGGATCTCGCCGCCGAGCAGGCGGGGATCCCGCTCAACGTGGTGCTGGAGACAGACTCCCTGTTCCACCTGGTGAGCGCGGTGCGCCATCGGCTGGGCTGGGCCATCGTCAGCGCTGGCCTCGCCCACTCCGCCAGCCAGCTTTCGGATCTGGTCTGTCATCCCCTAGAACCGATCGAAGCCGGCAGCACCGTTTTTATTACTCGCCAGCACAGCATCACCCCCGCCATACGCGCCTTCCTCGCACTGGCAACAGAAGCAGCAACCAGTGCCAACTATGCAGATTGATCCACTCCGGGGCTGGCGCTGCATCTTCACACTCGCCAAGGTAGCTATTTGTAACAGGGGTCTCGTTACCAACGATGGTGGGCCTGCGTGCCATAACCATTAATGTCAGGCAACAAAAAACCCGCAAGGCGAGCGCGTTGCGGGTCTTCGGCATCTTGTCGGCACGAGCCAGACAAGGAATATGGCGGAGAGACAGGGATTCGAACCCTGGGTGGTATTGCTACCACAATTGATTTCGAGTCAATCCCGTTCGGCCACTCCGGCATCTCTCCACGGGGCTTCATTCTTACCGAACCCGGTCTGGTAAATCAACTTGAATCTCTTTAAAGATCAAACGACTGCCTATAAAACAGGCAAGACACACTGTTTTTACCGTGGGCCTGTACATGGCGCTTCAACGACGCTTTGGCGCAGAGCCCAATAGGCAGCCTGGCGAGTGTGATGACGCCCCCTACAACAGGCCTGCTTGCGGGTTGCGGTCTTTCCCATCACAGGCAGAGTTCATCCAGGGTTATCCGGCACTGTACTAAAAAGGTGTGGAAAGTCGTCCAAAGGGGCGTTTTTCGAAGCAAGACTCCTCTGTAGCCCTTGTGGGACGGGCTGGTAATCAGGTGTGGATTGGTTAACAATTTCACCTCTTTTTTCAGGGCGGGCAGTGACCGGCCCTCACGCCATTTGACAGGAAGTACCATGTTCAATGCACGAATCGTCTCACTGCTGCTGATGACAGCCAGCATCTGGAGCGCGCCAACCTGGGCCACGACCTATCCCTTGCCACCGGCAGGCAGCCGTTTGATTGGCGAGCTGGAGGACTATATAGTCCAGCCGGACGAGCACCTTGAACTGATCGGCAAGCACACCCAGATTGGTTTTTTGGCACTGCTCGAGGCAAATCCCGGAGTTGATCCCTATTTACCCAAACCGGGCACCCGCTTGACCCTGCCGACCCAGATGTTGCTGCCGGATGTGCCAAGAGAAGGCATTGTCATCAACCTGCCAGAGCTGCGTCTCTACTACTTCCCCAAGGGAGAAAATGAGGTGATCGTCTTGCCCATCGGCATTGGCGACATAGGGCGGGAAACCCCTGAAATGACCACGACAGTGATCGCCAAGAACCCCAACCCGACCTGGGTACCCGGGCCCATGGTGCGAAAATCCTGGCTGGAGCAGAAGGGGATCACGCTGCCCGCGGTTGTACCGCCAGGCCCGGACAATCCCCTCGGCAAGTTCGCCATGCGCCTGGGTTACGGCAAGCAGGACTACCTCATTCATGGCACCAACAAGGAGTTTGGCGTCGGCCTGCGGGTCAGCGCGGGCTGCATTCGCCTGCGCCCCGATGATATCGAGGCCCTGTTCAACATAGTTCCCCTCGGCACCCAGGTACGGGTGATCAACCAGCCGGTCAAGACTGCCAGCGAACCCGATGGCCGCCACTGGCTGGAGGTCCACTCCCCCCTCTCTCGCACCGAACTGGAGCTGGAGCAGGGCGCCCCCCTGATCCTCTCAGCCGAGGTGGAAACCTTTATCGCCATGCCCGAGATCGACGGCGACAAGGTCGCTGCCGTGCTGAACAATAAGAACGGCATTCCACACCCCGTCAGCGGTTAACGGCAACCCTGTGTTCATGAAGGACTTTCCATGAGATACCGCTTCTGGTACTTGCTCTCCCTGTTGCTCAGCCCGATGGCGCTGGCCGACATCCTCTGGATGGACAACGGTGACCGGCTGACCGGTACCATAGAGGAGATTACGAATGAACAGGTACGCATAGCGCTGCCCTACAGCTCGCCGGTGAAGGGCGGCATTACCCTGCTCGCTCTCACTCCGGATGACAAGCGCGCCTGGCTGTGGACCGGCAGCAGTGACCTGAACGTGAAGCTGAAACACAACGACAAGCAGACCAACAACGTCAACCTGAAAGCCGAGACCGAGGTGGCCAATCTCGACTGGCGATACAGCTTGGGTGGGGAATACATCTACGAGACGGCCAACAACGTCACCAACAGCCATGAGTATCGACTCAAGCCCATGCTGGACTTCTTCTTCGACCAGAACTGGTTCGTGCGATCCTCCATCGACTATGAATATCAGATGCTCGACGCTAACTATCTGAACCTGAGTTATGCCTCGGGCCCGGGTTACAGGTTCTGGAACGACAAGAAACGCCGTCTTGAGCTCATCACCCAGGCCGGTCTGGAGCGTTCCTATCTCAAACCCGCTGCCTACGATGAGTCCAACATGGCCGACATCTTTGATGACAGGATCATCAACTACCCGCTCATCAATTTGGGCTGGGACTACCGACAGCCTGTCTCCTTGTGGTCAGAGAACATAGAGCTGTTCAGCAAGGGGGGCTACAAGCGCTACCTGGCCCAGCCCTCTCCTTATGTGACTCAGGAACAATCCATTCAGGGGAGTATTGGGCTGCGTTACTACTTCAACGATCACTTGCGCCTCTCCTGGTCGAGCGAGCTGGACTGGGATGATGCCTGGTGGGACTACCAGGGTACTCACCAACAGCTGGCAAGCAAGGAGTGGCGCCACCTGATAAGCCTAGGGGCCAGCTTCTAGTCATCAGCGCAAGCCATTCACGGGCGAATGGCGGAGCCACAAACAAGCAGTACAACTGCCATAAACAAAACAGGCTCACCGAGGTGAGCCTGTTTTGTTTCAATAGGATTGATGCCACTGGGTGACGGCCGTCACGATATCAGAAGTAGATCCGGGTGACAGATTCAATGACGCAGCCGGGGCGACGGATGCCTTCGATCTCGACCTTGATCTCCTTGAGCAGCTCAAGACCGCCCTTGATGGGGGTCACCCGCAGCAGCTTGGTGCGTGCGCGGATATTGCTGTCCACCTTGATAGGATACGGGAAACGCACCTGATCCAGCCCGAAGTTCACCACCATGCGAGCATTCGGAAACTCGGGCGTCGCCTCGTTGATGCTGCCCGTCAGCCGCGGCAGCAGCGCCAGGGTCAGAAAACCATGGGCTATGGTGGTCTTGAACGGTGACTCGGCAGCAGCACGCTCAGGGTCTGTGTGGATCCACTGATTGTCACCGGTCACGGCGGCAAACTCATTGATCATCTGCTGGCTCACCAGCAGCCATTCACCCACGTGGGTCTCGGCGCCTATGCTGGGCTGCAGAGTGGCAAACAGAGCCGCAGCCTCACCATTGAGCTCAACCGCCGGCTCATCAGCCTGCAGGGGCTGGCCGTTGGCAATCTGCGCCGAGCCTGCTTGCCGCTGCACGGGCTGGCTGTCAGCTTGCAGATCCAGCACACGCCCCAGCAGAGGGTGGAGGTGTGCCTTTTGCTGAAACTCACGCCAGTAGTCGCGGATCGCCGGAGAGAGCCAATCCTTGAGCTCAAAGGGGTGCTGCGCCAGAATTTCGCGCTTGCGCTTCAGAAAATCGACAACTTTCATCTACCGATCCCTATTCGATTCAAAGCCTGTAAAGAGGTCTAACCAGTCCTATTTTATGAAAATTTCAACTGCAAGTGCAAAAAAATCTCAGCGTACAGCTGTACCACGGGCAGAAGTGGTCACTAACCTGTCGGCTGCAAGCCTGATGGCACAAGGAGAAAAACGATTGCTGTGGCCAGCGTCAGGCGACCATGGACGCCGCGCAAACAGAGGCCGAAACAAGGGGAATGCCGTTCGAGTGCCTTTGTCGATGCCCTGCCTGGGCCCGTCAGGCGTCGTCACGCGGTGCCGGCTGCCACCACTGCCCGCAGGTGACCTCATCCAGAAAACACCAGGCCAGGATCCGGCTCACCTTGTTGCCCTGGGCCATGTCGATCACCCGCACCTGACGGGCCCCGACCTGGGCCAGTGCCTTCTTCGCAGCCGGCAGGTTCTCCTTCTTCGATACCAGCGAACTGAACCAGAGGCACTGGCTGGCGAATTCCTTGCTCTGGGCGATCATGGCGGCGAGAAACGCGGCCTCACCCCCTTCACACCAGAGCTCGGCCTTCTGGCCGCCGAAGTTGAGCAGGGGCGTCCCCTTCACGGCTTTGCCCAGGTTGCGCAGCTTGCGCTCGCTGCCCTTGCTCGCCTCATCGAGCGAGCCATGGAACGGCGGATTGCACAGGGTCAGAGCGAAGCGCTCCTGCGGGCTTATGATGCTGCGAAAGACGTGTTTGGCATTGCCCTGATGGCGGCACTCGATCTGTCCACCCAGTCCGTTGCTTCTGGCCAGCAGGTTCGCCGCCTTGACCGAGACAGGATCGATATCGGACCCAACGAAGCGCCAGCCATATTCGCGCGCGCCCAGCAATGGGTAGATGCAGTTCGCCCCCACGCCGATATCCAGCACCCGCACCCCCTTGCCGGTCGGTACGCGCCCCGCACTTTCGGCCAGCAGATCCGCCACCCGATGCAGGTAGTCCACCCGTCCCGGTATCGGCGGGCAGAGATAACCTGCCGGCAGATCCCAGTGCGCAATGCCGTAGTGCAGTGCCAGCAAGGCCTTGTTCAGCGCCTTGACGGCGGCAGGATCGGCAAAGTCCAGGGTCTGGGTACCGTGCTCGTTGACGAATACCAAGGGCCGCAGCTCGGGGGTACGCTGGCAGAGCGCATCGAAATCATAGGGAGCCTGATGGCGATTGCGTGGATGCAATCCGGATTTGCGGTCGGAGTGGGTCTTCATGCTGGGCCTGCCGAGGGAAAACGGGCCCACACTATAGTGATTTGGCCCCGGAAAGTCTAAATTGCGGCCACAAAAAACCGGGCTTCAGGAGCCCGGTTCAAGTGAGGTTGGAAAAACAGTCCGTACTGCGAGCCGTTTGTCCAGCCTGACTCAGATGTCGATCCGGCGTGCTTGCCAGAACTTGCTGCGCCAATAGGAGCTATCCAGCTTGGAGCGCGTCACCCCGGCACGGGTCGAGGCGTGAATGAATTCACCATTGCCTACATAGATACCGACATGATTGAGACGGCGATTGATCTTGAAGAACACCAAGTCCCCTTCGACCAGATCTTGCTTGGAAACACGAGTGCCTTCATGGACTTGGGAGCGGGTGTCACGGGGTAATTCGACACCGACGGCATTGCGGAACACTTCACGGGCAAAGGCGGAACAATCTATGCCTCGCTGGCTGCTGCCTCCCATGCGGTACGGGACGCCACGCCACTCTTTATATACTGTCAGGATTTCATTCACATCGGGTGTTTGCGAAGCTTCCGGTTCAATAATGGGTTCCATCATGGAAACTTCAATCTTGCTCGCGACCTCGGGCTGGGGTGCCGAGGCACAACCCACCATTCCGAGCGCGACCAGCAGTAGTATCAGGTGGCGCAATCCTTTATCCCCGCAAAATAGTAAAACTTGTTAAAATACGGCCCAGAAGGGCAATTTATAAGGCAACAGCACCCGACTATATCCAAGAATTCTATCGAGGCAAGCGAAAATCCCTATCGACATCACATTTCTGCAAGGAAATGCATTATTTTTCATGATTAATGTGATCATGCCCAAACAATATACAATCTCGAAAGAGGCCATCCTTGCTCGATCAAACTGACTTTTATCGCTGTTTCATCCCTCTTTTAAAGTGAAAAATTATGATTTCTGTGGATCTCTATTTGTTAAAACCGGCAAATATCGGCGCCGACCAGCTGGCTCTGCTGCCGGACGAGCTCTCCCTGACAGAGCGGCAACGGTGGCAGGAGATCCACCATCCGGGACGCCGCCAGGAGTTCCTGATCAGCCGTGTGCTGCTCAGGCGCCTGCTGGCCGATCGCCTGCAATGCCAGGCCAGCGAGCTGCTGTTTTGCACCAACCCCCACGGCAAACCCGAACTGAGCGACCAGCGCTGGCAGTTCAACCTCAGCCACAGCGGCAACTGGCTGGTGATCGCACTCTGTGCCAGGGGACCGCTTGGGGTGGATATAGAGCTGGGCCAGCGTTGCCGCCAGACACTGCCACTGGCGAGACGCTTCTATGCAACCAGCGAGTACAAGTGGCTCGCCGCCCTGCCCGCAGAAGAGCAGGAAAGCGCCTTCTATCGGCTCTGGTCACGCAAGGAGGCGGTGTTGAAGGCCCACGGTGCCGGCATTGCCGCCGGGCTCGACAAGGTATGCTTTGTGCCGCAGCAGGAGTGGCGGTTCGATAATCGGCTCGATGAGCACGATTACCGGGTACAGGATTGGCCTCTTGGCAGCGGCTGGCTCAGCCTCGCCGCCCCGACCCTGGCCGTCAACGGCTGGCTGCTGGATGACAACTTGAAATCCGCCTCCATCAACCCCATGTTAACTCACACCATTTTCCAAGAGTCAGCCTCATGATCGTCGACATCAATCCCCAGAATTTCCAAACCGCACTGATCGATGCTTCCATGAAAAAGCCGGTCGTCATCTATTTCCACGCCCCCCAGATGCCCGAGTGTCAGGGCATGACCCCGCTGGTGGAGTCACTGGTTGGCCCGGCCAACCCCCAGGTGACCCTGGCCCGAGTCGACATGAACGATCCGCAGCTGCAACCGCTGGCCAGCCAGCTCGGCCTGCGGGCCCTGCCCGCACTGGTACTCTTCCATCAGGGTCGCCCGGACGAACAGGCCATTCTGGAAGGGCCGCAAGACGAAGCCACCCTGCGCCACTATTTTGCCGCCTTCGCTCCCAAAGAGGAGGAACTGCTGTTCGAGCAGGCGCAGCAGGCACTGGCAGACGGCCAGGCGGATGTGGCCTATGCCCATCTCACCAAGGCTCACCAGCTGGCTCCGGAGCGCCACGACATCAGCCTGTGGCTCATTCAAGCGGCGCTGGATCTCAATCTGCTGGACGAAGCGCAGGAGCGACTCGGCAAGATCCCCATGATCGCGCAGGATGACCACTATCAGACCCTGAGTTCCCGGCTGGCACTGGCACTGCAGGCCGCAGACAGCCCTGAACTGCGGGCGCTGGAGGCGCGTTATGAACAGGATCCTGACAACTTCACCCTGACCCAGGAGCTGGCGGTGCAATACAACCAGGCGGGTCGACAGGAAGAGGCGCTGGCCTTGCTGTTCACCATCCTCAAGTGCGATCTGGCTTTTGGCGATGCCAAGAAGACCTATCTGGACATTCTGACCACCATGGGCGCCCATCCGGCGGCACAGAGCTACCGTCGCAAGCTCTACAGCCTGCTCTACTGATCGATGCGGGAATGAAAGACGGGGTGATGCCGAGGAGTCGGCATTGCCTTGCAGAGGTGTATTTCAGGGGCAGAAAGAGGGGAATTGACGAATTTCAGGCAAAAAAAAATGGCGCATGAATGCGCCATTTTTTCGCATGGATTACTTCTTGTAGGAAGTAGCCATGTTGTCGATGCGCTGGTTAGCACGCATAGCTTCTTGCTTGGCTTCTGCAACATCAGCAGCGATCTTGGATTGATCAGCACGAACTGCGCTAACATCTTGAGCCAGTTGGTCAACTTTGTTAGACAGATTCTGAACGGAGGTTTCCAGTTCGCTGGTGTTTGCACAACCGCCCAGCAGAGCGGACAGACCAACAACACCTACCAACAACAATTTTTTCATTTTTAAAAGCTCCCTTTAACTCGCCAGACGTTTAGCAAGCGGCGTGATTATGGCACAAAAGAATCATACTTTGGATAGGCCTCATCACAGATAAATGCATTAAAACCCTCATTTTTTTTTAGTTGCACACTTTATGCGCAAACTTTAAGCAAAAATGAGTGTCTCTGGATGAGGTTCGCACAGAGCGTAACCAAATTTTGGGCTTATTACAATTTCGTATGAGGCTCAGGCAGAACGTTCTGACAACAATTGACGATATTGCACCAGGTCCTCGATGGTCAGCACAGGCATCTGATGAAGGCGACCGAAGGCAACCAGGTCTGGCAGACGAGCCATGGAGCCATCTTCTTTGGTCAGTTCACACAAGACCCCGAACGGTTTGAGGCCAGCAAGCTGCATCAGATCGACCGTGGCTTCGGTATGGCCGCGGCGTGTCAGCACACCGCCGGTACGAGCCCGCAGCGGGAAGACATGACCGGGGCGATGCAGATCTGAGGGTTCGGCACCATCGGCGATAGCCGCACGAATGGTAGTGATGCGATCGGCCGCAGAGACGCCCGTGGTCACCCCTTGCGCCGCTTCTATAGTGACGGTGAAGGCGGTCTGATAGTGGCTGGAGTTCGCCTCCACCATCATAGGCAACTCAAGCTGGCGAACGCGTTCGTCGGTCAGACAGAGGCAGACGATGCCGGAGCACTCGCGGATCATCATGGCCATCTGTTCATTGGTCATGGATTGGGCGGCGAAGATGAGGTCGCCTTCGTTCTCCCGATCTTCATCGTCGGCTACCAATACGCCACGACCGGCCCGCAGGGCCGCCAACGCAGCTTCAACCCGCGCAAGGGGATCACCGAATTCACTGAGTAGAGACTGATTCATGGTAAGACTCCTAAACAAGACAAGGACCAGAATCAGGGCATGGAAAGGCAGACAGAGATAGGTATGCAGCGGCAAGCCCAACGGGGGCCATGCCTGCAATATCTGTCTTATCCTCTTTCATCCGGACTATGACCGTCGGCTCCGGCATCTCACCGGATCTGCTGACCCCGACCCTGATTGCAAGGTCGGGCGCTCGCGGGCTCCCCGAGTCAGATCGGGATACCGCCGGTGGGGAATTTCACCCCGCCCTGAGAATAAGCGCAGACAGCCTAAAGAAAAAAAACGCAGGATACCAGCCCAAAACCCATCAAAGATGAATATGGAACCAACCGGTGCCCGCCGCCAACAACTTGGCGCACGCACGCACGGCACACTGTCTTTTCTGATTTTGTTTATGGCATAGTGCCTGAAAAAACGCGCAGCCTGCGCAGACTCAGGCGCCAACACCACAAACGGAATCATGACAGAGATGGAAAAGAAAATACTGCTGACGGACTGTCCGGACGCCAAGGGCCTCATCGCCAAGATCACCAACATCTGCTACAAGCACCAGCTCAACATCAACAAGAACGATGAGTTCGTGGATAACGAAAACGGTCGCTTCTTCATGCGCACCGAGCTGGAGGGGCGTTTCAACGACGAGACCCTGCTGGCGGATCTGGATGATGCCCTGCCCGCCGGTGCCCAACGCCGTCTGGTCAAGGCCGGCAAGAAGCGCATCGTCATCCTGGTGACCAAGGAGACCCACTGCCTCGGCGACATCCTGATGAAGAACTACGCCGGTGCGCTGGACATGGACATAGTGGCGGTGATCGGCAACTACGATACGCTCGCAGAATTGACGGGCAAGTTCGACATTCCGTTCCACACCGTCAGCCACGAGGATCTGAGCCGCACCGAGCACGAAGAGCAGGTACGCGCCATCATAGACGGCTATCAGCCCGACTACGTGATCCTGGCCAAGTACATGCGGGTGCTGACGCCGAGCTTCGTCGAAGCCTATCCGCGCAAGATCCTCAACATACACCACTCCTTCCTGCCGGCCTTCATCGGTGCCCGTCCCTACCGCCAGGCGTTCGATCGCGGGGTCAAGCTGATCGGCGCCACCGCCCACTTCGTCACCGACGATCTGGACGAGGGCCCCATCGTCGAGCAGGACGTGATCCATGTCGGCCACGCCTTCAGTGCCGACGACATGGCCAGGGCCGGTCGCGACGTGGAGAAATCCGTGCTGAGCCGCGCGCTGGAGCTGGTGCTCAACGAGCGGGTGTTCGTCTACGGCAACAAGACGGTGGTGTTCAAGTAACCCGCCTCTGGCATGACGCCAGAAACAACAAAGGCTCCCGCGGGAGCCTT
>NZ_CDBL01000081.1:1138-1622 GCF_000820005.1 Aeromonas piscicola | reverse complement strand
GGGAGCCTTTGTTGTTTCTGTACTGCCTGTTGTTGCACTCGGCTTACAGCGGCAGACCATTGATGGTCATGGCACCCTTGTCGAGCTTGAACTCGGCGGTCAGCCGGGCCTTGTCCGCCTTGAGATAGCCCATGGCGGCAAACTGCTCCAGCATGGGGGCCAGTTGCGGCACCGCCTTGCCCAGCTGGTCGCTGAGGTTGGCGTGCAGCAGACCGGACAGGGCGTGCATCCCCTGTTCGCTATTGAACAGCTGTTCCAGCGAGGTGGATGCCAGCGTGACGTCCCCCTTCATGGAGACAGGCTCACCGTTGAGCTGGGCGCTCAAGTCCACCAGCTCCAGAGTCGCGCCGCGTTTGAGCAGTTTGTCCAGCGCCTGCTGGATGGCTTGATCTTCCACCCCTTGGCCGCTCGCGGCCTGCAGCGCCTGATAGCCTTCCAGATCCAGTCCTTTGAGATTCAGGGCCAGCTTGCTCTGGGTCACCGC
>NZ_CDBL01000081.1:0-1026 GCF_000820005.1 Aeromonas piscicola | reverse complement strand
AGCTTGCTCTGGGTCACCGCCAGGTTGTCGGTCTCGTTCTCCAGATTGAGGGTGTTCACCTTCATCTGATAGCTGCTGGAGAGGGTCTGGGCATCGTCCCCTGCCAGCTGGGTTTCCGTGGTCAGCCCCTGCAGTGACACCTTGACGCTGTCAGGCAGTTGCACCGACAGCGCCGATAGGGTCATGTCGCTGCGAGGAGAGAGCCAGATGCCGCTGATCTCGGCCATGTCGGCGCTGCCCTTGAGCTCGGCCAGCACCATGTCCATCTTGCTCTGCTCTTCATGCAGCGTCATGCCCTGCCAGTGGAAGGTAACGTGACCATTGCCTTCCAGATCGCCGTGATAGTCGCCCTTCATCGGCAGAAAACTGAACTCGTCGAGCCCCTGCTTGACCTTGAATTCGTTGGCCCAGAAGCGGCTGCTGTTGCTGGCGGTCCACAGGCTGCTGACCGACTCTATGCCAAATTGCCACTGCTCCAGCTTGAGCGCGCTGAACACCGGGGCCAGCGAGCCCTGTTTGGTGTCGAGCAGCATGTTGCTCTTGATATAGAGCGGCAGGATGCGGCTGTTGACGATGAACTGCGCCTCGACCGGCTCGCTACCTTCCAGCTGACCATCCAGGCTGGCCAGGGTCTGCGGCGTGACCACCACCTTCAGCACACCATCGCGGGTGAACAGGTTGCTGGCACCCGGCTGCCAGGTCAGCTCGACGCCGCTCTCCTGCTTCACCTTGGCAATCTGCTCGGCCATGATGCGATCGAACGTATTGCCCGTGTGCCAGCAGGCACCCAGTCCACCCACTACCAGGGCCGCACCGACGGCCAGCGCTACTCGCTTCTTCATCTTTATATGATTCTCCAAAGGCTCATTGCCGCACTCTACGGGGCCATATCGGGGCTAGGCAAGTCCAATTCGGCGTCAGGCGCAAATATGTAATGTCACAGCAAGGGACTGAACAGATAGAAGATGTTCTCCATCACCTTCTTGTACCAGGGGCGGGCGCGCCACTTGGTCAGCGACATAGGGG
>NZ_CDBL01000080.1 GCF_000820005.1 Aeromonas piscicola | reverse complement strand
CCGCTCCGCCAGTAAATTGAGAAGCCCAGTCGAAAGACTGGGCTTTTTTTCGTGTGTTTTTTGCCAATTTTCATCACAGCTAAGCTCCATCCCAACAAGGCTTTCCCGCTTGGGAGGGCCTTTTGTATTTCGGCTACGGGGCCTTTGCTTTCTAGTACCTGCTGAGCGTGGGCTCTATGCAGGCTGATTTGAAGAGGCTTTGCGGCATACAATGCACTTTGGTTTCAAATGGGAGATGGCCCCTATGTTTTGCCCGCGCTGTGGTGTTAAATCGCTGCAAAAACGCAGCGAGAAAGAGTTTGCCTGTGGCTGTGGTTTTCATTTTTTCCAGAATGTGGCGTCGGCCGTGATGGTGGCCTTATGCTGGCAGGATGAAGTGCTGGTTGCGGTGCGAGGGCGTGACCCTGGCAAGGGATTGCTGGATCTGCCCGGCGGCTTTGTCGATCCCGGTGAGTCGCTGGAGGAGGCGCTGGTGAGGGAGCTGAAAGAGGAGCTGGGGCTGGATCTGGGGGAAGAGGTGCTTCGCTATCTCGGCTCCTTTGCCAACGTCTATCCCTATGACGATGTGGTCTATCATACCTGCGATACCGTCTTCATGCTGGAGCTGGCGCACAAACCCGCCGTCGTTGCAGCCGATGATGTGGCCGCCTGCGAGTGGCGCAAGCTGGCCGGGATTTCGCCCACCGAGTTTGCCTTCCGATCCACAGGTGCGGCCATCGGCCAGCTGCAAAGGTTGCGGGGATGAGTGCCTGCCTCACCGTTCTCGAGCGTCGCAACCAGATGGTTAAGCTGGAATAAGGGGTTAGCCCGGCAGATGGAGGGAAGTGACCAGGTCGTCTTGCTCGCCATTGCTGGCCTCGACCCCGCCACCCTGGGCCTTGATGGCTTTACGAGTGATGGCGAGTCCCAGCCCATAGCCTTTACCCGCAGCGGGGGAACCGATTCGCACGAAGGGATCGAGGATGCTGGAGAGCTTGCTCTCATCCACTCCCATACCCTGATCCGCCACCGCGATGACAAACTCTGCTCCCTGCCGCTGCAGGGTCAGGGTGATGACCTGGGCCGCCTGAGAGAAGCGCAGGGTATTGCGCAGCACCACGTTGTCGAGGGCGCGGCGGATCAGGCAGACGGTGTACTCGACCTCCTCATCCGCCTGATCCCTTCTCTCGCCCCCCCAGATGCTGCGCCTCGTAACGGGTGTCGCTCACCACAGCCTCGACCAGCGCCTGCAGATCGTGATACTCCTTGCCTTCCGGCTCACCATGGCTGGCGCGGGTGAGGGTGAGCTGCTCGCCTATCATCTTGTCCATGCGCTGGGTCTCGAGCTGGGTCCGCGCCAGGGATCCTTCGATCCTGGCTGGATCCTGCAGGGCAAGACCTATGGCCAGTTGCAGCCGCTCAGGGCGCTGAAGAAGAGGTCGCAGGTCCACCGCATGGGGGGCGGCATGTTGAGCCAGCTGCTGCGGGGTTGTGGTGGCGCCAGCTGCTTTGCCATCCGCTGTTCCGGTGGACCCTCATGGCGGTAGAGGCTGAAGGAGACCCACAATATGGTGAACCAGAAGCCGAACAGTATCTTCCAGAACAGGCGCCCCTTGAGGATCATGCCAGCCGGTATCCTATGCTGCACCCCGTCTCTATGCCTATGGCCTCGCCCGCCAGCGCCTGCAACTTCTGGCGGATATTGCAGATGTGCACGTCGACGCTGCGATCATAAGGCTCACGCGGGCGGCCAAGCCCGTGCGGGGATAGCTCATCCTTGCTGACCACCCGCTCCGGTGCCCGGTTCTTTTTCGCATGCGAAAAAAAGGCGCCACCCGAGGGGGACGCCTGAAAGGTCAAACCTTGCGGTTTGCGGACCAACGGAACCAAGACTTCACACACTTTACACTCTCAGCATTTCTGGCAGGCTCAGCCCTGCCACTTGCCTCCTTCCACTATCACGTCGTTGGGATCGGTATCGGTGCTCAACTTGTCGCGCACATACTGGTCATAGAGCTTGAGCAGGTACTTCTCTTCCCCCAGCTTGGCGAGGCGGTCGTTGACCCAGTCGCGCAGCTCGATATTGCCCTTCTTCACCGCCGGCGCTATGGGGTCTTCCGAGCCCAGCTTCTCGGGCAGGACCCGGTAGCCCGGATTCTCCTTGGCCCAGCTGAACAGCACCAGGTTGTCCTGGGCGTAGGCATCACCGCGTCCCTGCGCCAGCGCTTGCAAGGATTCGGTATTCTTCTCGAACTTGAGCACCTTCCACTCCGGATGATTGCGGGTCAGCCAGATGTCGGCTGTGGTGCCCGTGGTGACGATCAGGGTCTTGCTGGCCAGATCATCCAGTTTCTTGGCCGCGCTCCCTTCCGGCACCAGCACCTGTACCGCCACTCGCAGGTTCGGGTTGGTGAAATCCACCACCTCGCGCCGCTCCGGGGTCACCGTCATATTGGCGAGGATCAGATCCACCTTGTCGCTCTGCAGGAAGGGGATGCGGCTGGCGGGCTCCACTGCCACGAACTCGATCTTGTTCTCGTCCCCCAGCAGGTCCTTGGCGAAGCGGCGACCGAGATCCGTGTCAAAGCCTACGTAGTTCCCCTTCTCATCAACGTAGCCGAAGGGGGGCTTGTCGGTGAAGACGCCGACGATGAGCTTGTCACGCGCCTTGATCTTGTCGAGAGAACCATCCGCCGCATGGGCAGCGCCGCTGGCAAGACCCAGTCCCAGCAAGGCACTAAATAGAACCGAGGTGATTTTTTTCATGCTGACTCCTTTCGTTTGATGACATTTGTATAAGAAAACTTGGCGAGGAACTGGCGTGCGCGCTGGCTCCTGGGGTTATCGAAGAACTGGTGGGGGGCGCCCTGCTCCAGAATGTGGCCGCCATCCATGAAGACGATGCGATCCGCCACCGCCTGGGCAAACGCCAGCTCGTGGGTGACGATGAGCAGGGTCATGCCGCTGCCCGCGAGATCCCGGATCACCTCCAGCACCTCCTGCACCATCTCGGGATCCAGGGCGGCGGTGACCTCGTCAAACAGCATCACCTGCGGGTTCATGCACAGGGCCCGCACTATGGCGATGCGCTGCTGCTGGCCGCCGGAGAGCTGGCGCGGATAGTCGTGACGCCGCTCCCACAGGCCGATGCGGGTCAGCAGCTGCTCCGCCTGCAGCAGGGCCTCCTGCCGCTCCCGTTTTTGCACCTGAAGGGGGCCGAGCAGCACGTTCTCCAGCACCGTCAGGTTGGGGAAGAGGTGATAGCTCTGGAACACCATGCCGATGCGCTGGCGCAGCCGTTGCCAGTCGGTGGCACCATCCAGCAGCACGCCGTCGAAGCGGATCTCGCCCCTCTGAATGGGCTCGAGCCCGTTGAGGGTGCGCAACAAGGTGCTCTTGCCACAGCCGCTCGGCCCCAGGATGACGATCACCTCCCCGGCGCGCACGCTGAGGCTGACCCGATCCAGTACCCGGTTTTGGCCGAATTGTTTGCTGACGAGCTTAAGTTCAAGCAGAGGTGTCATACCGCATTACCCCATTTTTGCTCCAGCCGGCGCGAGGCGAGCGAGAGCGGATAGCAGACCAAGAAAAAGAACAGAAACAGCAGACCGTAGATAAGCACCGAGGCGTAGGTGCGCTCGATGATCTGCTGGCCCACCTTGATCACCTCCACCACCCCGATCAGCACCGCCAGCGAGCTGGTCTTGATGATGCGGGTGTAGATGTTGATGGTCGGCGGTGTCAGCCGCTGCAACGCCTGAGGCAGCAACACATGGCGATAGAGCTGCCAGGTTGAGAGTCCGAGCGCCAGCCCGGCCTCCTGCTGACCACGTGCCAGCGACCCCAGACCACCGCGCACCACTTCCCCCACCTCGCTGGCGCCCCAGAGGGCGAGCACCAGCACGGCGCACCAGAAGGCCGGAATATCGAGGCCGAAGAAGATCGGCAACCCGAAGAAGAAGAGGTAGAGCCACACCAGCACGGGTACCACCCTAAACAGCTCCAGATAAACCCGCAGCAGTCCCCGAACCAACCGACCTCCCTGTTGCGCCAGCACGCCATAACCCACACCGCCGAGAGTGGCAAACAGGATGGCGAGCAGGGAGATGGTGAGGGTCTGGCCCGCGCCCACCGCCAGCAGTGGCAGTGCTTGTGCCAACAACTCAGTGACCGGACTGGCCATACTGAACCCTCCTTTCCGAGGCTCGCCGGGCCTGTGATGACGATGACAGGGCGCTCGGCGCACTCATCAGGATCCGCGCTCGTTCAAGCTGCTCAGTGACCGAACTGACCATGTTGTAGCCTCCTTTCAACTATCCGCAGGGCGAGCGACAGCGGCAGGAAGATCAGCACGCACATCAGGGTCAGTACCGCCAGCATCTCGTAGGTCTTGTAGTAGAGGGCGATGTAATTCTTGGTGGTGTAGAGCAACTCGGGCACCGCCACTGCCGAGGCTACCGTGGTCTCTTTCAGCAGAAAGATGAAGTTGGCAAACAGCGCCGGCAGACTGGCGAGCCAGGCCTGGTGCAGTTGCACGTGGCGCAGCAGTTGCCAGCGGGAGAGACCGATGGCCCGGCCCGCCTCCAGCTGGCTGGTGGGCACCGCCTGAATGCCTGCCCGCAGCGCCTCGGTCAGATAGCCACCGCCGAGGAAGGTCATGGCGATCACCGCAGTGGCAAAACCTGACAGCGACAGTCCCAGTGCCGGCAGCCCGAAGTAGAGAAAGAACAGCTGGATCAGCAGCGGCGTGTTGCGGGCCAGCTCCACATAGGCGCGGATCACCCTGTTCAGCCAGGGCCTGTTCAGGCTCAGCAGAGTCACATTGAGCAACGCCACCGTGAGCGAGGTGAGGATCACCAGGGCGCCGAGCTGCAGGGTGACCCAGACCGATCTGCCGAATGCGGGCAGTGTGGTGAGGATGAAGGCCCAGTCGAAGGTCATGCCGGTATCCTCCCGTCACGGCGCAGCCGCTGGGGCAGCACTGTGATGGCGTCCGGGTACTTGATGCCAGCACCCGTGTTGAGCACCACCACCCGCTCACCCTCCCGGATCCAGCCCGCTTCACGCAGTTGACGGGCGGCGGCGAAGGCGGCCGCTCCTTCCGGGCAGACGAAGCTGCCCTCCAGGGAGGCAAGCTGGCGGATTTCGGCGGTAATCGCCCGCTCATCCACGGCGATGGCGCAACCCTCGGTTCGATAGAGGGCGTCGAGCACCAGAAAATCCCCGAGCGCCTTGGGCACATTGATGCCAAAGGCCAGGGTCTGGGAGTCGGGCCAGAAGCGCGACTCGCGCTCCTCCTGCTGCCAGGCCTGGACTATGGGGGCGCAGCCGCTCGCCTGCACCGCTACCAGCCGGGGCAGGTCGCCCTTGATCCAGCCCAGTTCCTGCAATTCCAGCAGCGCCTTGTAGATGCCGATGAGGCCGACGCCGCCACCCGTGGGGTAGAGGATCACGTCCGGCAGCGCCCAGCCGAACTGCTCGGCGATTTCCAGCCCCATGGTCTTCTTGCCCTCGATCCGATAGGGCTCCTTCAGGGTAGAGGCGTCGAACAGGGATTGCTCCACCACCGCCTGAGCGACTTGACGACCGGCATCACTGATCAGGCCATCCACCAGATAGAGGCGGGAACCGGCGAGGGAGGTCTCCAGCCGGGTGATGGCGGGGGCCGCCTGTGGCATGACTATGGTGCTGCGCAGGCCGGCGCGGGCACCGTAGAGTGCCCAGGCCGCACCGGCATTGCCATTGGTAGGCATGGCAAAGTGGCTGACGCCGAGCTCGCGAGCACGGGAGATGCCGACCGCGGCGCCGCGGGCCTTGAAGGATCCTGTGGGGATGATGCTCTCATCCTTCATCCAGAGCTCCGGAATGCCGATCTGCTTGCCCAGAGTGGGCAGGGGCAGCAGCGGGGTGAGCCCTTCCCCCAGGGTGACGACTTGAGCGGGATCGCGTACCGGCAGCAGCTCGTGATAACGCCACAGGGTGGCGGGGCGGGCCAACAGGTCGGTCGGGCGCCAGGCCTGCTTCAGGGCTTCGAGATCGTAGCTTGCCAGCAAAGGCGCCCCTGCCCGGCTCAGTTGTTGGGGCTGGTCGGCATCATGGATCTCGCCCGTCTTGCTGCAACGCAGATGTGATAGGTAGCTGTACGGCATGCTTTATCCTGAATGAGTCGTCTGAGTCAGTTGCTTATTCCATCCTGTGACCCAAGTGCCGGATAACAAACAAAATAAAGTGGCAAACTTAAGCGAAAAAATTCATATGACTCCGTTCGCCCATGCCTGTGTCGGCTCAGAGGGGGAGTGGCATCCGCCAGCCAAGCCTGTGGGGGGTTGGGCCATCCGGCACTCTTTGTTACCCTGCCTGTTTCACCGAAACCGCAGGGAGCCGCATCGATGCGAGCCATTGTCAGCCTGCTGGCCCTGTCACTGCTGAGTGCCTGCAGCGGCCAGTCAACCAAAGAGGATGCCATGTCAGGGAAAGCGCGCCTTCACTACCCCGTCACCCGCCAGAGCGAGCAGGTGGACCACTACTTCGGTCAGGCCGTGGCCGATCCCTACCGCTGGCTGGAGGATGATCGCAGCCCCGAGACCGAGGCCTGGGTCAGGGCCCAGAACCGGGTAACTCAGGATTACCTGGCACAGATCCCGTTTCGCGATGCCATCAAGGGCAAGCTGGCCGCCTCCTGGAACTACGCCAAGGAGGGGGCGCCGTTTCGTGAGGGGCGTTACCACTACTTCTTCAAGAACGACGGCCTGCAGAACCAGAACGTCCTTTGGCGCCAGCTGGCGGGCAAGCCGGCCGAGGTGTTCCTCGATCCCAACCTGCTCAGCCCAGATGGCACCACGGCGCTGGATCAGCTGAGCTTCTCCCGTGACGGCAAGACGCTGGCCTACTCATTGTCGCTGGCCGGCAGCGACTGGCGCGAGATCCACCTGATGGACGTGGAGAGCAGGCAGCCGCTGGAGACGCCCCTCAGGGACGTGAAGTTCAGCGGCATCAGCTGGCTTGGCAACGAGGGCTTCTTCTACTCGAGCTACGACAAGCCGGACGGCAGCGAGCTGTCGGCCAAAACCGATCAGCACAAGCTCTACTTCCACCGGATCGGCACGGCGCAGCAAGACGACCGACTGGTGTTTGGCGCCATCCCGGCCCAGCAGCACCGCTACGTGGGGGCGACCGTGACTGAAGATGATCGCTACCTGCTCATCTCGGCGGCGGACTCCACCTCGGGCAACCGCCTCTATGTGAAGGACCTGACCCGTGAGGGTGCCCCGCTGCTGACGGTACAGGGGGATCTGGCTGCAGATGTGAGCCTGGTGGACAACAAGGGCAGCACGCTTTACCTGCTGACCAACCGGGATGCCCCCAACCGCCGGCTGGTGACGGTGGAGGCCGGCAACCCGGGCCCGGCTCACTGGCGCGACCTTATCCCGGAGCGTCAGCAGGTGCTGACGGTACACAGCGGCAGCGGCTACCTGTTCGCCGAATACATGGTGGATGCCACCGCCCGGGTCGAGCAGTTCGACCATGACGGCAAGCGGGTGCGCGAGGTGGCGCTGCCGGGGCTCGGTAGCGTGAGCGGCTTCAACGGCAAGCAGGATGATCCCGCGCTCTACTTCGGCTTCGAGAACTACGCCCAGCCGCCCACTCTCTACAAGTTCGAGCCAAAGAGCGGGGTCATCAGCCTCTATCGCGCCTCGGCGGCACCGTTCAAACCGGAGGATTACGTCTCAGAACAGCGTTTCTACCAGAGCAAGGACGGCACCCGGGTACCGCTCATCATCAGCTACCGCAAGGGGCTGAAGCTTGATGGCAGCAACCCGACCATCCTCTACGGCTATGGCGGTTTTGACGTGAGCCTGACCCCGAGCTTCAGCGTCTCGGTCGCCAACTGGCTGGATCTGGGGGGCGTCTATGCGGTGGCCAACCTGCGTGGCGGTGGCGAGTATGGCCAGGCCTGGCACCTGGCGGGTACCCGGATGAACAAGCAGAACGTGTTCGACGACTTCATCGCCGCGGCCGAATACCTCAAGGCCGAGGGTTACACCCGCACCGACCGGCTGGCCATCAGAGGAGGTTCCAACGGCGGCCTGCTGGTGGGGGCCGTCATGACCCAGCGCCCGGATCTGATGCAGGTCGCCCTGCCGGCGGTGGGTGTGCTCGACATGCTGCGCTATCACACCTTCACCGCCGGGGCGGGCTGGGCCTACGACTATGGCACCAGTGCCGACAGCGAAGCCATGTTCGACTATCTGAAGGGCTATTCGCCGCTGCACAAAGTCCGGGCCGGGGTCAGCTACCCCTCGACTCTGGTGACTACGGCGGATCACGACGACCGTGTGGTGCCAGCTCACTCCTTCAAGTTTGCCGCCACCCTGCAGGCCGACAACACAGGGCCCAACCCCCAGCTCATTCGCATCGAGACCAATGCCGGGCACGGGGCTGGCACACCGGTGGCCAAGCTGATCGAGCAGAGTGCGGACATCTATGCCTTTACCCTCCATGAGATGGGCTACCTACAACTGCCGCGCCAACCTTGACCTATGCGAGATGGGTTACCGGCAACTGCCGGTTACCCTGTGAGATCAGGGCCCTGCGGGGCCCTTTTCGTTGTCTGCCCCCGGCTGCGACCATCCCTGTCTCGCCGTGATCCGGTTTCGGGCGACGGGGGCCATCCGCCACGCCCCCGGTGGTATAGTCAGTCACAGGATCAGCATTCAAGGAGTCCATCGTGAAGAAGATCATCTACATACTGCTGGGGCTTGCGCTGGCAGCCCTGGTATCCATAGTCGCTCTGGTGAGCCTGATCGACCCCAATCAGTTCAAGCCCCAGCTGGTGGATCAGGTGCGCAAGAGCACGGGCCGCGAGCTGGTGATACAAGGGGATATCGGCTGGCGTTTCTGGCCAAGCCTGGGTCTCTCCCTCGAGCAGGTGGCGCTTCGCAACCCGGCCGGTTTTGCCGAGCCGGATCTGGTGCGCTTCGAGCAGGGACAGGCCTCGGTAGCCCTGCTGCCGCTGCTCTCCCACCGGCTGGAGATTGGCGAGGTGACGCTGAACGGGGCGCACCTCTTCATCCAGACCAAAGCCGATGGCAGCTCCAACCTGAGCGATCTCATCAAGACGCCGGAGGCAGCAAAGGGCAGCGAGCCCGCGCCAAATGGCCAGAGCCAGCCCCCTGCGAGCAATGGCCAGACTTGGCAGATCAGCTTGCAGGGTGTGGTGCTGGAGCAGGCCAGCGCCCTGCTGCAGGACGATCGCGACGGCACCATTTCCCGCCTCGAACAGCTCGACCTCAACCTGGGTCAGCTGGTGGTGGATCAGTGGGTGCCTGTGACCCTGGCAGCCAGGGGCTCGCGCGGGGATCTTGCCTTCGATATCAAGGGACAGACTCAGCTCAAGCTGGCCCGGGAGGAGACAGCCAGCGAACTCAAGGAGCTCAGCCTGAGCGGCAGCCTGAGTGCGCCGACGCAGCGACTCGATGCTTTCTCCCTCAAGGCTGACCGGCTGGCACTGGGGCAGTGGAGCAGCCTCACTTTGAACCTGAGCGGCGCACAGGGGGCTGCGGATAAACCGACCCTGGCCGGCACCTTGGAGGGCACCCTCAAGGCGCGGCTCGATCAGGGGCAGCAACTGCTGGAGGTGTCGGATGCGGTATTGGCCGCCAAGCTGCAAGGCTCGGCCCTGCCGCGCCCGCAACTGGATCTCAAGCTGGCCGGCTTTGCCCGCGCCGAGCTCGACAAGCAGACCATCACCCTGAGCAAGCTGGTGCTGGATGCCGACAAGACGCTGCTGAGCGGAGAGGGGGTTGTGCGGCTTGGCGCCGTGCCCAGGGTCGCGTTCGACCTCAAAGGGGAGAAACTGGATCTCGACGCCTGGCTCGGCAAACCGGCAGCGACCCAGGCGGCAGCGTCGGCTCCTTCGGCTCCCGTGAAGGCGATGGACAAGAGCGCCGCCCCCGCCACTGTGGCCCGGGCACTCTCGGCGGTGGAGCCCGATCTGAGCGCCCTCAAGGCGTTTGATCTGGCCGGTCGGCTGCAACTGGGCAGCCTGCGGCTGAAGGGACTGGACTTGAGTGACGTGGATCTGCAGCTCACCCTGGCCGGTGGCCAGCTCACTCTCAAACAGTTCAGCGCAGGGGTGGCCGGTGGTCAGGTGACGGCGAGCGGCGTGCTTGATGCCCGTCAGCAACCTGCCCGCTACCAGGTACACAAGCAGGTGCTGGGGGTGAATGTGCGCCCGTTGCTGCAAACTCTGGCCCAGAGCGATCTGCTGGAGGGCAAGGGGGATCTCGAAGCGCAGGTACAGGGCTCGGGACTGTCTGAGCAGGCGCTGCGCAGCCTGATGCAGGGCAAGGTGAGCCTCAAGCTGAGCGATGGTGCCCTGCACGGCATCAACCTGGCGGAGATGATCCGCGAGGCGCGGGCCACCCTCACCGGCAAGGGGGTCGAGCAGGTCAAGGAGGCCCGCAAGACCGACTTCAGCGCCCTCACCGTCAGCTTCCTGATTGCCAACGGCGTGGCCCGTACCGACGATATCCAGCTGTTTGCTCCGGCCCTGCGGGTGAAAGGCGAGGGCCAGACAGCCCTGGTGCCGGAAACCCTGGATTTCCTGTTCCTCACCTCCATCGTCGAGAGCAGCAAGGGCCAGGGCGGCAAGGATGTGGATGAGCTCAAAGAGATCACCATACCGGTGCGCATCGGCGGTCACTGGCAGGCTCCCAGCTACCGGCTTGACGTGAAGGCCTTGCTCGGCAACAACAAGCTGCTGGAGGAGAAGGCCCGCAAGGAGGCCGAGCGCGGCCTGAAAAAACTGCTGGGGGACAAGGCCGACAGCGAAGGCGTCAAGGGAGTGGCGGATCAGCTGCTCAAGGGGCTGTTCAAATAGGTGACGGTTCAAATGCGCCGGCGAGAGCGGCGCCAATGCCGTTAGCGGTTGACCGGATGTCAGTGCCATTGAAAAATGGCGCTGACATTTTTTCTTGGGGCGATGCGCGCGATTGCGCCGTTGCCATCTATTGCACCTCCCCTATCCGGAGCCATGCCGAGTTGAACCCATGCGCCTGATCCTGCTGCTCTGCTCCCTGATCTGCTACGGCATGGCGTATCCCGTGCTGGCCGGGCCGCTGGCGGACAGTCTGGCTGGTGAGCTGGCCAAACAGGCACCGGAACATATGCTGCCCCTTGACAAGGTACAGCGGCTAGACCGCCGAGTGGTTGCCGCTGCTGCGGGCACTTTGCAAAGAGGGGCCTGTGCCCTCGGCCAGCTGGTTCGTTGCTCACCCCGTCTATCCGCTGGGCGGCTCCAGCGCGGCCCGCTGGCTGGCTCGTTATCCGACTGTGGAGCTCGACGATCTGCTCCATGTGCGGGAGCGGCGCGATCAGTTGGGGCTGCTTGGCGAGCTCGATGATGACAACCTCGATGTCCTGCTGCGGGGCGAACGCTGGCTGCTGCAATCCGGCCAGCTCTGGCTGCTTGCCGATGGGCAGTGGCGTCGCTATGGCGCCGGGCAGTGGCAACCGCTGGCCGAGCGGCTCGGCGTGATGCTGGAGAGCCGCGTCGATGGCTCCTGTCAGGAGCGGGTCGGCGTGCTCTGCTTCAACGAGCGCCCCACGCTGCATTGGCAGTGGCTGGCGCTGGCCAGCTTGCTTGGTTTCATCCTGCTGCTGGGGTGGGCCAGCTGGCAGCGCTGGCGCCTGCTGCGGGAGCGGCGCGTTGCGTTGCAGATGCTGACCCACGAGCTGCGTACCCCCATCATGGCGCTTTCCGGCATCAGTGAGGAGTTGCGCCACGATTTCGACCGGCTGCCCCCTTCCGCCCAGCAGAGCGTGGGACAATTGCTGGGCAGTGTCGCCCGCCTGCATCAGCTGGCGCAGGCCAGTCGCCACTATCTGGCAGCAGAGACTCTCGAGGATGAGCGGGTGGCGGTCAGCCTGGCCGAGTGGCTCACGCTGGCCTGCGAGCGGCATGGCGCCATCTTCTGCCTTGAGCGGGAGATGACTCTGGCGCTCCCCTTCTACTGGCTCGATCTCGCCCTCGACAATCTGCTGCGCAATGCCAGCCAGCATGGCCGCGCGCCGGTTCGGGTCAGCGCCCGCTGGCAGGCGGGGCGGTTGATTCTCGCAGTCAGCGATGGTGGCGAGCTGCCGAATTACCGGCTCGCCACTCTGCTGCGCCGTGGTGCCCGTGCTGACGGCCTGGGGCTGGGACTTGCCATCGTGCGCCATCTGCTGCGCCGTCTTGGCGGGCGCCTCGCCCTATCCGGCCCACCGACTACCTTCACCCTGACACTGCCCTGCCAACTCTGGAGCGACATCGAATCATGAAGACCATCTTGCTTGTCGAAGACGAGGCGCTGTTGGCGGAGAACCTGCAACGCTATCTGACCCGCGAGGGGTATCGTTGCCTCTGGTGCGACACCCTGACTGCGGCGGAGCAGCAGTGGCTGGTGGCAGATCTGGTGCTGCTTGATCGCACCATGCCGGAGGGGGATGCCCTCGACTGGCTACCCCAGTGGCTGGCGCGCAAGGCGTTGCCGGTGATCGTGCTGACCGCCCGGGTGGAGGTGAGCGATCGGGTTGCCGGGCTCGATGCGGGTGCGCGCGACTACCTGACCAAGCCCTTCTCCCACGACGAGCTGCTGGCGCGGATCCGTGCCCAGCTGCGCCAGCTGGGGGACGGCACTCAGGTGGTGGGCGGCTTGCAGCTCCATCCCGCCCGGATGCAGGCAAGCTGGCAGGATGCGGAGGTGAGCTTCACCCCCACCGAGTTTGCCCTGCTCACCCTGCTGGTGCGAATGGCGGGGCGGGTGCTGAGTCGGGAGGAGATCCTCAACCGGGTGTGGGGCTATCAGGCGTTCCCCTCCACCCGTACTGTCGATACCCATATTCTGCAACTGCGCCAGAAGTTGCCCGGGCTGGCCATCGAGACGGTGCGCGGTATCGGCTACCGGCTGGAGGTGGCGCAGTGAGTCGCGCAACGCTGGCTGTGCTGATGTTGGCTCTGAGCGGCGGCCTTCTTAACCTAGGCCTTCTGAACGTAAGCAGCGTGATGGCAACGGAGAATAGTGCGATAACAGCGCACGTCGACCCGCTGCAACCGGCCACCCTGGCGCTGTTGCAAGGCGATAACCGGCACGCCTGGCAATCTTTGCAGCAGGCGTGGCCCGCACTCAACAGCGATGCCGAGCGTCGTAGCTGGCAGGGAATGCTGGCTGCGCTAAGTGCCCGGCACTGCGGCAAGGATTTCCCCCTCACTCTGCCTGATGGGGTGAGCGAGCTGCGGCTTGAGCTGATCCAGCGCGATGCGCCGCTGCTGCGGGACTATCGGGTGCAGCTGACCGGGGAGGGGCCCATCAGCGCCGCTGAACTCATCGATCCTGCTGGCCGCAATCGGCTGGCAGGTGCCCATTGGGAGACGGAAGGGAATAAAGGGGTCAGGGTCGTGGGGGCCGATCTGCCGACGCCTTTGCCAGCCGGGCTCTATCAGTTGCGGTTGGCGGTGGCGGGCAAGCACTGGCAGGTGGCGCTGCCTTTGCCTGCGCTGCAGGATCTGGACTGGCTCTCTCGCTCGCCGCAAGCGGTGGCCAATCCCCCCGCCAACCCTGCTTCCTGTACGCCGCTCTGGCTCGATCAGGCGGTGCTGGCCCGCCCGCAATACTCCTTGCTCTGGTGGCACCGCATTGCGCCTGATGAGCCGGTGAAGTGGCCAGCCGTTACCCCCGACAGCTGGCGCACCCTCTCGCTGGTGCAGACCAGCCAGCGTGGTCAGCTGGTGTTGCAGCTGAGCCACAGTCAGGCAGGGCCAGTGGACTAATGAATGTCGTGATGGTCAGGTCCTCGCAATCCTGACATTGGCCTGACAATCGCAGGCTGTCGATCTGCTGAAATGGCGATTCCCGTGTGTTATCAGGAATCACAGACCATGACTCTTCTTCCCGAATTAGCGAGCCGGATACGCCCGCTGCTGCTGTTGGCGCCGCTGTTCTCCCTGCTCTCACTGCCTGCGGAGGCGCTGACCCTGGCCAACGAGCAGTGGCGTATCGAGCTGGATCCCGCCACTCTGGCGGCCGAGGCTGTGCTGCCATCGGGCCAGCACCTTGCCATCTCTTCCCCCGGCCCGCGCCAGCGGGTCACTGCCCTGCAGCAGGAGGGGGAGCGCGCCAGCTGGCTGACCCGTACCGATGGCGAGGTACGGGCGTTGGCCCGCCTTGAGGGCAACCGCCTGATCCTCACCCTGAGCCGCGCGACCACTGGCGAGCTGGTATGGCCGCGGGTTCCTGCAGGGGCACAGGCACTGATGCTGCCGATCCACGAGGGATTTCGCATTCCGGCTACTCACACTGCGTGGCGCAAGGCGCTGGTTGAGGAGTATCAGGGGATCAACACCACGGATAATCTGACCTTGCCGCTGGTCGGGCTGGATCATGGGGAGCAACAGCTGGCGATCCTCTTTGCCAACCCTTTCAACAACCGGCTCACCTTTGCTCCGAAGCAAGATGGCATTGCCCTCACGGCGACCCACAGCGTCAATCGCCTTAATCAGGCTGACCCCTATGAGGTGGAGGTATCGCTGCAGCCGGGCAACGACTGGCTGGCGGCGGCCAAGGCCTATCGCAGCTGGTTGCAGGCGCGGGGCGAGCTGGTCTCTCTTGAGAGCAAACTGGCGGCGGTGCCGGATGGCAAACGGCTGATCGGTGCCTCTCACCTCTACCTCTGGGGCGAGCGACTGCTGGTGCCGCAGGATGTGAAGAGCTGGCCCGAGCTGCGCCGCCTGATCCCCGCCGACTGGCTCAAGGGGGAGAGCAAAGCGGCGCTGCAAGCGCCCGATCTGGCCCGCAATCGCTACCTGCAAAATCTGGTGCTGGCCGGGGTGGCTCAGGCGCTCGCGCTGCGCCATCCGGGTCAGCAACCGGTCGATTTCACCGCCCGGCGCGCGCTGGCGGCAAGGCAACTGGGCGCTGCGCTTAACGATCCGCAAAGCTGGGGTGATGGTAGCTCGGCCAAGATGATCGCGGCCCTCAAGCAGGCAGATCTTCCCAGACTCTGGCTGGGGCTGCCCCAGTGGACGGCGGGCTTTGCCGCGCCACAGGGGATTGAACTTGCCAAACAGGCGGGCTATCTCATCGCACCTTACGACTCCTACGATACGGCGCTGCCGGAGGGTAATCGCCAGCAGAGCTGGCTCACCGCCCAGATGGGGCAAGATATCTATCTGCGTTGCGGCATCATGCAGGAGAATGGCCGGCGCAAGAGCGGCTTTCAAAACAGCGGCGTCTACACCAATCAGGCCTGCGTGCGCCCGGTGATGGAGCAGCGAGTGCCCAAGTTGCAGCAGGCGAGCCACTACAACAGCTGGTTCCTCGATGTGGCGGCGACCGGCATGGTGTTTGACGACTTCGATCCGGCCAAGCCGACCACCCAGGCGCAGGATGCGCAAAACCGGATGGCCGGGATGGCGTGGATTGCCAAGCGTCAGGGCGTGCTGGTGGGCTCCGAGGAGGGCGGGGCGGTAGCCAACCGCACCGCGGCCTTTGCCCATGGCCCCCAGACCAGCGGTTTTGGCTGGCAGGATCCCGATATGCGCCGCAACAAGCGCTCCCCCTACTATCTGGGGGCCTGGCATCCCGAGTTTCAGCCCGATTACTTCTTTCGCCAGAGCCGTCTCAAGCCCGAGTATCAGGGGCTCTACTTCGATCCGGCGCTTCGGCTACCGCTGTTCCAGAGCGTCTTTCACGACAGCATAGTGACCACCCACCACTGGACGATGGACAGCCTCAAGTTCAAGGAGAGCCGTCAGGTCACCGAACTGTTGCAGCAGCTCTACAACGTGCCGCCCCTGCTCAACCTCGGTCTGGATAGTGCCGGTACGCGCATTCCCTACCTCAAGGGGCTCGATGCCTTCTTCCGCCCGCTGCACCAGCGGCTCTACAACCACCCGCTCACCGGTTTTCGCTGGCTCGACAAGCGAGGAGAGGTGCAGCAGAGCGAGTTTGCCGATGGCACAAGATTGGTGGCCAACTTCGGCCCGGCCACCGAGCTGGCAGGGATGAAGCTGGCAGCTCAAAGCGTACTGGCGCTGCTGCCCGATGGCCGGCAGCTGCAGTTTGTTTCGCAAGCTGATGGTGCGCGTTAATCCGGGATCCTGGTTGTTATGTGTTCAGAGGATGATGCGGTAGAACTTTTCATGTATAGATGAACGTTCCGAGAAATTAATGAGAGGTAGTTCTGATGATTGAAAGCGACGTGATTATAGAGGTAAACCATCCGGCGTGGCCGCTGGTCTGGCAGATCTATGGGGAGAGTTTTCCCCGCTACGAGCAGCGCCAGTCACAGCATCAGCCGCAGAAGATGCGGGATCCTCGCTATCACTGCCAGATCTTTTATCAGGACGGCCTGCTGCTCGGCTTCATCTTCTGGTGGGCTTGCGGCGAGCAGATCTATATCGAACATCTGGCCATCAACCCGGTGCTGCGTGGCCGCAACTACGGCAGCCGTCTGCTGGCCGAATTTTGCGAACAGGCGGGAAAAACCGTCATTCTCGAGATCGATCCGCCAGAGGATGAAATTGCCATTCGCCGCTTGCGTTTCTATCAGGGGTTGGGTTTTTGCCTCAACGATTATGCTCATGTGCACCCGCCCTATCATCCTGACTATCAAGGTCATGCGCTACGGGTGTTGAGCTACCCAAATCCCATCAACCCCGCTGAGTACCAGCAGTTCAACCGGATGCTGGTGACGCGGGTGATGGATCATGGCGTGACTGCCTGACCGGCATCCTGGCTTGCCCGCTATCGGCTAGTATCGGAGACCGACAATCAGGGTGAAGAACAAGGAGGTTCAATGAACAGGAATGTGCTGATCACGGGTGGCAGCCGGGGGATAGGGGCGGCCACAGCCCGCCATCTGGCGGGGCAGGGTTATCACCTCTGCATCAACTATCGGCGTGATCGGCAGGCTGCCGAGGCGCTGGTGGCGCAGATCCGGGCCCGCTATCCGGTCGCCTGCATAGCGGTGCAGGCGGATATCAGCGTCGAGGCCGAGGTGGTGCGCCTGTTCGAGGAGATGGACGAGCGGCTCGGGGTGATCACTCATCTGGTCAACAACGCCGGTATCTTGCAGCCCCAGATGAAGGTGCTGGAGATGAGCGCCGAGCGCATCAACAAGACCCTGACCACCAATGTGACCGGCTATTTTCTCTGCTGCCGTGAGGCGGTGCGACGCATGACGGAGGGCTGCGCCATCGTCAACGTCTCCTCGGCTGCCGCTCGTCTCGGCTCGGCGGGTGAATACGTGGACTATGCCGCCTCCAAGGGGGCCATAGACGTGCTGACCAAAGGCTTGTCGCTGGAGGTGGCGGCGCAAGGGATCCGGGTTAACGGGGTGCGTCCGGGTTTTATCTACACGGAGATGCATGCCGACGGCGGTGAAGCCGACCGGGTGGAGAGGGTGAAAAGCCAGATCCCGCTACAGCGGGGCGGTCAACCAGCCGAGGTGGCTGCCGCCATTGCCTGGCTGCTGTCGGATGAAGCCTCCTACGCCACCGGCACCTTTATCGATCTTGCCGGAGGGCGATAAGCATCTGGTGCAGACTTGGTTGAGGGGGGCGGAATTAATCCGCCCCCAAACCAAGATTATTCGTAGACGGCAGTGGCCGTCAGTAACTGGTCGGCAAAGGTGAATATTTCATCGATTGAGCCGATGGGATGCCGGGTTTCTTTTTTATCGGCATCAAATAATCCAAGATATTTCTGCTTCGAATTGAAATGTAACCGGCAAAGCGGCTTGCGGTTATTATCGTCGAGCAGGATGCCAAAATAACTCTGGGTGTCTCTTGCCGCGATCCTGGTTACATCAAATTGTTGTCTCAGGATAGCTTTGACGACGTTGAAGCCTTCTACTTCCTCAATGCTGGTATCTATCTTCGATTTTTCTTCATTATTCGTCTCAGGCTCATTGTTATCGCTTGATGTGGCACTATCAAATGCAGGTTGAATGGCCGAGGCACTGACACTGCTACCAATCGCAGATTTCAATCTGGCATTGATGCTGTCATTGAGGAATTGGCTAAGAGCCTTCTTGGTGATATCGGTAAAGGACTGTTTTACCCTTGCGGTAAGTACGCCGTCATAGATCCGTGATGCAAAGAACTTAACAAAATCCTCTTCTGGCGAGCCAAACTGCTCGGCTAGCAGTCTCTTGATCTGGCTGAGATATTTTAGCTCTCCTGCTGCATCGACCACAGATTCCACATCGAAGGAGGTCTTCGTCAGCTTCAATACCTCAGGCACTATGTGTTCATCGATATCTTCCAGATCCAGCGTTAAAAATGGTTTTTCATCCATTTTGTTTGGCGCATCAAGATCGGTATAGAACTCATATTGTGCACCATTGGTCAGAATGCCGATCCGAGCATTGGTGACTGAAAAATAGCGAAAGAGTTGACCCGAGTGCTTGGCTGACAGCTTTTCACTATATTTTTTGCACTCAACCAGTATTTGCACCTGTCCATCTTTGAGAATGGCGTAGTCAACTTTCTCCCCTTTTTTGATTCCCGTATCTGCGGTGAATTCCGGAATCACTTCCGTGGGATCAAACACATCATAACCGAGTACACGGTTGAGAAATGGCATGACAAACGCGTTCTTGGTCGCTTCTTCAGTGGTGATCATAGATGACTGTTGAGCAATCTTTTTGGCGAGACTCTGTAGCTGTTCTGAAAAATCCATTTTTTCCTCTCTGCATGGAGACTGGGGCTGGCACTGTTGAGTCGATATTCATCCCCGTCATATCTGACCAGAAACAGGGTGATGACATAGACACAGGGTATCTCTGCTTATATTCAGCAAAGTGCCATACGATGCCAAGGTTGGCATGCCTGAAACAGGATCCAGCTCACCGCTATTGAGTGTTATATGAAGGAAAGCTGGGCCAGGGGCTGATATTCATATTGAAAAGGGGCGCTGAAGCGCCCTTTTCATTGCTCCGGCCAAGCCTTGCTTCACTCCGCTAACAGCCGTTGCCAGACCGCCAGCACATGGCCGCGCTCGGGCTGCAACTGGTCGTCACCCACCTTGCGGGAGATCTCCGAGAGGTTGAGGCGATGGCCCCGGTTGCGGATCTCCAGATAGGCCTGTTTCAGCCCCTCCGCCTGCTCCAGGGTCAGTACCCCCACCATGACGCACTCATCAATGATGCGCACATTATCGGACCAGCGGGTGAGGGGCTCTGGCTCGCCACTGGCGTGGGCCAGCACCAGATATTGGGCGATGAATTCGATATCCACCATGCCACCTGGGGACTGCTTGAGGTCGAACTCGCCGGCACCGGCCTTGAGCAGGTGATTCCGCATCTTGTGGCGCATCTCGCGCACCTCTTTGGCGAGCGTCGGCAGATCCCGCTCCTTGGCCAGCACGGCGCGGCGGATGCGGGCAAACTCGGCGATGACAGCTTCGTCCCCGTAGATGGGGCGGGCCCGCACCAGCGCCTGATGCTCCCAGGTCCAGGCCTCGTGCTGCTGGTACTGCTCATAGGCCGAGAGGGACGAGACCAGCAGACCCGAATCGCCGGAGGGGCGCAGCCGCATGTCGATCTCGTAGAGGATGCCGGATGGGGTGCGGGTGCTGAACAGGTGCAGGATCCGCTGGGCGAGGCGCAGGTAGAACTGGCGGCTGTCGATGGGCTTGCGCCCGTCGGTGTAGCTGTTGGGATCGCCGCCGTGCAGGAAGACGAGATCCAGATCCGAGCCGTAGCCCAGTTCTATGCCGCCCAGCTTGCCGTAGGCCACCACGGCGAAGCCGCGCTGGCCGCTCACCGCCACTTCGGGCGGCACCCCGTAGCGTTCGCTCATCTGGGCCCAGGCCTGATTGACCACCTCTTCGGCGATCGCCTCCGCCAGCCAGGTGAGGTGGTCGCTCACCTTCATCAGCGGCAGGGCGCCGGCGATGTCGGCCGCCACGATACGCAAGAGCTGCACCTGCTTGAACTGGCGCAGCGCCTCCATCTGCTGCTCCACATCCTCTTCGGGGATGCGCAGCAGGAACTGGCGCAGCTGGGGCTTGTACTGATCGAGCGGGGTCGGGTGGTAGAGGTGCTGGGGATCGAGCAGCTCGTCCAGCAAAATCGGGTAGCGGGCCAGCTGCTCGCTCACCAGATGGCTGGCGTCGCACAGCCGTACCAGCTGGCGCAGGGCGCCCGGGTTTTCCGCCAGCAGCTGCAGATAGGCGCTGCGGGTGAAGATGCGGGTCAGCAGCTCGCACACCCGCTCGAACAGGCGGGCCGGTTGCTCGCTGGCGACCACCAGCCGCAGCAGCTCAGGCATCAGCCAGTCCAGGGCGATGCGCCCCTGCGGGCCCACCTGACGACGTTTGTACTCCTCCTTGAAACGCAGCAGGGCGGCGCAGAGCGGAACCGGATCCTGGACGCCCTGCGCTATGAGCAATTTCTCCAGCTCGGCGGCATCGAGCTCGGTGCGCCAGAGATCGAGCCAGAGCTGTTCCAGATGGGCGGGTGCCTCCTTCTCTTCGCCAACAACGGCGGCAAACTCCTGATGGACGGCGGCCATCTCCTCATCCAGATGAGCCATGAAGGTAGCCCAGTCGGCAAAACCCAGAGCAGCGATCAGCCGCTGGCGATCCCGCTCCTCGGTGGGCAGGGTCTGGGTCTGCTGATCGCCGATCTCCTGCAATATGTTCTCGACCCGGCGCAGGAAGCGGTAGGCCGTCAGCAAGCGGTCGCAATGGGCGGATTCGAGGGCGCCGCACTGAGCGATGGCGGCCAGCGCCTCCGGCAGATGACGCACCCGCAGGGCGGGCTCGCGACCGCCGCGAATCAGTTGCAGCGCCTGGGCGATAAACTCCACCTCGCGGATGCCGCCGGCCCCCAGCTTGATGTTGCCCTCCAGCCCCTTGCGGCGCACCTCGGCGGCTATCATCGCCTTCATCTGGCGCAGGCCGTCGATGACGCCGAAGTCGATGTAGCGGCGAAACACGAAGGGGCGCAGCATCTCGGCGAGTTCAACTGCGTGCTCGCACTGGGGCCCCAGTACCCGCGCCTTGACCATGGCGTAGCGCTCCCAGTTGCGGCCGTGGTGCTGGTAGTAATCCTCCATGGCGGCAAAGGAGATGGCGAGCGGGCCCGCGTCGCCGAAGGGGCGCAGCCGCATGTCGACCCGGAACACCTGACCATCCTGGGTGGGTTGGTGCAGCGCATTGATCAGCCGCTGCCCCAGCTTGATGAAGAAGGGCTGGTTGGCGAGCTCGCGCCGTCCGCCTACCGTGTAGCCGTTCTCGGGGAAGGTGAAGATAAGGTCGATATCCGAGGAAAAGTTGAGCTCGCCGCCGCCGAGCTTGCCCATACCGAGGATGAGCAGCGGCTGCGGGTTGCCATCCCCGTCCATGGGGGTGCCCAGCTCGCTGCACTGTTTGGTGTAGAGCCAGTCGCGGGCGGAGCAGATGAGAGCATCCGCCAGCTTGGTGAGGTGAATAAAGCTCTCTTCCACCGCCGAGTGCCCCAACAGCTCGCGCCAGGCGATCACCAGCATGCGGCTGCGGCGGAACTGGCGCAGGGTGCGCTTGAGCGCCTCTTCATCATCCACCTCGGCGAGCAGAGCGGTCAGATCGCGCTGATAGGCGGGCCAGCGTTCTGACCGCTCAAGATCCCCCGAGGCGAGGATCTGCGTCACCAGTTCGGGCTGCTTGATGAGCGAATCGGAGACAAAATCGGAGAGGCCAAGCAGGGTCAGCAGGGTCTGGCGAATCGCATCGGGCAGGGCGCCATAATCGGGCGCCAGCTCGATCAGCCGTTGCCACTGGCGTTGGGCCTGATCCTGCAGCAAGGGCGCAAGAGAGGAGGGGAGGGAGAGAGAAGAAAAATGCTGGGCCACGGTTGCCGTCCTTGTGGTTAACGGGTCTGCAGAGTGAATGAAAACGCTGGCAGCCAATCTAGCACTGTCGCGCGGCTCGTCACAGTACGACAGAGGTCAATTAGACCAAGGGGTTCAGTGACCTGCGCCAAGGACAATCAAGTCGCGGACACCCTCATCAGGCACTGTCACGCCCCTGCGTCACAGCGCAGGGGCGTGCTGCATGGCCACGAGCCGCCTGCGTGACAGAACTCAAGGGCGCAGATAAATCTCGGGATCGTACTTTTCCATCAGGCTGGCCGGTTTGCGCGGCGGCTCGAAGCCAAAACCGGCATAGAGGCCGTGGGCATCCGAGGTCGCCAGGCTGAGGCGGCGCAGCCCCTGCAATTGCGGGTGAGCCAGAATGGCCGCCACCAGCGCCTTGCTGTGGCCCCGGCCGCGATGGGCGGGCAGCACGAATACATCCGCCAGATAGCCGAAGGTGGCCCTGTCCGTGATGACCCGGGCGAAGGCCACCTGCTGACCGGCGACGTAGCCGCCGAAACAGAGGGAGTGGTTGATGGCTCTCTGTACCGTCGCCAGCGGAATGCCGAGGCACCAGTAGGCCTCCTCGGACAAAAATCGGTGGATCAAGGGCACGTCTAGCCGCCCTTTGTCGTCGCTTATCTCAAGTTGGGAGTGATCTTGTGGCTGCTGCATCCTGGCTCCTTGCCGTGACATGAATGAGAAAGGCCCCTCGCGGGGCCTTCCAGTTTACTCAAATCGCGGTCTCAGGCCAGTTTGAAGGCAGTACTATCCAGGGGCTGGCTGTGGTGTGGTGCGCCATCCGCTCCTGTGTCCTGTCTGCGAGGTGACGCCCGTCAGGCCAGCTTGAAGGCCTGAATGATGAGTACTATCCAAGGGCTGGCTGTGGTACGCCATCCGCTCCTGTGTCCTGTCTGCGAGGTAATGCCCGTCAGGCCAGCTTGAAAGCCTGGATATGGGTATCCAGGGTCTGGCTGTGGTGCTCCACCAGCTCGGAGGCTTCCTGCAGCTCCCGCAGGACGACCACGGATCCTTCCACCACCTGCTTGACCTGCTCCAGGTTGCCGCTCATCTCCTCGGCCACCGAGCTCTGCTGCTCGGAGGCTGCGGCGATCTGGCGGTTCATGTCGGCCACCCCCTGTACCCGCTGCACTATGGTGGCGAGCTGATCACCGGCCTGGGTCACCTGCTCCACCCCCTTGTCGGCCTGCTGTACGCTCTTGGCCATCAGTTCGGCGGCCTGGCGGGCATTGCCCTGCAACTGTTCGATCATCTTCTGGATCTCGACGGTGGCGGCCTGGGCCCGGTTGGCCAGCTCGCGCACCTCGGATGCCACCACGGCAAAGCCGCGACCCGCCTCACCGGCGCGGGCGGCCTCGATGGCGGCATTGAGGGCCAGCAGGTTGGTCTGCTCCGAGATGCCGCGAATGGTATCCACGACGGATCCAATCTGTTCGACCCCCTGCTCCACCTGATTGACCACGGTGGAGGAGCGCTGGATGTTGCCGGAGAGGGTATCTATGGTGCTGACGGTGGCCGCTACGCAGCGGCTGCCCTCTTCGGCCAGCAGGCTGGTTTCGGCGGTGGCGTGGGAAGCCTGCTCCGCATGAGCGGCCACCTCGCGAATGGCGCCCACCATCTGGCTCATGGCGCTGGCCAGCTGCTCTATCTGGGTGAACTCCTCGCTGATGGCCTCGTTGGCCTCTTCCATGCAAAGGGTGACCTGGGAGGCGATGTCGTTGAGCTCCTTGCAGGCGACGCGCTGGGTGCCGAATACCTGCTTGAGATTCTCCTGGGAGTGGGCCACCGCCTTGGCGATGTCACCGAACTCGTCGCGGGACTTGAGCAGCACCTTGTGGCTCAGATCCTTGCGGGCGAAGCGTTCGAGCAGGCCTACCAGATAGTGCACCTGCTTGACCATGAGGCGGGAGCCAGTCAGCAGCAGCACCACGAAGATGACCCCCATCACGGCGGTTTCCATCACCCCGGTCCAGAGCAGGCGATCGGCAATGGCATTGGCCTTGTCGGCATCTATGCCCTCGCTCAGCAGGGTGGTTTCCAGATTGCTGGCGTCGAACCAGAGTTTGATCAGCAACAAAACAGTACTGAACACCATGAGCAGTACCACTTTGGGTACCAGCCGGATATTGCTCATTCGCCGCTCCAGCGGGTTTAACTGCATAATATTTCTCCTTTTAATGGCCGGTTTTCCTTTGTCCTCAGGACTATCGGCATTATCTTCTTTTTTATTAATTCGCACCGTGCCTAAAGTAGGAAAGTGTATGCGACATCACTTAACTCACCTGCGCGCCATGGATCTGCTGATGGCGTTTCTGTCGGTGATCTCCGTTGCGCTGGTTTGCGCCCGCTGGTGGGGCCATTCGGACTGGACCCCCCAGACCCTGCAGCTCTTCTATGACGTCGACAGTCTGATCTGCTACTTCTTCCTCGCCCACTTCGCCTATGGCTGGGTGCGGGCCCGCGACAAGCTGGCCTTCTTCAAGGCGAACTGGTTCTATCTGCCGGGCAGCCTGCCCATGGTGGAACAGCTGCGCTGGGCGCGATTGATCCAGCTGTGGCGTGTTTATCAGCTGTTGCGGGATCAGCCGGATCTGCTTGGCATGTTCCGTCGCGAGCGCAACGAGACCACCCTCTCGGGGATACTGTTCCTGTTCTTCCTGCTGCTGGGGGTGGGCTCGGGCGTCATGTATCTGATTGAATCGGGTCAGCCCGGCAGCCAGATCCAAACTCCTTACGATGCCTTCTGGTGGACCCTGGTGACCCTATCTACCGTAGGTTACGGCGATCTGGTGCCCAAGACGGAGCAGGGGCGCTTCGTCGCCAGCCTGCTGATCCTGTTCGGGGTCGGTCTGTTCGGTGCCATCAGCGGTTTCATGGCCAGCCTGTTTCTGCAGCTGGGGCGGGGGGATGGCGAACTGGAGAAGTGGCGGCATCACCAGAGTGCCCAGCAGGATCTGCTGCTGCAGGAGCTGCGAGCCCTGCGTGCCGAGGTGAAGGCGCTGAAACAGAAGTAGCCTACGGCGTCTGGAATGGTCGCGTGGGGGAGGGGACAAGTTGCGAGCCAGCTCTCAGCTCGGGGGGAGGCGTTTTTCTTTGCTTGTCCTTTGACCCGCTGGCGGCTTAACATTCGGCCAGTCACCTAACCAAATGAAGAGAATCGATCGACCATGCGCGCCCTTCTCGGGATCCTGATCTGCTTGTGTGCCCAACAGGCACTGGCCGATACCCGTTATGTCTCAGACAACATCTTTACCTTTATCCACAATGGTCCGGGTACCCAGTACCGGATCCTCGGCAGCGTCAAGGCTGGTGAACCGCTGGAAGTAAAGGCGGTGAACAACGAGGCCGGCTTCACCCAGGTGGTGGACGGTCGTGGCCGCGATGGCTGGATCAAGAACAGCGAGCTGCAGGGCGAGATCAGCCTGCGCGAGCGGCTGCCCCAAGTCCAGAAGGAGCTGGAGGAGCTCAAGGCTCGCCTGCAGAACCTCAACGGTGACAACGAGCAACGCTTCACCGAGAAGGATGGCAAGATCGCCGAGCAGAGCAAGGAGATCGCCAGCCTGAAGGCCCAGCTCGCCAGCCAGAGCGAGGAGATGGGGAACCTCAAGGAGCAGAACGACGCCCTGACCCAGAGCTATGACAATCAGGAGCACGACATGCAGATGGACTGGTTCATCCGCGGTGGTGCCATGGTGGGCGGCGGTATCCTGCTTGGTATCCTGCTCCCCATGCTGCCCCGTCGTCGCAGCCGTGGCGAACGCTGGATGAACTGATGTGCATGCTGCTATCCATGTTCAGCCCCGTCGTCGCAGCCGCGGCGAGCGCTGGATGAACTGAGCGGCATCTTGCCATCAGCATGGTGAATACAGTACAAACGGACCGTTTCTGTCGGTCGGATGAAGAAGGGTCGCAATAGCGACCCTTCTTTTTTGCTCCGCATAAAATTGTATACAAAATAAGGCGATGAAATTGCCTACCTCGCCAGCTCCCGGCTTTAACGCGCGCCAAATGAGCCAATCAGCGATATTTGTTAATGTCAGGCAACAATTTCATTTCATCTATGGGGCGATATTGTATACATTGTCGGCGTTTCGGCGGCACGGCCGCCTTCGTCGATATAGCCTGCGGGCGTACAGGAAGACCCCATATGTTCAAAGCCACTCAAGTTCTTGCAGCTGACTACCTTCCCTCCGATCTGGCCGCCCTGCGCGAAGCCATCACCCAGAATTACGTGGTGGATGAAAACGCCTATCTGGCGGAGCTATCTGCCATGTTGCCGGGGGATGGCGCTTCGCTGGAACGGGTGACCCAGCGTGCCCGTACCCTGGTGACCAAGGTACGCAAGGAGAGTGGCTCCGGCGATGGCATAGATGCCTTCCTGCAGGAGTACAGCCTGGACACCCAGGAGGGGATCATACTGATGTGCCTGGCGGAGGCGCTGCTGCGCATCCCGGATGCCGAGACCGCCGACGCCCTGATCAAGGACAAGCTCTCCGGTGCCAACTGGTCGTCCCATTTTCGCAAGAGCGACTCCACCCTGGTCAATGCCTCCACCTGGGGCCTGATGCTGACCGGCAAGATCATCAAGCTGGACAAGAAGCTGGACGGCAATCCGGCCAACATGCTGGGCCGCATGGTCAACAAGCTGGGTGAGCCTGTGGTGCGCTCCGCCATGTACGCCGCCATGAAGATCATGGGCAAGCAGTTCGTGCTGGGGCGCGACATGAAGGAGGCCCTGAAGGCGAGCCGCAAGTCCCGCGAGAAGGGTTACACCCACACCTATGACATGCTGGGGGAATCTGCCCTGACCCTGGCCGATGCGGACAAGTATTTCGGCGACTACCAGCGCGCCATCGAGGCGGTCGGCAACGAGCGGATCAGCGACGGCGGCCCGGCCCCGTCCATCTCCATCAAGCTGTCGGCGCTGCATCCGCGCTATGACGTGGCGAACCGCGAACGGGTGCTCGGCGAGATGAGCGAGCGACTGGTGGGGTTGGTGCGTCTGGCCCGTGACAAGGACGTGGCCATCAGCATAGATGCCGAGGAGATGGACCGTCTCGAGCTGTCGCTGGACCTGTTCGAGCAGCTCTATCGCTCCGAGGCCAACCGTGGCTGGGGCAAGCTCGGCATGGTGGTGCAGGCCTACTCCAAGCGTGCCCTGCCGGTGCTCTGCTGGTTGACGGGGCTGGCTCGCGAGCAGGGGGATCTGATCCCGGTGCGGCTGGTGAAAGGGGCCTACTGGGACAGCGAGCTGAAATATGCCCAGCAGGCCGGTCTGCCCGGCTACCCGCTGTTTACCCGCAAGGCGGGCACCGACATCTCCTACCTCGCCTGTGCCCGCTACCTGCTGAGCGAGCCGACCCGCGGCTTCATCTCGCCCCAGTTTGCCACCCACAACGCCAATACCGTGGTCAGCATCCTGGAGATGGCCGGCGATCGCCAGTTCGAGTTCCAGCGCCTGCACGGCATGGGGGAAGAGCTGCACAACGCTGTGCTCAGCGAATGTCCCGGCTTGCACTGCCGCATCTATGCGCCAGTCGGTGCTCACAAGGATCTGCTGCCCTACCTGGTGCGCCGCCTGCTGGAGAACGGGGCCAACACCTCCTTCGTCCACAAGCTGGTGGATCCCAACACCCCGGTGGACAGCCTGGCCGAGCACCCGCTGCGCACCCTGAAGCGCTATGGCAGCCTGGCCAATGACCGCATTCCGCAGCCGGTGAACCTGTTCACCGACCGCAAGAACTCCAGCGGCGTGAACATGAACATCGTCTCCATCCAGCGTCCCTTTTTCGCCAAGCTGAAGGAGCTGGAGAGCAAGCAGTGGCTGGCCGGCCCCATAGTCGATGGGGAGACCCTCAAGCGCAGCGAGGCCCGTACCGTGCTGAGCCCGCAGGATGTGAGCCAGCTAGTGGGCAAGATCCACTGGGCCGACGAGCAGGCGGTGGAGCAGGCGCTTGCCTCGGCTCATGCTGCCTTCCCGCGCTGGCGCGAAACCCCGGTGAGCGAGCGCGCCGCCGCGCTGGAGAAGCTGGCGGATCTGCTGGAAGCGAATCGCGAGCAGTTCATCTCCTTGTGTACCCGCGAGGCGGGCAAGCTGCTGCAGGACGGTATCGACGAGGTGCGCGAGGCGGTGGATTTTTGCCGCTACTACGCGGTGCAGGCCCGTGGCCTGATGGGGCAGGCGACCCTGCTACCCGGCTACACGGGTGAGCAGAACGAGCTGTTCCTGCAGGGCCGTGGCGTGTTCGTCTGTATCAGCCCATGGAACTTCCCGCTGGCCATCTTCCTCGGTCAAATCGCGGCGGCGCTGGCCACCGGCAACACCGTCATCGCCAAACCGGCGGAGCAGACCGGTCTCATCGCCCATCTGGCGGTGACCCTGGCCCACCAGGCCGGCATCCCGGGCGATGTGCTGCAACTGCTGCCGGGCGATGGCGCCACCGTGGGGGCCAAACTGACGGCGGATGCCCGCATCGGCGGCGTCTGCTTCACCGGCTCCACCGAGACCGCCAAGCTTATCAACATGACCCTGGCCCAGCGTGATGGCGCCATACTGCCGCTCATCGCCGAGACGGGCGGCCAGAACGCCATGATAGTCGACTCCACCGCCCTGCCGGAGCAGGTGGTGCGCGACGTGGTGAGCGCCGCCTTCCAGAGCGCCGGTCAGCGCTGCTCCGCCCTGCGGGTGCTCTACCTGCAGGAGGAGATTGCACCGCGGGTGCTGGAGATCCTGACCGGTGCGCTGCAGGAGCTGAAAGTGGGCAATCCGGCCGAACACAATACCGATGTGGGCCCGGTCATCGATGCCGAGGCCAAGGCCGGGCTGGATGCGCACCTGGTGCACATGATCCCGCGCTCACGTCTGATCGCTCAGGCGCCGATGCCAGCCGTGACCCTGGGGGGCCACTTTGTGCAGCCGACCGCGCTGGAAATCGGCTCCATCCGCGAGCTGGTGAAGGAGCAGTTCGGCCCCATCCTGCACGTGGTGCGCTACGCCGCCAAGGAGCTGGACACTGTGATCGCGGATATCAACGGCACCGGCTACGGCCTGACGCTGGGGATCCACAGCCGCAACGAATCCCATGCCGAGGAGCTGGCCAGCCGCATCAACGTGGGCAACGTCTACATCAACCGCAACCAGATAGGCGCCATGGTCGGGGTGCAGCCGTTCGGTGGGCAGGGCCTCTCCGGCACAGGCCCCAAGGCGGGCGGCCCTCATTATCTGAGCCGCTTTGTGACCGAGAAGACCCGCACCATCAACACCACTGCGGTGGGTGGCAACGCCTCCCTGCTGGCGATGGGCGATGCCTGATCGGCATTGAGAGCCCCAAAATCGAGGCCGCCTGCGGGCGGCCTTTCTATTGGCACTACCTTGCCCTTTGGGCTGCCATCTTGGGGTCGCCAGCGGGCCCGCGCGGTCGTAATATGGTCGCGACTCGTCACTTTTCACCGGGCCGCGTCCGGTGCATCATGCCGGGCAAGCCATTCTCATCTGACATCGCAACAAGAGTGTTCATCTGATGCCATTAACCGAACAGGCCCGCTGGTTCGTGCTGGGGGGCGATCACCTCGTCCTGCTGGATGAACAGGGGCGCATTCCACAAGGCCCCCGCGCCAGCTTGCCCGCCCATCTGCAATCCGCCACCTTTGAGCATTTTGATGAGTGGGACAGCCTGCCCTGTTATCTGCTGGATCTGGGGACCGAGGCCGACCCAGGTCGGCTCATGCCGTTGCGCCAGCTGATGATGGCTGGCGATGAAGAGGGTTTTCGCCTTGGGGGCCGTGCCTGGCAGCTGGCCACCTTCCGCCGCAGCCATCGCTTCTGCGGCGAGTGTGGCGCCCTCATGGCGCCCAAGAGCGGGGAGTGGGCACAGATGTGCCGGCAGGGCCACGTCGTCTACCCGCGCATCTCCCCCTGCATCATAGTGGCGGTACGCAAGGGGCCGGCGATCCTGCTGGCGGCCCATCGCCGTCACTATCAGGCGGACGATCCCATGTACACCGTGCTGGCAGGCTTCGTGGAGGCGGGTGAGAATCTCGAGCAGTGCGTGGCGCGGGAGGTGTTCGAGGAGAGCGGCATCCGGGTGCGCAACGTGCGCTACGTGGCGAGCCAGCCCTGGCCATTCCCCCACAGCCTGATGATGGGTTTCACCGCCGACTACGAGAGCGGCGAGATCCGGGTGCAGGATGAAGAGCTGGTGGCCGCCGACTTCTTCGAGGCAGACCGGCTGCCACGGCTGCCCCCGCACGGCACCATAGCGCGGCGCTTGATCGAGCAGAGTCTGGGCGAGGCTGGCTGAGGTCGGGTTGAGCTTGGCATCAGGGTAAAAACGGGGCGCTTGTTTGCGCCCCTTCACATCTTTGCACTCCGGCGGCCCTGCGGCGCGTTTGTGCCGCCCGCCGCCGCGCACAAAGTGGTATCATATCCGCCATTTTATGCTGGATATGAACTCAGGAACTGGGATGAAAGAGCTGAAGAACGATCGATACCTGCGTGCCCTGCTGCGTCAGGAAGTGGACATGACCCCGGTATGGATGATGCGCCAGGCTGGCCGTTATCTGCCGGAATACAAGGCGACCCGCGCCGTCGCGGGGGACTTCATGTCCTTGTGCCGCAACGCCGAGCTGGCCTGTGAAGTCACCCTGCAGCCGCTGCGCCGCTATCCGCTCGATGCCGCCATCCTCTTCTCCGACATCCTGACCGTGCCCGATGCCATGGGGCTGGGTCTCTACTTCGAACACGGCGAAGGCCCCCGCTTCGAGCGCCCCATCAAATCCATGGCCGACGTGCAGGCGCTGCCCATCCCGGATCCGGAAGACGAGCTGGGTTACGTGATGAACGCGGTGCGCACCATTCGCCGCGAGCTGAAGGGCGAGGTGCCGCTGATCGGCTTCTCCGGCAGCCCCTGGACTCTGGCCACCTACATGGTGGAGGGCGGCAGCTCCAAGGCGTTCACCAAGATCAAGCAGATGATGTATGCAGAGCCCATGACACTGCACCTGCTGCTCGACAAGCTGGCCGACAGCGTGATCGCCTATCTCAACGCCCAGATCAAGGCGGGTGCCCAGTCGGTCATGGTGTTCGACACCTGGGGCGGCGTGCTGACCCCACGGGATTACCGCGACTTCTCCCTGCAGTACATGCACAAGATCGTCGATGGCCTGATCCGTGAAAATGAGGGGCGCCGTGTGCCGGTCACCCTGTTCACCAAGAACGGCGGTCAGTGGCTGGAGCAGATCGCCGCCACGGGTTGCGATGCGCTGGGGCTGGACTGGACCATAGACATCGCGGATGCCAAGCGCCGGGTCGGTGACAAGGTGGCACTGCAGGGCAACATGGATCCCTCCATGCTCTACGCTGCGCCAGCGCGCATCCGCGAAGAGGTCGCCACCATACTGGCGGGCTTTGGCAGCGGTAACGGTCACGTTTTCAACCTGGGTCACGGCATCCATCAGGACGTGGATCCCGAGCACGCAGGCGTCTTCGTCAATGCGGTGCACGAGCTGTCGGCTCAGTACCACGGTCGCTGAGACCGGTAAAAAGCACAATGAGAGCGGGGCCTGCGGGCCCCGTTTTGTTATCCGGGCTGCCGTGGTTTGGGGCTGCATCCCGGCCCCGGCTCGGGTTACACTGCGCCACACTCGCGGGTAAATGAAGAGCAAGATGAGCGGTCGCAGCTGAGGCGGAAACGTAGCGTCCTCGCGGCAGAATCCTTGGTCATGGCAGGAGGCAAGATGAGCAAGAAGTCACTGGATTGGGGCATAGATCTCGGTGGTACCAAGTGTGAATGCGTGGTGCTCGATGGTGACGAGGTGCTGCTGCGCCATCGCATCCCCACCGAGCGCCAGGGCGGCTATCAGCACATGATCGGCCAGATTGCCAAACTGGTGGACGAGTGCGCCACCAGGCTGGGGCAGCGGCCGAGCGTGCTGGGCATGGGGACGCCGGGGGCGCGGGATCCCCAGACCGGGCTGATGAAGAACTGCAACACCACAGAGCTCAACGGCAAGCCGTTCAAGGAAGATCTGGAGCGCAAGCTGGGTGTGCCTGTGCTGATTGCCAACGACGCCAACTGCTTCGCCCTGGCGGAGACCCATCTCGGGGCGGTGCGTCAGCACCACCCGGATGCCAAGGTGGTGTTCGGCATCATAATGGGCACCGGGGTTGGCTCCGGCATCGTCATCAATGGCCAGATCCTCAACGGTCACCACGGTATCGCCGGGGAGTGGGGCCACAACGTGCTCTCCCCCGATGGGCCCGAGTGCTACTGCGGCAAGCGCGGCTGCGTCGAGACCTTCATCAGCGGCCCCGCGCTGGAAGCCTGGTATCAGGCCAAGGCCAAGCGTCATCTGTCGCTGGCCCAGATTACGGCGGCCAGCGCCCATGATCACGTGGCCAAGCTCACCATAGACAGACTGCACCTGTTGTTTGGTCAGGCGCTGGCCAACGTGGTCAACATTCTGGATCCGGATGTGATCGTCATCGGCGGCGGGGTCGGCAACGTGCAGAGTCTCTACAGCGCCGGGCGGCAGACAATTTTGCCCTTCCTCTTTAATCCCCGCTTCGCCACCCCCATTATTGCTCCAGCCCTGGGGGATAGCGCCGGGGTATTCGGGGCCGCACTGCTGGCCCGTGGCGTATTCCAGGATGCCCTGCTGTCGTGAGCCATCCATCTGCCCTCTTTGCCGTCGCTAAGGACACACTTTTTCCATGATCAAGATTGCCATCAATGGTTACGGGCGGATCGGCCGCAACGTGTTGCGCGCCCTCTATGAAAGCGGGCGCGATCAGAGCATCAAGATAGTTGCCATCAACGAACTGGCGGCGCCCGAAGCCATGGTGCACCTCACCCGTTTCGACACCAGCCACGGCCGCTTCCGGTATCCGGTGCAGCTGGCCGGCAGCAGCATGCTGGTGGGGGAGGATCTCATCTCCCTGTTCGCCGAGCGGGATCCCGCCAAGCTGCCATGGCGGGCGCTGGGGGTGGATGTGGTGCTGGACTGCACCGGGGTATTCGGCTCGCGGGCCGATGCCGAGCGCCACCTGGGAGCGGGGGCGGGCAAGGTATTGTTTTCCCATCCGGCGGATGCGGATGTAGATGCGACCATAGTCTACGGGGTGAACCATCAGGTGCTGACGGGAAGGGAGCGGATCGTCTCCAACGCCTCCTGTACCACCAACTGCGTGGTGCCCGTCATCGAAACATTGCATCGAGAATTCGAGATAAATTGTGGTACTATTACGACAATTCATTCGGCCATGCATGATCAGCAAGTCATCGATGCCTACCACAGCGACTTGCGTCGAACCCGTGCTGCCAGCCAGTCCATCATTCCGGTGGATACCAAGCTGGCAAAGGGGTTGGAGCGAATCCTCCCCCACTTCGCCGGCAAGTTTGAGGCGATCGCGGTACGGGTGCCGACCATCAACGTAACCGCAATGGATCTCAGTATTACTGTTCGTAAAAAAGTGACGGTTACTGACGTAAATCAAGCCCTGCAACGGGCGTCCAGAGGTACATTAAGCGGTATTCTGGATTACACGGAAGAGCCATTGGTCTCCGTAGACTTCAATCATGATGCACACTCCTGCATCATTGATGGTACCCAGACCCGGGTCAGCGATGCCAACCTCGTCAAGATGTTGATGTGGTGCGATAACGAATGGGGCTTCGCCAACCGTATGCTGGATACCACCCGGGCCATGATGGCCGCAGGCTGAGAGCCTGAACGGGCGCAAGGTTACTGTTTTTAACATTACCTGAAAATATAGAGGACTGAATATGTCTGTTATCAAGATGACCGACCTGGATCTGGCGGGTAAACGCGTTCTGATCCGTGCTGACCTGAACGTACCGGTAAAAGACGGCAAGGTCACTTCCGACGCACGTATCGTGGCGACGCTGCCGACCATCAAGCTGGCTCTGGAAAAGGGCGCCAAGCTGATGATCACCTCCCACCTGGGTCGCCCGACCGAGGGTGAATACAACGAAGAGTTCTCCCTGGCTCCGGTTGTCAACTATCTGAAAGACGCTCTGTCCTGCCCGGTCCGCCTGGCCAAGGATTACCTGGATGGCGTAGATGTTGCCGCCGGTGAGCTGGTTGTGCTGGAAAACTGCCGTTTCAACAAAGGCGAGAAGAAAAACACCGAAGAGCTGGCCAAAAAATACGCCGCCCTGTGTGACGTCTTTGTAATGGATGCATTCGGTACTGCTCACCGCGCCGAAGGTTCTACCTACGGTGTTGCTCAATTTGCCCCGATCGCCTGTGCAGGCCCCCTGCTGGCCGGTGAACTGGAAGCCCTGGGCAAAGCCATGCTCAAGCCCGAGCGTCCGATGGTTGCCATCGTGGGCGGCTCCAAGGTCTCCACCAAGCTGACCGTACTGGAATCCCTCTCCAAGATCGCTGACCAGCTGGTGGTCGGTGGTGGCATCGCCAACACCTTCATCGCAGCTGCCGGTCACAACGTCGGCAAGTCCCTGTGTGAACACGACCTGCTCGACACCGCCAAGAAACTGGCCGCCGAGACCAACATTCCGGTCACCACAGACGTGGTCGTGGGTACCGAGTTCTCCGAGTCCACTCCGGCCACCATCAAGTCCGTCTCTGACGTGACCGACGGCGACATGATCTTCGACATCGGCCCTGACTCTGCCAAGGCCCTGGCCGACATCATCATGAACGCCAAGACCATTCTGTGGAACGGCCCGGTCGGCGTGTTCGAGTTCGACCAGTTCTCCGCAGGCACCAAGGTGATCGCCGAAGCCATCGCTGCTTCTCCGGCCTTCTCCATCGCTGGCGGTGGTGACACCCTGGCCGCCATCGACAAGTTCGGCATCGCCGACAAAGTCTCCTACATCTCCACCGGCGGCGGCGCCTTCCTGGAGTTTGTAGAAGGCAAGGTACTGCCGGCTGTTGCGATGCTGGAACAGCGCGCCAAAGCCTAATTGACCCGAGACGGGGGGCAAAAGCCTCCCGTTTCGTTTATCATGTGGCCGCTGTGCCGGTTCATGATGAACCCCCCATTTTTTATTAACGGCATACGAGAACAGGACGATTAAACATGTCTAAGAAAATTTTCGACTTCGTAAAACCCGGCGTGATCACTGGTGATGACGTTCAGAAAGTATTCGCCATCGCCAAAGAGAACGGCTTCGCTCTGCCGGCCGTCAACTGCGTTGGTACCGACTCCGTTAACGCCGTGCTGGAAGCTGCCGCCAAGGTCAAAGCGCCGGTTATCGTTCAGTTCTCCAACGGTGGTGCCGTATTCACCGCCGGCAAGGGTCTGAAGCTGGAAGGCCAGAAAGCCGCCATCCTGGGTGCCATCTCCGGTGCCAAGCACGTTCACGCCGTTGCCGAAGCCTATGGCATCCCGGTTATCCTGCACACCGACCACGCTGCCAAGAAGCTGCTGCCGTGGATCGACGGTCTGCTGGAAGCGGGCGAGAAGCACTTTGCTGAAACCGGCAAGCCGCTGTTCTCCTCCCACATGCTGGATCTGTCCGAAGAGTCTCTGGAAGAGAACATCGACATCTGCTGCGAGTACCTGACCCGCATGGCCAAGATGAACATGACTCTGGAGCTGGAACTGGGTTGCACCGGTGGCGAAGAAGACGGTGTGGACAACAGCCACATGGACCAATCCGCCCTGTACACCCAGCCGGAAGACGTGGCTTATGCCTATGAGCGTCTGTCCAAGATCAGCCCGCGTTTCACCATCGCTGCCTCCTTCGGCAACGTGCACGGTGTTTACAAGCCGGGTAACGTCAAGCTGACCCCGTCCATCCTGGACGCTTCCCAGAAGTTCGTTTCCGAGAAGTTCGGTCTGCCTGCCAAGTCCCTGGACTTCGTGTTCCACGGTGGTTCAGGTTCCACTCTGGAAGAGATCCGCGAGTCCATCTCCTACGGCGTCGTGAAGATGAACATCGACACCGACACCCAGTGGGCTACTTGGGAAGGTCTGCTGCACTTCTACAAGACCAACGAAGCTTACCTGCAAGGTCAGCTGGGCAACCCGGAAGGCGCTGACAAGCCGAACAAGAAGTTCTACGATCCGCGCGTATGGCTGCGTGCCGGTCAGACTTCCATGATCGCCCGTCTGGAGAAAGCCTTCTCCGACTTGAACGCCATCAACGTACTGTAATTCGTTACCGTATTTTGATTGCTGCAAAGGCGCCCCTCGGGGCGCCTTTCGTGTTTGTGGGGGCCAGTATCAGACCCTGATCGCAGCAAAGATCCCTGCGGTATCCGGGGAAATGAGTCTGTCGATGGCCTGCCTCAAGCCACGAATGCAGCAAAAGGTGTCCTTTGGGACGCCTTTTGCATTTCTGTGATCCACGGAGGCTGGATTGGTGGCGGGGGGCTGGGTATTATCGATGACAGGTTGTTTATTTTAGTAAACGCATGGCTACCAAGGCAGGACGCTGAGTATGCAGGCAGGAAAGCACAACGGACATCAGGAACACGTGGCCTCCTATTACGCGGCCACCCGCAATGACAATCAGCAGTGGCCCGAGCTCAGCGGTGAGCTCAATGCCGACGTCTGCATCATAGGTGGCGGCTTCACCGGCCTCAACACCGCCATCAACCTGGCACAGGCGGGCTACAAGGTGGCCCTGCTGGAGGCCAATCGCATCGGCTGGGGGGCGTCCGGCCGCAACGGCGGCCAGCTCATTCGTGGCATAGGCCACGACACTGGCCAGTTTACCCGCTGGATCGGCGAGCAGGGGGCACGCGAGCTGGACCTGATGGGGCTGGAGGCGGTCCAGCTGGTGCGAGAGCGCATCGAACACTTCAACATCGACTGCGACCTCACCTGGGGCTACTGCGATCTTGCGACCCGTCAGCGTCATCTGGCCGGGTTTGAAGAGGAGGCGGCGCATCTGGCCAGCCTTGGCTATCAGCACGAGATCACGCTGGTGCCACGGGAGGAGATCCACTCAGTAGTGGGATCTGATCGCTATATTGGCGGCATGATCGACATGGGGTCGGGCCACTTGCATCCCCTCAACCTGGCGCTGGGCGAGGCGCGTGCCGCCGCCAGCCTGGGGGTTGCCCTGTTCGAGCAGTCCAGGGTGGCGCATATCGATTATGGCAAGCGGGTGCAGATCACCACGGCCCACGGACGGGTCTGCAGCGATTATCTGGTGATCGGCTGCAACGCCTATCTCAACGATCTCAATCCCGAACTGGGGGGTAGGGTGCTGCCGGCCGGCTCCTATATTCTCGCCACCGAAGTGCTGGAGAAGCGGCTGCGCCAGCGGCTACTGCCACAAAACATGGCGGTGTGCGATCAGAACGTGGCGCTCGACTACTATCGTCTCTCCGCCGACGGGCGCCTGCTGTTTGGCGGGGCCTGCAACTACTCTGGGCGCGATCCCAAGGACATAAAGGCGTTCATGCTGCCCAAGCTGCTGCGGGTCTTCCCTGAGCTGGCGGGCACCGCCATCGAGTTTCAGTGGGGGGGCATGATAGGGATAGGGGCCAACCGCCTGCCACAGATTGGCCGCTTGCAGGATCATCCCAACGTCTTCTATGCCCAGGCCTATTCCGGTCATGGCCTCAACGCTACGCACATGGCGGCCAAGCTGGTGGCCGAGGCGATCAAGGGGGAGAGCCGGGGGTTCGATCTGTTCAGTAGCGTGCCCCACATGACCTTCCCCGGTGGCCCGGCGCTGCGCTCGCCCCTGCTGGCGCTCGGGATGCTGTGGCACCGGATGAAGGATCTGCTGTAAGGAGAGAGAAAACCGTCGAAGAGGCGTTGCCTTGGCCGGGAGCTGTGGGTCGGCGTTTACTGAGGGGGCTCGGCCAGGCGCCAGCCCTGTTCGGTTTTTATCATCCAGACGTCGGCCTGCTGTGGCAGCACCTGGCCCGCTTCGAACTCGCCGTATTTGCGCTCCAGCTCCATCAGTCCCATCTCCTGCTGGAAGGGGCCGACCCTGTCATAGACCAGGTCCTCGTCGTGCTGCACCCGCAACTGATCCAGCCCTTTCTTGAAATGGAGCTGGTAGCTCACCTTGATCAGATAGACACCCTCCATGCGCTCCTCCTTGTCGATAAGGGTGAAGTCGCTGATCTCGAACAGATGGGTATCTGTCTCTGCCTGCAGTTTGGCGGTCACCTGGGACTGGATCGCCTCTTCACCGGGGCCTGCGTAACAGCCATATAGCCAGAGGGCCAGCAGGGGGATGAACCACTTTTTCATCAAAACTCCGGACGAACGAGACGGGAAAGGGCAAATTCTGCCACGGCGCCTGTCATATACAAGGGATTGCCAGAAAAATCAGCGGTTAACCGTTGGGCCCTGGCGTCAGACCGGGCCTGCCGCCTTCAACGCAACTTGTCGAGCTGACCCAAAAACTCGGCGGGGCCCATGAAGCCGGTCACCCGCTGGCCGCTCACCTCGTTGCCGGCACGGTCGAAGAAGATCAGGGTCGGCAGCCCCAGCACGTTGAGGCCGTTGAGCAGCTCCACATCGGCATCGTCGTTGGCGGTGACGTCCGCCTGCAACAATACCATCTGGCCGAAGCGCTCACGCACGGCGGGATCGCTGAAGGTCTTGTGCTCGAACTCCTTGCAGGCAACGCACCAGTCGGCATAGAGGTCCAGCAGCACCGGCTTGCCGCGGGCGGCGGCCAGCTGCATCTTGAGATCATCCAGCGTCTTGATGCGGATGAACTGGGGCGCCTGGACGTCGGCGTTGGCCTTGACGCCGGGTTCGGGCAGCAGCAGGTCCTTGCCCACCACCACGGCGCTGATCATCGCCAGCAGCAGCACGAAGCCGCGCAGGCTGCGGGCCACCGAGTGACTCTGATGCTGGTTGTGGTGATAGAGATAGCCGCACAGCACCAATCCCCAACCCAGCCAGGCCAGGGTGGCCGTCTGATCGCTCCACAGCCGTGACAGCAGCAGTATGGGCACCGCCAATAGCGCAAAACCAAAGAGTTGCTTGATCACGTCCATCCAGGCGCCGGCCCTGGGCAGCAGCTTGCCGCCCGAGGTGCCAAGCAGCAGCAGCGGCAGCCCCATCCCCAGCGACATGGCATAGAGGGCCGCGCCGCCGAGCCAGAGATCGCCGCTCTGGGCCACGTAGATGAGCGCGCCGGAGAGCGGGGCCGTGGTGCAGGGGGAGCAGACCAGGCCGGAGATCATCCCCATGATGCCGACCCCGAGCACTGAGCCGCCCTGCTGGCGGTTGGAGAGACCGGACAGCCGGGTTTGCAGGCTGCTCGGCAGTTGCAGGGTGTAGAGCCCGAACATGGAGAGCGCCAGCAGCACGAACATGACGGAGAGCCCGATCAGTACATAGGGGTGCTGCAGCGCCGCCTGGAATTTCAGGCCCGCTGACGCCACTACCAGCCCGAGCAGGGTATAGGTCACCGCCATTCCCTGCACATAGACGAAGGAGAGCAGGAAGGCACGACGGGTGGAAAGATGATGGCCCGCCCCGGCTATGATGCCGGTCAGTATGGGGTACATGGGGAAGACGCAGGGAGTGAAGGCGAGGCCGAGCCCCAGCGCAAAGAAGGCGGCTATGCTGAGCCAGAATCCCTGGCTGCCGAGGGCGGCGGCCAGCTGATCCTGCTGGCTGCTGGCCGTGGTGTCGGCGGCTGCATCCATGCTGGCCTGCGCGACATCGCCGGTGCTGGCCACCATGGGCTGCACCGCAATCTGCTTGTCGGTGGGCGGGTAGCAGAGGCCGTCGGTACAGCCCTGATAGCTGACGGTGAGGCTGGCCTGCTGGCCCGCCTCGGTCAGGGTGACGGGGATCTGCACCTCCCGGTAGTAGACCCGGGTCTTGCCGAAGAAGTCATCCTGATGCTCGTCACCTGCGGGCAAGACGGGTTCGCTGAAGGCGAGGTTCTCGCCCTTGAAGCGGAAGCTGTGGCGGTAGAGGTAGTAGTCATCGGCGATGCGCAGGGTCAGCAGCAACTGCTTGCCCTGCTGTTCACTCTCAAGCACGAAGGCGTCGTCGACTTTCAGAAACTTGGGTTGGGCGTTGGCCTCGATGCCGAGAGCACTCAGCAGACTGTCACTGCCGGCCTGAACCGGCGTCGCACTCAGGGTGGACAGCAGCAGGGCGGAGAGCACAAGCAGGGGGGAGAGCAGGCGAGACAGCGTCATGAGGTTTCCTGTGTTAACCAGTCGAGATAGGGCTGATGGCCCTGGCTTGTCGGGAGTGCCAGGATCTCCGGCACCTCATAGGGGTGATGGCTGAGAATGCATTGGCGCAAGGGTTCGAACAGGGAGGACCGCGACTTGATGATGAGCTGGATCTCCCGTGCCCGCTCGATCTTCCCCTGCCAGCGATAGACGGAGGTAAGACCGGGCAGTTGATTGATGCAGGCCGCCAGCCGCTGGTTCAGCAGTTGTTCGCTGATGAGGTCGGCACTGGCCTCATCCGGACAGGTGCATAGCACCAGAATGGCATCTGTCATGGTGAAATATCTCGTCCGTGCTGGGCGGCCAGGCGCCCGTAAACCAGTGGCTACTATACCTAGCGACGGGGCAAATAGCATCTGGCGGCCTTTATCGGCTCGACATGAAAATAAGTGGGGGGCATGAGATAGACGCTATCAAAGGGACAGGGCAGAATGAGCGGGCTTGTTCCCACTCGACGTAAGGAAATGTATGACCCAACAGAATGAGCAGCAGAGAAACCGTATGTTGAGCCTGTTGCGCGAAGGTGAGCGCCGTATGTTGGTACAACTGGCCGGTCTGCTGCGTACCAGTGCCGATGAAATCAATGCCGAACTGGAAAAAGAGGAGCTGCTGGCTGCCCTGGAGCAACCCGTCACGGTGGAGTATCTCAACGGCGTGGTGCAACACCATCTGTTCGAGCGTCTGCACAAGGGTGACATGGTGGCGGCCCAGCGCCTGCTGAATCAGTACCAGAGCGACCTTGAGGCCATGTTGACCCAGGAGTCGGCAGAGGCGGATGCCCCGACCGAAGAGCTGAAGGCGCAAGCCTGAACGCTGCGGCAGGCCCGACTGGCTTGCCTTCCTCCAGCACCATCATGCCAGTCGCATGATGGTGCCTCGTTATTCCTGCCCTGTTTTCCTGTCTCCTAACCCAGTGCGTTCTGCTGCACCTGACCCGGTATCGGGAACACCTTGTCATAGCTCCAGTTGTAGATGAAGGCGTAGACCAGGTAGAACAGCACGAAGCCCAGATCCAGCACCAGCGCCTCCAGCATGCTGATCTCGAGCCACCAGGCCATCACCGGCAGGGCGACAAACAGCAGGCCTCCTTCAAAGCCCATGGCATGCCATACCCGCTGCCACAGCGTCTTGTGGGTGTGACCCTGATACTTGAGCAGCAGTTTGTCCACGCCGATGTTGTAGACGTAGTTCCAGACGGTGGCGAGCACCGAGAAGAACAACGCCAGCGGCCCCATATGGTTGAGTCCTACGCCAGTGATCCAGCTTGCCAGGGGGGCGGCGATCAGCAGGCCAATCAGTTCGAAGCCAATGGCATGGCGCAGGCGGTCACGGGTATTACGCATGGTCTGTCTCTCTATCTATCTGTGTCTGAGTGTCTATGACGGCCAATTTATCGCGAATTTCTGATAGGTTCACGTTGGTATCTATCGCTAAAATAGATGGATTGGCGTGCGGCCAAGTCATGACAGGAGCAACCGGATGAACCCCTCGCTGGAACAACTCAAGGCGCTGCTGGCGGCGGCAGAGACCGGCTCCTTCTCGGCGGCGGCTCGCAAGCTGGGCAAGGCGCAGTCCGTGGTCAGCACCGCCATCGCCAACCTGGAGATAGATCTCGGTCTGGAGCTGTTTGATCGCTCGGCCCGCTATCCCGTGCTGACGGAGGCGGGCACCCGCATCCACCAGGAAGCCTGCATCTTGCTGGCCCAAAGCGAGCGATTGCAGGCGATCGCCGGGGAGCTGGCCGCAGGCATAGAGTCGCGACTCACCCTGGCCATCGACGATGATTCCCACCTGCCCTGGCTCGGCTCCCTGCTGGAGGAGTTCGCCACCCGTTACCCTGGCGTCGAACTGGAGCTGCTGTTTCCCCTGATGGAGGATGTGACCGAACTGCTCAAGAGCGGTCGGGCCCAGCTTGGCATCAGTTACCAGAAGGAGCAGCCGGAGCGGGAGATAGCCTCCCGTTCGCTGGGCTCCGTCGGTATGCCGCTGGTGGTCTCCCCCGATCATCCGCTGGCCCACAGGACGCCGCTGCGAGAGAGCGATCTGCAAGGAGCCCGTCAGCTGATGGTGACGGGGCGACGGGAGGGCACGGAGCGCCACCGCTTCCGCCTCTCGGCGCAGGTGTGGTGGGTGGAGGGAGATCTGGGCATTCTGGAGCTGGTCAAATTAGGGCTGGGGTGGGCGGCGATCCCCGATTTTCTGCTGCATCGGCCGCTGGCGCGGGGGGAGGTGGTGGTGCTCAACCCCGATTTCATCGCCAAGGCCGAACTGGAGCTGGAGTTGCAGTGGCATCGCGCCCGCCCGCTCGGGCAGGCGGGGCGCTGGCTTAAAGAAGCACTGCTGGCGCGGGTGCCTCGTTAGCTGACCTCACTCGGTCAGCGAGTAGGGCAGGGCTTGCAGAGCGAGGCTGGAGGCCTCCTCCTGCTTGAAACGAAAACGGGCATCGGTCTCTGTATCCTTGGGCAGCACGGCCGTGATCCACACCTGACCAGCCTGTTGCCAGACGTTGAGCACCATGCCGCTGCGCCGCCAGTTGTCACCGAGCTGGATCTCCAGGGCATCGCCACAGGCGACGGGCTCGCTGGCGGTGCCGGCCAGCACGAACAGGGCACGGTTGTTGGCACCGCGATACTTGGCGCGGGCGACTGTCTCCTGCCCCATGTAGCAGCCCTTGGTGAAGCTGATGCCATCCAGCGCCTGCAGGTTCAACATCTGGGGTATGTACTCCCCCTGATGCACGGCTTCCAGATGGGGGATGCCAGCCTTGATATCCAGTCCCCACCAGAGTGATTCGCTGCCGGCAGGCAGATCCAGCACCAGCGGCTGCTCGCTCACCAGCAGCCAGCGATCCGCTTCGACCCGTACCGCCATGCCGCCCTCGATGAGCCCGCTCTCGGTCAGGCCGAAGCGGGTGGCGATCCAGCCATCCGAACCCTGACCGGCCACGCCGACTGCCTGGCCATGATTCTCGCCTATCTCGACCTTGGCAAATACCGCAAACTTCTTGAGCTCGGGCAACTGACGCGCCAGCACGGAGGGCTTGGTCAGCAGCAGCAGTCGATCGTTCAGGCAGAGCAGACGGAAGTCGCTCCACAGCTTGCCCTTGGCATCGCAGTGGCCGCCCAGCGTGCTTTGGCCCGGTTGCAGGGCAGTGACGTCGCAGGTGACCTGGCCTTGCAGATACTTGACGCGATCCGCACCGGTCAGGCTGGTGATGGCGAGATCGGTCAGGGGGAAAAGGGTTGGCTCGGCAGGAAAAACAGGCGTTTGCAGGCTCACGATGGTATTCCAGAGACAGAAAGTATGTGACCTGCATGGTAAAGACGTAAGGAATGTTTGTCAGCCGGAAAATCCAGCTGTTACCATCCCCGGGTCTTTGTAAGGAGAGTTCCATGTTGAGCCCAATTGAAAAATCCCGCCTGAAGTGGGCCTGCCGTCGTGGCATGCTCGAGCTGGATGTGATCTTTATGCCGTTCTTTGAACACGAGTTCGACAGCCTGAACGATGAGCAGCAGCAGACCTTCATCCGTCTGCTGGAGAGCGATGACCCTGACCTGTTCAAGTGGTGCATGGGCCACGGCGTTCCGGCTGACCCCGCCTTTGCCGCCATGATCCCGCTGATCCTGGAGCGCAATCAGGCGCGCCACGACAGCTTGAGCTGATCCCTGATGCGGGTGGTCATGCCCGTCATGCCTTCCCGGCAGCAGCGCGTTCTGCTGCTGATCCTGTTTTTGCTGTTGTGGTGGCCGGTTGCCAGTCTGATCCATGGCTGGCAGTGGGCTCTGTGGTTGCCCTGCTGGCTGATAGGGGGCTGGCTGACCTGGCGCAGCACCCGTCGCAGTGCCGGTTTGCTGGCGTGGGATGGGCAGTGGCTGGAGTGGCAGGGTTATCGCTATCAGCTGGGGGCGCGCAGCCGCATCCTGCCAGGGGCACTCTGGTTGCAACTGGTGGCAAGGGATGGGCTCTATGCCCGTCTCTGGCTCTTCTCCGACGCGCTCGCGCCGGAGCATTACAGGGCGCTGGCCCGCGCCATCAAACTAACGCTACCCGCCCGTTAATCGTCCCGTCTGTTTCTCCCCTTCTCCCTCATAGCAAATGACCCCGCCGGGGCGAGGTCATCTGGGTGACGGCTAGCGGGTGATTACTCCCGCTCCGGGGTCAGCACCGTGGGTTTGGAGTCTGATTGCATGTCCGGTAGTCCGGGATGCAGGTTGCGTATCTCCCTTGGCTCATCACTGGTGCAGTATCAGTCCCGCTCCGGGGTCAGCACCGTCGGCTTGGAGTCTGGCTGCATATCCGGATAATCCACGTTGTAGTGCAGGCCGCGTGACTCCTTGCGCTGCAATGCGCAGTTGACGATGAGCTCGGCCACCTGCAGCAGGTTGCGCAGTTCCAGCAGGTTGTTGGAAACGCGGAAGTTGGCGTAGTACTCCTGCACTTCCTGTTTGAGCAGATCGATGCGGCGCTTGGCGCGGGCCAGGCGTTTGTTGGTACGCACTATCCCCACATAGTCCCACATCATCAGCCGCAGCTCGTGCCAGTTGTGCTGGATAACGACCTGTTCGTCCGAGTCGTCCACCTTGCTCTCATCCCAGGCGGGCAGATGGGGCGGTTCCACGCTCATGGGCAGCTTGGCCATGATGTCGGCTCCCGCCTGATGGGCATAGACCACGCACTCGAGCAGGGAGTTGGAGGCCATGCGGTTGGCGCCGTGCAGCCCCGTATAGGTCACTTCACCGATGGCATAGAGACCGGGTATGTCGGTCTGGCCGTTGTTGTCGATCATCACGCCGCCACAGGTGTAGTGGGCCGCCGGGACTATGGGCATCGGCTCCTTGGTGATGTCGATGCCGACCGCGAGGCAGCGCTCGTGGATGGTCGGGAAGTGCTTGATGATGAAGTCCGCTGGTTTGTGGCTGATGTCCAGATACATGCAGTCGGCACCGAGGCGTTTCATCTCGTGGTCGATGGCGCGGGCGACTATGTCCCGCGGGGCCAGCTCGGCCCGCTCGTCGAACTCCAGCATGAAGCGGCTGCCGTCGGGACGGCGCAGATAGGCGCCTTCCCCGCGCAGGGCTTCGGTCAGCAGGAAGTTGGGGTCATCGGGGTGGAACAGGCTGGTGGGGTGGAACTGGTTGAACTCCAGGTTCGCCACCCGGCAGCCGGCGCGCCATGCCATGGCAATGCCGTCACCCGAACTCACGTCCGGGTTGGAGGTGTACTGATACACCTTGGAGGCGCCGCCGGTGGCCAGCGCCACGAAGCGGGCGCGGATCACCTCGACCTGCTCGGCGTTGCGATTCCAGACGTAGGCGCCCAGCACCTTGTTGCCCGGCAGGTTGAGCTTGCGGGTGGTGATGAGGTCGACTGCGTTGAAGCGCTCCATCAGCTGGATATTGGGGTGGGAGCGCACCTGATCGATCAGGGTGAGCTGCACCGCCTTGCCGGTGGCATCGGCCGCGTGGAAGATGCGGCGATGGCTGTGGCCCCCTTCGCGGGTCAGGTGATAGTGGGACTCGCCCTCGGCGTCCTCCTCCTGATCGAAGGGCACCCCCTGCTGGATCAGCCACTGGATGGATTCGCGGGCGTTGCGGGCGGTGAACTCCACCACTGCCGGGTCACACAACCCGGCACCGGCGTTGAGCGTGTCGCTCACGTGGGATTCGATGCTGTCGGTTTCGTCGAAAACGGCAGCGATGCCTCCTTGCGCATAGAGAGTGGCCCCCTCACTGATGGGCCCCTTGCTCAGAACCAGGACTTTGGCCTGGTCTGCCAACCGCAACGCGAGGGACAGACCAGCGGCACCGCTGCCAATGATCAGTACATCGCAAAGGTATTCAACACTTGCTTTCATAAGTATCATTGGCCTGGATTAAGAACTGGCACCATGGTAGCCCAAGCGAGGGCGGTGATGCAGCCTGCGTCACATTTTTTTCAATGTAACCGAACTTTCCCTGATTCCTCCTGTCTGAACTTGTGCGCTTAGGAAGGGCCGGAAAAGAAAAACGATAACCTGATGGGGGTTTTACGGCTCTGATGAGCGACCAGAATCTACTGGACGAACAGCTGGTTGAACGGGTCCAGCGTGGCGATAAAAATGCATTCAACCTGTTGGTAAAAAAATACCAGCATAAAGTGGTCAACCTGGTTGCCAGGTATGTCAACAATCCGGGCGATGTGCCGGATGTAGCGCAGGAGGCATTTATCAAAGCCTACCGGGCGTTGCCGACATTCCGTGGCGAGAGCGCGTTTTACACCTGGTTGTACCGAATCGCCGTGAATACGGCCAAAAATTATCTGACCTCTCAGGGGCGCAGGCCGCCCAGCAGTGATGTAGAGGCGGACGAGGCAGAATACTATGGTGGTGGCGAAGCCTTGCAAGAGGTCGCAACACCGGAAAACCTGGCGCTGACCGACGAGATCAAGCGCACCGTGTTTTCCGCCATAGAAGCTTTGCCTGAAGACTTGAGGACAGCCATCACCCTTCGTGAACTGGAAGGGCTGAGCTATGAAGAGATTGCCGAAATCATGGATTGCCCTGTGGGTACGGTGAGATCCCGTATTTTCCGGGCGAGGGAAGCAATCGATAAAAAGCTGAAACCTCTGATCGAGAATTAACTGGGGAAAGACAGGTTAACTTATGGCAACTAAAGAGCAACTCTCGGCCCTGATGGATGGTGACTTGAGCGATGTTGAGGTTCTGAGCGAGCTGGGAATGGATCCGGCGCAGCAAGATACCTGGTCTCGTTACCACTTGATCGGTGATGCCATGCGGGGGGACCTGCCGGTCAATCTGCAGCTGGATCTCAGTGACAGCATAATGGCTGCGCTGGAAGATGAGCCCACCATACTGGCGCCCAAGCCGGTGGAGAGCAAGCCAGCTGCGCCGCAGGTTCATACCGGTGCCAAGGTGGTTCCGCTGTTTCGTCGGGTCGGTCAACAGGTGGGGCAATACGCCATCGCCGCGTCGGTCGCCGCCGCCGTCATCTTCGGGGTGCAGCAGTATCAGGGTCATGACGGCATACCGACCAACCCTGTGCTCAACACCATTCCTGTCGGTGGCAGTGCCTCGCCGGTGAGCGTGCACTACCCGCAGGATGGCAACCGGGCGACCGCCCGCCAGCAAGGGTTGAGTGAGCAACAGATGCAGGAGCAGCGTGAGCGCATCAATGCCTTCCTGCGTGACCATCAGTTGCAACAGCGTCTGCTGCAAGACAAGCAGATTCAGGAATAACGCATTTTTAGGGATCAGATCGTGCGCCAGTCCAGCCGTATTTTGCTGGCCTCTCTCCTGCTGATTTGTGCCAAGGCCTCGGCCGACGATAAGTCGGCCGAGGCCTTGTTGCAGCAGATGCAGAGTGCCGTCTCGCAACAGAATTTCGAATTATCCATGGTCAAGGCCCGTCAGGGGCGCCTCGAACCCATACGTTTCAGTCATGGGGTGATCGATGGCAAGGAGGTGGCTCACCTGAGTTACCTGGACGGCAAGACCATAGAGTACCTGCAGCGTCAGGACGAGTTCACCTTCTTCGAAAATACCCACGAACCCTACACCCTCAAGGGCGCCCGCTTCCCCGGTGTCTGGGCCACTCTGGTGAAGATGCCGCTGCCCCGGGTGCTGGAAAGCTATGACCCCGTGCTGGCCGGCCGCAGCCGGGTCGCCGGTCTGGTGGCGCAGGTAGTCAGGCTGGTGCCCAAAGAGGCGGACAAGTATGGCTTCGTGCTCTGGGTCGATGAGCAGAGCCAGCTGTTGTTGCGGGTGGACATGGTGGATCGGGAAGGCAACCTGGTTGAGCAGGTGCTGGGCGTGGATCTGGACAGGCAGAGCGCCCCCGCGCCCTGGCTGGTGAAGCTGGCGGGCAGCAAGCTGCCCCAGGCGCTGGCGCTGGAGGATGCCTACCCGGCGCCGCAGCAGACGCTGAACTGGCATCTCACCTGGTTGCCTGATGGTTTCAAGGTATTGTCTCAGGACCGGCACCAGCTGGTGACCACCAGCTTGCCGGTGGATTACATGATGCTCTCTGATGGTCTGGTGGATCTCTCCGTCTATGTGGCCAGGGTCGATCCCAAGCAGGCGGTGCGCCAGCAGTTGATCCGCCAGGGGGCGACCTCGCTGGTGAGCTACGTCAACGACGTGGGGGTCGAGATTACGGTCGTGGGCGAAGTGCCGGCCGAAACGGCGAAACGCATCGCCGAGTCGGTGCAGCCTCTGGCCCGCAATGAGACTGTGCAGTAGTCGTATTTGCACTCCCGCTTGCTCAAGCGGGGCAGTCATGTTCAGATTGGGTCAATCTGTCCCTCGTTATTGTGGAAACGTCTTGTGAGTGAAATGAGCGAAGAGCTGGCGACCGTAGTGGCCATTGATGGGCAACATGCCTGGGTGGAGTGCGAACGGCGCTCCGCCTGCAGCGGTTGTCATCAACAGTCCAACTGCGGTACCGGTACGGTTGCCAAGGCGTTTCCGATGAAGCAGCAACGGCTGCGGGTTGCCCTTACCGCAGAGGTGAGCGTCGGTCAGCAAGTGAGGCTCGGCATTCCCCAGGCGAGCATACTGCGGGGCGCAGCACTGGTATATGTGTTGCCGCTGTTCTGTCTGCTGGCTGGCGCCCTGCTTGGTCAGCTCTGGTTGGCACCCTTGTTGGCGGGCGGTGAGGGGATCACCATCCTCAGCTGCCTGCTGGGTGGCCTCATCGGATTTTCACTGGTTCGTTACTTTTCCACTCGACTCGATCAGGGGGCATATGGCCCTCGCATGCTGGGCGTGGTACTCCACACCCGCAACCTCTCCTGACTGTGCAGGCCTGTATTTCTGGTGCTCCGTCGACTAAAGATTGGCCGTCGACCGGGTTATCCAGTAAAATCCTGCCTCCATATCCGGCCCTAACCTAATTTTGAGTGATTCTTGCTCGATGAAACACATTCGTAACTTTTCGATTATTGCGCACATCGACCACGGTAAATCGACCCTGTCGGACCGTCTGATCCAGACTTGCGGTGGCCTGTCCTCCCGCGAGATGCAGGCTCAGGTGCTTGACTCCATGGACCTGGAGCGCGAGCGCGGCATTACCATCAAAGCACAGAGTGTGACCCTGAACTACCAGGCACAAGACGGTAACACCTACCAGCTGAACTTTATCGACACCCCAGGCCACGTAGATTTCTCCTACGAAGTCTCCCGCTCATTGGCGGCCTGTGAAGGGGCGCTGCTGGTGGTAGATGCCGGCCAGGGGGTTGAGGCACAGACTCTGGCCAACTGCTACACCGCCATGGAAATGGAGCTGGAAGTGGTGCCGGTGCTGAACAAGATCGATCTGCCGGCCGCAGAGCCCGAGCGGGTTGCCGAGGAGATCGAAGACATCGTCGGCATCGACGCCATCGATGCTGTCCGTTGCTCCGCCAAGACCGGCCTGGGCGTTGACCTTGTGCTGGAAGAGATAGTGGCTCGCATCCCGGCGCCGGTCGGTGATCCTGATGCACCGCTGCAAGCGCTGATCATCGACTCCTGGTTTGACTCCTATCTGGGCGTCGTCTCTCTGGTGCGGATCAAGAACGGCTCCCTCAAGAAAAACGACAAGATCAAGGTGATGAGCACCGGTCAGGTGTGGGGTGTCGATCGTATCGGTATCTTCACGCCCAAGCAGGTGGATACTCAGGGCCTGGGTTGTGGCGAGGTAGGTTGGGTCGTCTGCGGCATCAAGGACATCCACGGCGCCCCTGTCGGCGATACCCTGACTCAGGCCAAGAACGGCGCCGAAAAAGCGCTGGCGGGTTTCAAGAAGGTGAAGCCACAGGTGTATGCGGGGCTGTTCCCCATCTCTAGCGATGACTATGAGTCGTTCCGTGATGCCCTCGACAAACTGTCCCTGAACGATGCCTCCCTGTTCTTCGAACCTGAGAGTTCCACCGCGCTGGGCTTCGGTTTCCGTTGCGGCTTCCTCGGCATGCTGCACATGGAGATCATCCAGGAGCGTCTGGAGCGGGAATACGATCTGGATCTCATCACCACGGCGCCGACCGTGGTCTATGAGATTGAGCTCAATGATGGCTCAACCATTCATATCGACAGCCCGTCAGCCATGCCTCCGGTCAACAATATCAAGGAGATGCGTGAGCCTATCGCTGAGTGCAACATTCTGTTGCCGCAGGAGTACATGGGCAACGTCATCACCCTCTGCATCGAGAAGCGTGGCGTGCAGACCAACATGGTCTATCACGGCAACCAGGTCGCACTGACCTATGAAATCCCGATGGCGGAAGTGGTGCTCGATTTCTTCGACCGTCTGAAATCTACCAGTCGTGGTTACGCCTCGCTGGATTACGGCTTCAAGCGCTTTGAAACCTCCGAGATGGTCCGTCTGGATATCATGATCAACGGTGAGCGTGTCGATGCGCTGGCCATCATCACCCACAAGGAGAACGCCCAGTATCGCGGTCGCCAGGTGGTGGAGAAGATGCGTGAGCTGATCCCGCGCCAGATGTTTGATATCGCCATTCAGGCATCCATTGGCAACCAGATCATCGCCCGCAGCACCGTCAAGGCGCTGCGTAAAGACGTGACTGCCAAGTGTTATGGCGGTGACGTGAGCCGGAAGAAAAAGCTGCTGAACAAGCAGAAAGAAGGCAAGAAGCGGATGAAGTCCCTGGGCCGTGTCGACGTGCCGCAGGAAGCCTTCCTCGCAATTCTCCATGTAGGAAAGGATTAATCGATGGCAAGCACGTTTTCCCTGATCCTGGTGGTGGTCTGCGTGATCACCGGTATTATCTGGTGTCTGGACAAGATGATCTGGTCCAAGCAGCGGGCCGCCAAGATTGCCGTGGCCCGTGCCCATGGCGGCGCCCATCTGGATGAGAAAACCTTGGCCAAGGTTGCCCCCATGCCGGTCTGGATCGAACAGACCGCAGGTGTGTTTCCGGTCATTACCCTGGTGCTGATACTGCGCTCCTTCCTGTTTGAGCCGTTCCAGATCCCGTCTGGCTCCATGATGCCCACCCTGCTGGTGGGCGACTTCATCCTGGTGCAGAAGTTTGCCTATGGCCTCAAGGATCCGGTGACCAACACCAAGTTCCTCGAGACTGGCGAACCCAAGCGCGGCGATGTGGTGGTGTTCAAGTATCCGCTGGATACCCGGGTGGACTACATCAAGCGGGTGGTCGGCATGCCGGGGGATCGGGTCATCTATCGCAACAAGGAGCTGATGATCCGGCCCAAGTGCGAGGAGCAGGAAGGGAAAACGTGCCCGGGCTTCCAGAAGCTCGACGTCAAGTTTGAACAAAGGGGTGAATTTACCCAGATGGGGATCCCGCTTGACCGCTATACCGAGCAGCTGGGTGAGGTGTCTCACGAGACCCTGCGCAACCCGCTGATGCCCGATATGGTCGGCCGTTACTATCGCCAGCCCGGCACCTACCCCGACGAGTGGGTGGTGCCGGAAGGTCAGTACTTCGTGATGGGTGATAACCGTGACAACAGTACCGACAGTCGTTTCTGGGGCTTTGTGCCCGAGCAGAATCTGGTGGGCAAGGCGGTCGCTATCTGGATAAGTTTTGAATTTGAGCGTGAAGAAGGCTCCCTGCTGCCAAGCTGGGTACCGACAGGTGTGCGCTTCAACCGCATTGGCGGAATCAAGTAAATGAATATCAAAATGAACAGACTGCAGTCCCGTCTCGGGCATGTCTTTCGCGATCAGGAATTGTTGACCCGGGCGCTGACTCACCGTAGCGCCGGTTCCCGTCACAATGAGCGACTGGAATTTTTGGGAGACTCCATTTTGAGTCTGGTGATTGCCGATGCTCTGTTCCACCGCTTCCCGCAAGCGGCGGAAGGGGATCTCAGCCGGATGCGCGCCACCTTGGTGCGCGAGAAGACCCTGGCCGAACTGGGCCGGGAGTTTGACCTAGGGGATCACCTGATCCTCGGGCCCGGCGAACTCAAGAGCGGCGGTTTCCGCCGTGAATCCATTCTGGCCGACACGGTCGAGGCGGTGATCGGCGCCGTCTATCTGGATACTGATCTTGAGGCGGTGCGGGTGCTGCTGCTGAACTGGTATGCCAGTCGTCTGGACGAAATCAAGCCAGGCATAGAGCAGAAGGATCCCAAAACCCGCCTGCAAGAAATTTTGCAGGGAAGCCGCAAATCCCTGCCGACCTACACGGTGACCAACGTCAAGGGCGAGGCCCACAACCAGGAATTCACCGTCCAGTGCGACGTGGAAGGCCTGGATGGTCCGCTGGTCGGGGTCGGTACCAGTCGTCGCAAGGCCGAACAGGCGGCGGCGCAGCAAGCATTGGAAAGACTGTCATGACAGATACAGATACCACCTATTGCGGCTTTGTCGCCATCGTGGGCCGCCCCAACGTGGGCAAGTCCACCCTGCTCAACAAGCTGCTCGGCCAGAAGGTCAGCATCACCTCGAAGAAACCCCAGACTACCCGTCACCGGATTTTGGGGATCGACACCGAGGAGAACTACCAGACCATCTATGTGGATACCCCGGGTCTGCACATCGAAGAGAAGCGGGCCATCAACCGCCTGATGAACCGTGCCGCCACCAGTTCGCTGGGGGATGTGGCCATGGTGGTGTTCGTGGTCGACGGCACTCACTGGACCAAGGATGACGAGATGGTGCTCGGCAAGTTGCGCCATCTGCCTTGTCCCGTGGTGCTGGCGGTCAACAAGATCGACAACGTCAAGGACAAGGAAGACCTGTTGCCCCATCTGGAGTGGCTGGGCCAGCAGATGAAGTTCTCCCATATCCTGCCCATCAGTGCCGAGAAGGGCACCAACGTGGAGAAGATCCGCGAGTGGTCCAAGGATCTGCTGCCAGAGAACAACTTCTTCTTCCCGGAAGACTACGTGACCGACCGCTCTTCCCGCTTCATGGCCTCCGAGATCATCCGCGAGAAGCTGATGCGTTTCACCGGTGAGGAGCTGCCTTACTCTGTGACCGTGGAGATAGAGCGCTTCAAGGTGGAAGAGAGCGGCATCTATCACATCAACGCCCTGATCCTGGTGGAGCGCGATGGCCAGAAGAAGATGGTCATCGGCAACAAGGGCGAGAAGATCAAGACCATAGGCACAGAGGCGCGCATCGACATGGAGCGCCTGTTCCAGAACAAGGTGTTCCTTGAGCTGTGGGTCAAGGTCAAGGCAGGCTGGGCCGACGACGAGCGCGCCCTGCGCAGTCTCGGCTATGGCGATGACTGATTGCTGAGCCCGGCTTTCGTCATCCACAGTCGGCCCTATCGGGAGACCAGTCAGCTGGTCGAGGTGTTTACCCAGGATAGTGGCCGATTTACCCTGGTGGCTCGCGGTTCTCGCGGGCCACGCTCCCCTCTGAAGGGGCTGCTTCAACCTTTTTCCCTGCTCACCATCAGCTGGCGCGGCAAGGGGGATCTCAAGAATCTCGCCCAGGTCGAATGTCCGGATCACTCCTTGCGACTCGGTGGCGATCGCCTCTTCTACGGCCTCTACCTCAACGAGCTGGTCTACTACCTGCTGGAAGCCCACACCCCCTTTCCCGAGGTGTTTGACGCCTATGCCCGTGCCCTGATGGCGCTGGCGGATGGCGAGACGCCTGAGCTGCCGTTGCGCCGCTTCGAGTTCCTCTTGCTGCAGGCGCTCGGCTATGCGGTGGACTTCGAATACGCCGCCGACGACGAGTCCGCGATCCAGCCCGAGCTGCTCTACGGCTTCGAGCGCGAATTGGGCTTTGTCGCTTGCGAGCGGGCGCCGGATCCCCGTACCCTGTTTCTCGGTGCCCACCTGCTGGCCTTCGCCGAGGGGCGATTCGATACGCCTCCCTTGCTGCAGGCGGCCAAGCGTTTCAGCCGGCTGGCGCTGCAGCCCTATCTGGGAAAACGCCAGTTAAAGAGCCGGGAGCTGTTCTTGAAGCGCAAAGCCAGCACACAGTGACATATGGATATCCGCGCTGGCGCCAAGGCGGCAGCCGCACAGTTAACAGATGAAGTGTTTCAAGGAGTCATCAATGAGCGAAATCTATCTGGGTGTGAACATCGATCATATCGCCACCCTGCGCAATGCCCGTGGCACTCAGTATCCTGATCCTGTGCAGGCCGCCTTCGTGGCCGAGCAGGCCGGTGCCGACGGCATTACCATCCACCTGCGGGAAGACCGCCGCCACATCACTGACCGTGATGTCGAGGTGCTGCGCCAGACCATACAGACCAGGATGAACCTGGAGATGGCGGTGACCGAGGAGATGATCGGCATCGCCTGTCGCATCAAGCCCCACTTCGTCTGCCTGGTGCCGGAGAAGCGCACCGAGGTGACCACAGAGGGTGGTCTGGACGTGGCCGGTCAGCTTGACAAAATTACGGATGCGGTCACGCGTCTCTCGGCCATCGGCGCCCAGGTGTCGCTGTTTATCGATGCCGATCCGCACCAGATCGATGCGGCCGCCGAGAGTGGCGCCCCCTTCATCGAGATCCACACCGGCCGTTACGCCGATGCCAGCACGGATGCCGAGCGCAACGCCGAGTTCAAGCGCATCGCCGCCGGCGCCTCCTATGCCGCCGGCAAGGGGCTCAAGGTCAATGCCGGTCACGGCCTGCACTACCACAACGTCAAGGCCATCGCCGCCATCCCCGAGCTCTATGAGCTCAACATTGGCCACGCTATCATAGGCCGCGCCGCCTTCGACGGCCTGACCAAGGCGGTCAGCGACATGCGCCTGCTGATGCAGGAAGCCCGTCAGGGGATCTGACAGACCTGGGTTGATGAGAGATGAAAAAGGGACGCCGCGGCGTCCCTTTTGTATGGCATCAGCCACCGGCTGATTGGATCCATGCTTATTTGATGGGCGTCAGCTCCAGGGTGATGAGCTCCAGTGGCGCCAGCTTGATGACCATCCCATCGCTGATTGACGTCGGCACGGTTTTGTTGTCGCCATATAGTGGCTTGATATTAAAGCCTTTCGCCTCTGTGGTTGGCACTTCAAGCTGGCGAGTCGGTTCCAGGAAGAACTGTTGAGGCTGGTTCGAAGGATTGCGCAGGGTAATGAAAGACTTTGCTGGGCTCCACGCCGCCCAGCCATAGACGGCCAGCAGGGTGGGGTCGCCGCCAATCCAGTGGCTGTCAAACAGCACGGCCTGGTTCTGCTGCGACCAGAGCGCAGCCTTGGCCAGAAGATCCCAGTTCTCGCCGCTCAGCAGCTCCGGGGTGATATAGAGCTCCTGCAGCTGGGTGCCGGTGGCAAAGTAGCTCCAGGCCTGATCGGCAAAATCTTGTGGCGACTGCTGATCCAGATGTTTGGCCTGCTTGGCATAGACAAGCCCGTGCAGCATCAGGGAGTTGAGCGGGAACAGCGGGCCTTGCTTGACGATGGAGCGGTAGGTCTCCGCATCCCGGTAGGTGATCCACTGCTGGACCCTGGAGCCGGGGCCATAGAAGTTGATGTCATCACCACCGCGCCAGATGGAGTCGGCGAAGAAGAGCCAGGAGGGGGAGGACGTGGTGCCCGTGGTCAGGTTGATGAAGACCTCCTTGTTGGCGGCGCGGGCATCCGAGATCAGGTGGATGGCGGCATCGAAGTCGCTGGTGAACTGGCTGCCCTTGATCTGCTTGTTGGCGTTGCCTGTGCCATCGAACTTGAAGTGGGTGACACCCTGATCCTGGATGAGCGACATCACCTTCTGATGGAAATTTTTGTAGTAGACGGGGCCCGAGAGGGCGAACTTGCCATCGCTCAGCTCGTAGCCGAATTCGGCGGCATGGGAGACCCGTTCATCCCTCGGCTTGTTGTAGCCACCCCAGGGAGAGAACCAGATGCCGAGCTGGGCGTGATACTGCTCGGCCGCGGTTTTGAGCTTGCGAAAGCCGTCCGGGAAGTCCTTGCTGAAGCCCCAGTTGCCCTTGCGATCGTCCCAGCCATCGTCGAACAGGAAGCCGCTCATGGTCACGCCGCGCCGGGTGACCAGCGCCTCGCCAAACTGCTTGATGCGGGTCAGGGCGTCGGCTTCGGTGTAGGGGTTGAAGAAGCCGATGTCGAGCCAGGAGTTGTAGTGCAGATAGGGGGCGTAGGGTCTGTCGCGGGCGTCGTTGATGAACTCGTTGAAGTCACGTCTGAGCTGACCCTCGTCGAAGGTGCCGACATAGGTGCGATAGGTGAGCGGCTTGCCCTGCTCCAGCGGCAGCGTGAGCGGGATCAGCTGGCTGACGCCCCCCTCGTAGGCGCGGGTGTTGACCAGCGGATTCTGCGGCGTGATGAAGAAGCTGTCGCTGACGATGGGCGAGCTGTTGATGGCGCCGTAGACAAAGGGTGCCTGGGAGTGGAACGGCAGCATGGAGAAGCCGTTGATCCGCTTGCCATTCTTGAGGGTGTCTAGGGAGAAGTCGATGCTGGCGTAGCGCTTGTCTTTGGCCAGCCGGATCTCGCTCTTGATCAGGAAGTCGGCGTTGCTCAGTGCGATGTCAATGTGGTCCTGCTCTTTGGCAAACGCATCTACAGTGAAGTCGGCCGACGAGGTCAGCCTGTCATCCAGCCCCTTGATATCGAACAGGGTATTCGAGCGGATGACATCCCCGTTCGCCCTGTTGGTGAAGGTGATCTCCTGGAATTTTCCGGCATCCGTTTTGACGCTGATCTGGTACTGGTTGCCCTGCAGCGACATCACCTCGGCCCGGGCGAGGGCGGGCAGGGTCAGCAGGACCAGCAGCGTCATGGCGGTACGTGCGTTCATATTTATCTCCGTATAGATGATGAATGGCGGTGTGACTGGGGTGATGGGGCTTGGCGTCCTCCTGAGGCTGGCGGATTTGCGGGATCTGGTGCGGGCTCACCAGGCTGGCGAGCCCGCAGGCCGGTTACAGCTTGCCGTCGCTCATGCACATGCGGATCTTGGCGGCGACCACCTCCTCCATGGCGGCCATGGCGGGCACCAGATACTGGCGCGGATCGCTGGCATCCGGGTGGGTGGCGAGGAAGGCCTTCATGGCGTCGGAGAAGGCGATCTTCAGCTCGGTGGCCACGTTGACCTTGCAGACCCCGAGCTCGATGCAGCGGCGCACGTCCCGGTCTGGAATGCCGGAGGCGCCATGCAGCACCAGCGGAATGGAGACTCGGTCCCGGATGGCGGCGAGGCGATCGAAGTCGAGGCGCGGCTCCTCTTTGTAGAGGCCGTGAGCCGTGCCGATAGCCACGGCGAGGGAGTCGATGCCGGTGCGCGCCACGAACTCGGCCGCCTTGTCCGGATCGGTCAGGTGGGCGTTGGCGGCGTCCACTATCAGGTCATCCTCCTGCCCGCCAAGCTGGCCCAGCTCGGCCTCCACGCTCGCCCCCATGCGGTGGCAGAAGGTGACGACCCGCTGCACTTTGGCGACGTTCTCCTCGAACGAGAGGTGGGAAGCGTCGATCATGGCGGAGTGGATGCCGGATTCGACCTTGAAGTGGATATCCTGTTCATCCTCGTGGTGGTCCAGGTGCAGCACCAGCGGGATGCGGTACTGGTGGGCTGCCGAGGCGCAGATGGAGACCAGATATTCGACCCCCGCATGGCGATAGGTGCCCGGTGTGGCGGCCAGGATGACGGGGGATCTCAGCTGGGCGGCGGTGTGGGCCACCACCTCGACGGTTTCCAGGTTGTGGATGTTGAAGGCCGGTACCGCATACCCGCGGCGCTGGGCATCCTTGAGCATTTCGTGGGACGAGATCAGATACATGAGGACTCCTTGGCGCCTTGAGTGGCGTCTTGTTCAGAGAAAGAGGCGGGGGCGCTGGCGGGAGTTATCTCCCTGCCGGCGACCCAGATATGTTGCTGGTAGAGTGCTGGTGTGAGGGCGAGCAGGTTGGCCCGTTTGCCGACGGCCAGCGAGCCGAGTTGGTCATCAATGCCGAGCATGCGAGCGGGAGCCAGCGACGCCATCTGGATCGCGTCTGCAAGGGGCACCCCGGCCAGATGCACCATGTTGCGCACGGCCCCGATCAGGGTGAGGGTACTGCCCGCCAGGCCGCCAGTGGCGGTGCGTACCACCCCATTTTTCATCTCCACCCGGTAGTCACCGAGCAGGTAGTGGCCGTCCGGCATGCCGGCGGCGCGCATGGCATCCGTGATGAGCAGCAGGCGATCCCCGGCGCAGCAGTGGCACAGCTTGAGTACGGTCGGATGCACATGATGGCCGTCGGCGATGAGCTCCAGCCAGGCGGTGGGATGCACCAGACCGGCCCCCACCATGCCGGGTTCCCTGTGGTGCAGTCCGCGCATGCCGTTGAAACAGTGCACCAGGCCGCTCGCACCGGCCGTCAGTGCCGCCTGTGTAGTGTCGTGGTCGGCGGCGGAGTGACCCAGCATGACCCGGATGCCGGCCGCCTTGAGGTGGCAGATGGCCGCCAGGGCATTGGCTTTCTCGGGGGCGAGGGCGACAACCTTCAGGGTGCCACGCGCCTGACGCTGCAACTGTGCCAGCTCCGCCAGGTCGAGTTCCCGGAACAGCGCCGGATCGTGGGCGCCCTTGTTGTCGGGGGTGAAGTAGGGCCCCTCCAGGTAGCTGCCGAGCAGCTGGGCGCCCGGCATGCCGCTCTCCATGGCATCGGCGACCCTATTCAGGGCGCGTGCTATGGCGGGTAGCGGAGCGGTAACCGTGGTGGCGAGGAAGGCACCGACCCCTTCCGCCGCCTTGGCGAGAGAAAGCCTGGCCAGCACGCCGGCCTCCTCGTCCATCACATCGACACCGGCCCCGCCGTGAACGTGGCCATCGATGAGGGCGGGCACCAGCAACTCGACCTCCCGCACCGGATCGTCAGCCGGTATGGGGGCTATGGCGGTGATGATGCCGCCCTCATGGGTAAGCACTTGATGTTCGAGCCAACCCTGCTCGGTCAGCAGGCGACGGGCACGGATCCGTGTTGCCATCTAGATACCCTCCTCGACCCGCGCTTCGGCCCGCTCGCGCGCCAGCTCGTCCACCAGACTGGTGAGGCCGCGATGACCGCAGCACAGGGCTTGCTCGCGAAACTGGGACGGGGTCAGCTCGCCGCGATCCATGGTCATCTCCAGCAGCAGCTGCAGATTGGTGCCGGTCACGACTTCCCGGTCTGGCTGGCGCAGCGCCAGGGTAGAGGCGACCCGAAACGGGGTGCCGCCCAGCAGATCGGTCAGAAAGACCACGCCGTCGCCACGGTCGACCCAGGCCAGCGCTGCCTCGCACTGGCTCTGCAGCAGGGCCGTGGTGGAGGACTCGGGAAAGTCGATGGCGACTACCGCCTCCTGCTCGCCGAGGATCTGGATCATGGCCTGCTCCATGCCGCTGGCAAAGCCGCCATGACCGCAAATGATGATGCCCAACATAAGGTGTTCCTTTACTGCAAAGGGGGCCGGCCTGTCGCCGGCACCGGATTAGAGGAAGCCTGCAAACTTGCCGACGATACCGAGAACGACCGTGATGACGATGAGGCGCAGCGGACTCCAGCCGCGGCGGATCAGCGCATACATGGCCAGGGTGTAGATCAGCGGCAGGAAGGCCGGCATCAGCTTGTCGAGCACGTCCGCCTGCAGTTTCACCACCGCATCACCGGCGGTGATCTCCAGGGTGGTGTCGAGCCGCACATAGGTGGCGACCAGGGCGCCGATCACCGTCATGCCGACGATGGAGGCGGCATGCCCCACCTTGCGGGTGTTGGCCTTGATGAGCGGAATGGCGGCGACCCCCATGCGGTAGGCGTAGTGCGCCAGCCCGAAGCGCAGGCCGAAGTGCACCACATTGAACAGCAGGAAGAAGAACACGGCGCCCATGATGGAGCCCTGCAATGCCAGATCGGCACCGATACCGCCGCAGATGGGCAGCAGGGTGAGCCAGAACATGGCATCCCCGATCCCGCCCAGCGGTGCGCCGACCGCAATCTTGGTGCTCTGTATGCTGTTGACGTTCTGCTTTGAGCGCTCCATCGCCAGCACTATGCCCATCACGAAAGTGACCAGGAAAGGGTGGGTGTTGAAGAAGCCCATGTGCCCCTTCATGGCCCGGGAGAGATCATTGGGGTTGGTGTGGATCTTCTGCAGCGCCGGCAGCAGGCCGTAGAGCCAGCCGGAAGCCTGCATCCGCTCGTAGTTGAAGGAGGCTTGCAACAGCAGGGAGCGCAAGGCGAAGCGATTGATGTCCTGGCGGGTCAGCTCGGCCCCCAGTTGCTGATCTTCGTAGACGTCGTCGGAGACGGCGCGGGTCGGTTGTTGCTCGGCCGCCGGGGCGATCTGCCGGGCTGTGTTGTTAGATACCATCTTCAGTTTCCTCCTGGGTGGGGCGGGCTTGCGGCGCCGGGTCCTTGCGCATGAAGTCGATCAGGGCCATGGCCAGAGCGGCTGCGGCTATGGCCAGCACAGGCAGCTTGAGCCAGGCGGCGGCGACGAAGCCGAGGATGAAGTAGGGGATGTAGACGTTCTTCATCATGATCTTGAGCAGCACGGCGAAGCCGATGGCGGGCATGATGCCGCCGGCGACCCCGAGGCCGTCGATGAGGCGGGCGGGCAGCACGTCGATGGCGGTCTTGGCGTGTTCTGCCCCGAAGTAGGTGGGCATGAAGGCGCACAGGAAGTAGAAGGTGCCGAGCGCCAGCAGGGCAAGGTAGTTGACCCGCTCTATGCCACGGGTATCGCCTGCCTCCGCCATACGGTCACAGCGGGACATGACCCCCGACATCACCGAGAAGAGGAAGGTGATCCCCATCTGGACCGCGACCGCGAAGGGGACTGCGACCCCGACCGCCACATCCGGCTTGACCCCTGTGGTGATGGCGAAGGTGGCACCGACTATGGTGCCTATGATGACGTTGGGCGGTTGCGCCCCCGCCAGCGGCGCCAGCCCCATCCAGACCAGCTCCAGGGTGCCGCCCACCAGTATGCCGGTGGGTAGGTCGCCGAGGATCAGGCCCACCAGCGGACCCAGTACCACGGGCCTGTGGAAGTGAGTCAGGCCGTTGAACAGGTCAAGTCCGGCGAAGAACGCCAGAATGCCCAGCAAGAGCCCTTGCAATAAACTGATTTCCATCACAATTGTCCTTAATCAGATCAGGTTGAAAATGTCCTGTGCCGGTTCGGTCGGCACTCCCTGGACAAAGCACTCGACGTGGGCGTCCTGCAGGGCGCGAAACGCCGCTATGTCCGTCTCATCCACGGATACCGTCTTGTGGATCTGACGCTTGCCGTCGGCGTAGTGCATGTTGCCGACGTTGATGCGGGGGATGGGCACGCCCCCCGCGACCAGGGTGCGAAAATCCGTCGGGTTCTTGCACACCAGCAATATCTTCTGGCGATCGGCGGCCTTGCCTATGTTGTCGATCACCTTCTGCAGTGGCCAGAAGCGCACCGCTATCCCCTCCGCCAGCACCATCTCCATCAGGTTCTGCTGTATGGGGTCTTCCGCCACCTCGTCATTGGCCACCAGCACCAGGTTGGCGCCGGCAAACCCGACCCATTGCACCCCGACCTGACCGTGGATCAGCCGCTCGTCGATACGGCTCAGCACTATGTTGGGCATCAGACGCCTCCTTGCTGGTTGAACGGATAGATGTTGACGCCCTGCACGACCCGGTTGACCCGGCCGCTCGGGCAGGGGTTGTCAGGTGTAATGCCTAACAATAGCGCGGTGTGGAAGGCGTAAAACTGGGCGTAGAGCAGGTAGCAGAGCGCCAGTTCGGCATCGTCGCCGTTGAGGGGGGTGGGCAGATAGATGTGCTCGCCGGCCGCGATGAGCGGATCCGGCCGATCGGCCAGGGCGACGACCCGGGCGGCGTGGCCGTCCTGGCGCAGCTCGGTGAGCAGGTCCAGATCGTACTGGCGAGTGTAGGGATCGTTGGAGATCATCAGCACTATCAGGGTCTGGCGGTTGACGGCCGACTTGGGCCCGTGGCGAAAGCCGGTGGGGGAGTCGTACATGGCCATCAGCTGACCCGCGGTGAGCTCAAGCAGCTTGAGTGCCGCCTCCTGGGCCACCCCCTGCAGGCTGCCGCTGCCGAGGTAGATGACCCGCTCTGGCAGTGGTTGATTCCATTCGGGAACCCGTAGCTCAGCCTGGGGCAAAATGGCTTCCCCCAGGGCGATGAGCGGCTGGCAGGCGGCAGGATTGAACTGGCGCGGCAGGAACACCGCCAGGCAGCTCAGCATCATGCTGGTCAGGCTGCTGGTCATGGCAAAGCTGCGGTCGTGGGTCTGGGGTGGCATCAGCAGCGCCAGGGAGCGGGCATCTTTCTGGCAACGACGATAGAGTTCCCCTTCGCCGTTGCAGGTGAGCACCAGGTGGTGGCATTCGCTCAGCAGCTGGCTGGCCAGTTCGACGGCGGCCACGCTCTCCGGGCTGTTGCCGGAGCGGGCGAAGGAGATGAGCAGGGTCGGGCAATCCTGCGCCAGGTATTCGCCAGGGTCTGTGACTATGTCGGTGGTGGCGATTGCCTCGAAGCGGCCATTGAGTCTGGCGCAGAGGTAGGGCGCCAGAGCCCGGCCGGCAAAGGCGGAGGTGCCGGCGCCGGTCAGGATCACCCGCAGGTTGCCCCGCGACAGCAGGGGCAGCAGGAAGTGTTCTATGGTGGCGCGGCACTCCTCCACCATGGTGAGAGTCTCCCGCCAGGCGGCGGGTTGCTGCCGGATTTCGCGGGCGGTGGCCAGGCCGTTGGCCCTGCGCAGTGTCTCTTCTGGATAACCGAGGATCATCTCTACAACTCCTTATGCAACCGGGGTGAGCCGGGAATGACTGGCGGGGGTGGTGCCACAGGCCTGGGCGTATTGGCGCAGCACCTCCTGCACTTGATCGAGAATGAGGTCGTGGGCCTTGGCCGACAGCGTGCCCTGGCGTACCTTGCGGTATTGCAGCGGCAGATGCTGGCTGAGCAGCGGCAGGGGAATGGGCTCGGCGGCCAGGTTGGCGATCAGCCGGGCGTAGCAGTCGTCGACCCGGCTGTCGGGCCAGTAGTAGCGAATGCGGTCGGAATAGCTGTAACCGCGGGCCAGCCGGCACTCGTTGGCATTGCCCTGATAGTGACTGCGCCAGAAGTCGGGGCGATCCAGCATTGTCTCCTCCAGCACCTGGCGCAGGCCCGAGCAGGCACGGGCAACCACCAGCTCCTCCTCGATGGCGGCGAGGGCGAACAGCGCCTCCCGCAGGGCGAAGGTGAGGGCCGGGCCGACCTTGAGGATGGCGAAGTGATCGCGCACCAGCTGGCAGTAGGCTTGCGGGGTCTGGTAGTCGGTGGAGTGCGCCTCGAACACCAGATGGGGATAGGCTTCGATCATCCGGCTGAGGGGGGCGGCCTTGTCGGATCGATAGTCGATGACATGGGTGTGGTCGAACTCCACCCCGGGTTGCACCACCAGGCCGATCACCCGTGGCCAGATGGCGTCGAGTCCGATCCTGGCAAAGGCTTGCTGGTGAGTGCTCAAGGTATGGCGGGCGGCTTCCGGTGTGGTCACGGCCAGCTCGGCCAGCGTCTCATGGGCGCCGCCCGGTACCGGTACCTCTGTGCCTATCACATAGACCAGGTCGCAGCAGCCAAACTCGGCCTGGCAGGTCTGCTCGGCGACCAGGGCCAGCCGCGCGGCTCGCTCGGCGACCAGCTCATCGGGGAGCGGCACTGGATCCCCCAGGCAGGACATGCTGCAATCGAGGTGGATCTTCTTGAAGCCGGCGGCGACATAGCTGGCGATCAGCACCTCGGCGTGTTCCATGGCTTGCTCGGCTGGCTCCCCCTGCCAGCGGTTGGGGCCCAGGTGATCCCCCCCCAATACCAGTCGTTGCAGGGGAAAATTGCACTCGGCGGCGAGTCGATGCAGGCGATCGCGAAAATCCACCGGCGTCATGCCGGTATAGCCGCCGAATTGATCCACCTGATTGGAGGTGGCCTCGACCAGCAGCAGATCATCCCCTTGTACCGCCAGCCGCAGGGCGGCCTCCAGCACCAGCGGGTGGGCAGAGCAGACGGCATAGATCCCGACTGCTTCCCCCTGCTTGTGTCGTGCGATCAGTGCCAGCATTGATTTCATTTCCCTCTTCCTTATGGCTGAATGCGATCTTTATCTTTCGATTTCTTTCTTTACCCTAGGCATCTCGCCCCTTAAACGAAACAAAAGCGTGCTCATATCTTGAGCAAGATCACAAAAAGAAATGAATAGAAAGGTTTTTGGCATTCAAGAAGAGTCTTGTGAGGCTTTTAAAATCAATGAAAGCTTGATTTGGCATAAAGGCTGAGTGTTAATAGGCAAACGTAACGAAGTGAAAGGCTAGGTTTTCATCACAGCACTCCGGCAGAGAAATTATGCAAACAACCGAAAAAAACGTGCTTGGCACCAGCGAGCGGCGGGAACGCATCATTCAGCAACTACGCAGCAATGGCAGTGTCCAGGTCAACGAGCTGGCCAGTCACTATCAGGTATCCACAGTCACTATTCGCAACGATCTGGCGTTTCTGGAGAAACAGGGGGTGGCAGTACGCGCCTATGGTGGTGCCCTCTTGTGCGAACCGAATCAGGCGATGCCCGAGCGCACCATAGCCGACAAGAGCATGCTCAATACCCCGGTCAAGCAGCGTATCGGTGCCATGGCGGCGAGCCTGGTGCAGGCCGGGAGTCGGCTCATTCTCGATTCGGGAACTACCACTCTGGAGGTGGCGCGTCACCTGCGCGAGCACCAGGAGATAGTGGTGATGACCAACGGCATGAACGTGGCAAATGCCCTGCTGGAAGCTGAGGGGGTGGAGTTGCTGATGACGGGGGGGCACCTGCGCCGCAAGTCGCTCTCTTTCTACGGCGCCCAGGCGGATCTGTCCCTGCAGAACTACCACTTCGATCTGCTGTTTCTCGGGGTGGATGGCATCGATCTGGAGCGCGGCGTCAGCACCCATCATGAGGATGAGGCGCGCCTCAACCGCTGTATGTGCCACGTGGCCGAGCGCATCATAGTGGTGACCGATTCCAGCAAGTTTGGTCGGTTGAGTCTGCACAAGATCGTCGACACCCGGCGGATCCACACCCTGATCACCGATGATGCCATTGCGGCCGAAACCCTGGCCGGGCTGCGCCAGGCGGGGATAGAGGTGTTGCTGGTTGCGGCCTGAACCTGCTGCAAACAGAGAGTGCGAAAGAGGGACGCCATGGCGTCCCTCTTTCGTTGTCAGGAGAGATGCTCAGCCCGGCTCGGGGAAGTAACGTTCCAGCAGGGCAGTGAGGATGGCCTGGCTCTGCTCGTCGGGCTCGCCGCTGACCAGGGCCGGACGGAAATGGAGCTGGAAGGCGCGCAGGGCGGCGCGGCTCTGCTCGTCCCAGGCGCCGCTTGGGGTGACCCCATAGCCGTAACGGGCGAGTTGCTGCTGCCAGGTGAGGGCATCCCAGGCGGGGGCCGGTTGTTGGCGCAGGGCTGTGACTCTGGCCTCGTCGGGCCAGGCGCCGACCCCGTAGTCCAGGGCGAGCTCGCGCCAGGGGAAGTGGGGGCCGGGATCTTGCTTGCGTTCGGGGGCGACATCGCTGTGCGCCAGCACCTGGGTTGGCGGTATTTGATAGCGCAGCACCAGCTTCTGAGTGAGGGCGCCGATGGCGGCGATCTGCGCCTGGGTGTAGGGCTGCCAGCGCCGCTGGTGGGCGGGTAGCAGCTCATCTTCCGGCGGATAGCCCAGATTGACGATTTCGATGCCGAGGGAGCTGGCGTTGAGCCCCGCATACTGGTGCCAGCGACTGCGGCCCGCATGCCAGGCACGCTGGCTGTCGGGTACCAGCTGGTAGACGGGTAGCGGTGTCTGGTCGGTGTCGCGGGGGATCAGGTAGTGAGCGCTCACCTGATGGGCCGGTTCGGTCAGCAGGCGCAGTGAGTGGGCGTCGTCCTCATCCGTGTAGTGCAGGATCAGAAAGGCGATGCGTTCATTCTGGTTGGCGCTGGGGTAACGGGAAGAGAGCTGATAGGGGGCAGGCTGGCAGGCGCTCAGCAGCAGTATGAGGCAGAGTGGCCACAACCGCAGCCACCTGGCCCCGTTCAGACCCGAATCGGGAAGGCGCGACGGCCAGCGCCACCCTCTGGCCAGCGAGAGGTGGGCTGACAGTGAGCGGAAACGCTGGCCCATGACTCAGGCGCGGTACTTGGCGGTGAGGCCGATGAGGAAGTTGCGCAGGATCTGATCCCCGCAATCCTGGTAGTGCTTGTGATCCTTGGAGCGGAACAGGGCACTCAGTTCGGACTTGGAGAGGTTGAAATCGGCGAGCTTGAGCGTGCCGAGCATGTCCTCTTCCTTGTAGTTCAGGCCGATGCGCAGCTTGCGCAGTATCATGTTGTTGTTGATCCGGTTCGGGATCACCTGGGCCGGGGCATCTTCCCGCACGCCACGGCGCGCTATGATGAAGCCGTCGAGGAACTGGCTCAGGGCTGCATCGGGACAGGCGACATAGCCCGCTTCTTGCTCTTCCCCTTCAGCCGCCTCTTTCATCAGCCAGCTGTGCAACTGGGCGTGAGTGACCGTCAGATTGCCTTTGGCAAACATCTCGACCATCTGGTCATTGCTGATGGTGAGCGCGTAGCGCAGACGGCGCAGAATATCGTTGTTGGTCATGTTGACTCCTGTAGAAACGGCGCAACTTTATCATTTGGCGGGCCCCGCGTCAGAAAAAGCGGGGTTGGCCCTGTCAGGAAAAGGGTGCAAGGGGTCGCAGCCAATGGCGGGCTGCCCTGCATCCCGCTCATTCAGGCGAGGTAGCGTGGCGTCTCCTGACGCACCTGCTCCATCGCATCCTGCAACTCCAGCAATTCGGGCTCCAGCTCGCTGACCGGCACCCCGTCGCGCAGCTGCTGCTCCAGCTGGGAAAGCAGCCGTTGCAGGCCGGGCACCCCGGAATAGGCGCAGCCGCCGTTGAGGCGATGCAGCTGGGCCAGTACCTCGGCATCCTCCACCTGACCGGTGAGGGCCGCCTCCAGCACGGGATCCACCTCGTCGAAACTGGCCATCAGCATGGTCAGCATCTCTTTGGCAAGATCCAGTTTGCCGGCCGCCTGGCGCACCGCCAGCGCCCAATCTATTTGCTGATCCGCGTGGTTCTGGTGGCGCCTATGGGCGAAGTCGGTGATGAGCTGGGCCAGCATGCTCTCGTCGATGGGCTTGGCCAGATAGTCATCCATCCCCTGCCGGATCAGGCGCTCCCGCTCGCCGGGAATGGCGTGGGCGGTCACCGCCACGATCGGCGTCTCGGTGTTGAGGGACTGGCTGCGTATCGCCTGGGTGGCGCTGATGCCATCCATAATCGGCATCTGTATATCCATGAAGATGATGTCGAATGGCTGGCTCTGGGCCAGTCTGACCGCCTCCTTGCCGTTCTTGCACACCACCACCTGGCTCACCATCTCCTTTAGCATGGCGGCGATCAGCTTGAGATTGGCCGCATTGTCGTCCACCGCCAGCACCTTGATCGCCTGCACACTGCGCGGGGAGGGGGCGGGCAGCGGCGCGCTCTTGGCTGCCTCGGGGGAGAGCAAGGCGTGCAGCAGCTTGCGGTGGTTGGTGGGCTTGGAGAGACAGTGCTGGGCGCCGTGGGCCAGCATGGCGTCATAGAGCGCGGGCTCGTGGCTGCTGAGCAACACTATGGTGTTCTGCTGGCCGTCCAGCGCGTCGAGGCGGGCGATCACCTGCTGCGGAGTGTGCAGTGTGCTGCTGCCGATGATCACCATGTCCTGATTGCTCATCTCGGGCCAGATGGTGTCGATGGCGAGAGATTGCACATCCAGCTGCCATTCGGCCAGCAGAGCACACAGGGAAGAGTGGCTGAAGGGATCCGGCTCCAGCAGCCAGACCCGCTTGCCCTGAATGCGATCCAGCGGCAGCTTCTCGGTCTGGGGCAGGGGAGAGACGTCCAAATCCAGGCTGAAGGAGAAGACGGAGCCCTTGCCCAGCTCGGATTCGAAACGGATCTGGCCCCCCATCTGCTGTACCAGCTTCTGGGTGATGACCAGACCCAGGCCCGTGCCGCCATAACGGCGCGAGATGGAGGAGTCGGCCTGATTGAAGGCCTGGAACAACTGGCGCTGCTGCTCTTCCGAGATGCCAATACCGGTATCGCGGATCAGTACGTTGAGCCGCACCTTGTTGCCGTTGCTGCTGCCGGTTTGCTCGATGTGCACATCCACGTTGCCGCGCTCGGTGAACTTGATGGCGTTGCCGGCGAGGTTGGTCAGCACCTGCTGCAGGCGCATGGGATCGCCAGTGAGATAGTCCGGCACCTCGGCATCTACTTGCAGGGATAGTTCGAGCTGCTTGTCGTGAGCACTGGGGCCGAGCAGGTGCATGGTCTCGTTGAGGGTGTCGCGCAGGCTGAACGGGATATGCTCCAGCTGCAGCTTGCCCGCCTCCAGCTTGGAGAAGTCGAGGATGTCGTTGATGATGCCAAGCAGGTTGCGGGCTGACTTCTCTATGGTCTGCATGTAGTCGGTCTGGCTCGGTGTCAGCGCCGTCTTGAGCAGCTGGCGGGTGAAGCCGATGACGCCATTGAGCGGGGTGCGCAGCTCGTGGGACATGTTGGCGAGGAACTCGGACTTGACCCGCGCCGCCTCCTGCGCCCGCTTCTTGGCCATGTCGAGCTCGACGTTCTGGATCTCTATCTGTTCAAGTGTCTCCCGCAGATCCGATGTCGCCTGATCGATGTTCTGCTGCATCTCCTCGTGATATTCCGAGAGCGCCTTGGCCATGGCGTTGATGCCGTTTTTCAGCATGTCCAGCTCGCCGGTAAGCTGGCCGCTGACCCGGGTGTCGAGCCGCCCCTCCCTGATCTTGTGCACCGCCTGCACCATGTCGGTGATGGGCTGGGTCACGCTCTTGACCAGCCTGAAGCCGAACAGGGTGCTGACGGCGATGCCGATGAGCACCATGATCACCGCGAAGAAGGTGTCGCGATACTGCAGGATCATGGCCCTGTCTGTGGTCATCTGCATGGAGATGTAGCCGATCATGGGCGGCTCCACGTCGCTGGGCAGCGGGAAGCCATCCATGCTGGTCTCGGCCTGGATCGGGGTGCGCAATATGATGTCGTCGCCGTACAGGGTGACGCTGGTCAGCTCGGGGATCTGGCTGCCATCGGGCAACCGCAGCCGGGTGAAGTCCCTGTGATAGTTGGACGTCACGAACAGCTGGTTGTCCTGGGTGAAGACGGCGATGGACTTGATGAGCGGCGAATTCTTGCGGTGGGTCAGACCAATCAGCCGCTTGAGCGACTCCCGGCTGTGCTGGGTCATGCCGTATTCACTGGCGATGGCCAGCGGTTCTATGATGTTGATGCCCTGATCAATCAGGTTGTTTTCCAGCTGCTGGTAGCGGTGGAAGGTGAAATAGCCGGCCATCAGGCCGCCAATGATCAGGGTCGGCAATATGGTAAAGGCCAGCACGCGGGCTCGAAGGCCGTACTTGGTCATGCGGATAGTCCCCCGAAGAGCAGGGCGGGCAAGATTGTCAATGACAGGGCATGAGCGCGCAGGCCGGATTGGGTCATGCGGATAGCCCCCCGATCATCAGGGTTGGCAATAGGGCAAACGACAGTGGGCGGGCCCGCAGGCCGGATTTGGTCATACTATTATTCTTGTGGGACAATAGCCTGCTGCAGATTCCATAATCATGACATAGCCACCTATAGGCACCAAGTTTTATGGCCCAGTTTTTCAAGCCCCAAAAGAAATCCACCCAGCCCCAACGTATTGAATTTACGGTAGACAGTCTGGATCACCACTGCGTCGGTATCGGCCGTCATCAGGGCAAGGCGATCTTCATCGAAGGGGCACTGCCCGGCGAGCAGGTCAAGGCCCGTATCCTTGAAGACAAGAAGCAGTATGCTCACGCCGCCTTGCAACAGATAGTGACCCCGGTGGCGAACCGCATTGCCCCCTTCTGCAACCACTACCGCGAGTGCGGTGGCTGCAATGCCCAGCACCTCGGCGAAGCGGATCAGCAGGCCGCCAAAGAGGCCGGGCTGGTCAGCCTGTTCGAACGACTGGGGCAGATCAAGGCGCCAGTGCTGGAGCCCGTGCTGACAGGGGAGTCTCGCGCCTATCGCCGGGTCTGCCGGCTGGCCATCAAGTTTGACAAGAATGGCCGCTGCACGCGGGTCGGTTTTCGTCGTCGCCAATCCAACGACCTGGTGGAGATTGAGGGTTGCCCCGTGCTGGCCGAGCCGCTCTCTGCCCTCATAGTGCCGCTGCGCGAATGCCTCAATCGCCTCAAGAGCCAGCGTGAGCTGGGCCATGCGGAGCTTATCCAGGCAGAGCAGGGGATCATGATGCTGCTGCGCCACACGGGTCGTCCCAACGAAGCGGATCGCGCCCTGTTGGTGGCGTTTGCGCAGGCGCAGGGAATAGACCTTTACCTGCAGGCGGCCGATGAACGCATCGAGCCGTTGCATCAAGTATTCCAGCCATCCTATTCACTGGATGGCCTGTCTCTTGCATTCGCTCCCGGTGATTTCATTCAGGTCAATGGCCCCATCAACCAGAGCATGGTGGCCCAGGCGCTGGCGTGGCTCGGGGCGAGCAAGGATGACAAGGTGCTGGATCTGTTCTGCGGCATCGGCAACTTCACCCTGCCACTAGCCCGTCAGGCCCGTGAAGTGGTGGGTGTCGAAGGGGATCTGGCCATGGTGGCCCGCGCCGAGGAGAACGCCCGTCGCAATGGCATCGACAATGCCCGTTTCTACAAGGCGGACTTGAGCGGTGACATAGTCGGGATGTCCTGGGCGCGGGAAGGGTTCGATCTGGTGCTGCTGGATCCGGCTCGCCCCGGTGCGCTGGAGGTGATGGGTCACGTCGTGAAACTTTCACCCAAGCGAGTGGTCTACGTTTCCTGTAACCCGGTCACCCTGGCCCGTGACAGTCAGGTACTGGTGAAAGGGGGCTACCGACTGGTGCGCCTGGGGATGCTCGACATGTTCCCGCACACGGGGCATCTCGAGTCAATGGCGCTGTTTGAGCGGGGCTAAGCAGAGGATGTCCGGATGTTCCGTCGCTGCGGCCATCTGGACGCCATTGCGCTGTTTGAGCAGTAATGATTGAGGTAATCTAGACCCTCGTAAATCGGCAGGGCCTGTTGGAGAACTCTATTGTCTTTATTGACAATATGCCTTGAAAAGTTCTCCAGATATCCCCATTTGAGGCAGTCTCATCAGGTGAGGGGGAGGAAGCGGCAGCTTTCGGCCCAATAATTTAAAGGATTGATACCATGGTTGCGGTTCGCGATATTCATTTGAAAGACAACTTCACCCTGGAAGAGTGGGTCAGCTCGCTCTCCTTAAGTGACAGTGACAAGGATCAGTTGCGAACCGTCTACCAGTACTGTCTGACGCTCGGTGACGAGGCGCTCACCAACCGTCTGCTGGTGCGTGGTGTCGAGATGGCGGGTATTCTGCTGATGCTCAGCATGGATCTCGGCACCCTCAAGGCCGCCATCATCTACCCCTTCGTCGAAGCCGGCCTCATCAGCCAGGAGCGGATGGACGAAGACTTCGGTCCCAAGATCGCCAAGCTGGTGGAAGGGGTGCTGGAGATGGAAGCCATCCGCTCCCTGCAGACCCTGCACCGCAGCGAGACTTCGCCGGAGCAGGTCGACAATGTGCGGCGCATGCTGCTCGCCATGGTCGAGGATGTGCGCGCAGTTGTCATCAAGCTGGCGGAGCGTATCGCCTGCCTGCGGGAAGCGAAGAAGGCGGATGAAGAGACCCGGGTGCTGATGGCCCAGGAGATCACCAACATCTATGCGCCGCTCGCCAACCGGCTCGGCATAGGTCAGCTCAAATGGGAGCTGGAAGATCTCGCCTTCCGTTACCTGCACCCGGACACCTACAAGCAGATCGCCAAGCAGCTGGACGAGAAGCGCCTCGACCGGGAGCGCTACATCCGCGAGTTCGTGCAGTCTCTGCGCGACGGGCTGAAAGAGGCGGGGGTCGAGGCCGAGGTTTACGGGCGTCCGAAACACATCTACAGCATCTGGCGCAAGATGCAGAAGAAGCACCTCGAATTCAACGAACTGTTCGACGTGCGTGCCGTGCGTGTGGTGACCAAGCGGCTGCAGGATTGCTACGCGGCGCTCGGCATAGTCCATACCCATTTCCACCATATTCCCCGCGAGTTTGACGACTATGTCGCCAACCCGAAACCCAATGGTTACCAGTCCATCCACACTGTCGTGGTGGGGCCAGAGGGCAAGACGGTGGAGATACAGATCCGTACCGACCAGATGCATCAGGATGCCGAGCTGGGCGTGGCTGCTCACTGGCGTTACAAGGAAGGGGCGCAGGCCGCCAACAAGGCCAACAACTTTGAAGACAAGATCGAGTGGCTGCGCAAGCTGCTCGCCTGGCAGGAAGATCTCTCCGAAAGCGGATCCCTGCTCGAAGATCTGCGCAGTCAGGTATTCGAGGACAGGGTCTATGTGTTCACCCCGAAAGGGGATGTCATCGACCTGCCGGCGGGGGCCACCCCACTCGATTTTGCCTATCACGTCCACAGCATGATCGGCCACCGCTGCATCGGTGCCAAGATTGACGGCCGCATAGTGCCGTTCACCTACGCGCTGCAGACCGGCGATCAGGTGGAGGTGATCACCCAGAAGGAGCCGAACCCGAGCCGCGACTGGATGAACCCCAACTCCGGCTTCCTGCGTTCCAGCCGCGCACGGGCCAAGGTGGCCACCTGGTTCAGAAAGCTGGATCGGGACAAGAACATAGCCGCCGGCAAGGAGCTGTTGGAGAAGGAGCTGGACAGGCACAACCTGACCCTCTCCAAGGTGGACAAGGTGGTGCTCGAGCGTTTCCACGCCGAGGAGCTGGAAGACCTGCTGGCCGGTATCGGCAGCGGCGACATCCGCATCAACCAGCTGCTCAACTACCTGGACACCCGTTACAACAAGCCGACGGCTGAGGAAGAAGATCGCCGTGTGCTGGAAAGGCTGGAGCAGAAGGCCAATACCCCGTTCCGGCCCAAGCCCAAGGATCACATAGTGGTGGAAGGGGTCGGCAATCTGATGACCCACATCGCCCGCTGCTGCCAGCCCATTCCGGGCGACACCATTCAGGGCTTCATCACCATGGGGCGCGGGGTGTCCATCCACAGAGATGATTGCGAGCAGCTCAAGGAGCTCTCCCGTCGCAACCCGGAGCGACTGATCGATGCTGTGTGGGGGGAGAACTACTCGGGTGGTTATGGCCTCACCATTCGCATCCTCTCCAACGATCGCTCGGGTCTGCTGCGGGACATCACCACAGTGCTGGCCAACGAGAAGATCAACGTGATGGGAGTGCGCTCGCGCTCCAACGTGCGCGAGCAGACTGCCGAGATCGACATGGAGCTGGAGATTTACAACATCAACGCCTTCAACCGGGCGTTGGCCAAGCTCAGCCAGCTCAACGACGTGATCAGCGCCAAGCGCCTCTGATGCTCAGCGACCGGCCCTGGGTGGCCGGTCGCTTTTCCCCTGTTTGAACGACTTGAAAGCGAATCTCCCATGTCCCAACGTTACGACCTGCCTCAACTGCTCGATATCATGTCTCGCCTGCGCGACCCGCAAGAGGGTTGCCCCTGGGATCTCAAGCAGAGCTTCCAGACCATAGTGCCGCACACGCTGGAAGAGGCTTATGAGGTTGCCGATGCCATCGAAACCCGCGATTGGCAGGGATTGAAGGGGGAACTCGGCGATTTGCTGTTCCAGGTGGTCTTCTACGCCCAGCTTGGCAAGGAGCAGGGGCTGTTCGATTTCGCCGATATCGTGGATACGGTGAGCGAGAAGCTCATTCGCCGTCATCCCCATGTGTTTTCCGATGCTGATCTCGGTGACGAGCAGGCGGTGAAGGTGAACTGGGAGGCCGAGAAGGCCAGGGAGCGGGCCGCGCTCGACAAGGAAAGCGTGCTGGATGACATTCCGCTCGCGCTGCCGGCCCTGACCCGCGCCGCCAAGATCCAGAAACGCTGCGCCACCGTCGGTTTTGACTGGAAAACCCTGGGGCCTGTGGTGGACAAGATCCACGAAGAGATCGACGAAGTGATGGAAGAGGCGCTGATGGCCGACGTGGACGAGGCGCGGGTGAGCGATGAGCTTGGCGATCTCTTGTTTGCCACCGTCAATCTGGTGCGTCACTTGGGCAAGGATCCGGAGCAGGTGCTGCGGGGCGCCAACGCCAAGTTCGAACGTCGCTTTCGTCAGGTTGAGCAGTTTATCGCCGCGGAAGGGCTGAAAATGACCGATTGCTCACTGGAAAAGCTGGACGCAGCCTGGGACAAGGCCAAGGAAACCGAACAAAGTTGATTTGGCGCAAGATGAGGGAGCGGTGAGCCTGATAGATTTTTGTTCATTGTTTGGGAGAGGGGGTTTTGGTATACTGTTTCCCCGTCCTGCTTCATCCCCGAAGCACCCCTTAAATTCCCTAAACTTCTTTCAGGTTCAGCATGACGACAAAATATATTTTTGTAACTGGTGGCGTTGTTTCATCCCTCGGCAAAGGCATTGCCGCAGCTTCTCTGGCAGCCATTCTGGAAGCCCGTGGTCTGGATGTGACCATCATGAAACTGGACCCCTATATCAACGTGGATCCGGGCACCATGAGCCCGACCCAGCACGGTGAAGTATTCGTAACCGAGGACGGGGCCGAAACCGATCTGGATCTGGGCCACTACGAGCGTTTCATCCGCACCAAGATGACTCGCCGCAACAACTTTACCACTGGCCGCATTTACGCCGACGTGCTGCGCAAAGAGCGCCGTGGCGACTATCTGGGCGCCACCATTCAGGTCATCCCGCACATCACCAACGCCATCAAGGAGCGGGTGATTGCCGGTGCCGAAGGCCATCAGGTTGCGATCGTCGAAGTGGGCGGTACCGTGGGCGACATCGAGTCCCTGCCGTTCCTCGAGGCCATTCGTCAGCTGGCTGCCGAAGTGGGCCGTAACAGCGCCATGTTCATGCACCTGACCCTGGTGCCTTACCTGGCCGCCGCCGGCGAGGTGAAGACCAAGCCGACCCAGCACTCCGTGAAAGAGCTGCTCTCCATCGGGATCCAGCCGGATGTGCTGATCTGCCGCTCCGACCGTGCCATTCCGGCCAATGAGCGTGCCAAGATTGCCCTGTTCTGCAACGTGCCTGAGCGCGCCGTCATCTCCATGAAAGACGTCGACTCCATCTACAAGATCCCGGCCCTGCTCAAGTCCCAGAATCTGGATTCCTACTTCACCGAGCGTTTCGGTCTGGAGTGCAAGGAGGCTGACCTGTCCGAGTGGGAGCAGGTGGTCTTTGAAGAGGCCAACCCGACTGCGGAAGTGACCATCGGCATGGTCGGCAAGTATGTCTCCCTGCCGGATGCCTACAAGTCCGTCAACGAGGCGCTCAAGCACGGTGGCCTCAAGACCCGTCTCTCCGTCACCATCAAGTACATCGACTCCCAGGACATCGAGACCCGTGGTTCCGAGCTGCTGGAAGGCCTGGATGCGATCCTGGTACCAGGTGGCTTCGGTGAGCGCGGCGTGGAAGGCAAGATCCAGGCGGCCCAGTATGCCCGTGAGAACAAGATCCCTTATCTGGGTATCTGCCTCGGCATGCAGGTTGCCATGATCGAATTTGCGCGCAACGTGGCGGGCATGACAGGGGCTCACTCCTCCGAATTCAAGAAAGATTGCGCCTATCCGGTCGTCGGTCTCATCACCGAGTGGGTGGATGACGAAGGCAACGTCGAGACTCGTACCGAGAAGTCCGATCTGGGCGGCACCATGCGTCTTGGCTCCCAGCTCTGCCATCTGGTCGAAGGTTCCAAGGTGCGTCAGATGTACGGCAGCCCGACCATTTACGAGCGCCACCGTCACCGTTATGAAGTGAACAACAAGCTGCTGCCGCAGATTGAAGCGGCAGGTCTGAAAGTGACCGGTCTCTCCGCCGACAAGAAACTGGTGGAAATTATCGAGATCCCGGATCACCCTTGGTTCGTGGCGGCGCAGTTCCACCCGGAGTTCACCTCGACTCCTCGTGATGGCCATGCCCTGTTCGCCGGTTTTGTGAAGGCGGCAGGCGAGTATCAGAAGCGTAATCTGAAGTAATTGAAAATAAATGCGGTTGAGGCTCTGTGCCACAGCCGCTTTTTTTGGCATATTTTTGTTGTTTTTTTACGAAACCTGAGGAAATACACATGTCCAAGATCGTTAAAGTGATCGGTCGTGAAATCATCGACTCCCGTGGTAACCCGACCGTTGAGGCCGAAGTTCACCTAGAAGGTGGTTTTGTTGGTATGGCAGCCGCTCCGTCTGGCGCGTCCACCGGTTCCCGCGAAGCGCTGGAACTGCGTGACGGCGACAAGAGCCGTTTCCTGGGTAAAGGCGTTCTGAAAGCCCTCGCCGCCGTCAACGGCCCGATCGCTCAAGCTCTGCTGGGTAAAGATGCCAAGGACCAGGCTGCTATCGACCAGATCATGATCGACCTCGACGGCACCGAGAACAAATCCAAGTTTGGCGCTAACGCCATCTTGGCTGTTTCCCTGGCCAACGCCAAAGCCGCCGCTGCTGCCAAAGGCCTGCCGCTGTACGCTCACATCGCCGAGCTGAACGGTACTGCCGGTGTTTACTCCATGCCGCTGCCGATGATGAACATCATCAACGGTGGTGAGCACGCCGACAACAACGTCGACATCCAGGAGTTCATGATCCAGCCGGTTGGCGCCAAGACCCTGAAAGAAGCCGTTCGCATGGGTGCCGAAGTGTTCCACAACCTGGCCAAAGTGCTGAAGTCCAAGGGCTACAACACTGCAGTGGGTGACGAAGGTGGTTTCGCTCCCAACCTGAAATCCAACGCCGAAGCGCTGGAAGTGATCGCCGAAGCCGTTGCCGCTGCTGGTTATGTACTGGGTAAAGACATCACCCTGGCCATGGACTGCGCTGCTTCCGAGTTCTACGACGCCGAGAAGAAAGAGTACAACCTGAAGGGCGAAGGTCGTATCTTCACCTCCAACGAGTTCTCCGACTACCTGGCTGACCTGACCACCAAGTTCCCGATCGTCTCCATCGAAGATGGCCTGGACGAATCTGACTGGGACGGTTTCGCTTACCAGACCAAAGAGCTGGGCAAAAAGATCCAGATCGTGGGTGACGACCTGTTCGTAACCAACACCAAGATCCTGAAGCGCGGCATCGACAACGGCATCGCCAACTCCATCCTGATCAAGTTCAACCAGATCGGTTCCCTGACCGAAACTCTGGCTGCCATCAAGATGGCCAAAGACGCTGGCTACACTGCCGTCATCTCCCACCGTTCCGGTGAGACTGAAGACGCGACCATCGCCGACCTGGCCGTGGGTACCGCAGCTGGCCAGATCAAGACCGGTTCCATGAGCCGTTCTGACCGTGTTGCCAAGTACAACCAGCTGATCCGTATCGAAGAAGCTCTAGGTGCCAAAGCTCCTTTCAACGGTCTGAAAGAAGTGAAAGGTCAGGCTTAATTCCAGCTCGCCCTTAATCTGCTCAAAGCCCCGCCAATCTGGCGGGGTTTTTTCGTTTCCGTCATCGCCGGGGGCGGTTTCTGCATTTTTTATTCCGGCCCACCCGATCCGGGACACAGGCTTCCTTTTGTCTTGCCTGCGAATATGGGAAACTAGGCCGCTTGAAGGAGACTCAGTGCATGCGGCTACTCACTCTTATCCTGCTCTTCCTGTTGGGAGGGCTTCAATATGACCTCTGGTTGGGGAAGAATGGCCTGTCCGATTATCACGAATTGTCCGACGCCATCTCCCGGCAGCAACAGGACAATCTGGTACTCAAGGATCGCAACAACCTGATTTATCGCGAGATTGACGATCTGACCTCGGGCCTCGAGGCCATAGAGGAGCTGTCGCGCAACGATCTCGGCTACATCAAGCAGGGCGAGACCTTCTACCGGATCATCCCCAAGGATAAGGACAAGGGCTCCAGCTCGGGAGACGCAGCCTACGATGACTGATCGCCAGACCGGGCTGACCGCCATAGTCCCCGCCGCCGGGATTGGCAGCCGGATGGGCGCCGATTGTCCGAAACAGTATCTGCAACTGGCGGGACAGACCATTCTCGAGCATACCCTCGGCGCCCTGCTGTCACACCCGGCCATCGCTCGGGTGATAGTGGCGCTGGCGCCCCACGATCGCTGGTTTGATGCCCTGCCCGTTGCGACCGACCCGCGTGTCCTACGGGTAGAGGGGGGCGCCGAGCGCGCCTTTTCCGTTGTCAATGCGCTGCATGTGGCAGAGGGGGGGTGGGTGCTGGTGCACGATGCCGCCCGTCCCTGTCTGACCCACGGCGATCTCGACCGGCTCATCGCCACCGCCATCCCGTGTGGTGGCGCCATTCTCGGCAGCCGGGTACGTGACACCATGAAGCGTTCAGACGCCATGGGCAACATACTCGGCACCGTTGATCGCGAGCAGCTCTGGCATGCCCTGACGCCGCAGATGTTCCCCACCCATACTCTGCTGCGGGCGCTGGAGGAGGGGTTGGCCTTGGGGGCCACCATTACCGACGAGGCCTCCGCCATGGAGCGTGCCGGTTTCACCGTGCGCATGGTGGAAGGGCGTGCCGACAACATCAAGGTGACCCGGCCGGAAGATCTTTCTCTGGCGGGGCTGTTTTTAAGCCAGCAGGCATAAGTCGATACACCCAGACAAGGAGCGAGCATGATCCGGATGGGACATGCAGTTGAGGTGCACAAGGTTTGGGTGGATGAGTCTCCTGCCTGTTTGGAGGATGTCAGGCCGATCTTGAGGTGAACAAGGTTTAGGCGGAGAAGTTTCCTGCGTGTTTGGAGGATGTCAGGCGTGATACGAATTGGACATGGTTTTGATGTACACAAATTTGGTGGGGTTGGTCCCTGCATGCTGGGTGGCGTCGCCGTGCCGTATGAACAGGGCCTGCTGGCCCACTCCGACGGTGATGTGGTACTGCACGCGGTGAGCGATGCCCTGCTTGGCGCCATAGGCGCCGGTGACATAGGCCGCCACTTTCCGGATACCGCGGCGCAATTCAAGGGGATCGACAGCCGGATCCTGCTGCGGGACGTGTTTGCCAGAGTAAAAAAGGCGGGTTATGCCATCGGCAATCTGGACGTGACCATCATAGCCCAGGCCCCCAAGATGGCGCCCCATATCGATGCCATGTGCGCCGTGCTGGCCGCCGACCTGATGTGTGATTTGAACCGGGTGAATGTCAAGGCGACTACCACAGAACAACTCGGGTTTACGGGGCGCAAGGAAGGGATCGCCACCGAAGCCGTCGTCTTACTGGTGAAACAATAATGTTGGAACAACTCAGTTATCTGCACGGAGCGCCCGTCGCCCGTGGCATCCTCAAGGCCGAGGCCAGTGATTTCGTGGTGGTTGAGGATCTCGGCTTCGAGCCCTGCGGCGAGGGCGAACACATTTTCGTGCGGGTGCGCAAAACCGGCGAGAACACCGCCTGGGTGGCGGGCCTGCTGGCCGATGCGGCCGGGGTCAATCGCAATGCTGTGACTTGGGCTGGCCTCAAGGATCGCCATGCCGTGACCGAGCAGTGGTTCGGCATTCACCTGCCGGGCAAGAGCGAGCCGGATCTCTCGGTCATCCAGAGCGACAGCATCCAGATCTTGCAAGCCAGGCGTCACAACCGGAAATTGCGGGTTGGTTACCTCAAGGGCAACCACTTCACCCTGCGTCTGACCGGGCTGGAACAGACCGAGGGACTGGCGTCACGCCTGCAGGCCATCGCCAGTCAGGGAGTGCCGAACTATTACGGCGAGCAGCGTTTTGGTCGTGGTGGCAACAACCTGGAAGCGGCCAAGGCGATGTTTGCCGGCAAGCGGATCAATGATCGCAACAAGCGCTCCCTCTACCTCTCCGCCGCCCGCAGCATGCTGTTCAATGCCATCGTCAGCGCCCGTATCGAGCAGGGGCTGGCTCATCAGCTGCTGGCCGGTGATTGCGTGATGCTCAAGGGCAGCCACTCCATCTTCAGCGAAGAGTTGCTGACCCCGGAGCTGGAGGCGCGTCTCGCCTCCGGTGACGTGCAGCTGACTGCCCCCCAGTGGGGCCGTGGCCGGCTGGCGAGCCAGGGGACGGCGGCCGAGTTCGAGCAGGGAGTGCTTGCCGCTTACCCTGAATGGTGCGCAGGTCTGGAGAAGGCCGGGCTGGATCAGGACCGCCGCCCGCTCCTGCTCAAGCCGGAACAGATGAGCTGGCAACTGGACGGCGATGTCTTGACCCTGTCGTTCTTCCTGCCGGCCGGTGCCTTTGCTACCAGCGTGGTACGCGAATTAATGCAGGCCGAAGAGGCCGATCATGGTTTCAGGAATCAGTCCGATGCGAATTCTGGTCAGTAATGACGATGGCGTGCATGCCGAGGGGATCCGAGCCCTCAGCGCTGCGCTGACGGCCTGTGGCGAAGTCATAGTGGTGGCGCCGGATCGCAACCGCAGCGGCGCGAGTCACTCCCTGACGCTGGAGGTGCCGTTGCGGGTTACCCGTCTCAGCGAAACCGGTTTTAATGGGATCGAGAGCTATGCGGTGAAGGGGACGCCGACCGACTGCGTGCATCTGGCGGTCAACGAACTGGTGCGCCCTGAACCCGACATGGTGGTGGCTGGCATCAACCACGGTGCCAACCTGGGGGATGATGTCATCTACTCGGGCACGGTCGCGGCGGCTACCGAAGGGCGTCACCTCGGCTTTCCCTCGCTGGCCATCTCGCTGGTAGGCAAGACCCATTTCGCCAGCGCGGCCCACTATGCGGCCCTGCTGGTGAAGGGCATGATGGTGCACCCGCTGCCTGCCGATCAGATCCTCAACGTCAACGTGCCGGACCTGCCCCTCGATCAGATCAAGGGGATCAGGGTGACTCGCCTTGGCAACCGTCATCGGGCGGAATCTGTGATCTGCAGCGAGGATCCCCGTGGTCAGCCCATCTACTGGATCGGCCCCCCCGGCAGCCAGCAGGATGCGGGAGAAGGCACGGATTTCGCCGCCATCGAGCAGGGCTACGTCTCGATCACCCCCCTGACCATCGATATGACTGCCTACAGCAGTCTGGCGGGTCTGGGGGCTTGGTTAGACCTGCAGGGATGAAGGTGTGATAGTACAGCGCCTGTTAAACCAGCTGATCGCACAGGACATTCGTGATTTCCGCGTACTCGCGGCGATTGCGAAAGTGCCGCGCCAGCTGTTTGTGGATGAAGCCATGGCCCACAAGGCCTGGGACAACACGGCGTTGCCCATCGGCCACGGTCAGACCATCTCCCAGCCTTATATGGTGGCGCGGATGACCGAGTTGCTGATCCAGAATGATCCGGCCCACGTGCTGGAGATCGGCACTGGCTCCGGTTATCAGACGGCGGTGCTGGCCCATCTGGTGGAGCATGTCTACACGGTGGAACGGATCAAGTTGCTGCAGTTTCAGGCAAGACGCCGGCTGCGGCAGCTCGATCTGCACAATGTCTCCGCCAAGCACGGCAACGGCTGGCTGGGTTGGCCCAACAAGGGGCCGTTTGATGCGATCCTGGTGACGGCGGCGGCCAGCGAGGTGCCCACAGCCCTCACCGATCAACTGGCCGATGGCGGCCGTCTGGTACTGCCGGTGGGAGACAGCCAGCAGACGCTGCAGCTGATCGAGCGATCCGGCTCCCAGCTGACCAGCAAGATCCTGGAGCCGGTGCGGTTTGTTCCCCTGATCGACGGAGATGTTGAGTGACCTTGTTTTCTCGTCTGTACGTGTTGGTGATGCAGTGGCCCGCCACAAGTACGCCCCTTATTATCTGGCGATCACCGCCTTTGTCGAGTCGGTGTTCTGGCCGATCCCGGTGGACGTGATGCTGGCGCCCATGGCGCTGGCCAGGCCGTACAAGGCGTGGCACTACGCCGGGTTGGCAACGACCTTCTCCGTATTGGGGGCGCTGTTTGGCTATGTACTCGGCTATGCCCTGTGGGAGCCCGTGGTGCAGCCGCTGGTTGCCTCGGTGGGATACGAAGACAAGATTGGTCTGGCCCGGCAGTGGTTCGAGCAGTGGGGCATCTGGGTGATTTTTATTGCCAGCTTCACGCCGATCCCCTACAAGGTGTTTACCGTCACGGCAGGCCTGCTGCAAATGGCGCTGTTGCCCTTCATCGTGACCTCGTTGATCGGCCGTGGCATGCGCTTCTTTTTGGTCGCGGGGCTGATGCGCTGGGGCGGTGAGAAGATGGAGCGCAAGCTGATGCACTATGTGGACGTGCTGGGCTGGCTCTGTATTGGTTTGGCCGTTGTGGCCTATTTCTGGTTTAGTCGTTAAGGATCCACTATGCGTTCGCGTGTTTGGCAAGGAAGCAGTATCGTCGTGTTGTCATGGCTGCTGCTCGCTTGCTCTTCCAGCAAGACTGCTGCTCCGGTACAGGGATTGGGCAATGATCGCCTCGTTTCCACCGTACCGACTCGTCAGGGGTCGGCTCAACCGGCCATTCAGGGCAACAGCTACACGGTGAAAAAAGGGGATACCCTCTACTCCATCGCTTTCAACTCGGGCAATGATGTGCCGTCTCTGGCCAGCCTCAACGGTATCAGCCCCCCCTATAACATCTATCCAGGGCAACAGATCCGGTTCGATTCATCCGCCGGCAGTCAGACGGTTGCACGCAGTGCCGGCACCTATCAGGTTCGGCGTGGTGATACCCTGAGCAGCATAGGCCGTCAGTTTGGCATGTCGAATCAGACGCTGGCACAGAGCAACAGCCTGCAGGCGCCCTATGCACTCCACGTTGGCCAGGTGTTGAATGTGCAGTCTGCCAGCACTGGAGGCAGTCAGATGGTTGCCGTAACCCGTCCGGTTACGACGCAAAGTACAGGCCCCAAACCCCTGGCGACAGCACCATCAGGTACGACCACGCCATTTATCAAACAGAAAACGATTGCTCAGCCATCTTCAAAGGAATACGCTCAGGTCAAAGAACAAAAAACAGACAACAAGCCTCAGTCGAGACTTTCTTGGCACTGGCCGACACAAGGCCGGATTGTTGAGGGTTTCTCCGTTGCAGAACAGGGAAACAAGGGCATAGACATCGCTGGTCAGAAGGGGCAACCCGTCTATGCAGCGAGTGGCGGCAAGGTCGTCTATGCGGGTAGCGCACTAAGAGGTTATGGCAAGCTGATCATACTCAAGCATGATGATGATTACCTCTCTGCCTACGCTCACAATGATGAGTTGCGGGTCAGGGAAGGGGATAGCGTCAAGGGCGGAGCAGTCATTGCCAACATGGGTAGCACGGACGCCCCGGATGTGCGATTGCACTTTGAAATCCGGTATCGAGGCAAATCGATAAACCCGATGAGCCATTTGCCAAAGCGTTAACCCAGAGAGTTAAGTCTTACTCTGGTTCAGGTCAGGGAGACACGCCATGAGCCAAGAACAACTGGTTATGCAGGATGCAGAGTTAGAGTTCGACGAGGAGCTGGAGACCCACGAGGAGGAAGAGGTTCGGGAAGTAGCAGCCGAGGTCGAAGAGACTATTTCCGACGAACTGATGGCACCGGAACTGAACAAGGTGATGGATGCCACCCAGCTCTATCTGGGGGAGATTGGTTTCTCCCCCCTGCTCACCGCCGAAGAAGAAGTTTATTATGCTCGTCGTGCCTTGCGAGGTGATAAAGCCGCCCGCAAGCGCATGATTGAGTCCAATCTGCGATTGGTGGTTAAAATCGCCCGTCGTTACAACAACCGCGGCCTGGTGCTGCTGGATCTCATCGAAGAGGGTAACCTCGGCCTCATCCGCGCGGTAGAGAAATTCGACCCGGAGCGCGGCTTCCGTTTCTCGACCTATGCCACCTGGTGGATCCGCCAGACCATAGAGCGGGCCATCATGAATCAGACTCGCACCATCCGTCTGCCGATCCATGTGGTCAAGGAGCTGAACGTCTATCTGCGTACCGCTCGTGAACTCTCTCATCGCCTCGATCATGAACCGACCGCAGAGGACATCGCCTTTGCGCTGGATCGCTCGGTAGACGACGTGAATCGCATGCTCAAGCTCAACGAGAAGATCACCTCTGTGGATACCCCCATAGGTGGCGATCGCGACAAGGCGCTGCTGGATGTCCTTTCTGATGAACGTGGCATGGGGCCCGAGCTGGAGTCGCAGGATGACGACATGCGTGCCAGCATAGTGCACTGGCTGGAGGAGCTTAATCCCAAGCAGCGCGAGGTACTGGCTCGTCGTTTTGGCCTGCTCGGTTATGAACCGGCCACACTGGAAGACGTGGGGTCCGAGATCGGTTTGACCCGGGAGCGGGTACGCCAGATCCAGGTTGAAGGACTGCGTCGCCTGCGGGAGATCCTGCTGGGGCAGGGGCTCTCCATCGAGGCACTGTTTCGCACCAATTAGCGAGTACCAATCAGGGCGCATTGGTGCTGCTGATAGCAACAAAAAAGGGGCCATGAGCCCCTTTTTCATTGCAACAGGATCCGCAGGATCACACCGGATCCAGGGTGTCCAGCGGCCAGCGCGGCACGGCCTTGACTACCAGTGGCTCGAATACACCCGCCTTCAGGCGCTGCATGCCTGCATAGGCAATCATGGCACCGTTATCGGTGCAATATTCGGTGCGCGGATAGAACACCTCGCCTTTGAGACTTTCCATCAGCTCGGCCAGCTGGGCACGCAGGTGACGGTTGGCGCTGACGCCACCGGCTACCACCAGCCGTTTGAGGCCGGTCTCCTTCAAGGCGCGACGGCACTTGATGGCCAGGGTATCGACCACTGCATCTTCAAACGCACGGGCGATATCGGCGCGGGTCTGTTCATCGTCGTTGTTGGCGGCAATGGTGTTGGCAGCAAAGGTCTTGAGACCGGAGAAACTCATGTCGAGTCCGGGCCTGTCCGTCATGGGACGGGGAAAGTTGAACCGACCGCTGGCGCCCTTCTCGGCTAGACGAGAGAGCAACGGGCCACCCGGGTAGTCCAGCCCCATCAGCTTGGCAGTCTTGTCAAAGGCTTCGCCAGCCGCGTCGTCGATGGATTCACCCAACAGCTGATAGCTGCCGATACCGTCGACCCGCACCAGCATGGAGTGACCACCGGAGACCAGCAGCGCCACGAAGGGAAACTCGGGGGCTCTCTCTTCCAGCATGGGAGCCAGCAGGTGGCCTTCCATATGATGCACGGCGATGGCCGGTTTGTTCCACGCCATCGCCAGCGAGCGGCCTATGGTGGCCCCTACCAGAATGGCGCCAACCAGCCCTGGACCCGCGGTATAGGCGATGCCGTCTATGTCATCTTTACCCAGTCCCGCCTCTTGCAATGCGGCCTGGATCAAGGGGATCGTCTTGCGAACATGATCCCGGCTTGCGAGCTCGGGGACGACGCCCCCGTAGTCCGCATGTAGCTTGACCTGGCTGTATAACTGATGGGAAAGGATCCCTTTTTGATCGTCGAAGATCGCGATCCCGGTTTCGTCACAGGATGTCTCTATGCCCAATACACGCATTGCTAAAAAATTTCACTGCTAAAATGAGACGGCTATGGTAACCTTCGCGGGTTTTTTAAACCAGAGCGATCTCTGCGGGTTTACTTTCATTCCCTGTCCAGAGTATAATTTCGCACCATTTTAAGACATGCTGATCGACTGATGGTCAGCTAACAATATATCACTGAGGTGAAAGGCACATGCCAGTAATCAAAGTCCGTGAAAATGAGCCGTTTGACGTTGCTCTGCGTCGCTTCAAGCGTTCTTGCGAAAAGGCCGGTATCCTGTCTGAAGTTCGTAGCCGTGAGTTCTACGAGAAGCCGACTACTATTCGTAAGCGCGCCAAAGCGTCTGCTGTAAAGCGTCACGCCAAGAAGCTGTCTCGCGAAAACGCACGTCGTATCCGCCTGTACTAATCGGGAGATAATGCCGTGTCTCTGAAGGATCAACTCAAGGATCAACAAAAACTCGCCATGCTTGCCAGAGATAAGGCTCGCTTGGGGGCGATCCGTTTGTTGATGGCAGAAATCAAGCAACGTGAAGTTGATTCCCGTATCGAGCTCAATGATGAGGATATCCTCGCTGTCGTGACCAAAATGGTCAAACAGCGCCGCGATTCCATCAGCCAATTTGAAGCTGCCGGTCGCCAGGATCTCGCCGACAAAGAGTCCGCTGAGATCGTTGTGCTGCAGGAATTCCTGCCACAACAGCTGACCGCAGACGAAATTGCCGCACTGATTGAGCAAGCCATCACTGAAAGTGGTGCTGCCGTCATGGCTGATATGGGCAAGGTCATGGCTGTCTTGAAGCCGAAAATTCAGGGGCGTGCCGATGTCGGCGCCGTCAGTGCTCAGGTGAAAACCAGCTTGGCGTAACAGGCAACTCTCTTGTTTGGTCGAAGAAGCCGTGCTTCCATAGGAATGCGCGGCTTTTTTATTTTCTACGCAATGAAACAGGACGGTTATGGCAGGCAGGATCCCACAATCCTTTATCGATGATCTGCTCGTACGCACAGACATAGTCGAGCTGATCGACTCGCGAGTGCGGCTGAAAAAAGCCGGTAAGAACTACCAGGCTTGCTGCCCTTTTCATAACGAAAAAAGTCCCTCTTTTACCGTCAGTCAGGAGAAACAGTTCTATCACTGCTTCGGCTGTGGCGCCCACGGCAATGCCATCGGCTTTGTTATGGAGTACGACGGTCTCGAATTCCCCGATGCCATTGAAGAGCTCGCCAGCATGCAGGGCATGCAGGTGCCTCGCGAGCAGAGTATTGGCGGCTCGAGCAATAGCCAACCGGCCGTCAGCAAGGATCTCTATGAGCTGATGAACCAGATCGCCCGTTTCTACGAGAGCAATCTCAAGAGCGCACCCCAGGCGGTGGAATACTTGAAGGGGCGCGGCCTGACTGGTGAAGTGGTCAAGCGTTTCAATATTGGTTATGCCCCTGCAGATTGGGATCAGGTGAGACGCCGTTTTGGCGCTAGCCGCGATCACGAGCAGTTGCTCGTCTCGGGTGGCATGTTGATCACTCGTGACAGCGGTGCCGGCAGCTATGATCGTTTCCGCGATCGCATCATGTTTCCGATCCGGGACAAGCGCGGCCGAGTCATAGGTTTTGGTGGCCGGGTGCTGGGTGATGGCACGCCCAAGTACCTCAACTCGCCTGAAACCCCGATCTTCCACAAGGGGCGAGAGCTGTTCGGCCTCTACGAGGTAAAGCAGGCCCACAAGGATCCTCGCCGGATCCTGGTAGTCGAAGGCTACATGGATGTGGTGGCGCTCGGTCAATACGACATCGATTATGCGGTGGCTGCACTGGGTACTGCTACCACCACCGACCATATTCACACCCTGTTTCGCACCACGGCCGAGGTGGTTTGCTGCTACGACGGTGACAATGCCGGTCGTGAAGCGGCCTGGCGAGCGCTGGATAATGCACTGTCCCATCTGCAGGATGGTCGTGAACTCAAGTTCGTGTTCTTGCCCGATGGAGAAGATCCGGATTCGCTGGTGCGTCAGATTGGCAAGGAAGGTTTTGAGGCCTTGCTGGATCAAGCTCAGCCTTTCGCCGACTTCATGTTTGAGCGTCTGGGGCGGGATGCGGCCCTCTCCGGTGAGGCGGGCAAGTTCGAGGTGGCCAACAAGGCTGCCGAACTGATCCGCCGGGTACCGGAGGGATTTACCCGCGAGGGGCTGATCACCCGTCTTTCCAGCATGATGCGCTGGGGTGAGAACAAGCAGCGCATCGCCGAACTGTTCGCCCGCAATAGCCAGCCCAAGGCCGAGCTCACCAAACCCAAGGCCGCCAAGCTGACGCCGCTACGTCGGGCATTGGCCCTGATGGTGCAATATCCGGCGGTGACGGCCGAGCTGCCGGCCATGCCTGAACTGGCCGGGCTGCGGGTACAAGGAATCAAGTTCCTGCTGCAGCTGCATCAGCAGATCCTGGCGCAGCCCAGGATCACCACGGGCATCTTGCTGGAGCACTGGCGCGGCACCAAAGAGGGCGAAATCCTCGCCCAGCTGGCGATGCACGACTTGTTTGAAGAGATCAAGCTCGACCAGGAGCCGGATATTCTGGGAGAACTACAGGATACCTTCGTCGGTTTCATCAACCAGTTTCTGAAGCAACGAATTGAAGAATTGCAGGCCAAGGTAGCTCAGGAAGGGCTAAGCTCTGAGGAAACGCAGGAGCTAATGATGTTGATCAGAGAGGTACAGATTGAGAAAAGAAATGAGAGTGGGGCTTGATATTTGAGTGATTAGTCCCAATATAAATACCGTTGCCCGAATCGACGGGATTAAAAGCAAAAATTTTATAACCGCCTGGCCCCGACAATACTGCGGGCAGGGGTTTCTCATGACCGACGCCGCAACCAGACATAGCATGTCTGGCGGTTTTCTATTAGAATTGGCTATTTGCGCAGCAGCGCACTGTACGCGCAACCTAGCAACACCAACCGGATGAGTTCTATGGAGCAAACCCCGCAGTCTCAGCTTAAACTCCTCGTTGCCAAAGGTAAAGAACAGGGCTACCTGACCTATGCCGAGGTGAACGATCACCTCCCGCAAGACATTGTCGACTCTGACCAGATCGAAGACATCATCCAGATGATCAACGATATGGGTATTCAGGTGGTTGAAAACGCCCCGGATGCCGATGACCTTATCATGGCTGAAGGCGGTACCGCCGATGAGGACGCTGCCGAAGCAGCTGCCCAGGCACTGGCATCTGTTGAATCTGAGATTGGTCGTACGACCGATCCTGTCCGCATGTACATGCGGGAAATGGGTACCGTCGAACTGCTGACCCGTGAAGGCGAAATCGACATCGCCAAGCGGATCGAAGACGGTATCAACCAGGTACAAAGCTCCGTTGCCGAGTACCCGGAAGCGATTACCTATCTGCTTGAGCAGTATGATAAATACGAAGCTGAACAGCTGCGTCTGTCCGACATCATCTCGGGTTTCATCGATCCTAACGAGGCCGATGACGTCGCGCCGACCGCGACTCACATTGGTTCTGAACTCGGTGAAGACGATCTGGCCGACGAAGACGAAGATGAAGACGAAGATGAAGACGACGACGGCGAAAGCTCGGACGACGACGGTGACGGTGGTCCAGATCCGGAAGTTGCTCGCGAGAAATTTGGCGAGCTGCGTGCCCAGTATGAGGTAACGCGTCTCTCCATTCAGAAGAATGGCCGCGCGCATGAAGATACCCAGGCTGCGATTGCCCTGCTGGCTGATGTGTTCCGTCAATTCCGCCTGATGCCCAAGCAGTTCGATCGCTTGGTCAACAACATGCGCGAGATGATGGAGCGAGTCCGCGTACAGGAACGCATCATCATGAAACTCTGCGTTGAGCAGGCCAAGATGCCGAAGAAAACCTTCGTCGCTGCCTTCACCAACAATGAGTGTGAAACTGCCTGGTTTGAATACCAGAAACAGGCTGGCAAAGCTTGGTCTCCACGTCTGGTCGATATGGACGAAGAAGTGCTGCGTTCCATCGGCAAGCTGCAGCAAATTGAAGAAGAGACCGGTCTGTCCATTGCCCAGATCAAGGATATCAACCGCCGCATGAGCATCGGTGAGGCCAAGGCCCGCCGTGCGAAGAAAGAGATGGTCGAGGCCAACTTGCGTCTGGTTATCTCCATCGCCAAGAAGTACACCAACCGTGGTCTGCAATTCCTGGATCTGATCCAGGAGGGCAACATAGGTCTGATGAAGGCGGTAGACAAGTTTGAATACCGTCGTGGCTACAAGTTCTCGACTTACGCTACCTGGTGGATCCGTCAGGCCATTACCCGCTCCATCGCGGATCAGGCCCGTACCATCCGTATCCCGGTACACATGATCGAGACCATCAACAAGCTCAACCGTATCTCCCGTCAGATGCTGCAGGAGATGGGTCGTGAACCGAACCCGGAAGAGCTGGCCATGCGCATGGGCATGCCGGAAGATAAGATCCGCAAGGTATTGAAGATCGCCAAGGAGCCCATCTCCATGGAGACGCCCATCGGTGATGATGAAGACTCCCACTTGGGCGATTTCATCGAAGATACCACCCTGGCTCTGCCGGCGGATGCGGCGACCAGCGAAAGCCTGCGCAACGCGACGCGCGAAGTGCTGGCCGGCCTGACTGCCCGCGAAGCCAAGGTGCTGCGGATGCGTTTCGGGATCGACATGAACACTGACCACACCCTGGAGGAAGTGGGCAAGCAGTTCGACGTCACCCGTGAGCGTATTCGTCAGATCGAAGCCAAGGCACTGCGCAAATTGCGCCACCCGAGCCGCTCAGAAGTACTGCGCAGCTTCCTGGACGAATAGTCCCAGGTATGTGCCCAGAGCAGTCGTCTCAAAAGCCCCGCCATGCGGGGCTTTGTTTTATTTATGGAACGTGAGCAGGTTGGCAGGAATATTGGCAGGAAAGTGGACAAAATGTCGCCAAGTGGTTGATCTACCTATAGACTGGCTTCTCTACATCCCCTATAATCCACGCCGCAAAACCAACAATCTGGCCCCTTAGCTCAGTTGGTTAGAGCAGTCGACTCATAATCGATTGGTCGCCCGTTCAAGTCGGGCAGGGGCCACCAAATTCCGTAAAAAGGCCGCTCATCATGAGCGGCCTTTTTGTTTCTGGCTATTTACTCGCGTCGATCCTGATTGGCGGCATAGAGGGCGATGGCGTGCCGGTAAGGAGCCAGAGCCGGACCTGTCGCCGTCTCTGCCAGTACCGCCAGCAGGCTCTCCATTCCCTCCTTGTTGCGCCCCAGGTTGTAGCAAACCATGGCGAAAAACACCTTGAACTCATTGGCATCGGGGAAGCGGGCTAACCCCTGCTCGAAGGCGGCCAGCGCCTCCGGGTATTGCTCGGTCGTGCGACAAGAGCTGCCAAGGTCGAGCCCGGCGCCACTCAGCGCCTCACCGGTCAGCCCCACAGTGCGATGGCCTGGCGGTAGAGGGGAATGGCCTGTGCCTCTCGTCCCAGGTTATCGCGCAGGCAGGCTACTTCGTAATGCCGCCCGGCATGTCGTGGATGCTCGATGAGTTGTTGCAGGCAGTGCTGGCGAGCCTCTTCTATCCTGCCCTCTGTCTTGAGGGTTCATGGGGGCTCCTGCATAGAAATAGGGTGCAAGCATGCCTGCGAGGCCAGGGTGGGAGAGCTGTGGGTCAACAAGGGACAGACCCGGCCAGGGGCGTGGGTCTGTCTGACATGTCAGGAGTGCTGATCCTGACGAGCCTGTGCTTGCTTCGGGCGTGCGCCGCGTACCGCAGGCAACATGCGCACCACTAGGTTGCTGCGCTGGCGCCAGGAGGTAAATGCGAGGGCCGTCAGGTGCAGCGCTATCATGCCCTGCAGGGCCCAGGTGCACCAGACGTGCCAGTCGTCGGCCCCCAGTTCGAAACCCAGCTCTGTATTCTGGAACCAGCCGCTACCGGCGGTGGCCAGTACGGTCAGCCAGAGCGCCCATACCGCCAGCTTGCCGCTGCCGTGATGGCCGGGGGTTGCCGGAGCACGTTCCCGCAGCTCCACGGCCTGCTGGCGAAAATCTGCCCGGCTCGGGATCAGGGCTCGCAGCCGGGCATGGCCCCTGGCGAAAGAGAGCCCCCACACCAGGCGCAGGCTGATCAGTGCCATGGCGGCATACCCCAGCCATTCGTGCCACTCTTCCCCGGCCTCGTTGAGCCAGAGGTTGCCGATACAGGCGGCCGCCACACCCCAGTGGGTGAGGCGGACCAGACTATCCCAGTGAAAGGGCTCAGCCTTTTTGCTTGGCATATTTGTGGTACTCCTTCTTCAGGTCATTGACCTTGGCCAGGTGCTCGCGCGCCTTGGCTTCATCACCCGCCTTGAGGGCTGCCAGGCTGGCATCCAGCTCGGTCTGCACCTCGTTCATGCCTTCCAGAAACTTCTCTTTCTTGGCGGCCGGCATGTTCTTCTGCTTGGCGACATCGAGCTGAGCCTTCATCTCGTTGATGTGTTTCTCCATGGAGGCTGCGTCGCCGGCCTTGACGGCCTGCTTGTAGTTGAAGCCGATCTTCTTCATCGGCTGTTCCAGATCACCGGCCATGGCGGGCAGGGTCATCAGGCCAAACATCAGGGGCAGCAACAGGGGGCGAACAGTTTTCAACATGGGATTTCCTTATTTAACGACATGCTTATCAATTTAGATTGGTTTCTTATGAACCCTTATTTGGCGTTCATGACAGGCATGATGCCATGAGCCACCGTGAACTGTTTGTGAAAATTGCTGTTTTTTGTCACAAATGGTAACGCCAGAGGGGAAAATGTGAGGGAGATGGCGAGGGATCCCCCTGGGGCAAGGGCGATAGCCGTTAACAAATCCAGCCGGTCGCACCATATGAAAAAGGGCCCGCAGGCCCTGATGATCATGATGGTACCGAAGGCGGAGATTACTGCGCCTGCTCGCGCTCTATGGCACGCCAGCCGATGTCCTTGCGGTAGAAGAGGCCATCCCACTTGATGCGAGCCGCCAGCTGATAGGCTCGCTGCTGGGCTTCGGCGACGGTATGGCCAAGGGCGGTGGCGCACAGCACGCGGCCACCCTGGGTCAGGCTGGTATCCCCTTCCAGCCGGGTGCCGGCATGGAATACCTTCTCACCGGCTACTTCATCCACCGGCAGTCCGCTGATGGGGCGATTGCTGCAGTAGTCACCGGGATAACCACCCGCTGCCAACACCACACCGATGGCGGCGCGGGGGTCATAGATGGCCTCCTTCTGATCAAGCTTGCCTGCGCAGGCGGCCAGGCAGAGTTCCACCAGATCGGATTGCATCCGCAGCATGATGGGCTGGGTCTCTGGGTCGCCGAAGCGGCAGTTGAATTCGATCACCTTGGGATTACCTAGGCCATCTATCATCAGGCCTGCGTAGAGGAAGCCGGTGTAAACATTGCCTTCGGCCGCCATGCCACGCACGGTCGGCATGATCACCTGCTCCATCACCTTCTTGTGCACCGCATCGGTGACCACGGGGGCCGGGGAATAAGCCCCCATGCCGCCTGTGTTGGGGCCTGTGTCGCCATCGCCGACCCGTTTGTGATCCTGACTGGTGGCCATGGGCAGCACATGCTCGCCATCCACCATGACGATGAAGCTCGCCTCTTCCCCGTCCAGAAACTCTTCGATCACCACACGGGCACCGGCATCGCCAAATGCATTGCCGGAGAGCATGTCACGCACTGCGTCTTCCGCTTCTTGCAGGGTCATGGCGACGATCACGCCCTTGCCCGCCGCCAGACCATCGGCCTTGATGACGATGGGGGCGCCCTTCTCACGCAGGTAGGCCAGTGCCGGCTCCACCTCGGTGAAGTTCTGGTAGTCGGCGGTCGGAATGGCGTGACGGGCCAGGAAATCCTTGGTGAAGGCCTTGGAGCCTTCCAGTTGGGCGGCGGCGGCGGTTGGGCCGAAGATGGGCTGACCGGCAGCGCGGAAGGCATCGACCACCCCTTTCACCAGCGGCGCTTCCGGCCCGACTATGGTGAGACCTATCTGTTTTTCCTTGGCGAAGGCCAGCAGCCCCTCGATGTCGGTCGCCTCAATGGCGACGTTCTCGACGCCCGGCTCCAGCTGGGTGCCCGCATTGCCCGGCGCCACGAAGACGTGGTGTACCAGTGGGGAGTGTTTGGCCTTCCAGGCCAGGGCATGTTCACGACCGCCGTTGCCAATGATCAGTACTTTCATCGTATCGCTCGCTTCTATTCGTGGTAACCGGCTCGGCCCGCAGATGGTGCGTCGCCGGTTGAAAATAGTCAGTTGAAAAGAGACAACAAAAGGGCCGCCAGCGGCGACCCTGACTCATCAGTGACGGAAATGGCGCATGTTGGTGAACACCATTGTCATGCCGTGTTCGTCGGCGGCGTCGATTACCTCCTGATCGCGTATCGAGCCACCCGGCTGGATGACACAGGCGATACCGGCGGCCGCGGCGGCATCTATGCCATCGCGGAACGGGAAGAAGGCATCGGAGGCCATGACGGAGCCTGCCACCGTCAGCCCTTCATCCTCGGCCTTGATGCCGGCGATCTTGGCGGAGTAGACCCGGCTCATCTGGCCGGCGCCGACGCCTATGGTCTGACCCTCTTTGGCGTAGACGATGGCGTTGGATTTGACGAACTTGGCCACTTTCCAGCAGAACAGCAGATCTTTCAGTTCGGCCTCGGTCGGCTGGCGCTTGCTGACCACTTTCAGGTCGCCCTGAGTCACCATGCCAAGATCCCGCTCCTGCACCAGCAGGCCGCCGTTGACCCGCTTGAGGTCAAAGCCCTGAGCCGGCGCAGTCCATTGGCCGCACTCGAGCAGGCGTACGTTCTGCTTGCTGGCAACGGCGTCACGGGCTGCCTGGCTCACGCTCGGGGCAATGATCACTTCCACGAACTGGCGTGCGACTATGGCGGCTGCGGTGGCCCCATCCAGTTCGCGGTTGAAGGCGATGATGCCGCCAAAGGCGGAAGTAGGGTCGGTCTGGTAGGCGCGATCGTAGGCAGTCAGCAGGTCAGCGCCGATGGCCACGCCACAGGGATTGGCATGTTTGACGATGACGCAGGCCGGCTCGTTGAACTCTTTCACGCACTCCAGCGCCGCGTCGGTATCGGCGATGTTGTTGTAGGAGAGCGCCTTGCCCTGCAACTGGATGGCGCTGGAGACAGAGCCCGGTGCGGCCTGCTCCTCGGCATAGAAGGCGGCAGCCTGATGGCTGTTCTCGCCATAGCGCATGTCCTGCTTCTTGATGAACTGGCTGTTGAAGGTGCGCGGAAAACGGGACTCGGCGTCGCCTTCCTTGTTGTCTCCATAGCTCGGCACCATGGTGCCGAAGTAGTTGGCGATCATGCCGTCATAGGCGGCAGTGTGCTCGAAGGCGGCGATGGCAAGGTCAAAACGGGTAGCCAGTTGCAGGCTGTTGCCGTTGGCATCCATCTCGGCGATCACGCGCGCGTAGTCGGCTGCCTTGACGACGATGGCCACGTCTTTGTGGTTTTTGGCGGCGGAACGCACCATGGTCGGGCCGCCGATGTCGATGTTCTCGACCGCATCGGCCAGGGTGCAACCCGCTTTGGCCACTGTCGCGGCAAAGGGGTAGAGGTTGACGACAACCATGTCGATGGGGGAGATAGCGTGTTGGGCCATGATGGCGTCATCCCGATCGCGACGACCGAGAATGCCGCCGTGGACCTTGGGATGCAGGGTCTTGACCCGGCCATCCATCATCTCGGGGAAACCCGTGTAGTCGGAGACCTCGGTCACCGGCAGACCCGCGTCTGCGAGCAACTTGGCGGTGCCGCCGGTGGAGAGCAAGGCCACGCCACGTTCGTTGAGTGCCTTGGCAAATTCCAGGATGCCAGTCTTGTCAGACACACTCAGCAGTGCACGGCGAATGGGTCGAGCTTGTTCCATCACACTATCGTCCTCAGCATAACGGGGACTGTTCCATGGGAGGCGAGGCTCAACACAGAGAGTCCCCAAATAAATGGAAGTGGGGGATTTCGCAAATCACTCTCGCCAAAAAAATCTGCTGTTGGCAAACGTGTTTTAGGAAATGCCCGCTTTGACGCGACGCTCTCTTGTGGGCGCATATTCTACACAAAAAATGTGACCTGTGGTGGATTTTTTAAAGTGACAAAGCCTTGTCTGGTGAGGTGTTAAACGTTTTCTGGTGGTTTTTGTGAAACGTTTGTCTTTTCAGTGTTTTGATGAAAAAAAGCGGCGGGATCACCTTTTGCTTGTCCCTTTCCTGCCCCTGGCTGGCAATCAATGGGCAAAGGGGCGATAGTAGGTTCCGGTTTTTTCGAGTGGCAAACCAGAAGGGAGACAGGGCATGTATCGGATCGGGGAACTGGCCAAAGCGTGTGGGGTAAAGGCGGATACCCTGCGTTTTTACGAGAAGAATGGCCTCATCTCGCCTGGGATCCGGAACGAGTCCGGCTACCGCCTCTACGGCGAGCAGGACAGGCGGCGACTGGAGTTCATCATACGTGCCAAGTCGGTGGGATTCTCCCTTGCCGACATCGGTGAGCTGCTCGACCTCGATACCAACAAAGCCAAGGTGACCTGTCAGGAGGTGAAAGCGGTGGCCGACACCAAGCTGGCCCAGGTGGAGCAGAAGATCATGGAGTTGACCCGCTTTCGTGAGAACCTGCGCGAGCTCTCCAACATCTGCTGCGGCGGCCCGCGCTCGGCGGAGCACTGCGCCATCCTGGAGGTGCTCGAATCTGGCGCCCCCGCCCAGCATGAGCATCACGCCCACGCTCATGAATAAACCCATTGACCCGACAGCGGTTGCTGGTGGCGAGCATCCAAATAGCGCCCTATCAGCCGTTTGCGCACAGAGACAAACATCATGATGACAAGACCCGAAGTCACCGTCTTCCTGGCGCTTTCCCTTGATGGCTTCATCGCAGGGGAGGCCCACTCACTCGACTGGTTGACGCCTTATTCCTCCGATCCCCCCGATGAAACCGGGTTCAATGCGCTGATGGAACATAGCGATACGCTGCTGATGGGGCGCAATACCTATGATGCCATCATGGGGTTCGGCGTCTGGCCCTACGAAGGACTGAGAGTCAGGGTGATGACGCACAATCCCGTCGAGCCCCGCTATCAGGAACAATTTGTCAGTGGTGAACTGAGGCAGGTACTGGCCGGGCTGTGGGATCAAGGGGCCCGCCATGTCTATCTGGATGGTGGCAACCTGGTGCGCCAGGCTCTGCAGGCCGAGCTGGTCGATACGCTGACGCTGTCCAGCGTCCCGGTGCTGCTTGGCAAAGGCATTCCGCTGTTCGGAACTGATATCCCGGTGAGTCACTGGTATCCAGCTCAGGTGAAGACGCTGCCAAGCGGGATTGTTCAGGTGAGTTACCAGCGCAAGCAAAAGGGCTGATCAGTTTGCCAGGATGCTATTGTGACGGCGGCGATTTGGTGACAAAATCGCTGCGTTTTTGACCTGGGCCACAGGGCCTGCAGAGAAAACCGCAATACAGCCAATAACGAGAGAGAAGAGAAGGAGCCACTATGGCCAAGAGAAGGGTTGATGAGCCCGTCATCGTGCAGGATATCGCCGCTCAGGCAGGCTATGCCCACAGGCGCGGGGAGATAAAGGATAACCACTTGCAAGCCCTGCTCACGGATCCGCTGTTTCGCAGCCGGGTCGAGCAAAACAAGAAGGGCAAGGGGAGTTACCAGCGCAAGGCCAAATATGGCAAGCGGTGGGAGCCCGGCCAACAGCAGATGGGATGCGTCTGCTGCTGAGCGGGTTTCTGCCGCAAGGCATGACTGACACAATGAGGGCGCCATGGGCGCCCTCATTGTGTTGGCAGTGAAGCCGGACCTTGCCATGCCCCATCGGCTTATTCGTCCATAAAGAGCTCGAGCAGCACGTTCAGGTAGCGATGGCCGAGGGCGGTGAGCTGCCAGCAATCACCCAGGTCTTCGATCAGCTCCTTGGTCTGGGCAATCGCGAGCATAGTCTCCACCCGCTCCAGGCCCAAGCCGGTGTAAGCCTCGAACTCCGCCTTGGGGGCCGGCTCGAATAATCTGAACCGGTTCATGAAGTACTCCAGCGGCAGTTCGTCCTCGGTCACCTGCCACTGCTTGTCCAGGTAGGGGCGGGCGGGATCCAGATAGCCTTTCGGGTGCTTCACCTTGGCGCTGCGCAGTATCTGGCCGCTGGCGAGAGCCGTCATCTTGCCGTGGGCGCCGCAACCAATTCCAAGATAATCGCCGAAACGCCAGTAGTTGAGGTTGTGGCGGCACTGATAGCCCGCTTTGGCATAGGCCGAGATCTCGTACTGATGGTAGCCCTGGGCGGTAAGCATGGCGTGGCCCTGCTCGTAGATGTCCCACAGGGTGTCATCCTCCGGCAGCCGTGGCGGCTTGGAGGCGAACGCCGTGTTCGGCTCTATGGTGAGCTGATACCAGGAGAGATGCGGCGGCGCGCAGTCGATGGCCTGTTGCAGATCATAGAGGGCATCGTTCAGGCTCTGATCTGGCAGGCCGTGCATCAGGTCCAGGTTGAAGGTGGGCAGCGCGATGGCGTGGGCCAGTTCGGCAGCCTTGCGAGCCTCTTCGGGGCCGTGGATGCGGCCGAGCCGGGTCAATTTTTCTTGCTGGAAGCTCTGCACCCCGATGGAGATGCGGTTGATGCCCGCCCGCTGGAAGCCGGCGAACTTGTCCGCCTCCACAGTGCCCGGGTTGGCCTCCATGGTGATTTCGCAATCCGGCGTCAGGGCGATGCGGGCGCGTACCCCGTCCAGCAGGGTCTGCATGGCCTCTACCGTCAGCAGGCTGGGTGTTCCCCCGCCGATGAAGATGGAGGAGAGTGGACGCCCCTGGGCCCACTTCAGATCCTGATCCAGATCCTCCAGCAGGGCGGCCACGTACTCGAGATGAGGCAGCTCCCCTTTCTGGGCGTGGGAGTTGAAGTCGCAGTAGGGACACTTCTGGACGCACCAAGGCACATGGATATAGAGGGAGAGGGGCGGCAGTTGCAGCATGGGGCTTCCAATAATCAAACATAAAAACGTGGGCTGACGGCCCCCCATTGTAGATGAAATGCGTGCCGGCGTATGGTCCGGACTCAGTGAGTCGCCGCCAGGGCCTCTTTCAGCCTGGCCAACGCCTGGCCGCGATGGCTGAGCTGGTTTTTCAGCTCGCTCGGCATCTGGGCCGAGGTGCAGTCATGGTCGGGAACGAAGAACACGGGATCATAGCCAAAGCCGTGTTGACCGCGGGGTTCGTCAATAATCATTCCCTCCCAGCTCGCCTGGCAGATGATGGGGGTGGGATCGTCGGCGTGACGCATGTAGACCAGCACGCACCAGAAGCGGGCGCTCTTGAGGTAATCGGGGGCTCCTTTGAGCTCGGCCAGCAGCTTGTCGATGTTGTCCTTGTCGCTGGCATGCTCGCCGGCGAAGCGGGCTGAGTAGACGCCGGGGCGGCCGTGCAGCAGATCCACTTCCAGACCCGAGTCGTCGGCGACGGCGGGCAGACCGGTAATGCGGGCGGCGTGGCGGGCCTTGATGATGGCATTCTCGACGAAGGTGGTGCCAGTCTCTTCGGCATCAGGCACAGCAAACTCGCTCTGTGGGATCACCTGGATCTTCATATCGGCCAGCATGGCGGCCAATTCCTTCACCTTTTTCTGGTTACCTGTTGCCAGGACAAGCTTGTTCATCGAGCACCTCCGCAAAAATAATCTGCGCATTCTATGCGGGGCACGCCTTGAGTAAAAGCGCCAATTGCCCTCAATACCGCCCTGGCTTGCCGCTAGTGTGACCCCGGTGGAGATGCGAATAACATACATGTTTCCGTATAGGAATAACCAAAGTGATTAAATACCATTTCAATTCATTACTGTGAGTCAGTAGACTCGCGCCCCAATCGATTTTCCCTTACGGCTTGAGGTGACTGATGCCATTGATTCTTCTGCTTGTACTCCTGGTGCTGTTCAGTCCGCTGGCCATCGACATCTACCTGCCCGCCATCCCGCAGATGGCCGAGCAGCTCGGTGCCGAGGTGACCCTGATGCAGGGCACCATCACCTGGTTCCTGTTCAGCATGGGACTGGGGCAACTGCTGGTGGGGCCGCTCGCCGACCGTTATGGCCGCAAGCCCATCGCTCTGGGCGGCGTGCTGCTTTACGGCCTGAGCGCACTGGCGGCCGGTTTTGCCGCCAGCCTGGGTGAGCTGATGCTGGCGCGGGTGCTGCAAGGCTTCGGTGCCTGTGCCACCTCGGTCGCCGCCTTCTCGGTGGTGCGTGACAGCTATGGCCCCAAGAAGAGCGGCCAGATGATCTCCTACCTGAACGGCGCCATCTGCTTCATTCCGGCGCTGGCGCCGCTGCTCGGGGGCTGGCTCACCGCCAAGGCGGGCTGGTCTGCCAACTTCTGGTTCATGGCAGGCTATGCGGCCGTCGTCGGCAGCTGGCTGCTGTGGCGCATGCCGGAGACCCGTCCGGACGAGACCAGCAGCAGTGGTCCGCTCATCAGCTGGTCCCGCTACAGCCCTGTGCTGCGCTCCCCGAGTTTTCTGTTCAATGCCAGCCTCTGCATGCTGGCGATGGCTGTGATCCTGGCGTATGTCACGGCGGCGCCGGTGCAGCTGATGGTGAAGCTGGGACTGGACATGAGCGGTTTCAGCTACTGGTTCACCGCCAATGCGGCGCTGAACATACTGGCCTGCTTCCTGGCGCCCCGCTTCATCGCCAGAGTGGGGCCGAGACGCACGCTGCGCATCGGCCTGCTGGTGATCACGCTGTCCGCCATGGCACTGACCCTGGTGCAACACGTCGAGCATCCGCTGGCGATGATGGGGCCCGTGTTCTTCTCCAGCATCGGCTTTGCCATGGTGCTGGGGGCGGCAGCCGGCATGGCGTTGGCCCCCTTCGGCCACTGCGCCGGGACGGCAGCGGCCCTGCTCGGTCTGTTCCAGATGAGCGGCTCTGGCGCTCTGGTGGGGATCACGGGTTGGCTGATGCCGGATCCGCTCAATCAGCTGGCGCTGCACATGTGGCTGCTGTTGCCGCCCTTGTTGCTGCTGTTGACCCGGCAGGGCAGGCGCTTGTGTTTGCAATAAATCCTGTGCTCTGATGGGCACACTCAGGGGGCCATGAGCCCCCTTCTCTTTTGCAGGCGATACCTCGCCTGACCCTCATGACAGACCCGTGGAGAAAACCGGATGAGCCAGACTCTCAACGCCGCCCTGGTGGGCTATGGCTTCGCAGGCCAGACCTTTCACGCCCCCTTCCTGACCAGTACCCCGGGGCTCTCCCTCAGCTGGGTAGTGAGCCGGGATGCCGCCAAGGTGCAGGCCGATCTGCCCGGTTGCCGGGTCGGCTCGCTGGCAGAGGTGTTGGCCGATCCTTCGGTGGATCTGGTGGTGATCGCCACGCCGAACGATACCCATGCCCCCATAGCCCGCCAGGCGCTGCTGGCGGGCAAGCACGTGGTGATCGACAAGCCGTTCGCGCTGGATCTGGCCGAGGCGAAGGCCCTGGTGGAGCTGGCCGGGAAGCAGCAGCGGCTGCTCAGCATCTTCCACAATCGGCGCTGGGACGGGGATTTCCTCACTGTGCGCCGTCTGCTGGCAGAAGGTGCCCTGGGGCAGATCGCCCAATTTGAATCCCACTTCGACCGCTATCGCCCCGAAGTGCGCCAGCGCTGGCGCGAAGCGGGCGGCCCCGGTTCGGGACTCTGGTTCGATCTCGGCCCCCACATTCTGGATCAGGCGCTGCAACTGTTCGGCCAACCGGACTGGCTGCAGGCGGATTTGGCGCAGCAGCGCCCAGGCGCCCTGGCGGATGACTACTTCCATCTGGTGCTGGGCTATGGGGAGCTGAGAGTGATATTGCATGGCAGCTGTCTGGTGTCGGCCACCATGCCCCGCTTCGTCATCCACGGCAGCGAAGGCTCGTTTATCAAGTTCGGCATGGATGTGCAGGAAGAGCAGCTCAAGCTCGGCAAGCGGCCACCGGCGGCGGACTGGGGCCTCGACAGCGAACCCGGCCAGCTCAGCCGCATTCGGGATGGTCAGCTCCAGCAACAGACAGTGGTCGGTGAGTCGGGGAATTACGGCGCCTACTATCGTGGCGTCTGCGCCGCCATCAAGGGGGAGGGAGAGAATCCGGTTCCGGCCAGCGAGGCATTGGCGGTGATGGCGCTGCTGGATCTGGCCCGTGACAGCCACCAGCAAGGGAAACGGCTGGCTTGTCAGAATTTGTCTGACTGACATGCATATCTCGCCTCTCACCTGAATGGGGTGCATCGCTGTTTATCGCCAGTAATCACGTCAGTTGCGGTGTTTTATTGTACAGGTTGACTGAATGGTGAGTGTTTTGTATTAATGTTTGTCGTTGTAGCAGTTCTTTTCATCCAGCCAACGAGAAAATATCATTGTGATACTCGTTTTCATTGGGCGTGTATGGGGATATATTTCGCGCGCCTCTTGGCTCCCGGCCTATGGGTTTCTAACCGGGTGAAAGGACGCACTGTGATGGTTGAACGAACCATCTCTCCATATTTTTTTGAGGGTATGCACATGAACAAAGTACTGGTAGCCGGTATCCTGGGTCTGATGTTGACCGCTTGTGGTCAGAAAGAAGAAGCCGCCGCTCCGGCAGCTACTCCGGCCGCCGACGTTGCTGCAACTGTTGAGAAAGCCGCTAGCGAAGCCACCTCTACCGTAGAGAAGGCTGCTTCCGAAGCGACTGCAACCGTCGAGAAAGCTGCCTCCAAGGCTGAAGCCGCAGTGAGCGATGCCAAGGCCAACTAAGCCTGCACCTCTTCTGAAGACGGGTCCGGAGCCAAGCTCCGGACCCGTTTTTTTATGCCTGACATGCAACTCGCCCGCGGTTGGCGAGCCCCTTCCTGCCTGGATCGCCGGGTTGAGCCGGGCGGTGAGAACATGATCCTCCCAGCGGCCGTTGATCATCAGATAGTCCCGTGCCAGGCCCTCCCGCTCGAAACCGAGGCGCTCGAGCAGGGCGGCGCTGCGCTGCGCAGGGTGATTGACTGGCATATGGCTGGCCTTAATGCAGTGAGCTTTCTGGCACCTAGACTGCCGGGTTGAGCCGTGCGGTGAGAACATGATCCTCCCAGCGGCCGTTGATCATCAGATAGTCCCGTGCCAGGCCCTCCCGCTCGAAACCGAGGCGCTCGAGCAGGGCAGCGCTACGCAGATTGGTTGGCATATAGCTGGCCATGACGCGGTGCAGGCCGTGCTCCCGAAACAGGTACTCGATGCCAGCCTCGACCACCTCCTGCATCAGGCCCTGGCCTTCATGGGCCTGATCGATGGCATAGCCAAGATGGCAGGCCTTGAACATGCCCATCAGTATGTGGGTGAAGTTGCAGGTGGCGATCACCTGCTCGCCCTGGGGGTCGAGCGCCACCAGATGAACGGCGCTGCCGTTGAAGAACTGGCCATAGCTGTCGCGCAGGCGGCCATGCCAGTGGCTCAGGGTATAGAAGCTCTCGTCCCGGCTGGGTTCCCAGGGGGTGAGGTGAGCGCGATTGCGCAGATAGAAATCCAGCATCAGGTCGGCCCGCTCGGGCGGCAATACGGTGAGCCGGGTACGGGCCGTGCTGAGGTGCGGTAGTGCCATCAAGGTTCCCTCTGTGGATTCATAAGCATGGTGCTGACCGCCGGGTTGCCCCAGCCATCAGTGATCTCGTTGCCTTAGCCACTCATCGCGCAGCAGGCCGTAGTGGACGTGATCCACCACCCGATCCGCCAGCCGTTCGGCCCGCCGGCTGATCCCCTCCTGCTGCATGCCGAGTCGCTCGCACACCGCCCGGCTGGGCTCGTTCTCCACCGCCGCGCTGATCTCGACCTTCTCCATCCCCATCTCCTCGAAGGCGTGATGGATCAGGGCCTGACAGGCGCGGGTGATGATGCCATTGCCCTGCCAGCGCTCCGCCAGCCAGTAGCCTATGGTGACCTTGGCCAGCGCCTGATCGATCTGGTTGTAGCCGATGACGCCGACCACCTCGCCCTGATACTCGATGGCCGTGGTCAGCCCCTCGCCACGGGCAAACTTCTCGATGGCGTGGCGGATGAAGGTGGTGCTGTCGGCTGGCTGCTGTATGTAGGGGGGCCAGGGCAGCGATTGGGTCAGGTAGTCGCGGTTCTCCCGGCACAGGCCAAAGAGTTCGCTGGCCATGTCGGGCTGCAGGAACAGCAGCGCCAATTCATCGTCCAGTTGCCATGAAAACATCCTTAACTCCCTGCCGCTTCTTGGCCCGGTACGGGCCGCCAAACAGCCAATGTAGCCAATCAACCCCTTGTGCGCCAAGGACTTTCAGTCTCTCGCCTGCGTTCGCCATCCCCATATGGAGGGGCCTGTTTTGGGGGCTGTACGGGGCCTTGTCATTCTCCCCCCTTTTTTAGCGTCATTCACTGCCTTTGATTCTGTTTGCGCTACCAAACATATGAAACAGCAGATCCTGCTACCGATTCGTGCTGCGCTGTCACATATGACAGGCAGCAATTTCGATCGTGCGAACTAGTGTAGGAACGCCGGGCAACGGACCCGGCGTGCAATCTTCATCGACTTAAGGAAAGACGAGATGAACAAAGTCTATTTGGCCGTGGTATTGGCCTGCTGGGGAAGCGCAGCCTTGGCTGCAGAACAGGTTGACGTACATCAGGTGGCGGGCATTCAGGGGGCACCGAGCGGCGCCGCGGGTGTGAGCGCACTGGCTGGGGATGGTGAATTTCGTCAGGTGCGGGCGGTCAAGCTGCCCAATGGCCAGCAGCGGGTTCGCTATGAGCAGACCTGGCACGGCATCCCGGTCTGGGGCCAGGTGCTGGTGGCCGAACAGTCCCTCGGTGGTCAGATAAGCCAGGTCTCCGGCCAGATCCTGCGCCAGATCGATGCCGACGTGGCCAGCCCGACAGCCGCCCTGTCACCAGCCGATGCCGCTGGCAAGGCCCGTGCCGGGGCCAAGGGCAGCAACGAGCAGGTCAAGCTGTTCGTGATGCAGGATGAGGCCGGTCAGGCCCGTCTGGTCTATCTGGTCTCCTGGCTGGCCGCAAGCGAGCAGCCGAGCCGTCCCTTTGTGGTGATCGATGCCCAGAGCGGGGCCGAGCTCAAGCGCTGGGAGGGGATCAACCACAAGGACGCCACAGGCCCGGGTGGCAACGTCAAGACTGGCAAGTACTTCTATGGCTCCGACTTCGGCCCCCTGCTGGTGGACGACAGCTGCCGCATGACCAGCCCGAACGTGGACACGGTCAACATGAATCACGCCACCACGGGTGGTGCCGTGCACCAGTTCACCTGCCCGGAGAACACGGTCAAGGAGATCAACGGTGCCTACTCGCCGCTCAACGATGCTCACTACTTCGGCAACGTGGTGTTCGACATGTACCGCAACTGGTACAACACGGCGCCGCTCAGCTTCAAGCTGAAGATGCGGGTACACTACAGCCGCAACTACGAGAATGCCTTCTGGGACGGCAGCCAGATGACCTTCGGTGACGGTGCCACTACCTTCTACCCGCTGGTGAGTCTGGATGTGGCCGCCCACGAGGTGAGCCACGGTTTCACCGAGCAGAACTCTGGGCTGGTCTACTCGGGTCAATCGGGCGGCATCAACGAGGCCTTCTCCGACATGGCGGGGGAAGCAGCTGAGAACTACATGAAGGGCAGCAACGACTGGCTGGTGGGGGCCCAGATCTTCAAGGGCAACGGCTCGCTGCGCTACTTCGAGGATCCGACCCGTGATGGCAGCTCCATCGGTCATGCCAGCGATTACTACGATGGCATCGATGTGCACCACAGCTCGGGCGTCTACAACCGTGCTTTCTACCTGCTGGCCAACACCAGTGGCTGGAATACCCGCAAGGCCTTTGAAGTGTTCGTACTGGCCAACCGCCTCTACTGGGGCGCCAATACCACCTACGATCAGGGCGCCTGCGGCGTGACCAAGGCGGCCACCGATCTGGGCTACAGCCTGACTGACGTGGCAGCAGCCTTTACCACTGTCGGGGTCAATGCCTCCTGCGGTACCACGCCGCCGCCGAGCGGCAGTGTGCTGCAAAACGGGGTACCCGTGACCGGGCTCTCCGCCGCCAAGGGTGGCAAGGTGAACTTCACTATCGACGTGCCGGCCGGCAAGAGCAAGCTGGTGGTTGCCAGCAGTGGCGGCACAGGTGATGCGGATCTCTACGTGAAGTTCGGGGCGCTGCCCACCAGCACCAGCTATGACTGCCGTCCTTACAAGGGGGGTAATGCAGAGACCTGTACCCTGAACTCGCCCAAGGCGGGTACCTGGTATGTACAGCTGAGCGGTTTCAGTGCCTTCTCCGGGGTGACTCTCAAGGCGACCTACTGATCCCGGGTTGATGTGATTTAGCATGTAGCGCCGGACTTGTCCGGCGCTTTTTTATGCGGATTTGCCTGACCAGCGCCGGGCAAGGGCTCTGGCTGCCTCCAGCACCCGCTCCTTGGCCGGGTTGGGCCGCTTGCCGCTACGCCAGGCCATCATGACATCCCAGTGATCCTGCGGCAGGTCTACCACATCCAGCTGGACCAGGCGGCCAAACTCCAGGTCCCGGCTGATGGCGAGCGCCGGCATCAGGGTGATGAAGCCGTGCTCCAGCGCCAGTTCCCGCGCCGCGCTGGCGGGCTGAATGGCGTGCAGCGGGCTCGCCACCTGGCGCAGCAGTCGCAGCTGCAGGATCAGCTCATCGCAGCCTGTGCCCCACTGCTGGGGGGCCAGCCGCTCGTTGGCGATATCCTGCAGGGTCAAACCTTGTCTTCTTGCCAGCGGATGGGTGGCGCAGGCCACCGCTATGATGGGGGAGCGGTAGAGCAGCTCGAGCTGGATACCCGCTATGGCGGGGCATTTGAGGATGAAGCCGACGTCTGTCTCACCGGTCAGCAGCTCCTGCATTATGATGCCGGAGTGATCCGTGTTGCAGCGGATCTCGAACGCTTCATCCACCAGCGCCAGCAGCAGGGGGCCAAACACCACTGTCGTCAGGGAGGGCAGGCAGGAGAGCTTGATGCGGGGCAGGGCCGGTGCTCCCTGCATCGCCAGGCGTCCCCCTTCCAGTGCACTCAGGGCCGCCGCCGCCGCAGGCAGAAACTGCTCGCAGGCTGGAGTGGGGGTGGCGCCGCGTCTGTGGCGGCGAAACAGGGGTTGTCCCAGCGCCTGTTCCAGCACGGCGATCCGCTGGCTGACCATGGGTTGTGACCAGCCGCGAATGGCCGCCGCCTTGCTGAAGCTGCCGCGATTGACCACATCCAGTAGTAATTGCAAGTCATCCAGGGTCATAGCCATAACGTAATCCAATATGAAATATAGCCAGTTGTCGGCTACCACTATATCTGGCGCCCTTCCAGAATAGCAGTATCAATCGTTGTGCATTGGCATATTGCCATGCCGGGTCAGAGGGTTGCAGTCACCCTTGACCCGGTTTGGCGACGGCGTCATCCGGGCGATGAGACGAGCGAGTTGGATGTCATTAGCAAAGCAGGGGTCAGGCAGTCATGGTGGAGCGGGCGAGGCGGTTGGGGCGGTGGTTTTTGGCGTTGGATTCCCTCTTGGTGATCCTGGGTTTTTTCGTGGTGATGCCCATGATCAGCCTGCGCTTCGTGGATCAGCTTGGCTGGGCGGCTGGGGTGGTCGGTCTGGCGCTGGGGCTGCGTCAGCTGACCCAGCAGGGATTGGGGGTGCTGGGGGGATCGCTGGCAGACAAGTTTGGCGCCCGGCCACTCATAGTGGGCGGCATGTTGTTGAGGGCCGCGGGCTTTGCCAGTCTGGCCTATGCCCAGAGCGGGCTTGAACTGATCCTCTCCTGCATCATCTCGGGGCTGGGCGGTTGTCTGTTCGACCCACCCCGGGCCGCGCTGGTGATCAAGTTCACCCGTCCGCGTCAGCGGGGTCGCTACATATCCTTGCTGATGATGCTGGAGAGCGCCGGTGCCGTGGTGGGGGCCCTGCTTGGCAGCTGGCTGCTCAACTTCGACTTTGAGTATGTCTGCCTGCTGGGGGCGGGTCTGTTTGTCTGTGCGGCCCTGTGCAACCTGCTGATCCTGCCCCCCTACAAGCTCTCGCAGCGGCCGACTCCGATCCGGGCCGGCCTCGGCCAGGTGCTGGCGGACAAGGCCTTCTGCCGGCTGGTGCTGATCCTGAGCGGCTACTATGCGCTCTGGGTGCAGGTGATGCTGATCTTCCCCATCCTGGTGAAACAGATGGCGGGCAGCACCACGGCGGTGGGCTGGATGTATACCCTGGAGACTGCCATCTCGCTGGCGCTGCTCTACCCTCTCGCCCGTTATGGCGAGAAGCACTTCAAGCTGGAGAGCCGACTGATGGCGGGCGTGTTGCTGATGACGGCCGGTATCGGGCTGGTGGCGTTTGCGACCACGCTGCCCGCCGTCTTCATGCTGCTGGCCTGTTTCTATCTGGGGATTGTCATCGCCGAGCCAGCGCGGGAGACCCTCATGACCAGGCTGGCGCAGCCGGGCGCACGTGGCAGTTACATGGGTTTCAGCCGGCTGGGGCTGGCGCTCGGTGGCATGACGGGATACGTGGGGGGCGGGGCCCTGCATGATTACGCCAATGCCCAGGGGCAGCCCTGGCTACCCTGGCTGGTGCTGGGGACGGTCGGCGTGACGACCTTGCTGCTGCTGGTGAACTGCTTTCACCGCGAGCCGAGTCTGGCGCGGGTCAACATCTGACAGGCAATAAAAAACCGGCCGCAGGGCGGCCGGAAGTAATTCAAACAGTAGACATTGGTATCACAGGGTATAACTGACTTCCAATTACTTAGAAGTTGTACTGCAGGGCCACGGCGACCACGTCGTCGGTGTTCTTGCCCAGCGAGTTGGTGTGGGTACCATTGACGTTGTCCAACAGGTTGATCTTGTAATCAACATAGGCGTTGAAGTTGTCGGTGAAGTTGTACCAGGCACCGATGGAAACATATTCGGTGGCGGTGTCATCGATACCGTGAGCGCTGTCCTTCACATCGGTACGCAGGTAGGCCAGAGACGGCTTGAACTTGCCGATGGTGTACTGGGCCACGGCTTCGTAGCCATCCATCTTCTCGGCATAGCCGTTGACGGTGCTGACGTACATGTGGTCTTCACCGTGGGAGTAAGTCGCGGCCAGGTAGAGGTCACCGACTGCGTACTTGGCACCCACACCGTACAGCTTGGCATCGCTGTCGCCACCGAAAGCGGCGTTGGATGCCTGCTCGTCGGTCTTGCCAGCCTGGTTGTAGGCGGTACCCAGGCTCAGGCCCATGTCGAAGTCATAGTTGGCGGACACGGCGAAACCTTCGGAAGAACCCTTCGGATTCCAAGTGCTGTTCGGGCCAACGCGGTTGGAGCGATCAGAGTTCTGCGGGTCGTTGTTGCCAGTGAACTGGGCACCCAGGGTCAGGCCCTGATAGGTGTAGATGTACTGGGCCAGACCGTTGGTGCGGCCGGTGCCGAACACTTCGGTGTCTTTACCCAGGCCGTCACCGCCCCACTCAGGCAGCACGTCTGTGTAGTTGTTCACGGCTTTGGTGAACAGACCATCCTGACGGCCATAGCTGAAGGCACCGAAGCGATCGTGCTTGATGCCGGCGTAGGCATAACGCAGTTCGTCGTTGTCAGAACCGGAAACCGGCAGGTTGTACTCGGCAAAGCCGAACGCTTTCAATTCGGCATCGATCTTGGTTTCGCCAGCAACGTGCAGACGGAAGTAGCTCTGATCACCTTCGGAGCCGTTGTCATCGGTACCGTAGTACATGCCTTGAGCACGGCCACCGATCTCGAGTTTGGTGTCGTTCTGGTCATAGACGGTAGCGGCTTGCGCACCACCGGCCAGCAGCACGCTGGAGATGGCCATAGTCAATGCGGTCTTTTTCATTGTTCATTCCTCTGGTGTAAACACTGTCGGACCTGTGCTCGGCCCTGTTGATCGGTCTCTGTTCCGATGCCCCAGAGTAGATCTGCGAACCTTGATAGAAACTGAAGCGGATGAGGATTAATTAATGATTTGACGTAAAAACGAGGCATAAAAAACGGCCCAGAGCGGGCCGTTTGAAGGTTTATGGCATGAAATGCTGATCAGAGTATCAGACCGCCAAAGAAGAAGCCCAGTGCCACGGCGAAAGCGATGGTCGCAGTGCCGGGGATGAAGAAGGGGTGGTTGAACACGGCCTTGCCGATCCGGGTCGAGCCGGTGTCGTCCATCTCTACCGCGGCCAGCAGGGTCGGGTAGGTCGGCAGCACGAACAGGGCGCTCACGGCTGCGAAGGAGGCAATCGCGGTCAGCGGGCTGACACCCAGTGCCAGTGCGGCCGGCATCAGGGCCTTGGTGGTGGCGCCTTGTGAGTAGAGCAGCATGGCTGCGAAGAACAGCACCACGGCCAGCAGCCAGGAGTACTGGTTCAGCAGGTCGCCGGCGATCAGCTGGATGGTGTCCATGTTGCCTTTCACGAAGACGTTGCCCAGCCAGGCCACACCCAGTACGCAGATACAGGCGGACATACCGGACTTGAAGGTCGGCATGTTGGTCACTTGAGTGGCGTCCAGTTTGCAGACCAGGGTCATGATGGTGGCAGCAGCCAGCATGATGCCCATGATGGCACCGTCACGGGGGATCGGCGGATTGGCAATCAGGCCCACTTTGCCCGAGATGGCGGTGGCATAGGCCATGACGGCCACGATGGCGGCGATGAAGATCCAGACAGAAACCTTGGCGTAAGGCTTCAGCTCCAGCTTGGTGGTGCCACGCAGCTTGATCAGCCCCTTGGCTTTACGCTCCAGATAGACTTCATCCAGCTCCAGCGGTTTGCCCATCATGTTGGCAATGAAGGCGCCCAAGATACAGGCGAGGAAGGTGGATGGAATGCAGATGGCCAGCAGGGTCAGGTAGTCGACACCGAACGGCTCCAGCATGCCGGAGAAGGCAACCACGGCCGCGGAGATCGGGGAGGCTGTGATGGCGATCTGGGAGGCGACAACCGCGATGGAGAGCGGACGGGAAGGACGAATGCCCTGCTCCTTGGCCACTTCGGCGATCACCGGCAGGGTGGAGAAGGCGGTGTGACCGGTACCGGCCAGCATGGTCATCAGATAGGTGACGATGGGGGCGGCGAAGGTGATGTACTTGGGATTCTTGCGCAAGGCCTTTTCTGCCAGCGACACCAGGTAGTCCATGCCACCGGCCAGTTGCATACAGGCAATGGCACAGATGACGGACGCGATGATCATGATCACGTCCCAGGGGATGAAGGTGACCAGCTGGTCGCTCGGAATTTGTACCCCCAGGCCCCAGGTCAGTACCAGCACACCCAGACCACCGGCAAAGCCGATACCGATACTGCCTATCCGGGCTCCCAGATAGATAGCGGCGAGCACGACAAGTAACTCGATAACAATCATAGCGAACACTCCATTTTCCAGTTTTTTTTAGGTTTTATTTGGCAGAAAAGCCAATTCCCGATGGGGCTGGGCAAGACCGATCGGGAACTGACTTTATGGGCCGGGATAAACCCGGCCCATTTGCTCGCTTATACGGTGGCTTCGCGGGTGTAGCGCTTGGCTTTGTATTGCGGGTTCATCAGGTTCTCGATGGAGAGGATTTCATCCAGCTGTTCGGCGGTCAGCAGGCCGCGTTCCAGCACGACTTCACGGACGTTCTTGCCGGTCTGGGCGCAGATTTTGCCGACGATGTCACCTTCGTGGTGGCCGATGAAGGGGTTCAGGTAGGTCACGATACCGATGGAGTTCAGCACGTGGTTCATGCAGATTTCCGGGTTGGCAGTGATGCCTTCGACGCACTTCTCACGCAGGGAGATGCAGGCTTTTTCCATCAGGCTCAGGGATTCGAACATGGCCTGACCAATCACCGGCTCCATGACGTTCAGCTGCAGCTGACCGGCTTCGGCGGCGAAGGTGATGGTGACGTCGTTACCGAATACCTTGAAGCAGCTCTGGTTGACCACTTCCGGGATAACCGGGTTGACCTTGGCTGGCATGATGGAGGAACCCGCCTGCATTTCCGGCAGGTTGATCTCTTTGAGTGCAGTGCGCGGGCCGGAGGAGAGCAGACGCAGATCGTTACAGATCTTGGACATTTTCATGGCCAGACGCTTGATGGCGCCGTGCAGCATCACGTAGGCGCCGCAGTCGGAGGTCGCTTCGATCAGATCTTCAGCCGGCACATAGGCACGACCCGTGATCTCGGCCAGGCGCTTGATGGCCAGGGCTGAGTACTCGGGCGGGGTGTTCAGGCCGGTACCGATGGCGGTCGCGCCCAGGTTCACTTCCAGCAGCAGCTCCTGGCAACGCTTGATGGACTTGATCTCTTCACGCAGGGTGACGGCGAAGGCGTGGAATTCCTGACCCAGGGTCATGGGAACCGCGTCCTGCAGCTGGGTACGACCCATCTTCAGGATGCTCTTGAACTCCTTGGCCTTGGCATCGAAGGCGGCGATCAGCGCTTCCAGCGCGTGCAGCGTGGTGTCAGTGCTGTTCACCACGGCAACGCGGAAACCGGTTGGGTAGGCGTCGTTGGTGGATTGGCACTTGTTGACGTGGTCGTTCGGGTTGATGACGTCGTAGCGGCCTTTCGCCAGACCCATGATCTCGAGGGCTATGTTGGCCAGTACTTCGTTGGTGTTCATGTTGACGGAGGTGCCGGCACCACCCTGATAAACGTCGACCGGGAACTGGTCGAAGCATTTGCCGGTGTTCAGCATCAGGTCGCAGGCTTCTACGATCTTGTCAGCAATCTCAGGACGGATGGTGCCCAGTTCGCCGTTCGCCATGGCGGCGGCCTTCTTGGTCAGTACCATGCCGCGGACGAATTCCGGAACGTCAGAAATCTTCTGAGAGCTGATCTTGAAGTTCTCGACAGCGCGCAGGGTGTGCACACCGTAGTAGAAATGATTGGAAACTTCTTTGGTGCCCAGCAGGTCTTCTTCAATGCGGACGTTCTTGATGTCGCTCATTGTAATGCCTCAGAAATCAGATAAATGGAAACGATCCTCACCGAGTGGTCGCGAGTTCCTTACGCACGGCTCATCCTGAAGCACCACACATCGAGTGGGGCAGTTGGGGGCTTTTTGCTCCCTTAATTACTGGCGTCGATATTACCTCAATTGAGGTATCTGATATTAGACCTGGATCACTAAATTTGAGACAACCTCAAATAACTTGTGGTCATTAAACAGATATTGCAATCGAACGATTTACTTTGACAGAACAAGGACTTCAATCACAGTCCAGCAGGCCGTTTTTTTGAATATCCGGTGTGCTATCACCCTTGAGACTTGAAAAACGAGGGGGTACCCCCATTTTAATTATCAAGGACCTATATCATGGTGGGTTGGCAGCAACATTATTTCGGTGGCTGCAACAGACCTGAGATTCATTCAAATTCACCCGCACTGAGGTTGTTATGGGCAAGTTATTTCTGTTGTTGGTCGGTCTGGTGCTGCTCGAGCTAACCGTGATGATCGAGGTGGGCTCAGTGATTGGCGCCTTGCCAACCGTCGGCTTGCTGGTGCTGACCGCCGTGATCGGGTCATCGCTGGTGCGCAGTGAAGGCATCAAGACCCTGCTCAATGCGCAGCAAAAGATGCAGCAGGGTGAGATGCCGGGCCGCGAGGTGATTGGGGGCATGATGCTGGCGCTGGCCGGATTGCTGCTGATCATCCCGGGGTTTGTGACCGATATCTTCGGTATCCTGCTGTTGCAGCCCTGGCTGCGCAACAGGCTGGCCGACAAGCTGGTGGGCAGCGGCCAGTTCAGGATGCAAATGGGCGGTTTTCAGGCGCAGCAGCCTCCGTTCGAGGCGCGTCCCGGTGAGGAACAACCGGGTGGGGTCAATCGTGGCGGGACCACCATAGAAGGCGAATTTGAACGTAAAGAATAAACCGCAGTATTGAGACTGTGCCTGTCAGGGCTTGCCCTGATGGCACAGCCGCTCGAAGCGGTGGCGGGCATACCACCAGGCCAGTGTGCCCGCCGCCAGATTGGCCAGCAGTATCCCCAGATAGACCCCCTGTTCCCCGCCCAGTTCAGCCCCCAGCCAGGCCCCTGGCAGCAAGAAGACAAACAGTCGCAATCCGTTGAACAGAAACGAGACGCTCGAGGCCCTGACACCGTTGAGCGCCGAGGCCAGCAGCATCACCATGCCCTGGAAGCCGTAACCTATGGGCACCAGATGCAGATAAAGGATGATGAGACGCACCACCTGCGGGTGATCGCTGAACAGGTTGGCGATGAGCGGTGCCAGCAGCCAGGTCAGACCGTAGACGCCGAGCTGGAACAGCAGGGCGAAGCGCATGCAGAACTGCAGCGCCGCCTTGGCGCGAGCCGGGTTGCCCGCTCCGCAGTTTTGAGAAATGAAGGGTGCCAGGACAGAAGAGAGCGCCATCATCACGATAAGCAGCAAGGCTTCTACTCTCGATGCGGCGCCATAGGCGGCCACCACCTCAGTGCCCAACCCGGCGAAGATGGTCATCAGTACGGCATTGGCCAGCGGGTTGAGTATGTTGGTAAACGAGGCCGGTACTGCCACGTGCAGCAAGGCGCGCCAGTGAGCCAGCAGTCTTGGCCGGGGTGAAAGACGCCACAGCAGCAAGCCTTCCCGATGGCGCAATATATGGAGGCTGACCAGCATGGCCATCAACCAGGAGATCGAAGTGGCAATGGCCGCCCCGCGGATCCCCCATTCGGGAAAAGGGCCTATGCCGAAGATGAGCAGGGGATCCAGCACACCGTTGACCAGTCCGGCCACCCCCATCACCAGGCTAGGGGTCTTGGTATCCCCGGTGGCGCGGATGGCGGCATTGCCTACCATGGGCAGCACCAACATAGGCACGGTGAGATACCAGATCAGCATGTAGTCGTAGATGAGCCCGATCAGCGGGTCGCTGGCACCGAGCAGCCGAAACAGGGGTTGTATGGTGAGGGCGCCCAGCACAGAGAGCAGAGTGACCAGCACCACGGCCAGAAACAGGCTGTCGGTGGTGATGTGGGCGGCTTCGTCATGCCTGCCCTGGCCGAGTGCGTGACCAATCACGGCCGAGAGCCCGGCCCCCAGCCCCATCGCCAGCGAGGTGACCACGAAAGTCACCGGAAACGTGAAGCTGATGGCAGCCAGTGCCTGGGTGCCCAGCATGCCGATGAAGAAGGTGTCGACCAGGTTGAACGCCAGTATGGCGACTATGCCGAGTATCATGGGGCCCGTCATGCGCAACAACACTGAGGTCATGGGGGCGGTCAGCATGGGATTGGGTCGGGTCACGGGCTCGTCTCTTGCATCTGGCGAAGTGCGTTCTGGCTGCGGGCAGCGCAAATCCGGTTTCCTGACCGGGACACGGGCGATCCATCGAAGATATTCATAGTACGTGAAAATATTTTTTTTGTATTTGCCCTTGAAGGGTTAACAAAAACGCCCCACATCAGAGGCATATCTAATTTGGCCAGGAATGGCCATTCCTCAAAGCAACACAGAGACTCATTTTGGGAGAGTTATCGATGAAAATTCGTCCACTGCACGACCGCGTCATCATCAAGCGCATCGAAGCTGAAGCCAAATCCGCTGGCGGCATTGTCTTGACTGGTACTGCGGCCCAGAAGTCCACCCGTGGTGAAGTACTTGCCGTGGGGACTGGCCGAATTCTGGACAATGGCGACGTCAAAGCCCTCGCCGTCAAGGTGGGTGACAAGGTGATCTTCAACGAAGGCTACGGTGTTAAGACCGAGAAGCTGGATGGTCAGGATGTACTGATCCTGTCCGAGACCGACATCCTGGCGATTGTCGAAGCGTAATTCACCCTTTTCCCCGAATTGATTTAAGGATTGAAGAAAATGGCAGCTAAAGAAGTCAAGTTTGGCAACGAAGCCCGCATCAAAATGCTGGAAGGCGTAAACATCCTGGCCGATGCCGTCAAGGTTACTCTGGGCCCGAAAGGCCGCAACGTGGTGCTGGACAAGTCCTTCGGTGCCCCGACCATCACCAAGGATGGCGTCTCCGTTGCTCGCGAAATCGAGCTGGAAGACAAGTTCCAGAACATGGGCGCCCAGATGGTCAAGGAAGTTGCTTCCAAGGCCAACGACGCCGCCGGTGACGGTACCACCACTGCGACCGTACTGGCTCAGGCCATCGTCAACGAAGGCCTGAAGGCTGTTGCCGCCGGCATGAACCCGATGGATCTGAAGCGCGGTATCGACAAGGCCGTTATCGCTGCCGTTGCCGAGCTGCAAGTGCTGTCCCAGCCGTGTGCCGACAACAATGCCATCGCTCAGGTGGGTACTATCTCCGCCAACTCCGATGAGAAAGTGGGTAAGCTGATTGCCGAAGCCATGGACAAAGTCGGTCGTGATGGCGTCATCACGGTTGAAGATGGTCAGGGCCTGGATGACGAGCTGGCTGTAGTAGAAGGCATGCAGTTCGATCGCGGCTACCTCTCTCCGTACTTTGTCAACAAGCCGGAAACCGGTTCTGTCGAGCTGGATGATCCTTTCATCCTGCTGGTTGACAAGAAAGTGTCCAATATCCGCGAGATGCTGCCGGTGCTGGAAGGCGTTGCCAAAGCCGGCAAGCCGCTGCTGATCGTTGCCGAAGACGTGGAAGGCGAAGCGCTGGCGACCCTGGTGGTCAACACCATGCGTGGTATCGTGAAAGTCGCTGCCGTCAAGGCTCCGGGCTTTGGTGACCGTCGCAAGGCCATGCTGCAGGATATCGCCATGCTGACCGGTGGTACCGTGATCTCCGAAGAAGTGGGGATGGAGCTGGAAAAAGCGACCCTGGAAGACCTGGGCCGTGCCAAGCGCATCGTCATCACCAAAGAGAACACCACCATCATCGATGGCGTGGGTGATGCTGCCCTGATCGAGAGCCGTGTGGCCCAGATCCGTCAGCAGATCGAAGATACCTCTTCCGATTACGACCGTGAGAAGCTGCAAGAGCGCGTAGCCAAATTGGCTGGCGGCGTTGCCGTGATCAAGGTCGGTGCTGCCACCGAAGTCGAGATGAAAGAGAAGAAAGCCCGCGTTGACGATGCCCTGCACGCAACTCGCGCTGCCGTGGAAGAAGGCGTGGTTGCCGGTGGTGGTGTCGCGCTGGTGCGCGTTGCTGCCAAGCTGGCCAATCTGCGCGGTGACAACGAAGACCAGAACGTGGGTATCAAGGTTGCCTTGCGCGCCATGGAAGCACCGCTGCGTCAGATCGTCATCAACGCCGGTGAAGAAGCCTCCGTCATTGCCAACGCCGTGAAGAATGGTGAAGGCAACTTCGGTTACAACGCTTACACCGAACAGTACGGTGACATGCTGGCCATGGGTATCCTGGATCCGACCAAGGTGACCCGTTCTGCGCTGCAGTTCGCCTCTTCCATCGCCGGTCTGATGATCACCACAGAGTGCATGATCACCGAGCTGCCGAAGAAAGATACCCCTGCCATGCCTGACATGGGCGGCATGGGTGGCATGGGCATGATGTAATTCAGTCCTGGTTACCAAACGGCTCGCTTTTGCGAGCCGTTTTTTTTATGGCGACTAAACTGAGTCTATCGTTGGCAACTTTATGTGAGGTGAATATGCGTGTACTGGGTTTGATTACATTACTGTTTTCTCTGGCAATGCCAGCTATGGCACTGGAGGCGCCGCAGGGACCCGTTATCTTGAAGGTGACAGGCAATGTGATGCCCGCCGAGGCGACTGAGGGGGCCGTTGCCTTCGATCTCGCCATGCTCAAGGCGCTGCCACAGCACGAGATAGTGACGGGCAACCCCTGGGTCGACAAACCGCACAAGTATGTGGGGCCCAAGCTGGCGGACGTGCTGGCTGCCGTCGGGGCGAATGGCAAGGCCATAACCCTGACCGCCCTGAACAGTTTCCAGATCCGGATCAACTGGGATAAGGTCAAACAATATGATCCCATTCTGGCCTGGCAGGATGACGGGGTCACCATGCGGGTACGGAATAAGGGGCCGCTTTGGTTTATCCTACCGCTGGATCAGTATCCTGAGCTGAAACGATCAGAGTTTACCGACATGATGATCTGGCAACTGAGTTCGGTTGATATCCAGCATTGATGCAATGGTTTGCGGGAGTGCGGGTGAAAGCAAAGACCAAGGCGTGGCCTTTACTTGTGGTGCTTTATCTATCCATCCTGTTGTTCACGGGAAGTACCCTGTATTGCCTCGCGCAGATACAGAATGCGACCAGGGTGATGGAGAAATATACCTATGATGTCTCCTGGGCCCTGATGCAGCTGCAGCTGGAGTTGGGGCGCTTCCTCAACTCCGTCGAGATCTACCATTATGGCGGTATCGATCACGATACTCTGATGCTGCGTTACGACATCCTCTGGAGCCGCACGCCCATTCTGCTCAGTGGCCAGTTGCGCCAGAGCATGAAGGACAAGCAGAAGACGTTGCGGCTGGTGCAGCTGATCGAAAGCAATATCCGCGAGATGGAGTCCAACATCACCCGCCTGAAGTCGGGCACGCCGGACTATCAGCAGATCATGATGCGACTGGCCCCCCTGCAGGAACCCCTCTCTTACTCCCTTGCATCTGTCATGCAGAAGAACATCAACGTCTATTCGGGCAATGACAAGCGTTTCGGCCAGCTGCGCAATGCCCTGCTGTTCATGGTATCCGGCCTGGTGCTGTCGGTGATGCTGCTCAGTGGCCTGCTGATCCGCGAGGCTCGCCGGCACTTCCGTGCGGCACGGGTCGATCCCCTGACCGGGCTGGCCAACCGGCTGGCATTGCTGGAGAAGATGGAGTCCTACGCGACCAAGGAGACGCCATTTGGCCTGGTGCTGGTCGATATCAATGATTTTCGCGATATCAACAGCAAGTTCGGCTACAACACCGGTGACTTCCTGCTGCAGGAGCTGGCAAAGCGGATCCGCAGTCTGTGTGAAAATGGCGAGTGGGTCGCGCGCCTGGGGGGCGATCAGTTTGCCATGATCCAGCGCGAGAGCAGTGACCTGCGGCAGGTAAGGGAGTTGGTGGCCCGCCTGCTCCATGCGCTCAAGCAGGACATCATCATCGACAATTATCCGTTCCGGCTGGAAGTGGGGATTGGTATCGCTTTCTTCCCGATGGACAGCAAGCTGACGCAGGAGTTGCTCAGCCGGGCCGAGCAGGCGCTGTTCCACAGTCGCAAGACCCATGTCCCTTATGTCATCTATGACAATTCGCTGCTCAATGAGACTGCGCGCCGCAAGCATCTGGCAAGCGACATGATAATGGCGCTGGAACACAATGCGCTCGAGCTCTATTACCAACCCATCGTCAATCTCGAAAGTGGCCGCTGCGAGGCGGTTGAAGCCTTGCTGCGCTGGCGCCACCCTGAATTGGGCTTCATTCCGCCCAATGAGGTGATTCAGGTGGCGGAAGAGTTTCAGCTGGCCGAGAAACTGGGCAGCTGGGTGCTGAATACCGCCTGTGAGCAGCTCTACCAGTGGCAGCAGCTCGGGCTGGTCGATTTGCAGATGTGCGTGAATATCTCGCCTGGCATGTACCAGCGCAACTTGTTGAAGCTGGTGGCCAAGGCCTTGATGGAGCACCACATCCCGGCTGCCAGCCTGGTACTGGAAGTGACGGAAGACACCACCATGCGCGAGGTGAAAAACTCCTTGCAGCTGATGCAGGATCTCAATCAGCAGGGGGTACAGCTGGCACTGGATGACTTCGGGACCGGCTACTCCTCTCTCAGTTATCTGCAGAAACTGCCGGTCAGCAAGGTGAAGATAGATCGCTCCTTCATTCAGGGGATAGATACCTCGATAGAGGCCTCAGAACTGGTCGCCAACATTTGCCGCATGGGCTCCATGCTGGGCAAGAGCCTAGTGTGTGAGGGGATTGAAACCCAGGCCCAGCTCGATGTGCTGCGCACCCTCACCGACATTCATCTTTACGGACAAGGCTATCTGTTCAGTCGTCCCGAGCAGGCAGAGAAGGTCTATCAGACTCTGCTGGAGATGGAAGAGCAGTGGCTGGCGCGACGTCAACCCAACAAGACGTATTTAATTTAGCCAAAATGATTCATGTCTGGCACAAGATGGCCGATAGTCTTAGGGCAGGAGGTACACCATGGATATATCTAGTTCTGCATCAACGTCATTTGGTTCTGCTTTGCTGACAGCCAGTCTGGCCAAGAAACAGCAAACCCAGGATGGTGAAGCCGCATTGAAACTGCTCCAGACGGCTGCTCAATCAGCCCCGACCGCAGCGACATCGGCCAGCTCCACACTGGGAAGTAAAATCGATATTCGCGTCTGATCCTAATGAAAAAGCCCCCATCAGTTGATGGGGGCTTTTTTTATGTCCACGATCTGGCCTATAGCGGAAAAGGTGCGGGAGCTTCAAAGGTCATCCGCTCCCCACTGCGCGGGTGGCTGATGGTCAGCATGGCCGCGTGCAGGTAGAGATGTGGGGCCGCCGCCAGTGCGTCCGGATGGGCATAGAGGTTGTCACCCAATATGGGATGCCCCAGCTCCAGCATATGGACGCGCAGCTGGTGGGAGCGACCCGTGATGGGGGTCAGCTTGATCAGGCTGTTGCCGTTTTCCACCTTCAGTTTTTCCCACAGGGTCAGGGCGTGACGCCCCTCCTCAAAGTCAACCTTCTGTTTCGGACGGTTGGGCCAGTCGACGCAGAGCGGCAGGTCGACCTGACCCGAGTCCGCTTCCGGCTCGCCCCACACCCAAGCAAGGTAGTGCTTCTCGGTCTCCCGCTCGCGAAATTGCCGGCTCAATTCCCGATGGGCATTGGGAGTGAGAGGGATGACAATCACGCCCGTGGTGGACATGTCGAGGCGATGGGCTGCCGCCGCCTTGGGGTGCTGCTGCTTCACCCGATGCAGGACGCTGTCTTCATTCTCGGGGCCGCGCCCGGGGACGCTCAGCAGGCCAGTGGGCTTGTTGACCACCATGATGTCCTTGTCCTTGAACAGGATATCGAGCCAGGGTTCCAGAGGCGGTGAGTATTCAAACATAAAGGTCTCGCATCAGAAGGTGGGGGCAAGCCCCCATCGGTTATGGGTAACCACAATCATAAAGTGCATGGCATCCAGCATGAGCCGGTCATGTCTCTTCAGTATCGAGTCAGTTATGGGTGACAACGATAAAGCGGATGGCATCCAGCTTGAGTTGGGTCTGATCGATCAGGTGGTGCAATTCTGCCTGCAGATTGCGCAGATAATCCAGTTCGCTGTCGCGCACGTTCGGATTGACCGCCTTGAGTGCTTCGAGACGATCCAGGTCCTGCTGCAGGGTCTGCGCCATCTGGGCGCGCGCCTTGTCGACAATCCTGGCTTTCAGCTCTTCGGCAATCGGCTGGCCTTTGCCAATCAGGCCGTGGATCACCGGCTGGGAAGCTGTCACCAGCTTGCTGCCTAGGTGGCGGTTGACCGGGGTCAGCTGGCGGTTGAAGGCATCGAACGCCACCTTCTCACCCAAGTTTTGGCCATTTTTGTCCATCAACAGGCGGATCGGGGTCGGCGGCATGAAGCGGTAGAGCTGGGGATGAGCCGCAGACTCGGCCACGAAGATGAGCTCAAGCAAGATGGAGCCGACCGGCAGCGCCTTGTTCTTGAGCAGGGCCACCGAGGTGGCGCCGATCTCGGAACCCAGGATGAGGTCGATGCCACCGCGCATCATGGGGTGATCCCAGGAGAGCAGCGCCATGTCATCCCGCGACAGGGCGGTCGGACGATCGAAGGTGATGGTCATGCCATCCTGGGGCAGACCTGGGAAGCTGGAGACCAGCATGTGATCTCCCGGCGTCAGCACCAGTGCATTCTCGCCACGGTCATCCTGATTGACGCCGATCTCGTCGAACATCTTGAGCGCGAAGGAGATCATGCCGGTGTCGTCATCTTCGGCGGTCAGCTTGTCGACCAGCTGCTGCGCAGCCACGCCACCGCTGGAGTGGATCTCCAGCAGGCGATCGCGCCCCTGCTCCATGCGGGATTTGAGCGGCTCGTGGATCTCCCGTGTCCTGGCCAGCAGGGCATCCAGAGCCGCTTGATCACCCGTATTGGCGGCAAGCAGTTCGAACAGCTCGTCACGCACGGCTTCAAATACCGGGCGGGCGGTCGGACAGGTCTGCTCGAATGCATCCAGCCCGTTGTGGTACCAGAGCTGCAAGGCACGCTGGGCTGTCCCTTCCAGATAAGGTACATGGATCTCGACGGTATTTTGCTGACCGATGCGATCCAGACGGCCGATGCGCTGTTCCAGCAGATCCGGATTGAGGGGCAGATCGAACAGCACCAGATGACTGGCAAACTGGAAGTTGCGACCCTCTGAACCTATCTCGGAACAGAGCAACACCTGAGCACCGCTCTCTTGCTGGGCGAAATAGGCGGAGGCCTTGTCCCGCTCCAGAATGGACATTCCTTCGTGGAATACTGTGCCGCGGATCCCTTCACGGGTGCGCAGCGCCTCTTCCAGTGCGATGGCGGTAGCCGCTTCCGAGCAGATCACCAGTACCTTCTGTTGGCGGGCAGAGAGCAGCAGCTCCAGCAGCCAGTCAACGCGGGGGTCGAACTGGGTCCAGGTTGCGTTCTCACCTTCAAATTGCTGGAAGATCTTCTCCGGATATAGGTAGCGCAGGGCGCGAGTCTGCAGCTCGCCGCCGTTGCCACCCATCATGCCCATCACCTTGATGGCGGTCTTGTACTGCTCCGGCAGCGGCATGGGGTAGACGTTGAGGTGACGCTCCGGGAAGCCCTGAATATTGGCGCGGCTGTTGCGAAACAGCACCCGGCCGGTGCCGTGCTGATCCAGCAGCGTGGCGACTGCCTGCTGGCGGGCGGCGGCATCGCTCAGATCCAGCCCTTCCAGCTGGCTGGCGAGGATCTGTTTCGCTTCGTCACTCAGGCTCTCGCCATCCAGCAGCTCTTGCGCTGCGCTGGCGACCTGGCCATAGGCTTGCTCCTCGGCGAGGAAGGCGTCGTAGTCGTAGAAACGCTCGGGATCGAGCAGGCGCAGACGGGCGAAGTGGCTCTGGTGGCCCAGCTGATCCGGGGTCGCGGTCAACAGCAGTACGCCCGGCACCTGTTCGGCCAACGCTTCGACCATCTCGTAGGCGCGGCTTGGTGCCTCCTCGCTCCACTCCAGGTGGTGCGCTTCGTCGACAACCAGCAGATCCCACTCGGCTTCCAGCACCTGTTCGAAGCGACGACGCTTCTTGCGCAGGAAGTCGAGGCTGCAGATCACCAGCTGTTCGGTCTCAAAGGGGTTTTCCGCATCGGCGAACGCCTCGATGCAGCGCTCCTCGTCAAACAGGGAGAAGTGCAGGTTGAAACGGCGCAGCATCTCGACCAACCACTGGTGCTGGAGCGTTTCGGGCAGCAGGATCAGCACCCGATGGGCACGGCCGGAGAGCAGCTGCTGATGGATGATCATGCCCGCTTCGATGGTCTTGCCCAGGCCCACCTCATCCGCCAGCAGTACGCGCGGGGCGTAGCGATGACCCACTTCATGGGCGATATAAAGCTGGTGCGGGATCAGACTGACCCGGCCGCCGGCCAGACCGCGGGTCGGGTTGCGCCGCCGCTGGTGCTGGTTGATCAGGGCTTCATAGCGCAGGGTAAAACGCGACATACGGTCAATCTGACCGGCGAACAGGCGATCCTGCGGCTTGTTGAACTTGATGAAGTTGTTGAGAAACACTTCCTTGAGGGCAACGGGCTCATCATTGTCGGTGCGTACACCTACATATATAAGCAGACCGTTTTTCTCCTGCACTTCTTCGACCGTCATGGTCCAGTCTTCATGACTGGCTATCTGATCGCCCACATTGAAGCTGACCCGGGTGACCGGCGCTTCTTCTTTGGCATACATGCGGTTTTCACCGGTAGCCGGAAACAACAGGGTCACCATGCGTCCTTCAACAGCAACGACAGTCCCCAACCCCAGATCCGTCTCTGTATCACTAATCCAACGCTGGCCAAGTGCAAAAGGCATTAAACTCTCCAAAGCCCAAGAGTGTGTGAATCGCAAAGGGGCGCTATGTTACCCGAAGGCGTGACCTCGATCACCATGCATATAGATGTGGTGACACCAAATCACCACAACCTTGATCTGCAACCGGCAAGGCATCACTGAAGACAGGTCGATATCGTCAAATGAGCGTCTTATTGCGGGATAAACAGTCTTTTTGGTGGATTGGTGAGCGGTTGAGCTAACAATTCGAATTTAATTCGAAACACCCCTTGCAAGCGTGATCCAGATCCCTATAATGCGCCACATCGAC
>NZ_CDBL01000079.1:127963-143346 GCF_000820005.1 Aeromonas piscicola | reverse complement strand
AAGCCGACCCTGAGGTCGGCTTTGTCGGCAAGTGGTAGTAATCAGAACTCGGCGGTACGCGGGGTACGCGGGAAGGGGATGACGTCGCGGACGTTGCCCATGCCGGTCACATAGACCACCAGACGCTCGAAGCCCAGACCAAAGCCGGAGTGCGGGACTGTGCCGTAACGGCGCAGGTCGCGATACCACCAGTAGTCTTCCTTGTTCAGGCCCATCTCGGCCAGGCGGGCATCCAGCACCTCCAGACGCTCTTCACGCTGGGAGCCACCGATGATCTCGCCGATCCCGGGGGCCAGTACGTCCATTGCGGCAACGGTTTTGCCGTCATCGTTGAGACGCATGTAGAAGGCCTTGATGTCTTTCGGGTAGTTCTTCACCACCACAGGAGACTTGAAGTGCTCCTCGGCCAGATAGCGCTCGTGCTCGGAGGAGAGATCGATGCCCCAGGAGACCGGGAACTCGAAGGTCTTGCCGCAGTTTTCCAGCACTTCGATGGCATCTGTGTAGTCAATCTGGGCAAAGTCGGAGGAGACGAAGCGTTCCAGGCGGCCGATGGCATCCTTGTCGATGTGTTGGGCGAAGAACTCCAGATCGTCGCGGCGCTCGGTCAGCACGGCGTTGAAGACGTATTTGAGCATGGCTTCGGCCAGGGCGGCGTTATCTTCCAGGTTGGCGAAGGCGATCTCCGGCTCAACCATCCAGAACTCGGCCAGATGGCGGCTGGTGTTGGAGTTTTCGGCGCGGAAGGTGGGCCCGAAGGTGTAGACCTTGGAGAGGGCGCAGGCGTAAGTTTCGACGTTGAGCTGACCGGACACGGTCAGGAAGGTCTCCTTGCCGAAGAAGTCCTTGTCGTAATCGACCTTGCCGGCATCGGTGCGCGGCAGGTTTTCCAGATCCAGGGTGGAGACGCGGAACATCTCGCCGGCACCTTCGGTGTCGGAGGCGGTGATGAGCGGGGCGGCGATCCACAGATAACCTTGCTCGTGGAAGAAACGGTGAATGGCCTGAGCCAGGCAGTTGCGCACCCGGGTCACGGCGCCGACCACGTTGGTGCGGGCACGCAGGTGACCCTGCTCGCGCAGGTATTCGATGCTGTGGCGCTTGGCAGACATGGGGTAGGTGTCCGGATCTTCGACCCAGCCTACGACCTTGACCTCGGAGGCTTGCAGCTCGAAAGCCTGGCCGCTGCCCTGGGAAGCGACAACCACACCGGTCACTTCCACGGAGCAGGCGGTGGTCAGACGCAGCACTTCATTCTCGTAATTGGCCAGGGTATTGGGGACAACCGCCTGTACCGGATGGAAACAGGAGCCATCGGATACGGCCAAAAATGAGATTCCCGCCTTGGAATCACGGCGAGTCCGGATCCACCCTTTTACTGTCTGGGTGGTGCCAACCGCATATTTACCGGTCAGCACATCTACTACGGATGCGTGCGTCATCGAAATATTGTCTCCAGCTTGTTCTTGCAGCGCTATGGGTCTTGCCCGGGCATTGATAGGCCCATCATGGCAGACTAAGCCGTCAATCTTACCCGCGCGGGTTTGATAAACAAGCAAAAATGTCGGACTCTGGAGGGGTTTTGTGCCCGGATCACCTCATGAGCGGGCCACTTGGGTGGGGGATGGGCATGAAAGAGCGGCGACATGGACCTGACAGGTTGACTCGGGTGCTGCAGGGCTTGGTGATCCTCTGCTGGGGCGGCTTCATCGCCTTGCTCTCCCTCTATCACTTCGCACGGCCACAGACTGCCTACGGTTTTCTGATCTATGGCGGGGTCAAGGTACGCCAGAGCTGGGATCCCGTGCTGACTCCCTGGCTGGTGCACGGGCTTTGGGGTTGCGCTGTGCTGACCCTGGTGGTCTTGCTGTTCGAGCGGCAACGTTGCCGTCGTCGGGAGGATGTCGGCCTGGTGCATCTGGCCATCTTGTTGCTGATCCTCATCGCCAGCCTGCTGTTCTACTACAGGGGCTAATCTTTCTTTTTCTCGTCCCTCTCCGGGCGAGGTGCGGGGCGCTTGCCCAGCTGACGCTCCACGCTGTCGAGCATCTGGTTGTAGGCCAGTGCGACCCGACCTATCTCGTCCCCTTCATCCCCTTCCAGTCGATGACCGAAGTCGTGCAGATCGGTGGCCTCTTCCATGGAGCGGGTCAGCTGGTTGAGGGGGCGGACTATCCAGGTGCGGATGACCCAGAGGGTCAGCAGCAGGCCCAGCCCGAAGATGACGGTGAGGCTCAGCGCCGAGGTGAGAATGTTCTGCTCGACCCGGGTGAACAGGGTGTCGAGGGAGTAGTCAAAGCGCACCGCGCCCAGCACGGTATTCTCCGGCACCAAATGGCAACTGGTGCAGTCGGTGCCGCGAAAATCCTTCTTGGCCAGCAGCGGCCGGGTCACCACTAGCTTGCTGTGCATGCCGTCGTGCACCACCTCCAGGCTGCCTTTGCCCGCCAGCGCCAGCTCATCGAATCTGTCCTTGGGCTGTTCGCTCTCGTGACCGGCCCCATACTGGGCACTCACCGACTCGCCGCGCACTATGCGGGCATCTTCCACATGGGCGTGCTCGATAAACTTGTTTCGCAAGGTGTCGCGGGCATCCATTTTGCCGGTCAGCATCAGCATGTTGAGGCCATCGAAATAGGCCTCGGTCTGCTCGCGGCTCTGCTCCTTGATCAGGGTCAGGATGAGATCGCGCTCGCGCACGGCCTGATAGGCCGAGGAGAAGACCAGCACCATGGAGAAGATGAACAGCAGGAAGAAGTTGATTTTGGCAGCAATGGAGAGGCGCATGGGAACGGTACATCTGTTGGGTAAAACCCGCGCAGTCTACTCGCCTCGGCCGTTCGGGTCTGGTGCCTTGCTCACATTCTGATGAAAAAGAGTCAAAAGGCCCTGCATTCTCATGCAGGGCCTATTCATTCAGGCTCAGAATTCGCCGCTGGCGATGGCCTCATTGATGGCGCCGGTCAATACCCTCAGCTCCTCGGGGGTGATGACGAAGGGGGGCATCAGGTAGACAAGCTTGCCAAACGGCCGGATCCAGGCCCCCAACTCGACGAACTTGCGCTGGATGCGGGCCACGTCCACCCGCTCCTTCATCTCTACCACGCCGATGGCGCCGAGTACCCGCACATCGGCCACTGCCGGGTTGAGGGTCAGTTCGACCAGCTCGGTTTTGAGCTGATACTCGATGGCCTGTACCCGTTCGGCCCAGGGCGAGGCGAGCAGCAGGTCGATGGAGGCGTTGGCCACCGCGCAGGCGAGTGGATTGCCCATGAAGGTGGGGCCGTGCATAAAGACGCCGGCCTTGCCGTCACAGACGGTGCGGGCAACATGCTCGGTTGTCAGGGTCGCAGAGAGCGTCAGATAGCCGCCGGTGAGCGCCTTGCCCAGACACATAATGTCGGGGCTGATCCCTGCCCAGTCGCAGGCAAACAGCTGGCCGGTGCGACCAAAGCCGGTGGCGATCTCGTCGGCAATCAAGAGCACGCCGAACTCGTCGCACAGGGCGCGCACCCACTGCAGGTAGCGTGGATGGTAGAAGCGCATGCCGCCCGCTCCCTGCACTATGGGCTCGAGTATGATGGCCGCGATCTCCTGGTGGTGGTCAGCCATGAGCGTGGCCAGCTCCACCACGCTCTGCTCATCCCACTCGGCGTGGAAGCGGCAGCTCGGTGCCGGCGCGAAATGGTGCTCCGGCAGGAATCCCTTGTAGAGCTCATGCATGCCGCCATCCGGGTCACAGACGCTCATGGCGCCGAAGGTGTCACCGTGATAGCCGCCGCGCAGGGTGAGGAACTTGGCTCTGGGCGCGCCTCTGGCGTGCCAGTACTGCTGGGCCATCTTGAGTGCCACCTCCACCGCCACCGAGCCCGAGTCGGCCAGAAACACTCGATCCAGTCCGGCCGGGGTTATCTCAACCAGTCTGCGACACAGCTCGACGGCCGGGGCATGGGTCAGGCCGCCAAACATCACGTGAGACATCTTGCCGAGCTGGGCGGTGGCAGCCGCGTCTAGTTCCGGCACCTGATAGCCGTGAACGCAGGCCCACCAAGAGCTCATGCCATCCACCAGTTCGCGGCCATCGGCGAGGGTGATTTTTACCCCTTTGGCACTGGCTACTTCATAGCAGGGCAGGGGATGGGTGAGAGAGGTATAGGGGTGCCAGACATGGTGCAAGTCGAATTCTTGGTTGTTCATTATGTGTTCTGTTGTCAATTGGTTTGATCTGGTCGGTGTTGACAGTCTACGCGCGCTCTCTACACTAGCCAACAATTTCAGCCACTTGGCTCCTTACTCGCTGGATGGCGCGGGAGCAAAGTGGCGGGTCCGGGTCTCGGCCATCCAGGATGGCGGGCGCAGGATCCCACTTATAACAACCGGAAGCCATGTATGAATGCTCACACCGCGGGCGGCCACGCCCTTCGTCACGACTGGACCCTATCCGAGGTTCAGGCCCTGTTTGCCCTGCCATTCAACGATCTGCTGTTCCAGGCTCAGACGATACACCGCGCTCATTTCGACCCGAACGAGGTGCAGGTGAGCACCCTGCTCTCCATCAAGACGGGTGCCTGTCCGGAGGATTGCAAATACTGCCCCCAGAGCGCCCGCTATCACACCGGGCTCGAGACCGAGCGGCTGATGGAGGTGGAGAAGGTGCTGGAACGGGCCCGTGAAGCCAAGGCCAACGGCTCGTCCCGTTTCTGCATGGGGGCTGCCTGGCGCAACCCCAAAGAAAAAGACATGCCCTACGTCATCCGGATGATTGAGGAGGTGCGCGGGCTGGGCATGGAGACCTGCATGACCTTGGGGATGCTCACCGCCGATCAGGCCGCTCGCCTCGGCGCGGCGGGCCTTGACTACTACAACCACAACCTCGACACCTCGCCGGAGTTCTACGGCGAGATCATCTCCACCCGCACCTATCAGGACCGGCTCGATACCCTGGAACACGTGCGCGGCGCCGGCATGAAGGTCTGCTCCGGCGGTATCGTCGGCATGGGCGAACAGGCCAAGGATCGGGCGGGCCTCTTGATGGCGCTGGCCAATCTGCCGCGCCACCCGGAGAGCGTGCCCATCAACATGCTGGTCAAGGTGAAGGGCACGCCGCTGGAGAACGAAGAGAACCTCGATTCGTTCGAATTTATCCGCACCATAGCCGTGGCGCGGATCATGATGCCGGCCTCCCATGTGCGCCTCTCCGCCGGGCGGGAGAAGATGAACGAGCAGATGCAGGCGATGTGCTTTATGGCGGGTGCCAACTCCATCTTCTACGGCTGCAAACTGCTGACTACCCCCAACCCCGATGAGAACAGCGATATGCAGCTGTTCAAACGGCTCGGCATTCGCCCGGCCCAGCGGGCCCAGAAGCCGGATCAGGTTCAGACATTGGAACTGGAAGCCGAGCTGCTGGCCGAGGTGAGCCGTCAGAGTGAGCCGGATGAGATGTTTTACGATGCCACCCGTCCCCGTGCCGGCGTAGCGCGTCCATGAAGAGCCCTGTGGTAACGAGCCCTTTTGGTCTGGGTAAGGCCCTGGCCGGACGCGAGCAGGCCGCCTTGCTGCGTCGCCGTACTGCTACCGATGGCAGCACGGGTGCCAGCTTGGTGGTCGATGGCCGCGACTACCTCAACTTCTCTGCCAACGACTACCTGGGGCTCGCCGATGATCCCGCCATCAAGGCCGCCTTCAAAGAGGGGATCGACCGCCATGGTGCGGGCGCTGGCGCCTCGCCCCTGGTGACAGGCTACAGCCGTGCCCACCAGCAGCTGGAAGAGACGCTTGCCGACTGGCTCGGGGTGGAGGCGGTGCTGCTGTTCAACTGCGGTTTTTCCGCCAATCAGGCGGTGCTCAAGGCCCTGCTCGGCAAGGAGCACCTGCTGTGGCAGGACAGGCTCAACCACGCCTCCCTGCAGGAGATGGGCAGCCAGCTGCCCTGCAGAATGAAGCGCTTCGGTCACAACGACATAGCGGCCCTTGAGCGTCAACTTGAGCCAAACCGGGGCTTGATCGTCTCGGAAGGGGTGTTCAGCATGGATGGGGATCAGGGCCCCTGGCGCGAGCTCGCAACACTCGCAGCTCAAAGCGGCAACTGGCTGATGATCGACGATGCCCACGGCCTCGGCGTGCTGGGGCCACAAGGGCGCGGCACCCTGGCGGCGCAGGGGGTTGCTCCGTCCAGCGTGCACATCCAGATGGGGACCTTTGGCAAGGCGCTTGGCGTCGCCGGGGCCTTCGTGGGGGGCAGCCGCGAGCTGGTGGAATACCTGGTCAACTTTGCCCGCCACTATGTCTACAGCACCCATATGCCTGCCGCCCAGGCTTGCGCCGTGAGCAAGAGCATAGCGCTGGTGCGCACCGCCGATGAGGCCCGAGTCCACTTGCAGCAGTTGATCGCCCGCTTTCGGCAGGGCGCCGCCGCCCTTGGCTGGCCGCTTGGGGCGAGCTTCACCCCCATACAGCCGCTGCTGGTGGGAGAGAGTGCCGCCGCCCTGCAGCTGGCCGAACGACTGCGCGCATTAGGGCTCTGGGTCACCGCGATTCGGCCACCGACAGTGCCGGTGGGCACGGCGCGGCTGCGCATCACCTTGAGTGCGGCCCACAGTGAACAGGATGTGGATCGCCTGCTCTATGCCCTCGGCCCTTGCACCCTGTCGGCCAGCGGCAATGAGGATGCCGCAGATCCGAGAGGTGCTCGCCATGCATGAGCGTTTCCAGTCGGTCGACAAGGCCCAGCTGGCCCGTCGCTTCGGCGCCGCCGCCCACCACTACGATGCCCACGCCCGCTTTCAGCAGGAGGTGGGGCTGGCGCTGCTCAAGCGGATGCCAGACGCCTTGCCTGCATCGGGGCTGGGTCATGGGGGGCAAGAGTATGCTTTGGCAGATATCTTGCCGGGAGCAGGACTGGATCTGGGCTGCGGCACAGGTTTCTTTTTGCCGCACCTGGCCCGCCGTTGTCACCGGCTGCACGGGCTGGATCTCGCCCCCGGCATGCTGGCCCAGGCCGCCCTGCGCGGCAGTGGCGCTCATCTCGTGTGCGGCGATGCGGAGCAGTTGCCCTTTGCCGATCAGAGTCTGGACTGGGTCTTCTCCAGCCTGGCCTTGCAGTGGTGCGAGCGCCCGGCGCAGGCCTTTGCCGAGCTGCATAGGGTGCTCAAACCCGGCGGTCAGCTGCTGTTCTCGACCCTGCTCTCGGATTCGCTCTGGCAATTGCGTGAGGCCTGGCGCACGGTTGACGACAGTCCCCATGTCAATCGCTTCCTCAGCCTGCCACAATTGCAGGATGCCATGGCCGCAGGGGGCTTCACCGCCCCTCGCCTCGAGAGCCTGACCTGGTCGCTCGCCTATCCCGAACTGAACGGTCTGCTGCGCGATCTCAAGGGGATAGGGGCCAGCCAGATCAATGACGAGCGCCAGTCCGGCCTCAGCAGCCGGCAGCGCTTGCAGCGCCTGACGGAGGCTTATGAAGCCTACCGTCAGCCGGATGGCCTGCTGGCCGCCAGCTATCAGGTGTGCCTGGGGCGCCTGATCCGCCGATAAGCTGGCCTGAGTCGGCCCTTGCCGGGTCTGTCCGGGGGACGCAATGTGCGAACAAGTCGGGCTGAACTTATCTTCTGTCCTGGATACTTGATATGCAGGTGATCTGCCCCTATAAACGGCGGGCTGTCGCCTGATTTGTGTTGAGGAGTCATCATGGTTAAATCCTTCTTTATCACCGGCACAGATACCGATGTGGGCAAGACGCTGGTCGCCCGCACCCTGTTGCTGGAATTTGCCGCCCATGGCATTCAGTGCGCTGGTTACAAGCCAGTCTCCGCTGGCTGTGCTCGCACCCCGGATGGATTGCGCAACCTGGATGCCGTCTTGCTGCAAGAGGCGGCCAGCCTGTCGCTGCCTTACGATCTGGTCAATCCGTTCGCTTTTGAACCGCCCATCGCGCCCCATATCGCCGCCAGCGAGGCCCGTGAGGCCATCACGCTGAAGGGCTTGTCCGATGGTTTGCGCCAGATAGAGCAGGCCGGCGCCGAACTCATCATCGTGGAGGGGGCCGGGGGTTGGTTTTTACCGCTGGATCGCAAGCACCTGCTGTCGGACTGGGTCAAGCAGGAGAACATGCCGGTGATCATGGTGGTGGGGGCCAAGCTGGGTTGCCTCAACCATGCGCTGCTCACCTTCGCCGCCATTCGCAACGACAATCTGCCGGTGGCGGGCTGGGTCATGAATCGGCTGCACGGCTCCATGAGCCACTACCAAGAGAACCTAGACACGCTGAGGGGCTTGCTGCCCGCCCCATTTTTGGGTGAAATACCCTTTGTAAACAATCCGCTCGAGGCCGATCTGCGCGGGCGTCTCGACATTTCGCCCCTGCTCTGAGGCCGACATTCAGCGAACATTCATCGAATCTATCTATTATGTTGGGCAGGTGTGGTCCCGGCTGGCAGTTAAGCTGTGCGGGGCCACGCATCCATATCTCACAAGGAGTCAATATGAAGCGAATTATGCTATTCCTGGTGACCAACCTGGCCGTCATGCTGGTGCTGGGGGTGGTACTCAATATCCTGTTCTCGGTTCTGGGGATCAACAAGTCCAGCATTTCCGGTCTGTTGGTGTTCTGTGCCGTGTTCGGTTTTGGGGGTTCCTTTATCTCCTTGCTGATGTCCAAGTGGATGGCCAAGCGTAGCTATGGCGTCCAGGTCATCGAGCAACCCCGAAACGAGACCGAGCACTGGCTGGTCAGTACCGTGGCCCGTCAGGCCCGTGAAGCGGGCATCAAGATGCCGGAAGTGGGGATCTACGACTCCCCCGAGATGAATGCGTTCGCCACCGGTGCCCGCCGCGATGACTCGCTGGTTGCCGTCTCCTCCGGCCTGCTCTACAGCATGAGCCGGGACGAGGCGGAAGCCGTGCTGGCCCACGAAGTGAGCCACGTGGCCAACGGCGACATGGTGACCCTGACCCTGATCCAGGGGGTGGTGAACACCTTCGTTATGTTCTTCGCCCGTATCGTGGCCGGTGTCATCAGCAACTTCTTCAGCTCCAACAACAGCGAAGAGAGCAACAGCTCGGGTGGCTTTGCCTACATGATCACCGTCTTCGTGCTGGAGATGCTGTTCGGCGTGCTGGCTTCCATGATCGTCATGTGGTTCAGCCGTCAGCGTGAGTTCCGCGCCGACGCCGGTGCCGCCAAGCTGGCCGGCCGCGACAAGATGATTGCCGCACTGCAGCGCCTCTCCCGCGGGGCCGAGCCGCAGATGGAAGGTGCCATGATGGCCTTTGGCATCAACGGCAAGCGCTCCGTGAGCGAGCTGTTCATGAGCCACCCGCCCATCGAGCAGCGCATTGCTGCCCTGCGCGGTTGAGTGTTATGCCCGAGTGACACACCCGCATAAAAAACGGCTGCCCTTGGGCAGCCGTTTTGCTTTGTGCCATCGGGTCACAGCTTGAAGTGGCCCATCTCCTGGCGCAGCAGCCGCGACAGCTGCTTGAGCTTGGCGGCTTCCTGCGATACATGGCGGGCCGCGTCCCCCGACTGCTCGGAGAGGGAGGTGATGTTGCCGACGGTGGAGACCACCTCGTTGGCGGCGGTGGATTGTTCGCGCAGCGTGTGGCTTATCTCCCCCATCAAGCCGGTCAGGTTGGCGGCGTGGCTCTTGATGCTGGCGATGGCCTCGCCGGTCTGATTGGCCAGGCTCACGCCGCGGGAGACGTTGTTGACGGTGGTTTCCATGCTGCGGATGGAGGCATCCGCCCCGCTCTGGATCTTGCTGATCATACCGGTGATCTGCTGGGTCGACGCCGCCGAGCGGCTGGCGAGGTTGCGCACCTCGTCGGCCACCACGGCGAAGCCCCGTCCCTGTTCACCCGCCCGCGCTGCCTCGATGGCTGCGTTGAGGGCCAGCAGGTTGGTCTGATCGGCGATGCCGCGGATCACCTCTATGATGTCCGAGATCTGCTGGGTGTGGCTGTTGAGCTCGGAGAGGCTGCTGGCCGCGTTGGATACGGTGTCCGAGATGCTCTGTATGCTGTCCAGAGTCTGCTTGATGACGCCGGATCCCTCTTCCAGGGTATTGGCGGAAACCTTGCTCAACTCGTCGGCATGGGTGGCGTTGTCGGAGAGGTGGCTGATGCTCACCACCAGCTCCTCGATGGCCGCTGCCATGGTCTGGGTACTGGTCTGCTGGGAGGTGGCAAACTGGGCGGTCTGCTCCGCTATCTGGGCTATGCTGTCGGCCGATCCCGACAGCTCCTCGGTGGAGTGGGAGACCTGGGCGATGATCCCCTTGAGGGTGGACTGCATGGTGGCCAGCAGGCCGATCAGGCTCTCCTTCGCGCCGCTCGGCACATGGATCTGGCGCGAGAAGTCCCCCTGCGCCAGGCTGCCGAGATCACTTCTGAGCTGGCTGACCGAGGTGCCGACCAGATCGAGCAGGGCCTTGTAGGTGCGCCACAGGAAGAACATCAACACCAGACCCAGGGCGATGAAGAGGTAACGCAACATGGAGGACTGGCTGGTGGCATCGTCCACCGCCTGCTGGGTACGGTTCTCCATCATGACGTAGAAGTCATCTATGGGGGACATGATGCGTCCCTTGTTCTGGTGATAGGCCTTGTCATGCATCATGGCGATGGCCTTTTGCTGGTTGGCGACTAGATCACCGTCCGTCTGCTGCACCAGCTTGAAGGCCGCCACTTCTGTGTTGACCAGCGCATCCGAGTTGTTCTTGGCCTCGTTGAGCTTGGCCAGCTCCCCGTCGGTGAAGCCGGCGTCCTTCATCATATCGATGAGGCCACGACGAAGATTGCTGTCGGGTCTCGGGCTCTGGCCGTTGGCGGCGACAAAGTCCCAGTAGATGCGGTTGTAGCCTTGTGGCCGGTTCTGTTCACCGTTGCGAATGGCCAGGATCCGCATGTACTGCTGTTCGTAGGCGGGATCCTTGGTGATCACATAGGTACGACCCAGCCGGGTCAGATCATCGGAGGATTGCCGCAGTTCATCGGCCAGCAGATAGGATTGATAGCGTTGCTGATAGCTCTGTTCGAGTTGTGTCCCTGACCAGCTGTAGGCAAAAAATACCAGCGACAGCAGGATCAAGGTGACAACGGAAAGCAAGAGATTGAGTTGAAAGGCGGGTCTGTTCTGTTCCATGGTTTGAGCATCCTTATTCTGACCAGAGCAACCCCCTTTGTCACACGGCGAAGGCCGGTACTTCTGTGAGGTTTTATTGCTGTTGCTGTGAGTATAGGGGTCGGGTTCGGCAAGCTTGGCGGGCAGTGACGAGAAAAGGGAAAAAGGGCTTGAGGAAGGGGCCGGGAAGCATGAACGATGCCATGCTCCCGGCCCGCAGGATTATCGCGGCCCGATCACCAGATCGGTCAGCGGCACGGCGCAGCAGGTGAGGATCTTGCCCTCGGCGCGCTCGGCAGCCGTGATGGCCGGGGCATCCGGGTGATCCACCTCTCCCGAGACGAGGGTCTGCTTGCAACTGCCGCAGATGCCGGCGCGGCAGCTCCAGGGCAGCTCTACTCCCTGCTTGTGGGCTTGATCCAGTATGGTGCCCTGATTGTTGCCGGCAAAGGCCAGTTCACCTATGCGCAGCCGTATCACCTGGTGGGGGCGCGCCACCGAGAGGATGGCGCCGCCGAAGCTCTCCTGCCGGATCTGGCTGGCGGGCACGCCAAGGGCGGCCAGTCTGGCCGCCGCATCAGCCATAAAGCCGTGGGGGCCGCACAGGAACACCTCCCGCTGCAGCAGCCCCTTGATCTGGGCCAGATGGGTATCGCAGAGGCGCCCTTTCAGCCCCTGCCAGTGGCCATCGGGCTGGCTCAGGATCAGAGTAAGCGCCATCCCCTGCTGCGCCATGGCGTAGAGTTCGGCGGCGGCCGGGATATCGGCCTCGCTGCGACACAGGTGCATGAAGTGCACATCCCCCAGCTCCCCGCGCAGGGCCAGGGTGCGGGCGATGGAAAGCATGGGGGTGACACCTGAGCCGGCCGAGAGCAGCAACAGAGAACGCTCGGTGCCGAGGTGAAACTCGCCAGCCGGGGCGGATGCCAACAGGGTATCGCCCACCCGCAGCTGCTGGTGCAACCAGGGGGAGATGCGCCCCTCACCGAGGCGCTTGACGCTGATGCTGTAGCGCTCCGGCAGATCCGGGCTTGAGCTCAGGGTATAGCGCCGCTGCAACCGCTCGCCCTTGATATCCAGACTGATGGGCAGGTGCTGGCCCGGCAGATAGTCGGGCAGCGGCTCCCCATCTGCCGCTTCGAACCAGAAGGTCTCCAGATCCCGTGCCAGCGGCTCGCGGGCGACGCAGACCAGCTCCCGCTTCTTCGGCGCCGCATTGGGGTAGACGAGGGGACGGGTCGTCTCCAGCACCTCTATCTCGCTGCCCGCCTCAATCCAGCCCTCGTTCAGTGCCACCAGATTCTGACCAAAGTAGACCTCGCCATCCTCGCCACGGCGGTAGCGGGTGAGGGTGGCCAGCGGCTCTTTCAGGGCATTGAAGCGATCGGTGCCCGCTTCCACCGTGGTCATGATGCAGCGGCTGCAGGGTTTGACCACCTGAAACGCCACCTCGCCGATACGGATGCGTACCCAGCTGTCCTCCTCGAACGGACGAGTGCCGCTCGCCACCAGGTTGGTGCGAAACTGGCTCATCTGGTGCAGGGCATCGGAGCGCAGGTTGAGATCCTCAAGCGAGGCCTGACTGATGAGCAACAGCGGATAACCGTCGGCAAAGCTGACCCGGGTGCCGGTCTTCTCCCGAAAGCGGTCTGATGTTTCGCCAAGCCAGAGCAGCTCTACCATTTCCCCTGCCACTTTGCTCAGCCACGCATCGGCGCTCATATCGGTATGCAGGGCGGTAAAGCGGTCGCTCCAGACACCGGTTGCCTGCGGGGTGCGACTGAAGTCGGCCTCTTGCAGGGTAAGCGGTTCAAATCCCGGATAGCGCAACTGCAAGCCGCCCTCTATGGGGGTTGCCACTACTTGCTGTAGCTGGGGATGGGTACGGGCTGTGATAAAGGTGCCGTCCGGTTTGACCACCATGTAGCGGCGATCTCCCTGCAATCCCTCTTCGGTCACCAGAGCGCGAGTCAGTGGCATGCCTGCCGTTGATTTGATGGGGTAGAGATGAATGCTGTCGAGTGTTGGCATGTCCTGATCCTGTGAAGTGCCCTGTGTTAACAAGGGGAAGAGCGCTGTGACTGTCGTGGCAGCCATCTCTGCAGTGTGCTGCGCCGGTTGTCGAAGGTGTGACATGCTCAACCCAATCACATCTTCAATCGGACAAGATGTTACAGGGGTCACGTTCTGTTCTCCATACCCCATAAAGTGCAACATTATTTGATCCTGATCCGTCAATCAGTACAAAAATCAGTCCACTATCGAGACAGCTTCCAGTTTCTAACGCTTTCGCTTCTTCCCTCTCCGGCCACCGTCCGCTTCGGCTAAACGGTATCAAGTGCCATCGGATGGGGCCTGTCACACAAAAAGAAGAAAGCAATGTATGAGCAAACAACTGGATATGACCCCACAGCCGGATCTCTCCCAGAAAACGGGAACAGGTCCGGTCCGTACTCGGCTACCTGTCTGGCGGCCGGCCCTGCCACCTTGCAACCACGCCTGCCCGGCCGGCGAGAACATCCAGGCCTGGCTTGCCCTGGCCGAAGCGGGCCGCTTTGAAGCGGCCTGGCAGACGCTTATCGAAGAAAATCCGCTGCCCGCCGTTCATGGCCGGGTCTGCTATCACCCCTGCGAGAGCGCCTGCAACCGCGCCCAGGTGGATGATGCCGTCTCCATTCACGCCATCGAACGCTTCCTCGGCGACGAGGCGCTGGCCAAAGGTTGGCAGCCTGCGCCACCGGCGCCCGCCAGTGGCAAGAAGGTGCTGATCGTCGGCGCCGGTCCCTCCGGTCTCTCCTGCGCCTGGCACCTCAACCGGCTCGGCCATCAGGTGGAGATCCGCGAAGCGGGCCCGCTCGCCGGCGGCATGCTGCGCTTTGGCATTCCCGCCTACCGGCTGCCCCGCGATGTGCTGGACAGGGAAGTGGCCCGCATCCTGGCCGCTGGTGTCACCCTCACTCTCAATCACAAGGTGGAAGACGTGCTCAAGGCCCGCGATCAAGGGGGGTTTGACGCCGTCTTTATGGCCATCGGCGCCCATCTGGCCAAGCGGGTCGATATTCCGGCCCGGGAGGCGGGCAAGATCCTCGATGCGGTGAGTTTCCTTGAGCAGGCCAGTCTGGCCGAAGAGCAGGGACTGCCGCCCCCCAAACTGGGACGGCGGGTGGCGATCTACGGTGGCGGCAACACTGCCATGGATGCGGCCCGTACCGCCCGCCGCCTCGGGGTGGAGGAGGCGATGATCATCTACCGCCGCGACCGGGATCATATGCCGGCCCACGCCTTCGAGGCCCTTGAGGCCGAGGAGGAGGGGATCAAGATCAACTGGCTGCGCAGCATCCGCCAGCTCGACAACACCAGCATCGAAGTGGAAGTGATGGCGCTGGATGAGCAGGGTAAGCCGGTGCCCACCGGCAAGTTTGAAACCCTCGAAGCGGACTCCCTCATTCTGGCGTTGGGGCAGGAGGTGGACTTGAGCGTGCTGGAGAGCATTCCCGGCGTCCGGATCAACCAGGAAGGTGTGGTGCAGGTGGCCGACAACCTGATGACGGATGTGCCGGGTCTGTTTGCCGGCGGCGACATGGTGCCCTCGGAGCGCACCGTCACCATAGCCACCGGCCACGGCAAGAAGGCGGCGCGCCACATGGATGCCTGGCTGCGCGGTCGCCACTACCACAAACCGCTCTCCTACCCGCTGGTGGGGCCTGAGCAGCTGCAACTCTGGTTCCAGACTCACGCCCCTGCCAGCAGCCAGCCGGTCAAACCGGCGTGGGCACGGGACGACTTTGGCGAGATCATCGGTGGGCTGGATGAGGTGGCCGCCCGCTACGAGGCGGCGCGCTGCTACTCCTGCGGCAACTGCTTCGAGTGCGACGGCTGCTACGGCAGCTGTCCCGAGCAGGCCATCGAGAAGCTGGGGCCGGGCCACGGCTATCGGGTGGATGCGGCGCGTTGCACCGGCTGCGGCGCCTGTCACGATCAATGCCCTTGTCATGCCATCGAGCTGCGCCAACCAGAGGAGTCCCAATGAAACATGAACTGATCATGGTCGATGGCAACGAAGCCGCGGCCCGGGTGGCGTATCAGCTGAGCGAAGTGTGCGCCATCTATCCCATCACCCCCTCCTCGACCATGGCCGAGCTGGCCGACGCCTGGGCGGACGAGGGGCAGACCAACCTCTGGGGCAACATCCCCACAGTCGTGGAGATGCAGAGCGAAGGGGGGGCGGCCGGGACTGTGCACGGTGCCTTGCAGGCGGGGG
>NZ_CDBL01000079.1:75930-127704 GCF_000820005.1 Aeromonas piscicola | reverse complement strand
TGCCCTTCATCCACTTCTTCGACGGTTTTCGCACCTCCCACGAGGTAAACAAGATCACCGCCCTGCATAGGGACGAAATTCGCGCCCTGATCGACAACGACTGGGTGCGGGCCCACCGTGCCCGGGCGCTCAACCCGGATCATCCGGTGATGCGCGGCACGGCCCAGAACCCGGATACCTATTTCCAGTCCCGCGAGAGCGTCAACCCCTTCTACGAAGCGGTACCGGCACGGGTGCAGCAGTGCATGGACAAGCTGGGATCCCTCACCGGCCGCCACTACCGGCTGGTGGAGTACCACGGTGCCAGCGACGCGACCGACGTCATCTTGCTGATGGGATCGGGGGCGGCCACCGCCCGCACGACTGTGGATTGGCTCAACCGGCAGGATCGCAAGACAGGGGTCCTGGTGGTGCGCCTCTATCGCCCCTTCCCTGTACAGGCGCTGCTCGATGCGCTGCCTGCCAGCGTGCGCCGGCTGGCGGTGCTGGATCGCACCAAGGAGCCGGGCGCAGGCGGCGAGCCGCTGCTGCTGGATGTGCAGAGCGCCCTGATCGATGGCTTGCAGCGCGGCCTTATCAAGCGGCTGCCGTGGCTCAGTGGCGGTCGCTACGGTCTCTCTTCCAAGGAGTTCACCCCGGCCATGTGCGCCGCCGTGTTTGAGGAGCTGGCATCCGATGCGCCGCGCCCACGTTTCACCGTGGGGATTGTCGATGACGTCTCGGGCCTCAGTCTGGCCTGGCACCCCATCGGCGATCTGGAGCCCGCCAGCCGGGTGCGGGCGCTCTTCTTCGGCCTGGGCGCCGACGGCACGGTTGGCGCCAACAAGAACAGCATCAAGATCATCGGCGAGCTGGAGGGCTTCCACGCCCAGGGGTACTTCGTCTACGACTCCAAGAAGTCGGGCTCGCGCACCGTCTCCCACCTGCGTTTTGGCCCCGAGTCCATAGACGCCCCCTGGCTCATCGAGCAGGCGAGCTTCATCGGTTGTCACCAGTGGAGCTTCACCGAATCGGTGGACTTGCTGGAGCACGCTGCGGAAGGGGCGACCCTGCTGCTCAATGCCCCCTATGAAGCAGACAAGGTGTGGGGCCAGCTGCCCGAGCGGCTGCGGGCCCGCATCCGCACCCTCAATATCCAGCTCTACTGCATCGATGGCGATCGGGTGGCCGAGCAAAACGGCATGGGCAATCGCATCAACACCATCATGCAGACCTGCTTCTTCGCGCTGGCCGGGGTATTGCCACGGGATGAGGCCATTGCGCTGATCAAGGAGAGCATCGAGAAGAGCTATGCCCGCAAGGGGCCCGAGGTGGTGGCGCGCAACTTCGCGGCGGTGGACGATACCCTGGCTCACTTAAGCAAGGTGGCGATCCCGGCCGGAGACGAGCAGATCAGCGATTATCCGCTGCCACTGGCACCGGGCGGCAGCGAGTTTGTCCAGCGGGTCACAGGCGAGATGCTGGCGGGGCGCGGCGATCTCATCCCCGTCTCCATGCTGCCGGTGGATGGCACTTATCCCACAGCTACCAGCCGCTTCGAGAAGCGGGATATCGCCCGCGAGATCCCTGTCTGGCAATCCGATATCTGCATCCAGTGCGGCAACTGTGTCTTCGTCTGTCCCCACGCGGCGCTGCGGGCCAAGTTCTACCATCAGGACTGGCTGGCGACCGCCCCCGAGGCGGCCCAGTCGGTGCCCGTTACCGCCAAAGGCTTCCCCGACAGCCGCTATACCCTGCAACTCTATCCGGAGGATTGCACCGGCTGCGGCCAGTGCGTGCAGGCCTGTCCGGTACGGGCCGGAGCGGATGCGGAACACGAGGGCGAGCGCGCCATCACCATGCTGGACAAGGCGCCCCATCTGGCCGGCCAAAAGCAGGCGCTGCGCTGGTTCGAGAGCCTGCCTTGGCCTGCCCGCGAGCGGGTGGACTTTTCCACCGTGCGCGGTGCCCAGTTCCTCGAGCCCCTGTTCGAGTTTTCCGGCGCCTGCGCCGGCTGTGGCGAGACCCCTTATCTGAAGCTGCTGACCCAGCTGTTTGGCGATCGCATGCTGGTGGCCAACGCCACCGGCTGCTCCTCCATCTATGGCGGCAACCTGCCGACCACTCCCTGGGCCAAGAACGGCGAAGGCAAGGGGCCGGCCTGGTCCAATTCCTTGTTCGAGGACAACGCCGAGTTCGGCTTTGGCTTCCGCCTCACGGCCGATCAGCATCATGGTCAGGCGGTGGCCGCCCTCAAGGCGATGAAGGGGGAGCTGGGGGGGGAGCTGGTCGAGTCGCTTATCAGTGCCCCGCAGCGGCTGGAGTCGGAGATCCGCGCCCAGCGGGGCAGGGTGGCGCAGGTGCGTGAACGACTGGAGGAGGTGAACTCGGGACCAGCCCGCGAACTGCTGTCCCTCATCGATCAGCTGGTGCGCCGCTCGGTCTGGATCGTCGGCGGTGATGGCTGGGCCTATGACATAGGCTCGGCGGGGCTCGATCACGTGCTCGCCTCCGGGCGGGATGTGAACGTGCTGGTGATGGATACCGAGGTCTACTCCAACACCGGTGGCCAGATGTCGAAATCGACGCCGCTGGGGGCCGTCGCCAAGTTCGCGGCGGGAGGCAAGACGCTGGCCAAGAAGGATGTGGCGCTGCAGGCCATCTCCTATGGCAACGTCTATGTGGCACGTATCGCCTTTGGTGCCAACCCGCAGCAGACGCTGCAAGCGTTGCGGGAGGCTGAGGCCTATCCGGGCCCGTCCCTCATCATCGCCTACAGCCACTGCATCGCCCATGGCATCGATATGGAGCTGGGGCTGACCCAGCAGAAACGGGCGGTGGACTCGGGCCACTGGCCGCTGCTGCGCTACAACCCGGTATTGCGCAGTGCGGGGCAGAACCCCTTCAGCCTCGACAGCCTGCGCCCCTCTATCCCCCTTGCCGAATACAGGGCAGAGGAGAACCGCTACCGGGTGCTGGCTCAGAGCCATCCAGAAGAGGCCGAGCGGCTGATGCAGGTGGCGCAGCAGGTGGCTTGGCAGAAGTGGGCCACCTACGAGGAGATGGCTACCCGTGAGGCCAGCGCCTTCCATCCTCCCGTCTGAGCCGGATCCTGAATGACGAAGCGGGCCTGTCGGCCCGCTTTTTTTATGACTGGAGAGAGGCGTGGTTCAGAGGCTGGTGGCACGCAGCACCTTGAGGTGCAGGCTGCGCTCCTGATGGGCCGCTATCTCCTGCTCGGTGAAGCGCATGGGCTGCCACTGCTGGCGGGCGAACTGCTCGGTCTGATCGGTGAAGTGCGGGCTCTCGGGGTCGTGGGACTGGCCGTAGCTCAGGAAGCGCTCCGCCTTGGGGCCGGCGGCATCGAACTGCAGGGCCAGCACGAAGCTGGAGCCGTAGTTGGCGCGATAACGCAGCTCGGGCTGGCCGTCACCGTCATCATCCAGGCTGCGCAGCGTGGTACCTGCCACGCTCTTGCCGGTCACTATGTTGGCGAGATCCGAGCTGCTGCGCGAAGGCAGATTGGTCTGCACCATGTTGAACAGCCCCTCGAACGAGTTGCCTCCCGGCAGCGGTATGGGGGTCAGCCCGGCCGCCTTTTGCACGAACTGCAGCGCGCCGAGCTCGGCATCCAGCGCGATACCGGCGGCCTGCAACCGCTGCTGGGCCTGAGCCTGTGCCAGCAGGGCGGGATCCTGATCCGGCGCGCCGCCCCAGAGGGCCAGTCCACTCGGGGTGGTGGCGCCTCGGGCCGGATCGAAGGGGATGGCAAACAGGGCATCCTTGATGTCTCTGTGGCCGCTGGTGCGAAACGCCGTCAGCCATTCGCGTATCAGGTGGGCGCCCCGGCTCTCCCGCTGATACTCGCCATCCCAGTTGGCGAGCGCATTGCAACTCGGGGTCAGGTCCAGTGGGCCGCTGGCCAGCTGGATCAGCGGATGGGCCTGGCAGCGGGCCAGCAGGGGTTCCCTCAGCTCGCGGGCAAACAGGGAGCCGTTGTGGGTCAGCACCCGTTGAAGCGCCGGCAGGGTGAAGCGGCGATCGGCCCCGGTCAGTCCCATGGTCTCTGGGGTGCTGATGAGCTGGGCGTTGTAGCGAGTACGCGGGCTGCGCACCGTCTGCTCCGGTCCGTAAAGGATGGAGTAACCCTCCAGCGGCGCCGCCAGGTTGGTCAGCCAGTGGCTGCTGTTGGCGTTGTAGACGTAGTCGCTGCGGGTCTGGCGGGGGGCCTGGCTCAGGGGGATAAGGCCGGGGGCCCGGGTCTGGCCGCTGTCGACCCACTCGAAGTCGGGATCGTTGCCCGGCAGCAGCACGCTGCCCTCGCCATCCAGCCAGACGGGGGCCAGCTGCGGGGTCTGGGAGGCTGCTCGCCACCAGGCTTCGGCCTTGGCGCCGAGGCGGGGCACCTGGGTGGCATCCACATAGCTGGCCTGGCCCGCCTTGTCGATCAGCAGGATATTGACCCAGGGTACCCCCTGATGCTCGGCCAGTGCGTCGAAGAAGGCCGGGGTACTCTGGGCCTTGGCCATGGCCAGCCACTGCTCCAGCATCTTGTAGTTGCCGGCATTGGCATCGCGGAAGCTGATGGCGCTGCTGCTGGTCCAGCCCAGGGTGGGCGAGAGGGAGGCGAGGTTGACCACGGGGCCGAAGTGGCTGGCATAGACGGTCTGGGCATAGGGTTGCAGGCTGCCATCTGCCTGACGCACTTGCAGCGTGACGGTTTTCTGGCTCATCTCCCGCCACTGGTCGCCGTAGCGGTAGCGCAGCGGATTGGCGGGATCCAGGGTGAGCTGATAGAGGGTGAAGCGCTTGGACTGGGAGACGGTATGGGTCCAGCCCAGCTGTTCGTTGAAGCCGATCAGGATGGCGGGAAACCCCATCATGGTGGCGCCGGTCACGTTGAGTTTGCCCGGGATCTGCAGGTGCTGTTCGTAGAACCTGAGCTCGCCATCCCAGGGGAAGTGGGGGTTGCCGAGCAGCAGGCTGTTGGCGTTGCTGCTGCGATCTGCCCCCAGTGCCCAGCCGTTGCTGCCGATCCCCTCGGCGGTGAGCAGCCACTCGGCTTCCGGGTCAGGCAGGGCGCGCGCCTGCGTCCCGCTGCCGGGGGGCTGGGCGCTCGCCATGGCACCGATGAAGCTGCGGCCGCTGGCGAGCTGGGCGAGATCCAGGTGATAGGCCAGCAGCTGGGTCGGGGTGATGGGCTCGACCCACTCGGCCCCACGGCAGGGGGAGGGATAGTCCGCCGGGCCGGCTCGTCCCGTGAGTGAGTGGTTGAAGCCTGCCACATAGCCCTCGATGAGATCGCGGGCATCCGGCGCCAGCTTGCCATACAGAGCAGCGGCCTGGGCGGGCAGATCCAGCGAGCGATAGCCCACGTCGGAGAGCAGGTTGCGCTGCTGCTCTCCCGCTCCCAGCCAGCGGGATTTTTCCCCCCGCAGCTTCATGATCTGCTCGCTCAGGGTGCAGAGGTTCTCCTCGGCATGGGCGTAACCTGCCCCGAAGCCGAGGCTGGCGTAGTCATTCGCCTTGATGTGGGGCACCCCCTGCTCCGTGTAGGTGAGGGTGACGTCATAGTGGCGAGCGGGATCCGGCTCGCTGCTGTTTTCCTGGCAGCCGGCCAGAACGAGGCAGCCGAGCAGGGTAAGGGGAAAGGGAGATCGCATTTGGGTTCCTTCTGTTGTCCGTGCTTGTTATGGTTCTGTTGCTTTTTGCCCGCAGGAGAGGGTATTTAAGAGCAGGGCGAGCTGGCTGTCGCTCCGCTGGATGGAACCGGTCATAGTTCCGAAAACAGAATAAAAACAAGGATAAACAGGTCCGTCTCGATGGAGCCGTACCTGGGGGAGCAAGCATATGCAGTGGGAAGAAGTGGCGGCCTTGCTCAGTCTGAGCCTGGCGGGCATGTTGTTGCTGGCGGCGCTCGGCTGGCAGTGGCGGGGACGCTGGGACTCAGCCTCCGGTTATCTGCTGGCCCTGCTTGCTCTGAGCAGTGTGCAGGCGCTGGAGTATCTCTACCATCAGCAGCAGCTGTTCGAACGTTGGCCTCATCTGCTCAAACTGGCGGATCCCCTGGTGGTGATGCTGCCGTTCTGCCTCTATGGCTATATCCGAGCCCTGCAGGGGGAGCTTGTACTCGGCCGCTGGCGTGACCGACTGGTGCACAGTCTGCCGCTGTTGCTGGTGGCCATGCTGGCGCTACCTTACTGGTTGCTGCCTGGCGCCGAGAAGGTGCGCTGGATCCTGCTCGGCAAGCATGGGGATGGGTTGTGGCCCGGCATCACCCTCTACGGCAATCGCTATCTGGCCATCATGGCCCTGCTGGGGCTGATCTACTGGTGGCGTCAGCAGCGGCTTGGGGTCGTCAGCCGCAAGCCGGCGCTGAGGGCCTGGGTGAGCCAGTTGCAGGGACTGCAGCTGTTGGTGGCCTTGTTGCTGTTGGGGCGGATCGCCCTGAGCTGGCTCGGCTGGCCGCTCTCCACCGTCTATCTGCAGGCCCCCGTCACCGCCTATCTGCTGTTGCAGGTGCTGGCCCATGCCCGCCTGCCACAACAGGCTGCTTCGGCAGAGATCACGCACCCCGGCGGGAGTGAGGGTCAGGCCTGCGTCATGAGCCCGGCACAGGACGCGAGCCAGCAGCCGCTGTTTGACGAGCTGGAGCGGCGGCTGAAGGAGGGGGCCTATCGGGATCCCGTGCTCTCTCTCGGCAAGCTGGCTGGCGAGTGCGGCCTGAGTACCCATCAGGCCTCCACCGCCATCAACGCCTGCTCGGGCGGCAATTTCTACGACTGGCTAAACCGTTATCGGGTGGAGGAGGCCAAACGGCTGCTACAGGCGGGAGACGAGACGGTGGCCAGCATCTGTTACAGGGCGGGCTTCAACAGCAAGTCCACCTTCAACACCGCCTTTCGCCGCCATACGGGGCAGACCCCGAGCGAATTTCGCCGTCAGGGCCTGCCAGTGTTTCGGACGGTTTCTCCATGACGAGACGATAAAAAGCCCGGCTTGAGCCGGGCTGGAGGGATAAGTTGCTTATCCGGGTATTCGTCGAGGCGTCTAATGTGGATGTTGTTTGAGGATGTCGTATATCTCCTCTTTCAGTTTGAGTTTCTGTTTTTTCAGATCCTTCACCTCGGAGCTGTAGTCGCTGGCATGATGCTTTTCCAACTTTCTAATCTCCGCATCCAAGTCGTTGTGCAAGTCAAACTTCTTCTGGAAATGGACATCACTGCTCTTCAGTTTCGAGATGAGATCTCTGTACTCTGGGAACATGTAATGAAGCCTCCTTGGTTTCGTTTGATTGTGCCTTCAAAACCAAAGTACCCCTTCCCCCCAGAGATAAATGTGATCCCGATCGAGTTCGGGACCAATGATTTGCTGCATGGGGAAGATGATTTTTAACTCATTGAATCACAAGCTGATAAGTCATTTGTAAGTAAGCATTTGAGCTTAAAACTGGAATCTCGATCACAGTTGTGACGGTTTGATGACGGCGGCGGGCTGGCAAGCGGGCAGCAAAAAGGGGCGCAAGGCCCCTTCTTGAGAACAGGCGTGGCGTTTACTCTTTTTTCTTTTTCTTCTCGGGCAGTGGCTTGCCATCGCGGGCGATGACCTTGCCCACTTCGAAGCCTATCTGCGCCGCCAGCTCTTCCAGATCCGGCGCCTTGGCTTCGTTGCCGATGGCGTACTGGTAGTTGGCTATGGTGATCTTCTCGGCCACAGGTGTGCCCGGCACTATGGGCTCACGCCAGCCCTGGCCGACATGCGCAACTAGCGTGCCGTTCATGATGAGCTCGCCGACGATTTCCTGGGTGGGAACGCCCTTGCCGTAGGTGAGACCCTGCGGGTGCTTCTTGCCGACCAGCGGCTCCGTGCTGGCAGGCATCAACTTGGTGCGGATCAGCCACTTGGGATCCTTGGTCTTGCCGAGTGCTTTGCCGGTCTGGTATTCGTTGATCTTGATGGTCTTGATCATCTGGGCTGTAAAATCTTTGGTCAGCGCCTTCTGGGCCTCGCTTGTCTCGTCGATGGCGATGGGTGCCACATACCAGGTTTTGGAGGCCTGCGCCTTGGGCGCTGCGGGCGCGGTTTGCGCCATGGCCAGCGGGCTGAGCAGGATGGCAGCCAACAAGAGTCCGATTTTCTTCATTGTGATTCCGCTTATGTTTCAACAAGAATTTTGTTTTGCCAGCGACGACTGCGCCAGCGCCAGAACATGGCCAGACCGCGTACCCACTCATCGCAGGCGAGCGCCAACCAGATGCCGACCAGTCCATAACCCTGCATGATACCAAGGAAATAGGCGAGCGGAACGGCAATCCCCCACATGGAGACGAGCGCCATGTAGAGCGGGAAACGGGCATCCCCGGTGGCACGCAGGGCGTTGATCACCACCAGGTTGAAGGTGCGGCCGGGTTCGAGGATGAGGCTGATGAGAAACAGCTGGGCCACCTGGGTGATGATGTCCGGATCATCGGTGAACATGCTGATGATGGCGCGGCCATTGAGGGCGGCAGCGATGGCGATCAGGGTAGTGACGATGAGGCCTAACTTGAGGCTCTTCATCAGCTGGTTGTAGGCCTGCTCGAAGCGGCGGGCCCCCGCCAGATGGCCGATGATGATCTCGTTGCCAAGGCCGATGGAGAGGCCGAACAGCAGAATGAACAGGCAGATCTGGAAGAAGTAGGACTGGGTCGCCAGCGCCTTGTCACCGAGCAGGCCGACGAAGGCGGTGACCACCATGAACTGCAGCATCCAGGAGAGGTTCTCCCCTGCTGCCGGCAGGCCTATGTGCAGCACCTTGTCCAGCATGACCTTGCTGGGGCGAACAATCTCGGGCAGACGCAAGCGGATGCCTGTCTTGCGCGCCACCAGCCACACCAGCAGCACCACGCCGACGATGCGACCCGCCACAGTGCTGATGGCGACCCCGGCCACCCCCAGCTGGGGCAGGCCGAACCAGCCGTAGAGCAGCAGCAGGTTGCCGACGAAGGTGATGAGGTTGACGGTCAGGGTCACGTACATGGCCTGACGGGTATGACCGTGGGCACGCAGGGTGGCTGCCAGGCAGAGCGCCGCCGCCTCTGGCAGCAGGCACAGGCCGATGATCTGCAGATAAAGGGTGGCATCGCCCATCAGATGAGCAGGCAGGTTCATCAGGGAGAGCATGGTGCTGGCGCCGGCGAGCACGCCGACCGCGGCCACCAGCCCCACCAGCAGGTTGAAGCCGATGGCGGTGTGGATGACGATGCGCGCCTTCTCCCGATCGCCGGCCCCCAGATACTGGGTGATCACCACGCTGGTGCCTATGCTGACGAAGCTGAACAAGGTGATGGCCAGATCGAACACCTGGTTGCCGACCGCCAGTGCCGCCACGCCCTGATAGGAGACGTGGCCCACCATGAAGGTGTTGAGGGCCCCGGTCAGAAAGTGCAGGGCGAGATCGATAAACAGCGGCCAGGTCAGGGAGAAGAGAGTGCCCGGGCCCGCGTGGGATTGAGTTTGCATGGGGTGTCCAAATACTGGGGATGGCCCTCGTCAGCGCCATCTGGACGGGCATTTAACACCAAGAGTCCGCAGGGTGCAATCCTGCCCTGAGCGGAGAGTGTGCCAAACCCTCCCAAGGAGAGTCTGGCGCCCGATCAGGCCGGGGTGGCGCCTGCCTCCTGCTCGGAGGGGAGCGTGAGCCGCGCCGAGTCCGGCAGCGCATCATCCTGGGGCCAGTGGGAGAGGATGGCGTCCGTGGTGCTCTCCACCACGGCATCATCCTTGAACACCGGCTCCCGGTAGCAGCGGGTCATGCGCAGCGCCTGATACATGTCGGGGCAGAGGATGATCCCCTCGTCGCCCACCCGGATCCCCGCCTGCTTGAGCCACTGGCTCATCTGGCCGTGGCGACCGGCCATCACCATGTGGATGCCGCGCCGTTTCAGATCCTTGTGCAGCTCCCCTACCATGCTCATCACGCTGATGTCCTGATGGGTGAAACAGGCCACCGCATCCACCACCAGGCATTTGGGGTTGTGGGGATCTTGTACCAGCAGCGCCAGCACCCGCCGCTTGAAGTAGGGGGCGTTGAAGTAGGTGAGCGGCGAGTTGAAGCGATAGACCAGGATGCCGGGAATGGCCTTGGCCTGCTCGTTGTCCCCCAGGGTGCGTACCACCCCCTCGTCATCCATGCCGAGCAACTGGTCGGTGGGGCGCATCACGTTGCGCAGGAACTGGAACAGACCCAGCAGCACGGCGAGGGTGATCCCCGGGATCACCCCCATGGCCAGCACGCTGACGAAGGTGATGAGCGCCAGCCAGAAGGCGGCCCTGTCGGAGTGGCGCAGGGCCCACAGGCCGCGAAAATCGGTGAGCGAGAGCGACGCCATCACCAGCACAACGCCGAGGGCGGCCGTGGGTATGTATTGCAGCGGCGCCGTCAGGTAGAAGGTGACCAGGGCGATGGCGGCGGCGGCTATGATGGAGACCAGCTGGCTCTTGCCGCCGTTGGCGTCGTTGACCGCGGTGCGCGAATCCGCCCCGCTGATGGCAAAGCCCTGGGAGGCGGCCGCCGCCAGGTTGGCCATGCCGAGAGCCCGAAACTCCTTGTCCGCATCGATCTCATAGCCGTTCTTGGCGGCGAAGCTGCGGGCGGTGAGCATCATGGAGACGAAGCTCACCATGGCGAGGTTGAGCGCCGGCAACACCAGCTCGCGCATCAGGCCAGGGGGAAATTCCGGCAACTGGAAGACGGGCATACCCGAGCCGATGGCACCCAGGGTGGCGATGCCGAACTGGCCGAGATCCAGTCCCCACACCAGGGCCGCCGTCACCACCATGGCCACCATGGAGGAGGGCCAGGCCGGCTTGTAGCGCTTGGCCAGCAGCAGGGTGAGCAAGGCGGTCAGGCTCATGGCCAGGGTCGGCAGATGGGTCTGGGTAATGTAGCTGGCACCGCTCGCGATCCGCTCTATGAGGTAGCGCTCGCTGAAGGTGAAGCCGAAGATCTTGGAGAGCTGGCCCACCATGATGGTGATGGCCACGCCGTTGAGCAGCCCCATCAGTATGGGGCGGGAGAGAAAGTCCGCCAGCACCCCCAGCTTGAAGCGGCTGGCGATGAGGCACCAGAAGCCGGTCATGGCGGTCATGGTCATCACCAGCTGCCAGTGGCGGGTGGCATCACCGGCGGCGAGCGGGGTCACCACGGCGGCGATCACGGCGCAGGTGGCGGCATCCGGGCCGACGATCAGCTGGCGGGAGGTGCCAAACAGGGCATAAACCAGCATGGGCAGTATGCAGGAGTAGAGGCCGACCAGGGGCCCCACGCCGGCGAGCTCGGCATAGGCGATGGCCACGGGCAGTGCCACGGCCGCCACCGACAGTCCAGCGCGCACATCCGGCATCAGCCAGGCCCGCTGGTATTGCAGCAGGGCGGCGAGGCCCGGTAGCCAGCGTTCGAGTGAGAAGAAGTCGCGCATTATTTAACCCATTGAGTTACAAACAGCTTTTCCCTAGTGTGCCCAAGGTTATCGAAAGATTGCAATCAGGTTATGGCCAGTTCACCACCAGGTCAGGCCACAGCCGTTGCCACTCCTTGGCCTTGACCCGCTCGGTAAAAACCCGGCTCTCCTGACGGCAGCGCGGGTTGGGATCCACCTGCAGGGACCAGTTGGGTGCAAAGCCGTAAGGGGCTAGCCACTCGAATCTATCATCTGTCAGCAGGCGGACCCCGATGCAGGTGGGCAGCTCCACCCAGTGGCTGAGGGCTTCCAGACTGCTGGCAAAGGGGGGAACCCGCTGGCGCTGGTGCATGCGGGCCTGATTGCGCACTTCCCAGCGCTGACCCGGCACCCTGGCGGCCAGCCAGGCCTCGTGATCCGCTTCGTGCAGCCCTTGCGGATCACCGCAGTCCAGATAGATGAGATCGATATCGTTGAGCGGGGTAGGGACTGATTTAGCGTGCTGATGATCCCAGACGAGGTTGCGGATAAAGCCGGCCCCCAGCGCCCAGTCGGGCAGGGCCAGCTGGCGCGCCGCCTGCAGGCAGGCCATGCGCTGGCCATTGGCCCGCAGCAGGATTTCGGTCTGCGCTTGCAGGCGGGCCTCTTGCGCGCACTGGCGATGCTGCGCGTCTTGCGTACTCTGACGCGTCTGTGCGTCAACCTGCATTGCGGCGCAGCCAGACGTCTATGTAGCTGCAGCTGGGCACTATGGTGAGCCCCTCCGCCTGGGTCCAGCTGTAGAAGGTGCGCGCCAGCTGATCGGCGATGCCCTGTACCCTGAGCTCCGGCGGGACGAAGGTGCTGTAGGCGTCTATGGTCTTGGCATCGAGCCGCCGGTAACGCAGTCTGGACTCCTTGCCGTCCACCACACAGATGAATTGTTGCTGGTTGGCCTGATGAATGATCTCGCTCATGCTTGCTCCTCGGTACGGGGAATGGGGTTATCTGACCACGTTGGCAGCCCTTTGCCAACTGCACGGGCTCGCTTACACTGCGAACCCGACCGGGTACATACCCGCTAGCCAAGGTATAGAACAGTTAACAGAGGATGGATCCCATTATGGCCTTCGCCACGCTGGAAGATCTGATTGGCAATACCCCCCTGCTGGCGCTGCGCCGCATCAATCCCTGGCCAGAGGTCACCCTGCTGGTGAAGCTGGAGGGCAACAATCCCGCCGGTTCGGTTAAGGACAGGCCGGCGCTGAACCTCATCAAGAGTGCCGAAGCGAGCGGTCGCTTGCTGCCGGGAGCCCGGCTCATCGAGGCTACCTCCGGCAACACTGGTATAGCGCTGGCCATGGTGGCGGCGGCGCGGGGCTACCGGATGCGGCTCATCATGCCGCGCACCATGAGCCAGGAGCGGCGCGATGCCATGCAGGCCTATGGCGCCGAGCTGGTGCTGGTGGAAGACGGCATGGAAGCCGCGCGGGATCTGGCGCTGGCCATGGAGGCACGCGGGGAGGGACTGGTGCTGGATCAGTTCAACAACCCGGCCAACCCGGATGCCCACTATCAATCGACCGGCCCCGAGATCTGGCGCCAGAGCGAGGGGGCGGTCACTCACTTCGTCTCGGCCATGGGCACCACTGGCACCATCATGGGGGTCTCCCGCTACCTCAAGGAGCAGAACCCGGCGGTGCAGGTGATAGGCCTGCAACCGGCAGAGGGGAGCCAGATCCCGGGCATTCGCCGCTGGCCCGCCGCCTATCAGCCCGCCATTTTCGAGCCGAAAAGGGTCGATCGGGTGCTGGACGTGACGCAAGAGGAGGCGCTGCTCATGATGCGCCGACTGGCGCGGGAGGAGGGGATCTGCTGCGGGGTCAGCTCCGGTGGCGCCGTGGCCGGTGCCCTGCGGGTGGCGGCAGAGATCAAGCAGGGGGTGGTGGTGGCCATCATCTGTGATCGGGGGGATCGCTACCTCTCCACCGGGGTCTTTACGCCGTCAGAGCAGGTAGACACCTAGCGTGACGCTTGGTGTTGCCTGATACTAAGGTGTTATTAATCAGTGGCTTGCTGATAATATTCTTCATGTACAGCTTGTAACAATCAATCCTGTTAGCAAGGTTGAATCCCTCCCTCTCCTGTCTGACACTCGGTGCCCTCTCGCGTTGAATCAAACAGGAGTTTCATCATGTCCGCTCGTTTCCTTCTGCCATCTTCCCTGCTTGGTCTTTGTCTGGCCCTGGTGTTGCCGGGCTGCACCGTCGAACCCTACGCCTACCAGTGCGGCGACAAGCACTGCGCCGTCATCGATCACAAGGGGGAAAAACATGAGCGGCCGCTGGATGAGATGAAACCCGTCTGGGAGCGCAACCAGGAGCGGGAAGAGGCCATTCGCCGCAACAAGGAGTCCATCTGGCGCGAGAAGACGCCGGAGGGAAAAGACAACTATGGCGCCGGTGCCACCATCAGCTGGTAGTAAGCGGCCCCGCCATGCGGGGCCTGGCCAAGCTGGCTATTCCCAGGCCAGCTCCAGCAGGCCGAGCAGCTGGGTCCGGTCGGCATCCTTGCGGTTGTAGAGCAGGGCGCCATCGTTGATGGCGAGATCCCGGATCTCGGGCAGCAGGGCCTTGTCGGTGACGCCGGCTTCGCGCAGGGTGCGCGGCAGCTTCACCGCCTGCCACAGGGTATCGCGCAAGGCGTACAGGGCCTGGATGCTGGCCTGTGCCCGCTCTGCGACCGGGGTCGCCGCGAAGCGCTCGGCGCCGACCAGGGGCAGCAGCAGGCGGGCCAGCTCCTCATCTATGCCCGGCCGGTTGTAGTCGAGCACGGTCGGCAGGAAGAGGTTCATGCACAGACCGTGGGGCAGGTGACAGCGGGCCCCCAGGCTGTGGCCGAGGGCGTGCACCAGCCCCACCATGGAGTTGGAAAACGCCATGCCCGCCAGGGTAGATCCTTCCGCCAGTTGCAACCGCAGGCGCTTGTCCTGCGGGTTGCTCAGCACCTGGGGCAGGGCACTGGCGATCTTCTCCACCGCCATCAGGGCCAGGGCGTCGCTGACCGGGTTTTTGGCGTTGCCGATGAAGGCCTCGATGGCGTGGGTCATGGCATCCATGGCGGTGGCGGCCGTGATGTTGAGGGGCAAGCCCTGGGTGAGGCGCGGATCCAGCACCGCCAGCTGGGGCAGCAGGAAGGGTGAGGTGAAGGGCACCTTGCGCCCGCTCGCCTCATCCTTGATCACCGCCACCAGTGTTACCTCGGATCCCGTGCCCGCCGTGGTGGGCACCACTGCCAGCGGCTGCAGGGGTTTGGTCAGGCAGCCTGCGCCGGCATAATCCAGCAGCCGATCCCCGCCCATGGAGGCGAGGATGTTGACCGCCTTGGCGGTGTCGATGACGGAGCCCCCGCCCAGCGCCACCAGGCTGTCGCATTTGAGCTCCCGATAGCGGGCCGCGATCCGCTCCACCACGGCGGTGGAGGAGTCGGCCGGGATCTCGTCCCAGATGTCGGCGACTGGCAGCTCCCCCTCGGCCAGCACATTGGCCAGCAGGGTGGCGAGTCCGGTGCCGCTGACCCCCTTGTCGGTGAGCAGCAGCGGGCGGCGCGCCCCCAATCCGGCCAGCTCGCTCGCGAGCTGCTCCAGTGCCTGTTCGCCCGCCATCAGCTTGACCGGGCAGAAAAAATCGTAATAGCGACTCATGGTGCTCATCCTCTTGTTCAGCCGGTCAACAGACCCAGGTAGATGTGGCAGGCGCGCGCCAGCTTGCGGCGCGGGTCAGGATAGTGGCGCAGCAGCGGTCGCGCGATGAAAGCGGGCAGGATCAGGGCCTGCAGCTGTTCCAGCGCCCGTACCAGGTGCATGGCGACGGTGAGATCCCCCTCTACCAGCAAGCGGTTTTCGCTGAATGCCTGATTGACTCCGAGCCGAAAGCTGAGGGCGCGAAAGGCGATGCCCGGATGCTTGAAACGCACTCGCAGCGGGTGCAGATCGCCGCTGGCATGGGCCGGTGCGCCGCACTGCCAGCGGCCTGCCGCCTTGTGGATGATCAGCGCCTGGCTGAGGCCCGCCACCTCCAGCCGTATGGTGAGGCCGTCGGGCAGGGGGGCGAGTTCTTGTCGCACCGCCTCATCGACCCGGGCGGCGCGGCACAGGGTGCGCCCTATGACCCAGAGCAGGGTGGCTATCCAGAGACGGCGGCCAAGGGCCGCCAGGGATTCAAGCGTCCGGTTTTGCATGAGGGTTCACTCCCGAGATGGCGGACCAGAACAGGGCGAAGGCACTGGCTTGCCAGTGAGCGTCCCGTCCCAGTTCAGGTTGGTCGACAAACAGGGAGGCGCAGGCCAGAAACTGGCTCTGGCACACCTCCAGCATCAGGGCCGGCGGGGCTTGCATCAGGGCTCCGCTGGCCTGGCCCTGGCTCAGCAGGCGCGGTAGAAAGCGCAGGGTATCGCTCAGGATTTGGCTGCGCAGGGGGCGCGCTAGCAGGGGGGAGTGGAAGAACCCCAGCACGAACTTGAGCTCGTTGGGATGGGCCAGCATCCACTGCATCGCCTGCTGCCAGTAATGGCTGGCCTGCTCGCGCAGGGGCAGGGCGGCATCCGCCTCCGTGATGGCGGTGCTGAGCCGCAGTTTGACATCCTGATAGAGGCACTGGATCAGCACTTCCTTGCTGGGGAAGTGGTGAAACAGGGTGCCGTTGGCCACCCCAGCCGCCTTGGCGATGCGGGCGGTGGCGGCGCCTTGCAGCCCATCCTCTGCGCACAGGGCGAGGGCGGCATCCAGGATCTGGCGGCGCTTGTCTGTCATGGGTTTGTGCATGCAGGTCTCCGGCGTCCGTCAGCGCAAAAACAGCGCCATCATCAGCCGCTGGTGCCAGCGCCGATAAGGGGGGTGAACCAAGGAGCCTGTGCTGAATCTGCCACGGCTCAACACGGTTTTCGCCTTGGAGAAGGTGAGAAAGCCTTCATGGCCGTGGTAGTGGCCCATGCCGGAGGCGCCGATGCCGCCAAACGGCACGTCATCGGCCGCCACCTGGAATAGACTTTCGTTGATGGCCATGCCGCCTGAGTGGGTTTCCCGGGTCACCCTGGCCTGCAGCGCCGGATCCAGGCTCATCAGATAGAAGGCGAGCGGGCGCGGGCGGGCGGCTATGTAGGCGAGCGCTTCGTCCAGGCTGTCGTAGGGCACCAGCGGCAACAGGGGGCCGAAGATCTCCTGCTGCATCAGCTGGCAATGGTTGGGCACCCCGGTCAGCAGGTGGGGCACCAGCCGGTGGGCGACGTCGTCCCGGGCCGGGCTGCCGCAGGGGTGCACCTGGGCACCTGCCTGCTCGGCCTCGGCCAGCCAGCCGGTGAGCCGCTCATATTGGCGCCCATTGATGATGGAGCCGTAATCCGGGCTCCCCAGCCCCTGGGGATAGAGGCGAGCGAAGTGGTTGCGGTAGGCCTCGATGAAGGCCTGCTCCTGGCCTCGTGGCAGCAGCACATAGTCGGGGGCCACGCAGATCTGGCCAGCGTTGAGGCTCTTGCCGAAGATCATCCGCTCCACCGCGAGCGCGATGGGCATGTCGGGGGCGATGAGGCAGGGGCTCTTGCCGCCGAGCTCCAGGGTGAGCGGGGTGAGCTGGGGGGCGGCGGCGGCCATTACCAGTTTGCCCACCGCGGTCGAGCCGGTAAACAGCAGATGATCGAACGGCAGGGCGCTGAATGCGGCAGCCACCTGGGCATCTCCCTCGACCACTGTGACCTCATCTTCATCGAACACCTGATCCAGCAAGGTGCGCAGCACGGCGTTGGTGTGAGGGGTGAATTCGGAGAGTTTGAGCATGGCCCGGTTGCCGGCGGCGATGGCGCTGATGAGGGGCCCCAGGCTCAGCATCACGGGGAAGTTCCACGGCACTATGATGCCGACTACCCCGAGCGGTTGATAGAACACCTCGACCCTGGCCGGGGCCAGCAGCAGCCCCGTGTGGCGGCGGTGCGGGCGCATCCAGCGCTTGATCCGCCGCTGGGTGTAGTTGATCTGCATGACGCTGGGAAGTATGTCGGCGATCAGGCTGTCATAGTCGCTGCGCTGGCCATAATCCCGGGCCAGGGCGTCACACAACAACTGCTTGTGGGCCAACAGGGCACGCTTGAGCTGGCTCAGATGGGCTCTGCGCTCGCTCAGGTCGGGCATGGGATTGGCCTGACAGGCCTGCCTGAGCCGGGCCAGCTTGCCCGGTAGCGACAGCTTGTCTGTGGTGGTGTCCTGCAACTGAACCGCTTCCATGGCATACCTCGCGCGTTAATTGACCGACTGATTGGTCGGTCTAAATCTAGCGGCTTGTTAATCGGCTGTAAAGTTTTGCCATCTGGCTTAGCATAGGGTCGCGGATGACTCACCTGTGAACTGTGCGACCCACCACAGTTTCGAGATTTGGTGGTTGGTGTCTTATCCAATTAGGGGTAGTTTTTTGGCCGTCAACCTACAAGGAGTGAACGACATGACCAGGGAACTGAACAGCTTGTTGGCCCGGCTTGATGATGTGGTCGAGCGGATGCCGGATTGCTTCAACACCTATGAATTTGCCCAGAAGCTGGCGCTGCAACACCAGCGCGAGTTCTTTGCCGCGGGTCACTCCCTGGCGGAGCAGGAGGGACGCTTGCTGCGGGTGCTGCATCAGAAGATTGCCGAGGCGCTGGCCAGCAGCGATACGGTGATCGAGGGGGCCTTGTTGCCATGCGTCACCCCCTGGGGCGAGAAAGCCACCTCGCCACGCTGGCATCGCAAGCACTGAGTCGGCAAACAGACAATGAGAAAGGCCCGTCACGGGCCTTTCTCATTTCTCATGGTGAGCGGGTCTCACTGCGTCAGACGGCGCGCCTGCCAGTAGCGGCTGTTCCAGTAGACATTGTCGAGGCGCGAGCGAATCACCCCCTTGCTGGTGGAGGCGTGGATGAACTCCCCGGCCCCCGTGTAGACACCGACATGGTATTGCTGCCAGCCGGTCTTGAAGAAGACCAGATCGCCGTGCTGCAAGCGGTAGCGATCGACCGGCGTGCCCAGGCTGGCCTGGGATTCAGTGGTTCTGGGGAGGTTGAAACCGAGCACCTGCTGGTAGGCAAGCTGGGTGAAGGCGGAGCAGTCGAGCCCGGCCCGGCTGGCACCGCCCATGCGATAGGGCACGCCGCGCCATTGCTGGTAGAAGCCGTCGAAGGCACTGCTCTGACGAGGTGGCGGCGGTTCGGGCGTGCTGGAACAGGCGGCCAGCAACAGGGCCAGCAGGGGCAGCAGTAACTTGCAATGCATGGGGGCTCCTTCGACTCGACGACCCGCTCATCATAAACGGGGTTTGGGGCTCGAACATAGCCTTGTTGGCAATAAACCACGCCTGAGCGGCTGGAAAGGGCATAGGCTGAGGGACGTCATATTATCGATTGTATTCATTTGAACAATATTTGGCGATTATCTTGAATGAGCATTTCAATATTAACGTAATTATTCTATTCAAGTTTAAATTATTTTATCATTAACGTTATTGACGTCATCGCGTGATCTGTGTCACGTTCTGATTTCAGGCTAATTCGTTATGATGAAATCGTATTACAGCTGGCAGCTAGACAAGCCACATCCGTCATCAATATGGTGGCAGAAAATTAGATATATATGGGTATATTCCCGAAACTGCCTCACATAATAATATTCGGTCAATGACTGGCGTTGGCTGACAATATCATCAGACAGAGGAGGGCAACCCCATGATATCGAGCCCATAGCAGTGAGTGTTTCCTCGCGGCAGAATGCCCAAGGCATCAGGCTCCCGCTGCATCGTTCAGGCCGATGAACAGGGACGCGAGGCTCAAGACAGGTGTCACCTGCATCCAAAGTGGGCAGTGCTATCACAGCGCGACAACTGTGTACTCGGCAAACAGTGTAATAGCATCGGCGAGCGCCGAATCTTCCACCTTAGACTGCATCTCAGTCCTTGTTTTGTCATATGAAATACTCGCCACGAACACGCTGTTAATTCACAGCGAGAAAAATGGTTGGCATTGATTGGCAAGCAAGCAGAATAACACCGTAATATAACCATCAATAATAGGGTTATGCTGTTCCACCTCATGGTGGAAATAGTCTGGTGTGATTCGACAAGGAGCTAACAATGAAAAACAAAAAACCACGCAAATTCATCACTCAGGCTCCCACTCTCAGTCTGCTCGCGCTGGCCTTGCTGGCAGGCAGCGTGCATGCCGAAGACATAGGCGAGCGTACCGATCAGGGCACCGCCATGCTGGCCAGCCTGCAATCGGAGCAGGGACTTCTCTACCTCAACGCCGGCGTCTGGCTGGATGAGCAGCAGGCCGCCAGCGTGCTGACACCTGATCAACTGCGCGAGCGCGTGCTGGGGCAGGGGGAGCGCGTCTTCATCGACTTCAGCGCCATCACTGACAAGGGCGAGCGGCAACAGGCCAGAAAGGCCATGGAGCAGCTGGCCGGCATCTCGTTCGATGCCGACTGGGTGCTGGTCTCCGCCTACAAGGGCGCGCTGCTGTTTACCCCGCTGGGGGGCGTCGATGATCCGGCCTTCTATCGGGTAATGGAGCGGGTCGAGAGTCTTGCGGGGCAGGGCAAACGCCACAAACGCTCCCTCACCCAGCCGGCCACTGCCGAGGCCGGCTTGCCGCACGTGGCCTTCTACCTCAACGTCAATCGCAAGATCAGCGATGCCGAGTGTACCTTCCCGCGCTCGCGCACCTGGGATCGGGGGGATCGGCTGTTCTGTGACTCGCCGAACATCTCGCTGGTCTATCGGGTGAACCTGGAGCGCTCCCTGCAATTTGGCAACACGGGCTCCGCCACGCCGGATGCCAAGATAGTGCGGATCTCGCTGGATGAGGAGTCGGCCGGTGCCGGCATCCAGCTCAACGAAGATCTCACCTGGAGCGAGAACTTTGCCGGTTACACCCTGCTCGACGGCTGGGCGCGGGACTATGCCACCGACGCCATCGCCCAGGACTACCGCTTCACCATCGAAGCCTCCAACGCCAAGGCGGCCGTGCTCAAGAGCCTGCCCACCAACCTCAACAGCAAGTATGAGCATCGCGAGATCTCCGGCTTCGAGGTGGGGGTGACCGGCGGGGTCGAAGTGAACAAGGACGGGCCCAAGGCCAAGCTGGAGGCCTCGGCCAAGTTCAGCCAGCAGCGCCAGCTCGCCTACAACACCCAGGACTATCGGGTCGAGCGCTCGGCTCCCAGCGCCCAGAAGGTGAGTTTCAGCTGGGTGCGGGATCAATACGCGACGGCGGAGTCTCTGCTCTCGTCCAAGACGGCCACAGTATGGGGCATGGGGTATGATGTGGATCACAATCGCATCCAGCCGCTGAGCTACAAGGGCTTCGTGCCGAATCTGGACGTCATCTACAAGGCGGCGCCCAACGAGCAGGGCAGCACAGAGTTCAAGATTGACTCCTCGGTCAACATCCGCCCCATCTACACCGGCATCTACAAGCACTATTACGTGGTGGGCGCCCATGTCTCCTTCCAGGGCTTCGAGGATGTCGACAAGCGCAGACGGGTGACCGCCTCCACCAGCTTCAAGGTGGACTGGAACCACCCGGTGTTTACCGGCGGTCGCCCGGTCAACCTGCAGCTGGGCGGCTTTGACAACCGTTGCCTGAGCGCCGATGCCCAGCAAGGCGTGAGCGCCGTGACCTGTGACGAGACCTCGGCCGCCCAGTCCTTCATCTATGACCAGTACGGCCGCTATGTCAGTGCGCTGGATACCCGTCACTGCCTGGATGGCAACAACCTGGGCCAGTTGCAGAGCTGCAGCCTGAGTCTGGGACAACGCTGGGAGTGGAAAGCGGAGAGCGATGCACTCAGCAACCTGAGCGCCCATCAGCTGCTGGGTCACGACAAGCAGACGGGCGCGCTGGCGCTCTATGACGAGAATGGCCAGCCTGGTGACGTCAGCCTGCGTACCCTGACCTCCTACACCCAGATCTTCGGGCCACCGACCGGCAACTGATTTAGTGTCAGAGTCATTGACCAATGAAAACGCCGGCAAGTTGCCGGCGTTTTCATGGAAGTCTGTCTAAGTTCAGGCCTTGGGTTCGATCAGCGGGGTGAGCAGCTCGGCCAACTTGTAGAAGGTCTGTACCCGAGTCGTGCTGGGGCGCCACACCAGCCCGATCTCGCGGTAGGGGTGCTCCCCTGGCAGGGGGATGGCCACCAGATCCGTGTTGTCGAGGATACCGGCATCTATGGCCATCTGCGGCAGGAAGGTGGTGCCAAGCCCGGCGCCGACCATCTGTACCAGGGTGTGCAGGCTGGTGGCGGCGAACGGGTTGATCTTGCTCTTGTCCCGCAACCGGCAGGCGCTGACCGCATGCTCGGTGAGGCAGTGCTCCCGCTCCAGCAGGAAGATGCTCTGATTGGGCAGCTCCTTGTAGTCGAACGGGGTGTGCAGACCGGCCGCCATGCTGGCGGGCATCACCATGTGGAAGGGGTCCTGGCCGACCATCTTGCAGTGGAAGCCGCCGATCTCCACCGGCAGCGCCAGGATCAGCAAGTCGAGCTGACCCTGCTCCAGCTGCTTGAGCAGGTTGGTGGTGGTGTCTTCACGCAGCAACAATTCCAGCTCAGGATAGGCTTTGCCACATACCTGCAGCAGCTTGCTGAGCAGGAAGGGGGCTATGGTGGGGATGCAGCCGAGCCGCACAGTGCCATGCATGACGCCGCCCTGATGCTGGCCGAGTTCCATCAGATCCCGTGCATCCGAGAGCAAATTGCGAGCCCGCTCGACGATTTCCATGCCGACCGGGGTCATAATGAAGCTCTTGTGGTCCCGCTCCACCAGTTGCAGATTCATCATGTCTTCCAGCGTCTGGATCCCGGTACTCAGGGTGGACTGGCTGACATGACAGGCCTTGGCGGCGCGGTTGAAGTTCTTGTGCTCGTCGAGAGCGACCAGATATTGCAGCTGTTTCAGGCTGGGCCAACGTTGCATAGGAAAACCCGATTAATGCTATCTATTTAATTTGATTTAACTAATCTACCACCGGGCCTATAGTTTGTCGCTTGAATTAGACGGACTTGGCTCTAGGTAGCCCAATCCTGACAGGATTGTTCACTTCACATAAAGAGGAATTGAATATGGTATTGGTAGGCCGTCCCGCACCCGATTTCACCGCTGCTGCCGTTCTGGGCAATGGCCAGATCGTTGACACCTTCAACCTGGCATCCCACATCAAAGGCAAGGCAGCCGTCCTGTTCTTCTATCCGCTCGATTTCACCTTCGTCTGCCCGTCCGAGCTGATTGCCTTCGATCACCGCCTGGAAGAGTTCAACAAGCGTGGCGTGGAAGTGATCGGTGTCTCCATCGACTCCGAGTTCTCCCACAACGCCTGGCGCAACACCAAGATCGAAGACGGCGGCATCGGCCCGGTCAAGTACCCGTTGGTTGCCGACATCAAGCACGAGATCTGCAAAGCCTATGACGTTGAGCACCCGGAAGCCGGTGTGGCTTTCCGTGGCTCCTTCCTGATCGACAGCCACGGCGTGGTTCGTCACCAGGTCGTGAACGATCTGCCGCTGGGTCGCAACATCGACGAGATGCTGCGCATGGTCGACGCCCTGCAATTCCACGAAGAGCACGGCGAAGTGTGCCCGGCTCAGTGGGAGAAAGGCAAAAAAGGCATGACCGCCTCTCCGGATGGCGTTGCCAAGTATCTGTCCGAGAACGCCGCTTCCCTGTAATAAGGTCTGCGTACCGGATACTGAAAAACCGATGCCTTGGCATCGGTTTTTTTATGTCTTTTTTTGCGCCGGTCTCGCTCCCGGCCAAATGCCAGCCATAAAAAAGCGCGCCCACAGGCGCGCTTTTGTTAATCAGGCCGTCAGGCTACTCGTCGAAGATACCGAAGTGATCCTTGGCGAAGTTGACTCGCTGCTCCACGTTCATCTTGACCTGGCCCAGCTTCTCTATGGTCTTGAGATTGGGCACCAGGCCGCGGCCGTTGGCAATCTGGATGGCGAGACCCGGCCGGGCGTTGAGCTCCAGCAGCATGGGGCCGCGGAACTTGTCCAGCACCATGTCGGTGCCGATGTAACCCAGGCCCGACATCTCGTAGCAGGAGGCCGCCAGGGTCAGCAGGGTGTCCCAGTGGGGCACCTTGAGCTCATAGAGATCGAGGCCGGTGTCCGGGTGGTGGCGCAGCGGGTTGCCAAACTGCACCGCCCGCAACGCACGGCCGGTACGCAGGCACAGGCCCACGCCCACGGCGCCCTGGTGCAGGTTCGCCTTGCCGTCGGAGGCTGCGGTGGAGAGGCGCATCATGGCCATCACGGGGAAGCCCTTGAAGATGATCACCCGCGCATCGGGTACCCCTTCGAATGAGTAGCCATCGAAGACATCATCGAAGTTGATGAGGCCTTCCACCAGCGCCACGTCGGGCTTGCCGCCCAGCGAATAGAGCCCGGCCAGTATGTTGGAGACATGGCGCTCCAGATCCTGACCATTGCTGGCGCTGCCGTTTGGCTTGTAGAAGAGGCCATCTTCCTGACGCAGGATCACCAGGATCCCCTTGCCGCCCGAACCGCGAGCCGGCTTGATGCAGAAACCCGGCCAATCCTTGACCAGCTGGGTGATGCGGGTCACGTCGTGCTGTTCGCGGATGGTGCCGATAAGCTCCGGCACAGTCACCCCCGCATCCAGCGCGATGCGCTTGGTCTGCAGCTTGTCATCCACCAAGGGGTAGAGGCTGCGCGGGTTGTAGCGGCTGATGTAGGAGTGGTTGCGTTTGTTCATGCCGAGGATGCCTGCCTGGGACAGGCTCCACGGACTGGTGTATTTTTCCCAGAACCACATCTGTTACTTGTCCTTACCCGGGGTGGCGCCAGACTTGATCTCGTTCACCAGCGGTTTGAAGCGCTTGAGCTCGCTCAGCTTGTAGCCGGTGTAGTTACCCAGCAGCAGCACGGTCGCCATCAGCACAAGTTGCAGGCCGAGGAAGTTGAAGGTCAGGTGACGGATCAGCTCGTTGTCCATGGCCAGGTAGGCGATGACCGCCACCAGCAGGGAACCACCGCCCTGACGGACGACCTCTTTCGGACCCTCTTCTTCCCACAGAATGGACATCCGCTCTATGGTCCAGGAGAGGATGATCATCGGGAAGAAGGTGATCTTCATGCCGTCGGTCAGCCCCAGCTTGAAGGCGAAGGCGGAGAAGATACCGATCATCGAGATCACCATGATGATGATCGCCGATATTCGGGCCACCAGCAGCAAGTTGAGCCGCGACAGGTAGGAACGGATGATGAGACCGGTGCCGACGATCAGCAGGAAGCCGATCAGACCCGTGATGAGGGAGGTCTGGATGAAGGCGACCGCGATCAGCACTGGCATGAAGGTGCCCGAGGTCTTGATACCGACGATGACCCGCAGGAACACCACCATCAGCACGCCGATGGGGATCAGCAGCAAGCCCTTGAACAGCGCCTGCTCTTCCAGCGGCAGACTGTGGATGGAGAAGTTCATCATCTCTGATTTTTCGAACTTCTGCGCCAGCGCCACGTTCACTGGTTGTTCCTGCTCGATCATCGAGAAGGTCACCTTGGAGTTGTGGCCGCCGGTCACGTCCAGCAGGGCGCCGGAGTTGTATTCCCACAGCAGCAGGTTGGCAGGGCGACCCTGTTCACCGGTTTGCGGGTTGAACAGCTTGTAGTCGGTCGGGCTGTTGAACACCTGCAGGTAATCCACCAGCTCCTGGCGACGGCGACCGTCTTCCAGGCTCAGGGCATGCACTACCCGGGCTGGAACCTCGGCGTTGTTGAGCAGTTCGGCGATCAGGTTGGCGCGGCTCTTGTGAGACTTCAGCAGCTCGGCGTTCTGCTCCTGCTTCTCGATCTCCTTGATGATCTCGCGGGTCAGGGTGTAGCCGTCGGCGGAGCGCTCCTGCGCCCGCTCGGAGATCTGCTTCATCGCGGTGGCGTAAGGCTCGCTCTCTATCTGCTTCTCGATGACGGGGGGCTGGGCCAGTGCCGCCGGTTTGGCGTGCTCGTCAGCCATCATGTCGACGCGGTAGTAAAGCTCCTGACGGCCGGAGGCGGTGCGAATGGACCACTCGGCACGGGCATCACCATCCTTCTCGACAAACGACAGGCCATAGCCCGGGCTCGCGGCATTCTCGTTCATCAGGGTGAAACCGGGCTGAGTGCCCGGAATGGCCAGGGAGGCGATCACCGGCTCGCCGGTGGCCTCGAACTCCAACTTGGCCTCGATGGACCAGATCTGGCGTTTTTCACCCGGCGTCAGCGGCACGTCCAACGCTATGTGGTGATAAAACGTCATCCCCAGGCCGACAATGTACAGCAGGGCGACCAGCAAATAGAACGGCTTACGGGAAACCATGGATTATTTCACATCCTTGAGCTTGGGTTTTGGTTGGATATATTCGCGGGCCACATCAACCACGGCGATGTCTTTCAAAAATTCGCGACCCAGCAGCACGGGGAAGGTCATGTCGCTGCGGTCTTTCAGGGTAAATTCAGCTTTTTCTGTCATGTCGCCGATCCGCACAGCCAGACGCACCACGGGACGACGGTCGAGATCGTCGGCGGACGCCTGACGCACCCGTACGTGACGCACCAGCGGCGCTTCGATCTGGATCTTGTCATCCATCTCCTGGTGGCTCAGGAAGAAGCGCACCCAGTTTTTGCCGTTGCGCTCGAAGATGGTGATGTCCTGGGCGCTGATGGAGGAGGTGGTGGCACCGGTATCGACCCGCGCCTGGAAGGCGTCATTGGCGGCGTCTACCCAGATCCACTCGGCTTCACCGACCAGCAGTTTGCCATCGACCGTGTGTCCCTGGCTTGGCGCCTGGCACTTCTCGGTCGGGATCGCCATGGGCTTGGGCGGCTCGGGCGGCAAGGATTCGAGCTTGCTGTCGACTTTTTTCACGGACTCTTTCATGTTGGTGACATCAGTGTTGAGCTGAACCAGCAGGTGCTGTTGCTGCACATACTGCTTCTGTTGCTGTTCCATGGATGTTTGCAGACGTTGCTCGCTCAGATTGATCTCGGTGCGAAGCTCGGCCAGCGTCAAGGTAGGTACCGGGGGCGCTTTCTCCATACTGACACACCCGCCGAGACTGAGCAGGGAGAGCAGGGTCATTCCTTTTAATTTGCTTTTCATGTCATTCATTTAACTGTGCTTCCTGGAATTGGGTCAGTGTAACTTCCACAGGCGCCATCGGCTAGTCTTTGGCCTTTCTGGCAATCAGTACGGCACGTTTCGGCGCCGGGTGTCCTTCCACCGTGAGCGCTGGATCTTGGGGGTCCAGATAATCGGTCAGGGATTCATTTATCATCCAGTCGGTACGACGCTGTTCGTCGGTGCTGGTCATATTCTCGTCGACAATCCGCACATCGGTAAATCCGCAGCGCTCGACCCAGAGCTTGAGGGCTGCGCTTGAGGGGATGAACCAGACGTTGCGCATCTTGCCGTAGCGATCGGTGGGCACCAGCACGTCGTTGACCCCACCATCGATCACCAGCGTCTCCAGCACCAGCTCGCCGTCGTCTTTGAGCTGGTTGCGCAGCTGCTCTATGTGCTCGATGGGGGACTTGCGGTGATAGAGCACCCCCATGGAGAAGACGGTATCAAAGGCGCGCAGCTCCGGCAGCTCCTGAATGCCGAGCGGCAACAGGTGGGCGCGCTGGTCGCCGTCGAGAAAGTGGCGGATGGCCTCGAACTGGCAGAGAAACAGCGGGCTCGGATCTATGCCGACCGCGAGTTTGGCGCCTTCCCCCACCATGCGCCAGAGGTGATAGCCGCTGCCGCAGCCCACATCCAACACATAGCGACCGGCCAGCGGGCTGATGTGGGGCAATACCCGATCCCACTTCCAGTCAGAGCGCCATTCTGTGTCGATGTGGATGCCGTGCACAGTAAACGGGCCCTTGCGCCAGGGCATGAAGTGGCGCAGCAGGCTTTCGACCTTCTTGCGCTCGCCCTCGCCCAGGCTCTCGGCATGGCCGATCTCGACCCCATGTTGCAGCTCGATGGGGCCGGGCGCGACCGTGGGCAGCTTGTTGAGGGCACGATTCCAGCGCGGCAGATCGCCGTGCTGGTTGTCATGCTGCCAGGCGTGCAACTGGGCGGGCAGGGTATGCAGCCAGTGGCTCAGCCGGTTTTTGGCGATCAGTTGATAAAAATTGGCAAAGTCGATCATGGCTTAGTTGGTGTCGCTGGATTTGATGGCAATCATTGAACCGAAGTTGAAGCACTGGAACCAGAGATCCTGGTGAACAAAACCGGCGTCCCGCAGGCGGGCTCTGTGTATCTCCAGGCTGTCGGTGCGCATCACGTTTTCGAGGGCGTTGCGCTTCTGGCTTATCTCCAGCTCGCTATAGCCATTGGCCCGCTTGAAATCCAGGTGCAGATCGATGAGCAGCTCGTTGACCGGCTCATCCTCGAAGCGGAACTTCTCGCTCAGGATCAGGATGCCGCCCGGGCGCAGCCCGTCAAAGATGCGCTGGATCAGGGTCATCCGCTTTTCGGGGTCCACGAACTGCAGGGTAAAGTTGAGCACCACCACGGAGGCGTTCTCGATCGCGACGTCGCAGATGTCCGCTTCCACCAACTCCACCGGCACCTCGGATTTAAATCCGGAGAGATGGGCGCGGGCGCGTTCGATCATGGGATGGGAGAGATCGACCGCCGTGATGTGGCAACCCGGCTGGGTCACGTGGCGACGCATGGCCTGGGTGGCGGCGCCCAGCGAACAGCCGAGGTCATAGAGCCGGCTCATCGGCTGGGCGTAGCGGGCGGCCATCATGCCGATGGCGGAGATGATGTTGCTGTAACCCGGCACCGACCGCTGGATCATGTCGGGGAAGACGTCGACGACCTGTTCGTCAAAGCAAAAGTCCCCCAATCGGGCGATAGGGGCGGCAAAAATCTGGTCTTTGGTATGCATGCTGGCGCAACCTGACAGCCGGTATGTGAACCGACTGCTTGTTCAATTGAGTCGTTGGGTGACACCCTTCTGGGTTGTTTTATCACCGGTTTACGAACGGGGTGGCTGGCCGTGAGATCCTTCGGGCCGGCCCTGTTCGCAATGGGCCATCATCCGTGCCCTTGATCCGGAGCTGCGCTGTTTGTTGCAACGAATTGCAGTGGTCAACGACAGGCCCCTTATATGGAGCCGCGCTGTTTGTTGCAATGAATTGCAGTGGTCAACGACAGGCCCCTTGCTTGGGGCGCTAGTGTAGAGGATTGATGGGCGTTTGTCTTGACGCCGAGCCCCGTCCAGCCACAAAAAAGCGGCTTTTTTTACGCATGCGCGATGGCCTGTGACATGGCTGACTAAAAGCGCAGCACGCCTTGGCGCGCGCGATCGTTTTCCCCTGGCCAGGGGGCCATCTCCTGCCCCAACAGGCGGGTTATCTGACGGGCAAGCTCGGGTGACTGGGCATTGTCGGCGGTATGTATAAAGAGGTAGAGATCCTTTCCCTCCGCCAGCCACTGACGCCAGTGGGGCAACCAGCTGGGCAGGAAGGGGTGATTGGCGGCCGGATCCGGCAGACCGATGAGCCGCACCACGGGGGCGCTGGCGGTGGCCAGTAGGTGCACCGGCAGTCTGGGCTTCTTGCCCTGGGCATCTATCATGGCTGCCGTGGTGGCTGGCACAGAGAACAGCGGCCGGCTGTCGAGCATGATGCGGTTGATGCCTTTTTCCATCAGCATCCGGTTCAGGCTGCGCTCCGCCTCGCCCTTGGCGAAGAAATCGGGGTGGCGCACCTCGAGGGCATAGCGAAACTGTGTCGGCAGCCGGTTGAAGAATTCAGCAAGGCGGGGAAGGCCGCTCGGGCCGAAGCGCGCGGGCAGTTGCAGCTTGAGCAGCCCCAGCTTGTCGTGAAGAGGGGCCAGCAGGCGAATGAAGTCGGTCACCTGCTTGTCTACGCTCACCAGATCGCTCTGGTGGCTGATTTCTTTCGGAAACTTGAAGCTGAAACGAAAGTGGGCAGGCACCGCATCGGCCCAGCGCTGCACTGTGTCAGGGGTGGGCGAGGCGTAAAAGGTGGTGTTGCCTTCCACTGTGTTGAACACCTGGGCGTAGTGGGCGAGATGTTCGGCGGGTTTGGCGCCCACACCCAATAATTGACCGGGCCAGGCCGGGTGCGACCATTGTGGCAGGCCCAAAAAGAGGCTCATGGCGGATCCTGTCTGCGGGTTTATCTCGGTTTATGCCCATTTTTTGCCTTGAGACGCAAAAAACAGGGCAAAGGAGGCTGCTGGCCATTTTACCCAAATGGGGGTTTTCCTCTATAATGCCAGCCCTTTTGTTTGCCAATTTGTTGTGACTCGCCCCGCTGTGCGCATATTGTGGCGACGGTAGCGGCCATGAATTGGCCAAACAACGATGCTTTCCGATGCCCTCTGACCGACTGCCCGGCCGCTTGCCAGCCGCCTCTGGTCGAGCCGATATCGGTGGCAGGTGTCCGATCCAGGGGGTCGGACGGTACGAGACAGATTTCAAACCGGGCAAGAACAAGACTCTGGCCAGCTGTGAGACGGACTGTGCTGCCAGTCGTGCCCGGCGGCTCAGGTTAACCGTCTCTCTACAATTTCGAAGGAAGAAGTCCATGCGCTCTATCTATTGCGGACAGGTCAATGAGGCCCATGCCGGGCAGACCATTACATTGTGCGGTTGGGTCCATCGTCGTCGTGACCTCGGCGGTCTGATCTTTATCGACATGCGTGACCGGGAAGGGATCGTGCAGGTGTTCTTCGATCCGGACAAGCCGGATGCCTTCGCCCTGGCCTCCGAACTGCGCGGCGAGTTCTGCATTCAGGTCTCAGGTGTGGTACGTACCCGTCCTGACACCCAGCGCAACAGCGACATGGCCACCGGCGCCATCGAAGTGTTCGCCCACGAGCTCACCATCATCAACCGCGCCGAGCCACTGCCGCTGGACTTCAACCAGGTCAACAGCGAAGAGCAGCGTCTCAAGTTCCGTTATCTGGATCTGCGTCGCCCCGAAATGGCCAAGTACCTGAAGACCCGTGCCAAGGCCAGCGCCTTCGTACGCCGCTTCATGGACGAGCACGGCTTCCTCGACATCGAAACCCCCATGCTGACCAAGGCCACCCCGGAAGGTGCCCGTGACTATCTGGTGCCGAGCCGGGTGCACAAGGGCAAGTTCTACGCCCTGCCGCAGTCCCCGCAGCTGTTCAAGCAGTTGCTGATGATGTCCGGCTTCGATCGCTACTACCAGATCGTCAAGTGCTTCCGTGACGAAGACCTGCGTGCCGACCGTCAGCCGGAATTCACCCAGATCGACGTGGAGACCTCCTTCATGACAGCGCCCCAAGTGCGCGAGCTGATGGAAGAGATGATCCGCAACCTGTGGCAACACGTGCTGGCCGTGGATCTGGGCGACTTCCCGGTGATGACCTTCGACGAAGCCATGCGTCGCTTTGGCTCCGACAAGCCGGACCTGCGTCTGCCGATGGAGCTGGTCGATGTGGCAGATCTGCTGACCTCCGTCGAGTTCGCCGTGTTCGCCGGCCCCGCCAACGACCCGAAAGGCCGTGTGGCGGCCCTGAAAGTGCCGGGCGGCGCCGAGCTGTCCCGCAAGCAGATCGACGAGTACACCAAGTTTGTCGGTATCTACGGTGCCAAGGGCCTGGCCTGGATGAAGGTCAATGCCGTGGCCAATGGTCTCGAAGGGGTTCAGTCTCCGGTTGCCAAGTTCCTCTCCGATGAGATAGTGCGCGAAATCCTGGCCCGTACCGGCGCGGCCGACGGCGACATCATCTTCTTCGGCGCCGACAGCAAGAAAGTGGTGGCCGATGCCATCGGTGCCCTGCGTCTGAAAGTGGGCCGCGATCTGGGTCTGATGGAAAACAGCTGGAAGCCGCTGTGGGTCATCGACTTCCCCATGTTCGAGGAAGACAGCGAAGGCGGCCTGGCGGCCATGCACCACCCCTTCACCGCGCCGAGCAACCTGGGCCCGAGCGAGCTGAAAGCCAACCCACTCAGCGCCTATGCCAACGCCTACGACATGGTCATCAACGGCTACGAAGTGGGTGGAGGTTCTGTGCGTATCCACAACAGCGAGATGCAGGCCACCGTATTCGACATCCTCGGTATCACACCTGCCGAGCAGCGCCTCAAGTTCGGCTTCCTGCTGGATGCGCTGAAATACGGTACCCCGCCGCACGCCGGTCTGGCCTTCGGCCTGGATCGTCTGAGCATGCTGCTGACCGGTACCGACAACATCCGGGATGTGATTGCCTTCCCGAAAACCACGGCGGCCGCTTGTCTGATGACAGACGCCCCCAGCTTTGCCAACCAGGCGCAGATGAGCGAACTGGCAATTGCGACGACCGTCAAGGGTGATGAATAAGCCGGCATCCGGCACAGTCCCGGCCGCGCCCAGCGCGGCCTACCCGGTCACTTTGTGTTATTGAAATCTAAAAAATATAACGGAGAGTCTCTATGGCAGGTCACAGTAAATGGGCCAACATCAAACACCGCAAGGCAGCTCAGGATGCCAAGCGCGGCAAGATCTTCACCAAGCTGATCCGTGAAATCACTACCTCGGCTCGTATCGGCGATCCGGATCCTGCCAACAACCCGCGCCTGCGTGCGGCGGTGACGGCAGCCCTGACCAGCAACATGACCCGCGAAACCATCAACCGCGCCATCGCGCGTGGGGCCGGTGGTGGCGACGGTGAGCAGCTCGAGACCATCGTTTACGAAGGTTACGGCCCGGCAGGCTCCGCCGTGATGGTGGAGTGTCTGACCGATAACCGCAACCGTACCGTGGCGGAAGTGCGTCATGCCTTCAGCAAGAGCGGCGGCAACCTGGGCACCGATGGCTCGGTCGCCTACCTGTTCAGCAAGAAAGGGCTGCTGACCTTCGTCGGTGTCGACGAAGATGCCCTGATGGATGCGGCACTGGAAGCGGGCGCCGATGACGTGGTGACCGAAGAAGATGGTTCCATCGAGGTGTACACCACCCCGAACGATTTCGGGACCGTGCTGGATGCGCTGGAAGCCGCCGGCTTCAAGGCACAGAACGCCGAAGTGACCATGATCCCTTCCACCGAAGCAGAGCTGGATGCGGAAACCGCACCCAAGCTGATGCGCCTCATCGACATGCTGGAAGATCTGGACGACGTGCAGGAGGTGTACCACAACGGCTCCATCTCCGACGAAGTCGCCGCGACCCTGTAATCCGGTCCGTGAACACTCAGGTGGCGACGCTCTGTTCGTCCCCGCTAAAACGGCAGCCTCGGCTGCCGTTTTTCTTATGATGAGCTGGCACCTGAAGATCGTGCCGACCATGGCATTGCCCGCCTTAATTTTCCCTTAAGTTTGGCGACTTAAGCTGCCTGCCGTGTCCGGGCGCCCCAGCCCCTTGCCGCGCTTGCCCTCAGGAAGAGGTGCGCGGCAAGCGAGCACTCACAACGGGTGCCCCCATGCAGGGGCCCCAGTCCTGCCTGGTTTGTCGGAGTATCGTTATGCGCATCACCCTGGGTGTGATGAAGGTGAATCTGTTGCTGGTGCTGCTGTTTGCACTGGTATTTAACTGGCCCATCTTCCTGCACTTTTACCGCATTCTCACCCAGTTGGAGCACGTCAAGGCGGGCTTTGCCCTCTCTATCCCCTTGGTGCTGCTGGCCGCGCTCAATGCGGTGTTTCTGCCCTTTACCTTTCGCTATCTGCTCAAGCCCTTCTTCGTGCTGCTGATCCTGATGGGCTCTGTGGTCAGCTACGCCATGCTCAAGTACGGCGTCATCTTCGACGTGAGCATGGTGCAGAACATAGTCGAGACCAACAGCGGGGAGGCGACGGCCTACCTCAATGGTTCGGTCGCGCTCTGGTTCCTGCTGACCGGCGTGCTGCCGGCGCTGGCCTTGCTGTGGGTGAAAATAACCTATCCTAGCCCCTGGTATAAGGGACTGGGGTTGCGCCTTGGCTCCATTGCCCTGTCGCTGCTGTTTCTGGTGGGGGTGGCCGCCCTCTATTACCAGGATTACGCCTCGGTCGGGCGCAACAACAAGTCCCTCGGCAAGGAGATAGTGCCTGCCAACTATGTGCACGGTCTCTATCGCTATGCCACGGATATACTGTTTGCCACCCCGATCCCCTATCAGCCGCTGGGAACGGATGCCAAAGTGGTGGGGCAGGGCGGCAAGCCGACCCTGATGTTCCTGGTGGTGGGGGAGACGGCCCGCAGCCAGAACTACTCCCTCAACGGCTACGGGAAGCAGACCAACAGCTTCACCGCTCAGGAGGCGGGCATGATCTCGTTTCGCAACGTGCGCTCCTGCGGCACCGCCACGGCTGTCTCCGTGCCCTGCATGTTCTCCAATCTCACGCGCCGGGAATATGACGACACCCTGGCCCAGTCGCGGGATGGCATGTTGGATGTGCTGCAACACGCCGGCATCTCCGTGCTGTGGAAGGAGAATGACGGCGGCTGCAAGGGGGTGTGCAAGAACGTGCCCACCATAGACATAGAGGCCAAGGCGTTTCCGCAGTATTGCCAGCAAGGTTCCTGCTACGACGAGGTGATGCTGGAGGGGTTGGATCGACAGATTGCCGACATGAAGGGCAAGCAAGGTAACAAGCTGGTGGCTTTTCATCTGATGGGCAGCCATGGTCCGACCTACTATCGACGCTACCCCGCCTCCGAGCGTTTCTTCGTGCCGGACTGCCCGCGCAGCGACATAGAGAACTGCAGCAACGAGGAGCTGGTCAACAGCTATGACAACACCATACGTTACACCGACAAGGTAGTGGCACGGCTGATCGCCAAGCTCAAGACGCTGCAGAACGACTACAACGTGGGGCTGGTCTACCTCTCCGATCACGGCGAATCCCTCGGTGCCATGGGGCTCTACCTGCACGGCACCCCTTACAAGTTTGCGCCGGACGATCAGACCCGGGTGCCGCTGCTGACCTGGCTCTCCCCCCAGTTGCAGGCAGATCGGCGGCTGAACATGGATTGCCTGCAGCAGGAGGCGGCCAGCCAGCGTTTCTCCCACGACAACCTGTTCCACTCAATGCTGGGGATCATGGATGTGCAGACCAAGGTATATGACGGGGCCCTGGATCTGTTCAAACCGTGCCGGGCGGGGTGAATGAGCAAGCAAGGTTGAGTGCACGTAACAACCTGTTGCCCCGCACCATGCTGGGGATCATGGATGTGCAGACCAAGGTGTATGACGGGGCCCTGGATCTGTTCAAGCCGTGTCAGGCAGGGCAAACCGGCGAACAGCACACAATAAAAAAACGGCAGCCACTGGCTGCCGTTTTTTTATCTCGCAAGGCCAGCGCCTTACTTCTGCTCCATGATGATCTGCAACAGATCACCCTCCAGCAGGGCCCGCTTCACCAGAGCGAAGCCGCCTATGGTGGGCTGGTTCTGGAAGCGCGCCTTCACGATGGGCAGACCACGGTGGAAGCTCGGCAGTGACTGGTGTTCGACACAGCGGCGGATGGCCGGGAACAGTATCTCTTCGGCGGCGGTGATTTCACCGGCGATCAGCACCTTCTGCGGGTTGAACAGGTTGACCGTGATGGCCACCGCCCGTCCCAGATGCTCACCCACGTTCTCGATCACGCTGCGGGCCAGTTCATCACCGGCCATGGCGGCCTTGCACACCTCCTGGATGGTGATGTGCTTCTCCTGCAGCGAGCTCAGGTGGCCGCGGCTGATGAGCTCCTTCACCTTGTCGACGATGGCCTCGTTGGAGGCGATGGTCTCCAGGCAGCCGAAGTTGCCGCAGTGGCAGCGCTTGCCGAGCGGTTCGACCTGGATGTGGCCGATCTCGCCGACGTTGCGGTTCTGACCGAGGAACACCTTGCCCTTGGTGATGATGCCGGAGCCCGCCCCCTGGTGCACGCTCACCAGGATGGAGTCCATGCAGTCGCGGGATTCACCGAAGAAGTGCTCGGCCAGCGCCAGCGAACGAGTGTCATTGCCCACGTAGCAGGGCAGGTTGAAGTGGTTCTCCAGCAGCTTGGCCAGCGCCAGATTGCGGATCTGGTACTTGGGGGTATAGATGACCATGCCCGATTCCGGATTGACCAGACCCGGCATGGTCAGCGCTATGCTGATGAGGTTGCGGCTGCGCTCCTGCTGGGCGTCGATGAAGGCACCAATTTCGCGCAGTAGCATGTCGACCACGGGCTGCTGGTCGATCTCGGTCACCTGGGTGATGTGCTGATCGAGCTCCTTGCCGTCGAGATCGTACAGGCTCAGTTGCAGATAGCCGCGACCGAGCTTGGCGGACACAAACTGAAAGCGATGCTTGATGGTGGTCAGGGAGATGGCGCGCCGCCCGCCGGTAGAGGCTTGCGGTGAGGTCTCCTTGATCAGGCCATGTTCGATCAGTTGCCGGGTTATTTTGGTCACGCTGGCCGGGGCCAGCTGACTCAACTCGGCAATTTTGACCCGCGAGATGGGGCCTTGCAGGTCGATGAGCCGATATACGGCCGCACTATTGACCTGCTTGATAAGATCTACGTTTGCTATTTGTCCGCCAGTCATAGTGTCACTGTGTTGTGTAGTGTCCGTTAACCACGGTCCCGCAGACCGTGAAGGCCTGATCAAAGACAGTCAGGTTGGCTATTTTTCCGACCTGGATACTACCGAGACGTGAGTCCCATCCAATGGCGCGAGCGGGATATAGGGTGGCCATTCTCAGTGCTTCATCGAGCGGTAATCCGACCTGTTTGACCAGATTCTCCACCCCTTCAATCATGGTGAGGGCAGAACCGCCGAGTGTACCATTCTCGTCGACGCACTGACCATCGCGGAAATAGACGGTTGCGCCACAAAAATCAAACTTCTCAAAGCCTTCCGGCGCACCGGCGGCAGCGGTGGCGTCGGTGACCAGCACCAGCCGATCCCCCAGCATCTTGTGGGCCAGGCGCACGTTGGCCCAGTGCACGTGATGCCCATCGACGATGACGCCGGCATAGACATCCTTGCGATCGTAGATGGCGCCCACCACGCCCGGCTCGCGGCCGTTCACGGTCGGGGTCATGGCGTTGTAGAGGTGGGTGGCAAAGCGGATACCGTTGTCAAAGCCGGCCATGGCCTGATCGTAGTTGGCGGCGGTATGACCGGCAGAGACCAGGATGCCCGCTTCCACCAGCTGGCGGATGTGCTCCGGCTTGTTGCGCTCCGGTGCCAGGGTGATCTTGGCGATGGCGTCGCTGTTGGCACAGAAGAAGTCGATCATCTCGTCGGCGGGCTGGCGGATCTGCTCGGCCGGGTGAATACCCTTGCGCTTGAGGTTGGTGTAGGGCCCCTCCAGATGCACGCCCAGTACCTCATTGGGGTGGGCAGCCATGTAGTCGCGCGTTACCGCAACTGCCTGCTTCATGTCCGCATCCGGACTGGTGATCAGGGTCGGCAGGAAGCTGGTGGTACCGGATTTCAGGTTGGCGGCCTGCATGGTCGCCAGGGTCTCGGTGGTGATGTGACCGTTGAACATGACGCCGCCGCAGCCGTTGAGCTGCACGTCGATGAAGCCGGCGCAGAGGTTGGCGCCGTGCAAATCATGTTGTTCTATGCCGGCGGGCAGTTCGGCCCGGCGGGAGATGGCGACAATCTTGTCGCCCTCGATCACCACCCCGTAACCGGTCAGCACACAGCTGCCGGTGTAGAGGGTGCAGTTGGTCAATGCGTACATGGTGGCTCCTTACAGACGGCCGATGTTGGCGGCTTCCAGCTGCTGGAAGTAACGCACCGTCTTGACCTTGAGCTCCATGGTGGAGGGCTCGTCGCACACCATCATTCCCTTCGGATGCAGTTGCAGGGTGGAGATGGTCCACATGTGGTTGACGCTGCCTTCTACCGCGGCTTGCAGGGCCTGGGCCTTGCCGTGGCCGGTCACCAGGATCATGATCTCTTCGGCGTCCATCAGGGTGCCGACACCCACGGTCAGCGCCAGCTTGGGCACCTGCTCCATGTCGCCGCCGAAGAAGCGGGAGTTGGCGATGCGGGTGTCTTCGGTCAGGGTCTTGACCCGGGTGCGGGAGGAGAGGGAAGAGGCCGGTTCGTTGAAGGCGATGTGGCCGTCATTGCCGACCCCGCCCATAAAGAGGTTGATCTTGCCGTAGGACTTGATCTTCTCCTCGTAGCGCTTGCACTCGGCCACCAGATCCGGGGCGTTGCCGTTGAGAATGTTGATGTTCTCGGGGCGGATGTCGATGTGACAGAAGAAGTTGTTGTGCATGAAGCTGTGGTAGCTCTCGGGGTGATCTTCCGGCAGGCCGACGTATTCGTCCATGTTGAAGCTGACCACGTGCTCGAAGCTCACCTCGCCCGCTTTATGCAGCTCGATCAGACGCTTGTAGGTGTTGAGCGGGGTGCCGCCGGTGGGCAGGCCCAGTACGAAGGGGCGATCGGCAGTGGGTTTGAACGCATTGATACGGTCAACGATGTAACGGGCAGACCACAGGCCCACTTGGCTGGCAGATTTCAACGGGATCAGGCGCATTGTAGATACCTCTGTACGGGTTGCTGCCGGGGTGTCGGCGGCAAATAGGCTGAGACGGATTCAAGTTGTTTTATAGCGTAAATAAAGATTGCGAACTAAGCCACATGTATCCGCTACCTTTATCTCGTTTGGGTGATAATGATCACGAATATACGTTTATTAATTTGCGCAGCGAAATAAAAGCCCTAGACTGCCAAACAAGCCTTGATGGCTTATGCGTCAAACGTGATAAGCACTTAATTTCTAGAAAAACATTAACTAAGGAGAGGAACCGTGAACATTCTCGGTTATTTGCAAAAGATCGGCCGTGCCCTGATGGTGCCGGTAGCGGTATTGCCTGCCGCCGCGATCCTGATGGGGGTTGGCTACTGGATCGATCCGAACGGTTGGGGTGGTGACAGCGCGCTGGCTGCCTTCCTGATCAAGGCGGGTGCCGCCATTATCGACAAAATGGCCATCCTGTTTGCTGTCGGTGTCGCCTATGGCATGTCCAAGGATAAAGACGGTTCCGCCGCGCTGGCCGGTCTGGTCGGCTACCTGGTCGTGACCACCTTGCTGAGCCCGGGTGCTGTATCGCAAATCCAGCAGATCCCGCTGGATCAAGTGCCTGCAGCATTCGGCAAGATTGAGAACCAGTTCATCGGTATCTTGACCGGTGTGATTGCCGCCGAGCTTTACAACCGCTTCAGCAGCGTCGAGCTGCACAAGGCGCTGGCCTTCTTCTCCGGCCGTCGTCTGGTGCCGATCGTGACCTCAGTGGTGATGATCGTCGTCGCCTTCATCCTGATGGCCGTCTGGCCGGTCATTTACGGTGGTCTGGTGAGCTTTGGTGAATCCATCGTCAACCTGGGCTCTACCGGTGCCGGTATCTACGCCTTCTTCAACCGTCTGCTGATCCCCGTGGGTCTGCACCACGCCCTGAACTCCGTGTTCTGGTTCGACGTGGCCGGCATCAACGACATCCCGAACTTCCTGGGTGGCCAATCCTCCATCGACGCCGGTAAAGCGGTTGTGGGTGTCACTGGTATGTACCAGGCTGGCTTCTTCCCCATCATGATGTTCGGTCTGCCGGGCGCCGCGCTGGCCATCTATCACTCCGCCAAGAAAGAGAACAAGGACAAGGTTGCATCCATCATGATCGCCGCCGCCTTCGCCGCCTTCTTCACCGGTGTGACAGAGCCGCTCGAATTCTCCTTCATGTTCGTGGCACCTGTGCTCTATGTCATCCACGCCTTGCTGACCGGTCTGTCCGTGTTCATCGCCGCCAGCATGCAGTGGATTGCCGGTTTCGGCTTCAGTGCCGGTCTGGTGGATATGGTGCTCTCCAGCCGCAACCCGCTGGCGACCCACTGGTACATGCTGCTGGCACAAGGTCTGGTGTTCTTCGGCCTCTACTACGTCATATTCCGTGCCGTCATCGTCAAGTTCAACCTGAAAACCCCGGGTCGTGAAGATGACGAAGCCGTACCGGTACAGGCTCAGACCACAGACCGCACCGAACTGGCTCGCCAGTATCTGGAAGTGCTGGGTGGTCAAGAGAACCTGGTCACCATCGATGCCTGCATCACCCGTCTGCGTCTGACCCTGAAAGACCGCAGCATAGTGGATGAGCGCAAGCTGAAAGCCCTGGGCGCGGCCGGTGTGGTCAAGCTCGGTGAACAGAACCTGCAGGTGATTCTGGGCCCATTGGCCGAAATCATCGCCGGTGAGATGAAGGCCCTGCGTTAATCGGGCGCCAAGCTCGCCTCAAGTCTAAGTCCATTGTTGACATAACTAGGGCCCCGCCTCGGGGCCCAATATAAAAAAAGCCAAGAAATTCCAACCTTTACTTCAAATGAGAGCAGCAGTTATGAACTTGAAACATTCTCTGTTAGCCATTGCCATGTCTACCGTTTTTGTCAGCCAGGTACAGGCAGCCGATGCCGCCAAGCAAGCCGTGGTCGATTCCCTCGCCAGCAACCTCGTCGTCAAGTACGAAGTCGTCACCAACGACGGTGCCGGCACCGGCCTCGATTGCCAGGCGCTGGGTTCCGAGTGGGCGAGCTGTGGCGTTGCCAAGCTGCACCTGACCAATACTGGTGCTGACGTGACCTCCAAAGACTGGAGCATCTATGTCTCCTCCATCCGTCGCATCCAGCGGGTCGACAACGACCAGTTCACCATCACCCATCTGACCGGCGACCTCTATCGTTTGACGCCAACCGAGCAGTTTAAGGGCTTTGCCAAGGACGCCACGGTCGAAGTGCCGCTGGTGGTGGAATACTGGGTACTGTTCGAATCTGATATCATGCCGAACTGGTATGTCGCCAGCGAAGGTGCCGAGCCGAAAGTGCTGGCCAGCATGAGCAACATCGACGACGCCAGCACCTACGAGAAGCCGATGCCGGCCGATGGCTGGAAGCGCACCAAGGATGACAACAACATCCTGATGAACAGCGAGACCCGTTTCGCCGCCAACCTGACCAGCAGCCTGCTGCCGGCCAGCAAGATTGATGACCAGATACTGCCGACCCCGATGAAGCAAGTGATCAAATCGGGTCCGCAAGTGGACTTCTCTACCATCAAGCTCAACGCGCTGGATTTGCCAAGCGATCGCGCCGAAGCCCTGAAGGCTCAACTGACCAAGCTGGGTGTTACCCTCTCCGACACCGGCTATCCAGTGACCGTCAAGCTCGGCAGCAAGCTCAAGCAGGCCGAAGGTTATGACCTGACTATCGGCAAGCAGGGCACTGTGATCCAGGGGCACGACATCGAGGGTGCCTTCTGGGGCGCGCAATCCCTGCTCTCCCTCTTGGGGGTCAACGACAAGCTGGTCAGCCAGATGAGCGTCGAGGATGCGCCACGCTTTGAATACCGCGGCATGCAGACCGACGTGGCCCGTCACTTCCGTAGCCTCGAAACCATGAAGAAGCTGGTTGACCAGATGTCAGCCATGAAGCTCAACAAGTTGCACCTGGGGCTGACCAACGATGAAGGCTGGCGTCTGGAGATACCGGGTCTGCCGGAGCTGACTGACGTCGGCAGCCAGCGCTGCCACGATCTCTCCGAGAGCAAGTGCCTGATGCCGCAACTGGGTTCCGGCCCGACCAGCGACAACCAGGGTTCCGGTTTCTACAGCAAGTCCGACTACATCGATTTGGTGCGTTATGCCAAGGCCCGTGGTGTCACCGTCATCCCCGAGATCAACATGCCGGCGCACGCCCGTGCTGCCGTGGTTTCCATGGAGGCGCGCTACCAGCGTCTGATGAGCGAGGGCAAAGAAGCGGAAGCCAACCAGTTCCGTCTGACTGACCCGGCAGATACCTCCAACGTTACCTCGGTGCAGTTCTACGACAAGATGTCCTTCATCAACCCTTGCCAGCCGGGTGCTGCCACCTTCGTGAGCAAGGTGATGGATGAAGTGGCCCAGATGCACCAGGCCGCCGGTCAGCCGTTGACCGCCTGGCACTACGGTGGTGATGAGGCGAAGAACATCATGCAGGGCGGTGGCTATCAGGATCCGGCCGTCACCAAGAAAGAAGAGCTGGTCGCCTGGAAGGGCAACGTCGACTCCAGCAAGCAGGACAAGCCGTTCGGCAAATCGCCGGTCTGCCAGAAGATGATCGATGATGGCAAGATCAAGGACGTGGCCGAGCTGCCGGTTTACTTCGCCAAGGAAGTGAGCGAGCTGGCGAAAGAGCGTGGTTTCTCAACCCTGCAGGCGTGGGAAGATGGTCTGAAATACGCGAGCAGCGCCAAGGATTTTGCCACCGACAAGACAGTGGTCAACTTCTGGGAAACCCTCTACTGGGGTGGCTTCAACGAGGCGATGAAGTGGGCGCACAAGGGCTATGACGTGGTGCTCTCCAACCCGGATTACCTCTACTTCGACTTCCCGAACGAGGTGCACCCGGCCGAGCGTGGCTACTACTGGGCAACCCGTTTCAATGACACCCGCAAGGTGTTTGCCTTTGCCCCAGAAAACCTGCCACAGAACGCCGAGACCTCGGTTGACCGCGACGGCAACGCCTTCGTGGCCAAGGGTGACCAGGATCCGGTCAAGTTCCGCGGTATCTCCGGTCAGCAGTGGAGTGAAACCGTGCGGACCGATGCCCAGTACGAGTACATGGTCTACCCGCGTATCTTCTCCGTGGCCGAGCGTGCCTGGCACAAAGGTGGCTTCGAGCTGAACTATGTGAAGGGACGCGAGTTCTCCGGTGAGACCAAGCATGTCAACAAGGCCACCCTCAACAAAGAGTGGAACCAGTTCGCCAATCTGCTGGGTCAGCGCGTGCTGCCGAAGCTGGATCAGGCCGGTGTTGAATACCGCCTCTCAGTACCGGGCGCCAAGGTCATCAACGGCAAGCTTGAAGCGAACGTGGATCTGCCAGGCTTGCCTATCCAGTACAGCCTGGACGGCACCACCTGGGCTGCCTATGACGCCGCGGCCAAGCCGAGCGTGACCGGCAAGGTCTACCTGCGTACCACCAGTTTCGATGGCCAGCGTACCAGTCGCGTCACCGAGCTGAACTGATAGCAGCCAACCGCTAACACCAGGCGGGTCGCAAGACCCGCCTTTCCCAAGGCCGACACTGCGTCGGGTTTGGGAAAGGTTGACTGTGCGTGTGAGCCTTTGTTGTGTGTGTGTATTGTCTGTTTTTGTTTTTCATCACCTTGAACCCCGCCCAGTGCGGGGTCTTTTTTATCCGCGACCAGATGATGGCGGCTGGATCACCTCGTTTTGGCGTGCCAAGGGGCCGGATTGGCCAAATTCAGGTTGAGGCAAGGCGCGTAATGAGGGATCATAACCGGCTTGATGGCGGGGGGATGAGGGTGCCAGCCGGCACAACTTCCGCCAGTGACGCATTTTTGAGGTGAGCCATGAGTCAGGCGAACAGCCCAACTAACTTTATTCGTCAGATCATTGATGAAGATCTGGCCAGCGGTAAGCACAACCACGTGCATACCCGTTTTCCGCCCGAGCCGAACGGTTATCTCCATATCGGCCACGCCAAGTCAATCTGTCTGAACTTTGGCATCGCCCGTGACTACCAGGGCCAGTGCAACCTGCGTTTCGATGACACCAACCCGGTGAAAGAAGACATCGAATACGTGGAGTCCATCAAGCAGGACGTGCAGTGGCTCGGCTTCCAGTGGAGCGGCGAGATCTGCTACTCCTCCGACTATTTCGACAAGCTGCACGGCTACGCCATCGAGCTTATCGAAAAGGGTCTGGCCTATGTGGACGAGCTCTCTGCGGAGCAGATGCGCGAGTACCGCGGCACCCTGACCGAAGCCGGCAAGAACAGCCCGTTCCGCGATCGCAGCGTGGAAGAGAACTTGGCGCTGTTTGCCAAGATGAAGAACGGTGAGTTCGCCGAAGGCAGTGCTTGCCTGCGCGCCAAGATCGACATGGCGTCCCCCTTCATGGTGATGCGCGATCCGGTTATCTATCGCATCAAGTTTGCCCACCATCACCAGACCGGTGACAAGTGGTGCATCTATCCGATGTACGACTTCACCCACTGCATCTCGGACGCGCTGGAAGGGATCACCCACTCCATCTGTACCCTGGAGTTCCAGGACAACCGTCGTCTGTATGATTGGGTACTGGACAACATCACCATCGACTGCCACCCGCGTCAGTACGAGTTCTCTCGTCTGAACCTCGAATACACCGTCATGTCCAAGCGCAAGCTGAACCTGCTGGTGACCGAGAAGCACGTGGATGGCTGGGACGATCCGCGCATGCTGACCGTTTCCGGTCTGCGTCGTCGTGGCTACACCTCTGCCTCCATCCGCGAGTTCTGCAAGCGCATCGGCGTGACCAAGCAGGACAACATAGTCGAGATGAGCATGCTGGAAGCCTGCATCCGTGACGATCTCAACGAGAACGCACCGCGCGCCATGGCCGTGCTGCATCCGGTGAAGGTGGTCATCGAGAACCTGGCGGCCGATGAGGTGCTGACCGCACCGGCGCACCCGAACAACGCCGAGATGGGCACCCGCGAGCTTCCCTTTACCCGCGAGATCTTCATCGATGAAGCGGATTTCAAAGAAGAAGCGAACAAGCAGTTCAAGCGGCTGGTGCTGGGCAAGGAAGTACGCCTGCGCAACGCCTATGTGATCAAGGCCGAGCGGGTCGAGAAGGATGCGGATGGCAAGGTGACCTGCATCTACTGCTCCTACGATCCCGATACCCTGGGCAAGGATCCGGCGGATGGTCGCAAGGTGAAGGGCGTGATCCACTGGGTCTCCGCCACTCACTCCCTGCCGGCCGAAATCCGTCTCTACGATCGTCTGTTCAAGATGCCGAACCCGGGTGCCGAGGCTGACTTCGAAGGGGCGCTCAACCCGGATTCGCTGGTGATCATCGAGGGTGCCCGCGTCGAGGCTTCCCTCAAGGATGCCAAGCTGGAGTTTGCCTACCAGTTCGAGCGCGAAGGCTATTTTTGCGCCGACAACAAGCTCTCCAGCGCCGAGCGTCTGGTGTTCAACCGCACCGTGGCCCTGCGCGACGTCTGGGGCAAGGCCGAGGCCTGACAAGCAGAGGGCAGGGGAGACCCTGCCACTCTTGTCCGGATTACGGACACAAAAAAGCCAGCGCTATGCTGGCTTTTTTATTGACCGGTGCAAGACGCCATCAGTCGTCGTGCTTGCAGTCGCCGTTGGCGCAGTGGCCGTACAGATAGAGGCTGTGATTGGTCAGGCGAATATTGTGATGCTTGGCGATATCGCGCTGGCGCTGCTCGATCACTTCGTCGGAAAACTCGATCACCTTGCCACAATCGAGGCAGACCAGGTGGTCGTGGTGTTCCTGGGTGGCCAGCTCGAATACCGACTTGCCACCTTCGAAGTGGTGACGGGTAACAATACCGGCATCATCAAACTGGTTGAGAACGCGATATACGGTAGCGAGACCAATCTCTTCACCCTGGTCGATCAGTCGTTTGTACAGATCTTCCGCACTGGTGTGCTGGCAATCCGGCTGTTGCAGGATTTCCAGGATTTTGACGCGGGGCAAGGTGATCTTGAGCCCGGCCTTTTTTAACGCTTGGTTGTTGTCTGCCATATTCTACTTATTCGCATTCTCGAAGGTGTGGTTATTCTGATTGACTGCCGCTGGAATGGCAACCACGAACTCGCTTGGCCTGTCATTATAGGTCGTAGCCAACCTAAAAATAAACCCAGTAATTCAAGGGCTTTAGCGCAAAGTCCGCCATCTGGCCGAATTGGTGAAATCGCGGCACCGGCTTGCTCGCCCGTCGAATGTTGATAAGATGTAACCTTCTTCATTGTCTGGTCGGATGAGATCCATGGATTGGCTTTTTGACAACGCGGCCTGGGTGCGCCGCGCCCTCAACGCCTGGCCCCCCTTCTGGGGCGCAGGCATCAAGATAGAGATGCTGAGCGATGATTTTCGTTACTGCCGGGTGACGCTCAAATCCCGCTGGTGGAACAAGAACGCCAACCGCACCCAGTTTGGCGGCAGCATGTTTGCGATGACGGATCCCATCTACCCGCTGATGCTGATGGGGTACTTCAAGAACCGCTATTACGTCTGGGACAAGGCGGGCAGCATCAATTACATCAAGCCGGGCAAGGGCAAGCTGGTGGCCGAGTTCAACCTGACCGACGGCAAGCTTGCCGAGATTGCGGCGGCGACCGAGGGGGGCAACAAGCACTTCCCCGAGTTTGAGGTCACGGTGCAGGACAAGAGTGGCGAGCTGGTGGCCCAGGTCAAACGCACCCTCTATGTGCGTGCCAAACCCGAGCACAGAGGTGGCTGAAAAGGTCAGATCGCAAAAACAACAAGGGCCCCGGCGGGGCCCTTGTTGTCAGAGGTAGCTGGCTTGCCGGATCACTCCAGCTCGGCCAGGCACATTTCTTCATGCAGCTGCTTGCACCAGCCCTTGACGCGCTCGGCGGTCAGTTCCGGCTGGCGATCTTCGTCGATACCCAGACCGACGAAGTGCTTGTCATCCACCACAGCCTTGGAGGCTTCAAACTCGTAACCGGCGGTTGGCCAGTTGCCGATGATGATGGCGCCTTTGGCTTCGACTATGTCACGCAGGGTGCCCATGGCGTCGAGGAAGTACTCGGCATAGTCTTCCTGATCACCGCATCCGAAGATGGCGACCAGCTTGTTGGTGAAGTCGATCTCTTCCAGCTCGGGGAAGAAGTCATCCCAATCGGCTTGGGCTTCGCCGTAATACCAAGTCGGGATACCGAACATCAGCAGATCGAAGCTGTCGATGTCGGCCTTGCTGCTCTTGGCAATGTCACGGACTTCAATCAGTTGTTTGCCCAGTTCTTTCTGGATCATCTTGGCGACAGCTTCGGTATTACCGGTATCGCTGCCGAAAAACAGACCTACACTAGCCATAGTGTTTAGTTACCCGTATCTGGTGTTAATGCTTAACGGTCAGATTGCGATGCCTGCTGCGAAAGCAGACTCAATCTGTTGCTTCAGGATAGATTGGATCAGCTCGGCTCGGCTGACGTTCTGTTGTAACGCAAGTTGGTTCAGGCGCTCCAGCAACTCGGCCTCCACCTTTAACTCGACCCGTTTCAGGCCGTTCTCGCGATCGCGCTTAAGCTGGTTGCGCTTGTTGATCTTGAGTTGGGTCTCACGGGGGAGTGGATTGGTCTTTGGCCTGCCGGGGCGCTTCTCATTTGCGAACAGATCCAGTGTTGTTCGATCAGTTTGCTGTTTGGCCATACATCACAGATGAAAATAAGTTAGCCGATCCCTGAGCCTTCCCAGCCCAATTCGATCAGCCCCTTGGCGACAAAACCCGCGCAACCCAGACAGAGTACCAACCAGACGATGACTCGACCAAAACGGGGCACGTTGCCGCGTTTGAGTACGTCGTGAATGGCCAGGCCAATCAATATGAAAATAGCCAGCAAGAATAACTTCAGGCCCAGACTCTCAATCAGATCGATATGTTCACTTAGCATGGATTGCGCACACTCCTTATGACGGGCGCACTATATCACAAAGGATTTGAAACTGTTAACCGCCTGTCGACAGGAAATCCACAACCAATTTGTTGAACAAAACCGGCTTTTCGGCGTGCAGCCAGTGACCTGTTCCGGCGATGATGCGCGCCTTTGCCGCCGGGAATTGTGCCATCACAGTGTCGGTATATTGGGGCTGCATATAGTCCGAATCGCCGCCCTTGATAAAGAGTGTCGGCCCTTCGAATCGACGCTGGTTGTCGGGCCAGCCCATGATGTTGGCGTAATTGCGCTCAAGGGCCGCTACGTTGAAACGCCAGCCCCAACCGGACTCTCCCTTGACGAAGGATTTGAGCAGGAACTGGCGTACGCCGGCGATCTCGATGTGCTCGGCCAAAATGGCCTCTGCCTCGCTGCGGCTCTGCACCGGCTGGTTCAGGGTGGCGTTGAGACCGGCGAACACATTCTGATGGCGGGAGTGGGGATAGGCGACAGGGGCTATGTCGGCCACCACCAGTCGGGCGACCCGGGCGGGAGCCTGCTTGGCCAGTTGCATGGCGACCTTGCCGCCCATGGAGTGACCGATCAGGGATACCTGATCCAGTGCCAGGGCATCGAGCAGGGCGAGCACGTCGGCGGCCTGCTGGGGGTAGCTCATCTCGTCGCTGTGAAAAGAGGCGCCGTGGTTGCGCAGATCCACGCTGATGACGCGATAGTGCTCGCCCAGGGCGCGGGCCAGCAGCCCCAGGTTGTCCAGGCTGCCGAACAGACCGTGGATCAGCACAACGACCGGGCCCTGGCCCTGTTCCTTGAAGTTCAATAATGGGTTTTGTTGCAAAATGACACCTTGTCGGTCGTGGGCTTTTTTGCCTGATTTTTTAACACACTGAAAGAAAAGGATTTCATTCCTTGAGGGGCATTTTTTTGTGGTTTTTTTTCAAAAAAATGACTCCGGATGCGCTATCAGTGCGGAGGATCACACACTTGGCCCCGTATTATGCCGTATTCTCGATGAGATTCATGCACATCTGCCAGCCCTTGGCTTGGGCTGCCGGGTTTGCCTATGTATAATCGCCGCATCCGAATTTCGACGAGTCCAGCGCATCCCTATGAAAACCATCGAGCTTGATGACGATCTCTATTTCTATATCGCCAGCCAGACCCGGCACATTGGTGAGAGTGCCTCCGATATCCTGCGCCGTCTGCTGGAACAGCCCACGCATATAACAGTGCAGGTTGCCGAGCCTGTGGACCTCCCCCAGCCGAGCGTCGCCACCGATGCCATGGGGCTGCAGGCCCTGCTCGACTCTGGCGAGCTGCAAAAAGAAGAGAAGTCCATCAACCGCTTCATGCAGGTGCTCAGTACCCTCTATCGGGATAATCCGGTCGGGTTTACCCAGGCCACCGAAATCAAGGGGCGCAAGCGCGTCTATTTCTCGCGGGATCCAGAGGCACTGCGTGCCAGCGGCAGCACCACCAAGCCCAAGCCGGTGCCGGATACCCCGTTCTGGGTGATCAGCAATACCAATACCAGTCGCAAGCAGAACATGGTGGCCCAGATGATGGCCAGCATGGGCTACGACGAGGCGCTGATCGCCCAGGTAAGCAGCGCGATTTAACGGTTCATCAAGTTCAGGCCTTGCCCGGCAAGGCCGCCATCAAGCAAGGATAACGCCATGGCTCAGCATTCCCACGCCGGTCAGCCGGCTCGTTTAAGTGACCTGACCAACATTCCCCGTCTGGTCAGCGCCTACTACCTCAACAAGCCTGACATGAGTCGCCCCGAGCAGCGGGTGGCCTTTGGCACCTCTGGCCACCGTGGCAGCGCGCTGCACAACGCCTTTACCGAATCTCACATCCTGGCGGTAACCCAGGCGCTGGTAGAGTATCGCCAGCAGGCCGGCATCACGGGCCCGCTGTTTGTCGGCATGGATACCCACGCCCTGTCCGAATCTGCTTTTGCCAGTGCGGTGGAAGTGCTGGCGGCCAACGGTGTCGAGACCCGCATCCAGGCTGGTATGGGCTTCACGCCGACGCCGGTCATCTCTCACGCCATCTTGCGCCACAACGCTAGTAAACCCGCTGCGCGTGCTGACGGTGTGGTGATCACCCCGTCCCACAATCCGCCGGAAGATGGCGGCTTCAAGTACAACCCGCCCCACGGTGGCCCCGCCGAAGGGGAGATCACCAAGTGGGTGGAAGACAGGGCCAACGCCATTCTGGAAGCGGATCTGGCCGGCGTGAAACGGATGCCGTTTAGCGATGCCCTCAAGAGCCCCTTCGTGGTTGAGCACGACTATGTCACCCCCTATGTGGACGACCTGAAAAACGTGCTGGATCTGGATGCCATCAGAGAGGCCGGTATCAAGATTGGTGTCGACCCGCTGGGTGGCTCCGGCGTCGCCTACTGGGACGTCATCGCCAAGACTTATGGTCTGAACATCGAAGTGGTCAACTATCGTGTCGACCCTACCTTCTCCTTCATGACCCTGGATAAAGACGGCAAGATCCGGATGGACTGCTCCAGCCCGTTCGCCATGGCAAGCCTGATTGCCCTCAAAGACAAGTTCGACATCGCCCTTGGCAACGATCCTGACTACGACCGTCACGGCATCGTCACCAAGTCCGGCCTGATGAACCCGAACCACTATCTGGCGGTGGCGATCCAGTATCTGTTTACCCATCGCAGCGGCTGGCCCAAAGCGGCGGCCGTTGGCAAGACGCTGGTCTCCTCTTCGATGATCGACCGGGTCGCCGGCGAGATTGGCCGCACCCTGAAAGAGGTGCCGGTCGGCTTCAAGTGGTTTGTGGATGGTCTCTACAGCGGCGAGTTCGGTTTCGGTGGCGAGGAGAGCGCTGGTGCCTCCTTCCTGCGCAAGGATGGCACCGTCTGGACCACCGACAAGGATGGCTTCATCCTGGCGCTGCTGGCCGCGGAAATTCTGGCTGTGACCGGCAAGGATCCGCAGGCTCACTACGACGCGCTGGAAGCCAAATTCGGCCGCTCCAGCTACCGTCGTATCGACGCGCCGGCCAACAGCGCCCAGAAAGCCGTGCTCTCCAAGCTGGATCCGGCACTGGTCGAAGCCTCTACCCTGGCCGGTGAGCCCATCATTGCCAAGCTGACTCGTGCGCCGGGCAACGATGCCGCCATCGGTGGCCTCAAAGTGGTGACCGAGAACGGCTGGTTCGCGGCGCGTCCCTCCGGTACCGAGTCCATCTACAAGATCTACATGGAGAGCTTCAAGGGCGAGGCACACCTGGATTTGATCCAGCAAGAAGCCCAGCAGATTGTCTCCGCCGCCTTGGCCAAAGCGGGTGTCTGAGTCAGCATCAACCCACTGAAAGCTAAATAAAAACTGACTGAAAACCAAAAGAGGAGCCATCACGGCTCCTCTTTTTTATTCCTCTCGGCCAAGGCGGTCTGGCGCTCACGCCTTGTCGCACTGGCCAGTGCTCGCCCTGCGGGCCTGCCAGCGCTTGAAGAAGGGCCGCGCCGGCAGCTTCATCAGGAAGAGGGAAAGCAGGATCACCCCGATGCCAAGCCACTGGCGGCCATCCAGGGTCTCGCCCACCATCAGCACGCCGCAGGAGACCGCCACCATGGGATTGGTGAGGGCCAGCATGCCCATCACCTCGGGGCCGTGGCGCTTGAGCCCCCACAACCAGGCCCAGTAAGCCAGCGCCGTGTTGAGCAGAATAAGCCAGATCAGCCCTGGTGCACTCGCCGAATGGGGCAGCGGCATGGGGCCGGCCAGCCACCAGGCGAGTGGGATCAGCATCAGGCCGCCGAGCAGCAGCTGCCATGCGGTCAGCGCCAGCAGATCGCTCACCGGCCAGCGTTGCATCCAGCGGCTGGATTGGCCGATGAGCAGGGTTGCCAGCAGGGCGCAGGTCACGCCTATGGGATCCAGATTGGCGGAAGGGTTGAGCAGCAACAGGACCCCGGCCAGCCCCATCAATCCCAGCAGCAGCCACTTCAAGCTGGGCCGCGTGCCATCCTGCAACCAGGCCAGCAGCATCAGCACCAGCGGCAGTGTGGCGCCGAGGGTGCCCGCCACGGCCCCCGGCAGCCGGAAGGCGGCCACGAACAGCAGGGCGAAGAAGGCGGCTATGTTGCAAAACGCCAGAAGGAACTGCTTGCCCCAGGGCAGGGGCGGCAGGCGCGGGTGCAGCAACAGCAGTAGCAGCCCGGCGGGCAAGGCGCGCCACACCGCCACCCAGTAGGGGGAGTAGTCGGTCAGGTAGAGGCTGACAACGGCATAGGTGCTGCCCCACAACAGGGGAGCCAGCAGGGCGATCAGCAGAGGCATGATTTATCTCTTCGTAAAGTATCTTTAAGTAAAGATAATATGACCCCGAATTGGTTTACTATCAAGTATCTCGATGAAAAGATAAGTGACCTGAGATGGACAGTGATCATGTAGACCTGCTGCTGGCGCAGTGGGCCCGGCAGAGACCGGATCTCGACTGCTCGCCCATGGGGGTGCTGGGTCGGGTGGCGCGGATGGCGGCGATCGCCGGACGCGAGGTGAGCGATGAGCTCAAGGAGTGCGGCCTGCTTGGCAGCGACTTCGATATTCTGGCGACCCTGCGCCGTGCGGGTGAGCCGCTGACGCCGACCGTGCTCTATCAATCCGCCATGCTGAGCTCGGGGGCCATGACAGCCCGGCTCGACAAGCTGGCCGAGCGGGGGCTGATAGAGCGGCAGGCGGCGCCAAGCGACAGACGCAGCCTGCTGGTCTGCCTGACCGAGTCGGGCAAGACGTTGATCGACCGGGCGGTCGAGCTGCATGTGGCCAACGAGCGGCGCTTGCTGGCGCCACTGAACGAAGCCGAGCAGGCACAGCTGGCGGCCTTGCTCAAACGCTGGCTGCTGGAAAACGAATGACGAAAACGGGCCCGCGGGCCCG
>NZ_CDBL01000079.1:35199-75810 GCF_000820005.1 Aeromonas piscicola | reverse complement strand
AACGGGCCCGCGGGCCCGTTTTTGTTGTCGCTAAATCTCGGTTCAGTAACCGCCGCGGGCATCCTTGACCGCCAACCCCAGCTGCCACACCGCCATGGCGTAGTGGGTGCTGTGGTTGTAGCGGGTGATTGCGTAGAAGTTCGGCAGACCGTACCAGTATTGGTAACCGGTGCCCACATCCAGGCGCAGCAGGCTCGACTCGCTGTGGTTGCCCAGCGGGCTGGTGGGGGTCAGCCCGGCGCGGCGCAGGGAGGCGACGGGGTAGCGGGTCTGGAAGCCGTGCTCATAGCCGGGCAGCTGGCCCTGACCACGCACCGCCACTGGCTGGCCCTTCTCCCAGCCGTGGGCCTTGAAGTAGTTGGCGACGCTGCCGATGGCATCCACCGGATCCCACAAGTTGGTGTGGCCGTTACCGTTGAAGTCCACCGCGTAACGCTGGAAGCTGGAGGGCATGAACTGGCCATAACCCATGGCGCCGGCGTAGGAGCCCTTGGGTTCGGTGGGATCCATCCCCTCATCCCGGGTCATCACCAGGAAAGATTCCAATTCGCTGGTGAAGAACTCGGCGCGGCGCGGGTAGTCAAATGCCAGGGTCGCCAACGCATCCAGGATGCGGGTCTTGCCCATCACCCGGCCCCAGCGGGTCTCCACCCCTATGATGCCAACGATGATCTCCGGCGGCACCCCATACACCTGCTGGGCGCGGTTGAGCTCGCTTTCGTATTCGCGCCAGAAGCTGACGCCATTTTGCACGTTGTCCGGGGTGATGAACTTGGCGCGGTAGCGATTCCAGGCGCCGGTCGGGCCTGTGGGCTTGCTCGGCGTGGGGGCCTGGGCATCCATCAGCCGGATGATCCAGTCATAACGCTGCGCCTGTGCCAGCACACCGTGCAGCTCGGCGCCGTCAAACCCGTGCCTTTGCACCATGCGTTGCACGAACTGATCCACGTTGCTGCGATTGGCAAAATCCCCCTTGCTGACCCCCTGACCATAGACGGGGCGGCTTGGCTGCGTCTGGTTGATGAAGGCGCTGTTGGGCTGGGGTTTGACCACGGGCCTGGCAGCCGGCGTGCTGCTGCAGCCATAGAGCAGGGGAAACAGGGAAAGTGTGAGCACGGAGACAAGGCGACGCATAAGGTTCTCATGAGCCTGAAAAAGAGTGCCGCCATGGTAAAACATTGTCATCCATGCGCAAGTGCTCAGTGCATCGCAGGCGCCTTGTTCATCGCTCCCTGTGCCCTTGCTGCTGCAGGGTGTGATAACCGCTCCAGAGTCGGGTCAGGGTGGTGATGAGGCAGAGCAGGGCAAAGCCGTAGGCGAGTGGTGCAAATTCCGCGGGCCAGAGGCACATCAGCACGAACAGGGCTATGGTCTCGCTCCCCTCGGTGAGGCCGCCCAGATAGTAGAGGGACTTGTGATGGTAGACGGGGTTTTCGATCCCCTGCTTGCCCGCCATGATGGCGAAGGCCAGAAAGCTCGAACCTGTGCCCATGAAGGCGAACAGCAGGGTGGCGGCGGGCAGGGCGTTGACGGGGGCGGCGAGGGCAAACCCCAGCACCACGGCGGCGTAGAAGATGAAATCGAGGGTGATGTCGAGAAAGCCGCCGCAGTCGGTGATCCGGGTTTCCCGTGCTACTGCGCCGTCCAGCCCGTCCAGCAAGCGGTTGAGCAGGATGGCTGCCAGCGCCCACGGATAGCAGCCAAAAGCCAGCAGCGGCAGCGCCAGCATGCCGATGGCAAAGCCGGTGAGGCTTATCTGGTTGGCGCTGATCCCGGCCCGGCACAAGGGTCTGGCCAGCCGGGTGAGGGGGCTGCGGATCAGGGGAATAAGGTGGCGATCAAACAAGGTCGGGGTCCTCGGTTGGCAGACAAAGAGAGGGTGTGAGATCGAGTATGGTGCCGGGGGCATCCTCCTCGTCATGGGTCACCAGGATGGCAGGCATGCCTCTGGTCTTGAGCCGCTCGAACACCAGGGTTCTGAACGCGGCGCGCAGCGGTTTGTCGAGGCGCGAGAAGGGCTCGTCCAGCAGCAGGGCTTGCGGCTCGGCCAGCAGGGCCCGCAGCAGGCTGACTCGCGCCTTCTGGCCGCCGGAGAGTGCCCCCGGCAACTTGTCGGCCTGATCCGCCAGCGCCACCTGAGCCAGTGCGGCCAACGCGGCTGCTCGTCTGGTCGCCAATCCCTTGAGGGTGGCGGGCATGCCGAACATCAGGTTCTCGGCCACCGTCATGTGGGCAAACAGCAGGTCATCCTGAAACAGCATGCCGATGCGCCGCGCCTGGGGAGGCAAGGGGGTGAGCAGCCGCTCGTCGAGTTGTATCTCCCCCTCCAGCCGGATGGGGCCCCTGGGCGGCAAGACCCCGGCCAGCGCCGCCAGCAGCGAGCTCTTGCCGCAACCGCTTGGTCCCATCAGGGTCAGCACCTCGCCCGGCGCCACCTGCAACGCAGGCAGCGACAGCAGCAGGTTTTCATCGAGATAGAGGCGAAGGGGTGTAGTGCTCAGCATCGGCAAGTTCTCGTGTTCAGCGGGCGCCCTTGAGCGCCGGGTTGAGCCTGGCCGGCAGCCAGAGCGCCAGCAGATAGATAAAGAGCGGCAGCAGCAGTTGCAGCAAGCCGTAGAGGCCCGCCAGCCGCCGATTGAGGCCGCTGCCGATGGCCACCGCCTCGGTGGTGATGGTGACCACTCTTCCTGCACCAAACAGCAGGGTCGGCAGATACTGGGCCAAGCTCACAGCTGCCCCCACCGCGAAGGCGAACAGCAGCGGGGGGGCCAGCAGAGGTCCCTTCACCCGCCACCAGACGCGCCAGGGGCCGGCCCCCAGCGTCAGCGCGGCTTGCACCAGGCGCGGGTCGAACTGGCGGTAAGGGCCGTGCAGGCAGAGATAGACGTAGGGGAAGACAAACAGCAGCTGGCTCCAGAGCACCCAGCCCCAGCCAATGTCGCCGCCTAGCCAGTCGAGCCCGAGGCGGACGCCAAACAGCAGGCTTGCCTGGGGCAGCAAGAGCGGCAGACAGATGAGCCAGAGTGGCCAGGGGCGGCGGCCCTGCTGCGCCTCTAGGCTCAGCACCACCATGATCAGTGCAAGCAGCCCGCTCGCCAGTGCCAGCAAGGCGCTGTCAATTAGCAGCGGCATCAGGCCCGGCAGCAGATCTTGCCAATGCTGGCCGCTCCACTGGCTCGGCCACAGGTCGGGGAAGGACCAGCGGCGGGTCAGCGACCAGAGCAGCAGCGCCCCCAGCACCGCCAGATTGACCGCGATCAGGACAAATACGCTGCCGCTGGCCAGGCGGGCGGCCAGCAGACCAGGCTCGGTCCGGCGGCCATCGAGCCAGACGTGCTTGCCGATGCTCGTGTGGCCCCACTCCAGCAGCCGCAAACCGGCGAGCAGCAGCAGGCTGAGGGCGAGCAGCAAGAGGGCCCCGCTGGCGGTGGCGCTACGCCAGACGAGATCCGGATCCTGATACCAGAGCCACAACCTGACCGCCAACGGGGCGGGGGCATCGGGTCCGAGCAGCTGGGCCAGATCCACCACGGCCACCCCGTAGGCGGCCACCGCATAGAGGGGCAGGCGCAGGACGGGCCAGAGGGCCGGCAGCAGCAGGCGCCACCAGATCTGCGGCGCGCTGAACCCCATGCTGGCGCCGAGCCACTGCTGGCGTGCCAGCTTGGCGGGCTCCAGTGCGGCCAGCGCCATCAGCAGCAGAAAGGGGGTTTCCTTCAGGATCAGGGCGAGGATCAGCCCAAGACCCAGCGGATCCTTGATGGTTTGCCAGTCGGGGGGAAACTCAAAGCCAGTGAGCGCAGGCGAGACGAGGCGCAGCAGCCAGCCGGAGGGGGCGAGCAGAAAGGCCAAGCCGATGGCGAAGGCGACGTGGGGCAGCGCCAGCAGGGGAGAGAGCAGGCGCTGCAGCAGCGAGAAGGCCCGGCTCTTTGCCCCCTGCTGGCCGCTGTGCGCCAGCAGCAATGCCGTCAGCAGCAGGCTGCCCAGGGTCGAGGCGGCACCAATCCAGAGGCTCAAGGCAGCCGAGTGCCAGAGTCCGGGCTGGGCCAGCAGCCGTTGAAGGTGCGAGGGGGCCCCCCCTTCGGCCAGCAGCAACCCCAGCCCCCCCAGCAAGGGGGCGGCCAGCAGGGCGGCGCAACTGGCGCCAAACAAAGGGCGCCAGTTGGACGCTAGGTGACCGGCCAGGCTCATCAGTGACCGTAACGCTCGGCCCAGGCCGCTTCGAGCCTGAGCTGCCAGCTGGGGTGGGGCTCAGGCTTAGCCTTGAAGCGCAGCGCAGGCGCCTGTTTGGCCGAGACCGGCAGGGCGCTGGCTTGCAGCACGCTGGGATCGCCCCAGAAGGCGGGCTCGGCCTTGCGGGCCTGGGCCACCGGGCTCAGCAGGAAGTTGGCCACCACCTTGGCGCCGGCCCGGGCCGTGGCGTTGAAGGGGATGGCGAGAAAGTGGCTGTTGGTCAGCGCCCCCTTCTCCATGGCGACCGCTACCACGCTCGGGGGCAGGGTACCGTTTTGCACCGCGCTCTGGGCTTCTTGCGGGTTGAAGCTGATGGCCATGGCGAGCTCGCCATCATCGAGCAACTGGCGGGTCTCGGCGGCGCTGGCGGGGAACAGCTTGCCCTTGCGCCAGAGCGCCGGGTGCAGCTCATCGAGCCAGGCCCAGAGCGGGGTTGTGAGCCGGTCAAAGTCGGCTTCGGTCGCCTCCCGATAGAGGGGGGCGGGATCGGCTGTCAACTCCAGCAGGATCTGCTTGAGGAAGCTGGAACCATGAAACTGGGGCGGCTTGGGATAGGTGAAGCGACCGGGATGTTCCTTGACCCAGGCGAGCAGGGTTGCCGCCGAGGTGGGCGGGGTTGCCACCTGATCTCCATTGACCATGAAGTTGAGCTGGCCTATGCCCCAGGGCGCTTCCAGCCCTTCGACCGGCACAGTGAAGTCCTCACTCACCGGCAGCGTCTTGTCTACCCGTGCCATATTGGGCAGATCACCGGTAAAGGGGGCGCCGAGCAGCCCCTGCTCCTTGAGCGCCTTGAAGTTCTCGCCGTTGACCCAGAGCAGATCGATGGGGCCGCCCGTGTCTTTGCCCGCCTGCTTGTTGGCAAGCAGCTGGCTGACGCTCTGGGCTATGTCATCCACCTTTACCTGCACCAGCTTGACCTGATACTGGCGCTCAAGCTCCTGGCCGGCCCACACCAGATAGGCGTTGATCTCCGGGCTGCCGCCCCAAGCGTTGAAGTAGACTGTCTGCCCCTTCGCCTGGGCCAGGGTCTGCTGCCAGTGGGCATCCTTGGCTTCATTGGCACTGGCATGGGCAAAGAGGGCGCCGCCTGCCAGCAGGGGCAGGGCGCACAACAGGGATTTGAGCAAGGGCAGTGTCTTGAGCATGGGAGTTACCTTGGGCAAAGGATCAGGCGCCGCGGCGCCAGCTATGATAACGGGCCAGCAGGGCCAGCACCCGGGTGGGCTGGTGGGCCCGTTTCCACTCACCGGCCACGTACTTGTTCCCCTCCATCAGGGTGGGATAAGCGTGTATGGTGGCGAGGATCTTGCCAAGCCCCAGCCGGTGGCGCATGGCGAGCACAAATTCGGCGATCCGCTCGCCGGCGTGAGTGCCCACTATGGTGGCACCCAGGATCTGGTCCTTGCCGGGCACGGTCAGCACCTCGATAAAGCCCTGGCGCTCCCCGTCGGCGATGGCGCGATCCAGCTCGGCCAGCGCAAAGCGGGTCGTCTCGAAAGAGATACCCTCGGCTTCGGCCTCCTTGCGGTTGAGGCCGACCCGGGCAATTTCCGGCGTGGTGTAGGTGGTCGCCGGGATCACCCTGTAATCCGCCTTGAAACGCTTGAACTGGCCGAACAGGGCATTGACGGCGGCATACCAGGCCTGATGGGCGGCAAAATGGGTGAACTGGTAGGGGCCGGCCACGTCCCCCACCGCCAAAATGCTGGGGAAGTTGGTGGCGAGAAAGCCATCGACGGCAACCGTGCCACGGGGCGCCAGTTCCACCCCCAGCTCTTCGAGCCCGAAGCCGCTCACATTGGCAACGCGGCCCAGCGCCAGCAGCAGTTGATCCCCCTCTATTACCTGCACTTCATCGCCTCGGCGCAGTTGCAGCCGAATGGGCAGGGTGCTTTGCGTTTCCGCTGATTGCGGCTGCGGGTCCGATGCCTGCCCCCCCTCTGGCAGATAGTCGACCCGCTCGGCGCGCCAGCCGGTGAGCAGGGTGACACCGTCACGGGTCAGCTGGGATTGCAGCGCATCGGCCACCTCCCGCTCTTCGCGCGGCAGCAGCTGATCGGCCAGCTCCACCAGCGTGACCGGGGTGCCGAGCAGGGCGAAGCTCTGGGCCAGCTCGCAGCCGATGGGGCCACCGCCAAGTACCAGCAGGCGGCGCGGCGGGGTGCGCAGCTGCCAGAGACTGTCCGAGGTGAGATAAGGCACGTCGGCCAATCCTGGCAGATCCGGCACCCAGGGTCTGGCGCCGGTGGCGAGTACGATATGGCGGCTGGCAAGGCGCCGGCCGTTCACTTCCAGCTCCCAGGGGGAGACCAGCCGCGCCTCGCCTTCAATACACTCCACCCCCAGGCCCTGATAGCGTTCCACCGAGTCGTGGGGCTCGACCTCCTTGATGATCGCGGCCACCCGCTCCATCACAGCAGCAAAGTCGGCGCGGGATTGGCTTGGGCTAAAGCCCAGCTCGTCCGCCCTGCGCTGCTCGGCGGCAAAGCGGGCGCTGCGGATCAGCGCCTTGGAGGGGACGCAGCCTCTGTTGAGGCAATCGCCCCCCATCTTGTGCTTCTCGATGAGCGCCACCTTGGCTTTTACCGCGGCAGCGATATAGCTGGTGACCAGCCCACCGGCGCCGGCCCCGATCACCAGCAGGTTGTAGTCATAACGGGCAGGTTTACGATAGGGGGCATGGAGGCGGCGCAGGGCAAGTTGTTGCATGGCGCGCCTGATCAAGAAGGGCATCAGCCCCAGCAGGGTCAGCGCTACCATCAGGCCGGGGGAGAGAATGTTGCCCGTGCTGGTGAGGGTCGCCAGCTCGCTGCCCGCCAGCACGTAGACGAAGGTGCCGGGCAGCATGCCGAGCTGGCTCACCCAGTAGTAGGTACTGACTCTGATGGGAGTGAGCCCCATCAGCAGGTTGACCAGAAAGAAGGGGAAGAGGGGGATGAGGCGCAGACTCAGCAGGTAGAAGGTGCCGTCCTTCTCCATCCCGGCCTGGAAGGTGGCCAGCTTGTCGCCAAAGCGGGCCCTGACCCAGTCGCGCAGCAGGAAGCGGGCGCTGAGAAAGGCCAGGGTCGCGCCCAGGGTGCTGGCAAAGGAGACCAGCAGCAGCCCCCAGCCGATGCCGAATACCGCGCTGCCGCCCAGGGTGAGCAGGCTGGCGCCGGGCAGGGAGAGAGCCGTGCTCAGCACGTAGATGGCGACAAACAGCAGGGCGGCGGCGACAAAATGGGTGTCGACCCATTGCGCCAGTGCCGCCTGCTGGGCCTGCAAGGCGCCCAGACTGAGGTAACGGCCAAGATCGAGGGCGAAGAAGGTGCCGATGAGGCACCCCATCACCAGCAGGAGCAGCAGGCGGGCCCGTGTCATCAGGCGTCCTTGCCGGGTTGCTGATCGGGTGGCGCGGCCGGGCGCTCGGGTTGCACCGGCAGCTGGCAAAAGCCCTGGGGGGCGATGTCGAGGGCCGCATTGAACTTGGCCGACATGTTCTGGAAGGCGATGAGGCCGGTCAGCTCCACCATGGCATCGTCGTCGAACCAGGGCTTGAGGCGCGCAGCCTGCGCGTCGCTCACCCCATCCAGCCCTGTCATGGCTTCCGTGTAGTCGAGCACCGCCTTCTCCCGCTCGTCGAACAGGGGGCTGCTGCGCCAGCTGGCCAGCGCCTCTACCTTGGCGCTGGAGCCGGCCCGCTTGATGAGGGTCATGGCGTTGATGTCAACGCAGAAGCGGCACCAGTTGAGCTGGGAGACCCGCACCGTCACCAGGGATCGCAGCACGGGATCGATGGGCGAGCGCTTGCGGTTGATGACGCCGTAGAGGGTGGCGACGGCGGCGAACAGCCGGGGCGAACGGCCCCAGCACTTGCCCGGGATCAGCACCTGACCGTAGTTGCGTTTCTGCAGCCAGAAAAAGGGGCGGATAAACCAGGCATATTCCCGATCGGGCTTGACCTCGACGCGCATTGATTACCTTCTATTGCTTCAAATTGGGTTTGTAGGCCTGACCGAGTCGCTCGTTGAGTCGGATCAGAAAGTCCTCGATCCGCGCCCGGTTGGTACCCAGATCGCTGCGCCCTTGGCGGGAGGCCGATCGCATGTCGATGCGGGTCTCTTTCGGGCCGGCAAAGACTCGCAGCGCCACGTCATCCTGAAAACCGAACCAGCTGGTGGTGGCCACCGCATCGAGACCATCCTGGCTCGGACGCACCTGCCAGCCCAACTCTTCCATCAGCTCGTTCGCCTCGGTGATCACCTCGATCGGGGAGGCACTGGTATAGAGAGGACCGGGTTTGCTCTCAAATGCTTTCAAGGGGGCCGCATTGATGGGCAGATCCTGCACCGTTCTCAGCTCGGCAGCCCAGCGCAGGGGCGGCGGGTTATAGGGGTCCGTGCTGACATCGTTGAGCGGTGGCATGCGCAGTGCCTGCACCAGCAACAGCAGGGGCAGCAGCAGCGGGGTTATCCCCCACAGGCTCGGGACCTTGCGCCGGCTCCAGGGCAGGCGGACCAGCAATAGGAGCGATATCAGCGCACCGAGCAGACAGATGGCGAACCCCAGCCACCAGGGCCAGAGGTGAAGGCGGCTGCCGAGGGCGCCAGCGAGGGGCAGCAACCAGGCCAGCAGGGGCCACCACAAATAACTGGGCATAACGGGGATCCACTGGTTATGATGGACAAGTGCCCAGAAGGATAAACTTAATTGACTGATAACGTTAGTAAATTTATCTCAATCCTGCTGATTTCCCCAAGCGCTTCGCTGTGGGCAGATACAGCAATGCTGGCGGCGGGGGACATGTGGCGCGCCGAGATCGTCTATGAGGCCGTGCCCGGGGTGACGCGGGTCGAACCCGGCTATGTCATCCCCTTGCCCGAGGAAACCACGCCTGCACAGGGGGCGGCGCGCCGCCAGGCGGTGCGCATCGATTACGATCCGGCCCTGGTGGGTTATGGTGATCTGCTCAATGTCTTCTGGCAGCTGGTGGATGGGCACGATGGTGGCGGGCAATATTGCAATCGCGGTCAGGAATTTGTCCCGGCTCTGCTGCCCAGGGATGACTATCAGTGGCGTCTGGCCCAGGTGAGCCTGACGCGCTGGCAGGCGCTGCATGGCCGCGTGAGCCGGGTATCGCTCTGGCAGGATAGCCGCTTCACGCCGGCACCCGAGATGGAGGACTGGGCGGCGCGCCATCCCTGGCGCTTTGGCTTCTATGCCCGCCGTTGCGGCGGCTGGCCCCTGGTATTGACACCCGAGCCCTGAGCCATCAGTTGCGGTAGAGCACCTTGATGAGGTGAAAGCCGAACTTGGTGCGCACCGGGCCGAGCACTGTCAGCAGTTCGCCCTTGAACACGGCATCGTCAAACGGCTTGACCATGTCGCCCTTCGAAAACTCCCCCAGATCCCCCGAACGTTTGGACGAGGCACAGGTGGAAAAACGCTTGGCCATCTGACCAAAGTCGGCCCCCTTGGCAAGTTTCTCCTTGATCTCCAGACACTGCTTCTCTGTCTTGACCAGGATGTGCTGGGCACAGGCTTTCTTCATGTTGGCGCTCCTCGGCGGCGGGCAAATCGGGGCGCAAGATTACTCCAATTCCCGCCGCGCGTCAGCCGCCATGCAGGGATTAACTGCGGGCGCGTGCGCCGAGGCGGGCTCTTGGACGCGATTGCCACAGGATCTCCAGCCCCAGCAGGGCATGCAGGCTCCAGATGGCCAAGGGGTTGAGCCAGTCGCCCCCCAGTTGCAGGGTGGCCAGGGCGCAGCCCGCCAGCAAGAGAGTGATGCCCGGCAGGCGCCAGTGCGCCGGCAATGGCGCCAGCATGGCCATGCCTAGCAGGATGGCGAGCCCGAATGGCAAATTGAGGGCGGTAAAGGCCAGTGCCTGCTGGCCGTTCATGCCAGTCAGCAGGGCCAGCAGGGCGCTGCAACAGGCGAGAAAGGTGATGAACTCGAGTCGGTCGGCAATGTAGTCAGCCATCTGTTCGCTGCGTGCATGCATGATGTGTCTCCTTCGGTTGAGAGCATCAGGTGCGACGGGCCCCTGGACTCATGACGCCGGTGCGGGCGATGCGTTTTCTTCGGTAGATGAACCCAGTGTGGGCGAGACGAGCCGCGGGGGGCAGCGGGATAAATCGATTGAGGCGAACGAGGCTTTGATTGTTCAGATTCAACCAGTTGATTTTTATCATCTAAATAAGCTTTGGATCGAAGAGGAAGGCAGGGACTCAGGGGCAGGTAGCGGGCCGGCGTCGTCATCTTGACCAGTTGCCGACAGTTGATGTCGCGTCGGCGAGAGGGCGTTGGCGCAAGGGGGGAGGCGAGACGGACAGCCGTTTGTGATGCCTGTCATGGCCTGATGGCTGAGGAATGGCCCTTTTTTACCCACAATGGCATAAGTCTGTGGGGCAGGCGGGAGGAAAGTGAGCAAGCCGAGCGGCAAAGGCTTCAATAATATGGTGAATTTCGATGCCGCTCCGCTCTGATGTTGCGCCGGGGATATGCTAGGATGAGGCGCGCTTGCCATCGAGTGAGCCTCATATTCATTCTAAATATTGCATTATTTTAATCATGTTCTTCGGGGAAATTGACGTTTGACAGGATGCAATCCGCCCCTGCCTGCAGGGATCTCATCGCCCGGACGGGTTTTCCGTCGTGGGCTCCGCGCGCTGGGCCTGAGCCTCTGTCTGCTGCTGTTTGTCACGCCGGTCATGGCGGCCAAACTCACCTATCAGATCAAGGGGCTGAGAGGGGAGACCAAGGATAACGTCGAAGCCTACCTCAATGCGCTGCCTGTCTATCAGGAGCGCCAATACCGCCCGGCCCGCGCCAAGATCACCGAGAGCGTGCAAAAAGCCCTGCAGGTCTATGGCTACTATCAGCCCAAAATCACCCTGAGCCGCGACAAAAAAGCCCCCACCAGGGTGGTGATCGAGGTGGACGCGGGCAAGCCCGTCATCATCTCCCGCCTCGACATACTGCTGGAAGGGGACGCGGGCAGCGACGAGATCTACAGCGAGTTGCTGGACAAGCTGCCTCTGAAGGAAGGGGATCCCCTCAACCACGGCAAATACGAATCCATCAAGGCGGATCTCGGCAACCTGGGGCTGGCTCGCGGCTACTTCGACGCCAAGATCAGCAAGAGCCAGGTCAAAGTGTTCCCTGATCAGGGCACGGCCGAGATCTACATACTGTTTCGCTCTGGCCCCCGCTATCACTTTGGCGAGATCCACTACGACGCTACGCCCGAGGCGCTGCGCCTCATTCGGCCGCTCATCAACATCAAGAGCGGCGACCCCTATCTGGCGATCCGGTTGGCCGAGATGTCGCAGGATGTCTCCTCCACCAAGCTGTTCAAGCAGGTGGATATCAAGCCCATGATCAGCCAGGCCGAGGGCAACCGTGTGCCGGTGCAGGTGACCCTCTCCAACCGGGTCGACCACGAGATAGAGACGGGTATCGGCTATGCCACCGATGTGGGGCCGCGCATGAGCGCCACCTGGGAGAAGCCCTGGGTCAACCGTTATGGCCATCGCCTCAACGCTACCGCCAAGGTTTCACAGCCCGAGGCCGAGCTGAGCTTCGATTACCAGATCCCGGTGGGCAACCCGCTGCGGGATTACTACTCGCTGCAGGCGGGTTATCAATACAAGGACAACAACGATACCCGCTCCGACCTGACCACCGTCAGCGTGCACCGCTGGAAGCGGCGGCCGGAGAGCTGGGACAGAGACGTCTTTATCCGGCTCGAGAACGAGATCTATACCCAGGGTGCCGACGAGGGGAACAGCTTGCTGTTGATCCCCGGTGTCTCCTGGTCGCGGCTGCGGGTGCGTGGCGGTCTGGTGCCTGACTGGGGCGATCGCCAGCAGCTGACCCTGGAGTTTTCCGATCCCTACTGGGGTTCCGACATCAGCTTCGTGCGGGTGTGGGGGCGCAGCAAGTGGCTGCGCACCCTGGGCGATGATCACCGCTTCCTGCTACGGGCCGAGCAGGGCGCCATCATAGGGGACAGCTTCTCGCTGGTGCCGCCGTCACTGCGCTTCTTCACCGGCGGTGACCAGACGGTGCGTGGCTATGGCTACGAGACCATATCGCCGCGCGGCAGCGACGGCAAGCTGCTGGGGGGCCGTTACGTGAGCGTCGCCAGTGCCGAATACAACTACCGCTTCAGCGACAAATGGCTCGGCGCCCTGTTCGTGGATGGAGGGACGGCTACAGTCGATTACAGCGAGGCCTGGAAGATAGGCACGGGTGTTGGCGTGCGCTGGGTCACCCCCATAGGTCAGGTCAGGCTCGATCTGGCGGTGGGCATTTCCGAGGAAGACAAGCCGCTGCGGCTCCATTTCGCGCTGGGGCCTGAATTATGATCCGGTTTGAACCCACTCATTCTCTCTGTTCTCTTTCCTGGCCGCTGCGGCTGCATGTTTCGCGGGGGTCTGCGCTGTGATCTGGGTAAAACGCATTTTTCTCTGGCTGATGGGGCTCGTCTTCCTGCTGCTCATCGGCGTCAGCCTGCTGGGTTTCACCCATCAGGGCAACAAGTGGCTGTGGCTGCAGGCCAGGGCGGCGCTGCCCTCCCTCAAGGGGGAGCTGGTGGCGGGCCAGCTCGGTTATGGCTGGACCCTGGAAGGGGTCGGCTGGCAGGACGAGCTGGTGGATGTCACTGTCGATCGCGCCGTGCTGGACTGGGATCTGGGCAAGTTGTTGCAGGGCAAGCTCTGGATCAAATCCCTTAACGTCACCCACCCCGTGGTCAAGGTCGCCGAGTCCGAGCCTGTGCCGGAAGAGCCGTCAGAGCCCTTCGTCTGGCATCCGCTGCCCCTCAGGATCCAGGTCGACAGCCTCAAGGTGGCGGATCTCGATCTGGCGGTGCCCGGCGTGGATGTGACGCTCAAGTCCCTCGACATAGGCGCCACCCTCAGTCGCAAGGGGCTCATAGTGCGCGGGCCCGTGCTGGACGGTCTGAACGTCACTCTGGCCGAGACGCCGGCTGCCGATGCCGCCAAACCGGCTGCCGGCAAGGCAACCACCAAAGACAAGGCTGCGGCCAAGTCGCCTGTCACCGCCAAGGCGAAGCCGGCGGATGAGAGCAAGGCGCAGAAGGCAATCAAGGCGGCGCCCATCGAGCTGCCCGCCATCCGGCTGCCTTTCCCCATCCAGCTGGAAGGATTGCAGGCCACGGCGTTTCGCTATCAACAAGGGGCGCTGATCGAAGGGCTCGACACCCTGCTGCTGTCGGCCAGTGCCAAAGAGGAGCGCATCGAGGTGCGCGAGCTCTCCCTGCGCCATGCCATGGCGGATCTGGCGCTCAAGGGCCATGTTCGGCTGACCGAGGACTATCCGCTCGAGTTGACCCTGGATGCCAAGGCCCGCAAGGGGCTGCTCGATGGCGAACTCAAAGGGCAGCAGGCTACCCTGACCCTGGGTGGTTCGGTAGGCAAGCTGGCGCTGGCGCTGCAAGCCAAGGGGCCTGTGGCCGCCAACCTCAAGGGGTCATTGGCCGCCCTCAACCCTGACTTGCCGTTTGACCTGGGGCTGGAGTGGAAGCGCCTCGGCTGGCCGCTGCACCAGCCAACCAAGGATGAGCCCAGCTATCAGCTGGACAAGGGCAGCCTGACCGCCAAGGGCAAGCTCTCCGGCTATCAGTTTGCCTTGAATACCGCCGGCAAGGGCACGGACGTGCCCCCCTTCAAGCTGGCGTTGACGGGCAAGGGGGATCTGGCACAACTGAACCAGATAAACCTGCTGCTCAACGCCCTGAAAGGGGAGCTCAAGCTCGATGGCAAGCTGGCCTGGAACCAGGGAGTGCGCTGGCAGGGCACCACAGAATTCAAGGGGATCAATCCGGCCGAGCTGGTGCCCGAGCTCAAGGGTTCCCTGGCGGGCAAGATTGCCAGCCGTTTCGAACTCGATGAAGCCGGCCATTGGCAACTGCAACTGCCCGAGCTGAAGGTGGATGGCAAGCTCAACCAGTATCCGCTGGCCATCAAGGGCAGCGCGAGCGGCAATGACAAGATGGAGTGGACCATCCCCGCGCTGGCGCTGCAAAGCGGCCCCAACCAGCTGCAGGCCAAGGGCAGCCTCAGTCAGCAGGCCTGGAAGCTGGATGCGGATATCGATGCCCCCAACCTGGCCGGGCTCTACCCCGGCCTGAAGGGAGACATCAAGGGGCAGGTGCGCCTCACCGGCAATCAGCAGGCGCCCAGGGTCACCACTGAACTGGCCGCCAGCCGGCTCTACTATGCGGGCACGGATCTGAAAGGGATCGCCATCAAGGGCAATGCCCTGGTCGGCGACAAGCCGGCCGGCGAGCTGGCGCTGACGGTGGCGAGCCTGGCACAGGGGGCCAACGCGCTCAGCCAGCTGGCCCTGAACCTGAACGGTGACCTCAATCAGCATGTCTTGTCGCTGACCATGAAGGGCGATCCTGTGGCGGCCAACCTCAACCTGAGCGGTGGCCTGCGCGGGGATCGCTGGCGCGGCGCCTTGTCGGAACTCAAGCTGAAGACGCCGCTGCGCCGTTGGGAGCTGACCGCCCCCTGGGCGCTCGACCTCGATCTGCCGCGCCAGCGGCTGACCATGGGGGATCTCTGCCTGGGATCCCAGGGGGCAAGCCTCTGCATCAAGGGCAGCCAGGTGTCGGCCCAGCAGGGCAGCCTCGAATTTGCCCTGAGCGGCTTCGATCTCAAGCGCCTGCGCCCCTGGCTGCCGGAGAACTTCCGCTGGCTGGCGGTGCTCTCCGCCGATGGCCGGGCCAGCTGGCGAGGCAACCAGCCGACCCTGCACGCCACAGTGCGTACCACGCCGGGCACCCTGGTCGCCGATGAGCTCAAGACCGACTACCAGCGCCTCGAGCTTGGGGTCGATTTCGAGCGCCAGCAGGCGGCGATCCGGCTCGATTTCGTCTCCAAACAGATAGGCACTATCGATACCGATCTGCTGATCAAGGATCCGTCCGGCCGTGGCCAGCTGTCGGGTCAGCTCAAGTTTTACGACCTCAAGCTGACCACCTTCGCCCCGCTCATCCCCGAGGTGCGCTCCCTGCAGGGGATCATCTCCGCCGATGCCCGCTTCGATGGCACCCTGGCCGCCCCCTTGCTGTTTGGCCAGCTCAACTTGCTGGATGGGGAGGTGCAGACCCATTCCGACATGGTGACCCTCTCCAAGCTGGTGACCCGGCTCAAGATCGAAGGCAACCGGGCCGAGCTCGACGGTACCATGCTGGTGGGCAAGGGCCCGCTGGCGCTGGGGGGCTGGCTGAGCTGGGCCAGGATGCCGGTCAGCGGCAGCCTCACCATTCAGGGCAAGGAGCTGGAGGCCCAGTATCCTGGCATGGGACGAGTGCGGGTCTCCCCCGACATCGCCATCTCGCTGGGAGAGGAGACCCTGATCACGGGTCAGGTCGACATTCCCTGGGCGCGGATCCTGGTCAAGAGCCTGCCCGAGAGTGCGGTGGCCGTCTCCGACGACGTGACTGTGGTCTATGACGATCTGCCGCCACTGCCGAAGACTGCGCCGTTGCCGATGGCGATCAAGCTGGCGATCCGGCTCGGCGATGACGTGCGGCTGGAGGCCATGGGCCTCAAGACCAAGGTGGGGGGGGGCATCAACATCCGCCAGGAGCCGTCCCGGCCGCTGGCGGGCAACGGCCAGCTGGTGCTCAACGATGGCCGCTTCAAGGCCTATGGCCAGAACCTCATCATCAAGGATGGTCGGATCCTCTTCTCCGGCCCCCTCGATCAGCCCTTCCTCAACATAGAGGCGTATCGGGATCCCGATACCATAGAGGACAAGGTGACGGTCGGGGTGCGGGTGACGGGGCCGGCGAGCAAGCCCAAGATCACCGTCTACTCGGAGCCGCAGATGGCCCAGTCCGAGCAGCTCTCCTATCTGCTGCGCGGCAAGGGGCTGCAGACCAGTGGCGAGGATGGCGGCTTCAACGGTTTGCTGGTGGCCGGTGCTGTCAGCCAGGCCAACGGCGTTGTCTCCAGCCTGGGGGAATCCCTTGGCATGAGCGATGTGGCCCTCGATACCGCCGGCAGCGGTGACAATACCCAGGTGACCCTGTCGGCCTATCTGCTGCCCGGCTTGCAGTTCCAGTACGGGGTCGGGGTGTTCAGCCCCATCGCTGAGTTCAAGCTGCGCTACGAGCTGATGCCCAGACTCTACCTGCAGGCCATGAGCGGGGTGGCCCAGGCGGTGGACATCTTCTATCGCTTCACCCTGTAGGGCAGCTGAATGCAAAACGGGAGGCCCAGGCCTCCCGTTTTTTATGTGCGTTGTTGCATGCGGCCCAGGCCGGTCGCGGCTGGCCAGAAATGCGAAAACCCGGCGCAGGCCGGGTTTTCTGAAGGGTGGTGGAGGGAGAAGGATTCGAACCTTCGAAGGCAGAGCCGTCAGATTTACAGTCTGATCCCTTTGGCCGCTCGGGAACCCCTCCACGGGGTATTACCAATTTTTATCCACGACTCGCGCCGCGATTGCACTTGAAATGGTGGAGGGAGAAGGATTCGAACCTTCGAAGGCAGAGCCGTCAGATTTACAGTCTGATCCCTTTGACCGCTCGGGAACCCCTCCACAAGTGCGAGGCGCATACTAACAGATCTTCCGCTGTTGTGAACCCCTTGGCGGGATTTTTCCTGCTCACAGGATCCGATTTGCGGCCGATAAGCGATGAAACCACCATTTCCAAGAGTTATCTCATGCTACCCAGCGCAATACGTGATCAGCTGTTGGTTGACGAGGCCCAACTGGGGCAACGTCTCAACCGGGATCTCCAGCACGGCGACAGGGCTGACTTTCGTCTGCACCTGGCCCTGCTGACCGACGCTGTGGAGGAGCAGCCCTGGTTCGATCCGGCGGCCGTGTCCAGACCTGAGCCCCAGGACTGGCGCGGCCGTTTTGAGCTATCGGCGGTGGCCCCCCTGCAAGGGGGGGAGGACGATGGGGAGGGCGTGCGACTCAACGAACGGTTGCAGCAGGGAGGCTCCATGGTGGATGTGAGGCTCTGGCTGGCACTGCGCTCGCCGCCCTTGCTCGGCCCGCAGCCGGCGCTGGATCCCGCCGTGTATGACAACCTCTCGCCCCTGGGTCGCGAGCGTTGGCAACGCAAGCTGGCGGATCAACCAAGGTGTGACGATCCGCTGCTCATGCTGCCAATACTGGATGCGCTGCAACAGGGGGTGGATGCCCGCCTGCACTGGTTAAGCTGAGACGGGGCAAGGAGGGGGTCATCGACTCGCGGCAGCGTCAGGATGCAAAAAGGCGGGAAGATCCCGCCTTGGTACTTGATTCGTGTGATGTGCGGCAGATTATGCGTCGGCTTCATCCGCCTGGGGTACGACTTCCTTGGTACTGGCGGCCGCACGACGAGCCATGGGCTTTTCGATATGGCGGTTGAGCTGACGTTCCAGCTTTTGCCCCAGTTCGGTGATGGCGGCGTACATATCCTCGTGTTCTGCCTGGGCAAACAGTTTGCCGTTGGGGATGCCAGCACTGGCTTCAACGATAAACATCAGACGCTCTTTGGAGACAATCACATGGGGTGTGATAAGAGGCACCTGAAGACGTTCGAGCTTTTCAAAGCGGGATTCAATGCGCTCGCGGATAGCCGGGGTGATGTCGATGATTTTGCTGGTAATTTCGATTTTCATATTGGCCCCCTTCGGGTCGTCTTGCTTGTGTCTTCACCTTCAGATTACTCATGGTGGAATATTGAAATGTGATCTTGGTCACGAAATGAATCCTTTACTATCATGCGACTTATAAATTGTGATCTTTTCCCGTTCTGCGCCAAAAAGCACTTGAGCTCCATGAAACTGGCAGGCAGTATGGGGAAACTTGGATCGTTTCTGTCCCCTCTTGGCAGCGCCGCATGTCGACCTCATGTCCGGTTTTCACCGCATAGTCTCGCCTCTTTCGCACTCTTCACGTATCGCGCTATGCCCGTAGTGCGAGAGGGGGTTGTGGGCTCTATCAAGTTGTCAGGGTATTGAACGTGGTTGTCGTGGTGTTGGAGTAGTAGATGAAACAGCAGGCCACTCAGATGATGTGGTTTTATGATCGGCAACATGAGCAGTGGAGTCTGTCCGATCATGCCTCTTACCAGCTATGGCAAGGGGAGGGGGCACACCCATGGGCCGGGCAGCTGGCCGTGGACGATGAACCTGGCTTCTCTGATTTTCTCTCCAGACTCTACCACTCACGCCAGCCAGCGCAGTTCATCGGTCACCTGATGGACGAGAATGGCGAGGTGCGCCATGTGCTCTGGAGCGGCCAGTACGTCTCTGCCCAGCAGGTATGCTGTGGCTGGCTGGCTCCGCTCGATACCACCCGCAGCACGCCGCTGCCCGCCGAACTCTCCCAGCAGCTCCCCCTGCTGCAAGATCCCCTGCTGGCCCAGCTGGCCCAGGCGCTCTCCGCCAGAACCGGGCTCGACTTTTTTGATACCCTGATCAACCAACTCGCCCATATTCTGGTCGCGGATGCGGTCTGGCTGGCGGAGCGTACCAGCAGCGATCGCCTCAAGGTATTGGCCTGTCACGGGATCGACCTCAAGGAGTACGAACTCGCGGGCATGCCTTGCCAGCAGGTCTATCTGCGTGGTGAGGCCTGCGTTGTCACCATCGAGGCCGATTGCCAGCTCAATCCGCAGTTGAAAGCGGGGCAGCGTTATTACGCCCAGCCGCTGTTTGACAGACACGGTCAGATCCTGGGCCATCTGGCGCTGCTCTTCTCTGGCGAGATAGAGATCCCCAACCTGGATTCAGTGCTGACCATTTTCTCCGTGCGCATGGTGGCCGAGCTGGAGCGGTTGCAGAGCGATGCCCAGCTGCGGCTCTCTGCGGTAGCCTTCGAAACCCATGAAGGCATCATCATCACGGATCCCGACTTCAAGATATTGCGGGTCAACCATGCCTTCAGCCAGATCACCGGCTTTGACAGCCAGCGGGTGATAGGCCTGCATCTTGGCAATGACCTCTGGTCAGGGCTGGGTGGGTTGGGCTATGAGCTCAACACCCTGAGCCGCTGGCAGGGAGAGACCCAGCGTCTGCATGTCGATGGCCACATTTATCCCCAGTGGGAAATCGTCACGCCCGTGCAGGATGACAAGGGGGTGATCAGCCACTTCGTCATCTGTTTCGAAGACATCTCCGAGCGCAAGGAGGCCGAGCGCCGCATCCAGGATCTCGCCTACTACGACGAGCTGACCGGCCTGCCCAACCGCCGCCAGCTGCACGAAACCCTGGCGCAGGCGTTCAGCGAGGCAAGCCGCGATAACCTGATCGGGGCCCTGCTGTTCATCGATCTGGATCACTTCAAGACCATCAACGACTCCCTGGGTCACGCCACCGGCGACTGGCTGCTCAAAGAGGTGGCCACTCGCCTCAAACGGCTGGTGCGCCAGGGGGATTGCCTGGCGAGGCTGGGTGGCGACGAATTCGTGCTGCTGCTGCCTTCGCTGTCGGCCAGCCCGCCCCAGGCGGAAATGCAGGCCGACCTCATCGCCGAGCGGCTCATCAGCGAGATCGCCGCCCCCTACACCCATGGCGGGCAGGTGTTGCACATTGGCGCCAGCGTCGGCATTACTCTTTTCCCCGGCCGTGAGCAGGGGGTGGACGATCTGCTCAAGCAGGCGGATACCGCCATGTATCAGGCCAAATCGGCGGGCCGCAAGACCCGGCGCTTCTTCGATGCCTCTATGCAACAACAGGCTGATCGTCGGCTGCTCATTCACAACGAGCTGCGCAATGCCTTGAGTCAGCAGGAGCTGACGCTCTACTACCAGCCGCAGCACATGGTGGAAGGGGGGGACATCATAGGGGTCGAGGCGCTGATCCGCTGGCAACCGCCTGGGCGGGCACTGGTCTCGCCCGCCGAGTTCATTCCCATCGCCGAGGAGACGGATCTCATCGTCGACATCGGCAACTGGGTGCTGCACGAGGCGTGCGCCCAGTATGTGCTGTGGGAAGAGAACGGCATTCATATCCCCCAGCTCTCGGTCAATGTCAGTGCCAAGCAGTTCCATGCCACCGATTTTGTCGAGCGCATTCACGACGTGCTGGCCGCCACCGGCATGGATCCTGCGTGTCTGAATCTGGAGATCACCGAATCAGTGGTGCTCGGCCATGCGGAAGACACCATCAGCAAGATGAGCGAACTCAAGGTGCTCGGCATCAGTTTCGCCATCGATGATTTCGGTGCCGGTTACTCCTCCCTGAGCTACCTCAAACGGCTGCCGGCCAATGAACTCAAGATAGATCGCTCCTTCATTCAGGACATTCCCAAGGATGGCGACAACATGGCCATCGTCGAGGCGGTGATCGCCATGGCGCGTCACATGGGGTTCAACGTGACGGCAGAGGGGGTGGAGTCACGCCAGCAGCTGGAGTTTCTGCAGGCACAGGGCTGCCATTTCTATCAGGGCTACCTGGCCTCCAAGCCGCTGCCTGTCCCCTATCTGGAACGTTACGTCAAACGTCTTGCCCGCCTTGATGGCGCCGTTTCAGGCGCGAAAAATAGTGTGGTGAGCGAGCTGTAGCTCTGGGCGTTAACGGATAGAATGAGGGGATACAAGACCACCGCCAGCGGGCGGTGGCATTGCCTCTCAAGGGAGAAGTCTTTCGTGAAAGCCGTGCAGGGAATCATTTTATCGGCGCTGTGCGTGCCAGGGCTGCTGGCGCAAGTCGCGGCGCAAACCATGGAGCAGTCTCTCTATCGACAGGCCTATGATGCGGTACGTGCCGACGATCAGGCCCGTTTCCAGCAAATTCGTGCCCGTTTGACCCATTATCCGCTGTTGCCCTATCTGGATTACTACCAGCTGGCCTTCCGGCCTGGGGCGGCAGAGTATGACGACGTGACCCGGTTCATCCGACAGCACGGTGATACGCCGCAATCCAACCGGCTGGAACGCAGCTACCTCACCTATCTGGCCCAGAGCCAGCAATGGTCCCAGTTCCTGCGCTTCTACCCGTCCAAGCCAAGTTCCACCGATCTGCTCTGCATGCACTATCAGGCGCGCTACTACACGGGGCAGCAGACGCAGGCCTTGCAGGAGGCGGGCAAGCTCTGGCTCAGCGGCCAGTCTCGTCCCGATGCCTGTACCCCCTTGTTCCAGCTCTGGCAGCAGGCCGGTTTGCGCACCCAGGAGAAGATCTGGACCCGCATGACCTTGGCGTTTGAAGCGGAGAACCCGAATCTGATCCGCCATCTCGGCGCTCAGCTTGGCAGCGGCATGCAGCCTTATGGCGATCAGATGATCACCCTGTTCGAGCAGCCCGCCAAGGCGATGAACCCGGCCTATTTCTCCACCTCGGCCCCCTCAAAGCGGCTGTTGCTGCTAGGCCTGGCCCGTTATGCCAATCAGCAGCCCGAATCCGTGCTGGGCCAATTGCCCGCGATGCGCACGCGCTTCGGGTTGACCCCCACAGAGCTCAAACCGGTGGAGCGAGCCGTGGCTCGCCGTCTGCTGCTGGATCGTGCCACTGCCCAGCGCGGCTGGGTGGATGCCACCGTCGTGCGGCTGGTCGATCCTGATCTGCTGGAGCTGCGGGCCCGGCTCGCCATCTGGGAGCAGGACTGGCGCGGGCTCTCCGGCTGGGTCAAGCGCATGCCCATCGCCCTGCAGAAGGAGGATCGCTGGCGTTACTGGCTGGCCCGCTCGCTGGAGGTGCAGGGTCAGAAGAAACCGGCGCGGGATCTTTATCTGGAAACCGCCAACTTGCGTGGCTTTTACGGCTTCATGGCGGCGCAGCGCAGTGGTGTACCTTATCGGATGAAGAACCAGAGTGCAGTAAAGCAGGTGCCGGACTGGCGCACCGCCAGCGCCCGTTGGCCCTTCCTGCTGCGGGTGCGCGAGCTGCTGGACATGAACGAGATCACGGCGGCGCGCGCTGAGTGGATCCACAATATGGACCGCAACCCCGTGGCCCAGCGCATCGAGTTTGGTCACATCGCCCTCAATCAGGGCTGGCATGAGCTGGCGATCCTGGCCAGCATCCGGGCTGAGGCCTGGGATGCGCTCGACCTGCGCTTCCCGCTGCCACTCAAGCGTACCTTCTCCCAAATGGCGCAGGAGCGGACCATGAACACCAGCCTGCTCTACGCCATCTCCCGTCAGGAGAGCGCCCTCTATCCGCTGGCGCAATCGCCGGTTGGGGCGCGTGGTCTGATGCAACTGATGCCGGCCACCGCCAGGGAGACCGCCAGCAAGCTGGGGGTGCCCTATCGCAACGAGCAACAGCTGTTCGATCCCGCCATGAATATCCGCCTTGGTAGCGCCTATCTCAAGCGGCTGCTGGATGTGTATGACGGCAACCGCATTCTGGCCGCCGCGGCCTACAATGCCGGGCCTGGCCGGGTCAAACGCTGGCGCGACCAGAGTGCGGACAAGCCAATGGATGTCTGGGTCGAGAGCATCCCCTACAAGGAGACGCGCAACTATGTGCAGAACGTGTTGTCGTTCGATCTCATCTATCAGCACAAGCTGCAGCAGCCGCTGCGTTTCATGTCCGATCGCGAGCTGAGTCACGCTTATTGAGACGGCAGCCGCCCCGGCGGCTGCTAGATTCCCTTTCCTTCCCCAAAATGGTTATTATCCCATAAGGTTTTGTTACAAAAGGAAACCTGTCAGGTGATCGGGCGCCACGTCTTGGTCTGACAGGTTCGATATAATCGCTCGATCAACACAGACAGGCTTCCCCAACAAAGGAATTGATAGTGGCAACGATTAAAGACGTTTCTCGGTTGGCTAATGTGTCCATTTCAACTGTGTCGCGGGTGATCAACAACACGGCGCAGGTGGCACCAGAAAAGCGTGAGGCCGTATTGGCGGCCATGAAGGAACTGAATTTTCGTCCCAACAGTTTTGCCCAGGCACTTGTCAGCAAGCGGTCCAACTGCATCGGCGTGCTGGTGGGGGACCTGTGTGGCGGCCCCTTCTTTGCCCAGATGATGCGCGGCATAGAGACCATGGTCGACAAGGCGGACAAGTTCACCATCGTCATGTCCGGCAACCACGATGCAGTGCGCGAGCGTCACGCCATCCAGGCGCTGCTGCAGCGCCAGTGCGATGCGCTAATCCTGCACAGCAAGGCGCTGCCCGACGAGGAGCTGAGCGAGCTGGTGGCCGGCAACACTCCCATCGTCTTCATCAACCGCCAGGTGCCGGGGTCCGAGGACCGTTGTGTCTGGCTGGACAACCAGGCCGGCATCACCACCGCCTGCCAGCATCTGCTGGATGCGGGTCACCGCAAGATAGCCTTCGTGACCTCGGATGATGAAGAGTTTGTCGACGGCCAGCAGCGGATGGCGGGTTACCGTCACGCCCTGCAACGGGCGGGCATCGAGCTGGATCCTGCCTTGATTGGTCGTGCCTTCGCCGATGAGAATGGCGGTTATGTGGCCATGGGGGAGCTGCTGGAGCGGGGCGTCGAATTTACCGCCGTGCTCGGTTTCAACGATGCCATGGTGGCGGGTGCCATCTCCTGCCTGCTGGAGCGCGGCTACAAGATACCGCAGCAGATCTCTGTGGTGGGTTTCGATGACATACCCTATGCCCGCTATATCTACCCCAAGCTCACCACTGTGCGCTATCCCATCGAGGAGATGGGGGGACGGGCGGCCGAGCTGGCGCTGCGCCTGCTGGATCACAAGCCGGTCGACGGGCTGACGCTCAAGTTCGAAGCCGAGCTGGTCAGACGCGAATCCGTCGCCTGACGAGACAGAATTGGCCCTGAATGGGCCAATTCTTCGTCGATGCGCAGCCAAAAAATTGAAAGCGTTTTCAGAAATCCTTTTCAACTGTGATCCGCTTCAAAGCTTTTTGGCCTGCCTGCCACTAGCATAGGCCCCACGAATTAGGAGCCTGCGCTCCCGATTTTCCCGCTGTGGGAGGTAACTGGTCAATCCAGCTATTTCCTTCGTTACTTTCGACGGTCATCATGGATGGCCGTTTTTTTTTTGCCAGGATTTTTGCCAATGACAACAGAATGTAGACAGCAGACGGGGATAGTGGGGGCCGGTTGGCTGGGGCTGCCGCTGGCTCGGGCGCTGCAGGCGCAAGGCAAGGCCGTGGTGGTGACGGTCAGCTCGGCCGAGAAGGCCACGCGCCTGACGGCCGAAGGGGTAGCGGCTTGGCCGCTGCAGCTGTCTGCCCAGCTGGACGCCTTGCCGTTGCACTGCCGCGAGCTGGTGATCTGCGTGCCACCGAGCAAGACGGAGGATTATCCGGCGGCCATCGCCCGCCTGTGCCAGCTGGCAAAGGCTGCGGGTGTGCAGCGGGTATTGTTCGTGAGCGCCACCTCGGTATGGGCGCCTGGGCAGGGGGAGGATGAACAGCCGGCTCCTGCCCACGCCCGCGGGATGCGGATGCTGGCCGCCGAGCAGGCGGTGCTGGACGCAGGTTTTGAGTGCGCCATGGTGCTGCGTCCCGCCGGCCTGTACGGCCCTGATCGCCATCCTGGGCGTTTCCTTGCGGGCAAGACTCTGGAGGGGGGGGGGCAGGCGGTGAACCTGGTGCATCTGGATGATGTGGTGGCCGCTTGCCAGCTGATGCTGGCACAAGGCAAGGATGGCGATGCCTACAACCTGAGTGCGCCGGTCCATCCACGCCGCGAGCAGTTCTATCCCTTTGCAGCACGCCAGCTCGGCTTGCCGGTACCCGTTTTCATCGAGCCTGCCGGGATCTTTGCCCCGGTCGAGGGTCAGCGCATCTGTGAGCAACTCGGTTTTGCCTATCGCTGGCCCGATCCGGCCCACTGGTTTGCCGAGCTGGCTGCAGGGGGCCACTGAGGCGTGTCCGGCTTGCTCACGGGGTGGCATGCGACTCCAGGGCCCCGGCAGGCTGGGGCTGCGGGGCAATTGAGGTTTGCCAAGGCGGGGCTCGCCCCCTATCATGCCGCCATCCATGATAGAGAGAGCGGTAATGATGGTAGATACAAGACGTCACCCCGATGGGGAGCTGTTGCTGAGAACCCTGGCAATGCCAGCCGATACCAACCCCAATGGCGACATCTTCGGGGGCTGGATCATGTCCCAGATGGATATAGGTGGGGGCATCATGGCCAAGGAGCTGGCAAAAGGACGTATTTGTACCGTTTCCGTCGAGGGTATGACCTTTCACAGCCCGGTCAAGGTAGGCGATGTGGTGTGCTGCTACGGGCGTTGCCTGAAGATTGGCCGCAGCTCCATGCGCCTTAAACTGGAGGTCTGGGTCAAGCCGGTGCTGCGTGCAAACGAAGCCCAGCGTTACTGCGTGACCGAGGGGATTTTCACCTACGTCGCCATTGACGATCAGGGCAAATCCCGCCCGGTTCCAGTCTGATCCGGCTCAGATCAGTCGGGCGTTGATGATGGATATTTCCTGCTCAAAGCCGGTTTTTTGCCGTATCATGCGTTCCAGCATCTCTTCCGAGCCGACACACTGCTCAGTGTCGAACAGGCAGAGATCGCACTGGGGATCCCGTCTGATCTGATAGACGGTGGAAAGCTCCACTTGATGACAATTTCCTTGTTGATCATAAAATGTCACGCGGTACTGGTGCTGTCTCGCCATCGTTGAATTCCTTCTGGATGCGCCGGGCCGGACACGAATCATGAGCCTAGTTGGCTGCGATGACATTTGTGATGGTCATGACACAATGCAGAGGCAGGTGGTTGTTAGCCAATGAAAAATAGTTATCGCATTCTGGGAACGTCGCTGCTGACGTTGGGGTTGGTCGGCTGTTTCGAGGTGCCGGATCAGGATCATCTGGTGACGGCGCAGGGCATCATTCCCGGCGTCAATTGCCAGAAGCCGCCGCTGGTGGCGCTGGCGTCAACCGCCTTGCCTCGCGAGTTTGGCATCACCGTCTGGAACCTCTACAAGGGTCAGCGTAAAAACTGGCGCGAGGGGCTGGACGAGTATGCGAAATCCCAGGATCTAGTGCTGCTGCAGGAGTCTGCGACCCGCCCGGACATGCTGGCGTGGCTCAAGGCCGGTGAGTTCCAGTGGCAACAGTTGCAGGCATTCACCCAGGGTGGCGTCTCGTTTGGTGTCATGACGGTCGCCAAAACTCCACAGGCCTTCGTCTGCGGCGTTCGTTCGCCCGAGCCTCTGCTACGCATTCCCAAGTCCGGCCTAGTCAGCCTGTACCCCTTGCAGGGCGATCCTGACGGTGTGCTGGTGGTGAACCTGCATGCGGTCAACTTCGAACTGGGCATGGCCACCTTCCGCGAGCAGCTCAACGATCTGACCGCCCTCATTCATCGCCATCAGGGCCCTGTCATTCTGGCGGGGGATTTCAACACCTGGAGCGACAAGCGCGAATTCTGGCTGAACAAGCTGGTGGGCGAGCTGGGGTTGCAGGAAGCCATTCCTGTGCCGGATCTGCGCCGTACCGCGTTTGGCCGTCCGCTGGATCACCTCTATTACCGCAATCTGGACCTGGTGGAAGTGAGCAGCCCGGCGACCGACGCCTCGGATCACAATCCCATCATGGCGCGCTTCGCGGCCCAGGCCATCACTCCCTGATGGCCCTCGGCTGCATCAGCAGTCTGCACCGATAAAAAAACACCCCGCACTTGGCGGGGTGTTTTTTATGAAGTGACGGCGGCTCAGCTGTTGTTCTTCACAAACAGGGTCAGCTCCTGACCCGGCTTGAGGTAGTCGCTCTTGCCAAGTTGATTCCAGCGCATCACATCCATCACGGCGACCTGAAAGCGGGCGGCGATGGAGGAGAGGGAGTCACCCCGACGAACCTGATAGACCATGGACTTGTTGCTGCTCTTGCCCTGCTTGGGCCAGACCACCAGCTTCATGCCGGGTTTCAGGGCCGACTTGGCATCGAGACCGTTCCACTTGGCCAGCTGATCATGGGTCACCCCGTGTGCCTGGCTGATGCTCCAGAGATTGTCACCAGAACGCACCTTGTACTGGATCTTGCTGCCGCTGCGACTGGCAATCTGCTGCGACTTGCTCTGGGCTGCCTGGCTGGTGACCTGTTTGCTGCCACCGGTCGGGATCATCAGGGTCTGGCCACGGCGCAGATTGTTGCCACGCAGATTGTTGGCCAGCTTGAGCTGCTGCACGCTCACCCCGTGATTCTGGGCGATGCGGGAGAGGGTATCGCCACTGGTGACCTGATAGGAGCGGGTGCGGATGCGCTCGCTCTGGGGCAGATCGGCCAGGGCCAGTTCCAGGGTATCGGCATATTCGACCGGTACCAGCAGGCGGTAGGGGCCCTGAGGCGAGGTCGACCAGCGGCTCAGGGCCGGATTGACCTCTTTCAACTGTGCCGGGCGCAGACCTGCCAGCTGGGCGGCCACGTTCAAATCGATCTGGCCCCCGGTGTTGACCACCCGCAGTTGCGGCTTGTTGGCCAGTACCGGCAGGCTGACATTGTATTTGTCCGCGTTGCGGATCATGTCAGCCATGGCCAGGATCTTGGGCACATACATCCGGGTCTCACGGGGCAGATCGAGGGACCAGTAGTCGGTTGGACGACCGGCCTTCTGATTGCGGACTATGGCATTGCGCACGCGCCCTTCACCGGCATTGTAGGCGGCCAGGGTTTGCAGCCAGTCACCATCAAAGAAGCGGTTCAGGTACTCCAGATAATCCAGCGCGGCATTGGTGGAAGCCAATACATCGCGGCGGCCGTCATACCAGCTGTCGTGGCGCAGGCCGAAGTTCTTGCCGGTCGCAGGGACGAATTGCCACAGACCGACCGCATTGCTGCGGGAGCGGGCGTGGGGATCGAACATGCTCTCGATCATGGGGATGGTAATAAGCTCCATTGGCAGCTCACGCCGTTCGATTTCCTCTACCATCAGATACAGGTAGGGCTCAGCCCGGCTGGCAATGGTCGCCAGATGCTTATCATTGCGTAGTAACCAATCACGCTGCTGGCGGACACGGTCGTTCTCCTGCGGATCAAACTGCATATCATCGCTGATACGCACCCACAGGTTCTCGGTGTCATCCAGTTCGTCTATCTGTTCGTCACCGAACAGGAAGCGCGCAGAATGTTTTTTATACGCTTTTTTGTTGACTTGGGGGGACTTGATCGGCTCGATTGCCGTTAGCGCCCGGTCATCCTGATGGCTCAGGTTTTGGCAGCCGCTGAGAAACAGCGCCGCCAATAAGGCCGTTCGTACCTTCATCTCGCTCAGGTCATCTCTTGAAAAACAGCTGGCATCATAAGGGGCAATGGCCCTCTGATCAAGGTTTGTTCAAAAAACGTCCTTCCAGCTGCGTAGCACGGCGAAGGTATCCTCTGGATTTTCCAAGCATTTTAAGGCGTGTTTCTCAGCAGAAAATTTCACGGAATCCTGTTCGCAACGCAGAAAAACGTTGAACTCACGCTCATCACCCAGCCGGGAGGGGAGACTCGGCAGGCCCTGCTGGCGCAGTTTGCTGATCAGCCCGATCCGCTGCTGGATCGCCCTGTTGTCAGGCTCAACCGCGTAGGCGAAACGCAGATTAGAGAGGGTGTACTCATGGGCACAATAGATGAGGGTGTCGTCGGGCAGGGCGGCGAGCCGTTGCAGCGAATCATGCATCTGGGCTGGGGTCCCTTCGAACAGGCGACCACAACCGGCGGAGAAGAGCGTATCACCACAAAACAGCATGCCATTGCCGTGGTAGGCGATGTGGCCAAGGGTATGGCCGGGCACGTGGATGACATCCAGGCTCAGGCCATGCCAGTTGATCTGATCCCCGTCATCGAGCCACTGACCGTGGTGATCGGGCATGGGATCATGTTTGGGGCCATAGAGTCTTGCATGAGGGAAGTGAGTGAGCAGGGAGGTGACGCCACCCACATGATCCTGATGGTGGTGAGTCAGCAGGATGGCATCGAGCTGCAAGTCCAGTGCAGCCAGCCGATCCAGCACGGGGGCCGCATCGCCCGGGTCGACCACCAGACAGTGATTTTCGTGTCTGATCAACCAGATGTAATTGTCGGTAAAGGCTGGAACTGTGATAACGGTATACATGAGTTAGCTTCTCTTTAGGGAGGGTATCTTATATAACTGGATGGCGTTCGCACCCCAAGTTGAGCCCCATTATGCAGTTGGCACGTACCGAACAACAAATCGAGGTCCCGACCAGCTGGTCGGCGTTACCCATGGGGGACTGGGTGGCTGCCGAGATCCAGGAGCGGCTCGACAGCTGGTGCCCACATCTGTTTGGTTATCATCTGCTTAAAGTCGGCGCCCTGAGCGCCGAGCTATCCTGTGGCTGCTCTTCCATCCGCCACCAGATAGGAGTGGCGATCAGTGGTCGGCTGCTGGATCTCAAGGGCGATCCACTGGCCTTGCCGGTACGAACCGGCAGCGTGGATGCCTGTTTGCTCGCCCATTGTCTCGATTTCTCGCCCGATCCCCATCAGGTGCTGCGTGAAGCCGAACGTGTGCTGACCGACGATGGCTGGCTCATCGTCAGCGGCTATAACCCGCTCAGTCTGGTCGGTATCGGTCATTGTCTGCCTTTCCTGCGTCAACATCTGCCCTGGTCGGCCCGCATGTTCACCCCGGCGCGGGTCACCGACTGGTTGCAACTGCTTGGTTGCGAGGTGATGTTTGATGAGCGCTTCGGCTATTCGTTCATGAGCAAGCAGAGCCGGATTGGCTGGTGGCGGGAGAGCGTGGGGCGGGATTATTTCAGACCTTTTGCATCCGTCTATGTGATAGCGGCGCGCAAGCGGCGTTTTCCACTTATCCCGGTGCGCCGTCGCTGGCGTTTGCCTGAGTCGATAGCGGCACCGGGCATGGCGCGTCAGGGCTGGTAAACCATATCCCGACGAGCGACTCGCGACCGCTCGGGTCAAAGACGCTCGTCACCCTTTGACAGGCGGGATCAGGGTTGATAGCCGGTGTCTTCGGCGAGCTGCTTGCCACTGGCGGCATCGCGCGCCAGCTCATCGCAGCGTTCATTCTCGGGGTGACCCGAGTGTCCCTTGACCCAGAGCCATTCAATCTGATGGCGGGCCACTTCCGCATCCAGCTCCTTCCAGAGATCGACGTTCTTGACCGGCTGGCGGTTTGAGGTCATCCATCCCTTCTTCTTCCAGCCGATGATCCACTGGGTGATCCCCTGGCGCACATACTGGCTGTCGGTGGTGAGCCGTACCTGGCAGGCCGCATTGAGGGTGCGCAGCCCCATGATGGCGGCCATCAGCTCCATCCGGTTATTGGTGGTCAGCCGAAAACCACCGGAAATCTCCTTGCGGTGATCGCCATAGACCAGGACAGCGCCATAGCCACCCGGGCCAGGATTGCCTAGGCAGGAACCATCCGTGTATAAATCAATGTGTTTTAACATGAGCAATCGATCTTTTTTAGCATGAGTCTTGGGGTAAACTAGCGGGTAAGGCCGAAGTTTGACATAGATTGGATCATGAACACACCCCAACTGAATCGCCAGATCATTCTGGATACTGAAACCACAGGTATGAACACCGCCGGTGGCCCCATCTATCTGGGACACCGCATCATAGAGATCGGCTGTGTGGAGGTGATCAACCGCAAGCTGACCGGCAATCACTACCACGTTTATATCAAGCCGGATCGGCTGGTGGATCCCGAGGCCATCCAGGTGCACGGCATCACGGATGCCTTCTTGGTCGACAAGCCCCCGTTCAGCCAGATCGCCAACGATTTCATCGAGTTCATCCGTGGCGCCGAGCTTATCGCCCACAACGCGCCCTTTGACGTGAGCTTCATGGACTATGAGTTTGGTAAGCTCGGACTCAACTTCAAGACCAAGGATATCTGCAGCATCACGGATACCCTGGCGATGGCGCGGGATCTCTTCCCGGGCAAACGCAACAACCTGGATGTGCTGTGCGATCGCTATGGCATAGACAACTCCCACCGGACCTTGCACGGCGCCTTGCTCGATGCGGAGATCCTGGCCGACGTTTACCTGCTGATGACGGGTGGCCAGACCAAGCTGAACCTGGCCACCGAAAGCCAGGAGAACGAACGCAACCAGGACACCAGCATCCGTCGACTGGAAAGCAATCGTCCGCCACTCAAGGTCGTGCGTGCCGGCGCCGACATCGAAGCCGTGCACGAGGCGAGGCTGGATCTGGTCCAGAAGAAAGGAGGAGCCTGCCTGTGGCGGCAATGAGCAAGCTATGGAGCGGCCTGCTGCTGCTGACCTCACTGGCTGTCGGGGCCAACGAGGTGTTTGCCCCTTCCGACATTCCCCTGCTCGATAATCGCTTTCGCATCGATTACGGGGTTAAGGAGATCACCTTCATAGTGACGCGCAAGCCGGGCACCCCTTCGGTGATCCTGGTGCGGCCCGATGGCAGCAAGCTCTATGTCGGCAAGGTGACGCCGCCCGAGGTGGGCTGGCTGGCGCTCAAGGATCAGGATCTCATCACCATCCGTGATCCCATGCCGGGTCCCTGGCAGGCCATCGGTGAGGTGGATCCTGAAAACAGGGTGCGCATCCTGTCGAACATCAAGCTGGAAACCGATCTGCTGCCGACCCAGCTTTATCAGGGGGAAGTCGTCAAACTCAAGTCCTGGTTGCTGATCGACGATGCCCCGCCCAAGGAAGGTTACTACCTCACGGATCTCGGCATGACGGTGAAGCTGCAGCGCTTCAATGATGCCAAGCAGCAGGGCGAGCCCATTCTGGATGAGGTGCTCGGCCACTATCGCGATGATGGCAAGGGGCTCGACGAGGTGCCGGGTGATGGCATCATGACCGCCAAGGCGGTACTGGATGTCCCGGCCGGAAAATACAGAGCGCTCTACAGCACCGGCAATCAGGTCTTCTCGCGCGCCCGCTATCAGGATGTGCTGATCTACCCGCTACCGGTCGGTTATACCCTGGCGGCGCCGTCGAAAGAGTACGGTGCCCGGCTCTCCTTCCTGATTGACGGCGATGAGCTGGATCCCGCCTCCGTGATCATCAAGGGCAAGGCAACCAATACCGTAGGGGCCAGCATGGCGTTCAGTGCGGTGGCGACCGAGCCCAGGGTTGAGGTCGATCTCTCTGTCATCAAGGAGGTGGGCCAGTATGACGTGACGGCCACCCTGTTCGGGACCACCCGCCTGGGCCGCGAGATCCAGGTCACTCTGCCGGTCAAGTCATTCAACATTTTCCCTGTGCTGGCGCCGCCCCCTTCGGTCGCGTCCGCTGCTTCGGCAGCCGTACCTGACCAAGTGAAATTTGAGGAGAAAGAGAGCAGCGGCTGGCTGTTCTGGTTGTTGGGGGGTGTCGGTATCCTGGTGGCCCTGCTCGGCGGGGTTGGGTTCATCCTGTTGCAAAAGCGCCGGGCATTGCAAAAGGCGATGGCTGCGCAGAAGGCAGAGAATGAGGGGGCCAAATCCGAGGCCAAGCTGGACCTGAACCTGCCCGAGCAGTAAGAGTTTGCCCTGAATGAAAAAGCCGCCCTGTTGAGGCGGTTTTTTCATGTGTAGCGGTTGGCCAGTTGGGGTGAGGGAGTATCAGTGATCCCCGACGTAGATATCCTTGTGCTGGTCGCGGATCTCGAGGAACTTGTCCAGATTGGCCAGCATCAGCTCCACCAGCCGGGGATCGAAGTGCTGTCCCTTCTCCTCTTCAATCAGCGCCAGTACCTTGTCCAATGGCCACGCCTTCTTGTAGCAGCGATCCGAGCCCAGGGCATCGAACACGTCGGCCAGCGCCACCACTCGCCCCTCGAGCGGTATTGAATCGCCTTTGAGGCCACGGGGATAGCCGCTGCCATTCCATTTCTCATGGTGGTTGCCGGCTATGGTGGCGCCTATCTGGAACAGCGCCAGATCGCTGCCGGAGAGCATGTCCTGCCCCAGCTGGGCGTGGGTCTTCATGATCTCCCACTCTTCCGGGGTCAGCTTGCCCGGCTTGTGGAGGATGGCATCCGGGATCCCGACCTTGCCGATGTCGTGCAGGGGAGAGGCGCGCTTGATGAGCTCGCTCTGCTCTTCGCTCATGCCGAGCAACTGGCAGAACAGCTCTGTGTAGAGTGCGACCCGCTTGACGTGCAGGCCAGACTCCTTGGAGCGGGTCTCCACCAGCTCACCGATGCGGTAGATGATCTCGCGCTGGTTGTCGGCGATGACCTCGTTGAGCCGGATATTTTCCAGCGCCACTATGATGTTTTCGGTAAACAGGCTCAGCAGGCCCATGTCCATCTGGCTGAGATGGCGGGTCGTCTCGATGTGAAACAGCAGGTGATGACGGGGATTCTGACAGTAGAGCACCATCTGGTTGCCGTCATAGACGTTGGCGCGATTGGCCATGGCCTGGCGCAAGATCAGGGGGGCATCGACCAGCCGCACGGACGGATGGCCAGGCAGCAGGGGTTCCAGGATCTGATCCCGTACCTCGTAGGCAAACTGCTTTACATCATAGATCTGGGACTCTTCCAGATTGAGCAGGGCACCGAGCTGCTCCTGAGCTCCTTCGACAAACTGGCGCAGCGCCCGTTTCTCGAAGATCCCCTTGGAGGCTTCGATGACCTTCTCCAGCCCCTGGCGATTGCTCTCCAGGGTTCGAATATCGCGGTATGAACGCAGGCTGGCGCGCAGCAGGGTCCGCAGCTTCTGGGAGGTGAGCTCTGTCTTGTCCTTGTAATCGTTGATGTCGTAGTTGGTGACCACATCATCTTCCGGCGCCTGACCCGGTTGTCCGGTCCGCAGCACTATGCGCACCATCTTGTTCTGCAGATCCTCGCGCACGAACTTGACCACATCAAGACCTGCGTGATCGACTTCCATGACGACATCGAGCAGCAACAAGGCTACATCCGGAGTCTTGGCGAGCAACTCCTTGGCCTGCGCGGCTGAATAAGCATGCAAAAATTCAATGGGTTTGTTATCGAATTCAAACTTGCTCAGGGTGATCTTGGTGATGCGATGCACTTCGGGTTCATCGTCCACAATCATCACCTTCCATCCAGCCTGCTGGTTATCGAGAAGGGGCAGATCGTCATCGTCAATAATCAGGATTTGGTCATCCATCATGCAATCCTGTTTGGGATCCTGTGCTTACATTAACTGCTTCACTAAGGATAGGAAACTTATTGAGAAATAAAATTTGATCTGTGAAATCTCTTTGTTGTCATCGTGATCCAGGCCCATAAAAAACGCCTCCACATGGGAGGCGTTCGACTATTTTCCTATGGGTCAAGCTGCTCTGTGATAGGCCGATGGCTCGAACAGGGCCTTGTTGGCTACCAGATCGATGGGGTCGAAATCATCGACGTTGATGGTGCGCAGGCGGCTCTCTTCGGCGCGGCGCAGCAAGTCAGCCTCGGTTTGGTTGAGCACTCCCAGTGCCAGACCTGCATCCGCTACCTTGTTCAGCTGCATAAACGGACGCTTGATACCGTCAGCCTTGCATACTTTCTCAAACAGCGGCTCGGCGGCCAGCACATCATCAAGAGCCTGTTCCAGCAGACCGAAGGGGTTGCCCTCTTCGCGGGTCAGATACTGGCCCCGGGCCAGACGGCTGCGGGTCTCGCTCGGCGTCTGCAGCAGACGGGCAACCTGACTGTCCAGCTTGTCGCTCGGACGCTTCATGTCACGGCCAAGGGGCAGCACTATGACGCGCAGCGCAAGGCCAATCCAGCGGTTCGGGAAGTTGCGCAGCAGTTCGTCGATGGCCTCTTGCGCCTTGAACATGGCATCCTGCAGCGCCCAGTGCAGCAGTGGCAGATCCGCCTGCTGACGACCCTCATCCTGATAACGCTTGAGGGCACTTGAGGCCAGATAGAGCTGACTCAGCACGTCACCGAGGCGAGCGGAGACACGCTCCTTGCGCTTGAGCTCGCCGCCCAGGGTGCCCATGGCCATGTCTGACAGGAACGCCAGGTTGGCCGAGAGGCGGGAGAGCTGCTGGTAATAGCCCTTGGTCTGATCTTTGTAAGGAGCAGCGGCGAAGCGAGCACCGGTCAAGCCCAGCCAGAAACTACGCACCAGGTTGCTGATGGCAAAACCGACGTGGCTGAACATCGCCTTGTCGAAATCCTTCAGCGCTTGCTCCTTGTCCGGATGGCTGGCTGCCAGCATCTCCGGCAGGACATAGGGGTGGCAGCGGATGGCGCCCTGACCGTAGATGATCATGCTGCGGGTCAGGATGTTGGCCCCTTCTACTGTCACTGCGATCGGGGCACCCTGATAGCCACGGGCCAGATAGTTGTTCGGGCCCATGCAGATGGCCTTGCCGCCGTGGATGTCCATGGCATCTATGATGCACTTCTGGGCACGATCGGTGAGGTGGTATTTGACGATGGCGGAGATGACCGAGGGTTTTTCCCCCAGATCGATACCGGTCACCGTCAGGTTGGCGGCAGCGCCCATGATGTAGGCGTTGCCGCCGAGACGGGCCAGCGGCTCTTCAATGCCTTCCATCTTGCCGATGGGCAGCTTGAACTGGCGACGGATGCGGCTGTAGGCGCCAGTCGCCAAGGCCAGCATCTTGACGCCGCCCGTGCTGTTGGAAGGCAGCGTGATGCCGCGGCCGACCGAGAGGCATTCGACCAGCATGCGCCAGCCCTGACCGGCCATGGCCGGGCCACCTATGATGAAATCGAGCGGCACGAACACATTGTCGCCACGGGTCGGGCCATTCTGGAATGGCACGTTGAGCGGGAAGTGGCGTCGACCGATCTCGACTCCCTTGATGTGGGTCGGGATCAGGGCGCAGGTGATCCCCAGCTCCTCGTCTTCACCCAGCAGGTGATCCGGGTCGCGCAGCTTGAAAGCCAGACCCAGTACGGTGGCGATGGGGGCGAGCGTGATGTAGCGCTTGTTCCAGGTCAGCCGCATGCCGAGCACCTCTTCCCCTTCCCACTCACCCTTGCAGATGATGCCAAAATCGGGGATGGAGCCGGCGTCTGAACCCGCTTCCGGGCTGGTCAGTGCGAAGCAGGGGATCTCCTTGCCAACTGCCAGACGGGGCAGGTAGTGGTCTTTCTGCTCATCGGTACCGTAGTGCTGCAGCAGTTCGCCGGGGCCGAGCGAGTTGGGTACGCCCACGGTGGAAGCCAGCACGGCGCTGGCGCCACACAGTTTTTGCAGTACGCAGGACTGGGCATAGGCGGAGAATTCCAGACCACCGTATTTCTTCTTGATGATCATGGCGAAGAACTTGTTGTCCTTCAGGTACTGCCACACCTCGGGGGAGAGATCGGCCCGCTCGTGGGTCACTTCCCAGTCGTTGACCATGCGACACACGTCTTCAACCGGGCCGTCCATGAAGGCTTGTTCTTCGGCTGACAGCACGCTGACAGGGATGGCGTGCAGCTTCTTCCAGTTCGGGTTGCCGGCAAACAGATCGGCTTCCCACCAGGTGGTGCCCGCTTCGATGGCTTCCTTCTCGGTGCGGGACATCTCCGGCATGATGGACTTGTAGATCTTGAACAGTGGCTTGGTCAGCTGATTGCGGCGAAAATCCACCAGATTGAGGGGGATGGCAATCACGGCGAACAGTACCCACACCAGCAGGGGGACATGGCCATAGAATGTGCCGGCGACCAGGGCGGCGGCCGTGGCAAGCGTGGATGTGAACAGAGACGCCCGGCGATAAGCCATGGCGCCGATCACCAGGATCACCCCGAGCAGAGTGAGGGTCGTCGTCATTTTTCGCTCCTTGCATGAGTTGCCGAAGTTGGGTGAAAAGTGGGTTAACTGATCCAGAGGTCTGACCTGTTGGATATGGCCCCTGTTGTAATTCATACGCACAAACTTATCAAGCTGTTTACAAGCTTGTTACCTCGGCTCTGTGATCGGCATAACGTCCTGCCGGCGGCATCTTGACGGGCGGGGGGGGGGCGACTCCGGGATTGGCTTGTGCGACAATGACATCGCCCATATTTTGGAAGAGACATCATGTACCAAGAACTGATCCGCAATGAATTGACCGAAGCTGCCGGCGTGCTCCAGGCGTTCCTGGCAGATGAGCAGAATCTGAAAAACATTGAAGCCGCCGCCAGGCTGCTCGCCGACTCCTTCAAGCAGGAAGGCAAGGTACTCTCCTGTGGCAATGGTGGCTCCCACTGCGATGCCATGCATTTTGCCGAAGAGCTGACCGGCCGTTATCGCGAGAACCGTCCCGGTTATGCCGGCATTGCCATCTCGGATCCCAGCCATCTCTCCTGCGTCTCCAACGACTTTGGCTACGACTACGTGTTCTCCCGTTATGTGGAAGCAGTTGGCCGTCGTGGTGACGTGCTGCTCGGTATCTCCACTAGCGGCAACTCAGGCAACATCCTCAAGGCCATCGAAGCCGCCCATGCCAAAGGTATGAAGGTGATAGCGCTGACCGGCAAGGATGGTGGCAAGATGGCGGGTCTGGCTGACGTCGAGATCCGGGTGCCGCACTTTGGCTATGCCGACCGTATTCAGGAAGTGCATATCAAGGTGATCCATATCCTGATCCAGCTGGTCGAAAAAGAGATGGCCAAGTAAGGATGTATGTTCAGCCGGGATGTGCGAGCCTCGCCAGGCCATGTCTCGGTTGTGCCTGCCCCGATAAGCGGCGGGATCGGCAGTGTGCTTCGCATCAGGCTGGTCTCGCTGATTGAAAAAAGATGGCCCAGTAATTAAGGAGCCCGCTGGTTATGTGCGAACTGCTCGGCATGAGTGCCAATGTGCCGACCGATATCTGCTTCAGCTTTACCGGTCTGATGCTGCGCGGCGGCAAGACGGGGCCACACAAGGATGGCTGGGGGATCACCTTCTATGAGGGGAGGGGCTTTCGCACCTTCAAGGATCCCGAGCCCAGTGCCCAGTCGCCGATAGCCAAGCTGGTACAGGCCTTGCCCATCAAGAGCCGCGCCGTGGTCAGTCATATCCGGCAGGCCAACCGCGGCTGCGTGTCACTGGAAAATACCCATCCGTTCACCCGTGAACTGTGGGGCCGCTACTGGACCTTCGCCCACAATGGCCAGTTGACCGGTTACAAGCGACTCGCTACCGGGCGGCACCGCCCGGTGGGGGACACTGACAGCGAGCACGCATTTTGCTGGCTGCTCAACCGGCTGGAGCAGAAATATCCCAAGCGTCCCGCCAACTTTCCTGCCATGTTTCGCCATCTGGCCACCCTGTGCGACGAGTTGCGCGGGCTCGGGGTATTCAACATGCTGCTGTCGGATGGGGAATTTGTGATGACCTATTGCAGCAACAACCTGCACTGGCTCACCCGGCGGGCGCCCTTTGGCGAGGCCAGATTGCTGGATGAAGATGTGGCCATCGATTTCCAGAGTGAGACGACCCCAGATGACGTGGTGACCCTGATCGCGACCCGTCCGCTGACCGGCAATGAAGATTGGGTCAGGATGGCGCCCGGCGAGTTCAGCCTGTTTCGGCTAGGTGAGCGCGTATGCGGCAGTCAGGATCGGTAATTGTCTGATTTAAATATAAAAAAATACCAGGGTAGAATCCTACCCTGGTTCTTCGCAGCAGCCATACAGGCAAAAGGGATGAGAGAGGTGTTGCTGAGTCGCATCATTCTCACGGCCTCCATTGTTATTTAAATGTTAATTTGTTGGCAACATGTATGTTTCAATCCGGCCAGCCTATCGCCATATTACTAGAACTGGATCACACTTTTCGTTTTGCGGCCGCTCGTCGGTCGACAAGCAGAAGGTGAGTGAGGGTGACGCTGTCACGCCGGGCATCTATAGTATGTTCTGTTTGAATACCGCCAAATGAGGACTGAGGGATGGAATGGTTGGATCAGAAGGTACTGCGACAGCTGGCGGAAGACATAGGCCAGGAGATGATGCCGGTGGTGATCTCGGTGTTTATCGAGGAAGTGGGGGAGCAGCTGGCCCAGCTGCGACCGCTCTATGAACGGCGGGACTGGCCTGCGCTGGCGCGCCTTGCCCACAGCATGAAATCCTCCTGCGGCAGCTACGGCGCCCAGCTCAGTTACCAGCAGGTGGTGGCGCTGGAGCTGGCCTGCAAGCATGGGGATGCCGATGACGTTGCCCGGCTACTGACCCAGCTGGAGCAATCCTTGCCCCAGGTGCTCTCTCACCTTGCCAACTACCACTGAGCTTGCTGCGCAGGGGAACCAGCCGGTTTACCGCTGTGCATAGCTGTCGTTAGCGTTGATTGACCAGTTGCTGGATCACCCGATCCAGCGCCAGTTTGAGTTTCAGTCTGTCGTGGCGATGGGGGAGTTCGGCCTCACCCAGCTCGGCCTGGATCAAGCGGCTGGCCAACTCGGCCGGATATTCCCCTGCGGGCGCCAGAATGGCATCGACACGACCCGAACCGACCCGTGACTCCAGCCAGCGCCATTGGTTGATCAGACTCAGCTGACTGGCAGGGCCATTCTCGGCCACCAGATTGCAGATGAACACCAGCATGGCATCGCTCTCATTGATGGCTTGCGCCACCTCGGCCAGCAGCAGGGGCGGCATGATGGAGGTGAGGAAGCTGCCGGGTCCGAGTATGATCATGTCGGCCTGAGCCAGCGCCTGCACCGCCTCGCGAGTCGCCGGCACTTCCGGGCTCAGGCTCAGGGAGAGCGGTGGCGTATCGAGCTGATCGATGGAGACCTCTCCCAGGATCTGCTTGCCACAGACGGTGTGGGCACACAGGTCGGTGGGAAATTCTGACATGGGTAACAATTGTGACTCTATTTTCAGCATGTCACTGATGAGCTTGATAGCATCAAGAGGGCGCACACAGAGGTTGTCGAGCGCCAGCAGCATCAGGTTGCCGAGGTTGTGACCCGCCAGTTCGCCGCGGCCGGCAAAGCGATACTCGAACAACAGGCTGCCGATGCTGGGATCCGTTACCAGCTGATTGAGGCAGTTGCGCAGATCTCCCCAGGCGATACACTCCTGGCTCTTGCGCAGGCGCCCAGTGGATCCGCCATCGTCCGTGGTGGCGACTATGCCGGTCAGCCGCTGGCCGAGAAACGAGAGTGAAGAGAGCACACGGCCCATGCCGTGGCCGCCACCGATGGCGACGACCCGGTCAAAGTCATTGATGTTTTTCTGCCACATGCTGCTGTCCTGTGGTTGGGCTCAATTGAGAGCCATTCTAGCCGATAAAATCAGATAATTATTTGATAAAGGTATGATTTTTGCTTACCCCCAGCATCATGAACAACTAGGAGATGGTGTTGAACTTTCTGACGGCTCACTCTCTTGAAGAGACCTCCCCGCTGGCTGCCCGGCAGGTCAGTGAGCGGCTGCTCGCTCAATCGCCCCATTCCCCTTCGCTGTTATTGGTCTATTTTACCCAAGCTCACGATGCCGAGGAACTGCGTCGTCACCTCAAGCTGCAGTTTCCGACGACCCGGCTGATAGGGTGCAGCTCCTGCGGCGGCGTCATGACCCAGGTTGGCCACCACGCCCGTCAGGGGATAGGGCTGGCGGTGGCCGCCCTCTACGATGACAAGGGAGCCTACGGGGTGGCGGGGC
>NZ_CDBL01000079.1:0-34855 GCF_000820005.1 Aeromonas piscicola | reverse complement strand
CGTGGATATTCGCCAGCTGCTGCGCGCTGCCATCGCCGATGGCGGGCGTCCCGGCGAGCTGCCTCAGCTCATCCTGTTGCATGCCAGCCCGGGCCAGGAGGAGTCGATGCTGGCCAGTATCGAAGCCGAGCTGGGAACGACCGTCCCTGTCGTGGGAGGCTCGGCGGCCGACAACAGTGTCAGCGGCGACTGGCAGTTGTGCTGGGATGAGGGCAGTGCCCGCGAGGGAGTGGTGCTGGCGGTGCTCTATCCCGATTGCCAGCTGGCGTTCCAGTTTCATTCGGGCTATGTCCCGACCGAGCATCGCGGCACCATTACCGCCCTGGCGGGGCGCGAGATCCTCACCATAGATCATGAGCCCGCCGCCGAGGTCTACGCTCGTTGGACCGGGCGAGCCACTGCCTGGCCTGTGGGGCCCATACTGCGGGATACCACCCTCTCGCCGCTGGCCCGCCAGGTGGGCACCCTGGACGACATGCCCTATTACAAGCTATCTCATCCCGAGGCAGTGACAGAAGGTGGCGGATTGCGCCTCTTCACCGATACCCGCCTCGGCGAGCGACTGCTGCTGATGTACAGCAGTCAGGAAGGCTTGCTGCAACGCAGTCTGAATGCGACTCGCATCGAACCCGAGTACGGCATGACCGCCGAGATGCAGCCGTTCGGGGCCCTCGTGATCTTTTGTGCTGGTTGTCGCTTGGCTCTTGGTGATAGCTTATGCCAATTCGTCGATCAATTTCACACCCGGCTGGGGGAGATCCCCTTCATTACTCCGTTCACCTTCGGTGAGCAGGGGCGTCTGCCCCACGGTGAGCTGGCACACGGCAACCTGATGGTATCGAGCGTGATCTTCCTCGACAGCTGATATATGGCGCTGGAAACAAGATGATAGGTAATACGGAATTGGAAGCCCTGGGTGACAAGCTGCAGACCACGCTGGTGGAGCTGGTGCGTTGCCGGGAACGCGAGGCCAAGTACCGCCAGGAGTCGCAGACCCTGCTGTGCGGGGTTGCGACACTGGCCGATGCCCAGACCCTGGAGCAGGTGCTGGACAGCCTCATCCAGGCGCTCAAGCCCTTCATTGGTTTCGAACATGCGGATGTGGTGGCCTGGGAGGCTGGTGGCGGCATCACCCACCTCAGCACCCAGGATGGCGAGGTGGGGCGCAGCTGGCAGCTGACCCCGCTCTTCTCTCGCGCCATCGAGGGGGAGACCCTGGTCATCTATGATCCGACCCAGTTGCCCGAGCTGGCGCCACTGGCCGATGTGGCCGGCTGGGCCAGCGTCATGATGACGGGGTTGCGCTCCCCCGGCTTCTCCGGCGTCCTCATATGCCGTCACGCAGTGATGGGTACCTTCGATCTCAAGAGCAAGGCGGCGATGCAACGCTGCCGTCCGCTCATCTCCCAGGCGCTGGTCAACATCGCCTATCGGGCCCGCTTGCAGGAGCAGGTCGAACTCAAGACGCTGGCGCTGCAGACCAGCGAGCAGCGTTTTCGCAGCTTCGCCGGCATGGCCTCCGACTGGTTCTGGGAGACGGACACGGAGCACAGGCTCAGCTATGTGTCGGCGCCCGGCTATCAGGGGGATGTGAAAGCGCATCCGCCCGGTCAGAGTCTCTACGATTACGTCTATGATCGGCGGGATCCCGAGTGGGGCAAGTACCGCCGCCTCATCGAGTTGCATCTGCCGGTGCGGGCGGTGCGAGCCCAGGTCAGCCTGGCCAAGGGGCCCTGCTGGATGGAGATCAATGCCGAGCCCTGCTTTGACGCCGCCGGTCTCTTCATCGGCTATCGCGGCACGGCGCGGGATGTGGGCAACCAGATCCGCCGCGAGCAGGAGCTGGCCCGGGCACGGGATGAGGCCGAGGCGGCCAACCGTGCCAAGTCGCAGTTCCTGGCCATGATGACCCACGAGATCCGCTCCCCCATGAATGCGGTGTTGGGCATGCTGGATCTGTTGCAACATGCCCAGCTCGAGCCTCAGCAGCAGACCCTGCTCGGACATGCCACCCACTCGGCCCGTCTGCTGCAGACCATCATCGACGATGTGCTCGATTTCTCGAAAATAGAATCCCATACCCTGGAGTTTCATTGCGAGACCCTGCTCCCCAGCCAGCTGTGCCAATCCCTGATCGAACCGCTGCAAGAGCGCGCCAGGAGCAAGGGCATAGCCCTGCGCTGGCGGGTGGATGAGGCGGTTCCGTCCCAGTTGCAGGGGGATCCGGTGCGGCTGTCACAGGTGATCAGCAACCTGCTCGGCAACGCGGTGAAGTTCACCAGCCAGGGCAACGTCTTGCTGCAACTGGGCTGGCACGATCAACGGCTGCGGGTGTCGGTCACCGATACCGGGATCGGCATCTCGGCCGAGGATCAGGCGCTCCTGTTCGAGCCCTTCTCCCAGGTCGACAGCTCGGCGACCCGCCGTTTCTCCGGGACCGGGCTGGGGCTGGCCATCAGCAAACGGCTGGTGGAGCTGATGGGCGGAGAGATCCGCCTGCAGAGCGCGCCCGGCCAGGGCAGCTGCTTCTGGTTCGAGCTGCCCGGCATGGCGCTGCCGTGCGAGTGCAGCAGCCGGCCCGAGCCGGATCAATTGCCCATTCAGGATCTGGATGTGCTGGTGGTGGAAGACAGCCCGGTCAACCAGCTAGTGGTGTCCCTCATGCTGCAAAAATTGGTGAGCCGGGTACGGCTCGCGGCCAATGGCCTGGAGGCGCTGGCCCAGGTGGCGGAGCAGCAGCCGGATCTCATCCTGATGGACATGCGGATGCCGCAGATGGATGGGCTGGAGGCGACTCGCCGCTTGCGGGAACTGGGCTGCAAGGTGCCCATAGTGGCCTTGACGGCCAATGCCATGGCCGAAGACAGGGCCCGTTGCCTGGCTCAGGGAATGGATGATTTTCTGGCCAAGCCCATCAGCCTGATGCGACTGAGAGAGTGCCTGCAGCGCCATATCTGCTCAGTGTTGCCGGATCGCAGGTAAAAAAAATGGTCAACCTAGGTGGTTGACCAATTCTTCAGCAAATACTGAAGAGAGCACGGGATAAATCGGGTTGTACGGTTCTATATGAAAAAGTCGTGCCAACTTTTCAGAACCTGTTTATGCGGCTTGCGGCTGTGTTATTGCTTTTTATCGATCACCGCCGTTTGCAAAATGCGAAAATATTATTTTCATTGTGGGAATATTCGCATTTTGCAATGTTCTCTTTGACTCACTGTGCGATCAGTCGGCGCAAGAATTGACGGGCCGCTTCGCTATTTTGTTTGGCAATCAACATCTGTTTTTCGTAGATGGGCATGGGCAGAATTTCGAGCCAGCGTTGGCAGAGCCAGGCCGCATCGTCAAACTGCTTGTCCGGGTAGAGCTCATCGAGCTCCGGATACTGCTCGAACACTTCCCGCAGCCGGGTGACCAGCGGTTTGTCACTGAAGTCTGAATGGGCGCTCGGCCAGTTGGGCAGCGCTTCGACCTTGGCCCGGCGCAATCCCATTTCGTCCGTTTCCATTTCATGGATGCAGAAACGTTCCATGCCGAGCACAGTGACGCCGAGCAGGCCGTCATTCAGGGTGTAGAAATCGGTCACTTTGACCCGGGTTCCGACCGGCAGTATGCGCCCAGACTTGCCCGTGGTGGTCGCCTCTTCCATCACTATGCCGAAACCCTGGTCATTGATGAATGACTCTTTGAGCATCTGCAGGTGGCGCGGTTCAAACAAACGCAGTGGAAGCTTGCCACCAGGCAGTATGTGGGAAGGCAAGGGGAACAATGCCAAAGGTTGAAGTTTCATGTTCCGTCCTCCATTGAGTAGTTGCTGAATAGGACAATGCAGCGACTGTGCCAGAGGATGATAAAAGCCCCAGAATGGGGGTGTCAGTCTCCAGCTTGAGGATTAAAGTCATTAATAATCAGTTAGTTATATTTTTATGTTTTCTGCCGATGTGACCCCGTAGTCAGCTGGATACGGCCGGATCCTGGTTACTCGGCCCCCACTCTCTCCGCGTCCTGAATTGAAGCGCATCGCATCTTGCAAAGAGCCAAGTGCAAAATGCGCATGGCCGTTGCGACGGCGTGCAAACCGCGTTGCTGGCCTGAGTACAAGGTGTGAGCAGGCAGGGGGGCCCGGTTCGGGCACGAGAAGATAGAAGTGTGTCGCAGTGACGGATGCGGTGAATCAGCGGGTGAATTTCGCTTCCACACAAGCGAGATTGTGTGGTCGCCCATCTTGCTTGTTGTGGGGCAAAGGGCGGCAGGCCCGGTTTCGGGCAAATTTAGCGCAGATAAGGAAAGCCCCGACGATGCGGGGCTTTGGTGTTTTCTCAGTCTGGTCAAGGCACGAATATAGAGCGCAACAAGGCGCTCGGCTGCATGCTCTGCCAGCGCGCGTTAGTTGCGCTGCTCCAGGTACATGACGGCTGCTTCCACGCGGCTCTGGGCCTCGAGTTTCTTCAGCAGACTCTTCACGTGAACCTTGACCGTGCCCTCGGAAATATGGAGCACGGAGGCGACCTGTTTGTTGGAGAGGCCCTTCGCAATCTCGCGCAGAATCTGCATCTCGCGACGGGTCAGGCTCTCCAGCTTTTGCTGCAGATGATCCAGCTCGTAGATGTTCTCGAGGTAGGGGCGCAGCGGCTCGCTCAGGATCTGTTTGCCGGTCATCACATCCGCCAGCTGGGCGAGCAGCATCTCCGGCTCGGTATCCTTGAGCAGATAGCCATCGGCGCCGGCCTTGAGCAGGGCGACCACGTCCTGGCGGGCGTCGGAGACGGTCAGGATCACCACCCGGGAGGTGACCTCTTCGGTGCGCAGCGCCTTGAGGGTATCCAGACCGGAGAGGCCTTTCATGTTGAGGTCGAGCAGGATCAGATCCGGTTCGGACTCCTTGGCCATGGCGACGGCGTCGGTGCCGTTGGACGCTTCACCGACCACCTCTATGTTCTCTTCCAGGGCCAGCAGTTGCACAATCCCTTTGCGCATGAGGGGATGGTCATCCACGACCAGAACACTATATTTCATCTCGTCCATCAGGCATCTCTTGTTAGGCTGGTGGGAAAGGTCAGATGTACGCAGGTGCCTCTGGGCGGCTGCTCGCTGATGGTCAGCAGACCATGCAACTTGCTGGCACGCTCATTCATGATGCTAAGGCCATAGTGGTTGACCGCCGAGCTTGCGATCCCTATTCCAACACCGTCATCTGAAATCTGAACCTGAATGTTACCATTGGCGAGGGTCTCACAGCTAACATCAATCACTTGCGCGTTGGCATGTTTGATGGCGTTGAGCACTGCCTCACGGATCAGCTGCAGGATATGGATATGCTGGCCCGCCTCCAGATCCGTGTCGGCCAGACCGTAATGGAGCCCGATCTCGGCCTGGGTCTGTGGCTTGAGCTGTTCCAGCATCACCTTGATGGCTTCCCCCAGATTGGCGTCACCGATACTGAGGCGGAAGGTGCCGAGCAGTTCACGTAGTTGGGTGTAGGCGCTGCTGAGCCCCTCGTCGATCTGCTGCATGGCGGCCTCTGTCTTGCCGGACTCCCCCTTGGCAAAGGCGCGTTTGAGTAGGGTGGACTGGATCTTGAGGTAGGAGAGCGCCTGGGCCAGCGAGTCGTGCAACTCGCGGGCGATGACGGCCCGCTCTTCCATCAGCAGCAGCCGCTGATGTTGCAGCAGGGTCTGATCCTTGTGCAGCACCTGGGCCAGCAGCATGGAGAAGTTCTTCATCAGTCGCTCGTCGATGGGGTGAGTGCTTATCATGTCGAGCCGGCCATACTCCTGCTCATCCATCTGCAGATGAAAGCTCACCACTGAGTCGAGATCACCGGGCCAACCCTTGCGCCCCGTGATGTAGTCCGGCATGGCGTTGTGTTCGAAGCGGGTCAGCCGTATGTGGTCTATGTGCTGATGGGCCGCCGCCCGCTCCAGCAGCTTGAGCAGGGTGCGCCGGCTCAGCGGCGCCGCATGCAGCTTCTGGGCTGTGCTGTAGAGGAAGGAGAGGGTGTCGTTGGCCTGCTGCAGCTTGGCGGTCTTCTCTTCCACCTTGCTCTCCAGCTCCCGATAGAGCTTGCCCAGCTCGTCGGCCATGGTGACGAAGGCGGCCGACAGCTCTCCCAGCTCGTTCTCGCAATGGGGGGGCAGGGTGAGATCGAACTCCTGGCGCTGGATCTGGCGGGCGCAATAGACCAGCTGGTTGAGCGGTGCCACCACCTGCTGGCGGGTAAACCGCACGGTAAACCAGGCGATGGTGATGATGGAGAGCAGCCCCAGCCCCTCTGCCAGCGCCAGCATGCGCACCTTGAACTCCACGTGGTACTGCATCTGGTTGACGAAGTCATCGATGGCCGCCACAAATTGCTCAGTGTTGTCGGTGTACCGTCTGGGGGTGGCATTCTCGATGTGCTCGCGCATCACCTGCCATTGCAGCAACACCTCGCCATAGGTACGGCGCAGGGAGGCAGGGGTGATCCAGCGCTGGGTTTCCTGCAACTCGGCCGCATGCAGCGTCTGTTCAAACTGATCGAGTCGTCCCAGCACGGGTTGGCCTTGCTCTATCTCGTAGGCCATGCGGTAGGCCTGCATTCGCAGCGAACCCGACAGGTTGATCGCTTTGGCATCGGGCACCGAGTAGAACAGGGTCACCATGGCCACCACGGCGATCAGGCTCGCCATGAACAGAATGAGCACCATTGAGCGCCCGATGGCGCTGCTGACTGAATGCACTTTGAACCACTTTCCCATGCTGATCGTCTTCCTTCGCACCAGACAATAACCCCACAAAGTAGCATGGGAGTGTACTCCAACTTGTGCTAGCATCGAAAAACTAGATGAACTCCGAGCTGTTTTGCCTAAGTCCTTGCGATACGGGAAAACCGCCGTCAGCCGATGTTCGAGCTGTAAGGGTCAGGAAAGAAATGCCCTGGCCTCCCGTATTTGGAAAGGTGTTTATGTCGCCACTGCAAGATGGTTTTTCCCGTCGTTTTTACTATTTGCGCCTGTCGGTCACCGATGTGTGCAATTTTCGTTGTACCTACTGTTTGCCGGACGGTTATCGTCCTCCGGACGGAAACAAAGAGGGGCGCAAGTCGTTTCTCTCGCTGGACGAGATCCGCCGCATTGTCTCGGGCTTCGCCGCGATGGGCACCCGCAAGGTGCGCCTGACCGGAGGCGAGCCCTCCCTGCGCCGAGATTTCACCGCCATCATAGAGACGGTGGCCAATACCCCGGGCATAGAGAAGGTGGCCATGACCACCAATGGCTACCGCTTGAAAGAGCGCGCCCAGGAGTGGTTCGATGCGGGCCTCACCGCCCTCAATGTCAGCGTCGACAGTCTGGATCCCCGTCAGTTTCACCAGATCACCGGTGAGAACAAACTGGCGGAGGTGATGGACGGGATCGAAGCGGCGCTGGCCGCCGGCTTCAAATCGGTGAAGATCAATGCGGTGCTGCTCAAGGGGCTCAATGACCATCAACTGGATGCGTTTCTGGCCTGGATCAGGCACAAGCCCATCGAGCTGCGTTTCATCGAGCTGATGCAGACCGGCGAGATGGATACCCTGTTTCAGAACCATCACGCCAGCGGTGATCTCATCAAGCAGCGGCTGCTCGAGAGTGGCTGGGTCCAGCAGCTGCGTGGTGCGGATGATGGTCCGGCCCAGGTCTTCATGCATCCGGAGTCAATGGGGGGCGTGGGGCTCATCATGCCCTACAGCAAGGATTTCTGTGCCGGGTGCAACCGGCTGCGGGTCTCCTCCGTGGGCAAGCTGCATCTCTGTCTGTTCGGCGACAACGGGGTGGAGCTGCGTGACCTGCTGGCGGCAGACAACCAGCAGGATGCGCTGCAACAGCGCATTCGTGCCGCCCTCACCGGCAAGGCTGCATCCCACCGTTTGCACGAGGGCAATGCCGGCATGACCCCCCATCTGGCCTCCATCGGCGGCTAACCCTCAGGTGGGCTTGAAAAATAGCCATCGATTAATAAGCAATCCTCAAATGGGGGTATTTTCACCTGCCCCCCTTCTCTCTCTTGACGCCAAGGGTTTGATCCAGCGCAAGAATCCCCCCTGTTTATCTCCCTAGTGGTATATCCCTGACCTTGTCAGGGCCGCAATATACACCCACTCTTATAATAGGTATTGAAAATGCCTGTCATGGGACTCGCTCGTGCGCTATCAACCACCAGAAAGGAGTAGATATGCCGGATGGGGTCAACCTGTCGCGTCGTGGTCTGTTTCGAGGTCGTCTGACATCGAGCGACCCTCGGGTTCAGTTGCCCTGGTCAGTCTCCTGGCCCGAGTTCGTGGCCGACTGCACCCGCTGTGGCGACTGCCTGGCAGCCTGCCCGGAGCAGATCCTGATCAAGGGCGACGGTGGTTATCCTGCGGTGGATTTTCTGCGTGGCGAGTGCACCTTCTGTGGTGATTGCGTCACGGCCTGCAAGGCGCCGGTATTTCGTCCGATGACGGAGGCGCCCTGGCGATACATAGCCCATATTGAAGCCAGCTGTCTGGCCAGTACCCAGGTCTTCTGCCAGCGCTGCCAGGATAGCTGCGAAACCCGTGCGATCCGCTTTTCTCCCGTGCTGGGCCGGGTACCGACTCCCAGCATAGATGCCGCCTCGTGTACCGGTTGTGGCGCCTGCGTGATGGACTGTCCGGTGGGCAGCATCCGGGTCGGCGCACCCAAATCCGAGGATCCAACATGAGTCAGGATGTGTGTGAAGCAGGAGCCACAATGAACCAAGAGTTCCATGTATCGAGCCTGGTGGTGCTGACCCAGCCCTCCCTGCGTCACCAGCTCGCAGAACAGATAGCCTCCCTTGAGGGGGCCGAGGTCCACGCCGTCAGTGAGATCGGCAAGTTGGTGGTGACCCTGGAAGGGCCCAGTCAGCGCCCCATCATGGCAGCCATAGATGCAATAAATGCCATGCCGGGCGTGTTGTCCGCCGCCCTGATTTACCATCAGTTCGATGAGCTCGATGTCGAATGCAATGAATAGAAGCGCCGTGAGGGCGAGGCCGCGAGGTTCGCGATGCCTGATAAAAGCAATAAAGCGCCATGAAGCTGAGCCAGCGCGGCTCGTCACTATGGCTGTCATTGATGTGATTAAGCAATGCGAGGAAATGTCATGAAGCTGAGTCGACGCGACTTTATGAAGGCCAATGCGGTGGCTGCTGCCGCGGCCGTGGCCGGAGTCAGTGCCCCCACGCTGGCGGCCAACCTGATCACCAGCACCGACAAGACCGCCATCACCTGGGATAAAGCACCCTGCCGCTTCTGCGGTACCGGCTGTTCCGTGCTGGTGGGCTCCCAGAATGGGCGCGTCGTGGCGACCCAGGGCGATCCTGATGCACCGGTCAACCGGGGCCTGAACTGCATCAAGGGCTACTTCCTGTCCAAGATCATGTATGGCCAGGACCGGCTGACCCAGCCCATGCTGCGCATGACGGATGGCAAGTTCGACAAGAACGGTGACTTTGCCCCCATCAGCTGGGATCAGGCATTCGACATCATGGCCGAGAAGTTCAAGGCGACCCTGAAAGAGAAAGGGCCGACCGCCGTCGGCATGTTTGGCTCCGGCCAGTGGACAGTGTGGGAAGGCTATGCCGCCGCCAAGCTGATGAAGGCGGGGCTGCGGACCAACAACCTGGATCCCAATGCCCGTCACTGCATGGCCTCGGCCGTGGTGGGTTTCATGCGCACCTTCGGCATGGACGAGCCCATGGGCTGCTACGACGACATAGAGCAGGCCGATGCCTTCGTGTTGTGGGGCTCCAACATGGCCGAGATGCACCCCATCCTCTGGTCACGCATCTCGGATCGCCGTTTGTCTCATCAAGAGGTGCAGGTGCACGTGCTCTCCACCTTCGAGCACCGCAGCTTCGAACTGGCCGACAACGGCATGGTGTTCACGCCGCAGACCGACTTGGCGATCCTCAACTACATAGCTAACTACATCATTCAGAACGACAAGGTGAACTGGGAGTTCGTCAACAAGCACACCCAGTTCCGCAAGGGGGTCACCGACATCGGCTATGGCCTGCGTCCGACTCACCCGCTGCAACAGCAGGCGAAGAATCCCGACAGTGGTGACTCCACCCCCATGAGCTTCGATGAGTTCGCGAAATTCGTGGCGGACTACGATGTCGACTCGGTTGCCAAGCTCTCCGGCGTCTCCAAGGACAAGCTCGAGAAGCTGGCCCAGCTCTATGCCGACCCGAGCAAGAAGGTGGTCTCTTACTGGACTATGGGTTTCAACCAGCACACTCGTGGCGTCTGGGCCAACAACCTCTGCTACAACATCCACCTGTTGACCGGCAAGATTTCCACCCCGGGTTCGGGTCCCTTCTCCCTGACCGGTCAGCCTTCCGCCTGCGGTACCGCGCGCGAAGTAGGCACCTTTGCCCACCGTCTGCCGGCCGACATGGTGGTGACCGAGCCCAAGCATCGCGCCATCGCCGAGAAGATCTGGAAACTGCCGGAAGGCACCATACCGGACAAGGTGGGTTATCACGCCGTGCTGCAAAACCGCATGCTCAAAGACGGCAAGCTCAACGCCTACTGGGTGATGTGCAACAACAACATGCAGGCCGGCCCCAACATGAACGAGGAGGGGCTGCCCGGTTACCGCAATCCGGCCAACTTCATCGTGGTGTCCGATCCCTACCCGACCGTGACTGCCCAGGCTGCCGACCTCATCCTGCCCACCGCCATGTGGGTGGAAAAAGAGGGGGCCTATGGCAATGCCGAGCGCCGCACCCAGTTCTGGCACCAGCAGGTCAAGCCGCCGGAAGGGGCCAAGTCCGACTTGTGGCAGCTGATGGAGTTCGCCAAGCGCTTCACGGTGGAAGAGGTGTGGCCGGCCGAGCTTATCGCCAAGATGCCGGAAGTGAAGGGCAAGACGCTGTTCGACGTGCTCTACGCCAACGGTCAGGTCGATCAGTTCCCGAAAGAGCAGAGCAAGGGCGCCCTGAACGACGAGGCCGAACACTTTGGTTTCTACGTCCAGAAGGGGTTGTTCGAGGAGTACGCCAGCTTTGGCCGTGGTCATGGTCACGATCTGGCCCCCTTCGATCAGTATCACGAGGCGCGCGGTCTGCGCTGGCCCGTGGTGGATGGCAAGGAGACCCTGTGGCGCTATCGCGAGGGGTTCGACCCCTATGTGAAGGCGGGTGAGGGGGTGCGTTTCTACGGCAAGCCCGATGGCAAGGCGGTGATCTTCGCACTGCCCTACGAGCCGGCCGCCGAGGCGCCGGACAAAGAGTTCGACATGTGGCTCTCTACCGGCCGCGTGCTGGAACACTGGCACACCGGCACCATGACCCGTCGCGTGCCCGAGCTCTATCGCGCCTTCCCGGATGCCGTGCTCTTCATGCACCCGGAAGATGCCAAGGCCCGTGGCGTGCGTCGTGGCGAAGAGGTGATCGTCTCCTCCCGCCGTGGCGAGGTGAAGACCCGGGTCGAGACCCGCGGCCGCAACCGTCCGCCCAAAGGTCTGGTATTCATGCCCTTCTTCGACGCGAGCCAGCTGGTCAACAAGTTGACCCTGGACGCGACGGATCCGCTCTCCAAAGAGACGGATTACAAGAAGTGCGCCGTCAAGGTCGTCAAGGCATAAGGCGGGGGAGCGGGAGATGAGTCGTAGTCGGCGCCAGTTTCTGGCCGACATGGCCAAGGGGGCCTGCGGTGTGGGCCTGCTTGGAGTCGGTCTGGGCGGCATGGCGCGTCAGCAGGCACAGGCGCTGCCTGCCCAGGCACTGCGTCCGCCCGCTGCCCTCGACGAGGCCGAGTTCCTCAGCGCCTGCGTGCGCTGCGGGCTCTGCGTCCAGGCCTGCCCCTACGACACTCTCAAACTCGCCCGGTTGTTTGAACCCGTGACCACGGGCACTCCCTTTTTTGATGCGCGGGCCGTGCCGTGCGAGATGTGTGACGACATCCCCTGCGTGGTGGCCTGCCCGAGCGGGGCGCTGGATCAGGGGATGACCGACATCGATCAGGCACGGATGGGGGTGGCAGTGCTCATCGATCACGAGACCTGCCTCAACTACCTGGGGCTGCGCTGCGACGTCTGCTACCGGGTCTGCCCCTTGATTGACAAGGCGATCTCGCTCGAGCTGCAGCACAACCCGCGCACCGGCAAGCACGCCATGTTTCTGCCCACTGTGCACAGCGACATCTGTACCGGCTGCGGCAAGTGCGAGCACGCCTGCGTGCTGGAGGAGTCTGCCATCAAGGTGGTGCCCCGTCCGCTCGCCAAGGGGGAGCTGGGCCATCACTACCGGCTCGGCTGGGAAGAGAAGCGCAAGGCGGGCAAGTCGCTCATCGGTGAGCGGCTCAGCCTGCCGACCCGCAAACCGGAGGGGCTATGAGTCGTTATCCGGGGGCCGAGGCTCGCGCGCGGCTCGGCTGGTGGCGGTCACATCGCTTCCTGCTGCTGCGGCGCCTGACCCAGTGCTGCGTGCTGGGGCTGTTTCTGCTGGGGCCGCTGGCGGGCATCTGGATCCTCAAGGGCAACCTCTCCAGCTCACTCTTGCTGGAAACGGTCCCGCTCACGGACCCCCTCACCCTGCTGCAATCGGTGGCGGCGGGCCACTGGCCCATCACAACCCTCTGGCTGGGGGCGGCTCTGGTGCTGCTGGGGTACTGGCTGGTCGGGGGGCGGGTGTTCTGCTCCTGGGCCTGTCCGGTCAACCTCATCACGGACGCGGCGGCCTGGCTCAGGGCCCGGCTTGGCCTCAAGGGCAACGGTCAGTTCAACCGCAATACGCGTTACTGGCTGCTGGCCATGGTGCTGGTTGCCCCGGCCATCGCGGGCGTGCTGGTGTGGGAGCTGGTCAATCCGGTCTCGCTCACCCTGCGTGGTCTGCTGTTTGGTATGGGGACAGGGTGGGCTTTGCTGGCGGTACTCTTCCTGTTCGACCTCTTTGTGGTGGAGCGGGGCTGGTGTGGTCATCTCTGCCCTGTGGGTGCCTTTTATGCCTTGGTCAACCGGGTCGGGTTTATCAAGATTTCTGCCAGGGGGCGTGAGCGGTGCAGCAGCTGCATGGATTGTTATGCGGTTTGCCCCGAGCGCCCCATTCTGCGCGGCCCTGTTCACGGTGCCAAGCGTGGTCACGGGCCCTTGATTGCGGCTCAAGAGTGTACCAACTGCGGCCGTTGCATCGATGTCTGCGCGGAGCAAGTTTTTGAAATCACTGTAGGTTTTGCCGTCAAGGCAGAGAAAACGTCGGAGAACAGATAATGAAAAAGCTGATTGGAGCAATGCTGGCCTGCCTGGTGGCAGGGTCCTTGATGGCAGCACAGAATCCCGAAATCACAACGGATACCGGTGGCATCAAGTCTGAACGGGGCACCACGGATCTCGCGACCGAGGCCGAAGCCGCCCCCATGAAGAACTTTCGCAAGGATGGCGACCTCTACGATCGCCAGTATATGCATCAGCCACCGCTGATCCCCCACGATACCCGCAACTATGAAGTGGACAACAAGGTCAACAAGTGTCTGGCCTGTCACAGCTTCAAGAATGCCAGCAAGATGAAGGCCCCCAAGATCAGCCCGACTCACTTTGAGACCCGTGACGGCATGACCCTTGGTGAGGTCTCGCCACGTCGCTACTTCTGCCTGCAGTGCCACGTGCCGCAAGCGGATGCCAAGCCGCTGGTGGAAAATACGTTTAAACCGGTTGAAGCACTGAACTGAGGGACCCATAGATGAAATTACCCGGCTTTATCCAGCGACTGTGGACCACCTTCAAGTCTCCCTCGAAGGCCGCCCTCTGGGTGTTGCTGATGATGGGCTTCTTTGGCGGGGTCATCTTCTGGGGCGGTTTCAACACCGCCATGGAAGCGTCCAACACCGAGAAGTTTTGTACCGGTTGTCACGAGATGAAGGACAACGTGTTTGTGGAATACCGCGACACCATCCACTACGCCAACCGTTCCGGCGTGCGCGCCAGTTGCCCGGATTGCCACGTGCCCCACGAATGGACCTACAAGATCATTCGCAAGGTGCAGGCGTCCAAGGAGCTGTGGGGCATGCTGACCGGCAAGGTGGATACCCGCGAGAAGTTCGAGAGCCACCGCCGCGAGATGGCCGAGCGGGAGTGGAAGCGCATGAAGGACACGGATTCGAGGGAGTGTCGCAACTGCCACAACTTCGAGTACATGGACTTCTCCCTGCAAGGCAAGCGGGGTGCCCAGATGCACTCCACCAGTCTGGCCAGTGGCGAGAGCACCTGCATCGATTGTCACAAGGGCATAGCTCACCAGCTGCCTGACATGACAGGGGTGAAGGGCTTCTAAGGTAGCCAGATCCAGGCCGGGCTTGTCCGGCCTGTTCATATTGCAGCCAGCCTAACCAAAACGGCATTTGTGTGTCCTTTAAATCCCCCCTCTGGCACGAGTTTTGGTAGAATCGGGCCGCCGTGAGTCGCAGCGAGTGACCATGTGGTAATGGTCATGCCTGCGCAGGTATGGATCCCCCCCAAGATCAAGCGCTGCACACCAGGATCCTGGCTACTCTTTTCTTCTCTTTGCTCACGGTCCTTTGTTATCAGGAGCTGCCCATGGGACAGAACATAACCGCATTCATTCCCCTCAAGATCGCCGTGTTGACGGTCTCCGACAGTCGTACCAGCGCCAATGACAGCTCGGGCGATTATCTGGTCTCGGCCGTGACCGACGCTGGTCACCAGCTGGCCGATCGGGCCCTGCTCGCCGACAACCTTTATCAAGTTCGCTCCCGGGTCAGCCAGTGGATCGCCGATGAGGGCATCCAGGTGGTGCTGATCAATGGCGGCACTGGGTTCACCGATCAGAACTGGGTACCGGAGGCGGTCGGCGTCTTGTTTGACCGCACCGTCAAGGGCTTTGGCGAGCTGTTCCGTCAGCTCTCGTTTGCCGAGATCGAAGGCTCGGCCATGCAGAGCCGTGCCCTGGCCGGGCTGGCCAACCGCACCCTGGTCTGCTGTCTGCCCGGTTCTCCCGGTGCCTGCCAGCTGGGCTGGGAGCAGCTCATCCGGGATCAGCTCGATGCCCGCACCCAGCCCTGCAACTTCGTGACCCATCTCTGAGTCACGAGCCAGGGAGCCCAGTAATATTTCAGCCTTCAAGGGGAGCCTGATGAACCTGACCCATCTCAACCAAAGCGGCGAAGCCCATATGGTGGACGTGACCGACAAACAGGTCACCGAACGTGAGGCCCGCGCCGAGGCCTTCGTCGCCATGGCACCTGAAACCCTGGCCCTGATCCTGAGCGGTCAGCACCACAAGGGGGATGTGTTCGCCACCGCCCGCATCGCCGGCATTATGGCGGCCAAGAAGACCTCGGATCTTATCCCCCTCTGCCATCCGTTGGCCCTGACCAAGGTAGAGGTGGAGATAGTGCCGCTGCCCGAACAGCACAAGGTGCATATCCGCACCCTCTGCAAGCTCTCCGGCAAGACAGGGGTGGAGATGGAGGCGCTGACCGCAGCCTCGGTGGCGGCGCTGACCATCTACGACATGTGCAAGGCGGTGCAAAAGGACATGGTGATCGAACAGGTGCGACTGGTGGAGAAAAAGGGCGGCAAGTCCGGCCACTTTCAGTTGGGATCGAGTGCAGGAGAAAAGGCATGATCAAGGTGCTGTTTTTTGCGCAAGTAAGAGAGCTGGTGGCCTGTGACGAACTGAGTCTGCCGTGCGACTACGCCACCGCCGAGCAGCTGCGGGCGGCCTTGTGTGAGCGCGGTGACAAGTGGGCATTGGCCCTCGAGGCAGGCAAGCTGCTGGTGGCAGTCAACCAGACACTGGTGCCCCTCGACACCCCCATCCATGATGGCGATGAAGTTGCCTTCTTCCCCCCCGTGACCGGAGGCTGAGAATGAGCGAGATAATGACCGTGGATCGCACAACGGCGCTGTGGGACGGGAATGAGGCTGCCTTCTTCCCTCTCCTTCCAGTGACGACCGGAGGTTGAGAATGAGCGAGATAATGACCGTGGATCGCATCACTGAGCTGTGCGGTGGCGACGAAGTGGCTTTCTTCCCTCTCCCTCCAGTAACGACCGGAGGATGAGCTATGAGTGACGCAGCCATCACAGATCGCATTCTGGTGCAGCGGGAGGACTTCTCGCTGGCCGACGAGTATGCCCATCTCGCGACCCGCGCCGACAGTGGCGCTATCGTCACCTTCGTTGGCAAGGTGCGCGACTTCAATCAGGGGGAGGAGGTGAAGGGGCTGGCCCTCGAGCACTACCCCGGCATGACCGAGAAGGCGCTGGCCGATATCGTGCAGGAGGCCCGTTGCCGCTGGCCGTTGCAGGAGTGCACCCTCATTCATCGCATCGGCGAGCTGTGGCTTGGCGATCAGATAGTGCTGGTGGCGGTGAGCAGTGCCCACCGCGACGCCGCCTTTGATGCCTGTCACTTCATCATGGATTTTCTGAAAACCCGGGCACCGTTCTGGAAAAAAGAGCTGACCGCCGAGGGAATCCAACGCTGGGTCGATGCCAAGGAGAGCGACAACGCCGCCGCTGCCCGCTGGCAAGCCTGACCTGTTCATCATGAGGGGCGCAGGTTCAACGAGAACCATGGCCCCGCTTCGGGGCGCGGCCCCATCAGGAGAAAGGGAATGAAACCGCTGTTATCTGTTGTCATGTTGGGGATCTGCGCCGCCACCTTGCATACCGGTGCCGTGCAGGCCGATGAGGTGAAGGTGGCCGTGGCCGCCAACTTCAAAAGCACCATCGAGCGTATCGGCAAGGAGTTCACTGCCAAGACCGGCCATACCCTTGCCATCTCGTCTGCCGCTACCGGGGTGCTCTACACCCAGATCAGCCACGGCGCCCCGTTCGATCTCTTCCTCTCCGCCGATGTGGCGACCCCCGAGAAGCTGGAAAAAGAGGGCAAGGGGAGCGATCGCTTCACCTACGCCATCGGTCAGTTGGGGCTGTGGAAGAAGGGCGGCCCGGCCCCTGACGAGGCGACCCTGCGCAGCTGGAAAGGCAACCTGGCCATCGCCAATGCCCGCACCGCCCCTTATGGCGCTGCTGCCATGGCGACCCTCACCCATCTCAAGATCGATCCCAAGCAGTACCGGCTGCTGACCGGTGCCAACATCGGCCAGACCTGGCAATTTGTCGATACCGGCAATGCCGAGCTAGGCTTCGTCGCCTGGGCCAACTTGGTGGAGGCGGGCAAGACCGGTGAAGCCTGGGCGGTGCCTGCCAACTTCTATCCCCCCATCGAGCAGCAGGGGCTGGTATTGAAGAAAGGGGCCGCGGTTGAGGCGCTGGTCGCCTGGCTCAAGGGGCCGGGTCAGGCGCAGATCAAGGCCGCGGGCTATGCCCTGCCCCGATAAGGGCATGGGGCTGACGCGATGTCCTGAGTGGTCGGCCACTCTTTGCAATGAGGATAGAGACCATGCCGTGGGCTGCATTCAACCGGGAGGTCGGCAATGAGTGAAGGGGATCTGCTGGCCATCTGGCTCACCCTGAAGCTGGCGGCCAGCACCACCGGCATTTTATTGCTGCTGTCGCCGCCGCTGGCCTGGTGGTTGTCCCGCAGCCAGAACCGACTACGGCCGCTGGTGGAGGCGCTGGTGGCACTGCCGCTGGTACTGCCCCCCACAGTGCTGGGGTTTTATCTGCTGCTCGCCTTCTCCCCCGAATATGGCTTCGGCGCCTGGTGGCGCGATACCTTCGGCGCCCCGCTCGCCTTCAGCTTCCTCGGCTTGCTGTTCGCCTCCATCCTCTATTCGCTGCCGTTTGTGGTGCAGCCGCTCACCTCCGCCTTCGTCAACATGGGCAACAAGGAGCTGGAGGCTGCCGCCACCCTGGGGCTCGGCCCGGTCGAGCGTTTTTTCCACATCATTTTGCCGATGACGCTGCCCAGCTTCGTGATGGCGGCGGCCCTCGGCTTTGCCCATACCCTGGGGGAGTTTGGCGTGGTGCTGATGATTGGCGGCAACATCCCCGGCGAGACCCAGGTGCTCTCCATCGCTCTGTTTGATCATGTGGAGGCGATGGATTACCAAAACGCCCATATTTTGGCAGGCGGCCTGATGGGCTTCTCGCTGGTGATGCTGGTGCTGGTCTACGGGGTGCTGCAGCGCAGACAGCGGAGAGTGTTCGGATGAACCAGCCAGCCACAATTTCGCCAGGCAACGCCCTGCACCGCCATGCCCTGAACCTCAATGCCCGACGCGAGTTCGGCCCCTTTACCCTCGATTGCGCACTAACTCTCGAGCTGGGTGGTCTCCTCGGTCTGTTCGGTCCCTCCGGCTGTGGCAAGAGCACCCTGCTGCGCATCATTGCCGGGCTCGATCGCCAAAACGGCGATCGCCTGTGGTGGCGAGGGCGTGAACTGGCCGATCGGCTGCCCGAAGCGCGCCGCATCGGGCTGGTGTTTCAGGATTCGCGGCTCTTCCCCCATCTGACGGTGCTCGGCAATTTGCAGTTGGCGGCCCGCAAGGGGCGAGGACGCTGGCAGCCCGAAGCGCTGGCGGCGCGGCTTGGCTTTGCCGATCTGCTGGGGCAGCCTGCCCATGCCCTGTCTGGCGGCCAGCGTCAGCGGGTGGCATTGGGGAGGGCGCTGCTGGCCGAGCCAGATCTGCTGCTGCTCGATGAGCCTTTTTCGGCGCTGGATCGGCGCAGCCGTATCCATCAGGCCCATGTGCTCAAGGGGTTGCAGCAGGAGAGCGGTATCCCGATGATCTTTGTCAGCCATGCCATGGAGGAGGTGAGCCTGCTGTGCGATCAGCTGGTGCTGCTGGAAAGTGGCAGGGTCGAGGCGCAAGGGAAGCCGAGCGAGATCTTCGCCCGCACCGATCTCTCGATCGCCAGTCGCGACGATGCCGGGGTGATGCTGGATGCCACCCTGGCCCACTACGATGAAGCGGAGCAGATGGCGACCCTGCAGCTCGGCGAGCAGCGGCTGCGGGTCACCATGACCCATGTGCCGGACGAGAGCGGCCCCTTGCAGATCAAGGTGGCGGGGCGGGATGTGGTGATTGCCACCGCCCCCATCGAGCACTCCAGTCTCTCCAACTGTCTTGTCACCCGTCTGCTGGCGGTGCGCGAGGTGCGCCCCGGCCAGACCCTGTTGCAGTTGGCGCTGGGTGAGCAGATACTGCTGGCCCGGATCACCAGCCGCTCCGCCACCCGGCTGGCGCTGGCGCCGGAGCAGCAGATATACGCCTATATCAAGGCGGTCAGTCTGGTCAGTGAAGGTTGAATGGGTGGTGATCTGATACATTGTGGGGCGGCATACCTCGGCTAGCGCAGAGGATATGCCCGTAAGCTGACTGGTGACTATCGGGATAAACAAGGCATGGTTCAGGCAATGAGTCGAGAGGCGATGAACTGATGCGCCGCAATCAGGTGATGAAATCCAACGGTCTTGCTCTGCGTAGCGCGGGGGAGGGCCCCTTGCTGTTGCTGTTGCACGGGCTGGGCTCCTCCAGTCTCGACTGGCAGGCGCAGATAGAGCGCTTCTGTGAACATTACCGGGTGGTGGCGCTCGATTTGCGCGGCCACGGTCAGAGCATGCAGGAAGGGCCGTTTGACGTGGCCACCCTGGCCGCCGACGTGGTGCGCTGGCTTGACGAGCAGCCGGAGCCCGCCTGGGTGGTGGGCTTGTCGCTGGGGGCCATGGTGGCGCTGGAGCTGGCCTTGCAACTTCCTCACAAGGTGCGAGGTCTGGTGCTGGTCAACGGCGTCAGCGAATTTCTGCTGGAAACCCCGAGGGAGCAGGAGCGTTACGCCCAGCGCCTCAAGTGGCTGCGCTGGTTTGGCATGCGTCCGCTTGCCTGGTGGCTGGGACGTGAGCTCTTTCCCGGACCCGATCTCGCCCAGGTGCGCCACACCTTCCGGCTGCGCTTCGTGCGCAACCGGAAGCGGGTCTACAAGGCGCTGCTCGACGCCTTGCCCGGCTGGTCGGTGCGCGCCCGGCTCGGCGCCATCTGGCAGCCGGTGGCCATCATCTCCACCAGCCACGACTACCTGCCGCTCGCCAAGCGGGTGGAGCAGTTCGCCTCCCTGCCCAACGCCACCATCCATACCCCCAACGGCCACCACGCCTGGCCGGCAGAAGATCCCTCGGGGTTTAATCATTTGCTTCACCGGATTTTAGAAACTCATTAAACTTGTCGCCCTTTAACCCGTGTATGTGTTGGTTCGATTGCCTTGCCAATGGCATAAGGCAAGGCAATCGGACCCATTTTGCTCTATTAACAGGTATTTCCTCATGTCTGAAGTAATTAAAATGGCCATCGATGATGGTTCAACCAATGTCAAGGTGAGCTGGATTGAGAACAAGGTGCTCAAGACCATCATCTCTCCCAACTCCTTTCGCAAGGATTGGAAGAGCGCCGCATTGCGCAAGGACAAGAAGATCTACAACTACGAGATAGGCAATACCAAGTACACCTACGACGCTACATCGGACAAGTCATTGGCAACCACCCATGTGGAATACCAGTACGACGATCTCAATCTGTTGTCCGTTCACCACGCCTTGCTACAGACCGGTGTGACCCCCTGTGATGTGGCGATTACCGTGACATTGCCCATTACCGAGTTCTACAACCCGGACGATTGCCAGCGCAACGAAGAAAAAATCGAGAAAAAACGCCGCAACCTGATGCGCGCCATCTCCCTCAACAAGGGAGAGCTGTTCAATATCGTCAGCGTGGAAGTCATGCCGGAGAGCCTGCCTGCGGCGCTCTCCCGTCTGATCGGTTCGGGCTGCAACGAATTCACCAAGACGCTGGTGATCGACTGCGGTGGCACCACGCTGGACATGGGCATCATCGTCGGTGAATTTGATGATGTGTCCGATGTGTATGGCAACAACGAGATCGGTGTTTCCATGGTGACCGATGCGACCCGTAAAGCGCTGGCGGCGGCAGACAGTGACTCCAGCTATCTGGTGGCCAACGAGTTCATCAAGCGTCGCCACGACATGAGCTTCGTGCGTGATGTGGTCAATGACGAGAGCCAGATCCCCAAGATCCTCGAGAAGATGCAGAACAAGATCGATGAGTTGGGTACCCAGGTTGCTCATGAGGCGAAGAAGTTTGCCAAGAACCCGAATCGGGTCTATCTGGTGGGCGGTGGTGCCTCGCTGATTTATGAGGCAATCAAGGCGGCTTATCCGACCCTGGGAGACAGAGTCGAGCTGCTGGATGATGCCCAATCTGCGTTGGCTCGCGAGATTTGCCTCTACACAACAGAAGAAGACGAAGTCTATCGCGAGGCTGCTGTGATGGCTGAGGTTGGCGATGAGTAGTCAACTCAAGCGCATGACCTTCTCCATCTACATGGATCCGGGTGCGCTGGAGTCTGATCGCTATGCGGTCGGGGTACTGCAAAACTGGTATCAACGGGCTCGCAAGATCCAGGATGGCGCCGAGGAGTTTGACTTCTCCAAGAGCCGTTTTCACAAGGATATCTACCTTTCCGGCATGTTCATGTATGTACTGGCGCCCAATTTGTGCAAGGCCATTGCCAACGCCCTAGGGCCGGAACAGGTGAGCCTGACCACATTGCGTCACGCCTTTGCCAGTTGTGGTTTCAACCTGGGAGAGGGGGGCTCGGCTGCGTCACCCGCTGCCGACGTCATGATCGATCAGATAGTGGCACGGTTGCTTCCCCAGTTGGGACAGGGAGATAACGCCTCGTTGGTGGATGAGATCGTCCATCGCCTTGGCCAGCAATCTTCCGCTTCCGCTCAGGACAATCTGGTGGATGAGATTGTGAGCCGCTTGGGCGAGCAGCAGCCCACCGAGTTGTGGGATGAGTTGAGGCAGGGGTTACCGGCCCCTCTCGACCATGATCAGCTGGCCGAGGCGATCGCAGGCAAATTGCCATCAGCGGCTGTTGAGCAGGATTTGGTGCCGCTCCAGAGCAGTATCCAGCAGCTCTCCCGTCAGCTTGAAGAGCAATCCAGGCTCATTCGCGAGCAGCATCGACTGATCCAGCGCCTGGCCAGCGCACCCGGCCGTCAGGTTACGACGGTGGGTGAGGCAGAACCCCTTATCGAGGATCTCTCGAGCCAGGTTGCCAACATGAAGAAGGTCAAGGCCAAGGGCATTTTCTAAGTACTCCGCCTCGATCAAGATGCCGTTATCGTCAGGATCAAACAGATGAAACAAGTAGTATTGATGGCATGGTGCGCCTTGCTGCTATCGGGCTGCGCCCAGCAGACCTTCTTCGTGTATGCGGGCAACCCGGGTCAGCCAAACAGGGAAGTTGGCCATGATTTTGTACTGGCAGGCATTGGTCAGAGTGAATCGGTCAACGCCTCTTTGGCCTGCCATGGCGACCCGGAAAAGGTCGTTCGTGTGGAAGTGCAGCAGACGCCACTGGATGGTTTGATGGCGGTATTGACGCTGGGAATTTATACCCCGAGAACGGCGCGGGTTTATTGCAATCTTTGATTTTCTGCCACGCGATATAAAGTCTCATACAAAGCCTTGTTGCCATCTCAAGATTTTGGTAATGTGCGCACGCATTGGAATGTTGTTTATTTATCTTATTGATATTAAAGGATAATGTTTCTTTGTGTGGCACCGGCATAGCCGGAAATAATAAAGTTGTCAGGGATAATAAAATGAAAAAAATGGTATTGACTGCGGCCGTTGCAATGATGATGGCTGGTTGTGCGCAGCAGGGGTTCACAGTACATTCCGGTAATGTAGTGAAACCCACCAAGGAAGTGACCCACCATTTCTTCATTTCCGGTTTGGGTCAGAGCAAGACCATAGATGCGGCCGCCGTTTGTAATGGTGCAGATAAAGTGGTACGTGTCGAAGCACAACACACCTTCCTTAATGGCTTGTTGGGTGCGGTTACCTTCGGTGTTTATACCCCGCGTGAGGCTCGTGTCTACTGCGCAGGCTGACTACCCATCGTATCCATGATGTAAAAAGCCGACCCCACGGGGTCGGCTTTTTTATTGGCTGCGAGTTATTGGTGATAGGGATCACTTAAGGGTGCGAGCAAACCGGGCAGTCGGGGCGTTTGGGCAGCTTCATCTCGCGGAAGGTGCCGGTGAGGCCATCGATCATCAAGAGGCGGCCGCTGTAGCTGCGCCCCGTGCCCGCCAGCAATTTTATCGCCTCCAGCGCCTGCAGGCTGCCCACCAGCCCGACCACGGGGGCGAGCACACCCGCCTCGACGCAGGTAAGTGCCTGCTCGCCAAACAGGGCGCTGAGGCAGGCGTAGCAGGGCTCATCCTCCTGCCAGGTGAAGCTGCAGAGCTGCCCCTCCAGCCGGATGGCAGCGCCACTGACCAGCGGCACCCTGTGTTTGCGCGCGTATTGGTTGAGCAGATTGCGGATGGTCAGGTTGTCGGTGCAGTCGAGCACTAGCTGATGGCTGGGTAGCAGGGCATCGAGCAGTGCCTCGTCGGCAACAGAGGCGTGAGTCTCCACCTTGAGCCAGGGGTTGAGCGCGCGCAGCGCCTCGGCCGCAGAATCCACCTTGTGCTGACCGATGCGGGCATCCGTGTGCAGCACCTGGCGTTGCAGATTGGAGAGCTCCACCTTGTCAAAATCCACCAGGGTGAGCTGGCCGACCCCGGCCACCGCCAGATACTGGCTGGCGGCGCAGCCCAGGCCGCCCGCACCGATCACCAGCACGCGGGCCTGCTTGAGCGCCTCCTGCCCCTCGAAATCGAAGGATTTGAGGATGATCTGGCGGTTGTAGCGCAAGAGCTCGGCGTCCGAGAGAATGTCGCTCACAGCAGCAAGCCCCCGAATGGCTCAACGGTGACTGTCTCTCCTGCCGCCACCTTGCCCCGCTCACGCTCAAGCACTATGTAGCAGTTGGCCCGCGACAGTGAGCTGAACACGGCGGAATCCTGGGAGCCGGTGCTGCGCACTTCGAGGCCGTCTGGCCCCTGGCTCAGAATGCCGCGCTGGAAGTCGAGTCGCCCCGGCGCTTTTTTCAGAGACTCGCTGGTAACGGCCTGCAGTTGCAGCGGACGCTCGAACTGCTGCCCGGCCAGCTTGGCCAGCGCAGGCTGCACCAGCTGATCGAAGGTGACCATGGCGGATACAGGGTTGCCCGGCAGACCGAAGAACCAGGCGTTGGGCAGGCGACCGAAGGCGAATGGCTTGCCCGGCTTGATGGCCAGCTTCCAGAAGCCGATCTCGCCGAGTTCCTCGAGCAACTGCTTGGTGAAATCCGCTTCACCGACCGAGACGCCTCCCGTGGTGATCAGGGCATCGGCCTCGCGGTCGGCCTGCAGGAAGGCGGCGCGCAGCTGCGCGGGGTCGTCCGGTATGATGCCAAGGTCGAGGCAGTCGCAGCCAAGGCGCGCCAGCATGGCCTTGACCCCGTAACGGTTGGAGTCATAGATGTCGCCATGGGCCAGCGGGGTGCCGACCGGCTTGAGCTCGTCGCCGGTGCTGAAGATGGCCACTCTCAGCGGGCGGCGCACGCTGACGGTGGCGATACCCAAGGAGGCCAGCAGCGGCAGCTCGCGGGGAGTGAGCCGGGTACCGGCGCAGAGCACGCTGGCGCCCTCGCGGATATCTTCGCCGCGACGGCGGATATTCTGGCCCAGGGTGGGCGGCACCAGAAAGGTGATCTGGTTGCCGTCGACCTGCGTTTCTTCCTGCATCACCACAGCGTCTGTGCCTGCGGGTATCGGAGCTCCGGTCATGATCCGCACGCAGTGACCCGCGGGCCACTCCCCCTGATAGGGCTGACCGGCGAAGGCCTTGCCCGCCATGATGAGCGGGATGCCGGCAGCGAGATCGGCCAGCCGCACGGCGTAACCGTCCATGGCGGCGTTGTCGAATGGAGGCACTGACAAGGGGGAGGCGATATCTGCCGCGAGTACCCGGCCGAGGGCCTGGGGCAGGGGCACTTGCTCTGTGTCGCAGCAGCAGGCGAGTTGGTCCAGCATCCCTTGCAGGGCATAGCTCAGGGGGAGTAGTCCGCTGGTATCAAATCCCATCGTCATTACCTCTTTGGTGTGGTTGAGGGCGGATTATCCCAAAAATCAGGGTGGATGGGCAGGCTTATCAGGGGCTGACACCAGGCTGCCTGGCACAGGGGGGGGTGGACGATGGATTGTTTGCCGCAATCCTCCCCGTATGGGGTGGGTCATCGAGGGGTAAAACCCGACGGATTGGCATAAAGTCAGGAGACGGACTTGAGTTAGCTTGAATTATGGCAATAATCGCCGTTTACTATTGCGCCACAACAAAGTGCCGTCACAGACAAGGCGGCCATCACAGTCCCTGAGCGTGGGAGAGGAACAAGATGACGAGCTTAAGCCAGGAAGCCCTGTTGGTCAGGGCAGCCCTCGAGGCCGAGGGCCTCGAGACACCTCTGGTGGCCAATGCGTTGGATGGTCAGCAGAAAAGGGAGAAGATCGAAGGCCACATGCGCGCCATCATGGAGACGCTGGGGCTGGATCTGACCGATGACAGCCTGGCGGAGACGCCGCACCGCATCGCCAAGATGTACGTGAACGAGATCTTCTCCGGCCTCGATTACAGCACCTTCCCCAAGGTGACCGTGATCGAGAACAAGATGAAGGTGGACGAGATGATCATGGTGCGGGACATCAGCCTTACCAGCACCTGTGAGCACCACTTCGTCACTATCGACGGGCTGGCCCACGTGGCCTACATTCCCCGTGGCAAGGTGATCGGGCTGTCGAAAATCAACCGCATAGTGCAGTTTTTCGCCCGCCGCCCCCAGGTGCAGGAGCGGCTCACCCAGCAGATCCTGCTGGCGTTGCAGACCCTGCTCGGCACCAAGGATGTGGCCATCAGCATCAAGGCGACCCACTTCTGCGTGAAGGCGCGCGGCGTGATGGACTCCACCTCCTATACCACCACCACCTCCCTCGGTGGCGTGTTCAAGACCCAGCCCGACACCCGTGCCGAGTTTCTGGGCGGCCTGAAAGGCTGATCTGCCAGGAGGCATGCCGCCACGGCGTCATGCCTCCTTCCTCTTCTGTTCATGCGGCCAGTCGGCCATCTCTGCTGTTTCATCCACAACTTTCCTTAAGGGATCGGCGGGTCCGGTCGATATACCTCGGTATGGTTCACTTTGGCTCTCTTTTGGGCTCATGCTGAGCCGCAAGGGGCGGGCATATGTGGTTATTCTGACCGCAGCCATGCCTTCCTGCAGGCCTGAACGGGCTTGTCAGGCAGGCACCCAGCACCCTTGAAAGGTTCTCGCCTCGTTCATGTAAGGATACATATTCATCAAGGCTGGATGAGCCGCCATGGAGGGCAGGCACAGTGATCCGTGTCGACTGGCGCGGATCAGACGGGCGCTATCTGTTCACTCATATCCAGGACATGCCATGAATACCAGTACCATGACCATAGGCAAGAAGCTTACCGCCGGCTTTGCCGTGCTCGGCCTGATGGTGGCCTTTATCGGCGGTTTCTCGCTGCTCGAGTTCAGCAACATGAACCGGGCCGCCATCGGTTTCACCGACAGCATATTGCCCGCCGTCAACCGCACCAGTGCCATCGGCGAGAGTATCAGCGAGCTGCGCCGCTATGAGCTGGGGTTCTTCCTGATTGCCTCGGATCCGCAGAAAAAGGCGGAGTATCGCACCGAGACGGCCCGCAAGTTTGAACAGGTTGCCCAGCAACTGGTCGCACACGATGCCACCATCTGGGCGGAGGATGTGGAAGAGCGCCGCACCTTCGATACCGTCAAGGCGGATTGGGCCCGTTATTCGGCCCTGCACCAGCGGGTGAAACAGCTGCAGGAGAGCGACCAGCTGGCCGCCGCCCAGCAGGTGTTCATGAGCGAGGGGATCCCGCTCTACCTCAACCTGACCAAGTCGGTCAGTGACCTCATTCGCATCAACCATGGCTATGCCAAGGCGTCGCGCAAGGTGGTGGTGGCAGCCTATGACTCCGCCAAGTTGAGCGTCACCATTTCTCTGCTGGTGGGTCTGGTGCTGGTGGTCTGCCTCTCGGTGGTGCTGACCCGTCAGATCCGGGACCCGCTCATCATGCTGGCCCGTCAGGCTCAGCGCATCGCCAACGGCGATCTGGGCAAGGGGGAGTTGCAGGAGTGGATCCAGGACAACCGCTTCAACCGCGACGAGCTGGGTCAGCTGGGATCGGCCCTCAACCGGATGCAAAATGCGCTGGCCAATCTGGTGAGCGAAATCGCCGGCTCCGTGAGCCAGCTCAGCAGCGCGGTGGAGGAGGTGAGTGCCATCTCCGAACAGTCCGCCACCGGCATGGCGCGCCAGCAGAGCGAGGTCTCCCAGGTGGCCACCGCCATGAACGAGATGCAATCCACGGTCAACGAAGTGGCCCGCAATACCACGGATGCCATGAGTGCCGCCAAGGATGCCTCCCACACCTCGTCCCAGGGCAACCAGGTGGTGCGCAGCGCCATCAGCAGCATCGAAGATGTGTCGGTCAAGATTGAACAGGCGGGCGTCGTGGTACAACAGCTGGAGACCGACAGCACCAACATCAGCATGGTGCTGGATGTGATCCGCGACATCGCCGGTCAGACCAACCTGCTGGCGCTCAACGCCGCCATCGAGGCCGCCCGTGCCGGCGAGCAGGGACGCGGTTTCGCCGTGGTGGCGGACGAAGTGCGCTCTCTGGCCCAGCGGACTCAGGACTCCACCGCCGAGATCAGCAAGATGATAGAGCTGCTGCAGAGCCGCGCCGCCGAGGCGGGCAGCGCCATGCAGCTGAGCCGTCAGCAGATGCAGGAGAGCGTCGGGCTGGCGCGGGATGCCGGCAGCAGCATAGATACCATCAATGGGGCCGTCACCCAGATCACCGACATGAACACCCTGATCGCTACTGCCACCGAGGAGCAGAACGCGGTGACCGAGGAGCTCAATCGCAGCATAGTCAACATCCACAATGCCGCCGACGAGAACGCCCTGGGGGCGCAGCAGACCGCCCAGGCCTGCGTCGAGCTGAGCAAGCTGGCGACCTCGCTGCACCATATGACCCAGCGCTTCACCCTCTAGGGGCAAGCCAGCGAGTTGTACGGGTACTAAAAGGAAGGCCCCGCCAATTGGCGGGGCCTTGTTGTTTCTGGCGATCTTGAGCAGGGAGAACGTCAGCTTAAGCCGACAATCTCGCCGTCCTCGCCGATATCGATATGACGCCAACCGGTGGCAGGCTGTCGAGGTGGTGGCTTGGTCTGCAACTGCTGACACTAACCATCAGCTCAGTCCGACGATCTCGCCGTCATCATCAATGTCGATATGGCGATAGGCCGGCAGGCTGCCGAGCCCCGGCATTGTCATGATGGGGCCCGCCAGCGCATAGACGAAGCCGGCACCGGCGCACAGCTTCACCTCGTCGATAGGCACCTCGAAAGCAGTCGGCACTCCCTTTTTGGCGGGATCGTGGCTGATGGAGAGCGGCGTCTTGGCCACGCAGATGGGCAGGTGATCCCAGCCTGCGGCCGAGAGCGCAGCCAGCTGGCGGCGTGCCTTGTCAGAGAGCAGAATACCGCGCCCGCCATAGCCGCACTCCACCAGGGTGGCGAGCTTGGCACACAGGCTCATCTCGTCGGGATAGAGCAGCTGGATCTGGCTTGGCATCTCGCAGGCGGCGACTACGGCACGGGCCAGCTCACTGGCACCCGCGCCCCCTTGAGTGAAGGCGTTGGAGATGGCCGTGCCGCAGGCGCCGGCTTGGCGCGCCTCGCGCATCAGCAGATCCAGCTCGGCCTGGCTGTCGGTGGGGAAGCGGTTGACCGCCACCACCACGGGCACGCCATAACGGCGGGCATTGTTGATATGCCAGGCGAGGTTGGCACAGCCTTTCTCAAGGGTGGGCAAGTCTTCCCCCAGGAGGCTCGCAGGCAGCTGTTGACCGGGACGGATATCGAGCAGGCCACTGTTGGCCTTGAGGCCGCGTACCGTTGCTACCAGTACCACGCAGGCTGGTGCGATGCCGGACTGGCGGTGCTTGATGTTGAAGAACTTCTCCAGCCCCATGTCGGAGCCAAAACCCGCCTCTGTCACCACATAGTCGGTCAGTTGCAGCGCCATGCGATCGGCGATCACCGAGGAGTTGCCGTGGGCTATGTTGGCAAAGGGGCCTGCGTGCACCAGCACTGGGGTCTGCTCCGTGGTCTGCATCAGGGTCGGCTGCAGCGCGTCTTTGAGCAGCACCGTCATGGCGCCGGCGACTTCCAGCTGCTCGGCGGTGATGGGGTTACCCTGGCTATCGAGGGCCAGCTGGATGCGGCCGATGCGTTCGCGCAAGTCTTTCAAGTCGTTTGCCAGCGCCAGAATGGCCATCAGCTCAGAGGCGGCGGTGATGACGAAGCGATCCTGGCGTTCAACGCCATCGGCGGCGGCCCCCTGCCCAATCGTGAGGTGGCGCAGGGCGCGATCGTTCATGTCGAGGGTGCGCGGCCAGAGGATGTTGGCGGGATCGATATCGAGCCGTGCCAGCCCCGTCCTGGCGGTGAACTGACTGCCGAGTTTGGTCTCATGGAACAGGCGGGCATCCAGTGCGGCGGCCGCCAGGTTGTGGGCGGCGGTGAGGGCGTGGAAGTCACCGGTCAGGTGCAGGTTCATCTCCTCCATCGGCACCACCTGGGCATGGCCGCCACCGGCGGCGCCCCCCTTGACCCCGAATACGGGACCGAGACTCGGCTGGCGAATGGTGGCGATGCTGGGCTGGCCTATGTGGTTGAGCCCCATGGCGAGACCCAGGGTGGTGACCGTCTTGCCCTCGCCAAGGGGCGTCGGCGTGATGGCGCTCACCAGCACCAGCTTGCCCGCTTTTTTGCCGGACTTGCTGGCGGCTTGCTTGAGCAGTTCGAGACTGAGCTTGCCCTTGTAGTGACCGTGAGGGCTGAGCAGATGGGCCGGGATGCCCAGGCGCGAAGCCAGAGCCTGGATGGAGAGACGGGGGGACTGGCGGGAGATCTCGATATCGCTTAGCATCAGCACCTCGTTGGCATGTCAGGTCAAATATGCGGCGCAGTCTAGTGGAATCAACAGGGTTATCCAATGAGTAATAACATTTTATCCGGCAGTCGTGAGCTGCATCTAACCCCCATACTGCTGGATCTCAATGCGCTCTATCATCCGCCCAAGCGGCCGCTCACCGCCCTTGGCGTGATCAGTGCCTTCATGCCGCTGTTTGGTTATGGCTGGCAGGCGATGACCCAGGATCCCGAGACCCACTTTCGCCATGAGATTGGCAAGCGCATCAACAAGCACAAGACGGATGAGGCCAACCTCATTCTGATGTTGCAGTTGGCCGGCATGCTCGATTGCCACTGCCTGCACATCACCCTGCCCTATGCCTTGAGCGAGGAGCAGCTCGCTGCCCTGCGCCGCCGTCTGCCGCGCTGGCAAATAATGCAGACCGCTCAACTGCTGGTGGCTGAACTGCCGCTGCTCGCTGAACCTGCATCCCCACAGTCCGACACCTCTGCATCATAAACCCGGTATTGGCTCACGCTTTACGATCCCAGTAGTGAGGCGCCAGGTAGCGCTCCTGCACGAACTCGATAAAGCAGCGCACCTTGCCAGAGACGAATCGGCGATGGGGGTAGAGGGCATAGAGCCCCACCTGTCCCTTCTCCCACTCCGGCAGCAGTGATACCAGCTCCCCAGAGCGCAGCGCATCGCCGACGATGAAGGTGGGCTGCAAGATAATGCCCTGATGATCGCAGGCGGCCCGGGTCAGGGCCACGCCGTTGTTGGCGCGAAGCGGCCCCTGCGGGCGCACGCTCAGTTGCTCCCCATCCCGCTTGAAGACCCAGTCAGGCTGGGTCAGGGTATAGATGAGGCAGTCGTGCTGCTTGAGATCCTCGGGGGTGTTCGGGGTGCCCCTGCGGGCCAGATAGGTGGGGCTGGCACACACCTCCAGCTTCATCATGGCCAGCGGCTTGGCGACCAGAGAGGAGTCCGGCAGGTTGCCGATGCGCAGCGCCAGATCGAACCCCTCTTCCACCAGGGCCACCCGCCGGTCGCTGTACTCTATTTCCAGTTTCAGATCCGGGAAGCGCTCACGAAACAGCGGCAGGGCGGGGGAGAGGTGCAGGTAGCCAAAGTCCATCGGTACCGACAGCTTGAGGGTGCCCTGGGGCTGCTGATTGTTGCGGGTGAGCTGGCTGTGGGTCTCTTCCAGCTCCGCCAGCAGGGCCTGGGAGCGCTGGTAGTAGAACTGGCCGGCTTCTGTGGGGTTGACTTGACGGGTGGTGCGCGACAGCAAGCGGGTGGAGAGAGACTCCTCCAGCTGCTGCATCAGCTTGGAGGTCATGGCGACCGAGATGCCGAGCTGGTTGGCGGCCTTGGTAAAACTCTGACACTCCACCACCTTGATGAAGGTGCGCATGGCGGCTATCTGGTCCATCTTTCACTCTCAGTTGATAATTATTTTAATAAATCGCTGATTATCTATTCCGATATGGAGGTTAGCATCTTGGTTGTTGTTGTGAACCCCCAATATGAAGGAACGAACGGATGAAAATGACCAAGGCCCTGCTGGCCTCCTGCCTGTTTATGGCGGCCCCCCTGATGGCGGCCGATTACGATGTCGATACGGCTCACACCACTGTCCAGTTCAAGGTGGGTCACCTCGGCTTCTCCGAGCTGGTCGGTCGTTTCAACACCTTCAGCGGTACCTTCAGCATGGACGATGCCAACCCGGCAGCGGCCAAGGCGAGCTTCGAGATCGACGCCGCCAGCGTGGACTCCAACCACGAGCCGCGCGACAAACACCTGCGCAGCCCCGATTTTCTGGACGTGAAACAGTACCCCAAGATGACCTTCGTCAGCAGCGGCTATGAAGGCACCAAGGAGAAGGGCGTATTGAAAGGTACCCTGACCCTGCACGGCATCAGCAAGGCCGTGGCCTTCGATCTGGTCAAGATAGGCGAGGGTAAGGATCCCTGGGGCGGCTATCGCAGCGGCTTCAACGCCTCCACCACCATCAAGCGCAGCGACTTTGGCGTGAGCTACATGTTGCCCGGCATTCCGGACGAGATGAGCATCAACTTGTTCGTTGAAGGCGTGCGCAAGTAATGGGCGCAGCACTCCTGCTACAAACCCTGGCGGCTCCTTTGGGGGCCGCTTTGCTGTCATGGCGCTGGCCACGACTGGGGTATCTGTGGGGCGCCCTGGCGCTCTGGCTGGTGGGTTGCCTGCTGGGTGGCGCCTATGGGCTGCCGGTCAAGGCGTGGCAGTGGCTGCCACTGACTCTGCTGGTGCCGGCGATTGCTGCGCAACTGGCGGACAAGCGGGCCGCGATCTTGTTGTTCGCCGGGCTCGGTGCCCTGGTGTGGTGGCAGGGGCTCGCCTCTGTGCTGACCAGTGAACCGCGGATCTGGCTGGCGCTGCTGCCTGCCATCGTCTGGGTTGGCTGGACTGATCTGCGCGGTGACAGCCGCGAAGGGCTGGGCTTTGCCCTCGGTTTCATCTGGCTGGCGCTGGTGATCGGTATCGACGGCAGTTTGTTGATTGCCCAGCTGGCGGGGGCCCTGGCTGCCTTTGCAGGTTTCCGTGCCCTGCTTGGTGCCTTTGCCGGCGTCAAGGCGGCGCCTGCCGTGCTCGGGTTGGCGCTGGCCTTTATGCAGATGCTCGCCTGGCAATACGTGGAAGTGCCGCTTGCGGTCTTGCTGCCGGTCTGGCTGCTGCCGCTGCTGGAGTGGGCCTTGCGCAACAAGCCCTGGATCCAGCGTTGGGCCCTGCTGATCCTGCTGGCGGGAATAGGCACCGGATTGAGTCTGTGGAAGGTGTGGCCAGAGGCCTCTTTGTACTGATTTTTAGCATAAAAAACAGGCAATTAACCCGAAAGTTGACGACTTCGTCATAGTCTGCACAGATAAAGATTGAGCCCCCTTGTGGATTCAGATAAAAAGGATTTTCAATTATCTGGACACACACAGAACCCGGTCATGCCGGGTTCTGTTTGCCTGCTTGTTTGCGGCGCGCTAAGGAGGCCACAGTTGCGCAGTCAAGGATCTGAGCATCTGTTTTTTCGCCATTTCACCGAGCAGGGACGCCTCGATGGTCTCTGCATCCTGCTGGTTACCCACCTGCTTCCCGATCGCCCCCAGTTTATCCAGGCCCTCGATCACATCGGGCGGATCGGCGCCATCCTGCCCAAACCCAAGTCAGTGCACGGACCGACCCTGGCCTGGGCCCAGCAGCACTACCCCGTGCTGCCGCTCAACCGCCAGTGGACCAATACGCCGCAGGGGGTGATAGAGCACATAGCCCCTTTGGTGGCCCCTCATGAACGGTTGATCATTCTGGACATAGGTGGCTACTTTGCCAAAACCCAGGTGACCCTGAGCGAGTATTTCGGCCCCCGCTTCCTCGGGGTGGTGGAGATGACCGAAAACGGCCATCAGCGCTACGAGCAGGAGGTGCTGGCCACCCCTGTCATCTCGGTGGCGCGCAGCCCCCTCAAGCAGGCCGAGGATATCCAGATTGGTCTGAGCGTGGTCTACTCCGCCGAGTCCCTGGCCCGTACTCTCAACCGCACCTTCAACGTCTGTCAGGCCGCCCTGTTTGGCTATGGCAAGGTGGGGCGCAGCATCGCCCGCGAGCTCAGGTGCCGCAACCTGCATCTGGAGTTGGTGGAGACAGACGTGCTGCGCCAGGTGGAGGCGCTCTCCCACGGCTTCAAGCTGGTGGGCAAGGCCGAGGCGCTCGGCCGGGCCGAGCTGGTGATCTGCTCCACCGGCAACGGTGCGCTGGATCTGGCCGACCTGCAGCAGTTGCGCCCCGATGCCATGCTGGCGTCGGTCACCTCGGCCGACGACGAATTCGCTTTTTGTCTCTCCCAGCTGCCCTGGCCGAGCGAGGAGGTGTGCCCCCATGTGCTGGCGCTGACCCGGCCCGATGGCAGCACCATCTTCCTGCTAAATCGGGGGGAGGCGGTCAATTTTGTCCACGGCGCCGTCATCGGCGAATATGTCTATCTGGTGCTGGCGGAGATCATCGAGGGGGTGCGTCAGCTGGCGCAGCAACCCCTGGCTCCCGGCCTGTTCGATCTGCCGCAGTCGACCATGCGCACCATAGCCCGCCACTGGCTAAGGGATTTTCACGGGGTCAGCCAGTGAGCCAGGCTGTGCTTTTTGCTATTGCAGCCGGTATGGCGGGCCATGACTATCCCCATTTCCCGCTGGCCGATTTTTATGGAGTCACCCAATGACAGAGTCGTTAACCCCCATCAGCAAACCCCGCATCGAGATCCGCTACTGCACCCTCTGTCGCTGGATGCTGCGCGCCGCCTGGCTGGCGCAGGAGCTGCTCTCCACCTTCGACAGCGATCTCGGCGAGGTGGCGCTGGTGCCCGCCAGCAAGGGGGAGTTCCGCATCCTGGTGAATGGCGTGCTGGTGTGGGACAGGGTGGCCGACGAGGGCTTCCCCGAGGCGAAAGAGATCAAGCAGCGAGTGCGTGACGTTATCGCCCCCGAGCGGGATCTGGGCCACTCGGATCGCAAACCTGCCGCACAGTGATGGCGGTGGATGGCACAACAAACAGGGAGGCTGTGGCCTCCCTGTTTGTTGTTTGTCAGTCAGAGGTTGAGGATGTTTCGCCGCGCTCGGCGGTGGTGGTCGACGCGGCACGCGGAGTGCGGCTCGGGTTACCCATGTGACTGCCGATATAGCGGGCCCGCCTGTGGGGCTTGATGCGGCTCACGTCCACCCACACCAGACCGTCGATGCAGTGGTTGAAGTCGGGGTCTATGCCAAAGTCCATGAACTGCACGCCGCCCGGCTCGCACAGCTCGGAATATTGCTTGTAGAGGGTGGGGATGGCACAGCCCAGATTGTCGAGCCGGGCCTTGAGGTGTTTGAGATCGGCGCCGTAGTCCTCCCCCTTGAACAGCAGTTGCGTCTGGGGGTAGGGGCGACGGGAGGGGGCCAGCGCCAGTGCG
>NZ_CDBL01000078.1:19061-72560 GCF_000820005.1 Aeromonas piscicola | reverse complement strand
GTCATCACCCGTACCTTCACCGCTTCTCTGTAATAGAATCTCGGTGAACAAAAACCGGCGCCCAGGCGCCGGTTTTTTTATGTCAGCTCTTCAGGGCTCAGCGGCTTGCAAGGCCGATGACAACCCAACCCACCCTTCCCTCATACCACCTTGTTCAGGGCCGCTCGCCAGCCGCCAGACGGCGGTTGATATCGGCGATGACGGGGGCTATGTCGGCCAGGGTGTCGATCACGTAGTGAGCCCCCGCCGCCCGCAACTTGGCCTCGGCCGGTGCGCGCCGGGCGGCGATCTCCACCTCGCTCATGGCGGCGAACTCCTGCCATGTCGCGCCAAACTCATTGCCGGAGACCGACAGCCCCACCGTCCACATACCGGCGTTCAGCCCTTCGCTGATACCCGGCACGGCGTCATCCACCTTGATGCAGCGATGCACGGCGCTTATTCCCAGCTCAATCACGTTGGCCAGCGCCATCCAGGGGCCGGGGCGACCACCGGCCTTGAGATCATCGGTGGCGACCCAGTGATCCGGCCGATAGCCGTGATCGGCCGCGGCTGGCACCAGCGCCTCCATCACCGGACGGGGGTAGCCGGAGCAGGAGCCGATGCGCAGCCCCTGCGCTTGCAGCTCATCCAGCACCGGCAGCACATCGGGGATGGGTGCAGCGAAGCGGGTCACCGCAGCAATCTGCAGCGGCATAAAAGTGTGATAGAGGTGGTCCACCTCGGCGTGGCTCATGGGGTGGCCGAAGCGAGCCTGCCAGCGCGCATCCACCGATGGCAGACGGCCCAGCGCGGCGATATGATCCCACTTGCCCAGCCCCATTGGCTGGCGTGCTTCATCCAGGGTCACAGCAAAGTCATAGGCGCGGGCAAAGGCTTCGACGAAGATAGAGGTGGGGGCGAAGGAGCCGAAATCGACGACGGTGCCAGCCCAGTCGAGGATCAGCGCCTCTACGTTAGTGGCCGGGTGAATGGCGATCTGCAAGTCAGTCATGGTGAGGTTCCTGTTTCGGTGAAAGTGCGATCTCGCCAAGGGCGCGATCGAGAATGGTGATGGCGCGCACCAGATCGGCGCGAGCGATGTTGAGCGGGGGCGAGAGCTGGATGACATTGCCCTGGGAGACCTTGAAGCTGAGCCCCAGTTCCAGACAGCGGTAGAGCAGCCGCTCGGCGGCCTGGCTATTGCGGGTGCGACTCTGGTGATCGACCACCAGATCGAGCGCCCACAAGAGACCGATACCGCGCACCTGCCCGATCAGCGGGTGACGCTCGGCAATCGCCGCGAGCTCGCGCGCCATAAAGCGGCCATCCTCCTGCGCTTTTGCCAACAATCCCGCTTCGCGGATTGTCTCTATAGTGGCGAGGGCCGCCGCGCAGCCAATGGGGCTCTTCTCGTGGGTGTAGTGACCAAGCGAGATGGCCGCCGCCTGATTGAAACGATCGCGGGTGATCAGTGCAGCAAACGGCACCACCCCGCCCCCCAGCCCCTTGCCCAGACAGATGATGTCGGGCTCAATGCCAAACTCCTCGAAGCTGAACCAGTGGCCGGTGCGCCCCAGCGCGTTGGGGATCTCGTCGGCGATCAGCAGCACCTTGTGGCGATCACAGATCTCCCGCACCCGTTGCCAGTAGGCTTTTGAGGGCACCTGAACATCGGTGTTGCGGATCGGCTCGGCGATAAAGGCACCTATTCCTCCCTCCTTCTCGATGACGTACTCCAGATAATCGGCGTAATGCACATCATCCCCCTCCCCGCGATACCAGACGCCGCGATAGCGGGTAGGCGGAGGAATACGCTCCACCCCGGCCATCAGCGGGCCCATACCGGCGCGAAAGCAGGCCTCGCCGCCGACCGAAATGGCATCGAGGGAGGCGCCGTGAAAGGCATCCCACAGGGACACCACCTTGCTGTTGCCGGTGATGAAACGGGCGAGCTTCAAGGCAATCCCCACCACCTCGCTGCCGCCGGGGGCGAACAGCACCCGATTGAGATCGCCGGGGGCCAGCTCGGCCAGAGTGCGGGCGCAGTCGATGGCGACCTGATGGGTGTAGCGGCGGGGTGCGAACGGCAGATCGGCGAGTTGCTGCTGTACCGCGGCCACCACCCTGGGGTGACCGTGGCCCAGCTGATGGACGCTGTTGCCGTGAAAATCGAGGTAACGCGCGCCCGATGCGCTGGTCAGCCAGCTCCCCTGCGCGCTATCAAGCAGATCGAGACAGGGGGTGGAGAGTGCCTGATGGAGAAAATAGCGGCTATCTTCCGCCAATCCCGCCTGCACAAGGTCGCTCTGGCCCGCCCACCAGCGCGCCCGCCCCTCACCGAGGTTGATATCCCCTTCGCTGTCGGCGCGGCCGCTGCCGTGCAGCTTATCGTTACGCAGATCGCGCCCCTGAGCCAGCATGCAGGTCATCGCGCGTCCCCTTGCCAGTAGCAGGCGCTGGCCATGGCCGCGAGCAGATCGCGCACCCGCTCCGGGGTCACGTCACCGATATTGCCAATGCGGAAGCAATCGGCCTGGGAGACCTTGCCCGGATAGATGACAAAACCTTGCGCCTTGAGCCGCTGGTAGAAGTCGGCGAAGCGGTAGTCTGGATGAGCCGGGGAGTAGAAGGCGGTGATGATGGGCGATTGCCACTTCTCTGGCAGCAGCGGTGCAAAGCCCAATGCCGCCATGCCATCCACCAGGGTGCGCTGATTTTCGCTGTAGCGCTGATGGCGGGCGGCAATGCCCCCCTCTTCATCAAGTTCGCGCAGGGCCTGGGCAAAGGCGAGTACGGTATGGGTTGGGGAGGTAAAGCGCCACTTTCCCCCCTGCTGCTCCATGGTCTGCCACTGGGCGTGCAGGTCGAGGGAGACCGAGCGGGCGCGACCGGCGCAGGCCGTCAGCGCCGCGCGGCGGGCGATGACGAAACCAAAGCCCGGCACCCCCTGAATGCACTTGTTGGCGGAGCTGATCAGAAACTCGATGCCAAGGCGCCCCATGTCGATGGGGATGCCGCCAAAGCTGCTCATGGCATCGACGATCAGGCGAATGCCGCAGCGCTGGCAGAGTGCGGCCACCTCGTCGAGCGGGTTGAGCATGCCGGTGGTGGTCTCGCAGTGCACCATGGCCAAGTGGGTGATCTCGGGGTGACGCGCCAGCATCGCTTCGATGGCGGCAGGTTCCGGGCGGGTGGTCTCGCCGCAGTCAAGCTCGTGGTGGCGCAGGCCGAGACAGCGAGCCATCTCCCCCATGCGGGCACCGTAGGCACCGTTGTTGATGATCAGCAGACACTCGTCGGCGCCGATCGCCGAGCCCAGCACGCTCTCCACCACATAGCTGCCGCTCCCCTGCAGCAGCACGGCGCTGTAGTCGCTTTCATACTCCGGGCCGGTGGCCAGCCGCACCAGCTCGCGGCGGATGGGCTCGACCACGCCGAGGTTATAGTCCGCATCCCAGGTGCAGCTGTCTTGCAGCATGGCGGCGCGCACAGTAGAGGTGGTCGAGAGGGGGCCCGGGGTCAGCAGCAGGTAATCGACGGCGGCAGGGGCCGCAGGAATATGGGTCATGACTTCGCTCCTTTTGGTATATACCAGAATAAACGCATTGTGGGTAACTGCCCCACCAAGGTCAAAGGGGTGGGGCCACGTGCAACAAAAAATTCATTTTCAGCGCCGGGATCGCGATAATCTAGGAAGCCTGAACAACAGGGGTAATACTGGTATCTACCAATGCATTTTTATGCCGCCACTTAGCGACCAGCCCTGCGCCCAAACCATTACCCTGCCAAGGATTTTCATGAGCAAACCCCAATACCTGCAGATCAAGGATGCCCTCGCCAACCAGATCCTGGCAGGGGGCCTGGCCCCCAACGACAAGCTCCCCTCCGAGCGGTTGCTGGGGGAACTCTACGGCACTACACGAGTCACCATCCGCGAGGCGCTGGTGCAACTGGAGGCCAATGGCCTTATCTATCGGGAGGATCGCCGCGGCTGGTTCGTCACCCCACCACGCTTTCGCCTCAACCCCAGACGCACCTCCAACTTTCACCAGATAGTGCGGGAGCAAGGGGGCGAGCCGCGCACCGAGCTGCTGGAAAAAAGCCGCCAGGCGGTGCCCCCGGCGCTGATGGCGCAGCTGCAGCTCAAGCCGTTCGACAGCCTGTTTCTGCTCAAGCGACTGCGCTATGCCAACGGCCGCGCCATCTGCTACTGCGAGAACCACTGCCTGCCGGAGCGGGTGCCGGGCCTGCTGGAGCTGGATCTCAATGGCAGCCTGACCGAGATCTACCAGGCCCATTACGATCTTCACTACGCCCGCATGCAGGTGCGCTTCTTCCCCACCGCCCTGCCGGACGAGGTGGCCAAGACGCTGGGGGCTACCGCCGGTCTGCCGGCCCTGCGCCTCGAGCGGCTCAACTTCGATCAGCACGGCCGGGTGCTCGACTTCGATCTGGAGTACTGGCGCCACGACAGCCTGGAGATCGAGGTGGATACCCAGAATTAAGAGCAGCCAATCGAGTGCGGCAAAACGTCACGGGGCCGTCACCTGAACGTCATAAAGATCCCCTAGCCTCTCTCTCGACCAATCTGGTTTATACCAAGCCAATTTAACTGGAGAAGAGGATGAAACAGGGAACCTATTTGCTGGCCGCCGCCGTGCTGGCTGCCATGACCGCCCCGGCACTGGCCGCAACCGATCTCACCGTCTATACAGCCTTCGAACCGGAGCAGCTCAGCGAGCTGAAAACCGCGTTCGAGCGCCAGCATCCGGATATCAACATCAAGTGGGTGCGTGACTCCACCGGCGTGGTCACCGCCCGCTTGCTGGCGGAAAAAGCCCAGCCCAAAGCGGATGTGGTGTGGGGACTGGCCGCCACCAGCCTGATGCAGCTCGATCAGCAGCAGATGCTCAATGCCTATGCACCGAAAGGGCTGGATAAGCTCGACAGCCGCTTTCGCGACAGCAAGGCCGAGCCGCACTGGATCGGTCTGGACGCCTTCTTCAGCGCCATCTGCTTCAACAAGGTAGAGGCTGAGAAACAGGGGATCCCGGCGCCAACCAGCTGGGCCGACCTCACCAAGCCCATCTACAAGGGCAAGGTGATCATGCCCAACCCCAGCTCTTCCGGCACCGGTTACCTGAGCGTCGCTGGCTGGCTGCAGACCATGGGCGAGAAGCAGGGCTGGCAATTTATGAACGGCCTGCACCAAAACATCGACCGTTACACCCACTCGGGCTCCGCCCCCTGCAAGCTGGCCGCCAGCGGCGAAACGGTGATCGGTATATCCTTCGACTTCCCGGCCACCAGCCTCAAGGCCAAGGGTGCCCCCATCGAGGTGGTGTTCCCGAAAGAGGGTTCGGGCTGGGATATGGAAGCTGCCGCCATCATCAAGGGCACCCCCAAGCTGGATGCGGCCAAACAGCTGCTCGACTTTGCCGCCACCGAACAGGCCAACGCCCTCTACAACAAGTCGTTCGCGGTAGTCGCCATCCCCGGGGTTGCCCAACCGAGAGCGGGCTATCCGGCAGATATCAAGAGCCAGATGATCGACAACGACTTTGGCTGGGCTGCCCGCGAGCGCAACGCCATCCTGGCCCAGTGGAGCGCCAGCTTCGACGGCAAGTCGGAAGCCAAACAGTAAGCGTGAACGGCAGCGGCTTGTTCACGCCAGACGCACCGCCACTCATAAACCCCTTGTCGAAGGCCAACAGGTGTTGGCCTTCGCTTTTTGGTTTCATCCCAACGTTTGTTTCGCCCTTGATGGGTGGCACGCCACCTGTCTGAACTCGACCAAGCCACCTGCTGACGACCCGCCGTCATCTGACTGTCATCAAGCTGTCATCCCCAGATCACCTGACCGTCACACTTCACCCGCAAACTGGTATATACCAAATCAGTAGCGAGTCGAACCATGACCCAGCCCTATCTGGACATTCAACATCTCAACAAGCAGTTCGGTGCTTTTCAGGCCCTCAAGGGGATCTCTCTGACCATTGAGCCGGGGGAGTTTATCTGCTTTCTCGGCCCCTCCGGCTGCGGCAAGACCACCTTGCTCAGAGCCATCGCCGGTCTGGATCTGCCAGACAGCGGCGAGATCTGGCAAGGGGGGCGCAATATCTCTCGCCTGCCGCCTCAAGAGCGCGATTTTGGCATCGTGTTTCAGTCTTACGCCCTCTTCCCCAACCTGACGGTGGCCCAGAACATCGCCTTCGGCCTTGAGAATCAGGGATTGGCGCGGGATCTCATCAAGGAGCGGGTCGATCACTGGCTGGGACTGGTGGATCTCACTGCCCAGTCCCACAAATACCCGAGCCAGATCTCCGGCGGTCAGCAGCAGCGGGTGGCGCTGGCCCGGGCGCTCGCCCTCTCCCCCGGCCTGTTGCTGCTGGACGAACCGCTGAGCGCGCTGGATGCGCTGGTGCGCACCCACCTTCGCAGCGAGATCCGCGCCCTGCAGCAGCGCCTTGGCATCACCACCATCATGGTGACCCACGATCAGGAAGAGGCCCTGACCATGGCCGATCGCATAGTCGTGATGGAGAGCGGCAACATAGTGCAGGTGGGCACCCCGCAGGAGATCTACCACCAGCCTGCGAGCCGCTTCGTGGCAAGCTTTGTCGGCAGCATGAACTTCCTCGACACCCTGGTGCTGAGCCCCACTCAGGTGCGCCTCAACCAACAGCCTCTTCAGCTCGCCAACCGGGCCGCGGCCGGCAGCAAATTGCAGGTGGCGATCCGCCCCGAGGCGATCACGCTGGGTGCGCCGAGCGAGCCTTATCTTGGTCAACATGGCGTTGAAGCACAGATCGATCAGGTGGAGTTTCTAGGCGCCGCCCAACGGCTTATCTGCACCGCCGACACCTATCTGGGCCCGCAGCAAATTCTGGTGGAGCGTCCGACCCATGAGCTGCTCCGCCACGAACAGGGTGGCTGGCGCAGCGGCATGCGCTGCTCGCTGCACTGGTCAGCCGGGGCGATGCAACTGTTTGAAGGAGAGCGCCCATGACAGCCCCCCTTGCGACCTCCTCCCTGCTGCCGCCAGCGACAGTCCGGCAAGACTCCCGCTGGCAGCGGCTTTGCCCTGGCTGGAGCCGGGATCAACTGCTGCAGCTCCTGCTGCTTCTGCTAGGCATCGCCCTGCTCACTGGCGGCCTGCTGATGCCACTGCTCACCATGCTGCAAAAGAGCCTGCAGGATGAGAACGGCCTCTGGGTGGGCCTTGCCAACTTCAGCGCCTACTTCGACTCCCCTCATCTGGGGCGCACCATTGGCAACACCCTCTGGCTCGGGGTGCTGATCACCGCGCTGGTAGTGACCATCGCCTTTGGCTACGCCTATGCCCTCACCCGTACCTGCATGCCGGGCAAGAGCCTGTTTCGCCTCATTGGCCTTATTCCGCTCTTGATGCCCTCCCTGCTGCCCGCCATCAGTCTGGTCTACTGGTTTGGCAATCAGGGGATCGCCAAGGGGCTGCTCGGCGGCGAGAGCATCTACGGCCCCATCGGCATCGTCATTGGTCTGGGCTTCTGGTGCTTTCCCCACGCCCTGATGATCCTCATCACGGCGCTCGGCCAGAGCGACGCCCGCCTCTATGAAGCCTCACGGGTGCTGGGCAGCAGCGGCTGGCGCACCTTTGCCACCGTCACCCTGCCCACCGCCCGCTACGGATTGCTCAGCGCCGCCATCGCCGTGTTCACCCTCACCATCTGCGACTTCGGGGTCGCCAAGGTGATTGGCGGCCAGTACAGCGTGCTGGCCACCGACATCTACCGGCAGGTGATCGGGATGCAGAACTTCTCCCTCGGCGCCGTTGCCAGCGTCACCCTGCTGCTGCCGGCGCTCTTGAGCTTTGCCCTAGAGCACAGGGTGCGCAGCAAGATGCAGGAGCAGAGCAGCACCAAGGCGGTGCCCTATCAGCCAAAGCCCCATCGGCTGCGGGATCTGCTGGCGCTCGGCTGGTGTACCCTCTGGGCCCTGCTGTTTCTGGCGCTGGTGGGCATGGCGGTATACGGCTCGCTGGTGCAGTTCTGGCCCTACAACCTTGGGCTGACGCTCGATCACTACGCCTTTGACAGCAACAGCGTCTACGGCTGGCAGCCCTTTACCAACACCTTGCAACTTGGCCTCTATACCGCGCTTATCGGCACCGTGCTGGTGATGGTGCTGGCCTGGGCACAGGAGAAGGGGTGCCACTTCGCATGGCTTCGCCAGTTGCTGCACCTCTTTGCCATGCTGTCGCTGGCGGTGCCCGGCATTGTGCTGGGGCTCGGCTACATCTTCTTTTTCAACGGCAATCCGCTGTTTGGCAGCCTCTACGGCACTCTGCCGCTGATGGTGCTCTCCTGCGTCATCCACTACTACACCGTGGGCCATATGACGGCACTGACCAGCCTCAAACAATTGCCCAGGGAGCTGGAGCTGGTGGCCATCTCATTGCGCATTCCGCTCTGGAAGGCGTTCTGGCGGGTCACCCTGCCCGCCTCCCTGCCCGCACTGCTGGAGATCTTCATCTATCTGTTCGTCAACGCCATGACCACCACCTCGGCGGTGATCTTCCTCTACTCGAGCGACAGCGTGCTCGCCTCCATCGCCGTGCTGAACATGGAGGATTCCGGCGATACCGCCGCAGCTGCCGCCATGGCCACCCTGATCCTGCTGGCCGCCGCCACCGTCAAGCTGCTCCAGCTCTTTTTGAGCCGCGCCCTGCTGGATCGCACCCAGCGCTGGCGCCACCAATAACCTTATCGAGGAGTCATGATGTCCACTCTCCCCTTCTGGCTGGCCGAGGCGCTCGCCGCCGAACAGCCTGCGCCCCCCGAGCCCCTTCAAGGCAATCACGAGGTCGATGTCTGCATCGTCGGTGGCGGCTTTACCGGGCTCTGGAGCGCCATCGCCCTTAAACAGGCCGAGCCACACCTGCGTATCCTGGTGCTGGAAAAAGATCGCTGCGGCAGCGGCGCCTCGGGGCGCAACGGTGGTTGTCTGCTCACCTGGTCGGCCAAGTACTTGACCCTGAAGCGCCTCTTTGGCGAGCAGCAGGCCGCCTGGCTGGTGCAAGGCTCCGAGCAGGCGGTGCACGAGATCGCCCTCTTCTGCGAAGTGCACCAGATAGAGGCGGAGCTGAGGGTCGAGGGCACTTGCTACACCGCCACCAGCGAGGCCCAGCGCGGCCTGATGGAGCCGGTCTTACAGGCGCTAAAGCGAGCCGATCTTAACCAGTGGCAGGCGATTGAAGAGGATGAACTGGCAAGCCAGAGCGGCTCCCACGTTCATCTGGAGGGGCTCTACAGCCCCCACGCGGGCTCGGTGCAACCGGCACTGCTGGTGCGCGGCCTGCTGCGGGTGGCGCGGGAGCTGGGGGTCGAGGTCTATGAGCACTCCCCCATGCTGCGCCTCGACGCAGGCCAGCCTGCACGGGTGCAAACGCCGCATGGCGAGGTGCGTGCCCGCAAGGTGGTGCTGGCCCTCAACAGCGCCATGGTGCAGCACTTTCGCGAGTTTCGCCGCAGCATAGTGCTGGTCTCCTCCGACATGGTGATAACCGACCCCGCGCCGGATGCACTGGCCGCCCAGCAGCTTGCGCACGGCCGCAGCGTGGTGGATGGCCGCACCTTCGTCCATTACTATCGCTCGACCCCGCAAGGGCGGCTGATGCTGGGCAAAGGGGGCAACACCTTCGCCTTTGCCAACCGCCATCTGGCCGAGTTCGATGCCCCCAGCCGTTATCTTTCCCCCCTCACCCGCACCCTGCGCCGCTTCTTTCCGGCGCTCAAAGAGGTGCCCATCGCCGCCAGCTGGTGCGGCGCCTCCGACCGTTCGGTGGATGGTCTCCCCTTCTTCGGCCACTGGCGAGGGCAGACCAATATCGTCTATGGCCTTGGCTATTCCGGCAACGGGGTGGCGCAGAGCTGGATGGGCGGCCAGATACTGGCGGCCCTGGTGAGAGATGAGGTGCGGGAAACAGACAAGCCGTGGCGTGAATGTGCCCTGGTGAGCGGCCCGCGCGGCTATTTTCCGCCCGAGCCGTTTCGCTGGCTGGGGGCCATGGCGGTGCGCAATGCCATCCGCCGCAAGGAGCGGGCGGAAGACGAAGGTCGCCCTGTGCCCTGGTATGACAAGCGGCTGGCCCGGCTGGCGGATGCGGCGGGCAAGGCCGACAAATAGGGGCCGCCCGGCACGCCAACATGCAGAAGGGGCAGGAGAGTGTGACTCCCCTGCCCCTTCGGTTACCCGCGCGGCACGTTCTGACCGCGGGGTTTCACTGGCTCAGATTAAAATCGCCAGTATTTAGCTCGCCCAGGTGATGATGTGATCGATCCACTCGCCGGCATGGGCCTCGTGTATCACCTTGCCACGCACCGACTGGCCGGCCTGGTGCATGGCGCTGCGGCTGCCGGTGATCAGCGGATGCCATTCGGGCAAGGTCTGCCCCTCGGCCAGCAACCGGTAGGCACAGGTCGAGGGCAGCCAGTCATACTCGGCAATCTTGTCGACCGTGATCTGCAGGCAATCGGGCTCTTTCTGGAAGCGGTTGCCGTAATCAGAGCACTGGCAGGTCTTGGTGTTGAGCAGATCGCAGGCCACATTGGTGAACACCAGTTCGTCGGTGTCCTCGTCAATTAGCTTGTTCAGGCAACACTTGCCGCAGCCATCGCACAGAGACTCCCACTCGGCATCCGTCATCTGCTGCAGGGTCTTTTCCTGCCAAAAAGGAGTTGGCTGCATTTTCTCGACTTGCTGCATGGAAGGGGCTCGCTAAATAGACCAGTAAAGCGCGTGGTTATACGCCTTATGGCCCGATTTTTCAAGGTGGGCGGCGGTCTGCGGTAAGCGTTGGGCTTCGCAGGCTCAGCCACAACCTACAAAGCAGAAAATAATGTAGGTTGGTTCGAAGTGAAGTCTAACGTTTATCAGCCATAAAAAATGCCGCCCTAAGGCGGCATTTTTTATCAGAGATAACGGGCTAACTTACCAGCCGGTTACTTCACGCAGTGCTTTGCCAATATCGGCAAGGGAGCGCACGGTTTTCACGCCGGCATCTTCCAGGGCGGCAAATTTCTCTGCCGCAGTGCCCTTGCCACCGGCGATGATGGCGCCCGCATGACCCATGCGCTTGCCGGCCGGGGCTGTGACGCCCGCGATATAGGAGACCACCGGCTTGGTGACGTGGGCCTTGATGTAGGCCGCCGCCTCTTCCTCGGCGCTGCCGCCGATCTCGCCGATCATCACGATGGCTTCGGTCTTGGGATCGTTCTGGAACATCTCCAGAATGTCGATAAAGTTGGAACCCGGGATGGGGTCACCACCGATGCCGACGCAGGTGGACTGGCCGAAGCCCTCGTCCGTGGTCTGTTTGACCGCTTCGTAGGTCAGGGTGCCGGAGCGGGAGACGATGCCCACCTTGCCCGGCTTGTGGATGTGGCCCGGCATGATGCCGATCTTGCACTCACCCGGGGTGATGACGCCCGGGCAGTTCGGGCCTATCATGCGCACGCCGGTTTCCTGCAGCTTCACCTTGACCTGCAGCATGTCCAGGGTCGGGATGCCTTCGGTGATGGTAACGATGAGCTTGATGCCGGCATCGATGGCTTCCAGGATAGCGTCCTTGCAGAACGGCGCTGGCACATAGATGACGGAGGCGGTGGCACCCGTGGTTTCAACGGCATCACGGACGGTGTTGAACACCGGCAGGCCCAGGTGGGTGGTGCCACCCTTGCCTGGCGACACGCCGCCGACCATCTGGGTACCGTAGGCAATCGCCTGTTCGGAGTGGAAGGTACCCTGACCGCCGGTAAAGCCCTGGCAGATCACCTTGGTGTCTTTGTTGATCAGAACGCTCATTATTTGGCCTCCGCTGCTTTAACCACTTGCTGAGCTGCGTCAGTCAGACTCGTTGCGGCGATGATATTGAGGCCGCTGTCGGCCAGTTTACGGGCACCCAATTCGGCATTGTTGCCTTCCAGACGCACTACCACGGGCACCTTGACCCCCACTTCCTTGACCGCGCCGATAATGCCTTCCGCGATCATGTCGCAGCGCACTATGCCGCCGAAGATGTTGACCAGCACGGCCTGCACCTTGGTGTCGGAGAGGATGATCTTGAAGGCTTCGGTCACACGCTCCTTGGTGGCGCCGCCGCCGACGTCCAGGAAGTTGGCCGGTGAGCCGCCGTGCAAGTTGACGATATCCATGGTGCCCATGGCCAGACCGGCGCCGTTGACCATGCAGCCGATGTTGCCATCGAGCGCCACATAGTTCAGCTCCCACTGGGCGGCATGCGCTTCGCGGGGGTCATCCTGGGACGGGTCGTGCATCTCGCGCAGCTTGGGCTGACGATAGAGGGCGTTGGCGTCGATGTTGATCTTGCCGTCGAGGCAATGCAGGTTGCCCTGGGCGGTGATCACCAGCGGGTTGATTTCCAGCAGCGCGAAGTCGCAATCCAGGAACATCTGGCCCAGACCCATGAAGATCTTGGTGAATTGCTTGATCTGATCGCCGACCAGACCCAGCTTGAAGGCCAGCTCGCGCGCCTGATAGGCCTGCGGGCCCACCAGCGGATCGATGGCGGCCTTGTGAATGAGTTCCGGGGTTTCGTGGGCGACTTTCTCAATCTCCACGCCACCTTCGGTAGAGGCCATGAAGACCACGCGACGGCTGCCACGATCGACCACGGCGCCCAGATAGAGCTCCTTGGCGATGTCGGTGCAGGATTCCACCAGTATCTTGGTGACCGGCTGACCGTTGGCGTCAGTCTGATAGGTCACCAGGTTCTTGCCGAGCCAGTTCTGGGCGAAGGCGCGGATCTCGTCCTTGCTCTTGGCCAGCTTGACGCCGCCCGCTTTACCGCGGCCACCGGCGTGGACCTGGCACTTGACGACCCAGGTATTGCCGCCAATCTTGTCGGCCGCTTCAGCCGCTTCCTGCGGGGTAGCACAGGCATAACCTTCGGAGACCGGCAGGCCATACTCGGCAAACAGCTTTTTTGCCTGATATTCATGCAGATTCATAGATGCTCTATCCGTGTTGTAGGTATTTCCGTCCGGGGCTCGTGTTTCTCAATCCCCTGTGAATGGGGGCCTGGGCGGCCCCTCGTTATCTTTCTAATTCGCTCAGAATGCTGCTGATTGCCTAGACATCCAGCAACAGACGGGTCGGGTCTTCCAGCAGCTCCTTGATGGAGACCAGGAAGCCCACCGACTCGCGACCGTCGACAATGCGGTGATCATAAGAGAGGGCCAGGTACATCATCGGCAGGATCTCGACCTTGCCATCGACCGCCATGGGTCTGTCCTGGATCTTGTGCATCCCCAGGATGGCGCTTTGCGGCGGGTTGATGATGGGGGTGGACATCAGGGAGCCAAACACACCACCGTTGGTGATGGTGAAGTTGCCGCCGGTCAGTTCATCCACGGTCAGCTTGCCGTCGCGGCCCTTGCCCGCCAGATCCTTGATGGCCTTCTCGATGTCCGCCAGGCTCATGTTGTCGCAATCGCGCAGCACAGGTGTCACCAGCCCGCGCGGGGTGGAGACGGCAATGCTGACGTCGAAGTAGTTGTGGTAGACGATGTCGTCACCGTCCAGCGCCGCGTTCACTTCCGGGTAGCGCTTCAAGGACTCCACTACCGCCTTCACGTAGAAGGACATGAAGCCGAGCTTGATGCCGTGCTTCTTCTCGAAGATCTCGCCGTACTGCTTGCGCAGCTTCATGATGGGCGCCATGTTGATCTCGTTGAAGGTGGTCAGCATGGCGGTGGTGTTTTTGGCTTCCAGCAGACGCTCGGCGATGCGCTTGCGCAGACGGGTCATGGGCACACGCTTCTCGGTGCGACCGACCAGCGGCGCTACCGCGGCCACAGGGGCAGCAGCAACCGGTGCAGCGGCAGGCTTGTTGCCACCCTTGATGAAGGCTTCCACATCTTCCTTGCTGATGCGACCACCCTTGCCGGTGCCGGTCAGCTTGGTCACGTCGATGCTGTGTTCAGCCACCAGGCGGCGTACCGAGGGGCTCAGGCCATCGGCGCCGTCATCGGCAACCGCTTCCACCGGCTTCTCCTTGGTCTCTTCACCGGCCACGGGAGCCGGCTTGAGCATGGCGATCAGCTGGCGGGACAACACGGTAGCCCCTTCCGCTTGCAGGATGTCGCCGAGGACGCCAGCTTCCGGCGCGGGGACTTCCAGCACGACTTTATCGGTTTCGATGTCAACCAGTACTTCGTCACGGGCAACCAGATCACCCGGTTTCTTGTGCCAGGTAGCGATGGTGGCATCCGCCACTGATTCCGGCAGGTCCGGTACCTTGATCTCGATAGTCATGTAATCAGTTCCTTGTTACTTCTTGTTCAGGGCTTAGGCCAGAGTAAGGGCGTCTTCCACCAGGGCTTTCTGCTGCTTGGTGTGGACCGACATGTAACCGACGGCGGGTGAGGCCGAGGCCGGACGACCGGCATAACGCAGACGAGCACCGCTTGGCAGCACACCATCGTAGTGGTGACGAGTGCAGTACCAGGCGCCCTGGTTCTGCGGCTCTTCCTGACACCAGACAAAATCGGTGACGTGGGCGTAGTCGGCGAGGATGGCGCGCACTTCCGCTTCCGGGAAGGGGTAGAGCTGCTCGATCCGCACCAAGGCCACATCGTGCTGCTCGGCCTTGCGACGGGCATCGAGCAGGTCGTAGTAGACCTTGCCGGAGCAGAACACCACCCGCTTGACCCCTTTGGGATCCAGCGCATCTATCTCGCCAATGGCGTTCTGGAAGGTGCCTTGCGCCAGATCTTCGAGCTTGCTCACTGCCATCGGGTGGCGCAGCAGGGATTTGGGCGACATCACGATGAGCGGGCGGCGCATCGGGCGGATCACCTGGCGACGCAGCATGTGGTAGACCTGAGCCGGGTTGGAGGGCACGCACACCTGCATGTTGTGCTCGGCGCACATCTGCAGATAACGCTCCAGACGGGCGGAGGAGTGCTCCGGGCCCTGACCCTCGTAACCGTGCGGCAACAGCATGGTCAGACCGCACATCCGGCCCCACTTCTGCTCGCCGGAGGAGAGGAACTGGTCGATCACTACCTGGGCGCCGTTGGCGAAGTCACCAAACTGGGCTTCCCAGATGGTGAGGCCGGCCGGCTCGGCGCTGGCATAACCGTATTCAAATGCCAGTACCGCCTCTTCAGACAGGACGGAGTCGAAGACTTCGAACGGGCCCTGCTCGTCGTGAATGTTGCACAGCGGGGTATAGGTGCTGGCATCGTTCTGGTTGTGCAGCACGGCGTGACGGTGGAAGAAGGTGCCACGGCCGGAGTCCTGCCCCGTGATGCGGATGCGCGAGCCCTTGTCCACCAGCGTGGCGTAGGCCAGGGTCTCGGCAAAACCCCAGTCCACCAGCTTGTCACCGGCGGCCATGGTGCGCCTGTCTTCGTAAATCTTCTCGACCTGGCGTTGCAATACATGGGCAGCCGGATACTGACTGACCCGCTCACCCAGTGACTTGAGCTCATCAAGCGCCAGGCTGGCGTCATAGTGCATGGCCCAGTCGTGGCCCAGGTACGGGGTCCAGTCGACGGAGTGCAGCTCCATCGGCCGCCACTCCTTGACCACCCGCTCCCCCTTGTCCAGGGCATCGCGATAGTCATTGACCTGGGTCGTGGCCAGCTCCTGGCTGATGCAGCCTTCCGCAACCAGCTGATCGGCGTAGATCTTGCGCGGGGTCGGATGCTGTTTGATCTTCTGGTACATCAAGGGCTGGGTTGCGCTCGGCTCGTCCGCCTCGTTGTGACCGTGACGACGGTAGCAGACCAGCTCGATCACCACGTCGCGTTTGAAGGTGTTGCGGTAATCCAGTGCAATCTGGGTCACCAGCACCACGGCTTCCGGATCATCACCGTTGACGTGCAGCACGGGGGCCTGCACCGCTTTGGCGATGTCGGTGCAATATTCGGTGGAGCGCACGTCACGCATGTTGGAGGTGGTGAAACCCACCTGGTTGTTGATGACGATGCGCACAGTCCCGCCCACGCCATAGGCACGGGTCTGGGACATGTTGAAGGTCTCGGCCACCACACCCTGACCGGCGATGGCTGAATCACCGTGAATGGTGATGGGCAGGACGCTGGAGCCATCCTTGTCGCCACGTCTGTCCATACGGGCACGGACCGAGCCGATGACCACGGGGTTGACGATTTCGAGGTGAGATGGGTTGAAGGCGAGCGCCAGGTGCACGTTGCCGCCCGGGGTCGCAAAATCGGAGGAGAAGCCCATGTGGTACTTCACATCCCCTGTGCCCCAGGACTCGCCATGCTTGCCGGCAAACTCGTCGAACAGCTCCTGTGCCCGTTTGCCGAGCACGTTGATCAGTACGTTGAGGCGACCACGGTGGGCCATGCCGATGACGGCCTCCTTGCAGCCCTGCTCACCGGCGCGACGGATCAGCTCCTTGAGCATGGGCACCATGGCATCGCCCCCTTCCAGCGAGAAGCGCTTGGCACCGGGGAACTTGGCGCCCAGGTATTTTTCCAGCCCTTCGGCGGCGGTCAGGCTCTCGAGGATACGGGTCTTCTCCTCAATGCTGTAGCTGCCCTTGGCCTCGATGGATTCGAGTCTGTCCTGCAGCCAGCGCTTCTCCTCGGTGGAGGTGAGGTGCATGTAGTCGGCACCTACGCTGCTGCAGTAAGTTTTCTTGAGCGAGGCGTAGAGATCGGAGAGCACCATGGTCTCGCGACCGATGGCGTAGGAGCCCACATTGAAGGTGGCCTCCATGTCGGCGCCCTGCAGGTTGTGGAAGGCAGGATCCAGTTCGGCAACGGTTTCACGGGTCCAGAGTCCAAGGGGATCCAGATTGGCATTCTGGTGACCACGGAAGCGGAAGGCGTTGATCAGTTGCAGCACGCGCACCTGTTTCGCATCCACTTGCGGATCGGAGACGGGGGCGCTGTAACGGGAGGGATCCTTGGCCAGACGACGGAAATAATCGCGGACTCGGGAGTGGGGTTGTTCAACCGCATGACCATTGACCTGGGGCAGCTGTTCAAACAGGCTGCGCCATTCGTCGGCTACGGATTCGGGGTCTTCCAGGAAGGATTCGTACAAATCCTCAATATAGCTTGCATTCGCACCAGCCAGGTGAGATGACTCCAACCAGGCCTTCATCACGCCGTTATGCATTTCTATCCCTTGTACATCTTGTTCACTGCAGCGCAGCTTGTAGGGTTTAAATAGCCATCCAGCCACAGGGTCGGATGGCTATCCAGAGGTCGGGCCTGGCGCGTGACGCCCTGGCCCTGATACTAAACAGCCCGATTGAGCAGCATCGACTTGATCTGACCGATGGCCTTGGTCGGGTTCAAGCCCTTGGGACAGACGTTCACGCAGTTCATGATGCCGTGGCAACGGAACACGCTGAAGGCGTCATCCAGGTTACCCAGTCGTTCGGTGGCGGCGGTGTCGCGGCTGTCAGCCAACCAGCGGTAGGCTGCGAGCAGACCGGCCGGGCCGATGAACTTGTCCGGGTTCCACCAGAAGGAGGGGCAAGAGGTGGAGCAGCAGGCACAGAGAATACACTCGTACAGGCCATCCAGCTTGGCGCGCTCTTCGGGGGATTGCAGGTGCTCACGCACGGGCGGCAATTTCTCATCGTTGATGAGGAAGGGTTTGACCTTCTCCCACTGGGTGTAGAACTGGGTCATGTCGATCACCAGATCGCGGATCACCGGCAGGCCGGGCAAGGGGCGGATAATGACGCTATTGCCCTTCTTCAGCAGATCGGAGAGCGGGGTGATGCAGGCAAGACCGTTCTTGCCATTCATGTTGAGACCGTCTGATCCACAGACCCCTTCGCGGCAAGAGCGGCGGAAGGCGAGCGTGGGATCCAGCTCTTTCAGCTGGATCAGTGCATCGAGCACCATCATGTCGGAACCTTCAGGAATATCAAGACGATATTCCTTCATATAGGGGACGTTATCAACATCCGGATTGTATCTGTAGACAGAGAATGTGACGTTCATGTTGTTTGGCTCCGCAATCGTTAAGTCCGCACCGTGGAGAAGAGAGATGGGAATGCCTCCCACCTCTTCACAGACCGGCACATGCTGCAATAAGCCGACTGTCTGCTCTTCATTGTGCTTGTCTCCGCCATCGGTCAGTAAGTCCGGACCTTGGGTGGGAATGCCTCACGGGTTTTCGGAGACATGTTGACAGCGCGACGAGTCATGGACTCTGTGTCCGGATGATAGAGGCTATGGCAGAGCCAGCCCTCATCGTCGCGATCCGGGAAATCGAAGCGACTGTGGGCACCCCGACTCTCGGTACGGAAGTTGGCCGCCACCGCAGTGGCAAACGCCGTCTCCATCAGGTTGTCCAACTCCAGGCACTCGATGCGCTGGGTGTTGAACTCCTTGGAAGTGTCGTCCAGACGAGCATTTTTGAGCCGCTCGCGGATGCGTTTCAGCTCGGCCAGCCCTTCGGCCATGGCGTCACCTTCACGGAACACGGAGAAGTTGTTCTGCATGCAGGTCTGCAGATCCTTGCGGATCTGGACCGGGTCTTCCCCGTCACGGTTGTTTTCCCAGCGATTGAAACGGGCCAGCGCGGCGGCCAGATCAGACTCGGACGCCTCGCGACCGTGTTCCATCTCGCCCAGGGTGTTGACCAGGTGCATGCCGGCAGCGCGACCAAACACGATCAGATCCAGCAATGAGTTGCCGCCCAGACGGTTGGCACCGTGTACCGAGACGCAGGCAATCTCGCCCACCGCGAACAGACCGACCACGGGGACGTCGTTGCCATCTTTATCCTGTGCCAGACACTGGCCATTCACGTTGGTCGGCACGCCGCCCATCATATAGTGACAGGTAGGTATGATAGGGATGGGTTCCTTGACCGGATCCACGTGGGCGAAGGTGCGAGAGAGCTCGCAGATGCCTGGCAGACGGGATTCGAGCACCTCTTTGCCGAGGTGATCCAGCTTGAGCTTGATGTGTGGGCCCCAGGGACCGTCACAGCCACGGCCTTCGCGAATCTCGATCATGATGGAACGGGCCACCACGTCGCGACCGGCCAGATCCTTGGCGTTCGGCGCATAACGCTCCATGAAGCGTTCGCCGTCTTTGTTGAGCAGATAACCGCCTTCACCACGGCAGCCTTCAGTTACCAGCACCCCTGCCCCGGCGATGCCGGTCGGGTGGAATTGCCAGAACTCCATGTCCTGCACGCCGACGCCGGCGCGCAGCGCCATGCCGACGCCGTCACCCGTGTTGATGTGGGCGTTGGTGGTGGACTGATAGATACGACCGGCGCCGCCAGTGGCAAGCACTGTAGCCTTGGCCTTGAAGTAAACGACTTCGCCGCTCTCCATGTCGATAGCGGTGCAGCCAACGATGTGGCCGTCCTGGTTTTTCACCAGATCCAGTGCATACCACTCGGAGAAGACAGTGGTCTTGTTCTTGACGTTCTGCTGATAGAGGGTGTGCAGCAAAGCGTGACCGGTACGGTCCGCTGCGGCTGCGGTACGAGCAGCCTGCTCGCCACCAAAATTCTTGGACTGGCCGCCAAACGGACGCTGGTAAACGGAGCCATTGTCGAAGCGGGAGAAGGGCAAGCCCATGTTCTCCAGCTCATAGACGGCCTCGGGGCCAGTCTTGCACATGTATTCGATCGCTTCCTGGTCACCGATATAATCGGAGCCCTTGACGGTGTCATACATGTGCCATTGCCAGTTGTCGTCGTGGGCATTGCCCAGCGCAACCGTGATCCCGCCCTGGGCAGAAACCGTGTGAGAACGGGTCGGGAAAACCTTGGATAACAGAGCGCAGCTCTTGCCGGACTGGGCAATCTGCAGCGCGGCGCGCATGCCGGCACCACCGGCACCGATCACGACCGCATCAAATTCACGAGTTGGAATAGTCACCTTACACCCCCCACAGCACAACGAAGCCGGTCATCAGATAGACAAACAGCACCACTACCAGGGCAAATTGCAGCGCACCGCGCAGCCCCACCGGCTTGATATAGTCGGTCAGCACCTGCCACAGACCGATCCAGGCGTGGATCAGTACGCACAGCAACGCCAACAGGGTGAATACTTTGGTGAAGGTTTTGGCGAAAAAGCCGGTCCACACCTCGTAGCTGATGTCGTTGAACGCGACAAAGCCAACCAGATAGAGGACGTAAGCCGTCATGATGAGGGCGGTGGCGCGGATCAGGATGTAATCATGAACACCGCTGCGCCCGAATGTTGCAGAATTGGTTACCATACCAGTACTCCCGCCAATACCGCCAAAACCGCGGTGATCACGAAGGCCACACGGGCACTCTGATTACCGGATTCCAGCTCTTCCCAATAGCCCATGTCCATGACCAGATGACGCAGACCGCCCACAATGTGGTAAGCCAGCGCAGTCAGGATCCCCCACAACACGAATTTGACCAGGAAGTTGTCCATGATGGACACCACGGTTTCAAATCCTTCGGGAGAGGCGAGTGAAGTACCAAGCATCCACAGCAAGATAGAGAGCGCCACAAAGGTGATCACCCCTGAGACACGATGCAAGATGGAAGCGATGGCGGTGACAGGAAAGCTGATCGTCTGTAGGTCGAGGTTTACAGGTCTCTGTTTATTTTTCACGGCTTTGCCCACTCAGCTCCATTGAGCACGTTAGTTATTGTTTTTACACGCTTATGAGGGCACGGAGTGGCGTTTGTTAGGTTTTTGTTACCAAAACAACTCAAAAAAGCCAAAAACAACATTTTCAATATCGCATCCGACTTTGCGCAAGCGTTTCAAACACCGACAGCCATCACCCACGAGGCGCAGTATATCGGCGGGCTTAACCAATGACAATCAATTAGCTACAAAGAAAACCCAAAACCGTAAACCAGATCTCACAACTCATTTAACAACTCATTAATGATCATCCAGAAAAATTGACAGCGCCCCTGAACTCTGTTTCAAATAAGGCGCTCCAGCCGCCCTGGTACGGGTCAGAACCTTTGCCAGCGTCATCAAACTCGTAATAAAGTAGAGCTGGAATCAAATTATAAAAGAGCAAAGGAGACGTGCTATGGCTGATAAGATAGCCACCCTACATCTGCCCGGTAAAGACCCGGTAGAACTACCGATCCTGTCAGGGACTGTCGGACCCGACGTGATCGACGTCAGAAAATTGGGCGCGCAAGGGTACTTCACCTTTGACCCCGGTTTTATGGCCACCGGTGCTTGTAAATCATCCATTACCTATATCGATGGCGATCAGGGTGTCTTGCTGCACCGTGGTTACCCCATCGCCCAGTTGGCCACCCAGGCCAGCTACCTCGAAGTCTGCTACATACTGCTGTACGGCGAGGCGCCCACCAAGGCGCAGTACACCGAGTTCGAACGTCTGGTCACCCGCCATACTATGGTGCACGAGCAGATCGCCTTCTTCTTCCGCGGCTTCCGTCGTGACTCCCACCCCATGGCAATCATGTGTGGCGTGGTCAGTGCGCTGTCCGCCTTCTATCACGATGCGCTTGACATCAACAACGAAGAGCACCGCGAGATCTGTGCCTTCCGTCTGCTCTCCAAGATGCCGACCCTGGCCGCCATGTGCTACAAGTACTCCATCGGTCAGCCGTTCATGCAGCCGCGCAACGCGCTCTCCTATGCCGGCAACTTCCTGCACATGATGTTTGGCGTGCCGACCGAAGAGTACAAGGTCAACCCCATAGTAGAACGCGCCATGGACCGCATCTTCACCCTGCATGCGGATCACGAGCAGAACGCCTCCACCTCCACAGTGCGTCTGGCCGGCTCCTCCGGTGCCAACCCGTTTGCCTGTATTGCCGCCGGGATCGCCTCCCTGTGGGGACCGGCTCATGGCGGTGCCAACGAAGCCTGCCTCAAGATGCTCGAAGAGATAGGCTCTGTGGAACGCATCCCCGAGTTCATCGGCCGCGCCAAGGACAAGAACGATCCGTTCCGTCTGATGGGCTTTGGCCACCGGGTCTACAAGAACCACGACCCCCGTGCCACCGTGATGCGCGAAACCTGTCACGAGGTACTGACCGAGCTGCAGATCAAGGATCCGCTGCTGGACGTGGCCATGGAGCTCGAGCGCATCGCGCTGTCGGACCCCTACTTCATCGAGAAGAAGCTCTACCCGAACGTGGACTTCTACTCCGGCATCATCATGAAAGCCATCGGCATCCCCATGTCCATGTTCACCGTGATCTTCGCCATCTCCCGCACCATCGGCTGGATTGCCCACTGGAACGAGATGCACTCGGACCCGGATCAGAAGATCGGTCGTCCGCGTCAGCTCTACACCGGCCTGGCCCAACGGGAATTCACCCCGCTCGATCAGCGTTGATGCACTGAGTCGACATGATTTGTTACCAAGGCGGTCATTGACCGCCTTTTTATTTGCCGCTCTAATGCCCCCTTTCGATCAGAAGGAGTCCATCATGAGACCATTGTTCATCAGCGCCGCCCTGCTGCTCACCGCCTGTCAGAGCACACCGACCCCGTCACAGGGGGAAACCCTCTACATCAACAGCCAGCTGGTCGATTGCGTCGGTGTCGGCCCCATGCAGTGCATGCAGGTTCGCAGCGACGAGCAGCAGGCCTGGAGCCTGTTTTATCAGCAGATAGAAGGCTTTCAGTTTGAACCTGGCTACCAGTACCAGCTGACCGTCAGCAAGGAGCAACTCAGCGACGTGCCGGCGGATGCCCCTTCCCTGCGTTATCGCCTGATCAAGCTGGTCAGCAAGCAGGCCGCTCGTTAAGACGCCCGCCATAATGGGCATCGTTTGGAAATGATTGTTCAGTTCATGGCCGCATTCTGATACGCTGGCTGACGCACACATTATTTAATCAGCGTACCCAGGCAGCGATGCCCCATGACTATGATCCAGATCCGCACTACCCGGGCCAATGACTGGCCTACCATCATGGCCATTCAGGATGAGTGTTATCATCAGCTGGATCCTGAACCCCTCGAGGTCATGAGCAACAAGGCCGAACTGGCTCCCGACTGCTGTTGGGTGGCCGAATATCAGGGCAAGGTACTGGGTTACCTGCTCTGCCATCCCTGGCGCGCCCATCAGCCACCCTCCCTCTCGGTACCCATGCAGACGCTGGCGGGGAACGATGAGTTCTATCTGCACGATCTGGCCGTGTCAGCGCAGGCGCGCGGCAAGGGCATCGGCCAGCGGCTGCTGGAAACCGCCCTCGCCTTCGCCAGCGAGGAAGGTTACGAGCATGCCGGACTGGTGGCGGTGCAGGATGCACCGGCCTTCTGGCGCAAGCAGGGCTTTGTGCCCGCCAAGACCCCAAAATCATTGGACGAGTACGGTGAGGGCGCCGTCTATATGCGGCTGCCCTTGACCGACCTCGCCTGAGGGTCGCCCGATTGCCAATAAAAAAGGCGCCTTGCGGCGCCTTTTTTCACATCATCGACTCATCAAGCCTTGAACTTGCTGAATACTAGGGATGCGTTGGTACCGCCAAAGCCGAAGCTGTTGGACATGACGGTATTGAGATCGGCCGCTTCGTACTCGCGTACGATGGGCAGCCCCTCGGCCTTCTCGTCCAGGGTCTCGATGTTGATGCTGGGGGCGATAAAGCCATGCTCCATCATCAGCAGGGAGTAGACGGCCTCGTGTACGCCGGCAGCGCCCAGCGCATGGCCTGTCATCGCCTTGGTGGCGGAGATCTTGGGACCCTTGGTGCCAAACAGGGTCTGGATGGCTTCCAGCTCCTTGGTGTCACCGACCGGGGTAGAGGTGCCGTGGGTGTTGATGTAATCCACCTTGCCAACACCCTGCATCGCCATCTTCATGCAACGCACGGCGCCTTCACCGCTCGGAGCTACCATGTCGTAGCCATCGGAGGTGGCACCGTAACCGGTCAGCTCGGCATAGATGTGAGCACCACGGGCCAGGGCATGTTCCAGCTCCTCGACCACCAGGATGCCGCCGCCACCAGAGATGACGAAACCATCGCGGTCGGCGTCATAGGTACGGGACGCTTTTTCCGGGGTGTCGTTGTACTTGGTGGACAGGGCGCCCATGGCGTCGAACTGTATGGTGGAGGACCAGTCCAGCTCTTCACCGCCGCCGGCGAAGACCACATCCTGCTTGCCCAGCTGGATCAGTTCCATGGCGTGACCGATGCAGTGAGCTGAGGTGGCGCAGGCGGAGCTGATGGAGTAGTTCACACCCTTGATCTTGAACGGAGTGGCCAGGCAAGCAGAGGTGGTGGAAGACATGGTGCGCGGCACCATGTAAGGACCTACCCGCTTGACGCCTTTCTCACGAGCAATATCGCAGGATTCGGAAGTGTTCTTGCCGGAGGCACCACCGGAACCGACCACCAGGCCGGTACGCTCGTTGGAGACCTGATCTTCCTGCAGACCGGCATCCTCGATGGCCTGCTGCATGGAGAGATAGGCATAGGCCGCAGCGTCACCCATGAAACGCATGACTTTACGGTCGATCAGTTCAGACGGCTCGAGTTTGATGTTACCCCAGACACGGCTGCGCAGGTTGTGCTGCTCGAACTGCTCGGAATAGGTGATGCCGGATTTACCTGCTTTCAGGGAGGCCAGCACTTCTTCCTTGTTGTTGCCGATACTGGAGATGACGCCGATACCGGTGATCACTGCTCTTCTCATTAATTCATCTCGTCTGGAAAAACTGGCGCCAAGTCTACCCGCTTTCGGCTGCCAAACTGGTCTGCTTTCACGTAGAATGCCCGCGTTCTTATGACGCGAGCAGAGGAAAACGTGAGTCAAACATCCTTACATCATGCCCGATTGGACTGGAATGAAGCGGGAACTCCAGTCTCCAGTGACTTCGGGGATGTGTACTTTTCCAATGATAACGGTCTAAGTGAAACCCGCTACGTCTTTTTGCAGCAAAATCGGTTGCCAGCGCGATTTTCGCACCACGATAGTGACAGTTTCGTGATAGGTGAAACAGGTTTTGGCACAGGCCTTAACTTTCTGGCGACAATGGCCGCCTTCCTGGAACAGGCGCCCCAAACCGGCAACGGCGCCCGGCTGCACTTCATCAGCTTCGAGAAATACCCCCTCACCCAGCGCGATCTGAGCAAGGCGCTGGCGGCCTGGCCCGAGCTTGCCCCCTTGAGCCAGGATCTCATCGCCCAGTGGCCGCTGCCGATCCAGGGCTGCCATCGCCTGCAGTTTGCCAACGGCCGCATCCGACTCGATCTCTGGTTTGGCGACATCAAGGATATGTTGCCGCAAGTCCCTCATCACGAGGACGGGCTGGTGGATGCCTGGTATCTGGATGGCTTCTCCCCCGCCAAGAACCCCGAGATGTGGACGCAAGACTTGTTCGATGGCCTGGCCCGTCTCGCCCGCCCCGACGCCTCTATTGCCACCTTTACCTGCGCCGGCTTCGTGCGCCGGGGACTGATTGCCGCAGGTTTTGCCATGAAGAAGGTCAAGGGCCACGGCAGAAAGCGGGAGATGTTGATAGGGGATCGCACCGACAAGCAACCGGTGCAGACCATAGCTCCCTGGTATGCCCGGCCAGCAGGGCGGGACGGCGAGGTGCTGATCATAGGCGGCGGCATCGCCTCGGCCATGACTGCGCTCTCGCTGGTGGAGCGGGGCCGCAAGGTGACGCTCCTGTGCGAAGGCCGCGAGCCCGCCACCGGTGCCTCCGGCAACCGGCAGGGGGCACTCTATCCCTTGCTCAATGGCGAGCACGATGCGCTGTCACGCTTCTATTCGCTGGCCTTTGGCTATGCGCGCCAGCGGCTGCTGGCCCTGGCCGAGCACCACCCCATCGCCTTCGATCTGTGCGGTGTGGTGCAGCTGGGCTATGACGACAAATCCCGCGCCAAGCTCACCAAGATGAGTCAGGGTCCCTTCCCCCCCGAGCTGATGCACTCCCTTTCGGCCACAGAGACCGAGCAGATCGCGGGCCTGCCCAGCGGCCATGGCGGCGTCAGTTATCCGCTGGGGGGCTGGCTCTGTCCGGCCGATCTCACCCGCGCGGCCATCCAGGAGGCGCAGGCCAGCGGCCTGCTGCAGGTGGAATATGATACCCCCATCACGGCGATCGATGAGCTAACGGATGGCTGGCGGGTGGAGAGCGACACCGGCCGTCAGTGGCAGGCTCCCACGCTGGTGGTGGCTGCCGGTCACCAGCTGCCTGCTCTGCTGCCCTTTGCCGAGCTGCCGCTCTATCCGGTGCGCGGCCAGGTGAGTCATGTGCCGACCACAGCCCCCCTGAGCCGGCTCAAGACCGTGCTCTGCTACGACGGCTACCTCACGCCCGCGCACAACCACCAGCACTGCATCGGCGCCAGTTATGGCCGTAACCAGAGCAGCCTTGAGTTTCGTGCCGAGGAGCAGGCCCAGAATCAGGCGCGGTTGCAAGCCTGCCTGCCGGATCAGATCTGGCCAAGCGAGGTGGATGTGAGTGGCAATGAGGCGCGGGTAGGTGTGCGCTGCGCCAGTCGGGATCACCTGCCGGTGGTGGGACCAATCGCCAGATTGGCAAGCCTGGCGGATCACTACGCCCAGCTTCAGCGTGATCAGCAAAACGCAGCACCACTACCGCGACATCCCGGCCTTTATGTGCTGGGGGCGCTCGGCTCACGGGGCCTCTGCTCGGCGCCGCTGTGCGGTGAGCTGCTCGCCAGCGAGATCTGTGGCGATCCGCTACCGCTATCTGCCGATCTGCTGGAGGCGCTCCATCCGGCGCGCTACTGGGTGCGCAAGCTGCTCAAGGGCAAACCCCTCAACTGACCGCCAGCCCCGGTTGGCGACTCCAGTCCAATAAAAACGGGCTCCCTGATGGGAGCCCGTTTTTATCTCAGTCAACACCAGCCGACGCGCTAGATGCCCTTGGGCCAGATCAGCCCCAATTTACGGCCATGATCCGTCTGCTGCTGCAACCGGGTGAAACGCTCGCGCGAGCTGGCCAGCACCCCCTGCCCCCGTTGCCAGGCCTGATATTGCAGGGCGGCGCAATCGCGCTCCACCGGCAGTTGTGCCAGCTGGATGCCAAGCTGGCTGACGCTCTCCAGCAAGATGTCCTTGTGACGGCTCTCATAGTCGAACATGGCGGCCACCAGCTTGTCCCACTTCTGGCGCTCGGCGGCGGAGGCCTTGGCCTTGTCCATCCAGTTCGGCACCATCACCTTGATCCGGGTGGTAACCCGGACCTGCTCCAGCGCGCAGCGATCGACCTCGGGCCGGGTCTGCAACTGCCAGGAAAGTTGGTAGCTGGCCATGCCGATATGGCCTCTGGCCTGGGTTTGTCCCTGCTTTGCTATCTGGCGGGCCACGCTGACGACATCCGGTCCAAAAACCCGGTAAAACTGGAAATCAACCTTGATGTCAGGCGCGACCTTGATGCCGGTATAATGGGAACTTTCGGCCCCTGCCGTGGCGGCATACAACAAGGCTGCCACCATGAAAACTTTGCTGACCATTCCCATTTCTGCTGCCTTGACCTCGTTGATAACCGGGGTGTTATTTTAATTAATAATCAACGTATTAATACTCGAAGCAGGAGATTAACCGCGATCCCCGCGACTGTCACCTACTCCCGTCACAAAGCCTAAGTGTCAGGTTGACAAGTCGCAACCCCGCGCCTTCATTGATTTGCAAGCAAGATCACAAGTGATGATAGACATCATGGTGGCTTACCCCTTATTGGATAATAATCGCCGAGTTTTATGTTGATACACTTCGGGATTGGCCAGATTAACCTCCAAGTTGACGCCAAAAATGTATCCACCTTCATTTCGTACTCAGGAACTCACTCTATGATGGAACTCCTTATTGGCACCCTGGTCACCCTGGCCGTGGGTCGCTACATCTTCAAGGGCTACTCGGCCACCGGGGTGCTGCTCAGCGGCGGTCTGCTGCTGCTGACCATTACCGCCCTGATGGGCAAGGCGGTACTGCCTGCCAGCGTCACCTCCACCGGTCACGTGGCCACCGACGTCTTTGAATATGTGCGCTTCCTGCTGGTGGATCGTGGCGGTGGCCTTGGCATGCTGATCATGGTGCTGTGCGGCTTCGCCGGCTACATGAGTCACATAGGCGCCAACACCATCTTGGTAAAGCTGGCCAGCAAGCCGCTCGGCATCATCAAGTCCCCCTATATCCTGCTGGTAGCCGCCTATCTGGTGGCCTGCGCCATGTCGCTGGCGGTGAGCTCTGCAACCGGTCTGGGCGTACTCTTGATGGCCACCCTGTTCCCGCTGATGGTCAACATGGGGATCTCCCGTGGCGCCGCCGCTGCTGTGTGCGCTTCTCCGGCCGCCATCATACTGGCACCCACCTCAGGCGACGTGGTAATGGCCGCCCAGGCCGCCAACATGGAGCTGCTCGACTTTGCCTTCAAGCTGACCCTGCCCATCTCGCTGGTGGCCATCGCCGCCATGGCGGTGACCCACTTCTTCTGGCAGCGCTATCTGGATCAAAAATCGGGCGAGCACAACGAGCCTGTCGCCCCGAGCGATCTCATCACGGACGCCCCCGGCTTCTACGCCATACTGCCGTTCACCCCCATCATAGGCGTGCTGCTGTTTGACGGAAAACTGGGCCCCAAGCTCGACATAGTGACCATCATCGTCATCTGTCTGGTGCTGGCCGCCCTGCTGGAACTGCTGCGCAAACGCAACGGCAAAGAGCTGCTCGACGGATTGCAGGTGTGCTGGCGCAGCATGGCTGACGCCTTCGCCGGCGTGGTCATGCTGCTGGTGGGTGCCGGTGTGTTTGCCCAGGGTCTGATGGGGCTCGGCTTCATCGCAAACCTCCTGGATCTGGCTCAGAGCTTTGGCACCGGTGGCATCGTCATCATGCTGGTACTGGTGGTCATCACCACTCTGGCCGCCTTTACCACGGGTTCCGGCAACGCCCCCTTCTACGCCTTCGTGGAGCTTATTCCCCATCTTGCCACCAGTCTGGGCGTCAATCCCGCCTACCTGGTCATCCCCATGCTGCAGGCTTCCAACCTGGGTCGCACCATATCCCCGGTCTCCGGCGTGGTGGTCGCCTGTGCGGGCATGGGCAACCTCTCCCCGTTCGAGGTGGTCAAGCGCACCTCGGTGCCGGTCGCCGTCGGCCTGGTGGTGGTGATCCTCGCCACCCAGATCATGGTCCCCGCCTGACATTCGGCCGGCACCAGCGCGGGGCCTGATCCGGGGCACCGCCTGATCTGGCGCTTTCCTCACCAGCCCGGCGTCCTGCCGGGCTGGTATCTTCCCCCGAGCTTGGAGTAGACTCTGTGCTCTTTTTTCTCTAAGGAGGACCGAGATGAGTATTACGGTTCAACTTGCCCATTTCAGTGACTGCCACTCCCATTTCGACGGCGCCCCCATGCGCTTCTCACCCGTTGGCGAGTCCGAGTGGCGCACTCAGTGTGGCGGCTATGCCCGCATCCTTTCCCGGCTCACCGCTCTGCGTCAGCAAGCAGACGTGGCGGGTCAGACCTGCCTGTTCCTGCACGGCGGTGACACCTTCCAGGGTTCCCTTTATTTCAACCGATTCAAGGGACGCGCCAACGCAGATCTGTTGAGCCTGCTGCGACCGGATGCCATGGTGATCGGCAATCACGAGTTCGATCTGGGCAACGGTCCTCTGGTGGAGTTTTTGCGCCAGCTCGACTTCCCTGTGCTGGCCGCCAACCTGGACAGCAGTCAGGAACCGGCCGATACCCCGTTGCGACTGAAAGGTCTGCCCACGCTCCATGATGCCAGCCGCCCCTGGCACAAGCGCACCATAGACGGAGTGCCCTTCGCCCTGCTCGGCATCACGCTGCCGCAGATGGCCGCCATCGCCAACCCGGATGCCTATACCCATTTTCACGGCATCGAGGAGACGCTGGTCGCCGCGATCAGCGACATCAAGGCCGAAGGCATCCACCACATCATCTTGCTGAGCCACCTGGGGCTGGAGCAGGACAAGCGTCTGGCGACCCGCTTTCCCGAACTCAGCCTCATCATAGGCGGCCACACCCACAGTCAGCTGGGGGATCTGGCTCCGCTCGGGCTCGATAGCGACGGCAGCTATCCGCTGATGGTAAACGACGTCGCCATAGTGCACGCGGCCCACAGCGCGCTCTGCCTGGGGGTGTGCGAGCTGGAATTTGACGCGAGCGGCAGGGTTAGTCGCAGCCAGGGCCGGCTGGAGTGGTTGCCCTGGCAACCCTGGCCGTTTGCCTCAGAGCCCCCTGCCGGACTGTACTTCTGCGAGCCGGCTCCCGCATTGGAGCTGCATCTGGCCAAGCGCTACCGGCCCGAGCTCGAGACCATGACCCAGCGCATCGTGACCCGGCTCGCCGGGCCACTGCACCATCAGCGCCTGCCCGATGCCAATTTGCCCACCGGCAGCCAGGTTGCCCCCCTGGTGGCCCACGCCATGCTGACCGGCGCCCGCGAGCAGGTCGGTCAGGTGGACTTCGCCCTGCACAACGCCGGGGGCGTGCGCTGCTCCCTCGAACCCGGTCCCTTGAGCGAGGCGGACATCGCCGGTCGCCTGCTGCCCTTTGCCATTCCGCTCACCCTCTATCGGGTGCACGGCCATGAACTGGCCGAGGCGCTGGAGGGGGCCATCGACAACGCCACCAACAACGGCGTGACGGGTAACGGCAGCGGCAGCTTCCCTTATACTGCCGGGGTCCGTTTCAGCTACCAGGCAGACAAACCCAAGGGGGCCAGGATCACCCGGCTGGAGTGGGAGGCGAGCCCCGGTCAGTGGCAGCCAGTCGAGGCAGACGCCATCTATCGTGGCGTCTCCAGCGCCTATACCGCCTCCGGCAAGGAGGGCTACACGGCGCTGGCCCGCACCCTGACCCAGCACAATCAAGAGCTCGGCATCACGCTGGCGGATGCCTTCATCCGCTGGGCCCGCTATCTGCCCGAGCTGAATGTCATGCCGCCGCTGCTGGCGTATCAGGGCCCTGGCGTCGTGTCGTGACCCCTGCGGGACTCAGGCCACCGCTTCTGCCGCGTTTGTCATGAAAAAGTGCCGCTTTCTTGCCAGAAGGCGGCACTTTTGCAAATTATTTCAAGCACATCTCCCTCGCCCATTGCATAGCGCAGTCAGGCTCGGCAAGATAGGCCCGCTTTCGAGACTTCCCAGCAGGAACAGGTCACCCATGAATCATGCCATCCGTTTTACCCCTCCTCGTGTCAATCCGGGCCTGCGGCCGTTGGTGATCCTGCTCACCGGCCTGCTGGCCTTGCTGTTTTGCCTGCGCAACCCGCTGTTTCATGGCATGGCCCCCGGCTTTGATGCTTCCTTGTTTGCGGTGATGGGCAAGATGTGGAGTGAGGGGGGCGTGCTCTACCGGGACATGATCGACATCAAGGGCCCCATGATCTTCGCCCTCGATGCGCTCGGTTACAATCTGGGTGGCTTCTTCGGGATCTGGCTGCTGGAGTGGGCGCTCTGCTGGCTCGGTCTGCTGGCCAGCTGGCAGGCATTCGGCCAGCTCGGCCTCTCCCTGCGTGCCCGCCTCGGCAGCATGCTGGCGGTACTGGCGCTCTACAGCACCCGTTATTACTACGGCAACATGACAGAGGACTGGACCTTCCATCTGGCCCTCCTCGCCCAATGGGCCTTCATCACCATGCTGCTGGACAAGCGCTTCAGCTGGGGACCGGCCCTGGTGGCGGCGCTGACCTTCGCCATCGTGGCCTGGATGCGCACCAACAACGGCGCCTTCTGGGGCGCCTGGTATCTGGTGCTGTTCTGCCACTGGTGCCTGCGCGAACAGTGGCGCTGCGCCTTCGCCCTGCTCTTCTCCAGCCTGCTGGGACTGGCCCTGATAGGCGGCCCGCTGTTCGCCTACTTCCAGCACCACAGCCTGCTGGCCGAATTCAAATATTACGCCTTCGACATCTTCTTTGAGGGCAGCTACGGCAACGGCTTCTCGCCGGATGTGGGCAGCGTCGGCCTGCTGCGTACCGGCCTCATCATGCTGCTGCCCGCCTTCATCGTACTCATGATGGGCCGGCGGCAGGAGTGGTATCTGCCCGCCCTGTGCGCCACCCTGTTCGGCGTGGTGTTTACCCTGGTCGCCAACTCCGTCTCCGGCCATGTGTTCGATCACTACGACGTGCTCTATCTGCCGCTGGCCCTGCTGCCGCTGGCCTGCCTGCTGGATCGCAGCGAACAGCAGGCCGATGGCCTCGGCCTGCTCTGCATCTCGCTGGTGGTACTGACCGCCAGCTGGCTGCTGGCCCAGCAGCTCGGATACGGCTGGAGTACCAAGGAGTGGCCGCTGGAACGGGTGCGGGAAGTGCTCGGCAACAGCCTGCTGTGGGCCCTGCCCGTGCTGATCCTGGTGCCCCTGTGGCGTGCCTGGGATGTGCGCAGTGCCACCCCCTGGCTCGCCTCGCTGGCCATGCTGGCCCTGCTGCTCAACAACGCCTGGGAAGGGAGCCTGAAGGGCAGGCCGTTCAACCCGCCAGCCCAGGTACGGGTCGATCGGATCAAGGCCGAAACCGGCCCGACCGACAAGATCTGGGTCGATGGCATACAGCCGCAATATTATCTGTGGACCGATCGCCAGCCGGCCTCCGCCTATCTCTTCTTTGCCAACGTCAATCCGCCCTACGACGTGCGTGAACGTGTGCTGGCCGATATCAAGCGCCAGAGTCCCAAGTTCATCATCGCCAAGCCGGAGCGAATTGCCGACGAGCTGAAAAAACCGAGCTCTCCTTCCAGCCTCGCCTTCTATCAATATCTGGTGGGCCAGTATGAAGAGGTTGACCCGGGCCTCTATCGCAGGCGCTGATCCCGCACCATTGCCAGCAAGGGCCACCATTGATCACAGTGACGGCCCTTTTGTTTGAGCGCACGACGCGTTTCGGGCAAGCGCAAGCCCTATCCAAGCCGACGCGGGATGACTACAATGGCGCTCTTTTTAGATGTGACGAGTGACAAACCATGGTGGAACTGACCTATCTAGGGGGCTACCCGGACCCGCTCAAGGCCCAGGTACAACAGCTGATCGCGGCCGGCAAGCTGGGCGACATGTTGGAGAAACGCTACCCTGACAGCCACCTGATCCAGAGTGACAAGGCGCTGCTGGGTTACGCCATGGAGTTGAAGAACCGCTATCTGAAAAGCTCGGCGCCGCTGTCCAAGGTGATCTTCGACGGCAAGATCAACGTGATCAAGGATGCCCTCGGCCTGCACACCTATGTCAGCCGGGTGCAGGGCAACAAGCTCAAGGCCAAGAACGAGATCCGCATCGCCGCCCTGTTCAAGGAGGCCCACCCTGCCTTTTTGAAGATGATAGTGGTGCACGAACTGGCCCACCTGAAGGAGAAGGATCACAACAAGGCCTTCTACCAGCTCTGTCAGCACATGGAGCCGGACTATCATCAACTGGAGTTTGATCTCAGGCTCTGGCTCACCTGGCGCGATCTTGAGCGTGCCGCACGCTGACCGACTGCCGTTTCAAGGAGGAAACATGATCCCGTTGCGCCATCCGCTGCCGCCCCCTGCCCGCGCACTCAAGGGCTGCTTGATGGGCGTATGGAGCCTGATGATGCTGCTCCCGTCGCTTTCCCTGCACGCCGCCGAACGCTGGCAGAGCGATGCCTATCTGACTCAGAGCTTCTTCGAAGTCGCCATGAAACGGGAATATGGCCGCGAGCAGGGTGTGCGCTTCTCCCGCTGGCAGCAGCCCATCCGTCTCAGGCTCATCAACGAATTTGGCGACAAGCCGCTGCAGGCCGAGGTGGTCAAGATCCAGAGCCAGCATCTGGCCAGTATCATAGGTCGCCCCATCACGCTGGTGAACGACAAAGCCAACATCACGCTGATCATGACCCAGCGCTCGCAAATGGCGAGCTGGGCCAGCCGTACCATGGGCCAGGATGCCTCCATCAAGACGGCGCTCAAGGAGGGGCTGTGCATGGCCAATTTCGCCACCAATACCCGCCATGAGATAGCCCGCGCCACCATCATCATTCCGGTGGATTACAGCCGGGCCAAGGGGCGTTTTCTCGATTGCGTGGTGGAGGAGCTCACCCAGGTGATGGGGCTGCCCAACGACTCGGACAAGGTATTTCCCTCCATTTTCAACGACAACAGCATCGACAGCTTCCCGACTGGACTCGACTATGTGCTGCTCAAGCTCGCCTACCACCCCGCCCTGCAGGCCGGCATGACGGCCAGTGAAGTGCGCGCCGCTCTGCCCGAAGCCCTCAAGGCGCTACGCGCCCATGGCGAGATAGCCCAGGCCGACCAGCGAGTTCAGGTCAACAGCCTCAAGCGCTGGGCCGGGTTGTAAGGCGCAGGCCCCACTTTCCTGCACGCAGTGAACAGGCCAATCCCCCGAGTAATCAGAAACGAAAAACGCAGCCCGAAGCTGCGTTTTCCTGATCTGGATTGAGTCTTGCTGGCGCCTGCCACGGCTCACGCGGCTACCAGCGAGCCTCAGGAGGCGGCGTTTTCCGGCATCCAGCTGTCGGCATTCTCCCACACCTCCTGCACCATAGCCTCCGCCAGCTCTTTGTCTTCCTTGCTGGCCCGGCTGACCGTCATCGCCATGGCGCCGCCCGGCGCGACCCGCACATGCAGGTCGGGGAATTTCTCGCCCAACTGCTTGAGCAACTCCTGACGCAGTGCCTCCATGGTAGTGGTAGGGATCTGATGTTTCTTGTCGATGATGATTTCCAGACGCATAGGATAAGTCTCCATGATTTATGACTGTATTTTTATACAGTAAAAATCAAAAGTAAAGGGGGCATTATCTGCTTCCCCAGACAGGCCTTCAATCAAAGTCGCAGCGACGCGGCAGATAACCAGGTTTCACTGCTCACAGGTTGTGCACACCAGCCGATTTTTCCTCTATGCCGGCCTGGGCTCTCGCTGTCATTCCAAAAAATTGTTGATATTCATTCTCAACAGGAGCATGATTTAGTTGTTATAAGATAACATACCAATTAATTGAGCGAGTATCATGCGTCCCGACATACACCCCGAATACCGCAAGGTTCTGTTTCACGACCTGACAGGCAACACCTATTTTCTGGTGGGTTCCACCCTCAAGACAGATCGCACCAAATTGTGGGAAGACGGCAAGACCTATCCCTATGTGACCCTGGATGTCTCCAGCGCCTCGCACCCCTTCTACACCGGCAAGCAGAAGCAAGTCAGCAAGGAAGGTCAGGTCGCCCGCTTCGGTCAGCGTTTTGGCCAATTCTTCAACAAAGGAAAAGACAAGTCATGAAAGTGCTCTCCTCCCTGAAATCAGCCAAGTCGCGCCACCCGGATTGCCAGATTGTCCGCCGCCGCGGCAAGCTGTTCATGATCTGCAAGAGCAACCCCAGGTTCAAGGCTCGCCAGCGCTGAAGGCTGCCGCACCATAGACAACCCGGGCCCTCTCGCGAAGGCCCGGGTCTTTTTTAACCTTCATTACTCTGACATCAGGCCAAATCTACCGCTGTTGAAGTCATCGATGGCCTGCACTATCTCCTCATGGCTGTTCATCACGAAGGGGCCGTGACCCACAATGGGTTCCTCGATGGGCTCACCGCTGAGCAGCAGCACCACAGCCTCGCTGTTTGCCTCGATCATGACCTGCCGCCCCGCCCTGTCCAGCACCACCATCTGCGCCTCCCGGGCAATGGTGCTGCCGTTGACCTGCACCAGCCGCAGATCCCAGACATGCAGGGGGCTGAAGGTTCGGGCCGGGCCACGGTGCCCATCAAATTCCCCGGCGATGACCCGCACTGTGCCTGTGCCCTTGGCCAGCGCCACCGTTGGAATGTCGCGACCGAAGATGGCCTGATAGCCAGGCGGCGTCATCTTGTGCTGGCTGGGCAGGTTCACCCACAGCTGCACCATCTCAAGCTCACCGCCCGACTCGCTGAAGGCCGGTGCGTGAAACTCCTCGTGCAAAATACCGGCGCCGGCGGTCATCCACTGCACATCGCCTGGGCCAATCACGCCGCCCTGACCGGTCGAATCCCGGTGCGCCACCTCCCCCTTGTAGACGATGGTCACCGTCTCGAAGCCGCGATGGGGATGCTGACCCACGCCGCGCGGCTGGGTGCTCGGCGTGAAATTGGCCGGGCCGGCATAGTCGAGCAGCAAGAAGGGGCTCAGTTGCTTGCCGTGGCTGCTGTATGAGAAGAGGGAGCGAACGGGAAAGCCGTCGCCAACCCAGTGAGGACGCGGTGCGCTGTAGACGCCAAGGATCTTTTTCATCTGTAGCTCCTGAATTATCCGGTAGATTTCATCGTTGGAGACAGCTTAGTTTCGAGACTAATCCATGGGTAGACTGCTAAATTGAGCATCAGCGTCCTATTTTTGGAACGATAAGAGCACCTTATGCAGGATCTGAACGATCTCTACTACTTCGTCCAGGCGGTGGACCACGGCGGATTTGCCTCCGCCGGACGGGCCATCGGCATGCCGAAATCCCGGCTCAGCCGCCGTATCGCACTGCTCGAAGAGCGGCTCGGCGTGCGCCTGATCCAGCGCTCGACCCGCCAGTTTGCGGTGACCGAGCTGGGCCGCACCTATTACGAGCACTGCAAGGCGGTGCTGGTGGAAGCCGAGGCGGCGCAGGCTGCCATCGAGGTGACCCGCACCGAGCCCTGCGGCCTGATCCGCCTGAGCTGCCCCATCGCCCTGCTACATACCCATGTTGGCCCCATGCTGGCGGATTTCATGGCGCACTACCCGCAGGTCAGCGTGCAACTGGAAGGAACAAACCGGCGGGTGGATCTCATCGCAGAAGGGGTCGATGTGGCGATCCGGGTCAGGCCGCCGCCGCTGCAAGACAGCGAGCTGGTGATAAGGGTGCTGGCGGATCGCAGGCAATGCCTGGTGGCGAGCCCTGCACTCATCGCACAACATGGGTTTCCCGCCGCCCCTTCCGAGCTGAACGGCTGGCCCAGCATGGGGTTGGGCACCTTGCAGCAGAGCCATCACTGGTCGCTGTTCGGGCCGGATGATGCCCATGCCAGCGTCGTCCACCAGCCCCGTTTCGTGACCACTGACATGGTGGCACTGCGCAGCGCCGCCCTGGCCGGGGTGGGTGTGGCCCAGTTGCCGTTGTTGATGGTGCGGGAACAGCTGGCCGCCCGTGATCTGGTGCAAGTGGTCCCCGAATGGGAGCCAAGACCCGAGATCATCCACGCAATCTTCCCCTCCCGCCGCGGCCTGCTCCCTTCGGTGCGGGCGCTGATCGACTATCTGGTCGAGCGCTTCGCCGCCATTGATGAGGAGTAATGACGCAGCCTGCCCCAAGCGGCCACACCAGCATGCGGTGACAACTCATGGGGCGAAACGATCAGCGTCATCAAGCAAAGGCGGTCACAGCGGGGTGGCGCATTTGCGGTACTCAGTCGGGCTGACGCCGACCCGTTTCCTGAACACCCGCGAGAAGTAGAGCTGATCGTCATAGCCCACCTGCTGGCCTATGGTGGCCACCGACATGGGGGTGGTCTGCAGCAGCAGCTTGGCCCGCATGATCCGCTGATCCTCGCGCCAGCGCACTATGCTCACTCCCACCTGCTCACGGAACAAGTGAGCCAGCCGCGAGGGGGACAAGAACACCTGCTCTGCCAGCGCCTCCACCGAGATCTCGGCACAGAGCGACTCGCTCAGGATCTGGCACGCCTGGTGAACTCTGTGATCTATGGTGGGATAGGCATTGAGGGATGAGGCCTCGTAGCAGCGAATGAGCAACCGCTCCAGCAGGTTCATGGCGAGCTGTTCCGACATGGGTCTGAGCTGCTGGTGAGTCTCTTCGATGTCGAGGAACAGGGCGTCAAATTCGGCGAGCAGCTGACTGTCAGCCAGCTGCAGGCGCCCCACCCGCTCAGTGACCTGGGGCCACTTAAGCCAGTCGGCCCAATAGGCCCTCGGCCGGAAATAGACCCAGCGGTGATACCACTCCCGCGCATCCGGTGCCCGGCCGTAATAATGCACGGCCGCCGGCGGGAACAGCAGCAGGTCGCCTGGCTCCACGGTGAAGGCCTGATCCCCCTGAAAGATCTGCCCCTTGCCCTTGATGGTCAGATTGACGATGAAGCCCTTCATGCCCAGGGGTCTGTCAATGATGAAGTCGAGCGCGCTCCCCTGCTCTATGGGGGTCATGCCCGAGACCAGGAAGACGTCGAAGGCGTAGCCCGGCAACAGGGGGTTGAGTTGTTTCGGCTTCTCTTTTTGCATTGAGGACATGGCGGAAAACAGCGCTTGGGTAAAAAAATCGGCTTGGGCCATTGTAAAGACTCACCTTGGGAACGCGCCATCCGGCGCTCGGCGTCGTGTGAAATTGTTGAACTGGCTCACAATGGCATGGGCCGTGCGCCATGGAGTCACCGGCCATCATGGGGCAATCGGCAATCAGGCCCGCAGAACGCGGGCCTGGGCCGGTTGAAGGGAGATCAGACGCGCGCCTTGCGCACTTGCTTGTAGCGGTCGAACAGCACGGCGGCGAGCAAGATCAGGCCGCGCACCACGTACTGGGCGAACGGGGATATGTTGAGCAGGTTCATGGCGTTCTCCATCAGCCCCAGGATCAGCACACCGGCGATGATGTAGGAGATCTTGCCAATCCCCCCCTTCATGGAGACCCCGCCCAGCACGCAGGCCGAGATCACCACCAGCTCGAAGCCGATGGAGGTCATGGGCTGGCCCGAGGTCATGCGCGACGCCAGTATGATCCCAGCGATGGAGGCAATCAGCCCGGTCATGGTGAAGATAATGATCTTGGTGCGCACCACGTTGACCCCGGCGAGGCGCGCGGCCTCCTCGTTGCCCCCCATGGCCAGGGTGTTGCGACCGAAGGTAGTCTTGTTGAGCAGCAGCCCAAACAGCACGAAGCAGAGCGCCGTCAGCCAGACCGGCGTCGGGATCCCAAGCAGGGCTGAGTTGCCTAGCTCGAAGAAGCCCTCTTCCACTATGCCGACCGCCTTGCCGTCCGAGATGATGTAGCCTACCCCCCGCGCCATCTGCATGGTGGCGAGGGTGGTGATGAGGGCATTGATCTTGAATTTGGCCACCACTATGCCGTTGATGAGGCCAAACAGCACCCCCACCGACATGCCGGCTAGGATGCCGACCGTGATGCTCTCGGTGGCGTTGATGCCCACCGCGCAGGCGACGCCCGAGCAGGCCACTACGGAGCCGACCGACATGTCGAATTCACCGGAGGCGAGGCAGAACAGCATGCCGCAGGCCACCATGCCCGACATGGAGACAGCCAGCCCTAGCCCGCGCATGTTGATCAGGCTGGCGAAGTTGGGTACCAGCACGCAGGCCAGCAGGAACAGGGCGGCGAAGATCACCAGCATGCCGTATTGATCCCAGATCCGGGCCAGTTGCACTCTGGAGCTGGCGGTCGCAGAGACAGTCGCGGCCTGACCGACAGAGGTAGTTGTTGTCATGGTATTTCTCCTGAAGTTTCCGGGTGCTATCGCGTTGCAGTCACGGGGGATTAACGGGCCGGCATGGCCAGATTGAGTGCCTTGACCTCGTCGGCCTCATCATGGGAGAGCTCCCCTGCTATCACCCCCTCCCGCATGACCATGATCCGATCCGCGATGCCCAGCACCTCCGGCAGTTCGCTTGAGACCACCACCACGGCGATACCCACCTTGGCCAGATCGTAAATCACGTTGTAAATCTCGTTTTTTGCCCCGACGTCGATGCCGCGGGTCGGCTCGTCGAGCAGGATCACCTTCATGTCTTCGGAGAGCCAGCGGCCCAGAATGGCCTTCTGCTGGTTGCCGCCGGAGAGGTTCATGATGGCTTGATGAGGGGACGGGGTCTTGACCCGCATGTCGCGGATCCGCAGCCTCGCGTTCTCGTCCTCCCATTTCTGGTTGATCCAGAAGCCCCCCCACGCCTTGTGGCGGCGGGCGCTGATGTTGATGCTCTCCTGCACCGAGTGAATGGGGATGATGCCGAGCGCCTTGCGGTCTTCGGTGCAGAGCATGATGCCGCTGTGAATGGCATCGATGGGGTTGCGGATGGGCACCGGCTTGCCAAACACAGCGATTTCGCCAGAGACCAGCTTGTCGGCACCAAAGATGAGCTTCATCAGCTCGCTGCGACCGGCCCCCACCAGCCCGAAGATGCCGAGGATCTCCCCCCGTTTCACCTCAAACGAAATGGGCGCTTTCAGGCCCGGTCCCATCAGGTTCTCTACCTTGAGGCCCACTTCCCCGAGCGGCCTCGGGCTGTAGCCGTAGATGTCGGTCAGCTCGCGCCCCACCATGGTCTTGACCAGCAGATCCCGGCTGACCTCGGCCATGGAGGCGAAGGTGCGCACGAACTGGCCATCCTTGAAGACGGTGATGGCATCGCACAGGGCGAAGATCTCGTCCATCCGGTGGGAGACGTAGAGGATCACCTTGCCCTCGTCGCGCAGCTGGCGAATGACCCGAAACAGCTGATCTATCTCGCGGGACGACAGGCTGCTGGTCGGCTCGTCGAAGGCGATGACGCTGGCATCCCGGGTCAGGGCCTTGGCGATCTCCACCATCTGCCATTGACCGAGCGACAGGTACTTCAGCAGCGTCTCGGGCGACACATCCATGCCGAGGCGCGCCAGCTGCCTGGCGGCATCCTGATAGAGCTTCTCCCGATCGATGACGCCGTGCCGGGTGGGCAGCTGGCCGAGATAGATGTTCTCGGCGATGGTCATCTCGGGCACCAGATGCAACTCCTGATAGATGATGGCGATCCCGCTCTCCAGCGCATCGACCGTGTTTTGAAAGACCCGCTCCTGACCGGCCAGCTTCACCACCCCCGTGGTGGGCGCCTGAAAGCCGCTCAGGATCTTGAGCAGGGTGGATTTGCCCGCGCCGTTCTCTCCCATCAGCGCGTGCACCGAGCCCTGCTGACAGGAGAAGGAGACGTTTTGCAGCGCCTTGACGCCGGGAAACTCCTTGCTGATGCCGCAAAACTCCAGATAAGGAACTTGATTCATGTGTTCACTCCAGCCAACCGGCATGACGTTGCGTCATGCCGGTATCGATGTCAGAGGTTGGACGGCACCTGTCACAGACCTTTCTTCTGCAACTCGACCTTGAAGTTGTCGCGGGTGATGAGCACCACATCGGTCACTTCGGTGAACTTGGCCGGCTCGGCGCCATTGACGACCCAGTCATGGAGCATCTGGATGCTCTTGTAGCCGTGTACGTCCGGGCTTGGCAGCAAGGACCCCAGGAAACCGGTGGCGCTGGACTTGGAGAGCTCATTCACCGCATCCACCCCGTTGATGCCGATGACGTTCGCGGCCTTGAAGCCCTGCCCTTCGGTGGCGCGCACGCCGCCAAGCACTGTGTTGTCATTCATGCCGACGATGAGCCAGTTTTTGACCTCGGGGTGCTGCACCAGCATGGAGTTGGCGGCATCCAGGGCTCCCGGAATATCGTTGGCCTTGGTCGGTGAGCGGTAGATCTGGGCATCGGGGAAACCGGCGGCCTTGAGCGCACTCAAGGAACCTTCAACCCGGCGACGGGCGGTATCCAGCTCGTCGGCCGTGATGGCCAGCACCCCGGTGGCTTTCACGTCCCACTGGCGTTTTTGCATCTCCTTGTAGAGCTCCTGACCCTGGCGCTCGCCAATCTTGGTGGCGGCCATCATCACCAGCGGCACCTGATCCATGGGCTGGCCCTTGGCGTTGACGAACTGGTCATCCACGGTGATGACCTTCAGATCCATGCTGTTGGCCTTGGCCATGATGGCGGCCCCAAGTTTGGGATCCGGGGTACAGATGACGAAACCCTTGGCGCCGTTGGCCGCCAGGCTGTCGATGGCATTGAGGGTCTTCTCGCCATCGGGCACGGCTATCTTGATCACCTCGAAGCCGAGATCCTTGCCGGCCTTGTCGGCAAAGTTCCATTCGGTCTGGAACCAGGGCTCCTCCGGCTGCTTGACCAGGTAGCCCAGCTTCAGCGCCTCGGCCGAGAAAGCAGAATTTGCCATACCAAGGGCAAACCCCATCGCAATCATGCCTTTAACGATTTTGTTCATGTGAGTGTCTCCAGGTGTTCTATCAATCCATGTATCAACGAAGTGCGGCCGTTCGTTCCATTCAACCAGCCGCCACATAAAAACATGTTCAAACATGACGTTATTGTTGTTGCTAGATGAGCGAACCAAGTTGTAATCGTTTTCACATGGAAAAATGGAGAGCAGGATCACGCCATGAAATTGCAGCTATTTTGTCTATGTTTTCAGCAAAAAAGTCACATACGGGATCCCGGGCAGCCGTCACCCTCTTGCGTCTGTAGCGTTTAAATCCATATTTCCAGCAGCCAATGGCTAACCGCCCGTCCGCTCCATCTCCTATGGTTCCTCCCCAGTCACCCCTCATTGATGGTCAGGAGCACCTATGTCTGAGCACCCCAGGTCCGAGCACATCGCCATCGGACTCGATTTCGGCAGCGATTCGGTCAGGGCACTCGCCGTGCGCTGCCACGACGGCGCCGAGCTGGCAACCCATGTCGTCTACTACCCGCGCTGGCAGGTCGGCCACTACTGCCAGCCGGTCCATAACCAGTTCCGCCACCACCCCCTCGACTATCTGGAGTCCATGGAACAGGCGGTGGTGCAGGTGGTGGGCCAGCTCTCCCCCGCCCAGCGCGCCGCCGTGCGCGGCATAGGGGTAGACAGCACGGGATCGACCCCGGCCCCCATCGATGAAGAGGGCCGGGTGCTGGCCCTGCGCCCCGAATTTGCCGACAACCCCAACGCCATGTTCGTGCTGTGGAAGGATCACACCGCCATCGAGGATGGCCGAGGCTATCACGGCACTGTGCCACGGCGGCCAGTTCCCTGACTACAGCCGCTACATCGGCGGTGTCTACTCCTCCGAGTGGTTCTGGGCCAAAATCCTGCACGTATCCCGAGCCGATGCAGCCGTGCGCGCCGCCGCCTGCAACTGGGTCGAGCTGTGTGACTGGGTGCCTGCCATCCTGAGCGGCACCCAGGCTCCTGCCAATATCAAGCGCGGGCGCTGCTCCGCCGGTCACAAGTCCCTCTGGCATCCGAGCTGGGGCGGCCTGCCAGCCGCCGATTTTCTCCATGCGCTGGATCCGCTGCTGACTCAGGATCTCGACTTCCCGCTCTTTACCGACAGCTGGACCGCCGATCTGCCGGTCGGCACCCTGACCCCGGAGTGGGCGGAGCGGCTGCACCTCTCCTGCGAGGTGGTGATAGCGGGCGGCGCCTTTGATTGCCACATGGGGGCTGTGGGGGCCGGGGCCGGCAACAATGCCTTGGTCAAGGTGATAGGCACCTCCACCTGCGACATCCTGATCGCGGACGAAGCCACCATAGGCGATCGTGCGATTGCCGGGATCTGCGGCCAGGTAGACGGCAGCGTGGTGCCGGGCAGGGTGGGACTGGAGGCGGGACAATCGGCGTTCGGCGACATCTACGCCTGGTATCAGCGCCAGCTCGGCTGGCCGCTGGAGAGCCTCGCCGCCCAATACCCCGAGCTTCGCACCGCCATCGAGGCCCACAAGCGGGAGCTGTTGCCAAGCCTCGCCGCCGCCTGGGAGCAGCAGCGCGACCTCGCCCACCTGCCGGTGGTGCTCGACTGGTTCAACGGCCGCCGCACCCCTTACGCCAACCAGCGCCTGCAGGGCACTGTCACCGGCCTCAACCTCGGCACGGATGCACCCGACCTGTTCGGCGCCCTGGTTGCCTCCACCGCCTTCGGTGCCCGCAGCATCATGGAGTGCATGACTAGCCAACAGGTGCCGGTGGACCAGGTGATCGCGCTCGGCGGCATAGCCCGCAAATCAACGACTGTGATGCAGACCTGCGCCGACGTGATGAATCGCCCCATCCAGGTGGTGGCATCGGATCAGTGCTGCGCCCTGGGGGCGGCCATCTTTGCCGCCGTGGCGGCCGGTATCTACGCGGATGTGGCTGATGCCCAGCGGGACATGGCGAGCGCCGTGGATCGCACCCACCAGCCACACCCTGAGCGGGTCGCCGAATATGAGCGGCTCTATCAGCGTTACCTTCAATGGAGCCATGCCGCCGAGCCCCTCTACAACCAGGGAGCACTGGCATGAATCTCAAATCTCTCAAAGAGCAGGTGCTGACCGCCAACCTGGATCTGCCGCGCCATCATCTGGTGACCTTCACCTGGGGCAACGTGAGCGGCATCGACAGGGAGCGGGGTCTGGTGGTCATCAAACCGAGCGGCGTCAGTTACAACAAGATGCAGCTTGAGGACCTGGTGGTGCTTGATCTGGCCGGCAAGCAGCTGGAGGGGGCCCTGCGCCCCTCCTCCGATACCGCCACCCATCTGGTGCTCTATCGCACCTACCCTGAACTCGGCGGCGTGGTGCACACCCACTCCACCCACGCCACCGCCTGGGCCCAGGCGTGCCGCGCCATCCCCATTTTCGGCACCACCCAGGCCGACTACTTCCACGGCGAGATCCCCTGCTCCCGCCTGCTCACCCCAAGGGAGGTCGAAGAGGACTACGAGGGGCTGACCGGTAATCTCATTGTCGAGACGCTCAAACAGACCCCCATTCTCACCATGCCAGGGGTGCTGGTGGCCAACCATGGCCCCTTCAGCTGGGGCAAGGATGCGGATGATGCGGTGCACAACGCCGTGGTGCTGGAAGAGGTGGCGCGCATGGCGTGGCTCACCGGCCAGATCAACCCCGCAGCACACCCCCTGCCCGATTACCTGCTGGAGAAGCACTACCAGCGCAAACATGGCAAGCACGCCTACTACGGCCAGACCGAGACTTAATCAATCAAGAGGACAAGATCATGGAGTTTATGAAACAGCTGGAAGTGTGGTTTCTGGTCGGCAGCCAGCACCTGTATGGCGCAACCACATTGAAGCAGGTCGCCGATCACGCCCATACCATGACCAGCCAGCTCAACGAGGGGGCCGGGCTGCCCATCAAGATAGTGCTCAAGCCCACCGGCACCACCCTCGATGAAATAAGCAGCGTCGCTCGCGATGCCAACCACAGCGAGCAGTGTGTTGGGCTCATGGTGTGGATGCACACCTTCTCCCCCGCCAAGATGTGGATCCCGGCCCTGAGTCAGCTGCAAAAGCCTCTGCTGCAATTTCACACCCAGTTCAACCGGGATCTGCCCTGGCGCGAGATCGACATGGACTTCATGAACCTGAACCAGACCGCCCACGGCGGGCGCGAGTTCGGTTTCATGGGGGCCCGCCTGCGACTGCCACGCACAGTGGTAGTCGGCCACTGGCAGGATGAGGAAGCCAGGAGCAAGATCGGCAACTGGATGCGCATAGCCGCCGCCATTCATGACAGCCGCCACCTGAAGATCGCCCGCTTTGGCGACAACATGCGCAACGTGGCCGTCACCGAAGGTGACAAGATTGAAGCCCAGATCCAGTTCGGCTATCAAGTGAACTACCACCCGGTGGGCGATCTGGTCAAAGTGATTGACGCCGTGCCTGACAGCGATATCAAGGCGCTGCTGGCCGAATACGAACAGAGCTATACCCTGACCGAGGCGGTGCAGGCGGGTGGGCCGCTTCGCGCGTCCCTCTACGAGGCGGCGCGCCAGGAGTTGGGGATGAAGAAATTCCTCACCGAGGGCGGTTTTGGCGCCTTCACCACCACCTTCGAGGATCTCTACGGCCTGCACCAGCTGCCGGGGCTGGCCTGCCAGCGCCTGATGCAGCAAGGCTTCGGCTTCGGGGCCGAAGGGGACTGGAAGACCGCGGCCCTGCTGCGCACCATCAAGGTGATGGGGACAGGCCTTGCGGGTGGCACCTCCTTCATGGAGGACTACACCTACCACCTGGAGGCAGGCAACCACCTGGTACTGGGATCCCACATGCTGGAGGTGTGCCCCTCCATCGCCGCCGACAAACCCGTGCTGGACGCCCAGCATCTGGGGATCGGCAAGAAGGCCGACCCTGCCCGTCTGCTGTTCGCTGCACCAGCCGGCAAGGCGGTCAACGCCAGCCTCATCGACATGGGCAATCGCTTCCGGCTGGTGGTCAATCAGCTGGAGGTGGTGGACTTGCCAGAGGCCATGCCGAAATTGCCGGTGGCGAGCGCCCTGTGGAAGCCCCTGCCGAGCCTTCAGACCAGCGCCGAGGCCTGGATCCTGGCGGGCGCAGCCCACCACTCCGTCTTCACCCAGTCGGTAGACATAGCGCAGCTGCGCACCTTCGCCGACATCATGGGCATAGAGTTCGTAGTGATTGACGAGCACACCCGTATCCCCAAACTGAAAGAGACGCTTCGCTGGAATGAGGTCTACTACAAGATCTGCAACTGACCCACTTCTTCGGCCAGCAGCCACCAGCATGACAGCAGCCCCGCCAGCGGGGCTGTTTTTATGAGGAAGCAGCGCAATGCTCGGGCCGATTTCGCCCCGTCAAGGGAGGCACTGACGGCGATCAGGGATGGTCGCGGCTTTCCAGCAACCAGTCACAGGTACGGGCCACCCCCTGGCGCTGGCTGTTGGGACGGGCAACCAGAGCATACTCGTGATCCGTGCTGAGCACGGGGGCAAAGGGGGCTACCAGCACGCCGCTCTCCAGCTCCTCGGCCACTATGGTGGGATCCCCGAGGGAGAGGCCGAACCCCTGCAGCGCGGCATTCATCGCCAAGTCCAGGGTATCGAACAGCTGTCCCCCCTGGGGCTGCCAGGGGGTGGCGATGAAGGCGGCAAACCAGTTGCGCCAATCCCGCCGATCGGCGCTGGCATGAAGCAGGGGCAGCAGGGGCAACTCCTCAATGGTGCGCTCGAACAAACGGTGCTTGGCGGCAAAGGCGGGGGCACAGACGGGGGTCAGCTGCTCTTGAAACAGCGGCTGGCTGTGGAGGTATCTGGCCTGACAGGATTGATAGACGATGGCGAGATCGAAGGGCTCGCGGGAAAAATCGATGCCGTGGCTGTGGCTGCCACGTACTTCGACTGCCTCCCCCTCGAAGTCCTGCAACCGTCGCAGCAGCCAGCGGCTGGCACAGGAGGGCACCTTGATGCTGATTGCCTGCTCGTGGGGCAGGGTTTGCAGGGCGCAGAGCCCCTCCCCTATGCGGGCCAACCCCTCACGGACGAAGGGCAGCAGCCGCTCGGCGGCCGGGGTCAGGGCCAGGCAGCGGGTGCCGCGCACGAACAGCAGATGGCCGAGGCGCGCCTCCAGCTGGGCGATCTGCTTGCTCACAGCCCCCTGGCTCACGCACAGCTCGTCGGCGGCCAGGGTGAAACTCAGATGGCGGGCAGAACACTCGAAAACCAGCAAGCCATACAGGGGCAACTGGCTGCGGGGTTGGCTGGACAACATACAAGCCTCCATGCTTGAGAAAAACTCATGCATAACATGCCGAATAATCCGTTGTCCGGCAAGAGAGCGAGGACTAAAAAGGGACATCTTTCAAACACTCAGGTGACGACGTCATGTCTTCCCCCCGCATTGCCAGCAAACTGCCCCAAGTGGGCACCACCATCTTCAGCGTGATCGGGGATCTGGCCGCCCGCCATCCCAGCATCAACCTCTCCCAGGGGGCGCCGAGCTTCCCCTGCGATCCCGAGCTCATCCGGGTAACCCACGAGGCCATGCTGGCCGGGGAGAACCAGTATGCCCCCATGACCGGGCTGCCCGCCCTGCGCGAGCAACTGGCGGCCAAGATAGCGGCCAGCTATGGCCACCACTATGATGCCGGCGAGGAAGTCACCATCACCGCCAGCGCCAGCGAGGCCCTGTTCTGCGCCATCACCGCCCTGGTGCACCCCGGGGACGAGGTGATCATGTTCGAGCCGGCATTTGACAGCTACCGCCCCATGATCCAGCTGCAGGGGGCCACCCCCGTGGTGATCGCCCTCAAGGCGCCCCATTTCGCCATCCCCTGGGATGAAGTGGCGGCCCGCATCACCCCCCGCACCCGCATGATAGTGCTCAACACCCCCCACAACCCCACCGGCACCGTCTGGCAGGCGGGGGATCAGGAGCACCTGGCCCGCCTGGTGCGCGGCACCGACATCCTGATCCTCTCGGACGAGGTGTACGAGCACGTGGTGTTCGACGGCGCCCTGCACCAGAGTGTGATCCGCTATCCGGAGCTGGTTGAACGCTCCGTCGCCGTCTTCTCCTTCGGCAAGACCTTCCACGTCACCGGCTGGCGGGTGGGTTACTGCGTGGCGCCCCGCCCCCTGATGGAGGAGATCCGCAAGGTGCACCAGTTTGCCATGTTCGCCGCCGACACCCCCATGCAGTACGGCTTCGCCCACCTGTTGCAGCAACCGGCCCACTACCAGGGGCTGGCGGCCTTCTACCAGCGCAAGCGCGACTTGCTGGTCTCGGCCCTGGCGGACTCGCGCTTTACTCTGCTCCCCTCGGCGGGCAGCTTCTTCATGCTGGCGAGCTACGAGCGGATCAGCGACGAGCCGGACAGCCTCTTCGTGCAGCGCCTGATCCGCGACCACGGGGTCGCCACCATACCCGTCTCCGCCTTCTATCACGACGGCACGGATCAGCGGGTCATCCGCCTCTCCTTCTCCAAGGATGACGATACCCTGCTGGCGGGCGCCGAGCGCCTGTGCGGCGTCTAGGAGGCACCATGGATTCAGTGCGCGTTGCCGTCCTGCAGATGGTGTCCGGGGATGACCTTGACCACAACCTGACCCAGGCCGAGGCCCTGCTGCGTCAGGCCGCGGCCGAGGGGGCCGAGTTTGCCCTGCTGCCCGAATACTTCTACCTGATGCCTGCCGACGAGCGGGCACGGGTGGCCCTGGCCGCCCCCGTGAGAGATCACCCTCTGCTGGCCTGGGCGCAAGGGCTGGCACGGGAGCTTCACCTCTGGATCCTGGCAGGCACCCTGCCCCTTGAAAGTGATGAGCCCGGCAAGATGCACAACAGCAGCCTGCTCATCGATCCCAAGGGGGCGCTGGCCAGCCGCTACGACAAGCTGCACCTGTTTGGTTTTTGCACCGGGCAAGAGCAGTATGACGAGGCCGCGACCATGAGCCCGGGCCGGGAGGTGGTGAGCCATCCCCTGCCCTGGGGGGTGCTGCGCGTCGGGATCTGCTACGACCTGCGCTTCCCCGAGCTGTTTCGCCTGAGCCCTTCCCCCGATTTCATCGCCCTGCCCGCGGCGTTCACCCACACCACGGGGCTCGCGCACTGGGAGCTGCTGCTGCGGGCCCGGGCAGTGGAAAACCTCGCCTTCGTGCTGGCATCGGCCCAGGGGGGAGAGCACCCCGGCGGGCGCCGTACCTTCGGCCACAGCATGATCATCGATCCCTGGGGCCAAGTGCTGGCCCAGGTAGAGGAGGGTCAGGGCATGGCCATCGCCACCCTGGATCTGGCGGCCCAGCGCAAGGTACGCAGCCAGCTGCCGGCACTCACCCATCGCAAGATAGCCGTCGGCCCTTGAGGCAGGCATCCTTCACGACCATCGGCATGACGCCACAAACGCAACAACCGCAAGGGACTGACCATGAAACTCAACACCGCAATGATGCTGGTGGCCCTGGCCACCGCAGGCCAGGCCGCCGCCAAACCCCTGGTGATCGCCACCGACGCCACCTATCCCCCCTTCGAGATGGTCGACAGCAGCGGCAAGCTCGGCGGCTTCGAAGTGGATCTGGCCTATGCCCTGTGCGAGGCCATGAAGACGGAGTGCGAGGTGATCAACCAGCCCTGGGATGCCCTGCTCCCCGGCCTGCAGGTGCGCAAGTACGACGCCATCATGTCCTCCATGAACATCACGGACGAGCGGCGCCAGAAGGTCGCCTTCAGCCAGGTCTACTACATGATGCAGAACCGCTTCGTGGGACGCAGCGACAAGGCAGCCGACTTTGCCGACACCCCTGAGCACTTCAAGGGCAAGGTGATAGCGGTGCAGGAGGGCACGCCCCAGGACAACTTCATCACCGCCCGCTACGGTGACGTGGCCAAGATCAAGCGCTACGTCAACGCCCAGTCCCCCATGCTGGATCTGCAGTCTGGCCGCGCCGACTACACCTTCGGCAACATGGTGCAGTTGAAGGTCGGCTTCCTCGACAAGGAGATGGGCAAGCAGTTCGCCTTCGTCGGTCCCCAGTACAACGGCACCCAGGACAAGATCCTGGGAGAAGGGGTGGCGGTGGCCCTGCGCAAAAACGATAACAAGCTCAAGAGCCGGTTCGATGCCGCCATCGAGAGCGTCAAGGCCGATGGCACCTTCGACACCTTGCTCAAGAAGTACCAGCTCGAAGACCTGCTCTGATCCCGACGACGAGAATCCGTCAAGCCATACCTTGCATGCCAGTCAGCTCCGACTGGCATTCTTTTACTCGGGATCTGCCGGCAACGCGGCAAATCGCCTTCCTTTATGCGGGCCGCCTGCCACCTCGACGGAGGAGAGCCTCCCCCACCTGCCTCTACTATGACGAGGCAGAGCATGCCATGCTGTACCTATCCACGGGACCCTGATCCCCCATCGGTCATCCGGTGGCGCCGCGAGCCGGTCACACCAGACAAGGAGGCAAGCCATGAACCCGTCCCCGCTGATCAGACGCTTCTCCCGCAATCCTCTGGGGCGGGATCTCGCCGTCGGCGATATCCACGGCTACTTTTCACGGCTGGAACAGACCCTGAACCAGGCGGGATTCGATCCTGCTCGGGATCGCCTCTTCTCAGTGGGGGATCTGGCGGATCGCGGCCCCGACTGCACAGCCGTGCTCGAGTGGCTGGCCAAGCCCTGGTTTCACCCTGTCTGTGGCAATCACGACGACTACGTCTGCCGTTACGAGAGCTGCGATCGGGAGAACTGGATCCAGAACGGCGGCGGCTGGTTTCAGCAGCTGGCCCCAGGCGAGCAGGCGGCGTTCGCCGACCACTACCGCCCCCTGCCCCTTGCCATCGAGGTGGCCACCCCGGCCGGCCCGGTCGGGCTGCTCCACGCCGATTGCCCCTTCTCCTCCTGGCAGGACCTGCTGGACACACTGGATGCGAGGGTGAGCGGCGGGAAGCTTCGGGCCATCAAGAACGTCTGCCTCTGGTCAAGGCGCCGCATCGAGCAGCTGGACGAAAGCGGGGTCGAGGATCTCGTTGCCTTGGTGGTGGGCCACACCCCGGTGGGCCGCCCGACGCGCCTTGGCAATGTGTACTACATAGACACCGGCGGCTGGTATCCCGATGAAGGCGGTTACTTCACCCTGCTGGATCTGCATACCCTGATGCCGCTCGCCCTGGGGCATCCCGATGAGCCACCTGAGCGTGCGATGTTTCACCATGCAATCCGCGATCATGCTGACCCCTTGAGCCGACGCTCTTGAGCGTTCATTAAACCAGCAGCCAGACGAGCTGCCCTTCGTTCTGCCTGCGCTATGGTTTACCATGCAGGCAATTGTGGTGCAGGGCACCGCTCACCCAGGTGCTTTGGCGCCGTCGCCATCCCGGACACCCTATCTCGGAACATATGAGCAAAACAGCACAATCCGGCATTGAGCCCACTTTCTACTTCCACGATTACGAGACCTTCGGGATCAGTCCGGCGAAGGACAGGCCGTCGCAGTTTGCGGGTATTCGCACCGACGCCGACTTCAACATCATCGGCGAGCCGCTGGTGATCTATTGCAAGCCGCCGGCGGACTACCTGCCGGAGCCGGAGGCCTGCCTCATCACCGGCATCACGCCGCAAAAGGCGATGAAAGACGGACTGTGCGAGGCGGATTTCATCCGCCAGATCCACGAGCAGTTCGCTACACCGAATACCTGCGTGCTGGGCTACAACAGTATCCGTTTCGATGACGAAGTGACCCGCTACACCCTCTATCGCAACTTCTATGACCCTTACGCCTACGCCAGGCAAAACGGCAACTCCCGCTGGGACATACTCGACATGCTGCGGGCCTGCTATGCCCTGCGCCCGGAGGGGATCGAATGGGCCTTTGATGAGGAGGGCAAGCCAAGTTTCAGGCTGGAGAAGCTGACTGTGGCCAACGGCGTGGCCCACGCCAATGCCCACGATGCGCTCTCCGATGTGCTGGCCACCATAGAGATGGCCAAGCTGGTGAAAAAGGCCCAGCCCAAGCTATTTGGTTATCTGTTTGACCTTCGCAACAAGAACAAGGTCAAGGCACTGATCGACGTGGTGACCATGAAGCCGCTGACCCATGTCTCCGGCATGTTCTCCCCCTGGCAGGGGTGCGTGAGCTGGGTATCGCCACTCGCCTGGCACCCGACCAACCAGAATGCGGTGATCATGGTGGATTTGACCCGTGATCCGACCCCGCTCATCGAGCTCTCCAGCGACGAGATCCGCGAGCGACTCTATACCCGCAAGGACGAGTTGGGGGATCTGGCGGCCATTCCGGTCAAGCTGCTACACATCAACAAGTGCCCCGTGCTCGCGCCAGCCGCTACCCTGACACCGGAACGTGCCGATGAGCTTGGCATCGATCGGGAGCAGTGCCGCAAGAGCCTGAACCTGCTGCGGGCTCACCCCGAGGTGCGGGAAAAACTGGTGGAGGTGTTCAATCAGGAGTTCGCGGGCAACAACGACTCGGATCCGGATACCCAGCTCTACGCCGGCTTCTTCAGTCACGGCGACAAGGCCACCATGGATCTGGTGCGTGCCACCCCGACCGAACTGCTGGGGGAGCGGGAATTTGCCTTCACGGACGCGCGTTTGCCCCAGATGCTGTTCCGCTACCGCGCCCGCAACTGGCCCCACACCCTGAGCGAGGCGGAGCAGAAGCGCTGGCGCCTGCACTGCAGCGACTACTTCAGCCGCCGCCTGCCGGACTACGCCCCTCGCCTCGAGGCGCTGGCCGAGCAGAATCAGGGTAACGAACGGAACTTTGCGATTCTCAAGAGCCTCTATCACTACCTCGAAGATCTGTGAGATGTGATCGGTTTCACAGTTAAATGTCGGTATGCTCCCCTCGCCCAAGACATAATGGGAAGGGGAGCAAAGACTCCTGAAGTTTCAATTATTTGTGCGCTAACATTGCATTAACGGCCTTTGGCTATCGACCCTTGGGGATGCCTCATCTGATGCGTTCAGGATTATCCGGTTTCGGTTTGCTCGTCTGCTCCCTGCTGCCTTCGGCCGGCATGGCGGGCGTGCGTTTTGATGTCCCCGACTATTTGCTGCAATTGCCGCAGCAGACTTATCAGCTGATCGAGAGCAACTTCAGCCGCCTCTATCAGCAGACCGACTTCACTCCCCAGATCACCAACAGCTATTTCAACCGCTCCGATCTCTACAACTTCGTCGGCGTGCCGCTGGCCATCACTCCCCAGGCGGGTTTTCAGCTGGAAGTGTTCGGTCAGCTCTACAATCGCGCCTCCCAGAGCTATGTGCACATGAGCCAGGACATGTCGCTATATCGGATGATCCGGGCCGACATGATTGGCAACACCAATGACGAAGTCGCCATCGGTATGGGGCTCGGCATTCCCCTCAGCCCGCAGCTCACCTTCAAGGCGCTGCTCTCCAGCAACGAGATCCCGGGCTATGGCGCAGCCAACTACGCCATCGGCTTCGAGTGGCGTTACTGATCCCCCGCCATATTTGCCCCCTCTACAAATAATTCAGGCTCCCATGGGAGCCTG
>NZ_CDBL01000078.1:255-18935 GCF_000820005.1 Aeromonas piscicola | reverse complement strand
CCATGGGAGCCTGAATTATTATCGCCAGTGTGCTCAGCGGTAGCGGATCACCAGCCCCTCGCCCCCTTGCAGGGTGATCGCAGTACCGACGGCACCTTCATCCCAGAAATCCCATCCCCCTGCCGGCAGTAAAAACTCCTGAGGTTGCCCCTCCCAGTTGAAGAGGCAGAGCAGAGTGCCTCCTTGTGGCAAGCTCACTTCCCCGCAGGCAAACTCCAGCGACTCAAAGCGGGCGGACGGAGTACGGGCCGCGCACAGGGCCAGCAATTTGTGCAGCTGCGCCGCCTGTGCTGCATCGAGATCCTGCAGCCTGTCACCGGCCAGCATCATGCCGCCGCTCGCCACCAGCGCCGCCAGATGGAAGCTGTACTCTGCGCGGCTGGCCTGCTGACTCGGCAGATCCCGCAGGCAGATGCAGTCGGGATCCAGCGCCCACAGCCGATCGTTTTGCCAGGCGCGGCAGAAAGCCTCGCGGGCAATCTGGCGAAAACGGTGGCCATTGCGCTCCACGTCATCGCTTACCCGCATGCCGTGTACCAGCCCCAGGCTCGGCCAGATGGGGGCGTTGCAACCGAGCAGGAAGGCGCCCTCGCCCGCCCCGCGCAAGATGGCCGCCATGCCGCGCCGATAGGCCTCGACCCGGGTGGCGGAAGGATCATGGAAGCGGCCGCCGTGAATAGCACCCCAGAAGTTGGCATCCAGCTTGAAGTAGTGAATGCCCCACTGCTCTCGCAGGGTGCGAAATACCTGCTCAAGGTGAGCCTGCACCTCGGGGTGGGTACCATCCAGCACATACCAGGGGGTACAACGCCAGCCACCGTAGGTGACCCGCTCGGAGGGGAGCGGCAGACCGTCATCCCCCTTCACGAACCAGTCGGGGTGATCCTGAAACACCTGTGAGGTCGGCTCGGCAATAAAGGGGGCGACCCAGAGCGCGGGCTCGCAACCGGCACTGCGGATTTCCGCCGCAAGGGCCGCCACTCCCTGTTCGAACTTGGGCGAAGGGGTGAGCCAATCCCCCATCTTCGCCTGATAGCCATCGTCGATCTGCACGTAGCGCAGGGCCGGGAAACGCTCGGCCCGCACAGCCAGATTCTCGCGAATGTCGGCGGCGCTCACCTGTGCATAGTAGTGATACCAGGAGCACCAGCCGCTGGGGCGGCTCGCCACCTCGGCGATCAGGCTGCCGTGTTCGGCCTCGATCATGCTCGCCAGCTCGGCCAGCAGCGCCTCGCGATCCGCTCCCTCCAGACAGATCAGCGCCTCGCTCTGCCAGTGCTGGCCGGCAGGCAACAGACGATCTTCGCAGTTCATCAGGATCTGCAGACGGCCATCCGGATAGAGGCGGAACTCGCCGCCAAAGCGGTGGCAGCTGGCAAAGGCGAGCAGCAGCCAGCCCTTGCTGTGTTCCACCAGCAACAGGTTGTGGACTGTGTGATAGCCATCGTCGTCGCTGATGCGATAGACGCCGGCATCGGGGCAACGGCCCACCGGCTGCGGGGTCTGCCAACTGCCCATGGTCTGGGCCAGCATCTGGAATCCTTCGCCATAGATAGCGCTCTCCACTGGCAGGCCCAATTTGCCGTCAAACAGTACCCAACGGCCAACCGGCGTGGCATCAGGGCCTGTGTTGTCGAGCCTGACCCGACATACTGGCCCCTCCCACTGGCGGGTTTGCAACAAATCCGGGGGCAGGCTGCTATCGGCCGCCAGTTGACGCACGCGGGACAAGAGGGATGTCATGGCTACTCCTTGTAATTCATAAACAAAACAAACAGTTCAGAACCTGGTCGTTCGAGAAGTGCATCGAGTCAGAAAATCTTCAATCAAATCAGCTGCAAACCAACTGATTTCAGCTGTTATTGTTTTAATGCCGCGCCCCTGCCTCTCTGGTAAACTGCCCATTCATTCACAGTTACCAAGTTGGGGCTCACGTGATCGCGCAACGTGCCTTGCTGTACCTTCGTGACTTCATGGTCATAGTCGCCTGCCTGCTGGCGGGCAAAACCCTGGCAGCCATACTGCCGTTCGCCTTCCCCGGCAGCATCATCGGCATGCTGCTGCTGTTCGTGCTGCTCTCCTTGCAACTGGTTAAATTGCACTGGGTCGAGCTTGGCGCCGGCCTGCTGCTGCGCCACATGGGCGTCTTGTTCGTGCCGGTGGCGGTCGGGCTGGTGGCCTGGCTGGAGCCGCTGCGCCAGTCGTTCGGCCTCATCATGCTCTGCATAGTGCTGGGGATAGTCTTGATCCTCGGCACGGTCGGCCGGCTCTACCAGAGGATGAACCGATGATCTTCTGGCTTGCCATCCCCCTGACCCTGGCGCTCTACTTCGCCACCCGGGTCCTCTATCGCCGCCTGCCCTGGCCCATCATCAACCCCGTGCTGGTGCCCACCGCCGTCATCATAGGCCTGCTGCTCTGGCTGGATCTGCCGCTGGATCAGTACGAAAGCGGCACCCGACCCATCACGGCGCTGCTGGAACCCGCCGTGGTGGCGCTGGCCCTGCCGCTCTACCAGCAGGCCCGCCAGATCCAGGCCAGGCTCAAGCCCATCCTAATCTGTACTCTGGCCTCCGTCTTGATCTCGGTCTGCACAACCCTGCTGATCGGTCATTTTATGGGCGCCGATCCGGCATTGCTGGCCTCGCTCGCCACCAAGTCCATCACAACCCCGCTCGCCATGAGCGTCAGCCAGTCCCTCGGCGGCATTCCGGCCATCGCGGCGGCCGTGGTGGTGGTAGTCGGGATTGTAGGCGCCCTCATCGGATACCCGCTGCTCAAACTGATGCGGGTGACAGACCCCGAGGCCCAGGGACTGGCCATGGGAGCCTGCGCCCACGCCATCGGCACCGCCACCTCAGCCGAGAAGGGCATCACCCAGGGGGCCTTCTCGTCGCTGGCCATGGTGGTGTGCGGCATCCTCACCGCCGCCGTGGCCCCCCTGCTGTTTGCCATTTACCACTGGTTGAGCTGAGTCGCACCGATTCTCCATTGTGCGGGCCTTTCGGCCCGCCACAGTGCGAGCTGACGCACAGTTTGCGCAAGACAAACGTTTCCTTTACCATCCCCCTCCTTTTGCCCATCAGGGCGTGAGCGCGCTCACACATTTTGCCGAGCTTGCTCCCTACAATGGCCCCCCAATTGGCCTTTGAGGACACACTATGCATCCCCGTTTTGCCAAGCCACTCGATACCCTGCCCGCCCCGCTCAAAGCGGCGCTGCTGCCCATGCTGGAGCCCGAACAGGGCGGCGAGTTCAATGCCCGTTTTACTCCTGAGCAAGTGGCGACCCTGAAAGCCGCCACCGGTCTGGAAGATCGCGCCCTGCGCCTGGCCCTGTTGCCACTGGCTGCTGCCTGCTCGGTGGCCCCCATCTCCAAGTTTTTTGTCGGTGCCATCGCCTGCGGCCTGAGCGGCAGCTGGTATTTCGGCGCCAACATGGAGTTCGCCGGCCAGGGGCTGTTCCACTCGGTCCATGCCGAGCAGTCCGCTATCTCCAACGCCTGGCTGGGCGGTGAGACAGGGATCAGCGAGATCACCGTCAACTACACCCCCTGCGGCCACTGCCGCCAGTTCATGAACGAGCTGAGCACCGCCAAGATCCTGAAGGTCTCTCTGCCGGACGACCTGAGCGCCCTGCAATCCTTCCTGCCCCACTCCTTTGGCCCGGCGGATCTCGACATCACGGATGCGCTGATGAGCCCGCAAGCCCATGACGAGCTGGCGCTCGAGAGCGAGGATCCGCTCTGGCAGGCCGCGCTGGCAGCTGCCCGCCAAAGCTATGCCCCCTACAGTCAGGGCTATGCCGCCGTGGCGCTGCAATTTGCCGATGGCCGCCTCTTCTGCGGTCGCTACGCCGAGAACGCTGCCTTCAACCCCAGCCTGCCGCCGATGCAGATGGCCTGCGCCCATGCGGTTCTGAATGGTGAAGATCTCGCCACCATCCGCCGCGCCGTGCTGCTGGAGAGCAAAAACGGCCAGATCAGCCAGCGGGATTCCGCCCAGTCCACCCTCAAGGCGCTGGGGTCGGTCGAGCTGGAATACCAGGCCGTCTGAGGTAAAAACACCCATAAACAAGGGGAGCCACCGGCTCCCCTTGTTGTTTCTGCTGATTGCTTAGGATCAGGATTCCCAGATGATGCTCTGGGAGGAGGACCAGGCCTCGCCGATGTCCGCGTATTTCTGCTCCAGCAGGTGGCGGCGGATCTTCATGGTGGGGGTGAGCACGCCGTTCTCTATGTTCCAGGGGCTCTTCACCACCAGGATACCGCGAATTCTGGCATGGGATTCCAGCTGCTCGTTGACCCGGTTGCGCGCAGCCTCCAACTGGGCGTTGATAACGTCCCGATTGCCCTTCATGGCACTCTCGGCCAGTTGCACCAGGGCAACCGGCTGGGGCATGCCGTAACCTATCACGCAGAGCTGCTCTATGATGGGCTCCTGCCCCAGCAGCCCCTCGATGGGCACAGGCGCTACGTACTTGCCCTTGGCAGTCTTGAACACGTCCTTCATCCGGCCCGTGATGGTGAGGTAACCTTCCTTGTCCAGCTTGCCCATGTCGCCGGTGTGAAGCCAGCCATCGCCGTCGATGGCCTCGGCGCTGTGCTCGGGATCCTTGTAGTAACCCAGCATCATGCCGTCGCAACGGCAGAGGATCTCCCCCTCATCCGAGATGCGGATCTCGACCCCGGGCCCCGCCTTGCCGACCGTGCCTATCTTGTCGGCGCGGAAGGGACAGTTGAGGGTGGAGAAGGCGTGGTTCTCCGTCATGCCCCAGGCTTCGGTGATATTGACGCCTATGCTGTAGTACCACTGCAGCAGGGCCGGTGACACTGGCGCCGAGCCGCAACCCAGTACCCGCGCCTGATCCAGCCCCAGCCCCTTTTGCAACTTGCGCTTGATGATACCCGAGACAAACGGGATCTTGAGCAGCAACTCGAGCTTTTTCTGGGGCAGCTTCTCGTGGATCTTGATGCGGAACATGGCCCACAGGCGGGGCACAGAGATAAAGACGGTGGGACGGCAACGCTTGACGTCATCGATAAAGGTGTCGAGGGATTCGGGGAAGGCGATGGTCGCGCCACTGAACAAGCTGCCACCATAGATGTAAACCCGCTCTGTGATATGGGCGAGCGGCAGATAGGAAAAACCGCGATCGGTGGCGGTCAGCTCCACCGCTTCCACCAGCTTTTCACACGACCAAGCGTAACGCTCGACGCTCAGCATGGCGCCCTTGGGCTTGCCGGTACTGCCGGAGGTGTAGACCAGGCTCAACAGGGCGTCCGGCACTTGCGCCGGGCTGTCAGCAATGGGCTCGTGCGCCTCCAGCAGATCGTCCCACTGATGACTGGCAGGCATGGTCTCATAGGGCAAGGCGATGCGCAGCAGGTCGGTGGGTACACCGGCCTCCTGGCTCTTCCAGTCATCCAGCTTGCCGACGAAGATCGCCTTGGCCTCGCTGTGGCGCAGCACATATTCGATGGTGTCGACGTTGGCGGTCGGGTAGATAGGCACGCTCACATACTGCCCCATCTGCATGGCCAGATCGACGATGAACCACTGGGCGCAGTTCTTGGAGAGCAGGGCCACCTTGTCACCGGGCACCAACCCCAGATGACGCAGGGCCGTCACCATGCGGCGCGCCTCGTCAGCGACCTCACCCCAGGTGAAGTCGACGTATTCGCGGTTGATGGTTTGACGAAGGTAAACCCGGTCAGGACACTGCCGATCCCAGTGATAGAGCATCTCGAGCGGCAGTTTGTTGGCAATACGTGATGAGGAGGCCATAGTTTAATCCCTGAAACAAAAGGCGAAACTTATTATTAACCTTTCACTAACTTCAGGGAAGAATAAACTCAAACTTCTGTTTGAAATGTGTATCCGATCAAGCTTCTGCTTGTTGCTGCAAACGAATCCACATTGCCTGTACCAGCTTCTCATCTTCTTCGGAGAGCTCCCCCTCCAGGATGGCCTCGTTCAGGCTGCGCAGCACATAGCTCTTCACATCCCGCACCAGGTTCTTGCCCTCCAGCTCGGCACGCGCCACCGCCAGCGAGATGTGGCCGCGCAGATAACCCCCCGCAAACAGCTCATCTTCGGTCGCCGTGGCCACCATGCTGTCTATCAGTCCCAACAACTTGTGCTCAAAATCATGAATCGTCATGTAACGCAGCCTCATTTTCAGAGTGGCTGGCAAAAAATTGCCGGCAAAATAATTCGGGGGAGTGGAACCGCGATCCGGTTGATCACGGCTCTCTGGCGCCAGGCCAGCCGCATCCTTGATGCCCTATTCCGGGTTGGCCACCGGGTAGATGACCTGATCCTTGTATCCCGTGGTTATCCGCAGATAACCACTTAACGACCGGTTCAGTGCCGGGTCATCGGTGTCCACCAACAGTGGCCTGCCCGCGAGAGCTGCCAACTTGGCCTTGGTGGCCAGGACCTGGATCTGGTCCCGCCCGACAGCCCGAATCACCTCTGGACTCAGTTGCTGATTTCCGCGCCCGAACAGATGTCCCTGTCCGCCGATCAGGGTAATGATCAGCCGGCAGTGACGACCGCGGATCCGGGTCAGGATCTCGGCGGCGGACAGATCCTGCCCGATAAGCCGGCCATTTTCCACCAGATCCACACCGAGCAAGGTATTTTCCAGACCTAGCTCTGCCATGCAGGCGGCGACCGTGCTGCCCGACCCCATCAGGTAGAGGGTGCCGGGTTCCATCTGCTCGACCACACCGGCGGCGAGATCCGCCAGCACCAGCTCCTCGGACTCCCGCCCCCCCTGCTTGACCGCCTGCACGTAGCGCAGATCGCCGGGCACCAGCAGCTGGCCGTAATGGCGAGCCCGCACCTTGCCAGCCCGAAACGCCTCCTCGTCTATGTCCATCACCTCGGCATCCACCAGGCTCAGCAATTCGCCGGCAATCATCCGCGCCACCACCCGACCGCTGGCGGCCGGGGTGACGCCATACACGCCCGAGTGAATTTTGCAGCCCGCCGGGATGCCGAGCACATGGCACGACTCCCCCACTGCCGCGCAGATGTCACGCGCCGTGCCATCACCACCGGCGAACAGCAGTAGATCGACGCCCGCCTCGCGCATCAGCTCGGCGGCGGCGCGGGTATCGGCTGCCGTGGTGGTGCCGGCGGCGGGCCGATAGACGATACGGCAAGGCAGCTGGAGCGATTGCGCGAGATCGGCGCCCATCTCGCCTGCAACCGTCAGCAGCTCGAATGAGTCGACGAGGTCGCACAGGGGCTGCAGGGCTTGCCGCGCCCGCTCCTGCGCCTTGGGCACGGCGCCCAGCGCCAGCGCCTCGGCCACCACGCCGTCACTGCCCTTGAGACCGACCGCGCCGCCAATGCCGGCAACCGGGTTAATGATGAGCCCTAAACGAAACATAGATTTCTCCCTCAAATCGCCCGCCATTTTATCTTTTCAAGGCGCTGGGACAAGCCATGTTGCGCCTGCTAGAATGCGCTGCTTCAATTTTTTAACCAAGGTTCAATCATGCTGGAATGGGTTCTTGATCCCTCTGCCTGGGTTGCGCTCGCGACCCTGACCCTGCTCGAAATCGTGCTGGGCATAGACAACATTATCTTTATCTCCATCCTGGTCGCCCGCTTGCCGGAGGCGCAACGCCAGAAGGCGCGGATCCTGGGTCTGGGCCTCGCCATGGGCACCCGCATACTGCTGCTGCTGTCGCTCGCCTGGGTGATGCGCCTGACCGAGCCGCTGTTCACCGTACTGGGTGAGGCCATCTCGGGTCGCGATCTCATCCTGCTGCTGGGGGGTCTGTTCCTCATCGGCAAGAGTGCCCACGAGATCCACGCCACTCTCGAAGGGGCGGCGGAACCAGAAGGCTCAATCGCGGTTGCATCCGGCTTCATCAGCACCCTGATCCAGATCGCCATCCTCGACATCGTCTTCAGCCTGGATTCGGTCATCACAGCCGTGGGCATGGCGGATCACGTGCCCGTCATGGTGCTGGCCATCATGATCGCCGTCTTCATCATGATGTTCGCCGCCAAGGCCATCGGGGACTTCGTCGATCATCACCCCACCATCAAGATGCTGGCCCTCTCCTTCCTCACCCTGGTCGGCTTCGCGCTGATGGCCGAGGGCATGGATCTGCACATTCCGAAGGGTTACATCTACTTCGCCATGGCCTTCTCGCTGACGGTGGAGATGATCAACATCCGCCTGCGCAGTCACAACGACCGCGATAAGCTCGAGCAGTAAATGCATGAGCCACAAAAAAGAGCGCCATCAGGCGCTCTTTTTTTATCCACACAACCGGCTTATTCGTTGCTGATGACAATGGCAACGCGGCGGTTCTCGGCCCGCCCGGCAGCGGTCTTGTTGTCTGCCACCGGATCCCGCTCACCGCGACCGCGGATGTCCAGGTTGGCCGGCTGCATGCCAACCGACACCAGCACCTCGGCCACCGATTTTGCCCGTTTCAGGGAGAGCTGATCGTTGTAAAGCTCAGGCCCGTTGGAATCGGTGTGGCCGTCGATACGCGCCTTGTTCAGACCAACACCCAGCAAGGTCTTGCCCAGCTTTTCCACCAGGACACGGGTCTTGGGGTTGAGGGCTTCCACGTTGTTGGCAAACAGCACCCGGTTGGAGAAGTCCAGAGTCCAACCCTCGTCGGTCAGGTGAAAGCCCTGCTCCTTGAGGACGGCGATCTGCTCTGCCGTCAGGCCGTGGGGGGCGCTTTGACAGCCCACCAGCACGCTAAACAGCAGGCCGATCAGGCCAGTTTTCATCAGGACATGGATCTTCATTGTTATTTTTCCTCTGCAGAAACATCAAATTCCAGCTGATCACGGAGTGCAAGCTCCCGACGCAGCCGCTTGGATTGGTACATGGCGTTATCGGCCTGCTGCAACAGCTCGCCAGCGGTCAACCCCTGATCCGGATAGAGAGCGATGCCTATGCTGATGGCGGCTACCAGCTGGCGACCATCCCCCAGTACCACGGGGTCGGCCATGGCCTGCTGGATGCGCGTTACCACATCCTGCGCCTCGCTCTCTTGCAACACAGGGGTCAATAGAATGGCAAACTCGTCCCCCCCCAGCCGACATACCAGGTCCATCGGCCTGAGCTGATGTTGTACCCGTCTGGCCAAGGCGATCAGCACGTCATCCCCGGCGGCATGGCCCAGGGTATCGTTGATCTGCTTGAAGCGATCGCAATCGAGGTAGAGCAGTGCAAAACGCTCTTCGTGCAAGCGACCCGTGGTCACCGCTTGATCCAGACGAGCCTCAAAAAGAGCACGATTGGGCAGGCCGGTCAAGGCATCGTGGGTCGCCCGGTGCAGCAGACTGGCGTTCTCGCGCCGTTGGTGGGCCTGCCAAGCCTCCAGTTCATCGAGCAGGGAGTTGAAATCCTGGCCGAGTTCGTGCAACTCGGCGATGTCGGCCTCGGGCACCCGCATGGCAAGGGTACGTTGACGACTGACACTGTGGGCCACCTGAGCCAGCTTCTTGAGTGGCACAGTGAGGGAGTTTTGCATCCAGCGCGCCACATAGATCGACCCCATGGCACTGAGGATCAGGCAAACCAGCATGGCCATCAGGGTTTGCAGCAGAAACAGCAGCAGGTACTGACCGTGGCCGACCAGATGGATGCGGGCTATCTCCACCCCGCCCCGCATCATGGGCTGATCGATGGGGCCAGGCAGGATGATCTGTGCAAGATACTGCTCAAGACCCGACCAGGGGGTGGTCATGGCCCGGCGCCAGCTGGCCAGTGGCTGACCCGTGGGCAGATAGATGCTGGCCTGCGCCACATCCTCATGGGTGACTATGGCTTGCAGCGCCTCCTTGGCAGCCTCTTCGTCATGGAACACCACGGCCGCTTCACTGGTGTAGCTGATGGCGCGGGCTACCAGCTCCAGATTGTGATCCGCGTAGAGACGCAAGGCCAGCAGAGCGATACCGGTCAGCAGCACACCGGCCATACAGACAGCGGTCAGGGACGTCACCAGGTGGGTGCGCCCCAGACTCTGTCGCAAGGTGAGCCGCTGGGTCGGTGGACGAAAGAGCCCTATCATGGTGTCACCTCATCCGCCTTGGCCAGCTTGAGTACGGCAGGATGCACCCGCACCCCGCTCCTGGCCAAAGCATCCAGATTGACCCGGAACCGCACGCGATCCAGCCCGACCTGCAGGCAGAATACGGCATCGGCAACACACTCGGCGCTCTGCTCGCTGATGCTGAGAGTGGGGTGTTCCCGCAGCCGCTGGAACAGGGACAGCCGCCGCTCCGGCGCCAATATCCCCAGGTAGAGCACGTCACAGCGCCGCCCCAGCGCCTCATCATCCACGTCGTAACGATGGACGCTAACCAGCCGGCCATTGGCTTGCTGCTTGATGGAAAAGAGGGCGGTATCATATTCAGTCGGCGCCGTGATGCACAGGCGCAGCTCAGCGGGCTCGGTCGGCCAGCGGGTATAGCTCAGAATGTCGAGGACCGTCTGGCGTACCTGCTCGGCACGCTGTTCGGCAGAGGTGGGGGAAACAGGCTCGGTGGCGAGGGCCAGCGAACAGATCAGCAGCGTCAACCACGCCAGGATTCGAACCAGTGAAAGAGAGTGCATCATGCCTGCGCTTATGCCCACGCCAGCGCCCGCGAAGGCCTGACGCCCAGGAAGGGTGAGCCGGATAGGAGTAGTATTGAGCTTATCAGCAGCATGACAAGGCGCCGTCAACAGAACAAGCATATACATCACTAAATATCGCAATAATGACGGGGTCCCACCCTGGTGTGAGCCCCGAGATCCCGCCTGTATTCATCTGCTTACTTCTTGCTGATCCCGTATTCGCGTAACTTGTTGGCGATGGCGGTGTGCGACACCCCCAGCCGTTTGGCCAGCTGACGGGTGGAGGGGAAGGCCGGATAAAGCCGCTCCAGCAGCCGGCTCTCGAAGCGTTTTACCGCCTCGTCCAGGCCCCCTTCGAACCACTCGTCGATGAGCGGCATGGCATCGGCCGCCACCGGCAGGTCGACGTGCTCCGGGCCTATCTCGTCCCCTTCCAGCAAGGTCATGGCGCGGTAGAGGCAGTTGCGCAGCTGGCGCACATTGCCGGGCCAGCGGTAGGCGGTCAAGTACTCGGCCATGTTGCGGGTAAAGCGCGGGCGCGGACGCTGCAATTCGCTGGCGAAGCGGGAGACGAACTGCTGGGCCAGCGCCATGATGTCCGCCTTGCGCTCACGCAGGGGCGGCAACGCCAGACTCAGTACGTTGAGGCGGTAGTAGAGGTCTTCGCGGAACTTGCCGTCGTGCACCAGATCCAGCAACTGCTTCTGGGTGGTGCAGATGAAGCGCACATTGACCTTCACCTCCTGCTCGTCCCCTACCCGACGGAACACCCCGTCCTGCAACACCCGCAGGAACTTGGTCTGCAGATGGGGAGACATGTCGCCGATCTCGTCCAGCATCAGGGTGCCACCGCTGGCCAGCTCCAGCACGCCACGCTTGCCTTCGGTGTTGTTGCCAAAGGCGCCAGGGGCATAGCCAAACAGTTCGCTCTCGGCCACGTTGTCCGGCATGGCGGCGCAGTTGAGGGCCATGAAGGGGTGGCTCGAGCGCAGGCTGGCGCCGTGGCAGGCGCGGGCCAGCAGCTCCTTGCCGGTGCCCGTCTCGCCGACGATGAGCAGCGGCGCGTCCTGCATCGCCAGCTTGCTCGCCTCCGCCAGCACCTGCTTCATCTTCTGGCTCTCGGCCTGCAGGTGTTCGAAGCCCCCCACTTCCACCGCGTGCAGCGCGCTGAAGTGCATGCCGACCCGACGGGCGGATTTGAGTACCACCACGGCACCGGCCAGAGCCTGACGGCCCTTCTCTTCGGCCACGAACAGCGGCATCAGATCCGCCAGATACTCTTCGCCATTGAAGCTGAGCTTGCAGGTCTGCGGCTTGATTTCGTTCGCCTCCAGCCAGCGGCTGAAGGAGAAACCCTTGACCAGGGAGCCCAGGGCCATGCCGCGAATCTCTTCCACCGGCAGGGCCAGGGTGGTGAGGGCGGACTGGTTGGCCTGGGTCACCTTGCCCTTGGCATCGAGGGAGAAAACCAGATCCGGCAGCGCCTTGAGCAGGGCCTCAATCTCGTGGTGCTCGCGCTCGGAGGGCATGTAGGGGATGGTCTTGACGTCATAGACGCCAGGAATGCGGCGGATCTCCGGCATCAGGTGCTGGAAATCACGAAACTCCAGCTCGGGAAAGTTGAGATAGATGATGCCTGAGGTATCGATTTCGATGCCGCGCAGATCGATGTTGTGCTCCACCAGACGGTCGAGCAGTTCCCGGGTCAGGCCCAGGCGGTCTTCACAGCTGACTTCAAGACGCATTCGGGACACACTTCCTAGCTAACTCTATGAATGACCGGATAATACAGACTCGATCCCGCCAGTGCGAGCGCCAGCCCATAAAAATGCGGGCCCGCCCCGCTTTCGCCGGACAGGCCCGAGTCACTGGATGAGGCTTATTTGTGCAACGGATCGCTGAGCAACTGGTCGGTACGCGCCGCCATGATGAAGTCGTTGCGATGTAACCCGCCAATCTTGTGGGTCCACCAGCTGACGGTCACCTTGCCCCATTCGGTCAGGATCGCCGGATGGTGGAACTCCGCCTCCGCCAGTTCGCCCAGGCGGTTGGTGAAGGCCAGCGCCTCCTTGAAGTTGCGAAAGGTGAATTCACGCCTCAACTGCAGCTCCCCTTTCACCACCAGCGGCTGCCAGTCTGGGATCCGCTGCATCAGCTCGGCGAGTTCCTGTTCGCTCACCTTGGGGGCATCGGCGCGGCACGCTTCACACTGCTGGCTTGCCAGTTCGGACATGGGTTTCTCCTTGTTCATCAATGGGGATTGGATAACAAAATGGGTCTGATCAATTCAGCTCGCCTGTTTGCCGCCGGCGGGGGCAAAGCGGGGCGGACGCAATCCCAGCCGGCGGGCATCGGACACCATGGCCATGATGTCCTGCTCCGCCAGGCGGTAGAGATCGGCCAGCTCGGGCAGCACGAAATAGGTGGGCTGCATGATGTCGATGCGATACGGGGTACGCAGCACTTCGATAGGGTCGAAGGGTTGCAGCATCGGTTGACCGCCGAGGGCATAGGCGGTCTCGCCGATGGAGGAGAGAATGCCGCCGCCGTAGATGCGCAGCCCGGCAGGGGTATTGAGCAGGCCGAACTCCACGGTGAACCAGTAGAGCCGCGCCAGAAAGACGCGATCCTCCTTGCCTGCCTGCAAGCCGAGCTGGCCATAGACATGGGTGAAGTGAGCAAAAGCCGGGTTGGTCAGCATGGCGCAGTGGCCGAAGATCTCGTGAAAGATGTCGGGCTCTTGCAGATAGTCGAGCTCGTCCCTGCGGCGAATGAAGGTAGCCACCGGAAACTGGCGGTTGGCCAGCAAGGCAAAGAAGCGATCGAACGAGATAAGCGCAGGCACGGCGGCCACCGACCAGCCGGTGGCGGGTTGCAACACGGCGTTGATCTGGGCCAGCTGGGGGATGCGATCACAGGGCAGATTGAGGCGGGTCAAGCCAGCCAGATAGTCGTCACACGCCTTGCCTTCCAGCGCCGCGAGCTGACGCTCGATCAGGATCTGCCAGGTGCCGTGCTCCTCATCCGTGTAATGGATAAGGCCCTGAGAGTCCGGCTGGTGTGCTGTGTAGAGACTTGCCATGAAGGGTTCCATCCTGTGTGCCCGCCCGGTAACCCAAGCAGCGGCGACTCACGTTTGACTGATGGGATCACTGTAACGGTTTGTCCCCTAAAAAAGCAGCCGATCCCGGGGTCGGCTGCTTTTGACAATTGTAAATAATTTGTGACAATCACAATCGAGGCCCGGCCCGTCACCCCTTGTTGAGATAGCCAGCCAGCTGGCCGATGAGCCGCTTGCGCAGCTCGCTGAGCCTGGGCTTCTCGTCAGCGCACCAGGGCAGCGGGCGGCACGCCTCCATGGTGCGCAACCCGAGTCTGGCAGTGAGCAGCCCAGCCCCCACCCCTTGCGCGGCGCGGGCGGAGAGCTTGGCGGCAAATTCAGCCCCCAGCAGATCCATGCCCACCTCGGTCACCAGCTCGGTGGCCCCGGCATAGAGCATGTTGCGAAACACCTGACGAATGAGGCGAATGCGGCTCCAGTAACCTAGCTCGATGGCATAGACGTCGGCGATATCCTCGATCATCCGCAGGTTGCGCCACAGCATCAGCATCATGTCGACGGTGGCGAGCGGGCTCAGGGCCACCAGCACGGCGGCCTCCCCCGACCATTTGGCCACCCGCGCCTGGGCCAGCTTGTCCCGCTCGGTCAGCACCAGCTGACTGTAGAGGGTCAGCACTTCCCGATCGCTGTGACTCTCGTCGAGCTGGGACAGCCAATTGCGATACCCCTCCCGCCCCTTGTCGCCACTCTTCTCGGCGAGCGCCTCACAAAAAGCCTGCCCCTGCCCGACACCCTGACGGGCCAGCAGATCGTCGGCCCGGGAACGCACATCCTGGCGCCGTTTGAGGGTGCGCAGCCGCAACCACTCGCGCCCCACCACACCTGCCGTGCCCACGGCCACCAGACCGGAGGCCAGCAGCCAGGCGCTGCCCCAGAGCGGGGTGGTGAGCAACTGGTCGTAGAGAAAGGCGCCATACTGGCCCAGCGACAACAGGCCAACTGCCCCCAGTCCCCAGCCGAGCAGCCGGTGTCGACGGCGCGGTTTGATGGTGAGGGCGGGCTCCACCTCGGTGAATGCCTCCAGCTCGTCGAGGCGCTCGAAGCTCTCCTCTTCCAGACGCTGGGCGGGTGCTGGCGGTCGCTCGTCGCTGGCCACCATCAAGGCGGGCTCCAGGATCACCTTGCCCTGCAACTGCGTCGTCTCATCGGCCCTGTGTTTTGTCTGATCGTTCATCTTTTTGCTTGCTCCTCCACGCGGCTGTGCAGCCATGCCTTGCCTGCATTGCCGCACAGCTTGGATTATTCGAGGTGATCCCCGAGCAGAAACTCCAGCGCAGCATCGAGCCGGATATGGGGCAGCGCCTGATGGGCGCTCATCGCTAAGGGACGAAACGCCTGGAAATCGAAGCCCTGATTGTTCCACCACTGCGCGGGCGGGATATGGGCAGGCACCTCCCCCGGAAAGAGCAATAACGGCTCCCCCGAGAGACTGGTACCGCGGATGGCGGGAAATTCACGGCCATTGGCCACCCCCTTGCCCACCTCGGTCGCCTTGATGGCGGCGAGCGCCAGACACTCGGTAGTGATCCCCTCAAAGCGCGCCTGACCCCGACCGCTGCGCACCAGATGCTGGAGCAAAGAGACCAGGGGGCCGTGCTGCTCGGGGGTGACGTGATCGGCCTTGCTCGCCACAAACAGCAGCTTGTCGATGCGCGGCGAGAAGAGCCGGCGCCACCAGTTGCTCTTGCCGTAGGCGAAACTCTCCATGATGCGGGCAATGGCCTGCTGCATGTCACCAAAGCTGGCCGCGCCGGCGTTGAGGGGCTGCAGGCAGTCCACCAGCACTATCTGGCGATCGAATCCCGCAAAATGCTGCTCATAAAAACCCTGCACCAGGTGTTGCTTGTACTGCTCGAAGCGCTGCTTGAGGGTGGCGTAGAGGGTGCCATCGGCGGGTTCGCCAGCGGGATGCTCCCATACCCAGGGAACAAATTGCAGCATGGGGGCACCGGCATATTCCCCCGGCAGCACGAAGCGACCGGGCTGAATGAGATGCAGCCCCAGCTCCCGCTTGCAGGCGTGCAGATAGACGGTGTAGCGCTCGGCGAGCTCCGCGACTGGTCGCTCTTCAAAAGGCTGCGCCGCTTGCCACTGTGGGGTCAGCCAGCTGGCGGCGAGTGCTTGCAGCTCGGGGCGGAGCAGCTGGTCACGCACCTGCTCGCTCCACTGCTCGTAACTGAGTTCCAACAGCGGCAAGTCCAGCAGCCACTCCCCCGGGTAATCCACCAGATCCACGTAGAGGGTGGAGATCTCCCCCAGATGCTTGCGCAGGGGATGGCGGGTGCGATAGCGAATTTCGAGGCGCACCTCGGCCACCCCGCGGGTCGGCTCGGGCCAGGCGGGTGGATCGCCAAACAGGGCGTCGAGGCCGCGTTCGTAGGCAAAGGTGGGAATATGGGCGTTTTGCTGCGGCACCCGGCGCGCACCGAGAATGCGTCCCTGCCGCAGGGCATCCCACAACGGCAAACGGCCATCGATGGCCGCGTGTTCCAGCTGGTTGACCAGCGCCGTGATAAAGGCGGTCTTGCCGCTGCGAGAGAGGCCGGTCACTGCCAGCCGCAGATGGCGATCCCGTACCCGGTTCACCACGTCTGTGGCCCTGTGCTGCAAGAGCGACCACTTTTGTTCCAGTGTGTTGCGTATCAAGGCTTGTTCAATCCCTCAATTCGATCGTCGGTTTCAGGTTTGCCCACCATGTCGGATCTTCGGATCCCGTTCAAGACAGGGGCCTCACTCAATCGGCGAGGCCCGGGCCAGAGGTCACAGCTTGCTGAACTCCCGCTGCAGGGTGAACTCCTTGGAGGTCACCAGCTTCTCGATGCGTTGCAATCTCGGCTCCAGGGTATCTAGCTCCTGTGCGATACGACCCAGCGCCTGATGAGGGGTGACACCTGCCTGCCAGCTGCGCGCCTTCATTCGCACCTCGGCAAACTCTCCCTCTTCGTTTTCATAAAGAGTGACCGGCCGCTTGTCGAGCAGAAACCAGGCGGCAACATAAGCGGTGAAGGTAATGAAACCGGCGAAGATGAGGCCGCTGATGGCCAGCAACCGCACGATCCAGGTCTCCACCCCGAAGTAGTCGGCAAGGCCGGCGCAGACGCCCGCTATCTTGCCCCGCTGAGGGTCGCGATAGAGATTGCGCCCCTCCCGATTCGATGGACTCATACCTTGTTCCTCCAGCCCGGCACTTCCGCGTCCAGAATGGACTCCAGCGCGCCAACCCGCTCCTGCATCTTCTCGGCCCGCACCAGCAGTCCTTGCAACTGTTCCCGTTCGCTATCGGCCAGGCCGACGCCTATCCGCCCCTTGGCTCTGTAGTGCAGCACCAGCCAGATGGGGGCCACCACCACCATGAAAACCACCATGGGGACCATCAATACGCCCAGCAGATCTTCCATCTGTTACTCCCCCTGTTTGCCTTCGCCCTGGCCCAGCTTCTGGCGCATGGCCTCGAGCTCTTTGCTTATCTGATCGTCGACTTCCAGCTCGGCAAACTGCTGGGCCAGTGCCTTGTCGGACTGCCCCAGATCGGCGCGGGCCTCCATCTCGTCGATGCGACGCTCCATGCGCTCGAACTTGCTGACCACGGCCTGACTGTCACCGCGGGCGACCTGACTCTGCACGTTGAGGCGGCTGCTGGCCGCTTCGGTGCGGATCGCCATCGCCTTTTGACGGCTACGGGCATCTTCCAGCTTGGCTTCCAGCTGACGTATTTCGTCACCCAGCTTGTCGATGCCGCTGTCCACCGCCTGCTGTTCGCGATAGAGCGTCTCGGCCAGCTCGGTCTGCTTCTTCTTCTCGATAAGGGCTGCGCGAGCCAGATCTTCACGACCCTTGGCCAGCGCCAGTTCGGCCTTGCCCTGCCACTCGTCAACCCGTTCCTGATGGCGGTTGACCTGACGGCCGATCTCTTTCTGGCTGGCGAGGAAGCGGGCCAGATTGGAGCGCTCCTTCACCAGTTCGTCTTCCATCTCCTGGATGATCAAGCGCACCATCTTCTGGGGATCTTCTGCCTTGTCGAGCAGTGCCGTCAGGTTGGAATTGATGATGTCGGCCAGACGGGAAAAAATACTCATGATAGAACTCCTGTGGTTGGCATACGTTGTTTCTCCATTGACAATGGCAACTTGTGTGCCAATCTGGAACAGAATTTAACTTGTTGATTTATATGGGGCTCATGTGTCGAGTGTCAAGACACCCCGCACAAATGATGATAAGAATCACCAACTTTTGGTAAGATTGACCAGCTTTTACAACGGACAGGGATCACTATGACCACGGCCACGGAAAGCCTGTTGGGGGAATCCAACGCATTTCTCGAGATCATTGAGCAGGCCTCACGCCTCGCCCCGCTGCGCAAACCCGTGTTGATCATCGGCGAGCGAGGGACCGGCAAGGAGCTGATCGCCCATCGCCTACATTATCTCTCGGCGCGCTGGGATCAAAGCTTTGTCACCATCAACTGCGCCACCCTGAGCGAGAGCCTGCTGGAGACAGAGCTGTTTGGTCACGAAGCGGGATCCTTCACCGGTGCCGCCAAGCGCCATCAGGGCCGCTTCGAGCGGGCCGATGGCGGCACCCTCTTCCTCGACGAGCTGGCCACCACCAGCGCCCGGGTGCAGGAGAAGCTGCTGCGGGTCATCGAATACGGCGAGTTTGAGCGGGTGGGCGGGGCCAAGGCCCTCAAGGTGGATGTGCGGCTGGTGTGTGCCACCAACGAAGATCTGCCGGCGCTGGCTGACAGAGGAGACTTTCGCCACGACCTGCTGGACAGGCTCGCCTTCGATGTCATTACCCTGCCCCCCTTGCGGGAGCGACGAGAGGATATATTGATGCTGGCGGCACACTTCGCCCACGGCATGACCCGGGAGCTGGGTTATCCGCTGTTTGCCGGTTTCTCCCGCAAGGCGACCCAGTTGCTGCTGGATTACCCCTGGCCCGGCAACGTGCG
>NZ_CDBL01000078.1:0-176 GCF_000820005.1 Aeromonas piscicola | reverse complement strand
CCCTGGCCCGGCAACGTGCGGGAGCTGAAAAACGTGGTGGAGCGCAGCATCTACCGCCAGGGCAACCCTCAGTTGCCGCTGTCCGAGCTGGTGCTCAATCCGTTCGACTCCCCCTGGCGCCCCCGTCCCCGGGCAAGTCTGGCCGCTACCGTCGATGAGTCCACCCAGCTGACAAC
>NZ_CDBL01000077.1:1083-124723 GCF_000820005.1 Aeromonas piscicola | reverse complement strand
GGTGCTTTAGCATGGTGCTTGGTTTTATGATGCTGCTTTTTCACTACTTTGGTTTGGGTTGCGTGCGGTGCCGCAGCCTTGGCTGGGGTAGCTGCCATGGTGAAACCAGAGGTCAGGGCGAAAATAGCAGCAACTGCCAGGGGGATGATTTTTTTCATGGTCAATTTCCTTATTTACGTTAATGGAACCATTCTCCATGACTTCATCCTATGACTGTAGCTGCCTGACGTCTGTTAGACGTTGGTGACGGTTTGTATCTAAATGTACAAACCGCCCCATTACGTTTAAAACAGGTGATCCTCAATCACCTGATACAGCACCGGGTAATTATCTTCAAAATGATGTCCGCCCGGTAACGTCACCGTGGTTACATTCGATTGTTGCAACTCTGGGCACAGCCGTACCGGTGAGTCATCTTCAGCCCCCTGTATACAGACCATGGGAATGTCATGGATGGCTTTCGCTTCTGGCGTAGACGGATAATATCCTTTTTTGTCACTCGCCACGATGTTGCTAACATGGATCTCAAAATCGGATGAGGTTGAAGGTGACAACATCACCGCCCCCACTAAACTTTTTCGATATTCCTCTGGCAATCGGTTAATCACGAAGGGCACGATATCACCACCAAAAGAAAACCCGATCAGCATCCAATTTCTTCGCTCCCATCGTGGCTGATAATCGGCCAGGATCCTCACCAAATCTGCCGTTGCCTGTTCAGGGGTCTTTTTCTTCCAGTAATAACGAAGCGAGCTCCACCCAATTACTGGCAACCCATGCTGCTGAAATTGAGCACTCAGTCCGCTATCAAGCGCAGCCCATCCACCATCACCACTCAAAAACACCACCATGGGTGCCGAAGACTGTTTAGTAACCGGCAACTCCACCAGACTAAATTCACTTTTTACGCTCTTTGCAACAGCAAACAGTGGGAAAGCACAACTTACCAACAGTAACAACAAGGCCCTCATCGCCTAATACTCCTATTTTTTAATAAGTCCCAATGGGCCCCGATTGATTAACGTGAGCAAATTCTTTAGCGTTTTTGGTAACACTAATTTACTGGTACAGAGCAGGTAGCGCGCCTCCCACCGTGGGGAGAACTTTTCCTTGTAACGCCGCAGTCCCTGAAAGTTGTAAAAACGGCTACTCCGCCTAAAAATGGTGTTGCCAAGCTGGGTCCAGTAACCGCTAAGTGGATGATCATTAAGGCCCGACATCGGCGCCATCCCCAAATTGAAGGTGGCGTACCCCTGCTCTTTACCCCATAACAGCAGCTCGACGAAGAGAAAATCCATGATAGGGGCACTTCCTGTATCGAGGCTGTAGCGCATCAGGTCAATGGAAAGAGCCTGCTTATTGTCACTCACCCATAGATTGGCAAAACCGGCAATTTGGCCCTCATGCCAAACCAGTGCAACCGGGTTGACCATCAGATAATCTCGGTCAAATCGCCCAACCGAAAATCCTTTCTCCTTACCCTGTTTGTTTTGCAACCAAATATCCGAAACCTCTTCCAACCTCGGTAATAACAGCGCAACTCGCGCCCCTTCTACTACCTCGAACGATAACCCTTCGCGCTTCCCTTTGGTGTGGCTTTGACGCAAGTTACGCATCCGACTGCTGGCCATATCCAATGCGGGGAGATCCACAATCGCTTCCTCACCCAATTTGAAAGGAATTAACCCCAGTTCCAGATAGAGAGGAAAATAACGCGTTGATACCTGATAAAGCACGGGATTAGCGTCATGCTCATCGCAGAGCTCACGAAATTCCCAAAGCAGCTCTTCGATAAACTCCGGTTGACCAACCGGATCCCCCATCACAATCCAGCTGTTTCCTTCAATCCCATACATCAGGAAGGCATTACCGGAAGGATGAAACAACAGCGACTTGTCAGCCAACTGCGCAAGATAGCCATTGATGCCACCAGCCTTTTTCACCAGTTCCAATGCTTTATCCAATGCTTCCCTATCTGGCTTTGCCCCACTCGAGCGTAAAGGCGCAAGTAATTGTGCCATCCCAACCATCGCCAACACCGCAACCACACTACCCATGGCACGCAGGCCACGTGATGCCGAGCCTGTTCCATAGGGGGAGAAATCAAACCAAAGAGCGTGGTCATATTCAACGTGTCGATAAGAGAAAAAGAGTAACCACAGAGCCCCCAGCAATACGGCCCCTACAGAAAGTGACCATGCCGGAGTAAAGCGATCATGTAGCAGAGAGCCTTTACGGTAGAACAGGCTTCGGCAGGGGGTAATGATAAGCAAAAATAGACTGAGGATAAGCGCTGATTCCCAATCAACGCCTCTAAACAGGGAGAATACTATTCCCAATCCCAGCAGCGCTTGCGTAATACGGAAAGCAGCATCATGCCGACGATAAAGACTACGAGCCAAGAGGATCAATAATACACCGCTGACACTTCCCAGCACATGGGACAACTCCAGCAGATGCAAAGGTAAAATCTCAAGGAGCGCATCAATCCTAATATGCATGGTCGGGATAATACCGGAACAAAGCAGCAAGCTACCGGCCGCAAAGGTCCCAATACTGATAAGGGCCGGTAGAAACTCGCGCATCGCCAGCATCACCCCTTGCAGCCGATACCAACGGGTACGTTGTTGCAGCACCTCCTGACCGGCAAAGATCAGCAAAGCACACAAGAAAGGCAGCACGTAGTAGATACAACGGTAAAGCAGCAGCGAGGCCAACAACTTGTCAATTGGTACATAGCTGGCCAGCAGCACGCTCATACTTGCTTCGAATACCCCGATACCGCCAGGGACATGAGCAAGCACGCCGAGGAAACTGGCAAGCACAAATGCGGAAAGCAGAACCGGAAAAGACACGCTACCTTCAGGTAACAGCACATAGAGCACCGCAGCTGCGGCCATCCAGTCGAGCAAAGCTACCAATAACTGAGACAAGCGAGCCTGACGTGATGGCAAGCCAAGCTCCCAGCCACGCCAGGATAATGAGGCGGCAGGCCAGAACAGATACGCCATCACAATCAGCAGTGCTATGCCCCCACCGACACCGAGCAATTGGTGAGCCCAAAACGGTAATTGGGGTAGCAATAAATCCCCCTGCCCCGCCAACAATACCACCCCTCCCCAGGTCATCAGGCCGAGGAAAAAGGTGATGGAGCAGAAGATAATGACTTTGGCAATCTCCGCCGTACTCAATCCCAGGGAAGAGTAAATCCGATAGCGCACCGACGTGCCGGTCAGCAAGGCAAACCCCAGCGTGTTGGAGAAGGTATACGCAATAAAGGATGTCATGCTCACCTGTTGCCAGGGTAGCCGCTTACCACATGCACCGAGTGCCAGCATGTCATAGCAACACAACAAGAGATAACTGAGCCCGGTAAGAAGCAACGCCCCTACCATTAACGACTGCGGAAGCTCCCAGATAGCGATTCGAATATCATGCCAATGCCACAGATGGGTCAAATGGTAAAGCACGGCCAGTGCTGCCCCAAGTAGCAGCAGACTACAAATCGGCCCTAACCAATTAAGTAAATGGCGTAACATTCCATGTCCTCATTGCTCATAAATAAATTTATTGCCCCACAGAACAGCACCATTCCTAGGCAACACCCGCGTCTTTAACATACGTTCTAAATTCACAACGCTGAATATCAAAGTATCATGTTTAAGGATGTCGGTTCTATTGGTATTGCTGATTTATCATAGGTAGATCAATCTCACCATAAAACCGAATATCTTACTCACTTAAAAATATAAATATCAACATAAAAATGTGATCTAAATCACAATTAAATATTGAATACTAAAAAAATCAGGTACCTTGAAAAATAATCTTGTTGTTGATGTGAAAAAGGTTGCGCACAAAATCTAACTATGATTAATTGAATGGGACTTTTTGGAGTCTTATCACCTCTATCACCATGTTTTAAAAGGAATTTAAATATGAAAAAGGTTATTCTGGCTACCGCACTGTTCATTGGCATGTCTTCCTTTGCTATGGCAAACACTGCTGCCATTCAGCATGAAACAGCTGCGAAGGCCCACGAAACTGCAGCTAAGCATCACAAGCACGCAGCCAAACTTCACCACGAAGGTAAAACTGCTGAAGCGAAAGACGCTGCTGCTAAAGCCGAGAAAGCCGCTGCAGAAGCTCAAAAAGCAACTACTGAAGCTGTCAAAACAAAATAATGGTTTTGCTTGGCTGGTAACGCCTGTTACCTTTTAAAATATATTTATATGGTGATGGATATTTAAATGATTCCATCACCTTATTTTTATGTTGAGCTGCTGTTTCACCACAAAAAATGATTCACCTAGGATGTTTTAGGAGCAATATTTTTTATCGGCTCTGTCGGATGTTGAGATTTATGGTGCTTATGCACCACTCTGAACTGGACTGTTTTTTGCGTTGTAGTCTTCGGTGTTACAGCCATAGCAACCATAGTAACACCGCTTGCCAGCGTAAAAACTACAGCCAGTATCAAAGGGATAATATTTCTCATGGTAAATATCCTTAAGCCATCAACAGCTCTCCATAACGTCATCATAGGCCTCAAACACTGGCCCTTCCGTGTGTGCTTAGTGCTTGTTTGTATCCAGATGTACACGCAAGGCTATTGACCCCTTGGCAGTTCTCTGATTACCAAGCTCGCCCCCTATAGCCGAAACGCTAGATATGAAGTCAATCATGCTTAAGAAAAACGGATAAGCACAAAAGAAAGGGAGGCCAAGCCTCCCCATCATTCTTGATTGTATGCCCCTCTTTTCCTGAGCGAGCATACTTCACATCACGCTTTAGGGGCAGCCTTCACCACCGGTGCTTTAGCATGGTGCTTGGTTTTATGATGCTGCTTTTTCACTACTTTGGTTTGGGTTGCTTGCGGCGCAGCGGCCTTGGCTGGGGTAGCTGCCATGGTGAAACCAGAGGTCAGGGCGAAAACAGCAGCTACTGCCAGGGGGATGATTTTTTTCATGGTCAATTTCCTTATTTGAGTTAATGGAGCCGTTCTCCATGACTTCATCCTATGACAGTGATTAAAACCCTTCAGTGAGTTGTTGGTGACGGTTTGTATCCAAATGTACGGGCCTTAAAAGAAGAAATCCCATCATCAAGAAAACGTTATTTAGCGTAACGCCATCACAGCCAGTTGAGCCAATGCAGTAGCAAGTAATAACTATCTCAGAGGCTCTCAAGTGCCCCTTTGTTATTACCGCAGATATGTACCAACAGCACCTTTACCTTGGCATCCGAGCGACCAGTTCCCTCTGCTTCTCAAGGACTGCTTCATCTTTGAGGCTAGGTAGCATCACTACTTTTAGCTCGCGGGGCTGATTGCTGGCCCTAAGTAGTTTGGGAAGATCTACTGGCTTGGGTAGGCCAAGTGGCACTTTGACCACCTGGATGATCCGCACCATAACCATAGTCTTGGCTTGCCCATCATTGACGACGCACTTCTCGCGCTTGAACTTAGCAGTGATCCGGGAGGGTGATCAACTTGCGTAGCAAGCGCCCAGCCGCCGAGAGGGATAGATTGAACTCATCGCGCAACGTCAGGCTGATTACAAACCGTCCCCTGCTGCAACGCCCTAGTGGCGATCTCTTCAAAAAGATCTGCTGTAAACATCTATGTCCTCCAGTAGACGTGAAAAATGTATCTGACCACTTCCTTGTCCATCAGGTATTGAAGCGATTTAACTCGCCGGACATCCTGTTCATATTGTTGTCTAGGACTTCAGCTAGCTGTTCCAATGAGTGAGCGTTCTCAGCAGTCAGAGAGCAATCGCTGTCCAGATCCTCTGTTATCTGGATGAGGCTGGCGGCAATATTAGAGAGCTGTTTGACTGAGCGCTGAAGCTCGGTAGCCTCTGTTGCCGCCACTAATAGGGAGCTCGAGTTATCTTCAGCAACCACCTTGTACTTTTGAGTTGAGTTAACCACGTCAGCCAATCCCTTGGCGAGACCATCCATTTCGCCACTGACGCCATCGGCTTCTTGTACAATTTTGCCGATAATCCCTTCAATATCGGACACATTTTTCGTAGTATGTTCAGCTAGTTTTCTGACCTCATCAGCGACGACAGCAAAACCTCGGCCGGCTTCCCCTGCTCTGGCCGCCTCAATCGCTGCGTTTAACGCCAATAGATCGATTGAGCTTGCGATACCTTTTATGATATCCAGTACCGATCGTGTCTTGATGATGTTTTCGTGCAGGGAAGAAATATTTTTTGTCAGCAGCCCTTGTTGTTGAGACTTTTCTGACAAGTCCTTAATTAGCATCTCGAAGTTATCAGTAAATAAACTGAAGCCAGTCTCGGCATTTTTGAGCCTGCCTTGTAAATTATTTATCCCCCCAACAAGAGATAGTATATGCGAGTTCATAGCCTGAATATTTGTTGACGCCTGTTCCGCACATTCTTTCTCATGATTACTGCTTTGCTTGAGCGTTAATGCACTTCTCCTGACTTGAGATGATTCAGAGCTGACCTGACTTGATATTCCTGAAATGGACACAACGATACTTTGCACCTGCTCTATAAACTGGTTAATAAGATTTGTGATCCGTTTTATTTCACCTTGTTGTTTTATCTGAAGGCGGCGAGTTAGATTTCCATCACCTTCAACGACCTCTTTGAGCATGCTGGATAATTCTTTGAGTTCACGAAGATTTGACCACCGACGATAGAAGGCAAAAGACTCTATCAGAAAAATAATCAACGTAGCACATAATATGAAACCAACCTTAATGTTGAACAGTTTGATTACATCAGCATCAATGCCTTGCCAGGTTGATTCAGGTAACTTGAGGAATAACTTCCAGTCGGAGTCAGACTTAATGTTAAGCTTGGCCATAAACAAATCTTTGTTATTTCCATCTGGCTGTGACTTAATCGCATTTACGATATTTTGATTACGTCTGTCTGCGATATATGCTCCATAATTTTCGTTAACCAAGACGAAATTGCTGGGTTCCTTTGGCATAGTGAACCCCAGCTTTTGAGCAGACACCCTGTCTTCATCGGTAATGATGAGGTGTGGAATATTGAGTAGTTTAGCTTCAAGTATGTTATTTCTAAAAATCACCGAGATAACACCACTCATTTTCTTTGTCACGGCATCATAGACTGGCACAGAATATAACATACCAAAGGTATCACTGATGTTGCCATTTTTGATGGACTTATATTGCGTATTGTCGCACGTTCTCATACTCGGGGAGAATGCAGCAGGGATATCATCGATGGATTTGAAGTTGAATGTAGGATAACTACTTCGCAACTGGTCTAATTGACGCGGGAAATACTGATACTCTTGTTCTTCACTTTCTTGTGGGATATCTGTACCAGTAGCCTTTTCCTCACTACTGGCAGCATCCTTATCCGTGTTAAAAATTACGGTGTCATACATAAAGAGAGGTACTTCACCGGCATTATAATTCAGCCCATTTCGAACATAATACACCTCTGAAATAGCGGTGTCTTGCGCCATATCATTATATATCTGCTGTACAGTTAAACCAGCATCTTGAGAAAGCCGGCCTTGTGTTATTACATTTTCATCTTCATTGCGGCGATTGTCACCTTGAACGGCTCTAATACTTGGCAATAATGATATCAATCTGGCATTTTGATATAGCTTAGAGAAGAACTGTTCCAACTCAACTGCTTTATTTTTCAGAATTACATCTTGAGCATGCTGGCGATATTCGTCTTGAACACTCTTGATGTCATCATCCAGGGATTGATGCAACTTATAGATAATCACGCCTGATGTTAATATCGTTGCAGAATAAACTAACGCGATCATTTTTATGAAGCCGAACTTTCCATCTGACATGCATTGCCCCTTGTGTAATCGCACATCCTCATATAAGCAATACGCTACGAAAATACTGAACACACACGATGAACAGAGAATACTCTTATGAGTATGCCTTTGAAGAGTAGTGGCTTCCCAATAATAATCAAGCTATCAATAGCGGCCATTTCCAGCTAAAGATATCTAAGGAAGGTGCGAATAAATATCCCATGAACAAGAAATGAAAATTTTAGCCGTTTAATATCAATGGGTTACCAGTTGTTGTTTTCGTGTAATATGACTTGTTCGCACCTTCCTATGAGATCAGCCAGGTGATACTTACCTGGCGACTCCTTCAGAAACTGTTGTGCGTCCCCCTATAACCACTACTCCGTGTTGATGCTTCTCCACTACGACCAGCTGCAACTCAGCATCAACCTCCACTGCTGGCACATTGTAATTCCGCATATATACCCTAACCACAGCCTCCATCTCGCAGGCTCGCATCGAGATACTAGGACCGCTAAAGGTCACTTGTATCGGCTTGGGCATTCGCTTCAAGATGACAGCCCTCACCTCCGCCGGCCGCGGCGCATACTGCCGATCGGCATCTTCCCCAAGCAGCAGTACAGCCTCGCGGATCTGCTGCGCATTGAAGCCTCTGAGCAGGCTCCCCCAGGCCAGCGCTATTCCACGGGCATTGCTGTCCAACTGGTTAGAACTGGCTGGCCATAGCCCGGCCATCAGCGGCAGCAGCTCCTCGGCCAGAAATACCGACATGCGAGCACGGACCTGCAGCGCGTCCCCTGGCGTGCTCAGGGTGGTTGTCTGGTTAGAGCGGAGTGCTGTCGTCATAGTCCCCCCTCCCCGACTCTCTCAAAGCTTGTGCAGCCTGCTGGGCCGCCTGGATGTTGGCCAGGGGTTTTCGCTGTGCTGCGGTTCGGAACGAGCTGGCCGCCCGGCGTATCCAGTTCCGCCAGGTCTTCTCCCAATCCAGCTTCACTGCTTTGGCTCCTGGCAAGGCTTGCCAGTAATCTGCGAACGTAGCCGCCTCCATCAAGATCCGCTCTCTAGGGAGCCCTGTCTCCTGGATAGCCCACCTCCCCCACTCAGCAGGTAGTCCCCAGTCGTTCGGCAAGCGGGTACCTCGTTGTGGCGTCCCACTGTCAGGGCGTTTCCCCCCCTGGGGGACCAAAGGGGGATCTTGGATCTCTGTAGTAGTCTCTGTAGTAATCTCTGTAATAGATAGCTGGTTTCCAGCACTACTGATTGCTGGTTTTCCCCTAGCCTGTTTGCTGGTTTTCCGCATACTAGGTTGCATGAAATCACATGCATTCATGACAGCTTCGAGTGCTACCAGGTTGATGCAGAAATAGAGCTGCGCTGGTAGACCTACCCGCTTTTCTTTCAACACCCCTAAATTGCGTAATGCCTTGCGCGCCCCTTCCTGTTCGTAGCGAGTCAGCCCCGTCTCTTCCTCCCACTCCGCCTGGGTCTTATAGAACCATGAGCAGCCATCTTCATGCTCTTTGCAGCGCTTTGCCCAATAGAGGGCCTGCGATAGAAATAGAGCGGCGGTGACTGAACCGGTGATCGCTACGAATGGGCGATGAAAGGCGATTGGACGGTCAAGAAAGTTGATATTCATTCTTGCCCTACCCCCAAACTCTCGGAAGCCTGTTCTTCAATGCAGGAGTCGTCTTTAAAAGCATGCAGCATGGGGCAAACCCCATTGGCCAAGGTTGGTTTGGTCATGGTCTAGGTCCTGTTATGGCGATCAGAGTGCCCGGCGGTCAGTCGGGCAGATGTTGGTTATGCGCTAGGTTGAGCCTCTGCACGCTCAACAGTGCGGGTCTGCAGCTCGCGGGCAAGGCGCAGTGCCTGCCGATCGGTACCGGCGGCATGCGCAGTCGGAATAAGTGCGGTATCCAACTCAAGCGCCAGCTCGTGGATCACAGCCTTCAAGATGATGTTGTCGCGATCGCTGACGTGTTGTGATGCCGGGCGTGGCGGCCTGGATTTCGTAGTCACGGTGTTACCTCCCGAGAATGAATTTGATGAGTTTTTGCAGGGGGCGCAGAGGGCGCTCCTCGTTGTATGTCGCCTCATCCTCTGAGGAGAACTGCAGGAGGCCGCGCTCGGGCAAACCGGATCCATCCAGTATTTCCTCGACTGTCACGGGCGGGTATCCCTGCTCGATCAGGCTCCGATTGGCCCGTTTGACGGCTCTCGCCAGGATCTGTGGCTCATGCTGTGATATGGCCTTGAGCAGGATCAGCAGCGAGGTGCGTGCAAATGCGGTCTCGGTCATCTGCAACTCGGCCCCGACCTCTTGCCACACTCGGCGCTGAGCAGGGTTGCCGCGCACGCGGAGTGGTGAAATAGAATCCATTTTTTCGTGATCAGATAATGCTGGGCGTCCCATGGAGTTGGTCCTCTTGGTGCGGTAGTGAAGGCCGGTGGTCAGGCGGCCTGTTGAGTGGTTTGTTCCTGCTCTTTGTCTAGGGGGTAATCGTCCAGCTCCAGATGTAGCTCACCATTGCTGGCGATGACAAAGCTGACTGCATGCTGGGCAGGGATCACGTCGCCCCACTTCACGGCTAGGCTGCGGGATATGCCGATAGCTTTCGTGGCACGGGCCATATTGCCGAAATACTCAATCACGTCTTGTTTCTTCATTGGTCGGGTCCTGGTGTGGGTTACTGGCAGTCGTTCACTATCGTAACCAATGAGGGCGTAATACTCAACAACCAATGAGAACGACATACGTCATAAAATTTGTTCACAATCGATAACTTGCAGCAGGCGACATGAAATCTTCATTTAACGAACGAGTCAGGGTGAGAATGGAAGAGCAAGGTCTTGGTGTCTCCGAGATAGCCAGGAGGGCTGGTATATCCAAATCTCTTGTATCAAACCTTCTAAGTAACCCTCTCAAAGACGTTCGGGTTTCAACTTTGTTCGGCCTCGCAAAAGCTCTATCGGTAGATCCAATCGAGCTGTACACCGGTCGCCCATCTATTGAAGTGGTTAGCGACTTGGTAAATAGCGTTTATCGAATACCAGTGCTCACGATTGATGAAGTGTTGCAACACCCGACTGACTCGCTCCCGCTTGTCAGATCAGACAAAATGCTGCTCACCGAAATGCCTGGAGCGCTCATTGGGGTTGAAGCTCCTAACGATCAGCTATCCAAGCAAGGGATCGTGCAAGGGGATGTATGTGTGATCGATCTTGGGGTAAACAAGATTGAAGCGGATGCCGTTTTACTCGTACAAATAACTCGAGCCAACCAAGCCAAACTTCTTCGAGCCATACCGGCAATTGAGGGGTGGGCCTTTGGTGTTGATGATGAACGCCTTCCTGTAATTTCCTCGAAAGATGTGATCATCCTTGGGAGAATGGTTGAGCGTAGAGGTTGAGTCATCGTTCAGAGCCCCGCTAATCCGCAACCAATAGCATCAGCTAAACCCCATCCCAACAGGCCCCGCCACTAGGCGGGGCTTTTTTATTTGAAAAGTTCACGATCGTGTATTGACCAATCGTTCTCGATCGATAACAATCTATCTCGTCAACTATCGAGAACACCTGAGTTGCAGTTCGATAGATGAGATGCCACCTCACTTAGAACCAGCTTGAACCAAACCAGAGGACCAACCATGAAAGTGAATGACCCTGTGCAGTACACCAACCCTCGGACCCGCATCACACTTCCGGCCGTGATCACCGGCATCACTGACCTCGGCCAACGCCGCGGTGGCGGCCTGTTCTACACCGTCAAAACCGAGGCAGGTAAGGAACACCGGACCCGTGCAGGCTGCCTGCAAGCGGCAGCATAACCAGTCGCTCTCACCGAGTGCGGGAGCTCTCAACCGCATGAGCATTGCCTCAGTGCTCAACCGGTTGAAACGAATTATGACCGCCAGCAACAGGACCTGCCCCTAACCAGGGAAAAAGTAGAAGGCGCCTGACCAGCGCGTAAGAACGACAAAGCCCGCACAAGGCGGGCTTCGAAGGACCAGGGTACCACCCCTAGTCATATCGCCAGGGGACCAACCCCAGCAACAGGACCCAACCACGCCAAAGCGGGCTGGAGTTAACGAGGACCAACTCGTCAACAGGAGCAAATGTACCATGACCAAGAGCATTTTTTCCAGAGCCGCGCATTGCGCCGACCAGGTAATTACCAGCATTGCGGACCGGTTCAACGGCAATGCCGGCCGCCGTCGCGCACTTAAGCAGCGCCTGCACCTGGCAATGCTGGCTGCCGAGCAACACCACATTGTTGCCGCCCGTGCTGCCCAACACCGCCACGCAGTCTGACCCGGGTCTGGCGCTTCCCTGATAGCGCCGTAGCCAAAGCCTCTTTCTCAAGCACCGCAAGGTTGCTTTGGCTTCGCTCACGCCAAATTCGGCTGAGCTGCTCTTTAACAATATGGATGGGATGCCTCGAACGAAATCCACTTTCCCGGTGGATCTGCCCTGACCTGTAAAACCAGAAATTGGGTGGCTGGATGAGGTGATGTTCGCTTGCATAAGGCGGCACATCCAAGCGTCACGAGTGGCGTTTGGATGTGAAGGAACGAATGAGGATCAACCGGAAAAAGCTCAGGTTATATGTAATTCATCAAGGAAACTTCCGGCCAAGAATATTTCATTCTCTTGGAAACCAAGACAGGGAACATCGCAGGGTTTGGCTCCCACAATATCACCAATTTGCTTTGCTGCTGGGTTGAAATAGTAGTGAACGCCCCCAGTAGCTGTATCAACAAGAGAGAAAATCTGAATGGCTGCCATGACATTTGATTCGGTATAAGAATGCATAATTTCCAGGCTATTCCTAATCAAAGCAGACACACTGGCACATTCCGGTAAGTCACTCACATACAAATAAGACCACATAACTACTCCATAGTTACGAAGGCTCAGCGTGAAGCTAAATCAGTGGGAGCGTTCCTGAGCTTTCTTGAAAAAACGATCGGATACCAGTATCTGGCCCTGCAGGATCTCAAACGGAGCAACATCACATTCTTTTGCGCCTACCATCTCGGCAATTTCCTTAGCTCCTGGGCTGAAATAGTAATGTACGCCGCCAGTTACCCCATCCAATCGGGGAAAAACATGCACTTCTTCAGAAGACCCATAGGCAGTGCCACACTTTAAGGCGTTCAGACTATCCTTTATCACATTTGACACATCAGTAAATGCTTTAAAATCAGAAAGATAAAGATAAGACCACATAACCACTTCTCCAATGCGTACAAATCCACCTGACGCGACTTCAACCTCTTCAACGCCCGCCGAAGAAGCTCGCTCAAACCCATGAAATCGCTTTCTAAGCGCACTAGGTAAAGGTAGCACCGAACCCTCACGCCCAGTAATGACATAAACATCAATTGACAGGTTAAAATGTTCTAAGAATGCGAAAAGTGTGACGAATGAGGCCTTTTGAATAAGGAAGGATGCCACTAAAGGTGCCTTTAAGAGTGCCACCCTGGGTGCTATTATTGGCACTTGATAGTCAAGGAGGCTTTATGAGCTACCAAATTCTTTCCGCCACCGCAGCTAGCATCACCGAGTTGAAGCGCAACCCCATGGGGACCGTTAAAGAAGGTGAAGGTAATGCCGTTGCCATCCTGAATCGCAACGAGCCTGCGTTCTACTGCGTGCCACCTGAGCTGTTCGCCTACTACGTTGAGCTTGCCGAAGATGCTGAACTGAATCGTGTCGCTGATGAGCGCATGAAATCACCTGACGTGGTTGCGGTATCGCTGGAAGACCTATGACCTATACCCTCCAGTTCGACCGGCGAGCGCTAAAGGAATGGAGCAAACTCGCACCGCCGATCAAGAACCAGTTCAAGGCAAAATTGCAGGAACGATTGGAGAACCCACATGTTCCGTCAGCAAAGCTGCGGGGCAGTAAAGACCGCTACAAAATCAAGCTGAAAGCGTCTGGATATCGGCTCGTATACCAGGTAGATGACAACGTCATAACCCTCTTGGTCATCGCAATCGGCCGTCGAGACAGCAACGAGGCCTATATGGCTGCTGAACAACGCTGAACTACATCCCCACGACATCGCTAAAGCCCAGCCCTATCGCTGGGCTTTTTGTTTTCTACCAAACCCCAGCCCTCACGCTGGGGTTTCTTTTTAACCACCAAAGTACCCAACCATGAAAAAGCGTACCGAACAGAGCAACCAGACTATCCCCCCACTCAATGACGCATGCCGCAAGCGCCTGCGTGAATTGCGTGAGCGCCTCGGCCTGAGCCGGCCGAAGTTTGCCGACATGCTGGGCATTCCTGCCACCACGCTCAAGAACTACGAGCTGAACTACCGGGAGATTGGCGGTGGAACTCTGCTGCTACTCGCTCAGCATCCAGAGTTGTCCATCCACTTCTATTGGCTCACTACCGGCCAGATGGCCGAGCAGACCATAGCCTAACCGGAGAGTTCGCCATGACCAACGAACACACCTTGCTTGCCTTGCTAGACAGCAAAGAGGCTGAGGCCAACGCCAAGGATGAATGGATTACCGAGTGGGTAGAGACAAACCGCCTCCCGCTTCTGTCCGGCCAGCTCGACACTGATGCGGCCACCTTACTGGCCGAGGTCAATGCCGACCAGGCGACACAGCTCAACCAGACCATTTACCTACTGATGCTGTCCGGCGACAAGGTACCGCTCACTCTACATATCCAACAGCTTCTGGAACAAGGACTGACAGTTATGGCTGATGACGCATGGAGTGACCATGTTGCCGCACTAGAAGATGCTATGGGCGCCGAGCAGTGGGAGCAATACCAGCAGAGGAACGCAGCATGAACGCCGCCGTCGATACCAGCGCAGCCCTGCCGCACGGTCTGGTGCTTGGCCTCACCAATGAGCAGTATCACTCAGGTGATGGCGTCAGCAAATCCCAGCTGGATGACGTGGCGGAGAGCGGGGCCACCTACATCTGGCGCAAAAGCGCGCCGGTCGATGAGGAAAAGCTCAAGCCGCTGGACATGGGTACCGCCCTGCACTGCCTGCTGTTGGAGCCGGAGGAGTTCAAGGATCGCTTCATCATCGCGCCGGAGTTCAACCGCCGCACCAACGCAGGCAAAGAGGAAGAGAAGGAGTTCATGGCCAACTGCTCCGAGTTGGGCAAGACCATCATGGCTGCCGAGGAGGGGCGCAAGCTGCAGCTGATGCGCGAGAGCGTGTTCGCCCACCCAGACGCCCGCTGGCTGCTGGAGCAGGACGGCATCTGCGAGGGGTCACTCTACTGGACTGACTCAGAAACAGAAGAGCTCTGCCGGTGCCGCCCAGACAAGAAGCTCAGTAACTTCCCCATCATGGCCGACGTGAAGAAGGTGGACGACATGGCCCGCTTTGAGCGCCACGTCGAAGAGTTTCGCTACCACGTCCAGGACGCCATGTATTCCGATGGCTTTCGCGAGATTTACGGCGAAGTACCTGACTTCATCTTTCTGGCTGTCAGCTCATCCATTGAATGTGGTCGCTACCCGGTACGGGTTCGCCCCCTGTCGCCTGAGTGGCGCGCTGAGGGGCATGAGCTGTACCGCCGAGACCTTCACAAATTCCACGAGTGCCGGGTCAACAACGACTGGCACGACCAGCAACCACTTATTCAGCCTGTATGGGCAAGGAGAAGAACGTGAACCAAGTTGTTTCAAACCCATTCGGTGCGGCAAGCCAGCGCCAAGAGCAAGGATTGGTGGCGGTCGAGCAACAGCGGGCCATTCAAGAAGTACAGGCTGCAATGGTGATCGCCAAGAAATTTCCACGAAATCCGGTGGAAGCTACAGACCGGATCTTGCAGGCATGCTCCCGCCCGACACTCGCCGAAGGAGCCCTTTACAGTTACAACCGAGGAGGAACTGACGTTACAGGACCAAGCATACGACTGGCGGAGGCTCTTGCCCAAGCATGGGGAAACATGCAGTTCGGGGTGCGTGAACTAGAGCAACGCAAAGGAGAGTCGATCATTGAAGCATTCGCTTGGGATGTAGAGACCAACACAAAACAACTGAAAATCTTCACCGTCCCACACATTCGCCACAGTTCTCGCGGCCAGAAAAAACTAGAAGATCCCAGAGATATCTACGAAGTAGTGGCAAGCAGTGGAGCTCGCCGTCTTCGTGCATGCATTCTCGGGGTGATCCCTGGTGATGTGATCGAGGCTGCCCAGCGCCAATGCGAGGTGACCTTGAGCACCCACGCAGACACAAGCCCTGAATCCATCAAGCGTATGCTCGATATATTCAACGAAGAATTCGGTGTAACAACGGAACAAATCCAGACATATCTCGGCCGCAGACCGGATGCCATGCTCCCAGCTCAGTACGTTCAGATGCGGAAAGTTTACGCATCCTTACGTGATGGCATGAGCAAGCCTAGTGATTGGTTCAAGGGAAAAGAAGAGGAAGGGCAACCCGAACAAAACCGAGCACTGAACGCAATGCGTCAGCAAGAGAGCCTCCAAGTTCAAACGGTTGCAACCCCGCCCAAGCAGGAAGCTTCAACCCAAGAGCTAGAACCTACCGAACCGTCGCAAGAGCAAACACCAGCGGTAGATCACTCCAGCGCCTACGCCGACCACTGCGCGGCCATCGAGGGCGCATCGTCTGGTGAAGAGTGGCAAAAAGCCTACACCACCGCATGGGAGTGGGCCAACGGCACCGGCGACCCGCAGATAGTCAAAGGCATCAAGCAGGTAGCCGGCGAGCGCAAGAAGCAGCTCGGCACCGGGAACAACCCCCAGTAATAACAATCAGGCCCGCCAAGTGTGGGCCTTTTCATACCCAAGGACCCCACCATGACCGAACAAGCCAAAACCGACGCCGCCCAGGCCCAGCTGGTAGTCATCGAACCCGCCACCGAAGTGGCTCTGTTCACCGAAGGGCAAGGCATCAATGACCTACTGGCCGATATTCGCAAGAAAGCCGGTAGCCTAGTGCCTGATGTGACCACCGCCAAAGGCCGCAAAGAGATTGCCAGCGTCGCCTATGCCGTCGCCAAGACCAAGACCTATCTGGATGAAATTGGCAAGGAGCTGACCGCCAAATACAAGGTAATCCCCGCCCGTATCGACGCCAACCGCAAATTGATCCGCGATACCCTGGACACCTTGAAAGACGAGGTGCGCGCCCCACTCACCCATTTTGAAGCAGCAGAAGCCGCCCGGGTTGCAGCACTGCAAGACCGACTCACAATACTGAAAGATCTTGGCGCTTCAAGCGGCCACGAGTTCACCGCTGCCGATTTGCAAACAATGCTACTGGAGGTCGAGCAGACCGCCCTGGATGATAGCTGGCAGGATCTGCTGCCACAGGCTACCGTGGCCAAGGAACTGGCTGCCAAGCGCCTTGGTGAGACGCTGGCCACCCGGCTGAAATACGAAGCCGAGCAGGCCGAGCTGGAAGAGCTGCGCAAGAAGCAGGCCGAACAGGAGCGCATCGATCGCGAACGCCGGATAGCAGAACAGGCTGCGGAGCAGGCTCGCCTACTGGAAGAAAATCGCCAGCGCCTGGAGCGTGAAGCTGCCCAGCATCGCGAGCAGGAAGCACAGCGCCAAACCCAAGCCGCGCTGGAACGTGAAGAGCAAGCCAGGCGTGATGCCGAAGCCTCCGAGCTGGCCCGCCAGCAGGCCGAAGCCAACTCGACACGTCAAGCGGATGAAGCAGCAACCCGCGCAACTGAACAGGAACGCCAGCGCATTGCCGATGAACAGAGCCTCAAGGACGAAGAAGATACACGCCGCCTTGCCGACCGAGAGCACCGCGGCCGGATCAACAGCGCCATCATGATGGACCTGATGGGCCTTGGCATTGAAGAGGAGAAAGCAATCAACCTCATCAAGCACATCGCAAAAAACAAGATTGCATACCTGACAATCAATTACTGATCACCAGATCGGGGCCATTCTTGATAACAAAGGAGCCAATTTAATGGCTGACTATCGCGGCACGACCACCCAGGCAAACACCCGGGATATGACACAAACCCCGCTCTACCTATTCAGAGCGCTCGATCGGGAGTTCCATTTCTCCCTCGATGCAGCAGCCCTGCCCGAGACAGCATTGTGCCAGAAGTACCTGACGCCCAGCATCGACGCCCTGCAAGTGGACTGGGAGGACTTTATCAGTCCCTCAGTACGATCACCCTGGGCTTGGCTCAATCCTCCATATTCAGATATAGGGCCCTGGGTAAAGAAAGCCATTGAGCAGCAAGGGCGCGGTATTGGTACCGTCATACTGGTGCCGCAGGACACCAGCACAGAATGGTATCCCCGCGAGCTGGCCAGCGAGGTGCGCCACATCACCGGCTACTACGACGAACGAGGAAAATGGCGTAATGGCCGGGTGAGTTTCATCAATAAGACCACCGGAGAGGAGATGAAGGGAAACCCCAAAGGCTCCATGCTTCTCGTGTTTGCCCCGGGCTGGTGTGGTGAGTGTCGGATCCGGGATGTCAGTAAGCTAACCCTACTGCTTGCCGGAGCAGAGCCCATCAGTGCTGCAGCCTGATACCCCCAAATCATCCACCGCTGGCCACACAGAAACGGTGGATAAGTCCGAGGTCTCCCATGAAAGATATGGAATCACCCTACCCTGGAGCAGTAATAGCCGGGTTAGGTGTCGTCATGCCTCATCCCAAACAATCCGGTAAGTTTGTTCTGCCTGGCGGGGCAATCTGTAACCTCTATCAAGCTGAAAAGGCAGCGCAAAGGCTCCACAACCTGCAAGCCAGGCATAGCCAAAAAGGGGGTTAATTGACACTTTACAAGAAACCCCATTGGCTATCCTGGCGCTGCACATATCTGACCATTTGAGCACAGTGCCAAGGCTGTCACTGAATATTCGGACTATTAGCGGCCCTTCCTTCAATCCAATTGGCGCCCCATCCTCAAGGACAGGAGGGCCACGCCATGCAACAACTTCAACTGATCATCGACCAGGACAACCAACTTCTCAGCGACCTAGTCAGCACAGTACGCTCCCCCACCCTTTCCCGATCGGCCAAACTCGCCGAGATCGGCCGTATCCTGGCTTACTTCGATCTGCCTATCGAAGCGCCCCGGATTGCCGGCCAGCTCTGGAGCGCCACCGAACTCGGCAAAGAGCTGGGGGTCAGCGCCCAAGCTATCGGCCGGCTGGCCAACCGACACCAACTCAAACGCCCAGCGTTCGGGGAATACCGCCTTGACCAGGCGGTCAGCAGCAGGAAGCAGGTCGAATGCTTCCTCTACAACCGAGCAGGCCGGGATGAAATCACCAGATTGACGAGGACCAACCACCATGGAAACAACGACCGACCCCACCAAAAGCCAGATCCAGGGCCAGCTCATCATAATGAGAATGCCTGACGCCATACCGCTCAGCACTTACCTGAGCACCATCGAGATCACTGACCGGGACACCATCAACAAGCGCATCCAGCGAGGCATCTGGCAGTTGGGGATCCACATAGTCAATGTTGATGGGGCCAAGGAGCGTTGGGTTAACATCGCAGAGGTAATTAAGTGGGCAATGAAAAACAGCTCCCACGCGGCGTAACACTGCGCGGCGGCACCATCAATATCACCTTTACCTTCAAGGGGGTTCGCTGCCGCGAGCCCATTTCCAACCTACCAAACTCCGCCGCCAACGTGCGCTATGCCTCGCGCCTGCTTGGTGAGATCCAGGGCAAGATAGAGCGAGACCAGTTCGCCTACGCCGACTACTTTCCGAAGTCTAAAAAACTGCGGATCTTCGGTGGCGCATCCATAGCCGCAAAGGTGGCTGACTATCTGGACGAGTACATCCGTCGCTGTGAAGTCCGAGGGCTTAGCCCGTCAACTATGGTCGGGTACCGCAAGTGCTTCACAGCTCTGACGGATTTACACCAGGTGACTGTCTCCGACCTCACTCCCGCCCTGGTGAAAAACTGGCTGATCAGAAGTGACACCTCAGCCAAGACAGCGCGCAACCGTCTGTCATTCTTGCGCAGCTCCATAGATGAAGCCGTGACGGATGGGCTATTGCAGGCGAACCCGGTATCACTGGTCAAGGTCTCCAGATATTTGGACGTGGATTCAGCTTCTGAACGGGTAGTTAAGGACGTAGACCCGTTCACCCCGGCAGAGGTGGAGGCGATCTTGGACACAGCCATGAACATCAACGAACAGTGGGCTAGCCTGTTCGCCTTTGCTTTTGCCACAGGGATGCGGCCATCCGAGATCTGCGCCCTGCGCTGGTCATCGATAGACTGGATCGATAACACGGTCGCAGTTTCCAGTGCCACGGTTGTCGGCATCACAAAAAGCACCAAGACAAGAGCCGGCACCCGCATACTCGAGCTGACCAAGGAGGCTATTGCCGCACTGAACAGCCAGAAGCGTTTCACCTTCATGCGTTCAGAGCTCGTTTTTGAAGATCCAAAGCTGGGCAAGCCATGGCCCGGGGCCGAGCCGATCAGGAAGAAAGCATGGCTCTACACACTCCGGCGATCCGGTGTTCGCTATCGCCACCTCTACCAGACTAGGCACACCTACGCGACGGCCAACATCAGCCGTGGATGCAACCTGTTTTGGCTAGCCGGCCAGATGGGGCACAAGGGGCCGGAAATGCTATTTCGGCACTATGGATCCTACCTTTCCGAGTACGATGGCCAGACAGCAAAAGCGCCAATCCCGATCCAAATTCAGAAGTGAAGTGAAAAAATCCTTACAATTCAAATGGTAAAGCTTCTTTGGACGGGGGTTCAAATCCCCCCAGCTCCACCAAACGTTTGGAAAGGGCCACTTCGCAAGAAGTGGCCCTTTTTATTTGCATCCTGTTTCCACCCCGTATCGAACGATTGAGCCGTTACTGACAGTTCATTCTGCTAACTCGCTGAGATGTTAGACAAATTCCCCCGAGATCTCCGGTTCCTCTACTGCCATCTACACCGCTTTTTGCCGGGTATTCGCCCTCCATCCTGCACGCCAGACGAGGAATAGAACGGCGCTTGACCCTGCCGCTTATTGTGTCTCCTGTGCCTGGGCGCAGACCCAGTCGATAAAGGCCTGGATCTTGGGACACTGACGGTTGGGCAAGGTCGCTATGTAGTAACGCTGCGCGCAGCGCACCTCCATGCCAGGGAAAGGGGCAACCAGTTCATGTCTGGCCAGCCGCTTGCTCACCAGGTTCTTGCGTCCCATGGCGACCCCGGCATGGTTCATGGCGGCGATAATGGCGAGATCGGAGCGATCGAACCCCATGTTCGACTGACAGGCTTCTAGGGAGATGCCGCACTGGCGAGCCCAACTGCTCCACTCGTCGCTGTCCGAGTCATAGCCCCAGGCCTGCCTGTCGTGCAGCAGGCGACAGCGAGGCAAGTGGTCAGGATTGTCCAGCAGCCCATGCTGCTCGGCATATTCGGGGCTGCAGACCGGCACCATGTACTCATCCATCAGCGGGTGGATGGCGAGCCGCTCAGGGAGTTTGTCATCGAAATAGATCGTCAGGTCTATGCCATAGCCGTGCAGATTGATGTTCTCGTTACCTGTCATGACGTTGAGATCGATCTGGGGATGCAGGCGAGAAAAATCCGCGAGTCTGGGCACCAGCCAGCACTGGGCGATGGAGGGGCGGGAGTAGACGGTCAGGGAACCGGACAGTTCCTGATGCTTGATCTCCAGGATCTCCTGATTGATGAACTCCAGCGATGACTTGAGCGCCCAGAAGACTCTTTGCCCCTCTGCGGTCAGCATCACCTTGCGATGAAAGCGCTGGAACAGCTTGAAACCGAGCTCCTCTTCCAGCGCACTGATCCTGTGGCTCACCGCACTCGGGCTGAGCGCCAGCTCATCCGCCGCCAGGGCAAACGAGCTGTGACGGGCCGCCGCCTCGAAGGTATGCAGCTTGGAGAGCTGATAACCGTTTAGCAGTTTGTTTCTCGATACGTAGTTGTCTTCGGTATACATCTGGCACGCCTCTTCGCCCCAAAAAACGCACAGATGATAGCCAGAAACCCCGCCTTTGGATGCAGCCAAACAACTCAAATTTCATCAAAGAAGATAAATGTGATGAATGTGGCATCTTTGCATCAACCTGGCTCACTCAAGACGCCATTTTCATCATTTGTCAGCCGCCCGTCATTTTCATTCAATAGGCGCCTAATCATCACTCATGACACATAGAGGCGCAGTATGAATTCTGAAGTGTGGGTCGTCGGTACCTTGCTGACTAGCATCATTCTGATTGTCTTCACCATAGTGAAGGGCAAGGTGCATCCTTTCCTGGCTTTGCTGCTGGCGAGCTTCTATGTCGGCACCATGATGGGGATGAACCCGGTCAAGATGGTCAACGCCATGGAAGAGGGTATAGGCGGCACCCTGGGCTTTCTCGCCGCCGTCATCGGACTTGGCACCATACTCGGCAAGATGATGGAGGTATCGGGGGCGGCGGAGCGCATAGGTCTCGCCCTGCAGAAGTGCCGCTGGCTCTCGCCTCAGGTCATCATGGTACTGGTCGGTCTGGTGTGCGGCATCACGTTGTTTGTCGAAGTGGGAGTCGTGCTGCTCATTCCCCTTGCCTTCTCCATCGCCCGCAAGACCAGGACCTCGCTGCTGACGCTGGCCATCCCGCTCTGCACCGCCCTGATGGCCGTGCACTGCATAGTGCCGCCCCACCCGGCCGCGCTCTACGTCACCAATCAGCTGGGGGCCGACATAGGTTCCGTCATCGTCTACGGTCTCGCGGTCGGGCTGTTTGCCTCCCTGGTGGGCGGCCCGCTGTTTCTGAAGCTGCTCGGTAAACGGGTGCCGTTCAAGGAGGTGCCCGCCGCCTTTGCGAATATAGAGGCGCGCGACGAGGCAAGCCTCCCGACCTTAAGTGCCTCCCTCTTCACCGTGCTGCTGCCCATACTGCTGATGCTGGCCAAGACGGTGGCCGAGCTCAACATGGATCACGCAAGCAGCCTCTATACCCTGCTGGAGTTTATCGGCAACCCCATCACCGCCATGTTCATCGCCGCCTTCACAGCCTACTACGTGCTGGGGATCCGTCAGCACATGAAGATGGAAGGGCTGCTGAACCAGACCGAGCAGTGCTTCTCCTCCATCGCCAATATCCTGCTCATCATAGGGGCAGGTGGCGCCTTCAACGGCGTGCTCAAGGCGAGCGGACTGGGAGACAGCCTGGCGACCATCCTCTCCCAGCTGGCCATGCACCCTATCCTGCTGGCCTGGGTGGTGGCCATAGTGCTGCACGCAGCCGTGGGCTCGGCCACCGTCGCCATGATGGGGGCCACCGCCATCGTCTCCCCCATCATGGTGCACTACCCCGAGATAAGCCCCGAGATCATGACGCTGGCCATCGGCTCCGGCGCCATCGGCTGCACCATGGTGACTGACTCCCTGTTCTGGCTGGTCAAGCAGTATTGCGGCGCCACCCTGAACGAAACGCTCAAGTACTACACTACCGCCACCTTTGTCGCCTCCCTGATGGCGCTGGCCGGTACCTTCCTGCTCTCCTATATCGTGTAACAAGACCGAGACATCCCATGAAAAACATCGACGTCCAACAACTCATTACCCAATTCCCGCTGGTGCAATCCCTGATCGCACTCGAGCCAGTGACCTGGTTCAACCCCAAGGCCAGCACGCTGGCGGTTGGCCTTCCCCATGTGGGGCTGGATGGCAGCGATGTGGCGGATGCCTCAGCCCGGCTTGCCCGCTTCGCTCCCTACATGTGCGAAGCCTTCCCCGAGACCCGCGCCAGCAAGGGCATTCTGGAGTCCGAGATCGCCGTCATCCCGGCCATGCAGGCAACGCTCAATACGCGTTACGGTGTCGAGGTCACCGGCAAGCTGCTGCTGAAAAAAGACAGTCACCTGCCCATCTCCGGCTCCATCAAGGCACGCGGCGGCATCTACGAGGTGCTGACCCACGCCGAACGGCTGGCGATCAAGGCCGGGTTGCTGTGCGAAGAAGATGACTATCGCAAGCTGTTCAGCGAAGAGTTTCGCCAGTTCTTCAGCCAGTACAGCATTGCCGTGGGCTCCACCGGCAACCTCGGCATGTCCATCGGCATCATGAGCGCCAAGCTCGGCTTTACCGTCACAGTGCACATGTCCGCCGATGCGCGGGAGTGGAAGAAGCGCAAGCTGCGCGAGCACGGCGTCATAGTGGTGGAGTATGCCGAGGATTACGGGGTGGCGGTGGAGCAGGGTCGCAAGGAGGCCGAGCGCGATCCCAACTGCTTCTTTATCGACGACGAGAACTCCCGCACCCTGTTCCTCGGCTACTCGGTAGCGGGCGAGCGGGTGAAAAAGCAGTTCGATGATATGGGCATCAAGGTGGATGCCGAGCATCCGCTGTTCGTCTATCTGCCTTGCGGTGTGGGCGGTGGCCCCGGCGGCGTGGCCTTTGGTCTCAAGCTCGCGTTCGGTGACCACGTACACTGCCTGTTTGCCGAGCCGACCCACTCCCCCTGCATGCTGCTGGGGGTACACACCGGTCTGCACGATAACATCGCGGTGCAGGATCTGGGTATCGACAACCTCACCGCCGCCGACGGCCTGGCGGTGGGGCGCGCCTCCGGCTTCGTCGGCCGCGCCATGGAGCGGCTGCTTGATGGTTTCTATACCCTGAGCGATCAGGAGATGTATGACCTGCTGGGGCTGCTGGCGCGGGATGAGCAGATCAAACTCGAACCCTCGGCGCTGGCCGGCATGCCGGGCCCGTGGCGCGTCGCGGCCGATCGCGAGTGGCAGGCGGAGCGCGGCTTCGATGCCGCTACCCTGGCCCGAGCCACCCATCTGGTATGGGCTACCGGCGGCGGCATGGTGCCCGCCGAGGAGATGGAAAAATACCTGGCCACCGCCAAAATTTGATCTTTTTTCACCCGAAAAACCCGCCACCCTGGCGGGTTTTTCTCTTCATGGATCAGCAAGATGGCACACCCTTTGCCCTGAGTGTGAGCACGTCACGTCTCCTCCTTCGGCTGCCAATCCCCCCAAGTTGGTTATTTTGTGATAGGATAGGGTCCGTTTTTTGACATCTGCGCCCCGTTCACACCGTTATCCCGCGAGATCGCTACCCAATCCGGTGATAACAACGAACAGAGGAGCGCAGAAAAACAGTGACCTGGTTGAGTCAGGTCTGGCCACAGTCGAGAGGCTGTTTTGCCAGACGAGTAACAACAAGGGCACCTTAGATAAGGAGATCGGGCAATGAAACAATATCAAAGCTGGCTGGGACAATATCTGATGAGTCGCCGCGATGGAGATCACGCCATGGCATCCGAGCTCGCCAACTCCATCTGCGAGTTCTGGCAGACGCAGGGCGATGAAGCCGAAAGCAGCAAATGGCAGCAGCGCTATCAGCAACACGTAGAGCAGGCGCAATAAATCCCTTGGCTCTTCATCCATAAAAAAACCGGCGCTCATGGCGCCGGTTTTGCATTTCAGTCTTACCGCTTACATCTGATCGACCATGTCCTGGGCGAACTGGGAGCAGGAGCGCAGGGTGGCGCCTTCCATCAGTCGCTCGAAGTCATAGGTGACCGTCTTGTTGGCGATGGCCGCTTCCATGCCCTTGATGATGAGATCGGCCGCTTCGACCCAGCCCATGTGGCGCAGCATCATCTCGGCAGAGAGGATCAGCGAACCCGGGTTGACCTTGTCCTGACCTGCATACTTGGGCGCAGTGCCGTGAGTCGCCTCGAACAGGGCCACACCGTCGCCGATGTTGGCGCCAGGGGCGATACCGATACCACCGACCTGAGCGGCCAGGGCATCGGAGATGTAGTCACCGTTCAGGTTCATACAGGCGATGACGTCGTACTCGGCCGGACGCAGCAGTATCTGTTGCAGGAAGGCATCGGCGATGACGTCCTTGACCACGATAGTCTTGCCGGTTTTCGGGTTCTTGAAGGAGCACCAGGGGCCACCGTCGATGAGCTGGGCATCGTACTCTTTCTGGGCCAGGGCATAGCCCCAATCCTTGAAGGCACCTTCGGTGAACTTCATGATGTTGCCCTTGTGCACCAGGGTCACGGAGTCGCGATCGTTGTCGATGGCATACTCGATGGCGGCACGCACCAGACGCTCGGTACCGGCCTTGGACATGGGCTTGATGCCGATGCCGCAGGACTCGGGGAAGCGAATTTTCTTCACGCCCATCTCGTTTTGCAGGAAGGCGATAACCTTTTTGGCTTCATCGCTGTCCGCCTTCCACTCGATACCGGCGTAGATGTCTTCGGCGTTTTCGCGGAAGATCACCATGTCGGTCAGGTCAGGACGCTTGACCGGGCTCGGGGTACCTTCGTAGTAACGGACCGGGCGCAGGCAGATGTAGAGATCCAGCTCCTGACGCAGGGCCACGTTGAGGGAGCGAATACCGCCGCCGACCGGAGTGGTCAGCGGGCCCTTGATGGCCACGCAATATTCACGAATGAAATCCAGGGTTTCGGCCGGCAGCCAGGCACCTTCGCCATAGATATGAGTCGACTTCTCGCCGGTATAGATCTCCATCCAGGCGATCTTGCGCTCGCCTTTGTAGGCTTTCTCGACCGCGGCATTGACCACATTCAACATGGCCGGGGTCACGTCCACACCGATGCCATCCCCTTCAATAAACGGAATGATCGGATGGTTGGGAACCTGCAGCTTGCCGTTGGCATCGACTGTGATTTTCTGGCCCTGGGTCGGGATAACTACTTTGCTTTCCATCGGCATCTCCTAACTTCCGTTTGTTATCAATCTGTAAGTTGCGCGCGGCCATCTTAGCCCATTCGTTTTCATAATCAAATGGCGAGCACGCATGTCAGACCATAGTCGAGTACTGGATCACAATGCGGCCGGCTCGCTCGCCCCTGCATACATTCGGCGCCAGCCAGCCCTGCTGTACTCTGGCCCAGACGGCGGCATGACTCATACCACCAGCCTATCTCCCTGCCCCTGCGGCTGACTCAGAGAGCGATACTGTGAGGGGGTCAGCCCGGTCTTTTGCTTGAACACCCGGCAAAAATAGTTCACATCGCCGTAACCACAGCGGCTCGCCACCTCTTCAAGGCGGAAGCGGTATTTTTTCAGCATGAATTTGGCCCTGTCGATCCGCACCCAGCTGATGTAATCGGCCAGGCGCATGTGGCCCTGCTCGCGAAACAGGTGGGAGAGGTGGCTAGCCGAGACGTTGAAGCGGTGGGCGATGGAGTCGCGGGTGATGGGGCGGTGAAAATTTTCCTGGATATAGATGCAGATGCCATGAAACAGGTCTGCCCCTCTTGGCCGCTCGGCAGCGGATTCCGCCAGCAGCTGGCGGGCACTGGTGAGCAGCGCCTGCAACAGGTGGTTGTCGGTGGGGGAGCGGCCGGGATCCTCGGTCAGCACGTTGAGCGCAGCCAGTATGTGTTCGATCACGTGGCCGGCCCGCGCCATTATGCTGTGCTTTTGCACATCGAAAAAATCCGGGTCTTCCCGTCGCTTGCTCACCAGGCTGAAACCGAGCTGGCGCTTGCCAAACAGCAGGCTCAGCACCGAGCAGTCCGTGGTCCACAGTGGCTTGTTCCAACCGTTGGGCGGGATGTAGATCGCCTGTCCCGGCAGTACGCTTATCTCCTTGCAGCCCTGCTCCTTGTCCCAGACCTGGTTGAGGTATTCGCCGCTGAACACCAGTTCGAGGCGGGGAAAGTTGACCTGATAGCTGAAACTGGGCGGCACCCCCTGATCCTGGGCAAACCAGATCTGCTCAAAAGGAGCTTGCTCATGGAGGGCGCCATCGAGCAGTTGGCTGAAGATAAGTGACATGCTGATCCTGATCAAATAGAGAGAGGCAAGCGGTTGCGGCGGCCACAACCGCCCATGTTATAGTCCGGCCCACAGCAGCAATGCCACCCTTTTCTTCACCCGACTTTCTTCACACTAAATGAGGCATCCCTTATGAGCAGTCGCGATCTGCCCTCTTTTTTGTTAATGCAAAATCCGATTCAAGGTTACGACTGGGGCAGCCATGACTCCCTCACCACCCTGTTTGGCATCCCAAATCCAACGGGCAAACCCCAGGCCGAATTGTGGATGGGCGCCCACCCCAACGGCTGCTCCGAGGTGACCCTGATGGGCAGTACGCAGAAGCTCTCGGTGGTGATCGACACAGCCCCGGCCACCGCACTGGGCGAGGCCACAGTCACCCGTTTCGGCAGCCTGCCATTCCTGTTCAAGGTGCTGTGCGCCGAGAAGGCCCTCTCCATCCAGGTGCACCCGAGCAAGGCCCAGGCTGAAGCTGGCTTTGCCAAAGAAGAAGCCGCTGGCATCGACCCCAAGGCGGGCAATCGCAATTACAAAGACCCCAATCACAAGCCCGAGCTGGTGTTTGCCCTCACCCCCTATCAGGCGATGAACGGCTTTCGTGCCATTCCCGCCATCCTGGCGCTGTTCGAGCGGGTCAAGCTGGCGGCCATCGCCGATCTGGTCGCGGCCTTTGTCGCCAACCAGAACGAAGCTGGCCTGCAGCACTTCTTCCACCAGCTGCTGATTTTACAAGGGGCACGCAAGGAAGACGCCCTGGCGGGCCTGCTGGCCTATGCCGCCGCGCATCAGGATGAAGAAACCTTTGCCCTCATCACCAACCTGGCCGCCCAGTACCCGGGGGATGTGGGACTCTTCTCGCCGCTCTTGCTCAGCGTGGTGACCCTGCAGCCGGGTCAGGCCATGTTCCTCGATGCCTGCACCCCCCACGCCTATGTGCGTGGTACCGGTCTCGAGATCATGGCCAATTCGGACAACGTGCTGCGCGCCGGTCTCACCCCCAAATACATAGACGTGGCAGAGCTGCTGGATTGCACCCGCTGCCTGCCCAAGCCGGATGACCAGATCCTGCTGGCCCCCCGCGTGGAAGGGGCGGTGCAGCACTTCGATGTGCCGGTGCCGGACTTCACCTTCAGCGTCTATCCGGCAGGTGAGCATCAGCTCACCACCGCCAGCGCCGAGATCCTGTTTGCCATCGATGGCACTGTGACGCTCAAGCAGGGCGACGAGATGCTGCGCCTCGAGAAGGGCCAGTCCGCCTTTGTCCCTGCCGCCACCGGCCACTACCAGCTGCTGGCCGAAGGCCGGGTCGCCCGCGCCGGCAACCGCTGCTAAGGCGTGAACCCGGCACGGGTTCAATGACTGAATAAACGCACAAGGGCCATCACTGATGGCCCTTGTTGTTTTTCTTTGGAAATCATCGTCACCGTTAGTCTGCCCTTGATGGCGCTCACCGCCTGGCTAATAGAAACCCCCACTGCCCTTGCGGGTGGCGGGGGTTGTTCTTTTCTGCTTGATGACGATGACAACTGGCGTGGCTATCGGCCAGTGGCAATATCAGGGGCTACTCTTCAACCTCTTCCTCTTCCGGTTGCCGTTCCCCTGCCCGTATCTGTTGCAGTTCATCGACTCTGACTTGCCACTTGTCGTGGGCCTGCTTGAGCTCCTGTTGCTTGAGCTCTTCACTCATGGCGTCGATCTTCTGGTCAAGTGTTTCCATCAGAATGTCTCCTTATATCATTGGGTTAGCATGACAAGGTTAAGACTGGCTGACGGCGCTATTGGCCAACCTGCTCACCTAGTCAGACACCCCGATCCCCATAACCGCCCAACGAAATAAACGATTGATTATCTATAAACCAATCTAAAAAATGGGTGATGGCTTCTTATGAAGCCATGACGCCCATGCTCCCCAAGCCGGAAGCAGACCATTCTGCCACCCAGATTGTGCTGCAATATCAAGGGGCTATGCATATACCCAAGGCGGCCAATCCTCTGCGACTGCTTATGCCTGGCCTCCTTTCCTTGCCCCTGCTTACCAGTACAGGCATAGGCAGCAAAAGAAGATCCCCCTCCCCGGCAGCACTTTTGCCAAACGGCTCACATTCAAGAAGAGGTTAAAGAGTTCAAAACCCCGTCCCGACCTTCCCTTTTGCAAGAGGGGGAACCGCGACTCCTCTTGCCCATCATTCCAGAAAAACAAGCAAGCATTTGTTTTTAAACAGATTTAAATCCATTCAGTCCAGTACTCACCTGACAATCAAAGTGCGAGCCTGCTCACAGGGCCGGGGCATTGACACAAAAATCCAGTAAAGGGCACATATATCCGATTTCGGTGACATGGCTTGGGCGAAACAATAGGCAGGTCAATCGTTTGCTCCATTCGTTACTCATATCACCAGGGCTCGCAGAGCCAGGAGACGCCTATGCTCACCACCTTGATAGATGAAGGACTGATCTGCCTCAACATAACGGCCAACGACAAGCAGGGATTGTTTGTCGAACTGGCCGCCCGACTCAACGCCTGCGGCAAGATAGGCAATCAGGATCAGTTCATACGCGACCTCTGGGCGCGGGAAAACCTCGACAACACGGGTTTTGAACAGGGGGTTGCCCTGCCCCACGCCAAGAGTGAGGCGGTATTGCAGCCTGCCATCGTCATCGGCATCAGCCGGCAGGGGATCGACTACGGCGCCGAAGATGGGCTGCCCTCCAAACTGTTCTTCATGATTGCCTCCCCGGCGGGCGGCGCCAACCACCATATCGAGGTGCTGGCCGAGCTCTCCACCAAGCTGCTGGAACCCGGCTTTATCCCCCGGATGCAGGCGGCCACCAGCAAGGCCGAGGTGCTGTCACTGCTGGCGGCCACGGCGCCTGTCGGCCTAGCCGGCAAGCAACCGGTGCGCGCCGAGGCAGCAGCTCAACCGAGAGCCAGTGCACCTGAACCCCAGGATCGCAGCATCAAGGCCCAGCTCAATACCCTCAAGCAGCACCTGCTGTTTGGCACCTCCCACATGATCCCCTTCATAGTGGCGGGGGGCGTGCTGCTGTCACTCTCGGTGATGATGAGCGGCAAGGGCGCCGTGCCCGAGGCGGGCGTGCTCAAGGACATGGCCGACATGGGGATAGCGGGGCTCACCCTCTTTACCGCCGTACTGGGCGGCTACATCGCCTACTCAATGGCGGACAAACCGGGCCTGGCGCCCGGCATGATCGGCTCCTGGATAGCGGTGCAGCAGTTCCACACAGGTTTTCTCGGCGCCATCCTGGTGGGTTTCATCGCCGGGCTTATCGTCAATCAGCTCAAACGCATAAAACTACCGGACTCCATGAGTTCGCTCGGCTCCATCTTCATCTATCCGCTGATCGGCACCTTCTTGGTGTGCGGCATCGTCATGTGGGTCATAGGTGCGCCCATCGCCGCCATGATGGAGGGGATGAACCACTGGCTCTCCAGCATGGCGGGCTCCGGCAAGGTGATGCTGGGCGCCATCCTGGGTGGCATGACCGCCTTTGACATGGGCGGCCCGGTCAACAAGGTGGCGACCCTGTTCGCCCAGACCCAGGTCAACACCCAGCCCTGGCTGATGGGCGGCGTCGGCATCGCCATCTGCGTGCCACCGCTTGGCATGGCGCTGGCGACCCTGCTCTCCCCGCGTCGTTACAAGAAGGAAGAGCGTGAAGCAGGCAAGGCGGCCGCCATCATGGGCATGATCGGCATCAGCGAGGGGGCCATTCCCTTTGCCGCCGCCGACCCGGTGCGTGTCATTCCGGCCATAGTCGCAGGCGGCATCGTCGGCAACATCACTGGCTTCATGATGCACAGCATCAACCATGCCCCTTGGGGTGGCTGGATAGTGCTACCTGTGGTGGAAGGCAAGATGGGTTATATCCTGGGAACCGTGCTCGGCGCCCTGACCACGGCCCTTATCGTCAACCTGCTGAAAAAGCCGGTCACCGAGGATGAGACAGTGACAGCCACCGACAGCGGCTATCAGATCATCGAAGCGGAAGGGGAAGCTGACGTGCTCGCCATCACCGCCTGCCCGTCCGGCGTGGCCCACACCTTCCTCGCCGCCAAGAGCCTGCAAAAGGCGGCCGCCAAGGCAGGCATCAAGCTCAAGGTGGAGACACAAGGCGCCAACGGCATCATCAACCGCATCAGCGCCAAGGACGTAGCCAAGGCTCGCTGTGTCATCCTGGCCCACGATGTGGCCATCAAGAACCGGGAGCGCTTCGCCAATATCGAGGTTATCGATGTGAAGACCAGGGAGGCCATCCACAACCCGGAAGGGCTGCTGGCCCGCACTCTGGCAGGCAGCAAGGTGGCCTGACGAGGGCGTTTGATCCGATGTGCAACAGGAGGGGCCGAGGGCCCCTCTGTTTATTTCAACACCAGCTAAAGAGAGCAGAGCCAATCCGCCAGCCGTACCGGCCACCCAGGCGGGGATAGCACACTCAGCCCACGGAAAGATAAGATAGGAGCCATATTGCAACTGCATATCCCACGGCCCTGCGGCCCCTCACGGACGGAGCCTTGACGCTCATGGAATTGACTGACGTACTGCTCACCCTGGCGGGTCTGGTGACCGCCGGCATCATCCTCAAGAACCGCTCTGTCACTCAGCCCGACTGGGACAAGCTGCCCACCCTGCCCGAGTACCTCAACCTGCATCCCGAGTGCGCCACCGAGGATGACGAGAACGCCAGCTGCTACGCCTGCGGTTCCCACAAGGTACTGTTCAGCCCGCTGACCGGCTCCGGTGATTACCGCCTGCGTCACACCTGCCTTGCTTGCGGCAAGGTGCTGTTTCGCAGCCGCGCCATTCTCTGATCCAGGCCCCTTATCGCGCTTTCTCACCAAGGAGTCACATCATGGACCTCTTATGGCTGTTTGGCCTGCTTGCCCTTGCGGCCAGCCTCTATGCCATGCGTTTCTGGGACAGGCGCCACGCCCGCGCCGAGTACCTGAGCGTCCATCCCGAGTGTGCCACCGGGGATACGCTCAACGCCCTCTGCTGCGCCTGCGGCTCTGACAAGGTGCTGAGTCATCCCCAAACCGGCTGGTTTGATCACCGCTTTCGCCATACCTGCCTCGCCTGCGGCAAGGTGTTGTTTCGCACCGAAGAGCCACGCTAAATGGCTTCCCAAAATGCAGCGAGCCGCCCTTGGGCGGCCCGCTGATGGGTGTTTCCCTTCCGTTAATCTCTCAATAGATCGGTGAGTGCGCAGATCAGGGCGTCGAGGCCTTTATCTACCTTAGATCGCGGGCAGCCGACGTTGAGGCGAATATAGCCTTTGCCTTCCGGGCCGTAGGTGTCGCCGCGCATGATGGCGACCCGGTATTTCTCCACCAGCAAGGCTTGCAGCGCATCCATTTGCTCGGTCGAGTCGATGCCGAGGCCGCTCAAGTCAATCCAGGCGAGATAGGCCCCATCGGGCACCCGATAGTCGATGGCGGGGAAGGCGGTGTTGAGCCGCGCCTCCACTTGGGTGAGGTTGCCGTGCAGATAGGATTTGAGCGCATCAAGCCAGGCTCCGCCGTCCCGATAGGCGCTGATATGGGCCAGCACCCCGAGAATGGGCGGCGATGAGAGGCCGTGGGCCGCCTTGAGCCGCTGCAGATAGGCAGCCCGCGCATCACCGTTGGCGATAAAAGCGTAGGCACCGCCAAGGGCCGGAATATTGAAAGATTTCGAGCCCGAGCTCACCAGCGCCCAGTGATCGTCCGGCGCCACTTCACTCCAGGGCAGGTAGCGGGCAAAGCTTATATCCATATGGATGTCATCCGAGATGACCTTGACCCCGTGGCGCTGGCAGATAGCGGCCATCCGGCTCAATTCATCGCGTGTCCAGACCCGGCCGGTGGGGTTGTGGGGGCTGCACAGCAGCAAAATCCGGCAATCGGGGCGTGCCGCTTGCTGTTCGAAACATTCCCAGTCGATCTGGTAACTCCCCTGCTCTTTTTTGAGCGGGCAAGGCAGCAGCACCCTGTCGTTGGCAGCCAGCATATTGCCGAAGGCGTCGTAGGCGGGGGTATGCACCAGCACGCCCGCCCCCGGCGCCGACCAGAGGCTCACCAGCTGGGCAATCACATAGATGACCGAGGGGCCGTAGACCAGCGTCTCGGGGTCGAGGCTCGCCCCGTAACGGTGGGCAAACCAGTCGCTCACAGCCCCCTTGAAGTCGTCGTGATTCCAGCGGCTGTAGCCAAAAACCCCGTGTTCGAGCCGGGTTGCCAGGGTCTGGCGAATGCAGGGGGCGGTCTCGAAATCCATGTCGGAGATGGTAAAGGGGAGCAGGTCGGCATGGCCAAAACGGTCGGCCACATAGTCCCACTGGGTGCAGTAGGTGCCGTGGCGGTCGACCACGTGGTCGAAGTCATAAATATTGCGCATTAATTTTCTCCCTCCATAAACAGGAGACATATTGGGAGAGGCAAAGAGGGGGCTTGCGCCCCCCGTTCGAATGTCATTGGCCGGATCAGGCCCCCATCAAGCTCTGCAGCTGGTTTTTCACCAGATGCACCTGCGGGCCGATCACCACCTGCAGGTTGTGCTCATCGAGCTTGATCACCCCGATGGCGCCGTTTGCTTTCAATACCTTGTCATCGACCCGGCTCATGTCCTGCACCGACATCCGCAGACGGGTGATGCAGTTGTCCAGCGCGAGTATGTTGTCGGCGCCGCCCAGGGCGTTGAGGATGATTTCACCGTTGTAGCCGCTGTTGCCGGCCTTCTTGCCCGCGGGCTGGGCTGCCTCGCTGGTCTCAATCTCGCGGCCCGGGGTCTTCAGGTTAAAGCGCACGATGGCGAAGCGGAACACGCTGTAGTAGATGGCAAACCAGATAGCTGCCGCCACCGGCACCAGATACCACTTGGTGGCGGTGCCCTGCAGCACGCCGAACACCAGAAAATCGATGAGGTTGCCGTCGGTGTTGCCGATGGTGACGCCGAGCAGCCCCATGGTCATAAAGCCCAGACCCGTCAGGATGGCGTGAATGACGTAGAGCACAGGAGCCACGAACAGAAACAGGAACTCGAGCGGCTCTGTGATGCCACCGATGACGCAGGCCACCACACCAGAGACCAGCAGCGCCTTGATCTTGCCGCGATTTTCCGGGCGGGCGCAGTGATACATGGCGAGCGCCGCACCCGGCAGACCGCCGAGGAAGGCAGGCATCTTGCCCTGAGAGAGGAAGGAGGTGGCAGAGACCGAGAAGCCGCTGGTGTCAGCACAAGAGAGCTCGGCGTAGAAGATATTGAGCGCGCCGCTCACCTCGTTGCCGCACACAAGCGACGTGCCGCCCGCTTCGGTAAAGCGAATCAACGCCACCAGAATGTGGTGCAGACCAAGCGGCAGCAGCAGACGCTCACCGGTACCGAACAGAAAGGGACCGAAGGGGCCGGCATGGGAAATCAGCGCCCCGATACCGTTGATGCCGGCGGCAAACCAGGGCCAGGCGAACGGCACGACCAGGCCGACAACCCCCAACACCAGCACTGTGATGATGGGCACGAAGCGGGCACCGCCGAAGAAGGCGAGCGCATCTGGCATCCGGTAGGTGTAAAAACGGGCGTGCAGTTTGGCGACGATCACCCCGACTATGATGGCCCCCAGAATCCCGGTGTCGATGGAGCTGATGCCGAGGATCGATTTCACCCCGTAGGCCTTCTCCGCCGCCGCGTCACCGATGACGTTGGCCACGGTGAGGTAGAAGTTGATGGAGAGGTTGAGCGCCGCATAGCCGACGAAACCGGCAAAGGCCGCGACTCCCTTCTCTTCCCGCGCCAGCCCCAACGGAATGGCCACCGCAAACATCACCGGCAGGTAGATAAAGGCCACCAGCCCCACCTTGGTCATCCAGAGGAACAGCAGTTGCAGCACGGTGTTGTCGAGGAAGGGCATGCTCTGCTTGACCGCATCGCTGGTGAGCGAGCTGCCGACACCGAGCAGGATACCGGAGAAGGCCAGCAGGGCGACCGGCAGCATAAAGGTCTTGCCGAGGCTCTGCAGAAACTCCCATATGGTGGATTTGGCGGGGGACTTGGCCATGTGTCTGATCCTTGTGAAGTGAAGGTCACGTCTCGATGCAGATGTCCCGCACTGCGCCGGGGAGGGCAGGCAGGGGAGAGAGACCGCATCAGGTTTTGTGGATGATAAAACGTTTTATCAACTCACAAGTGCCGACAGGATCACAGAATGGCAGGCCTGAATGGCGAGTGGATCAAAATCTGTGAGCCAGATCGGCGCAGCTGTGATGTAACGTTTCACTTGGGTATGCGAGGGGGTATGCTGTGGTTCTCCGGTCTCTTTGCCCATGGCTGCAGCACTCGCCCTATGTCGTCACAACCCATGCCGTCCAAACCTATGTCGACCAAACCGCTCGTCTCGAAAAACGTCAAGATCACCGATGTCGCCCAGCTGGCGGGGGTTTCGGTCACTACCGTCTCCATGGTACTCAATGGCAAGGGCCGTATCTCCCCGGCCACCACCGAGCGGGTGCAGCAGGCGATAAAAGAGCTCGACTACGTGCCCAACAGCGCCGCCGCCAACCTGCGCAGCCAGCAATCCAATCTGGTGGGGCTGATCCTGCGCGACATCACGGATCCCTTCTATACCGAGGTGACCGCCGGGGTGAGCGAGGTGCTGGAGCAGCAGGGCTATTTGCTGTTTTTGACCCAGTGCGGCCACAGCCCGGAGCGGTTGCAGCAGAGCATCCAGTCCCTGTCACGGCAAGGGGTGGCGGGCATCATCTTCAATCCGGTGCGCGGCGCGGCGGCCAAAACCCTGGAGACCCTGCTCGACTCAGAGCTGCCGGTGGTGTGCGCCGCCCGCTCCTACTACCGGGATGACGTGGACTTTATCGGCCCCGACAACACCCATGCCGCCCAGCAGGCTACCACCTATCTCATCGAGCAGGGCCACCGCCATATCGCCTACGTGGGCGGGCGAGCCGACTCCCTCACCCGCGCCGAGCGCATCGGCGGCTACTGCGCCAGCCTGCTGCAATACGGCCTCCCCTTCAAACCGGAGTGGGTACTGGAGTGCGAGCGCACCCAGCGCAGCGCAGCCGACACCATAGCCCAGCTGCTGCACCAGCATCCCAAGGTAACCGCCGTGCTCTGCCACTACCCAGAGGTTGCGCTCGGCGGCATTTACGGGGTGGAGGCGAGCGGGCGCACCGTGGGCAAGGACAACTACATAGGCCAGCAGGTCGCCCTGCTCGGCTTTGACGACGTGGCAGAGGCGGAACTCACCTCCCCTGCCCTCACCTTCATCAGCTCACCGGCCCGTGAAATTGGCAGACAAGCCGCCCAGCGGCTGCTGACCCGGATGCAGCAACCCGAGCTTGCCCCCAATCGCCATATCATCACCCCCAATCTGCAGAAGCGGGAGTCGGCCTGAGGTCAGGATCTCTCCCGCCCATATCCTTGAGGCCCTTGCAGGCTTCCTGTCGTTAAAGGGAGCCAGGGAAGGTTATTGGGCTGCTTGTGTCCGCTGCAGGCTGAGGGTCATGCCGATGCTCATGCGATCGCCGCGGCTGAGCAGGCGCAGGCCAGGGTGACCTGCCATGTGGTGGGCATTGGCGGCGTGACTCTGGGGCTCCAGACAGACGAAGCCACTCCCCTCATCGGGCTGGTAGAGCATCAGGAAGGCGCACTCGCTTGAAACCATCAGGCGCTGCTGGCGAGCAGGATGGTCAATCTCGGCCTGACCACGCCAGCCGCCATAACAGTGGTTGAGCCACCCTTGCGGGCGCTGCCACTGGCGAAAGTCGAGCTTGGGCGCCAGCCGACTCGACCAATCGGTCGGCAAATGGTCCTCCCCCTCCTGCCAGACGCCGCTCGCCAGAAAGCGTATTCGAGTCTGCTCGTCGCGCCAGAAAAAGGGGTGGAAACCGGCGCCGTAGAGGCCGGGGCTCTCCCCGAGATGGGTCAGGCTGATCCGCGCCACCAGGCTCGCTCCCTGCAGCCGATAGTCGAGCTCAGCCAGATAGTGAAAAGGGCCATTCTGGCTGGTGAGCTGCAAGGTCACCGAGCTGTCGGTCAACGCAACCGGCTGCCAGGGCTGCAACCAGCCATCCCCATGCAAAAAGAAGTCGGGATCAAGCTCGCTCGCGGGCAATGCACACTCATCCCCCCACAGCTCGAACCGATTGCCCGCTACCCGATTGGCCAGCGGCAACATGGGAAACAGCGCGCTCTGCCCGGGATGCCAGGGCTGCGCCAGGTCAGTGTCTCGCAGCAGCGGGCGCCCTTTGTCATCTTCCAGCCCCAGCAGGCAGGCCCCTTGTGTTGAAACCCGCATCCTAAGATGCGGGTTGCTCAATGTGTATACCGTCATGCAGCCGTACTCGCCTTGGCCGGAGTCAGTTCGACCTTGCCCTGGGCCAGCTGAGCTTCCAGCGCTTCCAGCGTCACCCCCTTGGTCTCGGGCACCTTGCGATAGATAAAGATGAGACCGGCGAAACAGATGAGGCCATAAAGCAGGAAACTGCCTGCAGCGCCCAGCCCGGCATTGAGTAGCGGGAAGGTGTAGGTCAGGACGAAACAGGCAATCCAGAGCGCCAGCGTACCGGCCGACATCGCCAATCCGCGCACCCGGTTGGGGAAAATCTCCGAGAGCAGCACCCAGGTGACCGGCGCCAGGGTCAGGGCATAGATGGCGATGGCCGCCAGCACCAGCAGCAACACTGGCAGCCCCAGCATACCGCTGGCATAGGCAGCCGCCATCATGGCATAGATGATGGTCAGCCCCGCCGAGCCAATCAGCATCAGCTTGCGACGGCCAATCTTGTCCACCATGGGCAGCGCAATCAGGGTAAACAGCAGGTTGATAAGACCGGTGGCGACGATGGATTTGAGGGTGCTGTTGATGTCAAACCCGGCGGAGGCGAAGATCTCCTGCGCATAGTTGAAGATGACGTTGATGCCGCACCACTGCTGGAACACCGCCAGCACAATTCCGATGATGAGGATTGGCCGCACCGAGGGTTTGCCCAGCTCCGCCAGCGAAACCTTGTGGGTCTCGCCCACCAGGGTTTGACGGATATCGGCCAGGGTCTGCTTGGCATAGGCATCACCGCCAATCTTGCCGAGCATGCGGGAGGCTTTCTCATACTGACCATCTTTGGCCAACCAGCGCGGCGACTCCGGCACGAAGAACATCAACACCAGAAACGCCAGGGCCGGCACCAGTTCGGCGCCGAACATCCAGCGCCAGCCGGACTGGCCATTCCAGGTAGCCAGAATATCGGCCTGAGTTGCATTGCTCGCCACCGGATCGGCGATCATCAGGTTCACCAACTGGGCGGCCAGCACCCCGATGACTATGGTGAGCTGGTTAATGGCCACGAACTTGCCCCGTTTTTCGGCCGGGCTTATCTCGGCGATGTACATGGGCGAAAGCGCAGAGGCCAGACCGATGCCGATACCGCCTATGATGCGATAGACCACGAACAGATCGAAGTCGCTGGCCGCCGCAGTGCCCCACGCCGAGATGGTGAACAGGACGGCGGCCAAGATCAGCGGCTTCTTGCGACCGAAGCGGTCGGCAGACCAACCGGAAATGGCGGCCCCCAGCACGCAGCCCACCAGCGCCGAACTCATGGCCCAGCCGGACTGGGCCGGATCCGTAATGGCGAAGTAGGCCTCATAGAAGGGCTTGGCCCCGCCAATCACGACCCAGTCATAACCAAACAGCAGGCCACCGCAGGCGGCCACCAGGCAGATCATCCAGATGTAGCTCATATTGAGCCCATTCGTATCCAATTGATTTGTCGTGCGTTCCATGACTCATCCTTATCATCTTGTCGATTGTAGGGTGCAGTGGCGCCCCTCACCGTGGCGGGGCGCCGGTTTTTGTTATGAGTGTTATGAGTGGAGTGACAGCTCGCGGCAGATCAGGGCAAAGAGGTGCCCCTTGTCGTGAGCCGGGTTGAGGGCGAGCAGCTCTCGCAAGGTTTGTTCACAGCCATCGCGCTGACCCAACCCCAACAAGCCGAGCGCCCTGACCAGCAGGCAGTGCTGGCGATGTTGGTGCTGCGGATCGTCATCCAGCACGATGAGGTCGGGTAGCGAGACGGCGAAAAAGTCCGCCTCGACCGACTCGCCCATCGCCTGCTCGGCCCAGGCCACCATTCCCTCGAACAGACGCTGCGCCTCCGCAACCCGGCCAAGACGTGCCAGCGCCATGCCCTGATAGAAGAGGTAATCCACCGGCTGATCGTTGTAGTAGCGGCTGGCCCCGAGCGATCCTTGGCCGAGGCAGGCCTGTTGCAGGCACTGGACCGCCAGACTCTGGTTGTCACAAGCCAGATGGCAGAGCGCCAGCAGGTAGTGGATGTCGTTATCGGTCTGTCCCACCAGACGCCCCTCCCCCAGATTGAGGGGGTAGTGCAGCGCCTGTTGCAGCAACGGAATGGCCTGCTCATGGCGTCCTTGAGTCATCAACACCAGCGCCCGGCGCTGCTGATTGATGAGGTACTGGCCGGTCACCTTGCCCTCGCCCCCCTCCCAGGGGTGGAATTCGCGCAGCCGCAAGATCTCGGCCGCCGCATCCAGCTGGCCGGTGATGTGATAGAGGCTGAGCAATTCGGCGGTCAGATCGTCGCGCTTGAGGGCCACCTCACGATGCGCCTCCAGCAGCGCCAGCCGCTCGGCGGGGGCCATGGCGCAGCGCTTGTGCAGTTGATCCAGCTCGAACAGCAGACGGGCATCGTCTGGCTTGAGGGCAAAGGCCCGACTCAGACACTGCTCGGCCGCCACCGGATCGCAGCTCTTGTTGAAGTGATAGATGCCAAGGTTGCGCCAGGCCGGGGCAAATCCGGGTGCCTGCTCGCACACCTGCTGCCACAGGGCGATGGCTTGCGGGTAGCTGCGCTTGCTGTAGTGGAAGCAGCCCAGCAGATAGCTGGCGAACCAGCTGTGGGGCAGTTGCGCCAGCATGGCCACCTCGCCAAGGGTATTGGGGAAGCGCACCTTGCGGCCAAAGGCCTGCTCGGCCCGTTGCAGCAGGGCATCTTGCGCCTCACCTTCCGGCAGCAGCGCGGCCTGAAACAGCAGCGGCAGGGTCTCTTCCACCGTCAGTGCTGAGAGCAGTTGCTGCGCCAGCTCGGGGCGTCCCAGCGCCAGCAGATTGCTGGCCAGGAAACAGAGGTTCACCCCGCGCCCGTTGCACAGGGTGCGCAGCGCCTCGAGATCGGTCGGCTGCTCGCTTGCCAGCCAGCGCAGGAAGGCCAGCTGATAGTGAAGCGGATAACGGACTCGCTGCTCGTCGATATAGGCGATGGCGGCCTCTCGCTGGCCAGACTCCAGCAGCGCCAACCCTTTGAGGGCGATGGCACAGTAGTGGGTGCCGTTGACCGCAAGACTCTTCTCGACAAAGGGCAGTGCCTGCAGCGGATCACGGCGCACCATGGCGATGCGGGCCAGCCCGAGGAAGCCACTGTCGCGGCAGTTGCCGCTCCAGGTCGCCTTGTAGAAGTCATCGAAGGCGGCATCGAACTGCCCCAAACGCTCCTCAATGTGGCCGCGCAGCAAGCTGGCCTTGCCACACTGGGGGTTCTTGTTGAGCCGATGGGCACGGACCAGCGCCTGATTGGCGTAGCCCAGCGCCTGCTCATAGTTGGCGCGGTTGTACTCCAGCGTCGCCAGCGCCAGGTTGCAGCGATAGTCGCCACCATCCAGCTCCAGAGCCCGCAGGTAGTAATCAAAGGGCGAGCGGCTGGCGTGCAGATACTGCTCAAGATGCTGGCCGATGAAGTAGAGCTCGTCGACCGAGTCGAGATTGACGGCAGGCTCCGGCGCCGTGGCCGGATCCGGCAGGGCTTCGGCTGCGGGCTGATGCTCGAGATAGCTCAGGATCGGCTGGCCCTGCTCATCCAGCAGGCGCACCTGCAAACGTCCCTCGCTGGTGATGGCGAACGGCTCAAGCCAGGCTTGACCCGGTTGCAGGTCCAGCGTCTGGGTGAACAGCACGCCGCCTTCGTCACTCACTTCGAAACGGGCATGGCACAGCGGCGCGATTGCGTAGGCACCGCACAGCAGACCATCGTCGGTGCGCTCCAGCTTGATGGCGGCGCGGGTGTTGGCATTTTGCAGGGTGCCGAGGGTGTTGTAGGGCAGGAAGTTCTGCACGAACACCTTCTCCTCCCCCGCATCCAGCCAGGTGAAGTCGGGCTGGTTGTCGGTGTAGACCCCGGTCATCAGCTCGATGTAGGGGCCGTTGTGGTCGGTCAGGTTGCGATCCCAGGCCAGACCGAAGTCACAGTTGCCCCAGCTCCACTGCTTCTTGCCCGGCGAAACATGGTGATCCGCCACGTGCAACAGGCCGCCCTGCTCGTCATGACAGTAGGCGCCGACGAAGTCGTAGTCAGACTTGTCTGCCATATAGGAGGTGGGCACCGGAATGTTGCGGTAACGGGAGATATCGACCCCGGCGGAGTAGTCCACCTTGTAATAGGTGCCGCGGGCGATGGGGAAGGCACTGACGTCGCGTTTGCCGTGGTCATAGACGGCAGTCACATCGGGCGGGAAGACGCTCTGGTGGGCATCGCCCCCTTTCACTGCCGGGTTGGACCACCAGAGGAAGTGGCGCGGCGTGTCGTTGCCGTTGAACACCTTGCCGGTGATCTCGATAAGCGCCTTGTCGGGATAGAGGGTGAAGCCCGCCATCACCTGCAGACCACGCATCGGCTCGACCTCGCCGAGCCAGACGGTCTTGGCGCCGCCCTCCTGCTCCGCAATGGTGAAATCCACCGGCATAAAGGTTGTGGGTCTGTGGTGCTGCGGCCAGTTGAACTCGATGCCGCCGGAGATCCAGGGCCCCACCAGCCCCACCAGCGCCGGTTTGATCACCTCGTTGTAATAGACGAAGTCGCGATTCATCACCTTGTCGTAGGCACGGTGGATACGGCCACCCAACTCCGGCAGCAGCATCACCTTGATAAAGTCGTTCTCCAGCCAGACCGCCTGATAGGACTTCATCTGCTTCTGGCCGGTGAGGGTGTCGATCACACCATAGGGATAGACGGCCCCCGAGGAGCCCTGATAGACCCGCTTCTCGAGAAACATGGGGTTGGGATCTTCGGCACCGACCTCGTAGGTCGGCAGGGTGACGGCCTCTACCCAGACTCTTACATCAGCTCTCATCAATCTCGCCTCATTCAACATTTATTAGTAAACGTTTCGATGAGGCCAGTTTAGAATGGCGATGACAGCGATTTTCGCTTAAAGATCACGCAATACAGTAAGCGGAGTTTAGTGAATAGATGAACATAGGGTTGAACAACCAGAAAGTCCGCCACCACAACAAGCAGGTGCTGCTGGCCCTGCTCTATCAGCTCAAGGAGGCGAGCAAGTCCACCCTGGCCCGCCATTGCGAGCTCTCCATCCCGGCGGTCAGCAAGATCCTCGACGAACTGGTTGCCGATGGCGCCATCAACCACAGCGAACAGAACCTCTCCCAGCGCGGCATCAATGGCGGCAGCTACCGCATTGCCAGCGGCCAGGGGGCCATTCTTTGCCTCAATATCAGCCCCACCCGTCTGGAGAGCATACTGGTGGATAACCTGATCACCCCGCAGGGTGAGTTCAGCGACCAAAAGATTGCCCCGCAAACCCCAGATGAACTGCTGCGCCTGATTGAAGCGCACTACTACCAGCACAAACGCCGCCACAAGGGGCTGGCGATCCGGCTGGCCCTGTCGGTACACGGTCAGGTCAATCCGGCGACCGGGGTGTCGCAAACCATGCCGCAAGCCCCATGGCACGCGCCGGTCGAGCTCAAGTACCTGCTGGAGGAGCGGCTGGGTTGCGAGGTGATGGTGGATAACGACTGCATCATGCTGGCACTGGCCCAGAAGTGGCAGGGCCGGGAAGGAAACGGGGATTTTTGTGTCATCAACGTCGACTACGGCATAGGGTCCGCCTTTATCATCAACGGCCAGATCTATCGGGGTGCCCTGTTTGGCAGCGGCCAGATAGGCCACACCATCATCAACCCGGACGGCAGCGCCTGTGCCTGCGGCCGCTACGGCTGCCTGGAGACGGTCGCCTCGCTGTTTGCCATCAAAAAACGGGCCAGGGTGTTTCTCAAGCAACAAACCAGTGCCGACAACCCGGCGCTGGCGGGTGTGGAGCTGGATACGACCCAGCTGCTCGCACTCTACCATCAGGGAGATGCCATGATCCGCGCCCTGGTGGACGAAGGGGCCCGCGCCATTGGCCTGAGCCTCTACAACTTCCTCAATATCCTCAACATCAACCGCATCTGGCTCTATGGCCGCAGCTGCGGCTTTGGTGAAACCTGGCTGCAGACCATTATCCACCAGACCGGCGCCAATCCATTCGATTGCAGCGATGCGGTCAATGCAACCCAACTGCGCGTCGGCACGCTCAACCGCGCCCAACAGGTGATGGGCATCGGCTATCTCTATGTGGAGCGGGCACTGGAACGGCGCAGCGATGCCAGCGTCCCCGGCTGACAAGCAGAGATAGGACGCAGTCCCCTGACTGGCCCCGGTCGCCGGAAAGGTGATCCCGATCCCGATTGGCAAACTCCCTCTGGCGAGGGGGTTGAGAGCCAAGTGGGGAGGAATATGATGGGCGCCCCACTCTCTTCACAAGCCTGCACGAGCGCCATCATGACCAGCCAGCACGACCAGAACCCGCCAAGTGAAATCCATCGCTGTGACAAATGCAGGGAGCGCACCCGCCATATAGTGGTACTGGTGCCACGGGATCACAGCCAGGATGTAATGCCCAAAGACCCGCGCAAAGCCTTCTGGCAAGCCTTTCGCTCCAGCAGCCTGACCAATGCGGTATTCGGCCAGACCCTCGCCTATCAGGCCACCCATGTAAAACATCTGATCTGCGAACGCTGCGGCGAGAAGTTTCTGGAGTATTGAGTGGCTGTTGCTCCCAGTAAGGGGTGATGGTCAGCCTGCAGCTGCACAAATATGCCGCGCTCTCACCCATTTGTTGATCACTGGTCGCTTTCTCGCAAAGCGTCGTTTTACCCCCTTCCACCACCGCTTGTTATGCCCCAGTTGCAACCAGGCTCTCTCGGGATCGCTGCCTGTGCCGCAATAAGGTAATCGAACAGCCATGCCCCGCTATATCACCGGTTAGCCGCAGCAGACTGGCAGCTGTCATCACAAGTGGTAGCGTGGTTATTAGGTTGGCGCAGCGCGTAGAGAAGCCCGACAGGCGAGCATTATTGCGCCAGCCAGAGCGGAATAAACGTGGATGAAAGAGATTGGCACACCAGAATTGACGCTTCATGTCGCGGTAAACCTTGGCTTCACTTCGTTCAGCACCAGCCTGCGATTTTTAGCCCAAGATACGAGATGAGCCATATATCCAACGAGACAGCAATCGAAACGACGGTACCTTGCCCATGAAGAACTTCCTGATCGCACAGACTTGGCTGAGCCCCCTTTATTCAGTGCTCTACTGTCCTTCACCATCATTTAGCGTTACAACATTATGCTGCATTTCTCTTAGAAACAAATTGGTTAAATCTTGAACCGTCTTATCCGTATCACCCCGCTGGCGATAAACTGCAATTGTAATATTTGGGAGTGCAGGGAGTTGGGTCAATCTCTGGCTATGCTTGGGGGGTGTTTGAGAAAATAAAGCGACGACGCCCAGCCCAGCCTCTGTAGCAGCCTGTAAAGCTGCAAGGCTACTGCTCTCAAATACTATATGCCAAGGAATACCTTCTCTATTCAATGCCTCTAATATACGATTACGCCATGAGCAAGGTTGACTGAAAATGACTAAAGGTAATGATTCACCTTGATGTTCGAACCCATGAGCTGCAAACCAATAAAGTGGAAAACTGAATTCCTGAATTGGTGCTGGCGCATTGGCAATCGGCATGCTGACCAACACATCCAACTCACCACGTTCAAACGCAGCAAATAGTGACTGCTTGTTAGTCACCTCAACCCGCAAGCTTAATCCAGGATGCACACAAGCAAAGTCTGCTAGCACGCGGGTAAAGTGATTACTCACAAGATCTTCAACCAAACCAATACTGCAATGCAGTTTACCTTGTGATGCAGGCTTTAGACTCAGTTGATCGGTTAGACTCAAAATGCGTTCTGCATAAGGTAATAACGCCTCCCCCTCCGTACTTAAACGTATACCTCTGTTGGAGCGAAGCAGCAATGCATGGCCTAGTTGCTGTTCTAAACGCTGAATTTGCTGGCTAAGCGCTGGCTGTGTTTTCCCTTGCAATATTGCGGCCCGGTTAATGCTGCCACATCGCACAACACTCACGAAAGAGCGCAGCAGTGCGGTATCAAAGTCATTTGCCATAAATAAATCTTATAACTGCCATACATTTTTGCAGTCTACCTATGAACTACGGCATCCGCTAGACTGAGCATGCTTTTATTATTTAGCTGGAGTTCACGATGTATGTTTTAGCTGTCATTCTTGCTATCGCAGGTTCGGTCGTATACCACCTTTCGATTAAATTTGTACCTAGTGGTGTCAATCCATTTTTATCTTTGTCCTTGAGTTATGGTATCGCCCTTTTATTATGTTTACCTGGCATTTATTTTTATGACGGTAGTCGCAGCATCCAAATATTAAACTGGAGTGTTGCGGGCGTGGCGCTGGGGATTTTAGGGATTGAGCTTGGATTCTTGTTGTTATATCGAGCCGGTGGCCATCTGGGGATATCTTCATTCCTGACCAATGCGGCGAGTACACTCTTGCTTTTACCTATTGGACTGTTGTTTTTTCGAGAAGCCTTTTCAGTCACTCGCTTGCTGGGTATGGGTGTCGCACTCTGCGGTCTATGGTTGATGATGCCACGTAAATAATAAATCCCGTAGGTTCGGTTAGCAAAGCCGTTTCGGGCATTGGCGTATCTTGGATATTGAATTTTCGAACGCCACGGCAACCGTCAACGGAGTAGGTGGATGCTTAATTTAATGGCACCTGATGTCTATTTCGAAATGGCAAACTGAAAAATATCCATATTCAAGGAGTTCCTTACTCGCCCCAATAGAGCTAACTGGATTATACAAGAATGAATCAATACAGACGTTCCCCAAAAAACTGAACCAGATTGCTTGTGAAATTCATATCCAGCCTGGCCATTACGGCGCCACTCGGCTTGACCCCGGCACTTATCCGGCAGGATTTTCATATGGATTTGCTTTATCGGGAGGTGGGACGCCTCTGTCTGATCGGGATTCTCGTCGCGGCAGCAATGGCGGTAATTGGCTGGCCAGTGCATCGCTATCACGTCAAGCAACAACAGCCGGAGTCTCTGACAAGCATCCTGAGGATGGGCTCATCGCGCCCATCCTCAGGATGCAATATGTACCGCGACTCCCACCCCTGCCACCCCTATCGGCGGTACAACTCACTCCGTTCATTGCACCCTGCGGTTGCCCCGGAGCTCCCGCTCGCCAAGCCCATTTCTCCAGTTTGTACTCCCCCAAGCTCCCATGATGACAGCCATTTATGTGCGCCGGCTCACATCTCGTTCCATCATATACCCTCACAAATTTACAGAAGAAGCTTCTCTCTCCCGTCCAGACTGGTAGGGCCACAGCAATATGACCGCAAGGGGAAGAATGCTAACAACATGATTTTATATGTGAAAACCAATTTAATTCGCTACTGGTGCCCAACGCCTAGCTTTGGGATCCGGTTCACACTCGGGATCTTGCCGCACAAAAATCCAGTCATTCGCACATTTGTCCGATAGGGTGGCTTGCTCCCCGGCGCGATAATAGTGAGGTCAATTTTGTCTGCATGCCGTGCCAGCACGGGCGGCATGCCAACAGGCTCCCTCACGGGAGCGGGAGAGCGCCATGATCACCACACTGATCAACGAACATCTGATCAATCTCGATTTGAACGCAACGAGCAAGGAGGAGGTCTTCAGCGAGATGGCCCGCTTGCTGGTCGCGCAGGGCAAGGTCAGCGATGAGCAGCAGTTCATCAAGGACCTGTGGGCCCGGGAAGAGCTGGACAACACTGGCTTCGAGGAGGGCGTTGCCCTGCCCCACGCCAAGAGTGCGGCTGTGAGCACACCGGCGGTGGCCATCGGCATCAGCCGCAACGGCATCGAGTACGGCGCCGAGGATGGCAAGCCGTCCCAGCTGTTCTTCATGATTGCCTCCCCGGCCGGTGGCGCCAACCACCATATCGAGGTGCTGGCCGAGCTCTCCGCCAAGCTGATTGAAGAAGGTTTTATTGCCAAGTTGCTGGCTGCCAAGAGCTCGGCTGCTGCGCTGGCGCTGCTGCTGGAGCGCAAGGAGGAGCAAACCGCTGCCCCGACCACCAGCAAGGGCTTCATCATAGGTGTCACCGGTTGTCCGGCCGGCATCGCCCACACCTATCTGGCGGCAGAGTCGCTGGAGCGTGCCGCCAAGGAGCTGGGTTACGAGGTGAAGGTGGAGACCAACGGCTCCATCGGCGTCAAGAACAGCCCGACCGCGACCGAGATCGCCCGCGCCAGCGCTATCGTCGTGGCCTGCGATAAGCAGGTGGACATGGCCCGCTTCAACGGCAAGCCGCTCATCAAGACTGGGGTGAAAGCCCCCATCAAGGATGGCAAGGGTCTTATTGAGCAGGCGCTGAAGGCGCCGGCCTATGTGGCAGGCAAAGAGGACAAGAAGGGAGAGGATAAGAGCACGGGCGGCAGTTCCGATCTCTATCGCTACCTGATGAACGGCGTCTCCCACATGATCCCCTTTGTGGTCACAGGTGGTCTGCTGATCGCGCTGGCACTGGCCATCGGTGGCAACCCGACCCCGAGCGGCATGCAGATCCCGGAAGGGAGCATGTGGAACCAGATCCTCAACGTGGGCGTGGCCGCCTTTACCCTGATGATCCCCATTCTGGCGGGCTATATCGCCTACGCCATCGGTGATCGTCCGGCGCTGGCACCGGGCTTTATCGGCGGCTGGATCGCCAACAACGGCAGCTTCTATGGCGCCGACGCCGGTACAGGCTTTATCGGTGCCATCATAGCGGGCCTGCTGGTCGGTTATCTGGTGCGCTGGATTGCCACCCGTCACTACCACAAGATGGTGCAGCCGCTGGTGCCTATCCTGATCGCGCCCATCGTCGGGTCGCTCTTTATCGCTGCGGTCTTCATCTTCATCATAGGTGCCCCCATTGCCGACATGATGACGGGCCTGAACGCCATGCTGCTCTCCATGAGCGGTGGCAGTCTGGTGCTGCTGGGTATCGTACTCGGTGGCATGGCCGGCTTTGACATGGGTGGCCCGGTCAACAAGGTGGCCTTCCTGTTCTCGGTGGGCATGATAGCCTCCGGTCAGACCCAGTTTATGGGGGCCATGGCTTGCGCCATCCCGGCCGCGCCGCTCGGCATGTCGCTTGCGACCGTGCTCGGTCGCAAGCTGGGTATCTTCGATGCCTCCGAAATCGAAGCGGGCAAAGCCGCCGGTGCCATGGGCCTGGTGGGTATCTCGGAAGGGGCGATCCCGTTCGCCGCCCGTGACCCGCTCGCCGTCATCCCCGCCAACGTGCTGGGCAGCATGACAGCCGCCGTGATGGCCTTCCTGTTCGGCATCACCAACAGCGTGGCTCACGGTGGCCCCATCGTTGCCCTGCTGGGTGCGGTCAACAAGCCGCTGCTGGCGCTGCTCTGCATGATCTGTGGCGCCATCGTCACCGGCGTGGTGGCGGTTGCCCTGAAAAAACTGCGGGTGAAGAAAACCGACCAGGTGGAACTCGCCAAGGCGGCCTGATCACCCGTGAATACCTGCCAGGAGAGGCCATTCGGCCTCTCCACTTTTTACCCCGCGCTCACCGTTTCCTCTCATCACTTCAACCATTTTCTACAAATTGAGTGCCGTTTCCTGACGGAGTGCATTTCACCATCTCCATAGAATGACCTCCAGATACACAACAGGAGGTTCAATGCAGATCCAAGCCCTACAGACACTCGTCAATCAGCAAATCAGCCAGTTAGGTCACGCCGATCAAGCCGGTCGTCTTGGCAATAGCAGCCATGGCAACATTGGTGCGGGTGCATCCAGCCAGGAGCATGCATTTGCCAGCGCGGTACTGGAGCAGGTACGCAACATCTCCCTCAATCACCAGGAAGTGGCAGGCTTGCTGCCGCATATCGCCAACTTCAAGCTACAGCAAGATACAGGTGGCAATGCCGTTCTCGCCGGATTGCGCTCCGACCAGCTTTCACTCGCTGATGCCAAACTGCTGTTGGATGCCGCCTCTCGCCAACTGCCACCGCCGCTACCCGAGCGCGCCACAAAACCGGCTCCCGCCCAGCCCCCCCGTGGCCAGAACGGCATGGTGGATCTGTGCCACCATTTCGCAGGACAAGATGTGCAGGTATTGGCCAGCAAACCGGCCCCCGGCACCAATGCTGCCGCCATTTGGCCCAGTGCCAGCAAACCGGGACAATTCGGCATATTTATTCCGAACCAAGGCATGAAACACGCACCGACGCTGGCAGATGCCAAGAGTCAACTCGACGCTTACAGTGCCAGCCAGCAAACTCGACAGCTCGAAGCCCGTTGGGGCGGCGCCGTCAGCGTGCTCGCAGAAAAACCGGCAGCTAACTTCGACCGCCCCGCGATTTGGCCCAGCGCCAGCAAACCCGGCAGCTTCGGTATCCATATTCCGGGCAAGGGTGCTCTTCGCGCAGAGGATCTGGCCAAAGCTGACAGCCTGTTTGCCAAAAATGATATTGCCGCCCGCCTGAGCGATGGTCAGCACATCAAGGTCAGCAGCACCAATCTGCCCGAGGCTGCACGCATATCACTTGAGCGGCAACACCAGATAGCCATCACTCCCATCACCATCAATGGCAAAGAGATAGCCTATCTGTTCAGTGGCCAACAGCAGCTCAACCGCAATGTGCTCTTCTCTTCCCACGGGAGCGGCGTCAATGAGGGGACCTTCACCAAGCCGGAAGGGATTGAATTTGATTTTGCCTCGACCCGCAACAACGTGCTGGTCTCCAACACCATGGCCTTTGCCGAGAAGCTGAAGGATGATCGGGTCGCTTTCCGGGATGAAAGCCAGATCTACGGCACCTTGAGCCGGGAGGCGACCAACTACCGGCTGGATGGCGGCATCCGTACCCAGCCCGAGCAGGCGGCCGAGCTGATCGGCAGAATGAACCGGGACGGCGCCGCGCAACCATTTGACTTCGTGCTGCTCAACCGTGAAGCCAAAGGCGTTCATTTTGCCGATCTACTGCAGGGGTTCAAGGACACGCTGGGTTGGCTGCCGGATCAGCTGGTCTGCCACTTCTGTCGCCCGCAGGATGAGAACAAGGGCCGCTTCAACGTCAGCAACAACTATCTGGGATGAGCCACACAATGAACCTCTATACGACTCGCCTTGGCGAACTGGCAACCCATCTCGGCATCGAACCCATCGAGCAAGATGAAGCAGGTCATGCCTGCCTCACACTGGACAAACTCTGGGCCATCCATCTGGCCCCACTCGACGGGGAAAGCATGGTCATGTTTCTGCGTGCGGGTGTGCTTGGCGGCGAAGCGCAGGCTCGCGAGTTGCTGCAGGATAACCTCTTCAGCCCCGAGCCCGGCACTATCCGGGTTGCCCTGGGTCAGGACAATCACCTGATCCTCTGGTGCCAGCTGTCACTGGCGAAGGCCGAGGCACCGCGGCTCCAGCGGGCCTTGCAACAACTGGTATCAAGAGCAGTGATGCTGGCTAGCGAAACGGGAGAAAAACCACGTGGCGACAGCATGCCAAGCCTGAGGGTGTAAAAATAGAGAAAGGCCACCGTACGGTGGCCTTTCAACTGCATGGATCCCCCACCTGTTCGGCACTCGCGACCAGACTCCATGCTTCTCTCACCAACCATGCATCCTCATCCACAACAGACCCCACCACCAAACAAGCTGAAATGGCGGCAATATGCCGCCACGCTGTGATCCCCTTCACGCTTCATGGCCGGATCCCGCCAAACTAGGAAATTTTCCTAATGCCCCTAGGGATGGCTCTCACGCCATTTGCGCCGCGCCTCATTAAAGTCACGCTACCTGATGTAGTTACCCGACCCTCGCAGTGGCGCAGGGAGTGGGCATGGGTTCAATCGACAGGAGAGCGAGGCGCACAGTCCAACCTCTTGCTGTTGTCCTTTCCGTGGCGCGACCTCTAACACCAACCAAAAAGTGAGGGGCGCGGCGGAAATACCGACTATCTCGCAGAGGATGAATATGTTGGATTTTCTCAAGCAGGTGCGGGTCCCGACCCTGGACTTGCCGGTCGCAGCCCGGCGCAAACTCTGGTTCAAGCCCTTTATGCAATCCTATCTGGTTGTATTTATTGGCTATCTGACCATGTATCTGATCCGCAAGAACTTCAACATTGCGCAGAATGACATGATCCAGGAGTACGGTCTCTCCATGACCGAGCTTGGCATGATAGGCCTTGGCTTCTCCATCACCTACGGGGTGGGCAAGACGGTCGTCTCCTACTACGCCGATGGCAAGAACACCAAGCAGTTCCTGCCGCTGATGCTGATCCTCTCCGCCCTCTGCATGCTCGGCTTCAGTGCCAGCATGGGCGGCACGGGTTTCAGCCTCTACTTCATGATCTTCTTCTATGCGCTGAGCGGCTTCTTCCAGAGCTGCGGCGGCTCCTGCAGCTACTCCACCATCACCAAGTGGACCCCCCGCAACAAGCGCGGTACCTATCTCGGCATGTGGAACCTCTCCCACAACGTGGGCGGTGCCGGTGCGGCCGGGGTGGCGCTGTTCGGTGCCAACTACCTGTTCGATGGCAACGTGCTCGGCATGTTCATCTTCCCGTCCATCATAGCGCTGGTGGTCGGCTTCGTTGGCCTGCGTTTTGGCAGCGATTCACCGGAAGCCTATGGCCTGGGCAAGGTAGAAGAGCTGTTTGACGAGGTGGCCAGTGAAGAAGACATCGCCACCGAAGAGCAGAAGCTGACCAAGGGTCAGATCTTCGTGAAGTACGTGCTGATGAACAAGGTGATCTGGCTGCTCTGCTTTGCCAACATCTTCCTCTACGTGGTGCGCATCGGCATCGACCAGTGGTCCACCGTCTACGCTCACCAGGAGCTGGGCTTCTCCAAGGAGATTGCCATCCAGGGCTTTACCTTCTTCGAAGTGGGCGCCCTGGTCGGCACCCTGATGTGGGGTTACCTCTCCGATCTGGCCAACGGCCGTCGCGGTCTGGTGGCTTGCGTGGCACTGGCGCTGATCATCGCGACCCTGGGTCTCTACCAGCACGCCACCACCCAGTTCATGTTCCTCGGCTCACTGTTCACCCTAGGCTTCCTGGTGTTTGGTCCGCAGCTGCTGATCGGCGTGGCCGCCGTGGGCTTCGTACCCAAACAGGGCATAAGCGTGGCCGATGGCGTCAAGGGCACCTTCGCCTACCTCATAGGTGACAGCTTCGCCAAGCTGGGCCTGGGCATGATCGCCGATGGCACCCCCATCTTCGGTCTGACCGGCTGGGCCGGCACCTTTGCGGCGCTGGACATAGCAGCCGCCGCCTGTCTGGTGCTGATGGCCTGCGTGGCCGTGGCCGAAGAGCGCAAAATCCGCCGTATCAAACGGGAATTGAAAGCCGCTACCCTGGCCACTCAATCCGTCTGAACCAACGCGCACTGAACGCCGCCGAGCTGGCAACCCAGTCAGCCTGAACCCGCGTTAACTGGATGCAACCGGCCCCGCCTTCTGGCGGGGCCGGTTTTTTATTGTCGCTCCCATCGTCAGCAGATGAATCCATACCCTTGCCATCCCCTGTGCATGCAGGCACCACAGGGCTGCCAAGATCCCATTTTTGCCCCTCAGCTTTGGCAAAGTCCGCCCCTTGGCGCTATCTTGTTGGCCCACCTCTCTTTGCTTCGAGAACCGATGAAGATCCTCGCCGTCACCGCCTGCCCCACCGGCATAGCCCACACCTACATGGCCGCCGAAGCGCTGCAAAAAGCCGCCGACAAGCTGGGGCTGAAGATCAAGGTTGAAACCCAGGGTGCCATGGGGCTGGAGAACATTCTCACCGCGCGTGACATCGCCTGCGCCGATCTGGTGCTGATCGCCTCCGACATCGAGATTGAGATTGAGCAGAAGGATCGCTTCCTCGGTTGCCAGGTTCGCCAGGTATCGCTGGAATCAGTGCTGCTGGATGCCAGCGCCGTGCTCAAAACCGCCACCGTCGGCGTCTGAATGCTCACCCGCGAGCTCACCTTCTTCTGCCGGCTGGGATTGACCATCACCCAGGCCAAACAGCTGAGCCGGCTGGCCGGACTGTTCAAGTCCCATATCCAGTTCATCAACGTCAGCCGCCGCCAGACGGTGGAGGCGACCAACCAGCTCTCCCTGCTCACCCTGGCCACCCAACCCGGCGATCTCTGTCTGCTGCTCATCGAGGGGCTGGATGCCGAACTCGCCCACATGGCCTTCACCTGCTGGTGCGTGGAGCTGGGCCAGCCCCTTGGCCGCCCCGCCACCGCCGCCCAGGCCGAGCAGCGCCTTGGCCTCGCCCAGCCCGACTACTGTTTTTCCCTCGCCCAGCTGGGGCACGCGGCGGCATCGCTGGACAAATCCCTGGCCCTGAGGGTACTGGTCGATCTCTTGCCCGCCGAGCTGGTACGCGACAGGCCCGCGCTTGAGCAGGCCATCGCCAAGCGCGAGCAGATCGCCGCCACCATCATCCGGCCCGGCCTCGCCATGCCCCACGTGATCTGCCCCGCCATCCGCCAACCCACCGTCTCGCTCTTGAGTTGCGCCGAACCCATCGAGTGGGGATCGGCGCTCGGGCCGGTGCAGACCATCATATTGCTGGCGATCCCGGCCGGGCTCGCCCCCGAGCAGTTGCGCCCCCTCACCCGGCTGGCCCGCGCCATGATGGACGAGGTGGTCAGCACGGCGCTCTTGCACGCAGGCTCGGCCCCCGCCCGTCAGGCCATCGTCATCGAAGGGTTGCTGAGCTGAGATGCACTGAATCGGGTGCAATTCACCCCGTTCATTGCCCCCCAGGCCGTTGGCCTGCCGTGTGAGCGCATCCCCATGCCCCATCCACTCAGCCCCCTGTGATACACTGCGCCATCCCCTGTTTTTGGTATGCATGCGATGAAATCTGCCCGCCCCCGTCTCTCCCTCCAAGGCCGCACGACCGCCTCCGGCCGCACCGCACAGGATGACGCCAACCGGCCCGGTCTTGCCCGCTCACGGGCCGGCACCCGGCACGCACACGAGGCTGAACAGGCCGGGCAGAAACCGCGGGTGGACCCCGCCGATCGCAAGTTGTTGCTGCTGAACAAGCCCTACATGGTGCTGTGCCAGTTCACCGACGAGGCAGGACGGGAGACCCTCAAGGATTACATCAAGGAGCCCGGCATCTATGCCGCCGGCCGGCTGGACCGCGACAGCGAGGGGCTCTTGCTGCTCACCAACGACGGCAAGCTGCAGGCTCGCCTCACCCAGCCGGGGGAGAAGACCCCCAAGACCTACTGGGTGCAGGTGGAAGGGATTCCAAGCGAGGAGGCGCTGGCCGCCCTGCGCGCCGGAGTCGAGCTCAACGACGGCATGACCCTGCCCGCCGAGGCGCGCATCATGGACGAGCCCGCGGTGTGGCCGCGCACTCCGCCCATTCGCGAGCGCAAGGAGATCCCCACCCGCTGGCTGGAGATCAAGATAGTGGAGGGGCGCAACCGTCAGGTACGGCGCATGACGGCCCATATCGGCCACCCCACCCTGCGCCTGATCCGCTACGCCATCGGCGACTGGACCCTCGATGAGCTGGCCCCCGGGCAGAGCCGCAGCCTGCCCGCTCCCGAGCTGGCGCCTGCCCAGCGCCAGCGCAAACCCTCATCATCCCGCTCGGATGGCAGCGCAGCCAAACCGGCAGGCGACGCGCCACGGCGGGCAAACCAACCGAGACGGGATGAACGGCCCCGCAGCACCGCATCGACCACTAGCCCGACCGGCGGCAAACCCCGCAGCAGCGGTCGCGGCACGGCCCGCCGTCCTGCCCGTCACACCACAGACAAGGAGTCATCATGATGGATCGCCCGCCGATGGAAGAGAGAATGCCGGCCAGATTGACGGTGGCTGCGCTGGTGCACTGGCAGGGTCGCTTCCTGCTGGTGGAAGAAGAGATCAAGGGCCAGCGCCGTTTCAATCAGCCCGCCGGCCATGTGGAACCGGGTGAAAACCTGATTGAAGCGGCCTGCCGCGAGCTCAAAGAAGAGACGGGACTGACTGCCGCCCCCAGCGCCTGGCTTGGGGTCTATCTCTACAAACCGGCCGACAGCGAGGCCACCTTTGTGCGCACCGCCGTCATCTTCGACCTTGAAAAGGCGCCGGGTCAGCACCATCCAGAGGATCCTGACGGCGACGTGCTGGCTTGCCACTGGCTCACCCTGGAGGAGATAGCCGAGTGCAAACCGGCCCTGCGCAGCCCGCTGGTATGGCAGTGCATCCAGGATTATCTGGCGGGCACCCGCTTGCCTCTGTCGGCGCTCAAGGCCTTTATCTGAGGCCATTTGGCGCTCTTTTTTGGCCTCGATGGCCAGCAGCAGAAAAACGATTTCCTGCCACTGCATTCCCGATGGGAGCCAGGGCATGGATATGTGACCGGGGGCGCGAAATTCTGGTAGAATACGCCCCGTTTAAACGAACTGGTAACTTCGACTAATGACAGACAACAGCCAAATCAAGGTGATCGTCGGCATGTCCGGCGGCGTGGATTCTTCCGTCTCGGCCTACCTGCTGCAGCAGCAGGGTTATCAGGTCGAAGGCTTGTTCATGAAGAACTGGGAAGAAGACGACACGGACGAGTATTGCTCTGCCTCCCAGGATTTGGCTGATGCCAAGGCCGTCTGCGACAAGCTGGGTATGAAACTGCATACCATCAACTTCGCCGCCGAGTACTGGGACAATGTGTTCGAGCACTTCCTCGAAGAGTACAAGGCAGGCCGCACGCCGAACCCGGATATCCTGTGCAACAAGGAGATCAAGTTCAAGGCGTTCCTCGAATTTGCCGCCGAAGAGCTGGGTGCCACCTACATCGCCACCGGCCACTACGTGCGCCGTGACGACAGCACCGGCCACCCGCGCCTGCTGCGCGGTCTCGACGGCAACAAGGATCAGAGCTACTTCCTCTACACCCTGAGCGAAAAGCAAGTGGGTCAGAGCCTGTTCCCGGTCGGGGATCTGGAGAAGCCGGAGGTGCGCCGCATCGCCGAGCAGCTGGATCTCATCACCGCCAAGAAGAAAGACTCCACCGGCATCTGCTTCATCGGTGAGCGCAAATTCAAGGACTTCCTGGCCAAGTTCCTGCCCGCCCAGCCCGGCCCCATCGAAACGGTGGACGGCAAGGTGATCGGCGAGCATCAGGGCTTGATGTATCACACCCTGGGTCAGCGCAAGGGGCTCGGCATCGGTGGTCGCAAAGATGCCACCGAAGAGGCCTGGTATGTGGTCGACAAAGAGGTCGAGCGCAACGTGCTGGTGGTGGCGCAGGGCGAGCACCCCCGCCTCTACTCAGACGGCCTGGTTGCCAGCCAGCTGCACTGGGTGGATCGCACCCCGATCCGCGCACCGCGTCGCTGCACCGTCAAGACTCGCTATCGCCAGCAGGACATCCCCTGCCTCATTCAGCCCATCGACGATGAGACCATCCGGGTCATCTTCGACGAGAAACAGGCCGCAGTGACCCCGGGCCAGTCCGCCGTCTTCTATGACGGGGAAGTGTGCCTGGGCGGCGGCATCATAGAACAGCGTTTCAGCCATCCGGTGTGAGCCGGTCAGGAGCCTGCCGGCGTCCGCGCACTTGACTCCCTTCTCCCCCCGTGGGAGAAGGCTCAGATTGATGCCGCGATGCCAAACGGCTCGCCACTGAATAACGGGAATGGCGCTGTTTGAACGAACAGCAGGATCAAGCAGCACAAGGCAACGAGAGATGCCTGAAAAATGCCAGGGCCGGATCATGGCCTGCTGCGATATCAGCCAGTGAATGAACGAAACAGGGCCGTGAACATATGACTGACAAATTCCAAGACAGAACCATGGCCTTTGCCGGCATCTGCCAGGCAGCCTATCTGGTACAGAAAGTGGCGCGCGACGGCAGCTGTGATGAGGCCTCGCTGCGCGAGAGCCTGCAAAGCGTGCTGGTGACCGACCCCAAGCAGCCGCTGGAGGTGTTCGGCAACCACCTGGCCATTCGTGATGGCTATCGCGCCCTGGTCGAACAGCTGGGCTCCGATGGCAGCCAGAAGAACGCCGAACTGACCCGCTACGTGGTCAGCCTGATCGCGCTGGAGCGCAAGCTGGCCAAGCGCAAGGACATACTCAACATGCTGGGGGAGCGGATCGGTCAGATCGGCCGCCAGCAACAGCATTTCGATCTGCTCGACGAGCAGATCCTGGCCAACATGGCGAGCATCTACAGCGATCTCATCAGCCCCATAGGGCCGCGCATCCAGGTGGCGGGTACTCCGCTGTTCCTGCAGCAGCCGCTGGTGCAGCACAAGGTGCGCGCCCTGCTGCTGGCAGGCATCCGTGCCTGCGTGCTGTGGCGCCAGCTCGGCGGCAGCCGCACCCAGATCATCTTCGCTCGCAAGAAGATGGTGGAATTGGCCAAACGTTTTTAACCCCCACACCAAACATCAGGAGTTCACCCCATGGAGCTGTCCGCGCTGACTGCTGTTTCCCCGATTGACGGTCGTTATGGCGACAAGGCCGATGCCCTGCGCCCTATCTTCTCCGAATTCGGCCTGCTGCGTTTTCGCGTCGAAGTTGAGGTGCGCTGGTTGCAGAAACTGGCCAGCCACGCCGGGATCCCGGAAGTTCCTGCCCTGAGCGCGGCCGCCAACGCCCTGCTCGACGGCATAGTCCTCAACTTCAACGAGAGTGACGCCGCCCGCATCAAACAGATAGAGCGCACCACCAACCATGATGTGAAAGCGGTGGAGTACTTCCTTAAAGAAAAGGTTGAAGTGAACCCCGAGCTGGCCGCCGTCAGCGAGTTCATCCACTTCGCCTGTACCTCGGAAGACATCAACAACAACTCCCACGGTCTGATGCTGAAAACCGCCCGTGACGAGGTCATCAAACCTTACTGCGAGAAGCTCATCAGCGAACTCAAGCGTCTGGCCCACGAGTACCGTGACATGCCGCTGCTGTCGCGCACCCACGGCCAGCCGGCGACCCCGAGCACCATGGGCAAGGAGATGGCCAACGTCGCCTATCGCCTGGAGCGCCAGTTCAAGCAGATCATGGCGGTGGAGATCCTCGGCAAGATCAACGGTGCGGTCGGCAACTACAACGCCCACGTCAGCGCCTATCCGGAAGTGGACTGGCACCAGTTCTCCGAGGAGTTTGTCACTTCGCTCGGCCTGAACTGGAACCCCTACACCACCCAGATCGAGCCGCACGACTACATCGCCGAGCTGTTTGACGCCATGGCCCGCTTCAACACCATCCTCATCGACTTCGATCGGGACGTGTGGGGCTATATCTCGCTGGGTCACTTCAAGCAGCGCACAGTGGCGGGCGAAATCGGCTCCTCCACCATGCCGCACAAGGTCAACCCCATCGACTTCGAGAACTCCGAAGGCAACCTGGGTCTGGCCAACGCCGTGTTCCAGCACCTGGCCTCCAAGCTGCCCATCTCCCGCTGGCAGCGAGACCTCACCGATTCGACCGTGCTGCGCAACCTGGGTGTGGCGGTCGGTTACTCCCTGATTGCCTATCAGGCGACCCTGAAGGGGATCTCCAAGCTGGAAGCCAACGCCGGTGCCATGGCCGCCGATCTGGACGCCAACTGGGAAGTGCTGGCCGAGCCGATCCAGACTGTGATGCGCCGCTACGGCATCGAGAAGCCCTACGAGAAGCTCAAGGAGCTGACCCGTGGTCGCCGCGTCGATGCCGAAGGCATGCGCACCTTCATCGACACCCTCGAACTGCCGGAAGCGGTCAAGGTCGAGCTGAAGAAACTGACCCCGGCCAACTACATCGGTCAGGCTCAGCGTCTGGTTGATCTGCTGAAATAAGCGGACAAGTGACACTACCGGGGCCCTGTGCATGATCTGCAACAGGGCCCCGGTTATTTTATGTGACACCCTATACACAGTTTGCAAGAGGGCTTGCCCGAGGCCGGTAGCCGCCTCTGGCAAGACCTCTCTTGACCTTTGTCGAACCCTTTGACGAGAAGACCTATGTACGAACTCAATCTGGATATCGCTCACTTCCTCGAGCATTACTGGCAGAAGCGCCCGCTCCTTATCAAGGGCGGCTTCAAGAATTTTCAGGATCCCATCAGCCCGGACGAGCTGGCGGGCCTGGCCATGGAAGAGGTTATCGAGTCCCGTCTGGTGACCCGCTTCGACAACAAGTGGGAAGCGGCCCACGGCCCCTTCGAATCTTACGACCATCTGGGCGAAGAGAACTGGACCATTCTGGTGCAGGCCTGCAACCACTGGGCCCCCGAGGTCAACGAGCTGGCACTGCCGTTCCAGTTCATTCCGGGCTGGCGCTTTGACGATGTGATGGTGAGCTTCTCTACCCCCCATGCGGGTGTCGGTCCCCACATCGACAACTACGATGTGTTCATCACCCAGGGCCTGGGCAAGCGTCACTGGCGCGTCGGCGATGCCAAGCCTCTCAACGAGTTTGCCGCCCACGCCGCGCTGCTGCACTGCGAGCCGTTCGAGGCGATCATCGACGTCATCATGGAGCCGGGCGACATCCTCTACATTCCGCCTGGATTCCCCCACGAAGGCTACGCCATCGAGCCTTCCATGAACTTCTCCGTGGGCTTCCGCGCGCCTGACGCAAAAGCGCTCATATCCTCCTTTGCCGATCACCTGATCGACAACGAGGTGCGCACCGAGCGTTACGGCGATGGGGATCTCAAGCCCCGCGCCCGCCACGGCGAGATCTTGCCCCATGAGCTGCACCGTCTGCGCGAGCTGATGCAGCAGGCCCTCGATGACGAGACCCTGTTCAAGGAGTGGTTCGGCACCATGATCTCCGAAGCCAAGCACGATCTGGACGTCAATCCGGTCGAACCTGACTACAGCGCCGAGGAAGTGGCCGACCTGCTGACCCAGGGCGAGCCCGCCATCAAGGTGCCTGGCCTGCGCACCGTCTGGTTCAGCGGCGACAGTCAGCAGTGCTATATCGACGGCGAAGCCTGGACCCTGGCAAGCGAAGATGCAGCCGCCATCTCCCTGCTGTGTGACAAGGACATCATCACTCAGGCCGACATGGTTACGCTTACCGATCAGGCCGGTTTCCTGCAACTGCTGACCCGGCTGGTCAACCGTGGTTACTGGTTCTTCAGCTGATTTGGCTGACTGACAGAAACGACAGAGGCGCCTTGATGGCGCCTTTTTTGTTACTCCGCGGCAGTGCAATTAACAATCGATTCGCGAAGCTGAACCCACTCTTGACGAACAAACAGATGGTGCTTTCTTGAGCGAAACCGGACCAGTATCATGCGTCCGTCCCTGTTCAGAAGAGAAGCGTCGCCATGCAGATCACCTCCCGGCCCATGCCGCTGCCCGATTACAGCAAGTATCCCTCCTACCCCGACGTAACGCCTGAGCAGATCAATCAGGCCCGCAACCAGGCACTGGACAAGAAGGATGAGGTGCAGGCGCAGAGCGAGGAGAAGGCAAGCGCCCGCAGAACCATGGCGGTCTCCTATGCCGCCCACCAGCAGGATAAAGCCGTGGTGGAGCGTTATCTGCAAGCAAGCGGGCAGGAGAGCAGTGAAACAACCGCCCCCAGCGCCACCGACATCTATCGGATGGAGAATCGCTACCAGCGCCAGCAGGTGCGCATCGACTACCTGCAATACCGGCAGAGCCCGCTTGGAAAACAGCTGGAGGGCATGACGGGTGCCGAGGATCGCAAGGGTAACCTGCTCGATACCAGCGCCTGAACAAGACCCTGTGCAGAGCGTGGGATGACATAAAAAAAGCCCTCGCTGAGGGCTTTTGAGTTTTGCCGATAAGGGCGCTGCTTATTTTCGACACTGTCACGCTCAATACGGGCCCTTCATGGCCCAGGGATTGAGAGGGTACTGGCTGCGTTATTTAGGAATAAACGCATTCTTGTAGAAGGATCTGAATCCATTATCCGGCACCTGAAACTCAACCCCATTGTGCAATGACAATGAAGCATCGCCAGTCTTATTCATAATTGCGCCATAGCGCGCATAACCACTTTTGCCATCGTGATACATAAAGTCCATCCGCGAAACCAGATCGTTGGTTTTCTTGAACAACCTGCCAACAATCGGCGAGTCTGAGGACATGGGATTATTGATGGTCCGCAGTAATTTCATACTGGTATAATCACCATTGTCATCCCGGGCCAGCAGATAATGGTAGCGAGTCTCGGGAGCCTGCAGACCATTTAACCGATAGATCAAATTCACGTTGGTACCGAGTGCCAGAGCATTAAGACCATAGGTTATCGGTGCATCGCGCTGACCGACAAAGTCAGATATTATCCTGCGTGCTACACCACCTTTCACTTGATAGATATGTCGGGTAGTAAAGATAAGGAACATGGTCTCATCAAGGCCATTGATGGCAACTACATCCAGCGGATATTCTTGCCACTCCAGATTTAATTGACTGGTCAACTCATTGCTACTTGTCGGGGCATCTTCCAGATGAGAGGTCAAGAAGGCGCGTGAAAAGCTTGAACCGTTGCCCAGCACCACGAATATTGCAGCGCGATTATTATTGCTTGCCTGACTCTCAACGGCATGCCAGCAGGTCTGCAAATCACTCCCCGGCCGCCAGTTACTGATTGGTGTTGTGGCTCCCACTGTGAAGAAATTCGATATATTTCCGTAGCCTGGCTTCTGAATATTGGCAAAGTTATAAATCTTGCCATTTCTTGGGGAGGTTACCAATGCCCCTGGCTGAGTATAAATCGGGTTATCATGATCAGCGATACTTGGGACGTAATCCCAATCGGTATTCATGGTCCTTGCATCGAATGCGCATACCAGAGTACGCTTCCAGTAACTGGATACCCGGCAAATATATGCACCAAGGTCTTCATACTCAAGCCCCCGAGGTTTAATATATTCGTTGGTATATCTCGCGATTGGGGTAGGTTTGATCTCTTCTTTCTTGAGTAACGTGTAGATCCACTGGGCGATGGCCACCACTATGCCTATCACCGCAATAATAATACCCAAAGGACCGGCAATGGCAAACCCCATAAAAGAGGCAATGGCGACGCCCAACGCCACCGTGGCGACCAACATATTTATTGCAGCAAATATAATATCCCCAACATCCCCGCCCTCAACAGCCTGATATAGGTTATACGCGGCTAGGGCCGCCCCCAGCGCGGCCAATCCAATAAAACATATATTGATAACCCGAGCGATATTTTGAGTGGCGAGAAACATCTTGCTGGCTATCTGCCGCTCTAGCACATTCGTGAGATGTTGGCCTTTGGCTGTAAGATTGCTCAAGAATTGACTGAATTTCCCCATATTAATCGCTATGCTATTTATGATGCCTTCACCATTGCCATAAATAAACATGGTCACTTTATCAAGGAACCGACCGAGCTGGATCAGATTCAATGTCACATCAAAAAGGGCCGCCCCCAACTCCATCAAAGGAACAGGATTGCTCCATTCCTCCCGCTCGGTCGCAGTCAACCAGGTAAAGTTGCCCACCCCCAGCAACAAGGTAAACACGGAAAGGAATGAATCTATGGAGAAGGCAGCGGGGGCCACACCGGAGAAGGCTGTGGGAGCCATACTGCCCGTCGCCCCTGCCAGAGCAGGATATCTTTGAAGAATACGCTGCCGGGCATCCCCATCCTGCAAGGTGCTCGTTCTCAAGCTCATATTATTCAGTTCATTCCAGAAGCTATCCGGGCTATTTTGGTTGAAGAAATTGTTCCAGAAGGTGCGCTGAGTACCGCTTTCAGTTTTCAGCAAGGTCACCACATCATCGAAATTTTTCCTGTTGGCCAGGACTGTGTATTTCTCGCTTTGATGACCCCAGCTCATGTTCATGGCAAACCCACTGTAAACAGAACCCGCCATGGTGCGTTCAAATTTTTTCAGCTCATCACTGGAGATGTGACTACCGGATGAGATATTGAGCGCTCTTGTTTTATTGATGGTGTTGTACACTTTCCTCATCGCCATTTCAAACGATGAGTTTGTTCCCAACTCCTGAACTTTAAAAGAACTGATGAGTTCGTCTAACACCTCATTCTTGGAGTAGTGTTCGATAAGTTGACGAGCCCAACTTTCCCCCCCAGCTTTGTAGGCGGTTAACTTTCCACTTTGACAATAATGGGTGGCGACAGAGTATAGCTGGTCGATAATCTCTTTAAATTGCGTCCCCTTTTCTGCTTGCTTGATATTCGCATTTACCTTCACCATATCCCAAGAGTTATACAGCTTCCGGTCAGCCACTGTGACATCTTTTTGTTTGCTATATGAGTGCTGCAACAAGCCACTCACATATTCAACCATGTTGTCAGTAAAATAGCGTCGATTGCTGGTGAAAATAGTATTTACCGAGTTGATGCCATCACTCATTGTCAGCACATTATTATTAGGCTTCATGCCAGGGCCTAAGGCTTCGCTTAATGAGCTGTTCTGATACTGGAATTCGAACTTCATCAACTCTTGAAACATCACCTGGGCAAGATATTGAGCTTCATCGGTTTCTTGTACAAAGTTGACCCGATTTGAATCAACGGCGGGCTGGTTAGACGCCATCACGTAAAAGTCGATCGCATCCAGTTCAGCGAAAGTGCCACTATTCAGGATAGAAATGGCGGCCTGCACCGGGGCAGGAAAAACGCTGCTCGCCGCCAAGCCAAGCAATGACATGGAAGAGAAAGTGAGGAAATCGCGACGACCCTGTGAAACTTCACGATGGATTATTTCTGAAAGTTTTTTCATATAATATATCCCTATCAGTGCTCAATGGTTTTTCCAGATTGATCGATATCTTCAGACAATAGCCGGGCAGGCCATATCATCATGACCGAGCACATGGTTGTTGTTTTCCGGTGAGAAATTAAAATAGGTTACCGCATCAGAATGATTGATACGCAAATGACAGCAACGCTACCGATATATATAAGACAAGGGCAAATATAGATAATCAAGACCATGGCAATCGCGCTGGGCCTCCTTGTTTATATATTTCACAACCTACCTTTTCATCCTCATTTGAGTCAAACATCAATAATGAGGTCAAACCAGAAAGTGTTAGCCATTAGACAAAAATAGATCTTGCTGAGAGAAAAATTGTAACAAGATATTGCAACGAAACACATCCGGAAAAATGCAACGACGTGCAGTCAGACAGCGGATCAGCACCGTCATATTCAGGGATATGACTGTGCTGATCCGTATATCCCAACACGGGGCCAAGATGCGTTTATTCAATTGCATGGCCGCAGATACTGCCCAGGATGATTAAGCGGGGGAGAACAGCGACTCATCGGCTATTCGAGGGGGAAAAGCAGAGCGCTTGCTGCTCATTCAGATAACAAAACGGCAGCCTCAAGGCTGCCGTTTTGTTGCTCATTGTTCTTCGGGGATCTCGTCAAACAGCGGGTGGTAGAGTACCTCGCCGGCCATGCCGGCCAGCCCCCCTTCCTGCAGCTCCATCGCCAGAAAACAGTCGGCGGGCACCTCGTAGATGCAGTGCAGGCCGAACTCGCTGGCGGGACGAAAACCGAAGCGACCGTAATAGGTCGGGTCGCCGAGCACCACCACCGCCTTCCAGTCCATCTCCAGCGCCGTATCCAGCCCTTCACGCACCAGATCCGAGCCTATGCCCTGCCCCTGCCAGTCCGGATGCACGGCCACCGGCGCCAGACCGAGCCAGGGCCCTTCCAGGCCGTTAATGGTGATCGGGCTCAGCATCAGGTGCCCCATGAACTCGTACTCTTCCTCTTCGACCATGGTCACCACGGCGGCGCCACACTCGCGCAGGCGGTTGACCAGTTCGGCCTCATCGGAACGGCCAAAGGCGGCGCTCACCAGTTCATAGACCGGCAACATGTCGCCGGGGCGCTCGGTTCTCAGCATACAGCGTTACTCCTCGTACAGCAGAGCGGGCATTATTCCACAAAGTGCCGGCCAGCCTGAGCACCTTTGTCCAGAAATGGGAGGGTGGACTCAGGAAAACGAGCCGCAAGTTGCCGCAGCAACCCCAGCAAGGCCGCCGGCGTCAGGGTGTCAATGGCCTCGCGGTAGGCCGCAAACAGCTCGGCATCGTCTTGCTCAAGCCGGGCCAGCGTATGCTCGGGCCCCTGATGCCAATGCCCGGCCAGCTCATCGATGAGAGCAGGCAGCTCCACCAGCAACCAGAGCAGGCGATAGCGCCCCGCCACAGCGTCTCCAGCACTGGCCCCGGTCGCGGGCAGGCCGGCGCGACGCGCCATCTTGCCAATCCAGCCGAGCCGCTGCTGTCGCTGCGCGCGGGTAAGCAGGACGGGGCCCTGGCGCCGCAGGCTGGCCAGTTGCAGCAGGCAGGCAAGCCCCTGCTCATCCCTGTCCTTGAGCAGCACACCGCCCAGCAGAGGCAACCGCTCGGGCTCGGCCAGATCCAGCTCACTGAGCGGATAGCAGATGACATCGAGCCAGGCTCCATCATCAGAGGCGACCCCCGGCAAGTCGGGGTCATAGCCCTGCTCATCCAGAAACAGGGTGAGCTGCCACGGGCGGCCATGGTCCAACCCTGTCTGTGCATCGGCACCTTGCAGGATAGCCACGGCCACCCGCTCGTCCGCCAGCCAGGGCGCCAGTTGCAGGGTCACTGGCTCGGGCAGGCTGATGGCCCTGTCCAGTCGCCAATAACTCACCTCGCAAGGCTGCTGGGCGGTTCGGCCGCGCAGCCCGCGATAGTGCATGCCGAGCTTGGCCATCACCCGGCCGGAGGCGAGGTTGCCCGGCATGTGGCGCGCAGTCAGTGCCGGCAGCTGCAAGGTGTCGAATGCAAACGACTTGACCCGCTGCGCCGCCCGGGTGGCCAGCCCCTGGTTCTGCCAGGGGACGCCGACCCACCAAGCCAGCTCGCCGTTCCAGTGCAGCGAGATCACCCCGACCAGCGGGGCCACTTCATCCCCCTGTGGCAGCGTCATGGCCCAGCTCCAGCCCAGCCCCAGCGCCGCCTTGCGCCAGCTGCCGACGAGCCAGTCACGGGCCCCTTCCGGCGGGTAGGGGTGAGGAATGTTGAGGGTATAGCGGGAGAGCGCCTCGTCGCCGCAGTAGCGCACCACTTCGGCCTCGTCGTCGGCCAGCAGCGGCCGCAGCACCAGCGCAGACGAGGAGGACGCAGCAGCGGGCTCGCGCAGCAGGGGCACGGTCAAACGGCGGGCGAGCAGGCGGTTGAGCACGGCGCCCATGTCGTCGTCCGCGGTCAGCACCAGATCGGCCCCAAGCGGCCCCAGGGTGAGCAGGCCGCTCTCCTTGGCCAGGGTCAGCAGAGAGGGGGACGCGCTGATCAGGATCTGACAGCTGGGGTCGAGATGAGGATCCGCGCTCAGATCGCCATCAAGCCAGGCGGCCAGCAGCGAAGTGGCCGAGAGGAGGCCGTCGGGTCGGCAGGTGGACCAGAGGTCATCCTCCTCTGTCAGGTGGGACTCTGCCTCCTTGCTGAGCAGCAGTTGCCAGCGATGGCCTTGCCGTTGCCAGGCCTGCAACACTTGGGCCCAATCGGGTTGCCACAGCGCCCGCTCGATCAGCAGCTCCATCAGCTTGCCTGACAGGCTGCAGGCAGGCTCAGGTGGCGGGGGTGAGCCTCGAGGCGGGCGATCCAGGCCTGGATGGCGGGCCAGCCCTGCAAGGAGAAGATTCCCTCCTCCGCCACATGGGTGTAGGCATAGAGGGCGATATCGGCGATGGTCGGTGCCTCGCCGCACAGGTAGGGGCTCTGTTTCAGCTGCTGCTCCATCACTGCCAGCGCCCGCTCGCCACCGGCCTTGAGGCCGTCGAGTCGCGCCTCCTGGGACTCAGGGCGGCCCAGATAGTGGACGATGAAGCGCGCCACCGCTATGTAGGGCTCGTGGCTGTATTGCTCGAAGAACAGCCACTTGAGCACCTCGGCTTGCTGACGCGGCTCCGCCGGCCAGAGCGCCGAGCCCTGCGCCAGATAGAAGAGGATGGCGTTGGACTCGGCCAGCGCATCCCCTTCATCGATGGCCAGCACGGGGATCTTGCCGTTGGGGTTCATGGCCAGAAAGGCCGGGGTTTGGGTGTCACCGGCCTGGATATCCACCGTGACCCAGTCGAGAGGCAGCTCAAGCCAACGGGCCAGCAGCCACACCTTGTAACAGTTGCCGGATCTCAGATCGCCATACAGACGCATACAGACTCCTTGTCAGCACAGGATTGCAGAGGATAAGCGGGGGATCAGGGCGCCAGCCGCTCTATGTGCCAGCCTTCCCCTTCCCGGCTGTAGTAGAAGCGGTCGTGCAGCCGGTGCTCGCCACCCTGCCAGAATTCGACCGTCTCGATCCGCACCCGATAGCCACCCCAGAAACTCGGCAAGGGCACCTCGCCCTTGGCAAATTTCTGCTTGAGCTCGAGGAACTTGGCCTCCAGCACACCGCGGGCCGAGATGCGGGTCGACTGCTTGGAAACCCAGGCGGCTATCTGGCTGTCCTTGGGACGGCTGTGGAAATACTTCATTACCTCGAAGGTGCTCATCTTCTCCACCCGGCCGGTCACATGCACCTGGCGGTCCAGGGTGTGCCAGGGGAAGAGCAGGCTGATGCGGGGGTTGCCCTCCAGCTGGTGCGCCTTGCGGCTGCCCATGTTGGTGTAGAACACCATGCCCTCTGCGTCGTAATGCTTGAGCAGCACGGTGCGCTGCCAGGGTTGCCCCTCGGCATCCACGGTCGCCACCACCATGGCGGTGGGATCGGTCAACTTGGCCTCGCAGGCCTGGGCCAGCCACTTCTCGAACAGCGCCAGGGGGTCGGCCGGCAGATCGGCCCGGTGCAATCCGCCCCGGGTGTATTCACGGCGCAGATCAGCCACATCCATCATCTTGATTTTCCTTCTCTCTTGCCGCCAATGCGGCCATGCGTGCTGGCATTGTGCGACGAGCACGCCATGGGTACAAGCCTCAGGGCGGCCAAATGCCAACGCCCCAAAAAGAAAGGGAGGCTTGCGCCTCCCCTTTCTGCCCACACCCGGCAGCGGGCTTATTGCTTGCCGGCAGCCGGTAGGCAATGGGCCAGCATTCGCTGGTTATACTCGGCCGCGTAGGCCCTCAGCCTGGCCTGAGCCTCTTTCTGATCGGGTTTGATGACATCCCCCAAGCCCTCCAGATAGCGCACGCCACAGCGCGCCTTGACCGCTTCCTGCTCACCCGCCGCAATACCGGGCGCCACTTCGCCGCGCCCGGCCCGCACTATCAGCCGGTAATCCTGCCTGGCAAGGCTGGCGCTGACCGCCTGCTCCAGGGTGTCGGCATCCGCCTGACAGCCCCCGAGCAGCGTGAGCAGCAGCAAGCCGGTGACTCTCATGCCCGCCTCCGTTGCCAGCCGAGCAGGGCCAGCGCCAGGGTCCAAAAACCGAGCGTACCGCCACCACCACCGCCCGAGTTGCCACCACTTTGCACCACAGGCAACTTGAGCGGGCTGATGGCGAAGAAGATGTTGTCGCTGCAGGCTACCTTCAGCCTGACGCTGCTGGTGAGGTTGGTCGGCAGAGTAACGGTGGCCGAACCGCTGTTGGGCTGGCTGCTGGCCAGGGTCGCCCAGCTTGCCCCCTCATCCTGAGTCACGAACAGGTCTACCTTGCTGCAGTTGATCGGGGCTGCACTGGTGCCTGCCACATCCCAACTGACCGCCTGGCTGGCCCCCGGCGTCACCGTGACCCCAAGGGGGCTGGTCAGGCGGAAGGCACTGCCGGTGTTGACCACCTGTACCTTCATGTCATCGCTGGCAACGCCGCCCTTGCCGTCACGCACAGTGAGGCGGAAGTTGAGATCCCGGTTGGTGGTGGGCCAGGCCTCGCCCTTGGCCAGCGAGCCGGAGAGCAGGGATGGCAGGCTCGGCAGGATCCGCTCCGGCGAGCTGGTCGGCGACACGAAGCGGAACAGCGGACGGGAGCCATCGTCGATCATGTCGAGGGCGCTGCTGGACGGGTTGCCCAGATCAGTCTGCTCCCAGGTGTAGGTCAGGGGATCCTTGTCCAGATCAGCCCCGGCGCCCTTGAGCACAAACGGGGTGTTGGCCGGAATGATATAGCTGGCCCCGGCCGCCGCCTGGGGAGCATTGTTGGCAAGGGGCAGCGTGGTGCCGCAAGTCGGCACGGTCGCCATGTGCGCCCGCATCTGCTCGATGGACTTGCTGTGGAAATAGGGGTCACTGTGGGGCTGGATATTCTCGTCATCACAGATACCGGCATAGGCCATGATGGAAGTGCCGCTGCCCGGTTCAAACGCCTGCTCGGCGACCCGGTTGCCCCCGCCACAGCTTTTGGTGGTGCCGTTGAAGGTGTGGTCGGCACCGAACTGGTGACCGATCTCGTGGGCCACATAGTCGATAAAGAAGGCATCCCCCACCGGGGTGGATGAACCTGTCATGCCGTCCGACTTGGTGGCCGTACAGAGCGCACCCAATTCGGCCAGACCACCACCGCCCGTGTTGACCACATGACCTATGTCGAATGGCCCCAGCGCCCCGCTGGGCAAGGTCTGTGCATTGGCCTGTACCGCGCCGTTGACATTGAAATCCGTGTCGTCATTGCTGAACGGATCGCTCGCCGGATCGGTAAAGATGATGGCGTCATTGCCGCTAGCCAGCTGGAACTCTGCCCCCACGTCGCGCTGATATACCTCGTTGACCCGGTTGAGCAGGGTGGCAATCGCCCCCATGGTCAGCACCTTGGATCCCCCGTGGAATTGGGTGTACTCCCCCGTCGCCGAGATGGCGATGACGTAGCGTTTGCGTTCATTGCCATCCACTTGCACCTTGCGGGCCAGAGTGTTGGCGTCGACCCCGATCACCTTGTCAGCTTCCTCTTCCAACCGGCTGTAGGCATCCTGCTGGTAATAGACGGCATAGCCTTCGGCATTGCGCAGCGGATCGACGAACACCGTCTTGCCCTGGTGAGTGAACATGGCGTGGAAACCTTGCGGGCCCAGGTCGAAGCGACCCGTCTCCACCGGCGCCGCCGGGTTATGGCCCTTGAAGGTCAGGATCTCGGGATACCTGGCGGCGAGATCGGCGGGCAGCAGATCATAGGCCTGCAGGGTGAAGCTCACCTCCCCCCCGTCCGGCAGCGGCAGGGTCAGCTGACGCGCCCCGGCCTGCAGTCCGGCAAAGTAATCGAGTGGCACCTTGGCCACCCGGAACTGGTTGGCCCGCACTTCATAGCCGTCCGCCGCCGTGGCGCGCGCCGCCACCGTGTTCCACTCCTTGGCCGCCAGGCCACCCGAGCTCATCAGGCTGGCCACGACCAGCGCCAAGGGAGAATATTTCATCAACTGCATCTTTTTAGTCCTTTTAAATGCACTTACCTGAACTGTAACCGGCATCATTTTCCTGCTGATCCGATTAGTCCAGCGCCATCGTCTGTATATTCCCCGAATGGGGAGTGTTGCACCAACCCTGTCTAGCCCCTATCATTGCGCGGATTTATCAGTTTTAGAGCTGCGTCACCATGACGACGGTTCGTCTTTATCTGACCAAGGTTAATCTCATGCTCAAATCCCCACTGTTGCCCCGTTTCGGGGACCTGATCGTTGCCATCGTTGACGATGTGCTGGGCCAGGGTCTCACTCTGGACCGCGCCTATGCCCGTCACTTCTCCGGCATCGAACTCAAACCGCAAGAACAGGCAAGGATTGCTCTGGTCACTGGCGATCTGCTGCGTCGCCTCAGCCTCTATTGCGCCCTGACCGGCATTCAGGTACGTCAGGCCGAGAAGAATGTCTGGCCGCTGCTGCACAGCTGGCACGCTTTTCACAAGATAGCTCAGCCCAACCATCCGACCCTGGATCGTTTCAATGAGGAGGCATTCCGTCGCCGCCTGACCGAAGCGAAAAAGAACCCCGTGCTGATGGACGGTTGCCCCAGCTGGCTGGAAAAACTTGGCAGCGAGCAACTCGGCGAGGCCTGGCCTGCCGAGCGCGCCGCCCTGGCCTGGATGCCCAAGCGTTATCTGCGGGTCAACACCCTCAAGTGCACCCGTGAAGAGCTGCAGGCCATTCTGGCCAAAGAGCATGTCACCACTATTCCCGTTGAGGGCGTGGAGACCGCCCTGCAGGTCACCTCGGACGCCGCCCTGTTTCGAACCAAGGCCTTTGCCGATGGCTGCTTCGAGCAGCAGGATGCAGGCTCCCAGCTGGTGGCTGCCGCGCTGGAAGTGACACCTGGCATGCGCGTCATAGACGCCTGTGCTGGCGCCGGCGGCAAGACGCTGCACATCGCCGCAATGATGAACGGCAAGGGCCGTCTGCTGGCAATGGATGTGGAAGAGTGGAAGCTGGAAAACCTCAAGCAGCGCGCCCGCCGCGCCGGTGCCCACAACGTGGAAACCCGCGTCATCGAGAGCAGCAAGACTGTCAAGCGCCTCAAAGGTACCGCCGATCGCGTGCTGCTGGACGTGCCCTGCTCGGGCCTGGGCGTGCTCAAGCGCAACCCGGATGCCAAGTGGCGCGATACCGCCGAGCGGCTGCCGGTGCTGGTAGCCCTGCAGGAAGAGATACTGCAGCGCTACAGCCAGATGGTGAAGGTCGGTGGTCTGCTGGTCTATGCAACCTGCTCCATCCTGCCCCAGGAAAACCGCCAGCAGGTGGACAAGTTCCTGGCTGCCAACGACAACTATCGTCTGCGGGATGACCACACCGTCAGCCCGTCCGCGACCGGTTTTGACGGCTTCTACATGGCTCGCATCGAGCGCATCAGCTGAGAACCCGCTCACGATCTTACTGCGAGGCCGTGATCAAGGCTCATGTGCTGCTCGCTTATGTGAAACCAAGGGGTTCATGTGTATTTACACACTCCGGTTCCTCCGCGGCTCTTCACCTTGCTGACAGCCTCTCGTGACAAATCGTGAACAGGTTCTGGCCGTCGACACGATGAATAAAAAAGGGGAGCCATTGGCTCCCCTTTTTGCATGATGCAGATGCGACCTTATTCGGCGGCAGCGTCATCCTGCTTGTGCTTGGCGGCCACTTCCTTGATCAGGGTCTGCAGCTCGCCGGCCTGGAACATCTCGATCATGATGTCACAGCCACCGACCAGCTCACCCTCGACCCACAGCTGCGGGAAGGTGGGCCAGTTGGCAAACTTCGGCAACTCGGCACGGATGTCCGGGTTTTGCAGTATGTCGACGTAAGCAAACGGTTCGCCACAGGACATCATGGCCTGGGAGGCCTGGGCAGAGAAACCGCAGCTGGGTAGCTTGGGGGAACCCTTCATGTAAAGGATGATGGGATTGTCAGCCAGCTGCTGTTTGATCTTTTCAATAGTTTCCATAGGTGCCTCACTAGAGCGATTTCGGCGGCCATTCTACTGCAATCCGGGCAGACCACAAACTGACAAACCGTCCTGGATGCAAGAAGTGATGAATCAATACGCCGCAGCTTGATCCAAGTCATGGCGAGAATCAAGAGTTGTTAGCCCATCTTTGATGCTGGTACAATCGATGGGCTTTGGGCCAACTGGCCCCATCATTTCAAGAACAATTCTTTTCAAAATAGAAAAGAGTACGCAATGTCTTGCAACCGTCGCCTTCGCACGGCCAGCCAATGGAGAGTAGAAAATGGCATTCGAACTTCCCGCTCTGCCCTATGCAATCAATGCTCTGGAACCGCACATCTCCCAGGAAACTCTGGAATACCATCACGGCAAGCACCACAACACCTATGTGGTCAACCTGAACAATCTGGTGCCGGGTACCGAATTTGAAGGCAAGTCCCTGGAAGAGATCATCAAGACTTCCACTGGCGGCATCTTCAACAACGCCGCCCAGATCTGGAACCACACCTTCTACTGGCACTGCCTCTCCCCGAACGGCGGCAACGAGCCGACCGGTGCCCTGGCTGATGCCATCAACAAGGCATTCGGCTCCTTCGCCGAGTTCAAGGATGCGTTCACCAAGTCTGCCATCGGCAACTTCGGCTCCAGCTGGACTTGGCTGGTGAAGAAAGCCGACGGCTCCCTGGCCATCGTCAACACTTCCAACGCCGGTTGCCCGCTGACCGAAGCCGGGACTACCCCGCTGCTGACCGTCGACCTGTGGGAGCACGCCTACTACATCGATTTCCGCAACCTGCGTCCGAAGTACATGGAAACCTTCTGGACCCTGGTCAACTGGGAATTCGTGGCCAAGAACCTGGCTGCCTGATAGCCGCTTCTTGCCAAAACGCCCCGCACTGCGGGGCGTTTTTTTATGGGCGGCATCCGCTGCACTGAGATGAAAAAGGCGCCCGCTGGCGCCTTTGTTGCACAGCCAGTGGCATCACTGATCGATTTCATCCAGGTACTCATCCAGATTGGTGTCGTCCACCTTCTCCTTCTGCTCCTGCTTGAGCTCGGTCTGGCGACCCGTCACCTTGTTCTGGTTGTATTGCAGATAGAAGTCCTTGGTCAGGGCATAAGGATCGAGCGCGTTGTCGATGATCCGCTCCTGATCGATCAGCTTGGATCGCGTACCCAGGCCATCCAGCGCCCAGTGCGTGATGCGCAGCGGCAAGGTCAGCAGGGCATAGGGGAAGTAAATGGTATCTATGGTATCCCCCACCAGCTTGCGGGTCGTGGTCGGGCCGTAGACGGGCACCATCAGATAGGCGCCATCACCGATGTCGGCGCGCCCCAGCACCGTATTGAGTTCCAGCTTGTTGCGCTCGAGCCCGGTATGCCTGGCCACATCGAAGATCCCCAGCAGACCCAGGGTCGTGTTGAGGGTAAAGCGGCCCAGGTTGGTCCCCGCCCCCTTCAGATCTCCCGTGATCAGGTGGTTGACCATGCTGCTCGGCTCGTTGAAGTTCTCGACCAGGTTCTCGATGCCGTCCTTCATCCCTTGCGGAATGTAGCGGGCATAGCCATGCACCACGGGGCGGGCTACATAGGGCTCAAGCACATCGTAGTTGACCGCCCACATGGCCCGGTTGGCCCCTTGGAACGGGTCACGGCCATCGCTGGCCGTGCTGGTCGCCTCTGGTCGGCTCGGGGTCTCCTTGAGGTCAAGACTTTCGGGGCCCGGCTTGGGCGGACCACCTGCACAGCCACCCAGCAACAACGCCACCATCAATGCCCCTAAACGCACATACATATGGAAGTCCTAGCTTTTTATTGTGATTAATCTGAATTATAGGCAGCCCGGCCCCATCGAGGGGCCGGGCCAAAGGAGTATTAGAGGGCGTGATCGATGCGGATGTCAATCGGTGCTGACGGAATGGCGTCCGTCGGGATCGGAGCCGATACCCCTTCAAACGCCCCTTCCTTGTTCATGACGTTGCCACCGCGGGAGAGCCGCGCCTTGAACTGCAACTGCGGGTAGGCAGCAAGCTTGCTCCCCTCCATCATGGCATCGCCATCCCCCAGTGACAGGGTCAGCGGGAACTGGGGTCCTGGGATGCGTTTAACCGCGATGGGCATGGGCGGGCCATTGGGGATCACCGCAAACACGAACAGATGGGCATCCTCCGGCAACTGGATGCCGGGAGCCAGGGTGACGTGCAGTGGGAACTCCCCGGCCTTCACTTCCTGCACCTGGGCAGGAGCCTGGGTTTGTGCCTGTTCGCTTTGGGTCGCCGGCACGCTTGGCGCCGCCATGCCACGCTGCTTCAGTTGCTGCTCGGCATAGTCGATGGAACGCTCCACCATGGCGTAGCGGGTAGAGCCCTTCTCCATCAGCGGCAACATCTCGCGCCAGCGCAGCAGCGCCGTCTTGAAGTCCTCTTTTTGCAGCGCCATGAAGGCATAGACGGAGCGGGCCTCTATGTTGGCCGGATCCAGCGCGATGGCGCTACGCAGCAGCTCATCGGCCTGGGCGTCATCCCCAGTCATCATCAGCGCCTGGGCATAAGGCACGGCCACCATGGCCTTCTGTGGTGCCAGCGCATAGGCCCGCTCCAGCGCCTCGCGGGCCATCTCGGGATCATTGCCATCCAGCGACAGGCGACCCAGCAGCAGCCAGCCGCGATAATCGTTCGGTTCGTCTTTCAGACGGGTGCGCAAGCCCAGCATGAAGTCCATCAGATCCTGCTCGGTCACCTGGGCATCCCGCTCCACCAGGATGCGGTTGCTCAGCTCACCCAACCGGCTGTTGGCATCCTGCCAGCGCTGGACTTCCCGCCAGGAGCCGAGCTGGTAATAGAGTCCCAGACTCACCACCACCAGCACCAGCACGCCCGGAATCCAAATAAGACTCTTGCCACCCCGGGCGGTCTGCTCCACGTCGGGAATGTCGTCCAGCAGGCTGCGTTGCAGCTCGACCAGGGAGTCCGGCTCCTCCGCCAATATGCCCTGTTCACGCTCTTCGCCTATCTCCAGCAGACGCTGGCGATAGAGCTGCTTGTTGAGGGCCGAACGGCTGATGCTCTGCTTGCCCTCGCCGCGCCACAGCGGCAGTACCAGCGCCAGACTCACCAGCACCAGCAGGGCCGCGATCACTATCCAAAATGCGGTCATTGTTTCTCTTCCTCTTTGAGCAGGGCAGTCAGACGACGCTGCTCCTCCGCGCTCAGGGCGCTATCCGTCGGCCTGGCCGCCGCGGGACGGCGGCGGCTGCGCACCACCACAGTGACGACACCTATGACGATCACCAGCAGCGGGCCCAGCCAGAGGATCAGGGTCGACGCCATCAGCGGCGGGTTATACAGAATGAAGTTGCCGTAGCGGGCGACCATGTAGTCCACCACTTCCTGCTTCTCCTTGCCCTCGCGCACCATCTGGTAGGTCTTGTCCCGCAAGTCCTTGGCCAGACCCGCATTGGAGTCGGCTATGTCCTGGTTCTGGCACTTGGGGCAACGCAGCTCGCGGGTCAGCTCGCGAAAGGTCTGCTCCTGGGCATCGTTGTCGAAGGTGTAGACATCGATGGCGGCCAGCACCTGACCGGCGCCACCCAATCCTGCCAGCAACAGCAGGGATGCAATCAATACTCTCATCAGGCTCTCCCTCACTTCATGGCATCAAAGATGGGTTTGAGGGTCGATGCCCAGACTTCGGGGTTGACGTCCCCCACGTGGCGATAGCGGATGATGCCCTGGCTGTCGATGAAGAAGGTCTCGGGCGCGCCGTAGACCCCCAGATCCAGCCCCAGCATGCCATCCGGATCATACAGGTTGATCTGGTAGGGGTTGCCGAGCTCCGCCAGCCAGTTGATGGCCTTGGCGCGCTCATCCTTGTAGTTCATGCCGACTATGTAGATCCCCTGCCCCGCCAGCTGCTTGAGATAGGTATGCTCCCCATAGCAGGTCGGGCACCAGGTGGCCCAGACGTTGAGCAGCATGGGGCGACCCTTGAGGATGCTCCTGTCATGCTGCTTGTTCAGGTCATAGATGTCCTGCAGGGTGAACACCGGCACCTCTTTGCCCACCATCACGGATTCGAGCTTGGTGGGGTCTGAGTAAAGCCCGCGAAACAGGAAGACGGCCCCCAGCAGAAAGATGATGAAAGGGATCAGAAACAACCAGGTCTTTTTGCTCATGCCTTGGCCTCCTCGTCACGACGGCCGAAACGGTAACGCTTGTCCAGCATCGCCAGCACACCGCCGATGGCCATGAAGACACCGCCGAACCAAATCCAGCGCACGAAGGGTTTGTAGTAGATCCGCACCGCCCAGGCACCGTTGTCGAGCTGCTCACCGAGCGCCGCGTAGAGATCCCGGGTGAAGCCTGCGTCTATGGCCGCTTCCGTCATCGGCATGCGGCTCACCTTGTACATCCGCTTCTCGGGCTTGAGCAGGGCGATCTGCTTGCCATCCTTGTGCACTTCCAGCACCCCCTTGAAGCCGTCGTAGTTGGGGCCGTTCTTCTCCTTGATACCGGTGAAGACGAACTCGTAGTCGGCAAACTGGACGCGATCGCCGGCCTGCATGCGCAGATCCTTTTCGATGCTGTAGTTCTGGGTGCAGGCGATGCCTATGATGCTGACCGCCAGCCCCACATGCCCCAGGATCATGGCCCAGTGGCTGTTGCCAAGCTTGCGCACCCCCACGGCAAAACGGTGCTTGTGGGTGGCGCGCACCCAGGTCTCCTGGATGCTGGTGATGATGATCCAGGCCCCGAGGCCTATGCCGAGCGCGGCCCAGGGTTTGAACTCCTCGGCAAAGAGCTGCGGCAGCAGGAAGGCGGCGGCCAGGCTCAGCACCAGTGCCAGGATCACCTTGCCCTTGAGCTCACCGAGATCCTGACGGCGCCAGCGAAACAGCGGGCCCACCCCCAGCAGTAGGGCAAACGGAATGATCAGCCAGCTGTAGATGTGGTTGAAGAAGGGGGTGCCGATGGAGATGCTGCCAAGCCCCAGTTCCTTGTGCACCAGCGGCAACAAGGTGCCGAGCAACACGGTCAGCAGACCCGCCACCAGCATGATGTTGTTGCACAGCAACAGGGTCTCGCGACTCCACAGCTCATGCTTGCCATGGCTCTTCACCTGCGAGCCCTTGAAGGCAAACAGCAAGAGCGAGCTGCCGATCACTGCCAGCAGGAAGCCCAGAATGAACAGGCCGCGGGTCGGGTCGGAGGCGAACGCATGCACCGAGACCAGCACGCCGGAGCGCACCAGGAAGGTGCCGAGCAGGCTCAGGGAGAAGGCGGAGAGCGCCAGCAGCACTGTCCAGGCCTTGAAGGTGGCCCGCTTCTCGCTCACCGCCAGCGAGTGCAGCAGGGCAGTGCCCGCCAGCCAGGGCATGAAGGAGGCGTTTTCCACCGGATCCCAGAACCACCAGCCACCCCAGCCGAGCTCGTAATAAGCCCACCAGGAGCCGAGCACTATGCCCAGAGTCAGGAAGACCCAGGCCGCCATGGTCCAGGGACGGGACCAGCGGGCCCAGGTGGCGTCGAGGCGCCCCGTCATCAGGGAGGCGATGGCAAAAGCAAAGGCCACCGAGAAGCCCACATAGCCCATGTAGAGCATGGGTGGGTGGAAGATGAGGCCGGGATCCTGCAACAGTGGGTTGAGGTCGCGTCCATCCACCGGGAAGTAAGGCAGCGTGCGGGTGAAAGGATCCGAGGTGAACAGCACGAAGGCGGTGAAACCGACCGAGATCAGCCCCAGCACGCCGAGTACCCGCGCCACCGCATCGAGCGGCAGGCTGCGGCTGAACAGGGCCACCGCAGCCGTCCAGCCACCCAGGGTCAGCACCCACAGCAGCAAGGAGCCCTCGTGGGCGCCCCAGACGGCGGAAATCCGATACGCCAGCGGCAACAGGGTGTTGGAGTTGGTGGCCACATACTGCACGGTAAAATCATTGTCGATGAAGGCCCAGGTCAGGCACAGGAAGGACAGCAACAGCAGCAGGAACTGGGCATAGGCCAGCGGACGGGCCGCCGACATCATGCCAAGCCGCCCCCACTGGGCACCGAGCAAGGGATAGACACCCAGCAGCAGGGCGGTGGCAAAGGCCAGGATCAGTGAAAACTGTCCTAATTCCGGGATCATGGCTGAACTCCTTTCAAATGAGCCGCAGCACGAACCTGTAAACCGGCTTGAAATGGTGGAAGCGGTGCGAATGCTGTCGGGATCATTGCTTGGCTCCCTTCAACTGCGCCTCGGTATATTCCGGCTTGAAATGCATGCCATTGGTGGCATCGGCCACTTCCGGCGGCATGTAGTTCTCATCGTGCTTGGCCAGCACCTCGAACGCCTCCACAGTGGTGGCGTTCTTGAGGGTACCCTGGGCCACTATGCCCTGCCCCTCACGGAAGAGGTCGGGCAGTATGCCGTCAAACTCGACGGTCACCAGATGGCCGCCGTTGTCCACCAGCTTGAAGGCCACCTTGAGGCTCTGCTGATCCCGCTGCACAGAGCCCGGCACCACCAGGCCACCGATGCGCAGGCGCTGTCCCTCTTCCGGCTTGATCTTGTCCGGCCCCTTGCCCTCCACCAGCTCGCTCGGGGTATAGAAGAGATCGATATTCTGGCTGAGGGCATAGAGCACCAGGCCTATCACGGCGGCGAGGCCAAGACTTATCGCCAGTATGATGGTGAGGCGTTTCTTGCGTCTCGGGTTCATAGGGTGTTCTCCATCTGCTGGGCCGCCTTGCGGCGGGTCTCACGGGCCTGCTTGCTGCGCAATTCGCCGAGCAGGCTGCGGGTCTTCAACCGGGTGGAAATGACGATGCCGACCAGGCAGATCAGGGTCAGACCGAAGGAGAGCCAGACATAGAAGGCATACCCACCCATCGCCATGAAGTCACTGAAAGAGGCAAAGTGCATGCTTACTTCTCCTGCTTGGCAAGATCGATGACCCAGGGGCGATGCCACTCCCGCATCAAGAGCTCGTTGCGAAAACGCATCAGGGAGAGGGCACCGAGGAAGGTGGCAAACGCCAGTATCATGATGAGCAGCGGCCACAGCATCTCGGGGGAGATGGAGGGCTTGTCAAACTTGGTGATGCTGGCGCCCTGATGCAAAGTGTTCCACCACTCCACCGAGTAGTGAATGATGGGCAGGTTGATCACCCCCACCAGCGCCAGAATGCCGGCGGCGCGACCGGCCAGCACCTTGTCGCTGAAGGCGTTGTAGAGCGCGATCACCCCCAGATAGAGGAACAGCAGAATAAGCTCCGAGGTAAGACGGGCATCCCATACCCACCAGGTGCCCCACATGGGCTTGCCCCAGGCGGCGCCGGTAAACAGCGCGATGAAGGTGAACACGGCGCCGACCGGCGCAACGGCGGCCACCGTCATGTCGGCCATCCGCAGTTGCCACACCAGCCCGATGAAGGCGGCCACCGCCATGGTGGAATAAGCCCCCATGGAGAGGATGGCGGCCGGCACATGGATGTAGATGATCCGGAAGGAGTCACCCTGCTGATAATCAGCGGGGGCAAAAGCCAGGCCCCAGAGGGTGCCTATGATGAACGCCAGCAGGCTTGTCACGGCAAACCAGGGCAGCAAGGTCCCTGCCAGCTGATAGGCGCGCTCGGGTTTAGCGTAAGGGTGCAACCATTTCCACATAGCTCACAAAACCTTTCTGTTATTAATATAGTGGCGAGGCCTACCATACCCACTGCCGGAAAACATCACATCCCCCGAAAGCAATAAGCAGCCATCCCCTTGATCTATCTCAATTATATTTTTTATAACAGCCCATCCCGAGCCGCCTTACCACAGCTTTCATCAGTTCACGCTGACCCGCAGCGCCGCCGAGACCGCCAAGGGGGTCAGGGTCAGCGCACCGGCCAGCATGGCCCCCAAAATCGCGAGCTGACCCGAATAGGGCAGCCCCATGCCCGCCGCATCGATGGCGGACGTGGCAAAAATCAGTACCGGAATATAGAGCGGCAGGATCAGCAGGCTCAGCAAGACACCGCCCTTGCGCAGCCCCACCGTCAGGGCGACGCCAACTGCCCCGAGCAGGCTCAACACGGGCGTCCCCAGCGCCAGGGTGGCGACCACCGCCAGATAGGTGTTCATGTCCAGCGACAGCAGGATGGCGAGCAGCGGGGATATCAGCAGCAGTGGCAGACCGGTCAACAACCAGTGAGCGATCACTTTTGCCAGCGCCAGCAGCCCGAGCGGATGAGGCATCAGCATCATCTGCTCCAGCGCCCCGTCGCTGAAGTCATCGCGAAACAGCCGCTCCAGTGAGAGCATGGCCGCCAACAGGGCCGCCACCCAGATGATACCGGGTGCGATACGGGCCAGCAGCTTGGGCTCGGGGCCTATGCCAAGGGGAAACAAGGTGATGACGATGAGGAAGAACCAGAGCGGGTTGAGTATGTCGGAGCGCTGGCGCAGGGCCATCAGCAACTCGCGATGAATAAGGTGGATTACGGCGCGCAACATCAAACTACTCCTGCAGCAAGGGCGTGAGGGAGAGGGTCTTCAACCGCCCTTCCATCAGAGTCATGTCCTGATGGGTGGTGAGGATCACCATGCCACCCCGCTCGGCATGGGCCAGGAACAACCGCTCCAGCACCTTGACTCCCTGCTTGTCGATGGCGGTAAAAGGCTCATCCAGGATCCAGAGTGCCGGCTTGTCACTGAGCCAGAGCCTGGCCAGCGCGACCCTACGCTGCTGGCCGGCGGAGAGCTGCCCGGTAGGATAATCCTCAAACCCGGCCAGGCCGACCTGGGCGAGCACCCGCCACAAGTCCACCGTCGCTTGAGCCGGATGATGCAACTTTTGATAGAAGGTGAGATTTTCGAGCGGCGTCAGCGCCGCCTTGACGCCAGGCTGATGGCCCAGATAGAGCAGATTGGCATGATATTCATCACGACAGCTGCGGATATTCTCGCCATTCCAGCACACTTCACCGGCAAACGGCTGCGACAAACCGGTCAGCAGCCGGAGCAGGCTGGTCTTCCCCACCCCGTTGGGGCCTTCAATTTGCACCAGATCGCCGGGAGCCACCGCAAAGTAGAGATGTTCAAACAGAGTGCGATCTTCACGCACGCAGCTCAGATTGTTAATTTGAAGCAGCATGAGGATGTAATCAGTGAAAAGAAGCGGCCTGCATATTAACACAATATTGGAGAGCGTCTTTTCAAAGATGCCAACTATCAGCAGGATTTGTGGGGGAGATCCCGCCTTTTGGGCACGCCAAACGGGTGAAAAAAATCAGGAAGGCGGGTGCCTTCCTGAGGATCTATGAGCGGCCTTTTCGCAATGAAATCAACAGTTCTGCCTCGGCCTTCGGCAATTCACATTCATTCATGACCTCGTCGAGGTCGGCGCCCAGTTCCACCATTTTGGCGGCACGGCTGTAAAGGCGGCGTTCCGGATCCTGCAGGGTCAGCTCCTGCTGGCGATCATTGACCTGCTGCATGGCCCCTTCAACGGACTGCAAACGCTGACCCATGCCGATGGCCCCCGTGTGCAGCTCCATCATCTGCTTGCGCAGACTCTCAAGCTGGCCTTGCAGCGTCTCCACCTTGGCCTCGGACTCTCGCTGGCCACGTCGGCTGCTGATCACCCCGTACAGGGCCAGCACCAACGCCAGCAAGGACACCCCCAAGGCGGCTATTTCAATCATCAACACATCATTTTCCTATCAGAGGGAACCAATATCTTCCCACTCTTCATCGGAGAGCAGCTTGTTCAGATCGACCAGGATCAGCAGCTGACCATCGCGGTTGCTGACGCCCTGAATGAACTTGGCGCTCTCCTCGGTACCCACCGCAGGGGCGGCATCGATCTCGGAGGAACGCAGATAGACCACCTCGGCCACGCTATCGACCATGATGCCGATCACCTGTTTCTCCGCCTCGATAATGACGATGCGCGAGTTCTCGCTCACATCGCCGGAAGGCAGGCCGAAACGGGAGCGGGTATCAATGACAGTCACCACGTTGCCGCGCAGGTTGATGATGCCCAGCACATACTCGGGCGCACCTGGCACAGGGGCGATTTCGGTGTAGCGCAACACCTCTTGCACCTGCATCACGTTGATGCCGTAGGTTTCATTTTCCAGCTGGAAGGTGACCCATTGCAGCACTTCATCTTCGGCCAGATTCTGTGCAATATTGCGCTTTTCTGTCATGTTTTTATTCCTTTTATGAAAACGTCTACTGGTAAAACTAGCAATAAAACAGCACAAGTGCAGAAGTTATCAGCGACCTTCTATGTTGACCCCACGCTCCAGCAACAGGAGCAATTCCCTGACGTGCAGCAGGGCACACATCTTCTCCTTGACCATGCCTGCCAGCCAAGGGCGCTTGCCCTCCTGGTGACGCCATTTGACCTGATCACGATGCAATAACTCTGTGCCCTTCAGATGATGGCAGGCGAGTCCCCAGGGGGATTCGCCCAGCATGATCAGATATTTGTAATCTGCTATTTCCAGATGCTGACCCGGCATCACCCACTGCGCCGTATCCACCACATTCATCTTCTGCTCGCGCGAGGTCATGATGCCACGGTACCAATCCGGCTGACCGAACAGTGACGAGACCTCTCCCAGCTGATGGATACCGCCAAGCTCGGTCAGGGGCACCGCGAAGGTGACGCCGGCAACTTCGAAGAAGAGCGCCTGGAACTCCTTGCCGGTATCGATATTCTCCCAGGTAGATGGTACGACTTCTGCCTGAGGGGCCAGTTCCACCGCCATCTCTGTCATCACCAGCGCCGATGGCTCTACCACCGCAGTGGCTGGCATCTCCTCCGGCCATACGGGTTCAACCGGCAGCAAGGCATCTTCGGCCTCGATCTGCAGAGGCTCGCTGATCACCTCTTCGTGGCTCAGGGCGTCCATCTCAAACTGTACCTGACCCACCTGGGCAAGCAGCTCGCTCAGTTGTTCGAGTCGCTCATCTGCCTCCAGATAGGGCTGTACCACCACCTCGGGCTGCACCTGAGGCTGGCGTTGCAGCCGGACAACGGGCGCAGGTTCCGGCACCTCTGGCAGTTCAGGCAACAGCGCCTCATCCAGCAACAGGGAGTGGAAGTAATCATCCATGGCCCTGACTTGGGTCGTGTCACTCATGATGCCACCTCATGAGCACGTTGACGCTCCTGGGCATCAAGATAGTTGAGCAAGGTCTCATAGGCATAAGTGCCGCGACTACTCGGCGAATAAATGGAAGGAGGAATGTGGAGCAAGCTGGCATCCCGAAACTTGGTGTCTATGGGGATGACAGCGTTCCATACCGCATCGCCATGTTGATCCTTGATGGACTTCAGTGTCATCAGAGAGGCACGGGTACGCTTGTCAAACATGGTGGGTATCACGGTGAAGCGGAACTTCTCCCGCTTGGATCGCTGCATGATCTCGAAGGTCTTCATCATCCGCTCCAACCCCTTGAGGGCCAGGAACTCGGTCTGAACCGGCACCAGAATCCGATCGCAGGCGGCCAGGGCGTTGACCATCATGACCCCCAGTACAGGCGGACAGTCGATGAGCACGTAGTCATACTGATCCTGAATGCGCAGCAGGGCACGCTTGATCACCAACCCCATGCCTTCCCGGTTGCCCATCACCCGATCCAGAGTAGCCAGGGTAATGGAGGCGGGCAGCAGGTGGATGTTCTCAAACTTGGTTCGCAGCGTCAGTTTATTGACCAGCTCGGCCGTCGGTTTGGCGGCCTGAAACAGCTCATAGAGGGTACCGTCCAGCCGATCCGAGTCAAAATCGAGATAAGAGGTCAGGGAAGCATGGGGATCGGTGTCAATCAATAGCACCCGCTGGCCGCGCTGAGCCAGGATACCGGCTAACGAGACCACTGTGGTGGTTTTACCGACCCCACCTTTTTGGTTGGCAACCGTCCAAACAATCACTGTATCAATCCTGCCTTGTTGTTATGCGTATGCCACCACCTGGCAGAGTGATCACCTTGACCTCGCCTGCCTCTACCGCCTGTTGCACTGCAGGAACCGGCTCCACCATCACAGGCTTGACGGGAGCGGGTGGCGCCCAGGCGAACTTGGAAATAGCGACCACCACCTTGCGATTCTGTAAGCGTCCCTGCTCGCTGTCATTCCCGGCAAAGGGAGAAAACTCCCCGTATGCCTCGTAGGCAAGCCGCTGGGGTGCTATGCCCTTGGCAATGAGAGCGGTGAGCACGGCCTCGGCCCTTGCCGCTGACAGAGTCCAGTTGGAGCGAAAAATTTCATTATTTATCTGCTGGTTATCTGTATAGCCTCTTACTCTCACATAGTTATCGACCGGCTTCAGAATATCTGAAAGCGTATTGAGCACTGGGTCGGCATTGGTGCTCATAAAAGCACTGCCGCTGCCAAACAAGAGACCCGAGCTCAACTCCACCGTCAACCAATTGTCGTCCAGCGTGAGCTTGACCACCCCGGCATCGACCAGAGTGCCCATGCTCTCTTTCAGCTGCGTGTCTATCTTCGCAAGCGTCATACCATCTTGTTTGATGGGCACACCGGAGATGGGAGCGAGGGAGGGAGAAGGCGGCAAAGCACTCTCCAGCACTGAGGGGGCAGCCGATACCTCGTTGTTCAACAGCGACTTCCCCTGCCCTTCCAGCAGGCCATCACTGCGTGGCTGCATGACGTTGAACGCTTGAGTCATGCCGTCGATGACGGCGCGATATTTGTCTTTGTTGACCAGCGCCACCGAATAGAGCACCACAAACAGCGCAAAGATCAGCGTCATGTAGTCGGCGTAGGAAACCAGCCAGCGATCGAGATGTTCTCGACCTTGCAGATGCAAACGATAGCGCTTGCGCATGGCTACTCTCCTTTCAGATAAGCCTTCAACCGCCGTTCAACCTGCGGGCCATTCTCACCGTGAGCAATCGCCATCAAACCTTCCAGCGTCATCTCCTGGAACAGGGCGTAATGATAATGAAAAGCACGCAGGCGGTTGGCAATCGGCAGATAAAAGAGGTTGGCAAAGCCGACCCCGTAAATAGTGGCAACAAATGCAACGGCAATGCCAGCACCGAGGGCTGCCGGGTCCTCCAGATGGAACATGGCCTGGATCAGACCCATCACGGCGCCTATGATGCCGATGGTCGGACTGTATCCCCCCATGGCCTCGAAGACACGGGCCGAGTGCTCGTTACGCTCCTGCTCGATGTCGATGTCTGCTTCCAGCAACATGCGAATATCATCTATCGACACCCCGTCTACTATCATGGTGAGCCCCTGACGCGTGAACTCGTCACTCTCCTGATCGGCCTGATTTTCAAGCGCCAGCAGGCCCTGCTGGCGGGCGAACACCGCCCATACCTGCAAGCGTTCAGCCTGATTGACCAGATCCCAACCAGGGGGGAACAACATCCAGCGCAGCTGCCTGATCGCCTCGAGCAGATATTTGCGCGGCGTCTGCAAAATGACGGCACCCCAGGTGCCACCGACGACAATGACAAATGCCGGTCCATCGAGCAGGGTGAGCAGGGTGCCGCCATGCCATAGCTGAGCAATGGCAATGGCTCCCAGAGCCAGGATCAGGCCAAACATGCCCATCTTTAGCGACCCAGCTCAACCAGAATACGTTGTGCTACCCGGTCCAGCGGCAGTGACTCAGTGGCGATGCCCGCCTTGGCGACGGCTTGCGGCATACCGTATACGACGCAAGAAGCTTCATCCTGGGCCCAGATGGTGGAGCCCTGCTCCTTGAGCAGACGCGCGCCATCCCGACCATCAGCCCCCATGCCGGTCAATACGATGGCAAGTACTTTGTCGGCATAGGTCTTGGCTGCCGATGCAAAGGTGATGTCCACGCACGGCTTGTAGTTGACCTTGTCATTGCCATCGACGATCCGGATGCGAGCACCAACTCCACGCCCTTCCAGTAACATCTGTTTGCCACCCGGAGCCAGATAGGCGTGACCGGGTTTGAGTACATCACCATCCTCCGCTTCCTTGACCCCGATCTGGCACAGACCATTGAGGCGAGCGGCAAATGCGGCGGTAAAGGTTGCCGGCATGTGCTGGATCAGCAGAATGGGATGAGGGAAATCGCCCGGCAATTTGGTCAGCACGTTTTGCAGGGCCACCGGGCCACCGGTAGAGGTGCCGATAGCCACCAGCTGGTAGGTTTTCCCGCTGCGTTTAAACGCGGCAACCGGCGCGACTCGTTGTGGCTCGACCTGGCGATCGCCGGGACGTGACAACGAGCCGCCCAGTGGGCTGCGAGCGGCAGGTTCAGGCGCTTTTGGCCTGGCGGACGCGGCCATCAGGAAGCGCTTGCGCGATATCTCCTTGACCCGCTGTTGCAACAAGCGAACGGCTTCGTCCTTGTCACGGGCTATGTCTTCGAACTTCTTGGGCAGGAAGTCGAGGGCGCCTGCATCCAGGGCATCGAGGGTGGCCTTGGCCCCTTCATGGGTCAGGGAGGAAAACATCAGGATCGGAGTAGGACACTTGGCCATGATCTCGCGCACGGCACTGATGCCATCCATCACGGGCATCTCAATGTCCATGGTGATCACATCCGGCCGCAGAGCCAGTGCTTTGTCTACCGCTTCTCGTCCATTCTGGGCCGTATCGATCACCGTCAGCATAGGATCCTGATTGATGATCTCACTGACCCGGCGGCGGAAGAAGCTCGAGTCGTCGACAACTAATACCTTGACTGCCATTGTTATTTTTCTAACTCCTTGGGCCTGAGCTATCAATGTCTACGCGCATATGCTTTGAGCAGACTCGGCACATCCAGAATGAGTGCAATACCACCATCGCTGGTGATGGTAGCCCCGGCCATGCCAGGGGTTCCTTGCAGCAGGTTGTCCAGCGGCTTGATCACCACCTCTTCCTGGCCAATCAGATTATCCACGACAAAGCCTATCTGCTGAGTGCCAATCTGCACTATGACCACATGGCCCGTATCCTGCCGTGACTTTTTGTTTGTCCCTTTTACCAGCCACTTGTGCAGGTAGAAGAGCGGGATGGCCTTGTCGCGCACTATGATGGTGAGCTGACCGTCCACCATGTTGGCCTTCTTGAGGTCCAGATGGAAAATCTCGTTCACACACCCCAGCGGCAAGGCAAATGTCTGCTCGCCCACTTCCACCATCAGCGTTGGCAAGATGGCTAGGGTCAAGGGCACCTTGATCTCGAGGCGAGTGCCCTTACCCCAGGTAGAGTCGATATGCACAGAGCCATTGAGGCTCACTATGCTGGTCTTCACCACATCCATGCCAACACCACGGCCGGAGATATCGGAAATCTCGGACTTGGTCGAGAAACCGGGAGCAAAAATCAGGTTATAGGCATCGCTGTCACTCATGCGCGCCGCCGTGTCTGCATCCAGTACGCCACGATTGATGGCGATGGACTTGAGCTTCTCCGGATCCATGCCAGCGCCATCGTCTTCGATACAAAGCAGAATGTGGTCACCCTGCTGGGAAGCGCTCAGGGTAATGGTACCCTGCCGTGGCTTGCCCGCTTTTTCCCGCACATCCGGCATCTCGACCCCATGGTCGCAGGAGTTGCGCACCAAGTGAACCAGCGGATCGGCCAGGGCCTCAACTAGGTTCTTGTCCAGATCTGTCTCTTCCCCGACCATCACCAGCTCAATATCTTTCTTGAGGGTGCGGGCCAGATCGCGCACGACCCGGGGGAAGCGGCCGAATACTTTCTTGATGGGCTGCATGCGCGTCTTCATCACGGCGCCTTGCAGATCTGCGGTCACCACATCCAGATTGGCAACCGCTTTTGACATGTCTTCATCGTTGCTGGCGATCCCGAGGCTCACCAAACGATTACGTACCAGCACCAGTTCCCCCACCATGTTCATGATGACGTCCAGGGTCTTGGTATCCACCCGCACAGTGGTATCGCTTTGCACCGCATTCTCTGCTGGCGCAGTGGCTTGCTTGACGGGGGCCGGTGCCGGTTTGGCGGCAGCAACAGGCGCGGCTGCCGGTTTGGGTGCAGGTGCAGGCGTTGGCTTGGCAACGGGGGCCGGCGCCACAGGGGCGGCTGGCTCCGGCGTGGCGACTGTAGGTGCAACAGGGGGCGTGATGCTGGTTTTTGGCCCTTGACCACGACCATGCAACTCATCGAGCAGGCGTTCGAACTCATCATCATCGATCAGCTCGTCAACCTCTTTTTGCACCGACTTCAACGGATTGGTCTCAGGTGCGCCGCTATGCTGACCCTGACCATGCAACTGGTCGAGCAAGGCTTCAAACTCGTCGTCTGTGATATCCCCCGTACCGGTCAGCACTGGACTCGCAACCGGAGTCGGGGCTCCGCCGACGCCATGCAGTTCATCGAGCAAGCGCTCGAACTCATCGGCCGAGATCTCATCGATAGAGCCGCCACCATTGACTGCAACGGGTTCGGCAACCGCTTCAGGCTCAGGAGCAGCGATCACCTCGTCAGCAGATGCCGCAGCCTCAGCGGGCGCACTATTGCCCGCCGAGGCGGTCAACAACTGCTCCTCGCCTTCTGGTTTGCAGAGCTCATGCAGGTCATGCAGAATTTCAGCGGAGGCAGGGCTAGGCGGTTCGCGATTTTGCACCTGGGCAAACATCACATTGATGGCATCCAGCGCCTGCAAAATAACATCCATCAATTCGGCCGTGACGGTTCGCTTGCCATTGCGCAAGATATCGAACACGTTTTCGGCACCGTGACAAACGTCTACCAACTCACCCAGAGAGAGAAAACCGGCGCCGCCTTTGACGGTATGGAAGCCGCGAAATATGGCATTCAACAGATTCTTGTCATCGGGTCGCTTTTCCAAGTCGACCAGTTGTTCGGACAACTGTTCCAATATTTCGGATGCTTCGACCAAAAAGTCTTGCAGTATGTCTTCATCAACTTCGAAGGCCATGCGTCACTCCATTAAAATCCCAGGCTAGACAGCAGATCGTCCACATCATCCTGACCATTGACCACATCGGAACGAGTCTCAGGGTTCATGATGGGGCCCTCAGCTTCAATCCCGCTTACAGGAAGGCTGCGAGATGAATGCTCAACAGATGCCTCACCAAACATAGTCAGCATTTCTATTAATTTAGTTTCAACTTCCTGAACCAACTTGATGACCTTGCGGATCATCTGGCCGGTCAAATCCTGAAAATCTTGCGCCATCAGGATCTCTGTCAGCAGTTGCCGTAATTTATCGGCATCAGATTCAGAAGCCTTAATAAAATCATCCAGTTGGTGACACAAAGACTTAAATTGCCCGACATTCATGTCCCTGCTCATCAAGGCATTCCAGTTGGGCATAACCAGCTGAATGTTGTCATTGAGCCGGTCGGCAATCGGCAAACTGGCTTCCACCGCATCCATGGTGCGGTTGGCTGCCTTGTCTGTCATGTCAATGACGTAGCTGAGACGTTCCCGGGCATCGGGAATTTCATGGGTTGCCAAGTCGGGGATCCGGGAATCCAGCCGGAAATCTTGTAAGGAGCTGTGCAGTTGCCGGGTCAGTTGACCCACTTTGTCAAACAGAGCTGCCGCATTGGGAGCACATGCATCTGCGATGATAGTATCGGCCTGTTCAAATTCGCCTTGCTCAAGATGAGCAACAAGCATCCTTGCCTGATCGAGCGAAATCATTGCACTCGTTTTGGCCTTCATCCCTGCTGCTCCTTAGCCGATTCGTTCAAAGATTTTGTCGAGTTTCTCTTTGAGCGTTGCAGCGGTGAAAGGCTTGACGATATAGCCATTGACGCCAGCCTGGGCGGCTTCAATGATCTGTTCGCGCTTGGCTTCAGCCGTTACCATCAGTACCGGCAGGTGCTTGAGCTTGTCATCGACACGAATAGCCTTGAGCAAGTCAATACCTTGCATACCGGGCATATTCCAGTCGGTGACGACAAACTGAAAATCACCATTTTTCAACATTGGCAAGGCCGTGTTGCCATCATCTGCTTCGTGGGTATTGTTAAATCCCAGGTCACGCAGCAAGTTCTTGATAATCCGGCGCATCGTTGAAAAATCGTCAACAATGAGGATTTTCATGTTCTTGTCCAAAATTCCCTCCTAAATAGCCGCCATAGCGGCTCACTTACATGATGCAGATCGCAGGTTTTGTTTTGCGGATTATGCCTTAGAGTTTTGTTTCAGTGTAGCCAGTACAAACACTTATACATGCCAATCTCTTAAACGAGCGCGTAATCTGTGCATGGCCTGACTGTGTATCTGGCTCACGCGAGACTCGCTGACGTTCAATACCTCGCCTATTTCACGCAAGTTCAGTTCTTCATCGTAGTAAAGGGAGAGGACCAGCGCTTCCCGTTCCGGCAGACGGCCTATGTGTTCGGCCAAGGCGCCTTGGAAACGCTCGGCCGCCAGTTCGTCAAACCCGCTGTTGCTTGCAGCATCGTCGGGGTGGCCGATCACATCCTCGCTGACCCCCAGATCCTCGATTCCGATGATCTTGCCGCAGGAGACATCCTGCAGCATGGTGTGATACTCGCCGAGGCTGACCCCCATCTGGGCGGCCACCTCGGTATCACGGGCATCACGACCGTGCGCTTGTTCAACATTTTCGATGGCTTCGGCGATGGAGCGGCTGTTGCGGTGCACCGAGCGTGGCACCCAGTCCCCCCGCCGGATCTCATCGAGCATGGAGCCGCGGATGCGGATCCCGGCATAGGTTTCAAAGCTGGCGCCCTTGCTGCCGTCAAAGTTGCGGGAAGCTTCGAGCAGCCCAATCATACCTGCCTGGATCAGGTCATCCAGCAAGACACTGCTTGGCAGGCGAGCCAACAAATGCTGGGCAATCCGTTTCACCAGCGGAGCATGACGCTCGACCAGCACATAGGAATCCTGATGACGCAAGTACGCTTGGGCTTTATTCACGGGAACCTTCCTGTGCTATGACCGGCCTTTGCAGCAAATTTTCCAGGAAAAATTCGAGATGACCGCCGGGTTGGTTAGGAATGGGCCAGCTTGCCGCCTTGTTGGCGAGGGCGCGAAACGCCAGCGCCGCAGGCGACTTGGGGAAGGCTTCGACTATCAGCTTCTGCTTGCGCACGGCGGCGCGCAGGTTGGTGTCGTAAGGTACGCACGCCACCAGCTCCAGCGAGGTATCCAGAAAGCGGTCCGTGACCCGGGTCAGCTTGGCGTAGAGCTCCTGCCCTTCGCGCAGGCTGCGCACCATGTTGGCTACCACCTTGAAGCGAAACACGCCATGATCCTTGGAGAGGATCTTGATCAGCGCGTAGGCATCCGTGATGGAGGTAGGCTCATCGCACACCACTATCATGATGTCCTGGGCGGCGCGGGTGAAGCTCAGCACCATGTCGGAGATCCCCGCCGCCGTATCCACCAGCAGTATGTCGACCTGGGTCTTCATCTCGCTGAAGGCGCGGATCAGTTCGGCATGCTGCACCGGAGAGAGCTCGACCATGGACTGGGTGCCTGATGTAGCTGGCACTATCATCATGCCGTAGGGACCCTCGACTATGATGTCGTCTATGGTGCACTCGCCAGCCAGGACATGGGAGAGGTTGCGGTGTACCCGCAGCCCCAGCATAACGTCAACGTTAGCAAGGCCAAGGTCGGCGTCCAGTACCATCACCCGTTTGCCTTGTGCGGCCATGGCGCCAGCCACGTTCAGGGTCACGTTGGTCTTGCCCACGCCACCCTTGCCACCGGAAACGGCGATCACTTTTACTCGATTGTTTTGACGCATTTTGCGCAGACCACTCGCCTGATCCATATACATGTTACTCATAAAACTCCGAATCTTCGGCCTCGCCAAAGCCTGCACCCCAGAAATAGGGTTCTTCTGTTTCCCGCTCCAGCGAGCCCATGGCAGCTCCGACGAGCTGCGCCGCATTGGCAACTTGAATATCTTCCGGAACCCTTTGTCCATCAGTGATATAGCTGATGGGCAGTGCATTCTGGATACACACGTTAATCACTTCGCCCAGATTCAGACTCTCATCCAATTTGGTAAGTATGCAGCCGCTTAATGGAATACGCCGGAAATGGTCCACCGCCTCCTGCATCACCCGACGCTGGGAAGTGGCGGACATCACCAGGTAGCTGCGGATGCGTACCTTGGCATTCTTGACCAGGGTATCGAGCTGCTCGGTCAGACGGATATCCCGCTGCCCCACCCCGGCGGTATCGATCAGTACCAGCCGACGATGGCGGAACTGATAGAGCGCATTGGCCAGCTCCTCGGCATCCCTCACCTGCCGCACCGGGCACCCCATGATGCGACCATAGGTCTGCAACTGCTCATGGGCACCGATCCGGTAGTTGTCCGTGGTGATAAGCGCCACCTGCTCGGCGCCATACTTCATGGCAAACCGCGCCGCCAGTTTGGCGATGGTGGTGGTCTTGCCCACCCCGGTCGGTCCGAGCAGGGCAACCGCCCCACCCTGACGTAAAATATCGTCTTCGCTGATCTTGAGCTGGGCAGTCAGTACTTCGGCCAGCTGGGCCATGGCCTGATGGATGGACATGTCCTCGGGGATGAGGCCCGCCAGCTGATCGGCAAACGCATCGTCAAAGCCTATCTTCTTGAGCTCCTTGATGAGCAGGGCTCGCATCGGCTCGCGACGTTCCACCTCCTGCCACATCAGCCCGGAGATCTGGTGCTCCAGCAACTTGCGGATGCTGGCCATCTCCTTACGCATCCCTTCCATCTCGGGCTCCCGTTGTGCGGGCTGGGAAGCGCGGCCAGGAGCGGCCGTCCTGGCCTTCGGCTTGGCGGGCTCGGGAGCCGCCCCCCACTGGCCCTGTTCGGCCAGCGTGCGGGGAGCTGAACCGGCGGCGGCAACGGGTGCAGCCCCCTTGAGACCGGCCGGATTGGCCGGGTTCAACTTCTGCTGACGCGCCAGCAGCGCGGCCAGGGTATCGGCATAGTGTTCGTTCTGTTCCTGAGCCTGGGTTGGCGCAGGACGGGTCATCTGCCGTCCGGCAGACGAGATATTGACGCTCTCATCGTTCAACTGACGGCGAACCGGCGCATCTTTGGGTCCCGGGACCTGGGATTGATAATCGACAGCGGCGACTATCTCCACCCCACCTGTGACCTTCTTGTTGGACATGATGACGGCGTCGGGCCCGAGAGTCTCCTTGACCTCGGCCAGAGCCGTTCGCATGTCCTTGGCAAAAAACCGCTTAATCTTCACCCGTCATCTCCGCTAACTAGTTCTGTCCTACCGCACTGACGATGCGGATTTGCTTGTCATCAGGCACTTCCTGATAAGACAGAACGCGCAATCCAGGAATGGCATTCTTGACAAATTTCGCCAGGGTATTGCGCAGTATCCCTGATGTCAGAAGCACGGCCGGTTGGCCTTCCAGTTCTTGTCGTTGAGTGGCTTCCACCAGCGAGCGTTGCATCCGCTCCGCCAGGCCCGGCTCTATGCCGGCGCCATCACCACCCCCTGCCTGCAGGGATTGATGCAATATACGTTCCAATTCTGGTGCCAAGGTGATCACTGGCAGCTCGGGATCCGGGCCAGCAATCTCCTGCACTATCAGGCGACGCAGCGCGATACGGCAGGCAGCCGTCAGCACTTCCGGATCCTGACTGCGCGGGGCGTATTCCACCAGGGTCTGCAGGATAGTGCGCATATCGCGGATTGGCACGCCTTCATTGAGCAAATTCTGCAATACCTTCACCAGGTTACCCATGCTGATGACTTCAGGAACCAGTCCTTCCACCAGTTTGTTCTGATGCTTCCCTATCATGTCGAGCAGCTGTTGCACCTCGTCATGACCCAGCAGCAGGGCGGCATGATTGGAGAGGATCTGGCTCAGGTGAGTGGCGACCACGGTGGCGGTATCCACTACTGTATAACCGAGGGTCTGGGCCTGGGAGACCTGCTCCTTGGCGACCCACACGGCTTCCAGCCCGAAGGCGGGATCCCGGGTCGCGATACCCTGGATCTGGCCGAACACCTGACCTGGATTGATGGCCATCTCCTTATCATGGTAAACATTGGCCTCGCCGGTACTGACCCCCATCAAGGTGATGCGATATTGGTTTGGCGCGAGATCCAGGTTGTCGCGAATGTGCACGGCCGGCACCAGAAAGCCCAGCTCCTGGGAAAGTTTCTTGCGCACTCCCTTGATCCGGTTGAGCAGTTCTCCGCCCTGATTGCGATCCACCAGCGGGATGAGCTGATAGCCCACCTCCAGCCCTATGATGTCCACCGGCATCACGTCATCCCAGCTCAGCTCTTTCTGCTCATGGGGTTGATCGGCCGTGGTGGGCATCAGTTCACCCTTGGCAGCCTTGGCGGCGGCCCGCTTCTCGCGGCGCAGCAACCACCAGGCACCGGCAGCCGAGAGGGCCCCCAAGCTCAGGAAGGCAAAGTGCGGCATGCCGGGTACCAGCCCCATCATCAGCAGTATGCCGGCCGAGATGATCAGCGCCTTGGGGTTGTCAAACAACTGACCCAGCACCGCCGTGCCCATATCCTGATCCGTGTTCTGCCGGGTCACTATGATGGCCGCGGCAATGGAGAGCAGCAGGGAGGGGATCTGGGCAACCAGACCGTCACCTATGGCAAGCAGGGTATAGATCTCGGCTGACTCGCTGAAGGTGAGCTGGTGCTGCATCATGCCGATGATGAAGCCACCTATGATGTTGATGAAGAGGATCATGATGCCCGCAACGGCATCCCCCTTCACGAATTTGGAAGCACCGTCCATGGAGCCGTAGAAGTCGGCCTCCTGGGTCACATCCTGGCGACGCTTCTTCGCCTCTTCCTGGTTGATGAGGCCGGCGTTCAAATCGGCATCTATGGCCATCTGTTTGCCAGGCATGGCATCCAGGGTAAAGCGGGCGCTCACCTCGGCAATCCGCCCGGCACCCTTGGTGATCACCACGAAGTTGATGATCATCAGGATCGTAAAGACGATGATGCCGACCGCATAGTTGCCGCCGATCACCACGTTGCCGAACGCCTCGATCACATGACCGGCCGCCGCACTGCCGTTGTGACCTTCCAGCAAGACCACCCGGGTTGACGCCACGTTGAGCGCCAGGCGCAGCAAGGTGGCGAGCAGCAAGACGGTTGGAAAAGCGGCAAATTCCAGGGGGCGCCGGGTGTAAACGGCGACCAGCAGCACCACTATGGAAAGCGCAATATTGAAGGAGAAGAGTACATCCAGCATCAGCGGCGGTATGGGCAGCACGACCATACCCAGAGACGCCAGCACCAGCAGCGGTGTCCCCACCCCCTTGGTCAGCAATCCTCTGTGCTCTTTCAATCGGCCCAATGATGCCTGGAATTTCATCGTTTTTCTCAATCTCAAACCGCTGGTGCAAGATTAAAGCAAACATCAAGCCAACAATTCAATGCATTGATTTTAAATGATTTTATTTTGACTGTGTCAGAAGTTTGTCATTTGCGGAATTCAGGCGGAATAGGCAGCTCGGTGGCGAGCGGATTGGGGCGTCGGCCACGGCCACGGCGGAACTTCTTGAGCTGATACACATAGGCCAGCACCTGAGCCACGGCGGCAAACAGCCCTTCCGGTATCTCATGACCTATCTCGGTGGAGTGAAAGATGGCGCGGGTGAGCCCGGGAGAGGGCATGATAGGGATCTCGTACTCCCTTGCTATCTCCCTGATCTTCATCGCTATTTCATCAGTGCCCTTGGCCACTACCTTAGGCGCGGCCCCCGGCTTGGCGGTGTCGTATTTGAGCGCCACCGAGTAGTGGGTCGGGTTGGTGATGACCACGTCCGCCTTGGGCACATCCCCCATCATGCGGCGCATCGCCATCTCCATTTGCAAGCGGCGGATCCGCCCCTTCACCTCGGGCTTGCCCTCGCTGTCCTTGAATTCGTCCTTGACCTCCTGCTTGGTCATCTTGAGCTGGCGCATGTGGTTCCACTGCTGGAACGGCACGTCTATGGCCACGATGGGGATGAGGGCGCAGCAGAGGATGATCAGCATCCACAGCAGCAGATCCAGTGCATCTATGATGCCGCCCGGATAACCCTCCAGGGAGAGGTTGAGCAGGTGGTTGAACTGGCTCGACAGCATCCACCAGGCAAACAGGGTGATGAACACCACCTTGGCGATGGACTTGATCAGCTCGACCAGAGACTGCACCCCAAACATCCGTTTGATGCCGTTGAGCGGGCTCAGCTTGCTCCACTTGGGCAGCATGGCCTCGGAGGAAAAGTTCATGCCCCCCATCAGGGTGTTACCGATGAAGGCGGCTATGGCCACCAGCATGAACAGCAGGCCAAGCGGATGCAACAGCTCCCTCAACAGGGCAGGCACCATGGCCCCCATGGCGTTGGGATCGAAGGCCTGATCCCGATCAAGCGTGAAACCTATGGTGAGGATCTTGACCATGGCGCCGGCCAGACTCTCCTTGATCATCAAGAGACCAAAGACGGCCGCCAGCAGGACGCTGGCGGTACCCAGCTCCTTGGAACGTGCAATCTGCCCTTTTTCCCGGGCCTGTTGCAGTCGTTTGCCCGTGGGTTGTTCGGTACGTTCCTGATCGGTATCAGCCATGCTGTCGACCTCCGACACGCAGGAGCTTGCTCAGTTGTGCTCGCCCCCGGAAGGCATCGAGTCGTTTACTACCCAGCCGCCCGCAATCAGCCATTCTGGCCACCGAAACACTGGACGTTGATGAGCTCGCAACTGGTCTCCTGCACCCGCTCCCACATGGAGTCGAAGTGGCCGAGGAAACCACCTATGGTAAGCCAGAGGATGAGCAGCCCGGACATCATGCTGACCGCAAAACCTATGCTGAAGATGTTGAGCTGAGGCGCCGCCCGAGTCATGACGCCGAACGCAAAGTTGATGAGCAACAGTGCGATGATGGCCGACAGCGCCATCACCAGCGAGGCCTGGTACATGACCCCCAGGAATCCGACCAGACTGCGGATGGCAGGCAGGGTAAGCCCGGCATCTGAGACCGGCAAGGTGTCAAAGCTCAGCACCACCATGCGCAGCATGATGAGGTGGCCATCCACCGCCAGAAACACCAGGGTCGCCAGCATCAGGTAGAACTGGCCCACCACGGGGGCCGACTGGCCATTCATGGGATCCACTAGGGTGGCAAAGCCCAGACTGGTCTGCATGGCGATGACCTGACCTGCCATCACGAAGCTTTCCATCAGGAACTGGGTCATGAGGCCAAGCGCGATGCCGATGAGCAACTGCTGGGTCAACACCAGAAAACTGCCGACGGAGAACAGCTCTATCTTGGGCATGGGGGGTAACAGGGGGGCGATCATGAAGGTCAGCGCCAGCGCCAACCCGATACGGATGCGAGCGGGAGTCAGGCGACTGCCAAACACCGCCATCACCATCAAGAGGCCGCTCACCCGCGCCAGCGGCCAGAGGATGGAAGACAACCACTCCATGATGAGAGCGGTCGTGTAGGTCATCTCGCCACCCCAGGAGTGAAATGACATGTCGCCATCAGCGGGCCGTCAGAGGACGTCCCTGACGCTTGCCGGGCATGACTCATCCCACCACCTCGGGTATTTGGCTCACCATCAGCAGGAAGAAGTCCATCAGACTCTGCAAGCCCCAGTGCGCGCCCGCCCCCAGCGCGAACAGGGTGACGATGAGACGGGGCAGGAAGCTCAGAGTCTGCTCGTTGATGGAGGTGGCGGCCTGAAAGATGGCCACCAGCAGGCCGACGCACAGACTGGGCAGGATCACGGCGCACACCATGATGGTCACCAGCCAGAGTGCCTCGCGAAAGACGTCGATAAAGGTTTCCGGACTCATGCTGCTTGCTCCTTGCGTTTGTCCGACTTAACCACCGGCACCCAGCCCGAAGCTGTTGGCCAGGGAGCCCAGGATCAGGTTCCAGCCATCCACCATGACGAACAGCATCAGCTTGAACGGCAGTGACACCAGCATAGGCGACAGCATCATCATCCCCATGGCCATCAGGATACTGGCCACCACCAGATCGATCACCAGGAAGGGCAGAAACAGCATGAAGCCTATCTGGAAGGCGGTCTTCAGCTCGCTGGTGACAAACGCCGGGATCAGCACCCGCAGCGGCACCTCGGCGGGCTTGTCCACCTGCACGTTGGCTATCTCCATGAAGGTGTTGAGATCCTTGATCCGGGTCTGGGCCAGCATGAATTGATGGATGGGCAGCTCGGCCTTCTCCAGCGCCTCCTTTGCCTGGATCGTCTCGGCCAGATAGGGCTGCAGCGCCTCGTTGTTGATGCGATCCAGCACCGGCGACATGATGAAGAACGACATAAAAAGGGCGATACCGATCAACACCTGGTTGGAGGGGCTCTGCTGCAGACCTATGGCCTGGCGCAGTATGCCCAGCACTATGATGATGCGGGTAAACGAGGTCATCATGATGACCATGGCCGGCAAGAAGGAGAGCGCCGTCATCAGCGCCAGCACTTGCAGGGTCAGGCTGTATTCCTGACTGCCGTCCGCCATGGTCTTGATGGTCACAGCCGACATGCCATCCTGGGCCAGTGCTAGCGGTGACAACAGGACCAAGGCTGCCAACAGGCCGACCAGCAGCCCAAGCTGTGACCATAAGCGGTTAGGTTTTTTCATGCTTGCCCATCAATTTGCCAAGCTGCTGGGAAAACGCCTGGGGCTGGCTCTCGTCCAGCGGCGCCTCCAGGCGATAGAGGAAGTTGACCTGCTGCGGCGTCACCCCGATCAGCAGTTGCTGCTCGCCCACCTTGACCACCAGCAGCTTCTCCTTGTAGCCCACCGGCAGGCTGGCGATGACCCGCATCTGGCCGCCGCCCATGGCGGTGGCTATCTTGCTCTTCTTGAGTAGAAAGCCCAGCACCAAGATGAGGCCTATGACCATCAGACTGGAGAGCAGCCAGGAGGTGAGGCTGGGGGGATTGGCCCCCGCACCGGGATTGGCCAGTGCAGGGAGGGACAACAGCAGTAACGGGAACATGCGGATCATGTGAGTTTTTTGATCCTTTCAGCCTGATTGATGATGACATCGGTCAGCGCAATGGTTCTGATCATTTGAGTTTCTTGATCCTTTCAATCTGACTGATGACATCGGTCAGACGGATACCGAACTTGTCGTTCACCACCACCACCTCGCCGTGGGCGATCAGGGTGCCGTTGACCAGCACGTCCAGCGGCTCGCCAGCCACCCGATCCAGCTCCACTACCGAGCCCTGGTTCAACTGCAGCAGGTTGCGGATGCTGATCTGGCTGCGGCCCACTTCCATGGCAATGGTGACCGGGATGTCGAGTATGGTGTCGAGCTTGCGCCGCTCCTCGGCACTGATGGGGGCGTCATCGGTCAGCTCCTCAAGGGGAGCCGGCTTGGCTTCGGCAATCACCTGCTCTTCCAGGGCTGCTGCCCAGGCGTCCGCCATCAGATCCTCTTCATCAGTTCCGCTCATCTTGCTTCCTTATGCTGCTTCGTGACCGTCTGTCGTGACAGGCAGTCCATGTTATCGCTGTTGATCTTCGATGCTGCGCTCGAGCTCTTCCAGCTCGGCCTCACCATCGATGCGTATGCCGCCCCGGGTCACCAGATGCATCTCTGTCTTGACCCCTTCCGGGCGTTTGAGTTTGTCGGTAATCTTGAGCGCCACATTCTCCTTGGTCCGCCCCATCTTGGCGTGGAAGGTAGGCAAATCTTCCACATAGACCAGCAGGTTCTCCGGCATCTCCACCGGTATGATGTCACCGGGTCGCAGCTCCATCAGCTCGCGCAGGGTCAGATCCGTTTCCAGCAGCTTGGCTCTGAGCTCGACCTTGACGTCCATGATTTCGTCGCGCAGCGCCTTGCTCCAGCGCACGTCAGTATCACCCTTGTCACTCTGCACGCCGGCATCCAGCAGCTCGCGGATGGGCTCCAGCATGGAGTAAGGCATGGCCACGTGGAAATCCCCGCCGCCGCCATCGAGCTCGATGTGGAACGAGCTCACGACGATCACCTCGGTGGGGCTGACGATGTTGGCCATGGCCGGGTTCACCTCGGAGTCGAGGTATTCGAAGCCGACATCCATCACCGGCGCCCAGGCATCCTTGTAATCCTCGAATACCAGCTTGAGCAGCATCTGGATGATGCGCCGCTCGGTGGGGGTGAACTCGCGCCCCTCGATCTTGGCGTGATAGCGGCCATCGCCGCCGAAGAAGTTCTCCACCAGGATGAACACCAGGCGGGCTTCCATGGTGATGAGGGCCGTGCCCTTGAGCGGACGGAAACGCACCATGTTCAGGCTGGTCGGCACGAACAGGGTATGGACGTACTCGCCGAACTTGAGCATCTGCACGCCGTTGATGGAGACCTCGGCGGTGCGGCGCATCATGTTGAACAGGCTGATCCGCATGTGGCGGGCGAAACGCTCGTTCACCAGCTCCAGGGTCGGCATGCGACCACGGACGATGCGGTCCTGGGAGGAGAAGTCAAACTGGGCGACGCCGGGATCGCCCGCCGCGCCTATCTCTTCCTCTTCGACATCATCGACACCGTGCAAGAGGGCATCAATTTCGTCCTGACTTAACAGATCGCTCACGCATCACCCTTATTGCATTACAAAGCCGGTAAACAGCACTTGTTCGATAACGGGGGAAGAGACCAGGTCATTGAGCACCCGACGGCACTCTTCCAGTGAATCCTTGCGCAGCTTCTCCTTGCCTTCGAAGGTCATCAGCTGCTCGCTGGTGGCGGCGCTGAAGACCCGCAGCAGGGTGCCTTCGATCAGGGGGATATTCTGCTTGGCCAGGGCCTCGTCGGCGGCGCCACGCACCATCAGCTGGATCTTGATCTGCACCAGCCGATCCCGCTGACCACCCGAGACGTTGAACACGAAGGGACGCGGCATGCCCACGTAGAGCGAGGGCTGGACCGCTTCCTCCTTGGGCTTGGCATCCTTCCCTTCCGCCGCGGCTTCGGCCGCCGGCTTGTCGCCGCCGGACAGCATCAGCCAGGCACCGGCACCGCCGCCCAGCACAATCACGGCCAGGGCGACTACCATGATCAGCTTCTTTTTCTTGCCTGCCGCCGGGTCTTTCAGCGTCAGTTCGTTATCATCTGCCATCCCTTGTCCACCCTAGTCTCAAACTTGTTCGATATCATAAACTTACTCAGGCTGGCATCAAGCATAGAAATCAATTCCGCTGTCGTTTGTCGATTCCGTCAGCAAACGACTGCCTGCGGCTGAGACCTCTGCCTCAGTTTGGCCTGTTTCGGCAAAAGTTCCGCTCTCTTTTTGACCTTGCTGGCCCTGTCCGGCAAATGCCGACTGACCCTGTGACTGTTGCTGCGGCTGCTGTTGCACTATGGTCTGACCGAGCTGGATGCCCTGCCCGGCCAACATATCACGCAGCCGTGGCATGGCCTGCTCCAGCATTTCGCGGGTCTGACCATGTTGTACCACGAAGTGCACGTTGGCCTGGTTGTCGGCGCCAATCTGGATCTGGATCTTCATCTTGCCAAGGCCAAGGGGGTCGAGCTGGATCTCCGCCTGCTGCAACTTGTCCGCCAGCATCAGGTTCACCTTCTGGTGCAGCTGGGCCGGCGCCTCCGGATTGGCCAGCTTGAGGTGTGGCAGATTCTGGGGATCACGCCGCGCCGCTATATCGACCGTGGGCTTGCTGTCGTTGTTGGCCACCTGGGGCTGGCTGTTCTGCTGAACCTGCTGGCTATGGTTACTGTCGTGGGTGCTGGACTCGGTCCCGAGGGCGCTGCCTTTGCCAAACTCGGCCACCTTCTGCTTCACGTCCACCTTGACCTCGCTCCTGACCTTGGCAGACTCGCGGCCTTCGCTGGCCTCCATCTGCTTGATCCCGGCCGACAAGGCACTCAGCGAGGCCTGCGGCCCTTGGGATTCACTGCTGGCCAGCACCTGTTGCGGGGCCGTCAACACGGGTTCGGCTGGTTGCTGGGTAGCCGGTGCCGTGGCGCTGCTGCTGGCAGTGGCCAGCGGACTCTCTGACTTGGCGGCCGTGGCCGCCCTGGCCTGGGCCTGCTCGCCCCCCTCGGCAGCGCCTCTGGCCTGAGCACCGTCCGTCGAGCGGGTCGTATCCGTGTCGACCCGCTCCTGACCCGCTTCAAACGCCCTGGTGGCGCTCGTCTGGGTGGGCACGGCCTGCTCCATCGCACGCTGGGGATGTGCCTTCTCGACCCCCTCCTTGTTGCTCATGGAAGGAGTGACGGGTTTGGCGCTGGCATCGATCTCGACGGACTTGTTCCCCTCGCCTTTGGCGGCCTTGTCCACCGCCTCGGTCGGCAACACCTTGCTCAGCAAGGCGGCCCGCTCGGCGCCGGTGAGGCCCGCTTTGTCGGTGCCAGCCGCCCCTTTGTCCTTGCCTGCCTCTTTCGGATCCTTGCCTGCGTCTTTCAGCTGGGCAGCCATGGCGGCAGCATCGCTCTCCATGGCTTGCGCCTCGCCTTCAGCTGCCGGCACCTCGACCCCTTCCCCCTTGAGCAGGCTGGCGGCCTGTTGTGCCTGCAAAGCGGCGCCGGTTGCGGCTTTTCTGTCATCCAGGGTAAGCGGCTTGTCACCCGCGCCGACCAGCACATCGGCCGCCTCTGCGCCCTCCCCCGCTTGCGGCAACATATTGCCGTCCGTTTCCACGGCTGACGCGGTCGTTATAAGGTTGAGGGGCGCGGGGGAGACCAGGCTGGTGTCCTGCTTGAGGGCATCTTGCAGACGCTGCAAGAAATCGATGGGAGAGGCACTGCTCTCGGCCTCCTCCGTTTTTTTCTTTTTATCGTCGGTGGCCGCCGAGCCTTCGGTGGCATTCGCCAAAGATTTGGCATCGGCGTGCTTGTCACTGGCACCTTTGTCATCGGCCACCTGGCCAGTGACGACCTGACTACCGGCCTTCGGCTCGCTCGTAGCCGCCTGAGCGGCCTTGGTCACCGGCGCACCATTTGCCTGGGCCTTGGCCATCGCATCGGAGAAACCGCCTTTCGGTTCACCCTGTGGCGTCGGTTCACCGTTGTCGGAGGGGGGTTGGAGCTGAGCACTCTTGTCGGCAGGCGCAGCAGCCTGAACGGGGGGGGTATTGGTTAGCAGTGTCTGCATCATGATGAAAATCCCTGACGACAATCGGGTTCTGGTGCGGCCCTCACGAACGCGATGGCGGTGAGGCGCACACTGGATGGGCAGAATAAAGCAAGTTACAGGCCAGAATGATGGAAGCGGCGCAGCATGGCGTACTCATCCAGCATCTTCTGCTCCTGACGCTGGGCCTTCTGCTGCTCGCGCCCGGCCTGCTTGGCCAGCAGCAACTCCACCGCCTTGCGCCTCTGCTGGGCGGCCAGCCACTCTTCGCGCCGCAACGCCAGTGCCTGGCGCACCTGCAGCACACCTTCGTACTGCTGGGTGGCCGCTTGCTCAAGCTTGTTGATGAAGGCGTGGTACTGGGCATTCTGCTGGGCAGCTATGCCCTGCAGACCGCGATCTGTCCACTGCTGATGATAGATCTGGCGATACTGGTTGAGCGCCTCCTGCTGCTCCATGAAGATTTTCAGATCCTGCTGGGCCTTCGCCAGCGCCAGTGCCGCCTGCTGTTCGGCCTCCACCAGCCGCTCGGACAACATCACCAAGCCTTTACTCATGACCGCCTTCCCTCTTCATCACATCGTCAACGCATCAGGGGCATGGCCACCAGTTGCAGGGATTGCAGGCCCTCATCGTAGTGAATGACCTCGCGCATACCCTGTTGCAAGAACTGATCCAGATAGGGTTTTTGAACGATGGCACGATCGATGCGGGGATCCGAACCCTGGCTGTAAGCGCCTATGGTGATGAGATCCCGGTTTTGCTGATAGAGGGAGTAGAACTGCTTGAGGGTCCGCGCCAGCTCCATGTGCTGGGGCGAAGTGACCATGGGCATGACCCGGCTGATGGATTTTTCGATGTCGATGGCCGGGTAGTGGCCCGCATCGGCCAGTTCGCGCGACAGGACTATGTGGCCGTCGAGGATGGCCCGTGCCGCATCGGCGATGGGGTCTTGCAAATCATCCCCCTCGGTCAGCACGGTGAAGAAGGCGGTGATGGAGCCCTGGCCGTCGCTGCCGTTGCCGGCCCGCTCCACCAGCGCCGGTAATTTGGCAAATACCGAGGGCGGATACCCCTTGGTCGCCGGCGGCTCACCCACCGCCAGCGCGATTTCACGCTGGGCCTGGGCGTAACGGGTCAGCGAATCCATCAAGAGCAGCACGTTGAGCCCCTGATCACGAAAGTATTCGGCAATGGCCAGCGCCGTCTCGCACCCCTTGAGGCGCATCAGGGGCGAGGCGTCGGCCGGGGCTGCCACCACCACGGAGCGGGCACGCCCCTCCTCCCCCAGAATGTCTTCGATAAACTCTTTTACTTCCCGGCCCCGCTCACCGATGAGGCCCACCACCACCACGTCCGCCACCGAGCCACGAGTCATCATGCCGAGCAGCACAGACTTGCCGACGCCCGAGCCTGCGAACAGCCCCATCCGCTGGCCTTGACCCACGGTCAACACGGCGTTGATGGCGCGCACTCCCACGTCCATGGGTTGATGGATGGGACGACGGGAGAGCGGATTGATGCGGTGCTGGGCAAACTGCACCGTCTGGGAGGAGAGGATGGGGCCAAGCCCGTCCAGCGGCTGGCCTATGCCATCTATGACCCGACCCAGCAGGTTCATGCCGACCGGAATGCCGTGCTCCTCTGTGATGGGCACCACACGGGCACCCGGGATGACCCCCTTGAGCTGCTCGCTCGGCATCAGGAACAGGTGATCGCCGGAGAAACCCACCACTTCGGCCTCCAGCATCCCGTCCTGGGTATCGATGCGACAGAGGGCACCGATGGCGGCGCGGCAGCCAATGGCTTCCAGCGTGAGCCCCACCACCCGGGTCAATTTGCCGGCGACGGGCGGCTTGGGCGCGATATCGCGCACCCGATACCCTTGCAATCGAGTGAGTAACGAGCCGCTCATCTGGCCTCCTGATATGCGATATTGAGATGGGTCATGCCTGAAGCGGGCCGCCGCAGGTTATTCGTGATTGTCCCGCAAGAAGTTGCGCAGCAGTTGATCGATGCGCCCCGACAGCGTCAGGTCGATGCTGGAGAGTTCGGTCGCCAGCTGCAAATCGCCAAGGGAGAGGGTGGGATCGCTTTGCAGCCGCCAGTGACGCTTGGCGCACTCTTCCACCCCGAACGCCTGCTCGACCCGGGTGATGTCATCGGGATGCAGCATCAGGGTAACCCCCAGCTCGGCGGCAGGCAGCAAGGCCAGCCCCTGTTTGAGGGCCTCCAGCAAGATGCGGGGAGATGTCTCGGCCTCGTGCCGGATGAGGGCGCGGGTCAGCTGCAGCATCAGGGCGATGAGTTGCTGCTCCACCGCCTGATCCAGCTCGTTGAGGGGGGTGGCGAGACGATCGACCAGTGACTGCCAATGGGCCAGTTGCTGATCCACCAGCTCGCGGCCCATGGCCAGTCCCTCCTCCTTGCCCTGCTCCAGCCCGGCGGCATGGCCCTGTTGCAGGCCTTCCAGCTTGCCCTCCTCCAGCCCCTTGGCAAAGCCGGCGGCCTGGCCTTCGGCCATGCCCTCGTCCCAGGCGGCCTGACGGATGGCTTCCAGCTCTTCTGCCGTGATGCTGGGGGTCGGCTCCTCTGCCGGCTCCTCGACCGGCGCCTCTTCCTCCTGCCGATACCAATCCGGTGTCAGCCCGAGGGCATTGGTCTCGACCTCAGATTCGACCTCCATCTCGGGCCAGCCCCAGGCCTCGACCCGGGCATCGTCCCCATCGGGGCGTACATAGCCACGCAGCTTGTTGTTCATGCTTTAGAGGCGCTCCTCGCCACCGCCAGATGCGGCCCTGCGAAACGGTAGAGTTGATGGTCCATGGTTTAGAGGAACTCCTCGCCGCCACCGGCACCCAGCATGATCTCGCCGGCATCCGCCAGACGGCGGGCGATGGAGAGGATCTCTTTCTGGGCGGCTTCCACTTCGGAGACCCGTATCGGCCCCATGGCCTCCAGATCGTCCGCCAGCATCTCGGCGGCCCGCTTGGACATGTTCTTGAATACTTTCTCGCGCATCTGATCGTCCGAACCCTTGAGGGCCCGTTGCAGCAGATCCCCCGGCACTTCCCGCAGCATGGTCTGGATGCCGCGATCGTCCACATCGATGAGGTTTTCGAACACGAACATCAAGTCCTGGATCTGCTGGCTCATCTCTTCGTCCGACTCGCGGATGGAGTCCATCAGCTGGCCTTCGATGTTGGTATCCAGGTAGTTCATGATGTTGGCCGCCGCCTTCAGACCGCCCATCTTGGCTGCTTGGGCACCCGCCGCACCGGCGAACTGTTTCTCCATGATGTCGTTCAACTCTTGCAACGCCGCCGGTTGCACCTCTTCCAGGTTGGCGATCCGCATCACCAGATCCAGGCGCACCTGCTCCGGGAACTGGCTCAGGATCTCGGCGGACTGCTCCGGCTCCAGATAGGAGAGGACTATGGTCTGGATCTGCGGGTGTTCGTTCTGGATGATGCTGGCGACCTGGCGGGCATCCATCCACTTGAGGGAATCGAGGCCACGGGCACCGGAACCCAGGATGATCTGATCCACCAGGTTGCTGGCCTTGTCTTCGCCAAGGGCTGCCACCAGTGCCTTGCGCACGAAGTCTTCGCTGCCGATACCGATATTGGTGTACTTCTGGATATCGTCGATGAATTGACGGTGCACCGCCGCCACCCGGTCGTGACTGAAGTCAGTCATGGAGGCCATGGACATGCCGAGCCGCTGCACCTGCTTGGGCTCGAGGTGACGGAAGATCTGGGCGGCATCCTCTTCGTTGAGGCTCAACATCAGCACAGCTGCCATCTCCATCCCGCTCATCTGGTCCAGAATTTGGCGCTGGCTGTCGGTAATGTCATTGCCGGTGACTTGGGTCTTACTTTCTTCAGGCATCTTTGTTCGTTACCCATTCTTTAATGACCTGTGCGGCCAGATCCGGTTCGTTCGCCACCAGCGCACGTACCGCCTTGAGCAAGTCCTCGTCACGGTGCAGATCCGGCAGTTTCAGATGGCCGTCACGTACCCCGAACACCGGCTCTGACTCGGCCTGAGCGGCCAGCAGACTGAGCTCGTCATCCCCACCCAGCACTATGCTGTTGTCCAGATCCAGATCCCCTTCCGGACGTGCATCCGGGTAGAGCAGGCGTTTGAGCATGGGGCGCACGACTGTCACGATCAACACTATGATGACCAGCACCGAGGCGGCGATGCGCACCGCGCGCCAGAACCAGGGCTGCTCGTAGATGGGCGCTTCGGCCACGTTCTCAAGCTCTGGCCGGTTGAACGGGATGGCGACCACTTCCAGAGTATCACCGCGGGTCACGTCAAAGCCAAGCCCGCCGCTCAGCAAACGGCGCAGGGTATCGAGTTCGGGCTGAGTACGCGCCTCGCGGGTCACCTTGCCATCGGCGGCGGTAGCCGATTTGTAATCCACCGCAACCGAGACCGTCATGCGGCGAATGCCACCCATCTGGCGACGGATATGGCTGACGGTGGTATCCAGTTCGAAGTTGCGGGTTGCCTCCTTGCGGGAGCGGCCGGAGGCAGCGGCGCTGGCATCGGTATTGGGGCCGGTCGCCTGCTGAGGAATATTGGAGGCGGCGGGCGGCTGGTTGGAGAGGGCGCCGGGTACACCGCCGCTGCTGCCATTGGCGCTGTTCTCTTCCAGGGTCATCTCGGAGCGCACGGCCGGCAAGTCCGGGTTGTAGGTCTTGCGGGTCTGTTCCTGCTGGGAGAAGTCGAGGGAGAGATCGACCTCCGCCGTATAATTGTCGGCGCCGAGCACGGGGATCAGGATGGCGTCAATTTTTTGTTTGTACTCCACCTCCTGCTTCTGCTGCATCGCAAACTCCTTGCGAGTCTGGGCAGAGACGGGATCCTGGGAACCCGAGTTGAGCAGGCGGCCGTTCTGATCGGTCACAGTGACGCGGGTCGGCTCCAGGCCGTGCACGGCAGAGGCGACCATGTCGACGATGGAGTCCACTTCCCCCTGGCCGAGGGCGTTGCCCTTGAGGTTCAGCACCACGGTCGCACTAGGCTTGCGCTCGTTGCGGGCAAACACGTTGTCTTTCGGAATGGCCAGCAGCACCTGGGCCTTGGCCACGTTCTGGAACTGCTCGATGGCGCTCGCCAGCTGACGCTCGCGGCTCAGCTTGAGGCGTTCCGTCTCCATGCGCTGGCTGACGCCGAAGCTGGAGTCCTTGAGCAAGATGGACTCGCCATCGTTGCTGGCATCGGTATTGGTAGCCAGGCCGGCACGGGTCAGGCGCAGGCGGATATCGGCATATTTTTCGGCGCTGACCAGCACGCTCTTGCCTTCCACCTCATAGGGGATCTTCTGCTGATCCAGATAATCGAGGGTCGACACCAGCTCCTGGGTACTGTAGGTGCCAAGCGGACGCATGTCCGGCTCCTTGCCCCACAGCAGGATGAAAACAGCGATCGCCAGGCAAATGGCCAACCCCAGGATCAGGGTAATTTGCCGCAGCACATCCGTGTTGGACAGGAAGCCGAGTGCGGAACTCTTCTGCTCATTCTCATCGAGGGCGGCGGAGCCCTCATCGTTCATCAGCAGTTCGCCGTTTTGGTCAGTAGCCACGATTTACTATCCTTATACCGGCATGTTCATGATGGTCTTGTAGGCATCGACCATCTTGTTACGCACCTGCACAGTTGCCTCGAAGGCGATGGAGGATTTCTGGCCGGCGATCATCACCTCGGACAGGTCGATAGACTTGTCGCCCATGTCGAAGCGAGTGCGCAAATCGTTGGCGGCCCCTTGCAACTCGTTGACGTTGCCGAGGGCCTGCTGCAGCAACTGACCAAAGTCGGACGTGACCTGACGACCGGGCTGAGTCAGCGGTGTCGCCCCGGATTCCACCTTGAGTGCCTGCATCTCTTGCATCAGGCTGCTTGCACTAATTTCCATATTCCATCCCCAGACAAATCATTGACGCTGAGAGCGAATAAGCAATTAGAGTGCCAACAAGCTAATAACGGATGGGGGAGCGGGCCGCCATGCCGACCACAACCAGGTTCGACAAGCCAGACTGGCTCTGATTAAATCCGCTACTGGCGCCCCTATTTGTACCGCCGGCAAGGAGTCACAGCTGGATTATCGCAAGCCTGTTTTCAAGGCGATGGATTACATCAGTCATCATCTCGACCGCAATCCCACGCTGGATGAGGTGGCCACGGCCGCCGCCCTGTCAAGCTTTCACTTCCACCGGATCTTCAAGGCGGTGGTCGGGGAGACCATAGCCGGGTTTACCCGCCGTCTGCGCATGGAGCGGGCTGCACGGCGCCTGCTGCTCTCCCCCCACAGCGATGTCACCCGTCTGGCCCTGGAGGCGGGGTTCTCCAGCTCCCAGAATTTTGCCAAGGCCTTCCGGCTCCACTTTGCCATGACGCCCTCCGACTATCGCCAACAACAGGGGCTTGCCCAGAACAGCAAGATTGGAAACGATCCCGCAGCCCTGGCTGACTATGATGCTCTGGTAATGAATCCGGACAGCACCATAGATGGCCTGTTGCAGCGGGCAGAGGTGGTCACCTTGCCATCTCGACGGGTCGCCTACATGCGACGGCTCGGTCGCTACGGCCAGGAGACCTGCCGTCAGGCGCACCATGATCTGCTAACGCTGCTGGCCTGCGCCGGGCCTGTCACCCCGGTTGGCACCCTGAGCCTCTATTGGGATATCCCCGACATCACGGACGAAACCCGTTGTCGTACCGATGTCTGCATCGAACTCTGTGCCGATCAGACGGTGGGCAGGAGGGTGGCCACCCAGACCATAACGGCCGGCCCTTACGCCGTGTGCCATGTGGTGGCCCGGGGCGACCAGCTTGCCGCCGCATGGGAAGCCGCTTTCCGCTGGCTGGTGGCCAGCGAGCTGGCCTGCGACGATCGCCCCTGCTACGAGCAGTACCATGCGACAACCGATCTGGCCCGGGATCATTACGTGTTTGATATCTGTATCCCGCTGATCACCCGATAAGCCGGACGCCTCAATCCATTCAACCTCTCCGGTGACCCGTTCACCGGAGCGGAGGAGTCATGCCCATGAAAACCAGAACCCTGTTGCTTGCCAGCCTGCTGGCCCTCTCCCCCCTGCCGGGGCTGGCCCAGCAGGAGGCAAGCCGCACCCTGCTGTTTGGCGGCCCCATCTATAGCGCAAACCCGGCCCAGCCCCATCCCGAGGCGGTGGGCATCGAAGGTGACAAAATCATCGCCGTCGGCAGCTATCAGCAGGTGGCCCGGCAACTCGGCGAGCAGGCCACCCGCATCGACCTCAAGGGGCGCTATCTGATGCCAGGGCTGATCGACAGCCATGTCCACGCTGCCTTTGCCGGTTTTCAGGAGATGACGGTCCAGTTTCCCGATGCTATGCAGAGCGTGTCGCAGGTGGAGCAATTCCTGGCAAAAAGCCAGCATGACCGCCGCCTGCACCTGGGCGAGGTGACGCTGTTCAGCAACGTATCCCTCGACTACTGGCACCATATCCCCCTGCTCGACAGCGTCTTCAACGGCACCCGGTATCAACGGACGCCTGTGGTACTGGCAGGGTCCGATGCTCACACCGGCTGGGTCAATCAGGCCATGTTGCGCAAGGCCGGAATAGACGCCAAGACACTCGCCGGCCGCCGTGCCGGGCTCAAGGAAAACTTCGGCCGCACAGCAGATGGCAGGCTCAACGGGTTTGCCTCCGAAGGGGGATGGGATGCCATCCTCAAGGCCCTGCCTCCGGTCAGCGACGCCGCCATAGCCGAGGCGATCACCCTGGCCGCAACACAGCTGAATCAACTGGGGATCACCGCATGGATGGACCCTATCAGCAACATTCGTCCACTGGCCCCCATCTTCAACGCCCAGCCGGATCGCCACGATGAGGGGTTGCTGCCCGCCTACACCCAGCTATCCCTGGCAGGCAAGCTGACCGGCCATGTTTCCGCGCTGGCGCTGGTCGGGATCCACGCCTCCCCCGCCATCATCGATGATGTGGTGGCCCTGCAGCAGAAGTTTACCAACGCGCCGGACGTCAGCCTGGTGGGGATCAAGATCCTGCAGGATGGTGTCATCGAATACCCCTCCCAAAGCGCCAAGCTGAGCCAGCCCTACCTCAATCGCCCCGGCTACAGCGGCAAAGACGACCTGAACAAGCAGCGCTTCAACGAACTGATCCGCAATGCCGACGCACATCAGCTGATCGCTCACTTTCATGCCATCGGTGATCGGGCAGTACGCGAATCCCTCGATGCCATCGCCTATGCCCGTGCCAACAATGCGGATCACGGCGTGCTGCACAGCATCACTCATCTGGAGGTGGTCAGCCCCGCCAGCATAGCCCGCTTCCAGCCGCTCAATGTTGCCGCGTCAATGCAGCTGCTGTGGGCCGGCAAAAACGCGGCCACCACCACGCTGCTGGAGGGCAAGGTACCAGCCGCACTGCTCAGTCGCCTCTATCCTGCCGGCAGCCTGCTGCAAAGTGGCGCCATAGTGGCAGGGGCCAGCGACTGGCCGGTGTCGACGCCCAACCCCTTCCTGGCCATGTATACAGCTGTGACTCGTCAGGGGGAACTGGGCATGCTACCTCCGACCAGCGAGCAGATCAGCCGCCAGGCCATCTTGCAGGCGTACACCCTCAATGCCGCCAAGGTGATCGGTCAGGATAAACGGGCAGGTTCGATAGAAGTGGGCAAGAGCGCCGACCTGGTATTGCTGGATCGCAACCTGGAGCAGGTTGATGCCGAGCGGCTGAAAGAGACCCGGGTGCTCTGGACCATGTTCAAGGGACAGCGGATTTATCAGGCCGGGCACTAGCCAGCCCTTGCCATCAATCAGGCCCGCGCTGGGCGGGCCTGATATTTATATGCAGGAGCCGAAAGCCCCATGTGCTGCGCATGGCCCAGAGGCTACTTGGTCAGATCTTCGTCCACCCAGTATTTGGATCCCGAGATGTTGGCATCGAGCAGCAAGCCCTTCTCGCCGATCTGGTAGATGGCCATGCCGCCATTGTACTTGGCGGTGAGCTCGGCGCTGTCCTTGCCTGCCACGGCCCCCATCTCCGAGGTCGCCTCCCAGCCCTGGGTCACGAAGGCATCGAACCTGGCCTTGTCTTCAAACAGGATCACCTGCTGGTAGAACTTGCCGCCGAGCCCGGCCGCAAGACCGGCACCGAACATCTTCATGTAGGTGTGCTGACCGCGTTTGCGATCGACCGCCACCCCGGCCCCTTGGTTGGTATGCAGCATCAGGGAGAACTTGCGCGAATCGAACACCGCGTAGCCATAAGCCTTGTCAAACAACAACTTGGCGGAAGGCTGCTGGTTGAACAGTCGCACCAGCGCGGTATCGGCCATGGTATCGAGGGCGAGTCGCGCCTCGTCGGCCGTCTTGGGCTCGCGCATCTCGTCAAGTTTCTTGTCGGCCACCACCAGCCACTCCTTGCCGGTCGCTATGCTCTTGTCGGTCCAGACCCCGGCGGTGTTGAACGCCTCCGAGCCCCACTGTGAGACGGATGCCCAGGTCGCCTTGGAGAAATCGGTCACGCTCCGCCACGCCTCCTTGCTGGTATCACTCACAGCAGTACCCAGGTCGGTCGCGGCCGCCTTCAGCTTCGCCCAATCGGCCAGACCGGGGGCCGACGCCAGTGCCAGCGTCGTTGCAATCACTAGGAATCGAATCTTCATGCTGTTGTCCACCTTCTGTGATGAGTCGATGGTCACAGTAGCAGATTTGAACGACGCCGGAGCAGGCGATGCTCACGACGCGGTCAACGTGTGACGCTGCCCCTGGCCACCATCGGCACCTGTGCACGAGGGCGCCTGGCGCCCTCGTGATCATTGCTCATATCTGCGCTTAATTTACTTGAGGCGCTTGCCGCTCGCATCCACCACCTGCTCGCCATCTTCCTTGGCGAAGGCCCTTTTTTGCTGATCGGGCAAAATATCGAGCACCAGTTCCGACGGGCGGCACAGCTTGGTGCCGAGGGGGGTGATGACAATGGGGCGGTTGATGAGGATCGGGTGGGCCAGCATGGCATCGACCAGCTCATCATCGCTGAAGCTATCTTCCGCCAGCCCAAGCGCCTCGTAGGGGGGCACATTCTTGCGCAGCAGCTCGCGCACCGGCATGCCCATGGCGGCGATCAGCGCCACCAGCTGATCGCGGGAGGGGGGCGTCTCCAGATAGTGGATTACAGTGGGCTCCACGCCGCTGTTGCGAATAAGCGCCAGGGTATTGCGGGAGGTACCACATTCCGGGTTGTGATAGATGGTGATTGCACTCATTTGCGTGTCTCTCATGACTCAAGTGAATAGAAAGTGGATAACAACCGTTAGTGGCGCAGTCCCGCTTCGTACCAAGGTTTGCTGGCGTTGACAATGCGCACCACCAGCAGCATGACCGGCACCTCGATCAGCACCCCGACCACGGTGGCGAGCGCCGCGCCGGAGTGAAAGCCGAACAGGCTGATGGCGGCGGCCACCGCCAGTTCGAAGAAATTGGAGGCACCGATCAGGGCGGAAGGACAGGCGACCGAGTGCTTCTCCCCCACCTTGCGGTTGAGCCAGTAGGCGAGCCCCGAGTTGAACAGCACCTGGATCAGGATCGGCACCGCCAAGAGGGCGATAACCAGCGGCTGCTCGATGATGGCGTTGCCCTGAAAGGCAAACAGCAGCACCAGAGTGAGCAGCAGGGCCGCCACCGACCAAGGCTGGATGCGGGTCATGACGCCATCAAAATGGGCCTCTCCCTTTTTCAGCAAGGCCTTGCGCAGCAGTTGGGCGATGATGACCGGGATGACGATATAGAGCACCACAGAGGTAAGCAGGGTATCCCACGGCACGACTATGCTGGAGACCCCGAGCAGCAGCGCCACCAACGGCGCGAAGGCAAACACCATGATGAGATCGTTCACCGCCACCTGCGACAGGGTGAAGTAGGGATCGCCGTTGGTGAGACGACTCCACACAAACACCATGGCGGTGCAGGGGGCCGCCGCCAGCAGGATCAGACCCGCCACATAGCTGTCGAGCTGATCTGCCGGCAGCCAGTCCGCAAACAACACGCGGATAAACAGCCAGCCCAGGAAGGCCATGGAGAAGGGCTTGACCAGCCAGTTGATAAAGAGGGTGACCCCAATGCCCTTCATGTGGCCCTTCACCTGATGCAGGGCACCAAAGTCTATTTTGAGCAGCATGGGGATGATCATCACCCAGATGAGCAGCCCCACCGGCAAGTTGACCCTGGCCACCTCCATGGAGCCGATCGCCTTGAACAGATCCGGCAACCCCTGCCCGAGCACAATCCCCACCAGAATGCAGAGGGCGACCCAGGCGGTCAGATAACGTTCAAAAAAGCCGATGGCAGGCACTGCCTTGGCATCACAGTTTGCAGACATCACAGCTCCCGATGCGGCGCAATCCCGCATCTTCTATTGGTTCAAAACAAGGATTTATAACAATAACGGCATATTCAAGCCGCCCCGGCAGCAGATCGGGGCGGCGATTCAATGGTGCTGGCAGAGGCGGCGCAGGGCATCGGGCCCCACCGGCTCCTCGGCGAGCAGCGGCACCACGGCGAAGCGGCTGGCGTGTTGCTGCTCGACCGCTTCGATATGGGGCAACTGGCGCTCGGCCCGCAGTTGCAGCAAGGGTGAGCTGACTGCGGTTTGCTGCAAACTGTGGTTGATGAGCCAGCCCCAGGGCTCGATACCGGCGCGACGCAGATCGGCCTGCAGATTGGCCGCCTCCTGCACTGGGGTCGGCTCGGGCAGCGTCACAATCAGCACCTTGGTCTGTTTGGGGTCCTGCAACTGCATCATGGGGGTGGTGAACTCGTCAAAGGCGGCAATCTAGGTGGTGCAGGCGCCGGAGAGCTGCTCCTCTATGCTGCGCACCACGCTCTCGGGCAACTTGCCGCGCACCGGCCCGACGATCCGCTCCCGATAGGCTTTGGCCGCCGCGGGGGGATCTATCTCTAGCGCCGACAAGCCCGGCACAGCCGCGATGGCGGTGACGCGATTGCCAATGGTGGTAGCAAACACCTGCCCCACGTTGGAGGCGGGATCCGTGCTCACCAGCAGCACCCGCTTGCCGGCATCACACAGAGCCACCGCACTGGCGCAGGCCAGCGAGGTCTTGCCCACCCCGCCCTTGCCGGTGAAAAAGAGAAAGGGGGGCGGATCGTTCAGAAACTGAAACATGACGAACTCCTGTCGACAGCGTGGCGAGTCCGGCTGGGGGATCTGGGTTGACTCAGGGGATCAGCAGCAACCGCTGCCGGAGCAGCAATCACCCTTGACGATCCCCTTGATGGCCGCTTGCGGTGCGGGCAGACCCGCATAACGGGCCAACTCGCTGCGACTCGGATAACGGCCGGTCAACACCACCTGCCCTTCCACCAGCACCAGCGGCAGCCCCTCCTCCCCCGCATGGCTCAGAAAGGCGCTGATGGCCGGCGTCTCGGCAAACTGCATCGGTTGCTGGGCCAGATTGAAACGCGCGATGGCAACCCCCTGCTCCTTGGCCCAGGCAAGGTCGGCGGCAAAGGTGACCAGCGCCTGCTCGACCTGGGTACCGCAGACTCCGCTGGAGCAACAGAGGGCGGGCTCAAAAATCTGAATGGCTGACATGGAATTACTCCTTGTTGCAGCAGGGCTGCGCAGGCAGAACATGGGGGGAGCAAACTGACTCGGCGCGCATCATGCCGCACGCCTCGGGGTGGCCGGCGCAACACTCCTCGGTGAGATAACCGATCAAGTCAAGCATCAGGGGAATGTTGGCGCAGTAGCGCAGAAAACGCCCCTCTTGCGCCACCGACAGCAGGCCGGCATTGAGCATGGCCTTGAGGTGAAACGACAGGGTATTGGGAGCGACATCGAGCTCGCTGGCCAGTTCGCCGGCGACCCGCCCATCCAGCCCCGCTTTCACCAGCAGCCGCCACACATCCAGTCGAATGCCGGAGGCGAGCGATTCAAACACCTTGGTGGCCGTCTCTTTGTTCATACTGTTCACCCTTGCTCTCAGACTCATAATTTCAACTATACGAGAACTATTGAAATGATCAAGTTGCGAGCAACACCCGACGACTGAGCCACCTTGCCTACAGGCGTCACGGCGCCACATCACATCAAGGCGATACGCTGCCACCGCTCATGCTGCGCGTGCGGATCAGCCGATCATGTACCCGAGTCACATCTTCCATTAACTGGCATATGCCAACTACTATGGAGATATGTGACATATGCCAGTCAGGAGCTACCATGCCGAGACCCAAGATTGCCCGCCAGATCTGTGGCCGCCCTGCCAACAGCTGTTTCAAGCCCAATGGCCGCCCCATGCACCAGCTGGAACAGATCACTCTGGCCCCTGACGAGTTCGAGGCGCTGCGGCTGGTGGATCTGGAAGGCATGCAGCAACAGCAGGCCGCCCTGGTGATGGGCGTCTCCCGTCAGACCCTGGCCAATATCCTGAAAAAAGCGCGCTACAAGGTGGTGGAGTGTCTGAGTCTGGGCAAGGCATTGATGATGCAACCCGCCGAGCCCGACCATCAAGCCAGTGGAGAAGATCCGACATGAATTCTGTCACAACCATAGCCACCACCCCCTGCAACAGCGCCCTGATGCTGAGTCAGGGGCTGCTGGCCGGGCACTTTACCCGTGCCGAGCAGTTGCAGATCCTGAGCCCTGAGGGAAACGTCATCGCGACACTGGCCAACCCGGCCGCTGCCGAAGGCTGCCACGGCAAGCAGGAGCTGCTCGACGCTCTCGCCCATCATCAGGTGGGTCAGGTGGTGGTGCGCAATATCGGTGAGCGGATGCTGGGACGCCTGCTAGCGGCCAATATCCGGGTGCTGCAGTGCCGCTCTGCCCGCCTGCCGCTGCCCGCGCTGCTGGCTCCCGCCAATCTACAGCTGCTCACAGATGCCCGTCAGGGCCGCCCGTCTCGCCGTCATCAGAGTAAGTCGGCGATCCGCGCCATCCACCCCACCGGCGTGGGACACAGCCAGAGCCCTGCCCATTGTCACGGTGAATGCGACAGTGAATTAGGTCATTGTTGCGTTAGTGGTGACAATCAGGCAGATACCCCACGGGAAGGCCATACTTGTTGCCACGGCAGTAAGGAGGCCGATCAACAAGGCGGTTGCTGCCATCACCACTAATGCCATCACCGGCAAGGAGAAGAGATCATGTCCATCTGGTTGTTGAGTCTGCTCGCCTCGTTCGTGCTGATCCTTGCCATGGGCACCATCGTCTGGTGGCGCCAATACCGGCTTGCCCAGAAGCGGGAAGATAGAGAGGTGCGCCCTTGCGGCTGCTCCAGCGCCTGTGCCGATCACCTCTACCAAATCAGCGAGCCGCCGCCCAAGCCATAAGCGGGCACGGTAGCGATTGGCGCAATGCCTGATACCCGGACCCGAGAAACAGAGAGGGGGCACCTGCTGGTGCCCCCTCTCTGTTTCTCCCTCCCCTCACCCTTCGCACTGTCTTCGCCCCTACACACTCACCAATGCCAGTCAACTCGGCCCTACGGCGCTGACACCCGATGAGCTGGCTGGCTCCTGATACTGCTGATGGATGGCGCGAAATGCCTCCTTGTTGCGAAGCGCGGCCTCCACGCAGACGGGATCAAACTGGCTACCGGCATGCTCCTCCAGATAGGCGAACGCCGTCTCGAACGGCCAGGCCTGCTTGTAGGGGCGCTCGCTGGTGAGGGCATCAAACACATCTGCCACCGCAACGATGCGCGCCGCCAGCGGAATAGCCTCCCCCGCCAGCCCCTGCGGGTAACCGGTGCCGTCAAAACGCTCATGATGGAAGGCGATGATATGGGTCAGCATGTCGGTATGGTGAATGCCGTCGAGGCCAAATTCACTGATCATCAGGGCAATCATCTCCCGCCCCTTGCCGGGGTGGATCTTCATGATCTCGAACTCTTCCGGCGTCAACTTGCCCGGTTTGAGCAAGATGGCGTCCGGCACCGCGATCTTGCCGATGTCGTGCAGCTCGGAGAAGAGGTATATGAACTCCACCTCCTCGTCGCTGAGCGAATGGTGCGCTGCCACGGAGCGGGCGATCAAGCGGGAGTAAGCCGACATCCGGTGCAAATGGTTGGCGGTCTCCTCATCCCGATAGCGGCTGAACTCCCGCGCCGTGGTGAGGGCCCCGCCAAGGGTCTGAATGGAGAAAAATTCCACCGCTATGATGGCCGACAGCACCTGGGCATAGGCTGACAATTCGCTGCGAATAGGCTCGTTGAAGTAACCCGGCTCCATCGCATCGCAAAACAGAAAGCCAAACAGCCTGCTGTTGAACAGCAGCGGCTCGGTATAGCTGGAGGCATATCCCGCTTCCAGCAGTTTGCGACTGTGCTCCGAGCTCGACCCCAACAGGGCGTCCAGGCTGTCGAGCACCCTGGGTTGCTGATGCTCGGCCAGATAGCGCAGGGAGGGCACCTCGCTCAGCTTGACCTCGTACTGCACCAGGGGGGAGCGCCCCTCCGTGCTGTGGGCAAAGGTCTTGAGCCGATCCGTGTGCTGGTCATAGATAGCGATGGCCACCCGGCTCAACTTGTCAAAGCGCTGCCTGAGCGTGGCGTGCACATTCTGCATTTTCTCGCCAAATGAGCTATCCATCCCCTTCTCCCTGCTGGTGTGCCTGCAGGGAGTATAGTGACGCCTATCTGCCGCCTCCCATCTCGTTAACTGAAAGCTCAACAAGATGTGAGCGGGTCGACGGTTCGCCCTGCCCCGTGGAGATACCCCCAAAGGGGCGATGTGACTGGGGTCACCCCGGGACAATCTTGCCCCACCAGAGATATTGTTCGGTTCTGCCATGCTGGCTGTATAGTTTTTGGTTAGCCATTCCGGTAAAATCCGCGCCCTTATAAGAGAGCCACCTAAGAGTGATTGAGCGATGTCCAACACAAAACAGGCCCCCAAAGTAGGATTCGTCTCCTTGGGTTGCCCCAAAAACCTGGTCGATTCCGAGCGCATCCTGACCCAGCTGCGTACCGAAGGGTACGATGTGGTGCCCAGCTATGACGATGCGGAGCTGGTGGTGGTCAACACCTGCGGCTTTATCGACAGCGCGGTGCAAGAGTCGCTGGAAGCGATCGGCGAAGCCCTGGCCGAAAACGGCAAGGTGATCGTCACCGGCTGCCTTGGCGCCAAAGAGAACCAGATCCGCGAGATCCACCCCAAGGTGCTCGAGATCACCGGCCCCCACGCCTACGAAGAGGTGCTGGGCCACGTTCACAAATACGTGGCAAAGCCGACCCACAACCCCTTCACCAGCCTGGTGCCGGCCCACGGCGTCAAGCTGACCCCGCGCCACTACGCCTATCTGAAGATCTCCGAAGGCTGCAACCACCGCTGCACCTTCTGCATCATCCCCTCCATGCGCGGAGATCTGGTGAGCCGCCCCATCGGTGAAGTGCTGGCCGAAGCCAAGCGCCTGAAAGAAGCCGGCGTCAAAGAGATACTGGTGATCTCCCAGGACACCTCCGCCTATGGCGTCGATGTGAAGCACCGTACCGGTTTCTACGACGGCATGCCGGTCAAGACCAGCATGGTCGCCCTGTGCGAAGAGCTGGCCAAGCTCGACATCTGGGTACGCCTGCACTATGTCTACCCCTACCCGCACGTGGATGACATCATACCGCTGATGCGCGATGGCAAGGTGCTGCCCTACCTCGACATCCCGTTGCAACACGCCAGCCCGCGCATCCTGAAGCTGATGAAGCGTCCCGGCACCGTCGAGCGCACCCTGGAGCGGATCCAGAAGTGGCGCGAGATCTGCCCCGAAATCACCCTGCGCTCCACCTTCATCGTCGGCTTCCCTGGCGAGACCGAAGAAGAGTTCCAGATGCTGCTGGACTTCATCGACAAGGCGGAGCTGGACAGGGTCGGCTGCTTCAAATACAGCCCGGTCGAAGGCGCCAAGGCCAACGAGCTGCCGGATCCGGTAGCGGAAGACGTTCAAGAAGAGCGCTTCCAGCGCTTCATGGAGCTGCAGCAGCAGGTCTCCATCCGCAAGCTGGCTCTCCGGGTCGGCAAAGAGATGACAGTGCTGATCGACGAGGTGGACGAAGAGGGAGCCACCGGCCGCTCCTTCGCCGATGCCCCCGAGATCGACGGCTTGGTCTACCTGAACGGTGAAACCGGCCTCAAACCCGGCGATCTGGTCAAGGTCCGCATCGATGAAGCGGACGAATACGACCTGTGGGCCAGCCTGATAGGCTAAGTCCGCAGTCCATGATGGCACCTGTCCGGCAGGCGCCAATAAAAAGCCAGTCAGTGACCCTGACTGGCTTTTTTTATTGATCGCACGAAATGGTTATGCGCGCTGAAGCGGGGCGCACGCTGCTGCGCCCGGCGTCACCAGGTCAGCGCTGCTGACGAGGGCTAGAGGCCGGTATCCGCCACCATCACCAGAACATGAACGCCTTTATCATTGACCTCCTCAACGGCCTTGAAACCATGACGGCAATAAACGCCACCGGTCAGGTTTTCGGTTTGCAAGTACAGCTTGCTGATCCCCGCCCTGCGAGCGCGGCTGAGGATCTCTGTTACCAGCAAGGAGGCGACACCCTGCCCGCGCACTTTTTCAACGACATATACCCCACCTAACCAATATTCGTACTCGGGAAATATCGCCATTTCACGGATCTTGAGCTCCGCAGCCCCCACCCATTCACCGGCCTGGCGGGCCAGTACCATCAGCGGAGCCCGGTCAACCTGGGTGGCCGCCATGACCTTGGCCAGCACCTGCTCTTGAGTAAAGCGACCACTGTCGCGGCACCATTCGTCAAAATACCATGAGGCAACCACGCCTGCGGCAGATGGCGCATCCGCCAGTAACAACAACTCCATAAAGCCTCTTTTGCGTATAACCCATGACCTGCTGGGAAGAATGAACACGGCGAAGCCAAGAAGCCCCGGGTAGCGCCGACAGGCGGCGCCCTGGCCGCTGGCAGCGCGTCCCCATGGACCCGCCTGCCCCAGACCAGGTTATCGAATGGATATCATAACCAGCCGGGGAGTGGAAGGCGCCTATGGCTGGAAAGGCAGGTGCAGCACCATCCATTGGCAGAGATTGTGATGAAAGAGCCATCCACGCCCCTCTCGTATCCAATCCCTCACGATGAAACCCGATCACACAGGAGCACCCAGGGCCTTCGCCCGTTAATGATTAACCAGTGAATAAAGAATACCCTGATTCAGTCCCGATACAGGCACTCCTGCTAGGATCCGGATTGACTCTCCCCGGCATAAACCCTCTAATTGACGGCCTGGATCCCCATGATCGCGCACCTTATGAAAATATTGTTGGTCGAAGACGACAAGCTGCTCAATCACCACCTCTCCACCCTGCTGACCGAGGCCCAGAATCAGGTCCACAGCACGGACAGTGCCCAGGTGGCCCTGCATTACGCCGCCGATTACCCCATAGATGTAGCCATCATAGATTTGGGGCTGCCGGACATGGACGGTTTGCAACTCATCAGACAGCTGCGCGAGCGGCAGATCCCCTTCCCCATCATAGTCTTGACCGCCCGTGGCAACTGGCAGGACAAGGTGGAGGGACTGGAGGCCGGGGCGGACGACTATCTGGTCAAGCCGTTCCAGAAGGACGAGCTGCTGGCACGGCTCAATGCCCTGGTTCGCCGCAGCGCCGGCTTCATCTCGCCCAAGGTCAAGGCCGGCGACTACGAGCTGGATCTCTCCCGCAAGGAGTTGACCATAAGCGGTGAGCCAGCCGTGCTGACCAGCTTCGAATACCTGATCCTCGAATACCTGATGCGCAACGCCCGCCAGGTGGTCTCCAAGCAGCAACTGCTGGACCAGCTCTACGGCGATGGCGAAGGGGACCCCAACACCATAGAGGTGATGGTGAGCCGACTGCGCAAGAAGCTGGATCCGGAGGGGACCATCCAACCCATCTCCACCATCCGGCGCCAGGGTTACATCTTCAACCTCTCATGCAACTGATGCGCCTTCGCCTGCCGCGGCCCATGCGACTGATCCGGCGCTCGCTGCATATCAAGCTGATGCTGAGCGCCATGCTGGCCATAGCGCTCATCATGGCCTTCTCCGTCTACATCCTCTATCTGGGCCACACCGAGGAGCAGGCCCAGAAGGCCAGCATCCGCATGCAGGAGAACCTCTCCAAGCTGTTCTCTTCCAAGCTGCCGGAACCCCACTCCACGACCGATCTCGGCAAGATCACGCCGGATGCCATCGACCCCAATCTGGATACCCTGATCTGCCGGGCCGATGGCCAGCTGAGCTGGTCCAGCCTGCACATGCCGGAGGTGATCCACTCCAAGGGCACCATCTGTCAGGATCTGATGAAGTACCTCGGCGGGCTGGATCAGGACTACTTCTTCAAGCGCCACACCATCAAGAACGGCGAGAGCTACTTCATCTACAGCCTGCGTTTTCTGCGCAATCACGGTGAGGGGCCAACCACCTATTACGTGGTGATGGTCGACTCGGCCAAGCGCTACCTGGCCCAGACCCGCAGCTACCTCTATCAGTGCATCCGCCAGGCCCTGCTGGCCTACTCGCTGCTCGGCGCCCTGCTGC
>NZ_CDBL01000077.1:642-971 GCF_000820005.1 Aeromonas piscicola | reverse complement strand
TGCTCGGCGCCCTGCTGCTGCTCACCAGCTTCTGGAGCCTGACCTCATTGCGCACCATGGCGCGCCAGATCGACGAGATCCGGGCGGGCAAGCGGGAGGCGCTCTCCAATGACTACGAGCGGGAACTGACGCCGTTGACCGAGTCGGTCAACCAGCTGCTGGAGAACGAACGCCAGCAGACCCAGCGCTACCAGCACGCCCTGAACGATCTGGCCCACAGCCTGAAAACCCGGCTGGCGCTGATCCAGATGACGGCGCAGGAGATCAAGCTGGGGCGCGACATCCACGACAACATCAGTGAGCAGATCCTGACCATGGATCAGATCATC
>NZ_CDBL01000077.1:0-351 GCF_000820005.1 Aeromonas piscicola | reverse complement strand
ACAAGAAGCTGCAGACCCGCTTCAAGTTCGATGACGACGTCTTCTTCGCCGGCGAGCAGGGGGACTTGATGGAGTTGATGGGCAACCTGCTCGACAACGCCTTCAAGTTCGCCATCAGCGAAATTCGGGTGACTGTGAGCCGCCGCTTAGACCGCTTGCGGATCGAGATTGAAGACGATGGCCCGGGCATAGATCCGGACAAGTCGCAGCAGATCTTCCAGCGCGGCGTGCGCGCTGACAGCTCCCCCGGCCAAGGCATAGGTCTGGCGGTGGTCACCGAGATAGTGCACAGCTACGGCGGCCAGATCATGGTGGATGAATCGCCGCTGGGGGGCGCCCGCTTCACCCTGG
>NZ_CDBL01000076.1:471-867 GCF_000820005.1 Aeromonas piscicola | reverse complement strand
GCCCCCACCCTTCCCCTGCTCGGCTTTGCCGCCTGGAGCGGTACCGGCAAAACCACCCTGCTGGAGCAGCTCACCCCCATACTGGTGAGTCGTGGCCTGCGCCTTGGAGTGCTCAAACACGCCCACCACGACTTTGACATCGACCAGCCGGGCAAGGACAGCCATCGCCTGCGCAAGGCCGGTGCCAGCCAGATGATGGTCGCCTCCCGCCGCCGCCATGCTCGCATCATGGAGACCGATCTGGCCGAAGCCGACTTTCATCAGTTGCTGGCAAGCTTCGATCAAACCTGCCTTGACCTGCTGCTGGTGGAAGGGTTCAAGCACGAGCACTTCCCCAAGATAGAGCTGCACCGCGCCGCCATCGGCAAGCCGCTGCTGTTTCCGATTGATAGCGAC
>NZ_CDBL01000076.1:0-216 GCF_000820005.1 Aeromonas piscicola | reverse complement strand
TCATAGCCCTGGCAAGCGATCAGCCTCAGGAGACTGCCCTGCCCCGGCTCGATATCAATGATCTGGACGCCATCGCCGACTTCGTCTGCGCGCACCTCGAGCGCAGCCGGCAGCAAGAACAGGCGCCGGGGGCCGGCTTCTTGTCGGTCGAGGGCGCGCGCCAGGCCATCCTTGACGCACTAGAGCCCGCCACCCGCAGCACGGACACGCCACTGG
>NZ_CDBL01000075.1:675-999 GCF_000820005.1 Aeromonas piscicola | reverse complement strand
GCCATCAACCTGGGGGTGACCAACGGGGTGAAGCGGGTGTCCGTGCTCAGCAATGGCAAGGTGGTCGCGAGCGGCATGGTGCAGATGCCCCATGTGATGCAGGATGGTGACCTCAAACCGCTACGAGACTCGACCCCTGTCATTGCTGCTGTGCCAGCGGGGCAGTACGACATCCTGGTGAGCGACTTCTATAACATGAGCTATCTGAAGGCGAACGCTACCTACAATGATGCCGGTGGGCAGGGCGGAGCGGTCAACCTGATCGATCTGGCCAGCATTACAGTCTCGGTTCGTTAAGTCGCAGTAGCAGAGCAGCCCCAGGCC
>NZ_CDBL01000075.1:0-445 GCF_000820005.1 Aeromonas piscicola | reverse complement strand
GCCAGATTGGCAGGGCTTTTCTGTGTCTGCCGTTTGCCGGGTATCCAGCGTTTTAGATAGCCGTCTCAGCTGGCTTGCTTCTCCGCCTTCGTGCGCCTCTGCCTGCAAAATGCCCTGAGTACGCTCAGGAGGGCGAGCAATATCCCCATGAAAATAAACAGGAAGCCGATGGGCAACAAGCCGAATGGCTCGTGCAGATAACCCTGGCTATCCACGTATGAGCCGAGCAGGTTGAAGCTGATGAGGGAGATCATACCGAGTGCCGTGAACAGCGCCGCCAATTTCATCATCATATTCACTCGTGGTTTTGGAAGAGGCACCAGCCTGTCATGGCAGGGTGAAGGGAGTGTGAAGCGGGGCTAAGGCGCGGCGCACCGGCAGGCACCTTGCTTGCTGTGTCGACCAGCCATGGGGCAGGTCTTGCCAGCGCCAGCATCGGCCTTGT
>NZ_CDBL01000074.1:0-3065 GCF_000820005.1 Aeromonas piscicola | reverse complement strand
TGCTCTTTAACAATCTGGAAAGCTGATTTAAAAAGTAGTTCTCAAACATTTGTTACAAGTGCTTTGGAAACTTCTTGGCGAAAACCAAAATTTATTTTGGTCCTTGTTGTACGACAACAAGTCGCGTCGTTTCGACGACACTTCTTGGGGTTGTATGGTTAAGTGACTAAGCGTACATGGTGGATGCCTTGGCAGTCAGAGGCGATGAAGGACGTACTAACCTGCGATAAGCTGTGAGAAGTCGGTAAGAGACGCTATTACTCACAGATTTCCGAATGGGGAAACCCACCCAGCACAAGCTGGGTATCTATTACTGAATACATAGGTAATAGAGGCGAACCGGGAGAACTGAAACATCTAAGTACCCCGAGGAAAAGAAATCAACCGAGATTCCCTCAGTAGCGGCGAGCGAACGGGGATTAGCCCTTAAGTTTCTTGGAAGTTAGTGGAATGGTCCTGGAAAGGCCAGCGATACAGGGTGATAGCCCCGTACATGAAAACGACCTTGAAGTGAAATCGAGTAGGGCGGGACACGTGACATCCTGTCTGAATATGGGGGGACCATCCTCCAAGGCTAAATACTCCTGACTGACCGATAGTGAACCAGTACCGTGAGGGAAAGGCGAAAAGAACCCCTGTGAGGGGAGTGAAATAGAACCTGAAACCGTGTACGTACAAGCAGTGGGAGCCCTTCGGGGTGACTGCGTACCTTTTGTATAATGGGTCAGCGACTTACATTTTGTAGCGAGGTTAACCGTATAGGGGAGCCGTAGGGAAACCGAGTCTTAACTGGGCGTCTAGTTGCAAGGTGTAGACCCGAAACCGGGTGATCTAGCCATGGGCAGGTTGAAGGTTGAGTAACATCAACTGGAGGACCGAACCCACTAACGTTGCAAAGTTAGGGGATGACCTGTGGCTGGGGGTGAAAGGCCAATCAAACTCGGAGATAGCTGGTTCTCCCCGAAAGCTATTTAGGTAGCGCCTCGGACGAATACTACTGGGGGTAGAGCACTGTTTGGACTAGGGGGTCATCCCGACTTACCAACTCCATGCAAACTCCGAATACCAGTAAGTAATATCCGGGAGACACACGGCGGGTGCTAACGTCCGTCGTGAAGAGGGAAACAACCCAGACCGCCGGCTAAGGTCCCAAAGTTCTGGTTAAGTGGGAAACGATGTGGGAAGGCTCAGACAGCTAGGATGTTGGCTTAGAAGCAGCCATCATTTAAAGAAAGCGTAATAGCTCACTAGTCGAGTCGGCCTGCGCGGAAGATGTAACGGGGCTCAAACCAGGCACCGAAGCCGCGGATTCACACTTATGTGTGAGTGGTAGGGGAGCGTTCTGTAAGTCTGCGAAGGTGTATCGAGAGGTATGCTGGAGATATCAGAAGTGCGAATGCTGACGTAAGTAACGATAAAGGGGGTGAAAAGCCTCCTCGCCGGAAGACCAAGGGTTCCTGTCCAACGTTAATCGGGGCAGGGTGAGTCGACCCCTAAGGTGAGGCCGAAAGGCGTAATCGATGGGAAGCAGGTTAATATTCCTGCACGACTTGTAATTGCGATGGGGGGACGGAGAAGGCTAGGTGGGCCAGGCGACGGTTGTCCTGGTGAAAGTGCGTAGGTGGTGTTTCTAGGCAAATCCGGAGACACAACACTGAGACACGAGACGAAGCCACTACGGTGGTGAAGCCATTGATGCCCTGCTTCCAGGAAAAGCCTCTAAGCTTCAGATTACAAGTCATCGTACCCCAAACCGACACAGGTGGTCGGGTAGAGAATACCAAGGCGCTTGAGAGAACTCGGGTGAAGGAACTAGGCAAAATAGAACCGTAACTTCGGGAGAAGGTTCGCTCTTGACAGTGAAGTCCCTTGCGGATGGAGCAGTTGGGAGTCGCAGTGACCAGATGGCTGGGACTGTTTATCAAAAACACAGCACTCTGCAAACACGAAAGTGGACGTATAGGGTGTGACACCTGCCCGGTGCCGGAAGGTTAATTGATGGGGTTAGCGCAAGCGAAGCTCTTGATCGAAGCCCCGGTAAACGGCGGCCGTAACTATAACGGTCCTAAGGTAGCGAAATTCCTTGTCGGGTAAGTTCCGACCTGCACGAATGGTGTAACCATGGCCATGCTGTCTCCACCCGAGACTCAGTGAAATCGAATTCGCCGTGAAGATGCGGTGTACCCGCGGCTAGACGGAAAGACCCCGTGAACCTTTACTACAGCTTGGCACTGAACATTGAACCTACATGTGTAGGATAGGTGGGAGGCTTTGAAGGCGTGACGCCAGTTGCGCTGGAGCCGTCCTTGAAATACCACCCTTGTATGTTTGATGTTCTAACGCAGGTCCCTGAATCGGGATCGCGGACAGTGCCTGGTGGGTAGTTTGACTGGGGCGGTCTCCTCCCAAAGAGTAACGGAGGAGCACGAAGGTTGGCTAATCCTGGTCGGACATCAGGAGGTTAGTGCAATGGCATAAGCCAGCTTAACTGCGAGACGGACAGGTCGAGCAGGTACGAAAGTAGGTCATAGTGATCCGGTGGTTCTGAATGGAAGGGCCATCGCTCAACGGATAAAAGGTACTCCGGGGATAACAGGCTGATACCGCCCAAGAGTTCATATCGACGGCGGTGTTTGGCACCTCGATGTCGGCTCATCACATCCTGGGGCTGAAGTCGGTCCCAAGGGTATGGCTGTTCGCCATTTAAAGTGGTACGCGAGCTGGGTTCAGAACGTCGTGAGACAGTTCGGTCCCTATCTGCCGTGGGCGTTGGATGATTGAAGGGAGTTGCTCCTAGTACGAGAGGACCGGAGTGAACGAACCTCTGGTGTTCGGGTTGTCACGCCAGTGGCACTGCCCGGTAGCTAAGTTCGGAATCGATAACCGCTGAAAGCATCTAAGCGGGAAGCGAGCCCTGAGATGAGTCATCCCTGACCCCTTGAGGGTCCTAAAGGGCCGTTGGAGACCACAACGTTGATAGGTGGGGTGTGTAAGCGCGGCGACGTGTTGAGCTAACCCATACTAATTACCCGTGAGGCTTAACCATACAACACCCAAGAAGTGTT
>NZ_CDBL01000073.1:287946-367834 GCF_000820005.1 Aeromonas piscicola | reverse complement strand
CCCTTGGGGTTGCCCGTGGTGCCCGAGGTGTAGTTCAGGGAAATCGCCTGCCACTCGTCATCCGGCAGCCAGCCGGGCTCATCCCCGCTCCCCTGGGCAAGAAACTGTTCATAGTCGAGCTCGCTTATCAGCTCCCCCTCCCGATAGAGGGAATCGTCGATGGCGATGAGCAGCGGCTGCGTCTTGACAAGGGCGAGCGCCTTGCGCACCACGGCGCCGAACTCCCTGTCCACCAGCACCACCCTGCTCTGGGCATGCTGGAAGATGAAGGACATGGACTCGGCATCGAGCCGGGTATTGAGGGTGTTGAGCACGGCGCCGCTCATGGGCACCCCGAAGTGGGCTTCGAACATCGCCGGGGTATTGGGGGCGACGATGGAGACAGTATCCCCCTCGCCTATGCCATGCCGACGCAGGGCCGAGGCGAGCCTGCGACAGCGCCGCTCGGTCTGGGCCCAGTTTTGACGCAAGGCCCCATGGATCAGCGCCGGATAGTCGGGATAAACCCGCGCCGCCCGGGCCAGGAAGCTGATGGGGGTCAGCGCCTCGAAATTGGCGGGGCTTTTATCAAGGCCGGCCTCGTAGATGTTCTGCTCTGTCATCGGGTTCCTTCCTCGCAGGTGGCACAAAGCGGCTGGATCGAATTGGGTGGGAGATCTCGCCGGCATCATGCCCTTGCGCAGATCTCTTATGAGGCTGACAGCCTAGCAGCAGGGCCATGGCTGCAGGTATTAGCAAAACGTCTTAGGCGATGGCGCTGCCTGAGTTTTCATCCTGTCAGGCCGGTCATGATGCCGGGCATTGCCAGCCTTGAATAATATGTATCCATTATCAAACCGGCATGGGCTGCCATGCATTATTTATATATTTATTTGCAGCCTATGGCATTGTTGCCAATTATATCCACCAAATGAACCGAGATAATTATTGAATGTAATGACTCCGTATGGGCATGGCATTGAAATTAACGAAAATTTCATCAGCCAATATATTTTGTGAGCCAGCCCATAAAGCGAGCCGTGCTTCGTATTCATCCCGACACCAGCAGGTTATGGTTACATGGTGAAACAATCTACCACATGCCCAATATCAGGCCAGACTTCTCGCCAACGAGTGCGCCATTACCAGTAGATCTGCGCACTCATGCCCCATGACGAAGGAACCCTGTCGACCCGATATTCCGCCGAGCCCGAACCTGCTTTATCGAGGAGCATTTATGTGTGCCGAGCCGAATACCACGCCACGCAGACAATTTCCCACTGCCTTTACCATTTTGTTTCTTATTATGTTGCTGGCCATTGCCCTGACCTGGATCATTCCGGCAGGGGCCTATTCCAAGCTCTCCTATAACCCGGCCAACAACACTCTGATGGTCAATAGCCCGCAGGGGGAAATAAGCCGGGTGCCCGCCACCCAGACCGAACTTGAAAAACTCAATATCAATATCGGGGTGGAACAATTCATCAGCGGCACCATCCGCAAGCCCATCGCCATTCCCGGCACCTATGAGCGGCTGGCGCAGGCCCCCAAGGGACTCGCCGACGTGGCGGTCAGCATGGTCAAAGGCACCATAGAGGGGGCTGACATCATCGTCTTCATCCTGGTGCTGGGCGGGCTCATCGGCGTCATCAACAAGACCGGCGCCTTCAGCGCCGGACTGGTGGCGCTGTCGCGCAAGACCCGGGGCAACGAATTCATGTTCGTGGCGCTGGTTTGCGTCGTCATGGCGCTGGGGGGCACCACCTGCGGGCTGGAGGAAGAGGCAGTCGCCTTCTACCCCATACTGGTGCCCATCTTTCTGGCGCTCGGCTATGACGCCATCGTCTGCGTGGGTGCCATCTTCCTCGCCGCCTCCATGGGCACCACTTTCTCCACCATCAACCCCTTCTCTGTAGTGATCGCCTCCAACGCCGCCGGCATCCCCTTCACCGAGGGGCTGATCTTTCGTGCCGTCGGCTGTCTGGTGGGCACCCTGGTGGTCATTGGCTATCTCCACTGGTACTGCAAGAAGATCAGGGCCAACCCGGCCTTCTCCTACACCTATGAGGACAGAGAGAGCTTCCGCGCCCGTTTTCTCAAAGAGGGTGCTCTGGATGAAGGCGTCCCCTTCACCCTGCGCCGCAAGATCATTCTGACCCTGTTCATCCTCGCCTTTCCGCTCATGGTGTGGGGCGTCTCCATGGCCGGCTGGTGGTTCCCGCAGATGGCGGCCTCCTTCCTCGCCGTCGCCATCATCATCATGTTTATCTCGGGACTGAAGGAAAAAGAGGCGGTCGAGGCCTTCACCCAGGGCGCCTCCGAACTGGTGGCGGTGTCGCTGATTATCGGGCTGGCGCGCGGGGTCAATCTGGTGCTGGATCAGGGGATGATCTCGGACACCATACTGGCTTACGCCTCCGACCTGGTCTCCGGCATGCACGGTGCCGTGTTTGCAGTGGCCCAGATGCTGGTGTTCACCCTGTTGGGACTGGTGGTGCCCTCCTCCTCTGGGCTGGCCGTGCTCTCCATGCCCATCATGGCGCCGCTGGCGGATACAGTGATGATCCCCCGCTATATCGTGGTGTCGGCCTACAACTGGGGACAATACGCCATGCTGTTCCTGGCCCCCACCGGGCTGGTGCTGGTCACCTTGCAGATGCTCGGCATCCAGTTCAACCAGTGGGTCAGGTTCGTGCTGCCCATGGTGGGCTTCGTGCTGGGCTTTGGCGCCCTGATGCTGGTGGTGCAGGTGATGATGATCTGAGGCGGACCTCACTGCCAGAGCGCGCCCGGCCCACGATGCCGGGCGCTCTCTGTGCGGTCCACGGCTCCAGGGAAACGCTCTCTCACTCGTGCATCAATGGCGTACCCGGCCCTGTTGGCGAAAACAGTAGAGCTTGAGGCTGATGTCGACTATGTCGGCGGGCAGCTCCTGAGCCACCTCAGAGAGGGGTTGATAAAGGGATGCCAGCAGTAATTGAGCCTGCTGCTGGGTAATGATCTGGGCCTGTACGGCCGGCTGTATCCATCTTGGCAACATCGACATAAGTCCCCCTTGCCGATTGTCTCTTTCATTCGCTACGCGATGACGACGGCATCACTTCATCACCGTCTTTTCACTCTCTTGCCAAAAGACCAAGCATAATGCTTGCCGTGATCTCTTATCGGCAAGGGGAGCGCTTCATCACAGCGATTTATCAAGCAGTTGCTGCCAGCATGCAAGATGCCCGGACCCGTCTCAGGGGGCAAACGCAGCCAATCCCCCTACAGCCAGAGACACAAGCGGCGAGGGCTTGACGCAAAATGAGCACAAAGAGCCCATATGAATCGCAAAATGCAACGTCGCCACCCGATCCAGAGCGACATGTTCACATCCCTGCCAGACCTCCACGGCCTTTGTCGCCAAAGCCAGACACCTTTTTGACGAGAGGCTTTTCGGTGCAGTCAGGGCTTGTCGTGCCTGCACGCTGGCCGCCTTGTTCATCCCCGGGGTTGTGCCAAGATCGCGGCAAGCAACAGCCGCATCAGGTGATGCATTTCAGGAGAACGCAAAATGAACAAATCCATGTTGGCAGGTGTCGGGATCGGTGTGGCCTCTGCGCTGGCATTGTCGGCCGCAGCCAGCGGATCCCTGTTTTCAGCCCAGCCCCAGTTTGCCGAGGTACTGGCCAGCAAGCCGGTGACCGAGACCATCAAGACGCCCCGTCAGGAGTGCCGCAACGTGACAGTGACCCACCGCAAACCCGTGCAGGATGAGAACAAGATCCTGGGTACAGTAGTTGGCGCGGCGCTGGGGGGCGTGCTTGGCAACCAGTTCGGCGGTGGCAGCGGCAAGAAGGTAGCCACAGCCGCGGGCGCCGTGGCCGGTGGTTATGCAGGCAATCAGGTGCAGGGCAATATGCAGGCGGGTGATACCTACACCAGCACCCAGCAGCGTTGCAAGACGGTGCAGGAGAGCAGCACCCGGACCCTGGGTTATGACGTCACCTACCGCCTCGCCGGTCAGGAAGGCGTCATTCGCATGGACAAGGCCCCCGGCGCCACCATACCGGTCAAGGATGGCAAGCTGGTGATCGACAGCCAGAGTCAATCCTGACAAGCCCCGTCCTATGAGTACCCCAAGGCCCATCACACCGATGGGCCTTTTGTTGCGCGCCAGCCGCCTCATCTGGCATGGCTACCCACCCTGTCCAACCCCATCATGCTCAGTAAAAAGGGGCCCGCAGGCCCCTTGTATCACGCATGTTCATGACGCCTATCAGCGGCGACCAAACGGCCACCAAGGCTTGTCGTTGTCCACTATGTCGACCCGGGTCTCCTGCAGGTTGCCGGGCTGGCCCCCCTGCAACTGGCGCAGGCTCACCCTGAACTGCTCGGTGGACTCGACAAACCAGTCATCCAGGATCAGCACCTTGACCGACTTGCTGCCCCCCTCACCGGCGGCCCAGCTCACCGACTGGCTGAACCAGGGCAGGAAATCCAGCCCCCAGCGCGCCGTGATCCCCTCAAGGCCCAACTGGGCACGGGCCCGCTTGCTCAGATCGCCGCTGCGCACCACTGGGATCTCGGCAAACCACTGCCCCTCATTCACCGTCATGCTGGCGCGAGCCAGCGCAATGGTGGACGGCGCCAGCTTGTCCTTGATGGTCACCAGGGTCTGGCGCTGTTCACCAAGGCTGGCTCCGCTGGCATCGAACAGCTCCAGGGTGAAGGTCTCATCCCCCTCACGCAGTGTGTCGCTCTTCACCGGGATGCTGATGGTCTGGCTGTCGCTCTGACCGGCCGCCCAGTTCAGGGTGCCGGTCAGTGGCGCCACATCATTGGCATCGGCGCTGCCAAAGGCGATGCGGTAGTGCACGCTGGCCTCGCCATGGCTGCCATCGCGGCGACTGGCGGTGAGGCTCAAAGCGCTGCCCTCCTCCACGCTGGCGGCTGCGCTGTCCAGACTGATCACCCCGGCAGGCGGCAGCGGATACTGGATCGCCACCAGCACGGGATCGTGATCCGAGGCGCTGAAGGGGCCGTCCGATTTGGCCAGCTGACCCGTGTACTTGCTGCCGTACTCGAAGAAGTTGCTCTCGGCGGAGTTGATGTGCCAATCCTCGATGCCGATCACCTTGGCCGCCAGGCTGGGGTTGGCCAGGGCGTGATCCAGGTTGCCAAGCTCGCCTTCATAGCTGTAGGAGTAGGTGTCGGTGCCGTGGAAGCGGGTATTGAGGTTCACAAAACCATATCCCTTGCCAAGGGCACTGCCGCTCTCCTCGAAAGGCTGGCCCGCCAGTGTGGTGAAGGAGGCGCTCATGATCTGGCGCGGCTGCGCGGCCGGATCATAGCTGGTCAGCACCCTGATGGGATCCTCCATGCCATAGGCGTTCAGGTCGCCGATGAGCAGCAGATCCCCGCTCACGTCCTTGAGGCTCTCCCCCAGCACCTTGGCAGCGGAGACCCGCAGGGCGTTGCAGTGACCCTGACCATCCAGCGGATCGGCGGTTGCATAGTCGGGGTAATCCTCGAAGCAGGCGGAGCCCTTGGACTTGAGGTGATTGACCACCAGCGTCAGGGGCGCATCCCCCTTGGGCGAGCTGAACCGCTGCAACAGCGACTCGCGCATGCCCTGATTGATGGCAACCGGCTTGCCGCTGGCGTCCAGGGCCTCGGCCTGCTGCACCGGCAGCACTATGAGGCTGGCGGCACCTTGCGGCGTCACGCTGGCGGGCCGGTAGATGAGCCCCACCGTAATGGCGTCGGTACCTATGGGCTGGCCATCGGGCGAGGCAATCCAGCGGTAGTGATCCGCTTCATCCGGCTGGGCGGCGTTGAGGGCCTCGACCAGATTGGCGATGGCGGAGTTGTCGCCGTAGCCGTTGTTCTCTATCTCCATCAGCCCCACCACATCGGCATTGAGGCGGGTGATGGCGCTGACGATCTTGGTGCGCTGCTTCTCGAACTCCGCCACTGTCAGGGCGCCACGGTTGCTGCCGGTGGGGTTGGCATCCCCGCCCACCACTGTGGTGAAGAAGTTGAGCACGTTGAAGCTGGCGACCCGCAGATCCCCCGCCTCGGCGAGTTCAGGGGTCTCTACCCTGTCCCAGCCGCTGTGATCTATGTCGCTGCTGTCGATGCGGTTGCTCGCCACCAGCCGGAACAGGTTATAGGAGTAACCCAGCGCCCCCTCCAGCCCGTTGAGTTTGTCGCCGATGCGCAGGTAGCCATCTTCGGCATTGAAGGCGGGATACCAGGGCAGCACCCCATCCGGTGTCTTGGCGTCCGTCTCCACCACCAGCTGGTTTTGCTGGTTGCGCAGGGCCCACTGGCTCGCCTCCTCGCTTTGGGCGGCAAACTTCTGGGTCGACTTGATGAGGGGGGCGCCATAAGAGAGCACCAGGTTGTTGCGCTTGCCGTCGTAATCGAAGCTGAAGTTGCGGGTCACCACCAGGCTGGACTCGGGCACCAGCCGCACCTGCATCCCCTCGTGGCGCTCCAGCAGCTGGTTCAGGGTCTCGCCCGCCACCGGCACCAGATCCACCGCCGGCAGCAAGGCCACCATGGGCTGGGTCACCACCAGCTGGTCTGCATTGAGCTGGGTCTGGTTGAAGTACTCCTTCACCTTGCCAGAGACGCATACCTCGGCCCCCGGCACTATGGCGCTGTTGGCCTGGGTGCTGTAGACGAAGAGACCGTCCGAGCTGGCAGGGTCTCCATCACCTTGCAGGTCCTGGATGAAGAAGCCCTTGTAGAGACCGTTCACCACCTGAGTGACGACGCCACGGGTGGCATGGGCCTGCTCGGATTCAAACTTGCCGGCCGGCACCAGCGGGCTGCTGCTGCCGGGGCCCTGAATGGCGGGCACGGGTATCAGCTGATCGATCGGGCAGACGAAGGCCGGGGGCAGAGTGCCATCGCAGGGACCATCGCCACTGCAGCCCAGGCCGCTGGCGTCATCCTTAGGGGCGGTCACGTATTCAAGCGCCGGATAGAAGGGACCAGCGGCATCAGTCCGGCCCGTGGTGACAGTGGCCTTGCGGCGCAGGGTCATGTCCAGGGTCGAGACGCTGCCGGACACCCAGGCCGTGCCCGGATCCACCCCCACTTGCCCGAAGCTGTCCACTATCTCGCTGCCGCGATAGAGCACCAGGGCATCGTCACCGTTGAACACCAGGTTGCCGCTGGTCTGATTGGCCTTGGCCAGGATCTCGGCGTTGGCGGAAGGATTGGCCAGCACCAGGCTGGCGCCCGGGGCCAGGGTGCCTTGCAGCGCCAGGCTGTTGGTGGGGGCATCGGTAAGAGGTTTGCCGTTGGCATAGAGCGCCAGCCGGTATTGAGAGAGATCGACGGGAGTCGCGCCCAGATTGCTCAGCTCCACCGCCTTGTTGTTACTGGATCCTTCCAGATATTCGCTGATCAGCAGTTGTGCCTGTGCCTGTCCTGATAGCGCCAACCCGACCGCAAGCGCCACCAGAGTGTGTCTTCCTGACATAGCCAATGTTCCTTTTCTTATTAGCAGATATGTTATTGACGCCCCGCGTTATGCGGGCCGCAGCACCTTATTGCACGTATAAAAACAACGGATATAGGCCCCTGGCCAATATCGCGCCTACTCTGCCCGTTTGGCCGTACCGCCGCCGCGAGCTGGCTAACAATTACAGAAAATTGTTGCGAATTGGTGACGGGAAGTAATGGGAGAAAAAGGATAATCGGATCATCTGACTGCCATCGCGCAAGGTGTGGCATTTACTGCCGTCAATATCTCGTTGCGGCGCAGAACATGGCGACACAAGCTGACATAAGAAGTAAAAACAGCAGCTTGAGAGAGGATCACGCCAGCCATACCCAGGCCGAATCGCGAGCGGCCATTCACGGGACAATAAGATGAAAATAGCGACGACTGCAGAGGATACCCGACCATATGGCGCCACTGTGTCCCCGGGCGAAAATACTGCCCGACCTCCCATCACAAATATCACACCATTAATATGAGACAACCAAAATAAGGTTTCCCAAGCCCCGTCTGTTGTTTGCATGGCCGTCAGATGCCGCCTTGCCGGCGGCGATATCGGGAGTAGGCATGCCCCCAACATAGCCGCCCCGCACATGGCGGTCGGGGCGGCAGCCTCACCCTAGCCCTTGCAACATTTTTTCACCGCCCGTACCACGTTCTGGTAGCCGGTGCAGCGGCAGAGATTGCCGGAGAGGCCACGGCGGATCTCTTCGTTCGTCAGCGGGCGGCGATCTGTCTTGTCGAGCAGGGCGGCGCTCGCCATCACCAGCCCCGGGGTGCAAAAGCCGCACTGCACAGCCCCTTCGTCGATAAAGGCCTGCTGCACATCGGAGAGCTGGCTGCCCTGCCGCTCTCCCTCCACGGTACGAATGGACTTGCCATCTGCCCACACCGCCAGATAGAGACAGCTGTCGATGGCCACGCCATCCACCCGTACGGTACAGGCGCCACACTCACCGACGCTGCACCCCTCTTTCACGCTGATGAGCCCCTGCCCACGCAGGAAGTAGAGCAGCGACATGGTGGGTGATACCGCATAGCAGTAAGGCTTGCCGTTGATCTCGCACTGGATCTCCACGGCGGGACAGGTTTGCGGTTGCATCATAAAATTTTGCCTCCGGCACGTTCGACGGCGCAGGTGATCACCCGCTGCGCCAGGGTTTTGATCAGGTGCAGGCGAAAGGCTTTCTCCGCCCGCCAGGAGGAGCGCGGCGCCACATCGGCCACCACCGCCTCGGCAATCGCCGCGAGGGTCGCCTGGGTCAGGGGTTGTCCCTCGGCAGCCGCCTCTGCGTGAGGAGTGCGCACCGGCGTCGGTGCCGCCACCCCGTAGGCCAGACGCAGGCGCTTGAAGCGGCCATCCTCAACCTGGCAGTAGGCGGCGCAGCCGATGGTGGCAATATCCATGGCACCGCGCATGGCGTACTTGAAGTAGTGGGAGCCCACCTGGGGGTGGGAATCGGGGGCGAAATGAAACGCCACCAGAATGTCCGCCGGTTGCAGCGCCACCTTGCCGGGGCCGGTGTGAAAACCGGTGATGGGGATGCGGCGCGTGCCGTTGGGGCCCGCAATTTCCAGCTCTGCTTCCAGTGCCACTGTGGGCGCTGCCGAGTCGGCACTGGTGGCGCCGTTGCAGATGTTGCCGCCATAGGTGGCGACGTTGCGGATCTGCGGCCCGGCTATGGTGGCAGCGGCCTCGGCCAGCATCGGCAGGCGGCGCTGCACCAGCGGGTTGTCGATGATCTCGGTAAAGGTGGTGCCAGAGCCGATGCGAATAGAGCCATCAGGCAGCTCGCTCACCCCTTTGAGCTCGGGCAAGTCGTGAATATCGACGATATGGCGATAGGCGGCGTTGAGGTGATGCAACTGGATCATCACATCGGTGCCGCCGGCCAAGAGGCGCGCTTGCGGGTCAGCCTGGCGCAGGGCGACCGCCTCGGCCACGCTGTGGGCCTTGTAGTAACGGGCAATATCAAACATGGTGTTGCTCCTCCCGTGATCCCTCGGTGATAAGACCCGCCGCGACAAACTCCCGAAACAGGGTCTTGGGGGTGATGGGCAGCTCGTTGATGGCGACGCCAGTCGCCATGCGAATGGCGTTACGGATGGCAGGGCCGGGGGAGATGATGGGCGGTTCCCCCAAAGATTTGTGGCCATAGACCGACTGGGGCTCATAGGTCTGCACGAAGTCGCATTCGAGCTCTGGCAAGTCCAGCATGGTGGGGAACTTGTAGTCGAGCAGGTTGGGGTTGCGCACCACGCCGGTCTTGGCGTCGATGATCATCTCCTCGAACAGCGACCAGCCGATCCCCATCCCCATGCCGCCGTGCACCTGCCCCTCCGCCAGCTGTGGATTAAGGATCTTGCCGGCATCGTGCAGGTTGATGATGCGATTGATGGTCACCTTGCAGAGATCAATATCGACGCTGAGATCGACAAAGGTGCAGCCGAAACTCGGCGGGTTGGTGGTGGTCTTGTGGGAGACCTCGGCGGTGATCTGGCCGCCTATGGTGAGGTGGTAATAGGCGTTGACCGACACCTCGGCCACGCTGATCAGTACCTTGTCCGGCGCACCGGCCAGCACCACGTAGCCATCGTTCAGGGCCAGCGACCCCACATCCTGATGGCAGAGCTGGGCCGCCAGCGACAGAATGCGAGCCCTCAGTTGCAGCGCCGCCTGATGGATAGCGGGGGCCGCCACATAGCTCTGGCGCGAGGCGAACGAGCCCGGATCGTAGGCGGTGATGTCGGTATCCTGGGTCGAGATGACCCGGATCTGCTCAAACGGAATCCCCAGGGTCTGGGCCGCCATCTGGGCAAAGACGGTGTCCGACCCCTGCCCTATCTCGGTGGCGCCTATCTGCAGATTGACGGTGCCATCCTGATTGAGCAGCATGCGGGCCCCGGCAATTTCGACCCCCACCGGATAGGTGTTGGAGCCGTAGCTGAAGCAAGCCACGCCGATGCCGCGCCGCACCCGGCTCGCGGGATCCTGCCCCAGACACTCGGCTTTGAGCCGTGTCCACTCGAACTGTTCGCCGCCCCGGCGCAGACACTCGGGCAAGCCGGCACTGTAGATGGTCTTCTGGTTGACCTGATTGACATCCCCTTCCCGCGCCACGTTGGCGATACGCACATCGAGCGGGTCGAGCCCCAATTCGACGCAGGCGTCATCCAGCATGCACTCGAGGGCAAAAATTACCTGCGGCGCGCCGTAACCACGCATGGCACCAGCGGTGGGCAGGTTGCTGTAGAAGGTCTTGGCATCATAACCAAAGGCGCTGCGCGGATAGAGGTAGCTTATCTTGTTGCCACCGGCGCTGGCGATGGAGTGGCCGTGCGAGGCATACCCGCCGGTGTTGGAGAGCACGTCGAGCTGATAGCCCTTGAGGGTGCCGTCGCGGTTGAGCCCTATCTTGCCGTCGATGACAAAGCCGTGGCGGGTGCGGGAGGCAAAGAAGCACTCCTCACGACTGAGCGTCACCTTGACCGGCACGCCGCCGAGCTTGTGGCTCAGAAACGCCGCCATCGGCTCTTCCAACACATCCTGCTTGTTGCCAAAACCGCCGCCCATGTAGGGCTTGATCACCCGCACGCTGGACCAGGGCAGGCCGAGGGATTTGGCCACCCGGCTGCGCACTATCTGGGGGATCTGGGTGCTGGAGACCACTATGATGTGGTCCGGCTGATCCATGTAGGCGTAGCAGGTCACCGTCTCCAGATGGCAGTGCTGCACCACGGGGGTCTGGTAGTGGCCGGTGAATTGAAAGTCGGCAGCGGCGATGGCCTGCTCTGGGTCGCTGGCGCGGATCTGGCTTTGCCGCAGCAGGTTGCCGGTCGGGTGTATGGGGTAGGCGCCCTCGGCCAAGGCACTCTCGGCATCCGTCATCACCGGCAGGGGCTCGTAGGTGACCTTGACCAGAGCTGCCGCCTTCTCGGCCACCAGGGGATCGCGGGCCACGACGATGGCGACGCCATCGCCGAAGTGGCGCACATGGTCGGTGAGCAGACGCCGGTCTTTCACATCCCGTTTGGTCTCATCGAGGGACCAGGCGTGGCCGGCAGTGCGAAAACAGGTGGTGGGCACATCCTCATGAGTGAACACGGCTTCGACCCCGTGCAGGGCCAGCGCCTCGCTGGCATCGATGGCGATCACCTTGCCGTGGGCAATATTGCTGCGCACGTACTTGGCGTGGCGCATCCCGAGCATGATGTTGTCATCGGTATAGCGAGCGCTGCCGGTCACCTTGGCCTCGGCATCCACCCGCTTGAGCGGTAATCCTATGGACATATGCAAGTCCTTGCTTCAGGTAAGAAAATCCAGAACCAAGATAAAAAACAGCAAGATATGCGCCTGTTTCCCCTATACCTGCCAGCGATGGGGATAAGTGTGAAGAAGATCCCATCCGGCACCCCAGCCGGGCTCGGGGCGCAGCCGATTAGCCGATTTTTCATGCGCATCCAACCGCTGGTATGCGCCCCGTTATCAATCTGGTAATCCCCATTATCAAAATGGTACCTGCCACGCCGGAAACACATCGGGGGCCACTTGTTGGTGGCCCCCGATAAGACACTCGCAATGACACAGGCCTCCTGGACTAGATGGCCCAGCCACCGGCGTAGAAGAGCACCAGCGCCAGGGCAATGATGACGGTGCCCGGATTGAGCTTGCGCCACTCGTTGGAGCAGATGCGGCCGATCACCAGGGCGCTGAAACCCAGCATGATGCCGGTGACTATGTTGCAGGTGAGCACGATGAAGACGGCGCACAGCAGGCCGGACATGGCGCCGACAAAGTCATCGAAATCGAGCCGGGTGACGTTGCTCAGCATCAGCAGCCCCACATACATCAGGGCTGGCGCCGTGGCATAGGCCGGCACCAGGTAGGAGAGCGGCGAAAGGAACAGCATCAGCAGGAACAAGGCTCCGACCACGGTCGCCGTCAGCCCCGTCTTGCCGCCCGCGGCCGTACCCGCCGCCGATTCGATATAGACGGCGGCCGGTGCGGCCCCCACCAGGCCGGAGAAGATGCTGCTGAGGGAGTCGGCACTGAGCGCCTTGCCGCTGTTGATGATGTGGCCATCCTTGTCCAGCAGGTTGGCCTGCCCCGCCACCGCCCGTATGGTGCCGGTGGCATCGAACACCGCCGTCATCACCAGCGCCAGCACGCTTGGCAGCACCAGCGGAGAGAGCGCCCCCATGATGTCCAGACTGAAGATGAGGGACTTGCCCTGTTCATCGGCCAGACTCGGCATGGCAAACAGCCCCTGATAGGTCACCGCCGGATCGAAGATGAGGCCGAAGAGGGAGATGGCGATGATCACCAATAAAATCCCGCCCGGCACTTTGAGCTTCTCCAGCCCGACGATCACCGCCAGGCCGATGAGGGACATGATGACCGGCATGGAGGTAAAGGCCCCCAGCGCCACCGGCAGCCCCTCCAGCGGGTTCTTGATGACCAGTCCCACCCCGTTGGCAGCGATCAGCAGCAAGAAGAGCCCTATGCCGATGCCGGTGCCGTGCGCTATCCCCATCGGCAGGTTGTCGAGGATCCAGCTGCGCACTCCGGTCACCGAGATGGCGGTAAACAGCACCCCCATCAGGAAGACGGCGCCGAGCGCCACCGGAATGGAGATGTGCTGCCCCAGCACCAGGCTGAAGGCGGTAAAGGCGGTGAGCGAAATGGCGCAGCCGATGGCCATGGGCAACTTGGCCCAGAGCCCCATCAGGAGCGAACCAAAGCCCGCCACCAGACAGGTGGCCACGAACACTGCGCCGGGGGGAAAGCCCGCCTTGCCGAGCATGCCGGGTACCACGATCACCGAGTAAACCATGGCAAGGAAGGTGGTGAGCCCCGCCAGCACCTCCTGGCGCACATTGCTGCCCCGCTCGCTGATCATGAAGTAGCGATCCAGCACACCGATTGAGGGCGACTGTCGCCCCGATGCCTCACCTTGGCCACTGGCCGCCTCTTTCACACTGTCTGTCCTGCTTGCCTGGGTCATAACCCACTCCTTCCAGCATCCCGAATATGTGTGACGAAATGGCGGCCTGTGCCGTGGGTCTGTCATGCCACGGTCGCAGGCGATATGGGGTTTGCAAGATCAGCAAACGTTTGCTTTGCTGATCAAAAAACCGGGCCATTTCACCTTCTGTTGCGGGGGAACCTTCCCCGTTCTTGCTTGGGCGCCGGCCTCCCTGTGGGCTCGCCAGCAACCGCATCCTGCGGGGCTGCGCCCAGGCAGCCCCGTCCATCCTTACCCCCGTTCGTGTACCAGCTGGCCATCCACATAGGTGCGGTAGATGGACCTGTCATCCCCCAGGGTCAGCAGTACGAACAGCTTGTCCCGCAGGGTGGTGGAGTTGTCATAACGCAGCTGCTGCAACGGGGTGGCGACCGGGTCGAGCACCACGAAATCCGCCTCCTTGCCCACAGCAAAGCTGCCGATCTTCTCGTCCAGCCCCAGCGCATGGGCACCGCCCAGGGTCGCCAGATAGAAGGCCTGATAGGCCGAGAGCCGCTCCCCTTGCAACTGCATCACCTTGTAGGCCTCGTTGAGGGTCTGCAGCATGTTGAAGGTGGTACCGGCGCCGATGTCGGTGCCTATCCCCACCTTTATCTGCTTGCGCCACGCCTTGTGCAGCTTGAACAACCCACTGCCGAGATAAAGGTTGGAGGTGGGGCAAAAGGCGATGGTGGAGCCGGTCTCTTTCAGGCAGTCCCACTCCTGCTCTTCCAGATGGACGCAGTGGGCAAAGACGCAGTTGTGGCCAGTTAGCCCGTGCTGATGATAGACATCGAGATAGCCCTGATGCTCTGGAAAAAGGGATTTCACCCAGGCGATCTCGTCCTTGTTCTCACACAGATGGGTGTGCATATAGGTGGTGGGAAACTCTTCGCGCAGTCGCCGCGCCATCGTCAGCTGCTCGGGTGTCGAGGTGGGTGCAAATCGTGGTGTGATGGCATAGAGCAGGCGACCATTGCCGTGCCAGCGCTCGATAAGCTGCTTGCTCTGTTCATAGCTGCTCTGCGCGGTATCCAGCAGATAGTCAGGGGCGTTGCGATCCATCATCACCTTGCCGGCGATCATCCGCATGTTGATGCGGCTCGCCGCCTCGAACAGGGCATCCACCGATTCGGGGTGCACTGTACCGAACACCAGCGCCGTGGTGGTACCGTTGCGCAGCAGCTGCTTGATGAAGAAGGTGGACATCTCGCGGGCATATTCGAGATCCTGATAGCGCCGCTCGGCCGGGAAGGTGTGGCGGTTGAGCCACTCCAGCAACTGCTCGCCGTAGGCTCCCACCATCTCGCTCTGGGGATAGTGAATGTGGGTATCGACAAAGCCCGGCACTATCATCTTGCCGCGATAATCGCGCACCCGCACCTCGGCCGGAATGCGATCCCGGCCCTCCTCCCACTCACCGAACCAGTCGATGCAGCCGTTGCGAATGATCAGCAGCCCATCCTCGACCAGACGCGCATTGGGCTCTATCTCCTCGGGCTGATCCACTACCCGGGTGATATCAAAGAAACTGCCGCGCACTGCTTTGACAGAGTTGTCGTTTTTCATAACCGTGTCCCTGTTTCTTTTGTTCTGTTGACGTTTTTTGCCGGTTTAACCGTCAGATCCGTTCGACTTTCGGCGCCACCGCTTGCCCGGGCACTTGCTCTGGTGACCCCTGTGGCTCACCCTTCCTGGCCGATGGCTGGCCCGCACTGCGGGCGGTAAAGATCACATCCGGTTTGTCGCTCAGCTGGATCACCTCCACTGCCTCGGCATCCTTGGCAGCCGCCTTGCGCCTGCGGCTCTGGGGCAGCACCAGGTTCATGATGATGGCGGTGATGCCGCCGGCGCAGATGGGGTTTTCCACCAAGACATAGAGGGCATCGGGCAGCACCCTGAAAACACTCGGGTCATAGGAGACACCGAGCCCCAACCCCAGCGAGGTGGCCACAATCAGTGTCTCCCGCCGATCCATGCCGTGGGTCATGATGATCCGGCACCCCGCGATGGCAATCATCGAGAACATCAGCGTCATGGCCCCGCCCAACACGGGGGATGGAATGGTGGTAAAGAAGCGGCCGACGACCGGGAAGATGCCCATGATCACCAGGATCATGGCGATAAATTTGCCTACATGACGGGAGGCGACCCCGGTCATCTGGATCACCCCGTTGTTCTGGGAGAAGGTGGTGAGCGGCAGGGAGCCCAGCGCAGAGGCGATCACAGATACCAAGCCATCGGCCAGCACACCACCGGAGAGGCGGCGGGTGTACTCCTCCCCCTCCACCGGACGATGGGAGACGATGGCGGTGGCGGTCAGCGCCCCGACCGCTTCCAGCACACTCAGCAGATAGATGGTCCCCGCCACCAAAAAGGCACCGAAATCAAAGGAGAAACCATATTTGAACAGCATGGGTACGGTGATCAGGGGCAACCCCTGCAAGACAGAGAAGTCCACCATCCCCAGCATCATGGAGACCAGATAGCCCACCAGCAAGCCGATGGCGATCCCCCCCATGCGCAGCAGTGGGCTCCTGCAGCAGTTGAAACCGATGACCACCGCCAACACCAGCAAGCCGACACCGAGATTTTCATAGTTACCGAAGGTTCCGCTGCTCTTGGCCACCATACCGCCTGCAAAGTCGATGATGCCGACCTTGATGAGACACAGACCGATCATCAGCACCACGATACCGCTCACTGTGGGGGTGATGACTCGGGTCAGATAGGGCAGCACGAACGATGCCCCCATCACCAGAAAGGCTCCGACGAAGGAGATCCCCATCAACGAGGAGATGATCTGGGCTTCGTCGATCCCCTCCTTTCCCATGGCGGTCCCGATGGAGATCATCACGGTGACGAACGAGAAGTTGACCGACTGGATGGAAAGGAGTCCCGAGCCAATTGGCCCGTAACGATGCACTTGCAACCAGGTACCGATGCCGGAGGCGATCATCGACATCGAGACCAGATAGGTGGTGATCTCTTGGGAAAGATTAAGGGCTGCCCCGACGATCAGGGCCGGTGCAACCATAGGAACCAGTATGGCCAGCAGATGGGTCACTGCCCCGACCAGCGACTGACCAAAGGGGGGCTTATCTTCCAAGGCGTAGATAAGATCAGAGTCTTTGCGCGATTTCTTAGACATCCTTCATTACTCCCGGCGTATCGAAAACGATCCAATAACCCCGGAGCATCACACCCCACAGTGAGCCGGGTTGATCCGGCAGGGGGAGCTTGCCCCCCCTGCCGGTCTCTGCCTCTGTTGTGACTACAGCTTGCCCAGTTCGCGCAGGATCTGTTCCGGCGTGAAGTGCCATTTGCGCAGCCAGACACCGCAGGCGTCATGGATGGCGGTGGCGATGGCAGGCGCTGCCCCGTTCACCCCGATCTCCGAGATGGACTTGGCGCCGTAAGGGCCGACCTTGTCATCACTCGGCACCAGGAAGGCCCGAAAATCGCGCGGAATGTCGCCAATCTTGGGCGCGCCATAGCTCTTCAGATCCCGGGTGAGCGGAATGCCCTTGCCGTCGTAGCAGATCTCCTCCGTCATGGTGTGACCGATGGCCCGCATGGTCGCCCCGTAGATCTGACCGAGCGCCAGTTCCGGGTTGATGGGGGTGCCGCAGTCGAGCAGGGCGTAGAACTTGTCGAGACGGATCTGGCCGGTTCTGACGTTGACCGCCACCTCGGCGAAGTTGGCGCCATACGGGAAGGCGAGCTCAGAGGTGATGTAGCTGGCGGTGCCCACCAGAATGCCAAAACCGGTGCCGGTCTCCGACTTGTGGGCGATCTTGGCAAAGGAGACCTCCCCCAGCTTGCCACGCACCAGGCCCGGGAACTCCAGCTCCACATCTTCTACCGGCTCGCCCAGCATGGCGGCGCCGTGCAGCAGGATCTTCGCCTTGAGGTTCTCGGCCGCCATCTTGGCCGCGTTGCCGGAGAAGCAGGTACCGGACGAGGCGTAGGCCCCCTTGTCGAACAGGGCGTGATCGGTGTCGCCGGAGATCACATGCACATCGCTGAGCGGGCAACCGAGCACCTCGGCGGTCAGCTTGGCCACCACTGTATCCAGACCTGTACCGATATCGGCGCCACCTGAGTGGACAATAAAGGTGCCGTCCGATTCCAGCTTGACCATGCAGTTGGCCTGATCGATATCGGGGATCCCCGATTTTTGCATGATGATGGCGACGCCACGACCGATGCGCCAATCACCTTCAGCGGGTTTGGGGCTATCCCACGCGATGAGCTCGCGACCCTGCTTGAGGATGGGCTCGAGTGCGCAGCTGGCGGCGTGGGGCACAGAAGTCGGCATCTTGCCCTCGCCAATGGCCCCCAGCACCTTGAGGATGTCCCCTTCGTGCACCCGGTTGTGCTCCACCATGTCGAGCTGATCGATCCCCAGTTTCTCGGCAAGTTCCGCAATGGCCATGGTCAGCGCGAAGTTGCCCTTGGGCGCACCGTAACCCTGATAGGCGCCAGTTGGACAGATGTTGCTGTAGTAGGTGTTGACGGTAAAGCGCACGTTGTCGCACGGGTAGAGCGGCAAAGAGAGCGCCGGGCCGTTGCTCGGCACCGTCAGGGAGTGGTTGCCGTACGGGCCGGTGTTGGCCCGAAAATCCATCTCGATGGCGGTGATGGTGCCATCTTTTTTGGCCCCCACTTTCACCTTCACCTTGGCCACGTGACGAGAGGTGTTGCTGATGAACTCCTCTTCACGGGTGTAGCGGAAGGTGACCGGACGGCCGGTGACCTTGGTCGCCCAGGCGCACACCTCTTCCAGCAGGATGTCCTGCTTGGAGCCAAAGCCGCCCCCTACCCGCTCCTTGATCACGTGCACCTGATGTTGCTTGAGGCCGACGATGCGCGCCACCTGACGGCGCACGTGCCACGGCACCTGGGTGGAGGCGTGAATGACCAGACGATCCCCATCCATGTAGGTAAAACAGATGTGCGGTTCGGTCGGGCACTGCTGGGCCTGGGTCGATTCGTAGGTGCGCTCGACAATCTCGTCCGCCTCGGCAAACCCTTTTGCCACGTCACCGATCTGGCCATGGACGCTGGCGGCCAGGTTCTCGTGCGGGCGGGAGCCGATGGGGAAGTTGATGATCATGTGCTCGTCGCCACGACGCACCGAGCAGGCGTTCTGCTGCTCCAGATCCGCAGGCGCCCCGGCCATATAGATAATGGGTTCGTCGTGCACCAGGGGTGCATTGGGGGCCATCGCCTGGTCTATGTTCATGACCGAAGGCAATACCTGATATTCGACCTCGATGAGTTTCAGGGCCGCCAGCGCGACCGCTTCACTCTCGGCCACCACAGCGGCGACCCTGTCCCCCACGTGGCGCACCTTGCGGCTGAACATGCGGCGATCGAGCGGTGACGGCTCGGGGGCGCTCTGGCCACCCGGGGTGTAAAACACATCCGGGCAGTTGAGATAGGTAATGACATGCACCACACCCGGCAGCGCTTGCGCGCGGCTCACGTCGAGTTTGGTGATCACCGCATGGGGATGGGGGCTTCGCAGCATCTTGATGATCAACGCATCTTCGGTAACCCTGTCTTCCACATAGCAGGGCTTGGCCTGCACCATCTTGGCGGCGTCCACTTTCGGGCAGCTCTTGCCGATATGGCGCAGATCATCGCGAAACTCCGGGGCGATCTGGCACAGATAATCGGGATCCTTCATCCGTGAGCAGGCAAGCTCGATGGCCTGATAGAACTGCTGGTAACCGCCATCGCGGTGAAACAGGCCAGAGAGTGCATCGTCGATTTGATCACGGGTGGGCTCGGGGTGGCGATCAAGCAGGTCGGTGACGATGAGCGCGGCGGCCGGATCGTTGTAACCGGACTGCACCACCCCCACATCCACCATCGCCTGCTGTACCAGGCTGAGCTGGTTCCAGCTGCCCAGCGATTCGGCGGTGCGTACCTGCGCCCCCTCCAGCTGGGCGGCGATCAGCAGAGAGGCGTTGATCACCTTGCCGTTGAAGAGAATGGCGTCGGAGCCGGCGAAACCGAAGCCGTCGTCGCTGTTGCGCACCGAATGCATCCGGCACTGGTTGAACAGCACCCGCTGGGCATTGTCACCGGCTTTGCAGATGACGGTACGCAGGGCACCGTTCAGGGTAAAGTTGAGTTCCATCATGCTTGTACCTCCTGCTGCTGGCAGTCCACCAGCAGATCCGCCACCACCACGCCGGTGATATACCGCTTGTAACTTATGCTGCCCGCCAGATCCTCACGGGGCGAAATCAGCTCGCTCACGGCGGCCTCCAGCGCGGCATCGTGCAGATCGCGGCGCTCCAGATCCCGCAAACGCATCGGCTGCGGGGTGACGCCAGCGACGGCCACCCGCATATCGCCAATGCTGTCGAGGGCCACGGCGGCGGTCATCACCGCCAGCCCGTCGGCGTTGCGGCTGATGCGGCGGGTGGCGCAGCGCAGTTCAGGCTCCGGCAGCACAACTCCCAGCACCAGGGCATTGCGCTGACCCGCCAGATAGGCGTCGATGGGTTGCAGCAGGTTGTTCTCCAGCACCACTACCGCTTCGAGTACCAGCAGCACCGGCAGCAAGGGGGAGTCCTGCTGCTGGCAGGCAAGTTCGCCGCCGAGGGTGGCCTGATTGCGCAGATGGCGGGAGTAGACAAAGCCCAGCGCCTCGCACAGGGCGGCCGGGGTGCGGGGATCCTCTTTGAGGGTCTGCAGGGTGACGGTGGCGCCGATATGGAGCTGGCCGTGCTGCTGCTCAATCTGGCCAAGCCCAAGCCTATCCAGCGAGATGGCGACCTTCTTGTCGGTGCGGGTCGGCGCGGCGTTAAGCTTGCTGCCGCCCCCCATGTAGACGGCGTCGTTGCCAAAGCGGGCCTTGAGTTCCAAAGCCTGACCCAGTTGCTCGGGTCGGAAGAATTGCTCAATCATGTGTCGTCCTTACTCTTGCTGCCCGCCGCCGGGGAGATCCACAGGGCGGGCAATCCGGTCCAAAACTGTGGAAAGTGGCCTTAGGCCAGCTGATCCATCCGTTGCCACAGGCGGCTCGCCACCTTGCTGGCCTGCTCGTAAATGGGCGCGACATCGAACGGAAACTCGCGATCCTGATACACCATGCGCCCCTCAACCATCACGCTGTTGACGCTGGCTGAGCCCATACCAAAGGCGAGATGGCCGCCGAGGTTGCGCGGTGCCAGCGGAGTCGGTGAGTCGTAGTCGCAGATGGTGAGATCGGCCTTGTAGCCAGGCTCCAGGCGGCCAAATTTGGCGCCGAAATTGCGATCCAGCAATGTGTTGCCGTTCCACAGGAAGCGGGCAAAGCTGTCGGGCCACAGGGCGCCGCCGGCATCCTTGTGCTTGAAATAGGCGAACTTGAGCTCTTCGAGCATGTCGGAGCCGATACCATCGGTGCCGAGCGCAAGATTGCGGTACTCAGGCAAGTGCATGTTGTAGCCCACGTGGTTGTTCATGTTGGAGCGGGCGTTGTGCACCAGGAAGGCATCGCGGCTGTTGAGCAGCTCGATGTCGGCCGGGCTCAGGTAGATGCCATGGGCCACCAGGGATTTGCTGTCGATAAGGCCAAACTCATCCAGCCGGGCGATGGGCTCCTTGCCATAGTGGTGGTGGCCGTGCGCCATGTCGTAGCGGTCTTCCGCCACATGGATATGCAGACCGCGACCGGTCACCTGCACCGCTTCGCGCAGCATGGCCAGCCCTTCGTCGGGCACGGTGAAGGGGGCGTGGGCGCCGATGTGCGCTTCCACCAGATAGGGTTCGCTCCCCTTGGCCTTGGCGGCATCAATGGCTTGCGCGAACAGGATGTTCTCCTCCACCCCGGCCTGCAGCTCGGCGAGACCGCCGTTGCGATCCGTGGTCTCAAAGCAGGTCATGCCGCGCAGACCCGCCTCCACAAACCCTTTGCGCAGCACGTTGAGGGAGCCCTTGATGAAGTTGGGCGAAGCGTGGTGGTCGATCACCGCGCTGCAGCCGCTCTTGATCGCTTCCAGCGAGCAGATGAGACCGCTGTAGTAGAGGGACTCTTCATCGAGCGCCCGATCGAGCCGCCACCAGAGGTTTTTCAGGGTGGAGATAAAGTCCGGGCAGGGGGCGATGTTGGCCATGATCCCCCGCGACAGGCCGGAGTAGAAGTGGTTGTGGGCGCAGACGATGCCCGGCATCACCAGCTTGCCGCCCATCTCCCGATAGTTGGCCTCCGGGTAGAGGGCCCGCAGATTGGGCCCCACCGCTTTGATCAGCGTCCCTTCGATGGCGATATCCCCCCCTTCCAGCACCCGGGTCGGCTCCAGCTGGACGGCAGTGACGTTCTTCAGAATAAACATGGTTTGCTCCTTCGCTTATTCGTGGTTCGCTCAGGCCTCGACGGCCCCCAGCAGGTAGTGATGATGAGCATGGACATGGCTGATGATGCGGCACATGTCAGCGAGCGCCTCGGGGGCATCCTTGATCCGGCTCTGGGCATCGATGGTCAGGCGATAGGTCTCGCCATCCTGACGCACCTGCAGCTCACCACACCCTTCGCCGGTTTGGGCCAGATAGAAACCGGGGTTGCGGCTGTTGTCGAAGTCCTGCGGCAGGCTGAAGATGGTGACCTTGTCCTGATAGGGCTTGCCCTGCCACGGGCAGAACTGGGCGCAGTTGCCGCACTCGTTGCAGTAGGCATCCAGGTGCAATGTCTGGAACTGGTCCTTGAAGCCCGGCACCGCAATGGCGACGTTGGCCCGGTTGGGGCAAACGTCCACGCACTTGCTGCAGAGGTAGTTGCACTCAAGGCAACGGTGCGCCTCTTGCGCCACGAAGGCCTCCCGCTCGCCCTTGTCGACCATGGTGACGGCGATGCTCCCCTTGCGGCGGTAGATCTCGTCTTTGCCCGACGGCTGGATTGATACCTCAGCCTGACTGCCAGCGATATGCTCACGGGCCAGCACCAGATCTGCAGCGCGGCGGGCACCACCGATGGCACCGACGATGGAGGACGGGCCGCTCTGCACGTCACCAATCAGGAAGACGTTGCGACGGCTGCTCTCGCCAGTCTGGCTATCCACCTCGGGCCAGCCATCGCTGCCAAGGGGAATGCCCATGGCTTTCAGCACTTCGCAATCAGGCTGTTCGCCGATGGCGGTGATCAAGGCATCCATCTGCATCACTTCGGTCTGCTCTGTGGGCACCGGACGGCGGCGACCCTGCTCGTCAGGATCCCCCAGCGCCATCATCCGCACGACAAGCTTGCCATCTTTGTCAAAGCGCTCCGGATTGGTGAGGAAGCAAAAACGCACTCCATCCTCCACCGCTTCCAGAACCTCCTCGCGATAGGCGGGCATTTCTTTCTCACTGCGACGGTAGATCACGGTCACATCGCTGACACCAGGCACCTTGAGGGCGGCGCGGGCGCAATCCATGGCGGTATTGCCCGCCCCGATCACGGCGACATGGCGGCCGAGCGGCAGCGGTTTACCCTGATTGAAGCTGCGCAGGAAGTTAAAGGATTTGTAGACCCGATCATGACCCCCTTCGAGGCGCATGCCGCCATTCTTGTCGGCACCGATACCGACGAAGACATAGGTAAAGCCCTGGGCGTGCAGCTTGTCGACGGTGAGCGCCGGATCGCAGCCAAATTCGAACTTGACCCCGTGGGCGGCGACAAAGTCGATGTCGTGCTGGATAAGCTCCGCCGGAATGCGGAACTCGGGGATGATGTGCTTGACCACGCCACCGGCATCGACTTCACGCTCGAACACGGTGACCGGATGACCGGCACGGGCCAGGAAGTAACCGGCGGAGAGACCGGCCGGGCCTGCGCCAATCACCGCAACCGGGTGCTTGTCACCGCTGCCTGCCGGCTTGTGCCAGCGCGCCTTGTACCCTTCCCAGCCGCGCTCCAGCGCGACCTTCTTGAGCTCGCGGATATTGAGCGGGCTGTCGTAGTCGAGACGGGTGCAGTTGTACTGGCACTGGTGATCGCAGATATGGCCGGTGATGGCAGGCAAGGCGTTGCGCTGATAAATCAGCTCAAGGGCAGCCACGTATTCACCCTCGCCCATCAGGCGAATGTACTCGGGAATATCCTGATGCACGGCGCAGGCAGTGACACAGGGCGCCACGTAGCAGTCGGTCAGCGGCAGGCCACCGCCCACTTCGATGCGATCCTCGGACTTCCACTCCTTCTGGGTGTAGTCCATGGTGAGGGCCTTGGCGGCAAGCCGCTCCAGCTTGGCCACATCCACCTGACTCATGCCCCAGCTGCCCGACGCATCTATCTCTTTGAGGCACTCAATCTGGCGCAGGTAGCCACCCGGTTTCAGCAGGTCGGTGGCCATGGTGATAGGACGGATGCCGGTTTCGAAGATCTCTGCAATGTTGAACTTGCTGGCGCCGCCCGAGTAGGAGATGGGCAGCTTGCCATCGAAGGCGCGGGAGAGCACGGCCGCCACGTTGATGGAGAGCGGGAACAGCGCCCGGCCGGACATGTACATCTCATCCCCCGGCAACGCCCCCTTGCGGTTGATGGTGCCGAGCGTGTTGGTCAGCTTGACCCCGAAGGTCAGCCCCTTCTCGGCCCCCAGCGCCATCAGGCGAACCAGCATCCCTTTGGCCTGATCCAGCTTGAGGTCGTGATCGAACGACGCTTCGCTCAGACCGATGTAATCAAAGCCGCAGGTGTCGAGGATCTCGCGCACCCGCGGGTAGCCCAGCAGGGTCGGGTTCAGTTTGACGAAGGTGTTGAGCCCCTTCTCTTCCAGCATGTAGCGGCAGATGGCCTCGATCTCGTTGGGCGGGCAGCCGTGCATGGTGGAGAGGGTGAGGCCGTGCACCATATCGGCTGGAATGCGATCCGCCAGCTGTTGCAGACGATCGCGACGGGAGCCCAGACCCAGCTCGGCGATAAATTGCGGGTCGGCCACCAGTTCGCGCACCACCTGCTGGTACTCGGCAAACTTCGGACTGGTGCTGGCATCCATCAGGCTGTGGATGAATTGCTGCATCGGCGGCTGTTTGATGCCGTCGAGGTTGTAGCCCACGCTCATGTTGAAGATGAAGGATTTGGCCTCTCCATCGAGGCGGGGGTCAAACACCTCCTCCAGCAGATAGAGGGCAAACCAGGCTTTCAGGTACTCATCGAACGCCTTGGGCAGGGTGAACTCGGTGGACCACTCGGTATTGAAGCACTCATCCTCGGCATCGATGCAGGGCTTTTCCAGTTCGAGACGGTCCAGGATCTGCACCGTCTTGAGCTCGATAAAGCGCCCGCCGGTCAGCCAGGAGGTGACGATGTTCTGGGCCAACTGGGTATGGGGGCCAGCTGCCGGGCCTATGGGGGTTTCGCAGGTTTCACCGAACACCTTGATCTTGCGCTCGTCCTGCTTGCGATAGAATTGCGCGGCGGGAATACCGAAAATGCTCTGACTCTCTTTATATTCCGCGAAAATACGGGTCAGAAGGTTCTTGAACGGAACGGGTCGCATAATATCGCCCATGATGATCTCCTTGCAGCGGCTCTGCTCATTGACTGGGTGAATAAATGGGGCTCATTCACAAGGCAGCCCCTTGAAACAGACAAGAGCAACAATCAGGCCAGTGCTGGCATATTTAAATTTGTGAGCGTAAAAGCGTGAGGCACCTCGAATTAATGAAATGTCGACAGGCAATACCTGTTTAGGGAATGAGAGCAGCTATCAATAACGCACATTAATAACGCAGCAATCGCGATAGATGCTGAGAAAGTATCACGTTGGCGGGGTTGGAATATCAGTTTGATAATCTCGTTGCGCCTGCCTTTATCAGGCCACGCAGGGTGATAATGTCGGCCACCATACCGGCAAAAATGCCGCGTTCGCCCTGGCTCCGACTTTCATAATTATGCACTCACCAACAGCCAGGCTCAGCCAGCGCCGTCTGCCCGCAACAGCGCCTGATAACGCTCAGGGGTGTCCACATCCAGCAGGATGGCGTCACTTTGCACCTCGACGAAGCGATGGGGATGTGCCATCAGCCAGCGACGGATGGAGCCTTGTACCGGCGCCTCGGCCAGCGCCTTGCCAAGCGATGATGGCAGCAACACCGGGTGCCCTGACTCTCCTTGATAACGGGGGAAAAGTGTGTGGGGCCCCCGTGCTTGCCAGAGCGTCTGGTAGACATCGAGGGGAATGCAGGGCAGATCGCCGTGGGAGATGAAGAGGTAGTCGCTGCTGCTGGCCGCCAATGCCAGCCGGATGGAGCTACCGAGCCCCTGTGCATAATCATGGTTTTCCACCAGCAGGATCTCGGGTCTGTCTGCATAGCGAGCCATCAACTCATCACCGCGATGCCCCACCACCAAAATAATCCGGTCACAGAAAGCGAGGGCATTTTTGAGACTCTCATCAAGAATCGTGCTCTGGCGATACGGTAGCATCAGTTTCCACGCGCCCATTCGCGACGAGAGGCCGGCCGCCGTTATTATGCAGTCGCATCTTGCTCTGGAATGACAGTGCTGTTCACTGTCTGCGCCCTTATTTGAATCGGTCGTTGCCATGCCCATCCCCTCACCTGTCCAGCGTGCCTTTCCCGATATTGAGACACTATTAAACCCGCTCACCGAAAATATAGATAGCCGTACCACCTTAATTAGCCTCTGCGGTGCAGGCGGCAAAACCAGCACCCTGTTCTGGCTGGCGGAATATTTTTATCGGCAGGGTAAAAAGGTGCTGTTCACCACCAGTACCCGGATGTTTCTGCCAGCCCAGTCACACTATCGGGAATTGATCCTGGAAGCCGATCCCGTCCGCCAGCTCACCCGCTGCCAGCAAGTGCCCGATGGCCCCACCCTGGTCGCCCTGTTCAGCCATATCGATCAGGCCAGCGGCAAGGTAGCAGGCCCCACGCCCCAGCAGATTGATCTCATCAAGGGGCAGCAGCGCTTCGATCTCATCCTGGTGGAGGCGGACGGCGCCCATCACAAGTTATTGAAAGTGCCCGCTTTGCACGAACCTTGCATTCCCCAGAGCAGTGATTGGGTGATCGCCCTGGTGGGCGGCGCCATGGTGGGGGCCAAGGCCGACCCCCAGCAGATCCACCGCTGGACCGAGCTCCAGGCCCTGTGCGGGATAGAGGCCGGTGACCCGCTCGACTGGGCGCTGTTTGACCGGCTACTCGCCCACCCGCAGGGGGTGTTCAAGGGCTCCCCGGCCAGGGCGCGCCGGATCTGGTTTATCAATGGCGATTATCAAAATGAGGCGTCATGGCAGCCGCAGTTGATAACGCTGCTGGCCCGTCATCCCGAGCTCCATGCCATCTGGCAGGGAGCGGTACGCGAGCCCATCGCCATTCGTCATGTGGTGAGCCAGGCCCCTCTGGATGGCGAACTGGTGGCTTCACCTCGCACATGACCCGTTAAGGATGAAATGAGGTACCTTATGAATCTTTTTTCACACGCAGCCCGACTGGAACAGGAGAACACCCCGTTCGCGATTGCCCAGATCATAGAGAGCCGTGGCTCCACCCCGCGCCATCAGGCCCAGATGCTGGTGATGGCCGATGGCCAGATCCTCGGCACCATAGGCGGCGGCATGATTGAACGGCTGGTGATCGAAGAGGCCGTGGCGGCCATTGGTGAGCGCAAGCCGCGCATCTTCCATGGCCGGATGGCCCGCAACGGCGAACATGCGGTGGGGTCGGATTGTGGCGGCGCCATGTCGGTCTATATCGATGTCTACGGCCTGCGTCCCCGTCTGGTATTGATCGGCGCTGGTCACGTCAACCGGGCGCTGGCCCATGCCGCCGCGCCGCTGGGTTTTGATATCCATGTGGGCGACTGCTTTGAAGGGAGCCTCAACCCCGATCACTTCCCCGCCGGTACCCATCTCAAGCAGGCCGATACCATCAGCGCGGTGATCGAGGCGCTGGCCATCGAGCCCGCCAACTTCGTCATCATCGCCACCAACCATCAGGACAAGGAGGCGCTGGATCGGCTCATCCCCCGTCCCCTCGCCTACCTGGGGCTGCTCGCCAGCAAGCGCAAGGTGCAGACCTTCACCCAGGCCCTGCGCCAGCAAGGGGTGAGCCAGCAGCAACTGCAGCGTTTGCACGCCCCCATCGGCTACAACATAGGTGCCGAGACGCCCGAGGAGATCGCCATCAGCATCCTCGCCGAGCTGCTGCAGGTGAAAAACGGCAAATCGGGTGGCCTGATGCAGGACGATGTGCGCCTCAAGCGGGATCGGCTGGTGGTGATGCGCGGCTCCGGCGATATCGCCACCGGGGTGGCGCTGCGGCTGCACAATGCGGGCTTCAAGGTGGTGATGCTGGATCTCGACAAACCTACCGTGATCCGCCGCACCGTCGCCTTCGCCCAGGGGATGTTTGACGGTGAAACCAGTGTCGAGGGGGTGCGCGCCAAGCGGGTAGAGAGCGTCGAGCAGGCGTTCGAGCAGCTGGATCGGGGCATTATCCCGCTGCTGGTTGACCCCGACTGCGCCACCCTCACCGAGCTCAAACCGCGCTATCTGGTAGATGCCATCCTCGCCAAGCAGAATCTCGGTACCCACAAGGAGATGGCCCCCATTACTGTGGCCCTCGGTCCGGGTTTTGAGGCGGGGCGCGACTGCGATGCGGTGATCGAGACCAACCGTGGCCACCATCTGGGGCGAGTCATCTATCAGGGCCCAGCCCAGCCCAACACCGGCATTCCCGGGGTGATCGAGGGGCACTCCGCCCGCCGGGTGGTGCGCGCCCCCGCCCCTGGGGTGATGAAGAGCATTATCAAACTCGGCGATCTGGTGCAGGAAGGGGATGTGATAGCCCATGTGGGGGATACCCCCATTATCGCGCCGCTCTCGGGCATGGTGCGGGGGCTGCTCAGCGATGGCATCGAAGTGCCGGTCGGCTTCAAGATCGGTGACATCGACCCCAGAGGAGAGCGCGCCGACCCCACCACAGTCTCTGACAAGGCTCGGGCGATCGGCGGCGCCGTACTGGAAGCCATGATGCACCTGGCACTGCGCAGATAAGCCAGCACAGAAGCAAAAAAGGGCCCGCCATGATGGCGGGCCCTTTGCTATTCCTTTACCTGCGATGGGCTCAACCGTGCTTGACCCGGGTCTCCCCCGCCACCGTCACCACGGATCGCTTGCCCTTGCGGCTGATGACGATAAGCGCCAGCACGATAAGCAAAATGCCGCTCCCCTCCACCGGCCCCGGATTCTCGCCGAGCAGCCACCAGGAGAGCAGCACGCCGGTCACCGGCACCGCCAGGGTGCTGAGCCCGGCAATCCCCGCCGGCAATTTTTTCAGCACAAACAGCCAGAGGCTCCAGGCCAGCGCGGTGGCGAAGATGGCGCTGTAGGCGAGTGCACCAAACACATAAGGCTGCCAGTCGATGGAACGTTCCGGCACCAACGCCGCCACCATCGCCATCACGGCAGTTGCGTAGATCATCTGCCAGGTGGTGAGAGACATCAGATCCACCCCTGGGTGGCGGGCATACATCCGCTTGGCGATGATGGCGCTGATCCCCCAGCAGATGCCGGAGGCGATCCCCAGCAGCGCGCTCTTCATCGAATCGAGGTGCAGCTGCCAGGGCTCTATCACCAGCAGCAGGCCGCAAGCTGCCACGCCGACCGCCAGATAGTGCAGCTTGCGCATCCGCTCACCGAGAAACAGGGCCGCGAAGATCACCACCCAGAACGGCATGGTGTAACTCAGGATGGCCACCTTGCCCGCCCCGCCGCTGATGAGCGCCCACTGGGCCAGCCCCACCATGCCGCAGGTCTGAAACAGGGCGATGGCCAGGGTGTAGCGAAACGGGGTGGGTGTGAGGTATTGGCGACCACGTAGACACTGCACCAGCAGCAGCACCAGGGATCCGCACAGGCAGCGCAGGGCGGTGAACTCGAAGGCCCCCGCGTAGAGCATCACCTGCTTCATCACTATCCAGCTGTAACTCCAGATGGCGGTGAGCAGGACCAAGCCCCCCAGCGCCGCCATATTGATCTTTGTGCTCATTGCTCTGCCTTGTCGCCTCTGCTGCTGGCCCATCTTATGCCAAGGGGGGCCATCTTACGCCTCTCCTTTCGCCCTGCCCATCGTCGGGTGGCGGGACTGTCGGCCAAACAAAGGGGGCCTTGGGCCCCCTGTTTGCAACCATCAAAAGCGAGGCTATTGGCTGATCAGGGTCCCCGTCTTGCCGGCGATCCCCTCGGCGGCCTTCTCCAGCAGGGTGATCAGGGATTTGCGCCCCGGCAAGGATGTGGCGAACGAGAGCGCCGCCTCCACCTTGGGCAGCATGGATCCCTTGGCAAACTGCCCCTGGGCGATAAAGCCGTTGGCATCGGCCACGCTCAGGGTATCGAGCCACTGCACATCCGGCTTGCCGAAGTTGATGGCGACTTTCTCCACCGCAGTGAGGATGATCAGCATGTCGGCATCAATCAGTTCCGCCAGCTTGGCACTGGCCCAATCCTTGTCGATCACCGCACTGGCACCGCGCAGATGATTGCCCTCGCGCAGCACCGGAATGCCGCCCCCGCCGACGGTGATCACCACCTGACCGGCGGCCAGCATGGCGGAGACTGTCTCTTTCTCTATGATGTCGATGGGTTTGGGGGATGCCACCACCCGGCGATAGCCACGACCGGCGTCCTCCTTGAGGTGCTCACCCTGCGCCATCAGCGCCTCGGCCTCCTCTTTGCTAAAGAAGCCGCCGATGGGTTTGCTGGGTTCGAGGAAGGCGGGATCGTTTTTATCCACCTCAACTTGCGTCACCAGGGTAGCGACCGGCTTGTGGATGCCGCGATCCAGCAAGGCTTCGCGCAGGGCGTTTTGCAGGTCATAACCGATGTAGCCCTGACTCAGGGCCACGCAGACCGACATGGGCAGATGGGGCGCTTTTGCGTCGTGGCGGGCCGCTACCTCGAACGCCTGCTGGATCATCCCCACCTGTGGCCCGTTGCCGTGGGTAACCACCACTTCGTGCCCCTGGGCGATCAAGTCGGCGATGGTGTGCGCCGTGCTCTGCACCGCCTTCATCTGCTCGGGCAGGTTGTTGCCCAGAGCGTTGCCCCCCAGGGCCAGTACGATACGCTGTTTCATCTTGTGCTCTCCGATGATAAGGGTGGCCGGCGTCATACCGGCTCGATTGTTCTGTCTATTGCTGTGCTGATTTTTGTTCTCTTGCCGCGACAAACGCCCGCCCTAGCGGGTTGCCAACTGTGTGGCGCAAGGGAATGGCGCGCGGACCGCGGCGCCCAGCAGCGGATCAAAGGGTGCCCGCGCCAGAAAGCGGCCGTGCCCCCGTTGCCCGGTAAATTCGCCATCGCGGGCCACTGTCTGGCCACGACTCAGGGTCATCCTCAGCCGGCCAGGGCAATGCATCCCCTCGTAGGGGCTGTAGTCGCCATTGTCATGCAATGCGGCGTGACGGATCTGGGTCTCACCACAGGGATCCATCAGCACCAGATCGGCGTCGGCCCCCGGTTGCAGGTTACCCTTGCGCGGCCAGAGGCCGAACAGCCTGGCCGGATTGGCGCAGGTAAGCGCCACGAAGCGCGACGGCGAGATGCGCCCACCGAGCACCCCGTGGGCAAACAGCAGCAGCATCCGGTTTTCGACCCCGGGCAGCCCGTTGGGGCAACGGCTGAAATCGCCGCCTGACAGGGTCATGCGCTGGGCGTGGGAGAAGTTGCAGTGATCGGTCGCCACCGTATCGATATCACCCGCGCTGATGCCGACCCACAGCTTGTCCTGCTCGCTGCGCCCGCGCAGTGGCGGGCTCAACAGGAAGTCGACCCCGTCTTCGCGGTAGTAGCAGCTGTCATCGAGTAGCAGATATTGCGGGCAGGTCTCCACCCAAACCGGCTGACCCTGACGGCGTGCCAGTTTCAGATACTCCAGTCCCAATCCGTTGGAGAGATGAACGATATAGAGCGGCGCATTGCCCGCCAGCCCCGCCAGATTGATCATCCGGGCGATGGCCTCCGCCTCGCACTCAAGCGGACGGCTCTGCGGGTGATACCAGGGTTCATGGTGGCCCGCGGCCAGCAGGGCCGCACGGCGCGCCGCGATGGCGGCATCGTTCTCGGGATGGACGGTGGCGAGCGCCCCCACCTCTTTGAGGCGGGCCAGCGCACGCAGCACGTCATGGTCCCCCAGCTTGTACTGGTAGGTGAGATAGAGCTTGAAGCTGCTGATCCCCTCCTCCTGCACCATGGCGGCCATCTCATGGAGAATGGCGTCATCCACATGCTGGATCACGCCGTGAAAGCTGTAGTCGATCACCGCCTGATCGGCGGCGTAATCGTGATAGCGGGCCAGCTGGTGATGCAGATTGCACCCCACCGGGCCAAATCCCATGTGATCGACGATGGTGGTGGTGCCACCACAGGCGGCGGCACGGGTACCGCTGAAAAAATCATCGCAACTGCGGGCAATCCCCACATCGATGTTGAAGTGGGTGTGGACGTCGATGCCGCCCGGCATCACGTAGCAACCGCTGGCATCGATCAGTTCGGTCTCGCCATCGGGCTGGATATCGGCGGCGCGCTCAAGGATCACCCCATTTTCGATCAGCAGATCCTGACGATATTCACCCTGTGCATCGACCAGCACACCGTTTTTGATCAGCCGTTTCATCCCCACCACCTCGAACATCACTTCAAACAGCAAAGCCCCGCCTCAATGGAGACGGGGCACTTTCAACAGACGGGCGGTGATGAAAATCACCGCCCGGCAGCCCCCTTACTTGTCCAGCTCGGCCAGATAGAGCATGGGGATCACCGCATACATGGCGGCGCACTTGACCAGATGCTCTTTCCAGGTCTTCTCGTTCGGCGCGTGGGCTTCCGGCTCTTTGCCCGGGCCAAAACCGATGACCGGAATGCCGTGGCGGCCCATGATGGAGACCCCGTTGGTCGAGAAGGTCCACTTGTCCACCACAGGCTCCTTGTTGAACAGCTCGCGATAAGCCTTGGAGAGGGTCCGGACCGTGATGTGATCCTCTTCCACCTTCCAGGTCGGGAAGTAGCACTCGGTCGGATAGACCAGACCGGTGTAGGCCGGACGATCGTACTGGTACATGGAGACCTCGGCACCGGCGGCTTGCACCGCAGGCAGGGCGCGGATCTCGTCGAGCGCACCTTGCCAGCTCTCGCCCCAGGTGAGGCGGCGGTCGATGGAGACAGCGCAGCTGTCCGCCACGGCGCAGCGGCTTGGCGAAGTGAAGAAGATCTCGGAGACGGTCAATGTGCCCTTGCCGAGGAAGTCGTCGTTGCCGAGGTTGTGGCTGAGCGCCTGCAACTCGCCCAGGATCGGGCCCATCTTGAAGATGGCGTTGTCACCGCGCTCCGGCGCCGAGCCGTGGCAGCTCACCCCTTGTACCTCGACGCGGATCTCCATGCGGCCACGGTGGCCACGGTAGATCTGGCAGTCGGTCGGCTCGGTACTGACCACGAACTCGGGGCGGATCTTGCTCTGCTCTATGATGTACTGCCAGCACAGACCGTCGCAGTCCTCCTCCTGCACTGTGCCTGTCACCAGCAGGGTATATTGATCTTCCAGCCCCATCTCCTTGATGAGCTTGCCGGCATAGACCATGGAGGCCATGCCCCCTTCCTGATCGGAGGCGCCACGGCCGCCGATGATCTCGTGATCTTCCATCCCCTCATAGGGGTCGAAGGTCCAGTTGGCGCGGTTGCCGACCCCCACGGTATCGATGTGGGCATCCATGGCGATCAGGTGCGGGCCCTGGCCGATATAGCCGAGAATGTTGCCCATGGGATCTATCTCGACCCTGTCGAAACCGACCTTCTCCATCTCCTCTTTGATGCGCAGCACTACCCGCTTCTCGTCGCAGCTTTCACTCGGGATGGCGATCATGTCGCGCAGGAACTGACTCATCTCGGCCTTGTACTGATGGGCCTTCTCCAACACCATTTCAAACGGAATTTGCTTGCTCATTGTGATTTCTCCAAACATTCGAGAGTGTGCTGCCTGTTCATCGGCAGCGCCCTGTGCCCGTTACCGCGCCCCGTTGGCTAGGCGCGATCAGTTCTTCAATTCGTGTCGCTGCTCTTGCAGGGAGTGACTCGCAGCCGGAGTTACTCGCAGGCTGGATGTTTGCCTTCCCACACCACTTCCCGGTAGTGGGTCACATCGGTATCCCCTTCGGTGTTGATGATGAGCACCACCGAGTTGCTATCCAGCCCGAGGCGAGCCATCAGCGCCGCGCGATCCGGGTGGTGACGCACTGCCGCCAGCACGCCGGTGCCGACCGAGCCGGACTCACCGGAGATGATGCGAGGATCGCTGCCAAGGGGGTTGCCCAGCACCCGCATCCCCAATGCCGATACCTTGTCATGGCAGGAGATGAACTGGGTGGTGCAGCTTTTGAGCAGCGGCCAGCCGAGGGGGTTGGGTTCGCCGCAGGCGAGACCAGCCATGATGGTGCGCATATCGCCCCCCACGTTGACCATCTCCCCCGCTACGCCGGAGCGGTATATGCAGTCAGCCTGATCCGGCTCGATAACTATGCTGTGCAGATTTTTCGCCCCGAAGCAGTCCACCAGATAACCCAGCACCCCGCCCGCCAGCGCCCCGACCCCGGCCTGCAGCAGCACGTGGGTGGGCTGCTTGGTGCCCATTCCCTGCATCTGTTCGACCGCTTCGTCGGCCAAGGTGGAGTAACCCTGCATGATCCAGGTCGGGATCTTGGTGTAGCCCTCCCAGGCGGTGTCCTGGACTATGAGCCAGCCGCGCTCTTCGGCCATCTTCATGGTCAGGCGCACGGTGTCGTCATAGTTCATGTCGGTGACGATGCACTCGGCACCGAGATTGAGGATGTGATCCACCCGCTCCTGCGCCGAGCCCTTGGGCATGTAGACCACCGCATGCTGACCTACCTGCTTGGCGGCCCAGGCAACGCCGCGACCGTGGTTGCCATCTGTGGTGGTGGCAAAGGTCATCGGCTCCTTGATGGTGCGTTTGATGAGATCGAAGGAGAAATCCTCGACTGCCACCCCATATTTTTCACAGAGCAGGTTGGCGATGGCGTAGACGCCCCCCAGCATCTTGAAGGCGTTGAGGCCAAAGCGCTTTGACTCGTCCTTGACCAATATATTTTTCACCCCGATATAGGCGGCCAGCGCTTTCAGGTCGCACAGGGGGGTCGGCTCATAACCGGCCAGTTTTTTATGAAAGGCACGAGCCTTCTGCGCCTCGGCGCGAGAAAACAGGGGCAGGGATTCACCGGTAAAAAAACGGTTATCGGCAATATCCATCTTCAGGGAGAATTGGGACATGAATACCTCACAGAGAGTCATCTCGCCGGGGATCATTGATTAAAAAGAGCCTTGGGGAGAGAACCCGTAACAATGATTGCGCCATGATGGCCGGGCGGGGAAATATTCCCGGCCCGGCCCAACCATTATTTGACGCGTTTTTGCGCCTCTTTGATCAAGCCCTCTAGCGCGGCGCCTGGCGCCGAGAATTTACGGGCAACTATCATGGCGGCGATAATATAGGGCTTCCAACTCGCCTCTTTATAAGTGGCGATGCGGTATTTCTCGAATACCCCTTCGCTCACCTCGCCCGCCTGACAGGAGACGCCGGTAATATCGGCCGGCAGGCAGTGCATATAGAGCGCCTCGCCCCCCTTGGTGAGGGCCATCATCTCTTCGGTGCAGTGCCAATCCTGATGCTTGGCGTTTTGCGCCAGGCACTGCTTTTCCAGCTCCTTGAGGCCGGCGTGATCGTTGGCCCGCAGCAGCTCGGTACGCTGCTCCATCACCTGATAGGGAGCCCAGGACTTGGGATAGACGATGTCTGCATCCTTGAAGGCCTCTTCCATGGAGGTGACCTGACGAAAGCTCCCGCCGGAGGCCTTGGCGTTCTCATGGGCCACCGCGATCACGTCCGGGATCAGGTCATACCCTTCGGGATGGGCCAGGGTCACGTCCATGCCGAAGCGGGTCATCAGCCCTATGATGCCCTGGGGCACGGAGAGCGGCTTGCCGTAGCTCGGGGAGTAGGCCCAGGTCATGGCAATCTTCTTGCCCTTGAGGCTCTCCAGGCTGCCGAAGTGCTCCTGCAGCCAGGCGAGATCAGCCATGGACTGGGTCGGGTGATCAATGTCGCACTGCAGGTTGACCAGGGCCGGACGCTGGGGCAGCACCCCCTTCTCGAACCCTTCGTCCAGTGCCGCGCCCACTTCACGCATGTAGGCGTTGCCCGCCCCCAGATACATGTCATCGCGAATGCCGATGGCATCGGCGCAAAACGAGATCATGTTGGCGGTTTCACGCACCGTCTCGCCGTGGGCAATCTGGGATTTGCCCTCGTCCAGATCCTGCTGGGTGAGGCCGAGCAGGTTGAGGGCGGAGGCATAGGAGAAACGGGTGCGGGTGGAGTTGTCACGAAACACCGAGATGCCAAGGCCGGTATTGAACAGCCTGGTGGCTATATTCTCGGCCCGCAGCCCCTTGAGGGCCTCAGCCAGCTTGAGGACCAGCGCCAGCTCCTGGGGGGTTTGCTCCCAGGTCAGCAGAAAGTCCTTTTCATGCAGGTTGGATTTGAGCTCATTGATCTCTTTGATTAACTGGTTCACTGCTTTCATCGTTAGCCCCAATCTGTTGATGAGATATGGATTGCTCCCCTTCCACTCACAAGGTCACCGAAAATAGGGCCATTAGGTGAGTTCATCGGTCAGCGTCAAACAAGAGCAATCAATAAGCATGCCAATGCGGTATTTAAGGGGGAATAACGAGAAACAGGAAAATAGATGTGAGCCAGCGCACATGACAACGCTATTTAGAGATACAAGGTGGCACTTTTACGATAAATGCCGACACGCCAAAGCCGTATTTAAAATAGTGACAGTATGCGCGCTGATAATTATCACCCTGGCTATCAGATACGGCCAGTTAATTGATAGGCGATGCGGGGGAATTATCATAATGATAATGGCCTTGCTCAAGGCGCAGCCATTATCTGCGAGCAGACCGCCGCTTGTGGCCAGCGGCGGTGTGAGGATCAGGCCTGCACGGCGATCTCATACTTCTTTATCTTGCGATAGAGGGTCGCAATCCCAATCCCCAACGCCTGGGCGGCCAGCTTCTTGTTGCCAAGGCGCTGCAAGGTCTCCTCTATCACCTGCTTTTCCATGCTCTCCAGCCCGTTTTCCCCGAGGGGCAGCTCCAGACCTCGCTCGGATGGGCCGGTTTCAGTCATGGCGGGAGAGGCAATGCCCGGCGCGGGACGACCCGCGACCACCGGGTTTTCCCCGGCGCTGCGCCATTGGTTGCGCAGCAGATGCATATCTTCAGGCGCCACCTCAGCGTCACAGCGCTGGTTGCGCAATATGTTGGGGGGCAGGAGTATGCTCTCGATCACCTCCCCCGCCTGCACCACGTTGACCAGGTATTCGATGAGGTTGCTGAGCTCGCGCACGTTGCCAGGCCAGCGATACCCCTCGAGCAGGCCCATCACCTCCGGGCTCAGCCCCGGATAGATGAGGCCGATGCGGCTGGTGTGCAGGTTGAGGAAGTAGTGGGTCAGCAGCGCCACGTCCCCTGCCCGCTCGCGCAGCGGCGGCAGGTGGATGGGGATGACGTTGAGGCGATAGAAGAGATCCTCGCGAAACTTGCCCTCGGCAATGTACTGCTCCAGATGCTGGTGGGTCGCGGCTATGATGCGAATGTCCACCGGCACGGGGCGGCTGGCACCTATCGGCGTCACCTCCCGCAGCTCCAGCACCCGCAGCAGCTTGGCCTGCATGGTGAGCGGCATGTCCCCTATCTCGTCGAGAAACAGGGTGCCCTGGTGGGCGGCCTGGATCAGCCCCTGCTTGCCGCCGCTGGAGGCGCCGGTGAAGGCCCCCTTCACGTAGCCAAACAGCTCGCTCTCCAGCAACTGCTCCGGAATGGCGGCGCAGTTGATGGCGATGAAGGGCTTGTCATGACGCGGGCTGAGCCGGTGAATGGCGCAGGCCACCACCTCCTTGCCGGTGCCGCTCTCGCCGCAGACCAGCACGCTGGAGGGGCTCAGGGCGATGCGATGGAGCAGTTTTTTCAGCGCCCGCATCGGCTTGCTTTCACCGATCAGCAGCGCCATGCCCTCGTCCGGCTCCAGCGGCTGGCTCAGGGCAGAGTGGGACTGGTGAAATGCCATCAGAAACAGCTGCTGGCCCTGCACATGGTGCAGCTGGCCTATGATGAGCTCCTGGCGATCCGCCAGTGTGATGATGTGCTGCATGTGCCCGGTCAGCCCCTGCTGGGCGAAGGTGAGCGGACGTACGCCAATCTCGCGCCCCAGCAACTGCTCCTGCTGGCAGTTGAGCTGCTTGAGCGCCACCTCGTTGGCATAGCGCAGCTGGCTCTTCTCGTCGAGCAGCAGGCAGCCCTGATCCATGTGGCTCATCAGGTTGAGGAACACCTTGTTGACCCCGTCTGACAAGCCGCGGGAATCGAGCAGCTTGGCCACGAAGATGCTGGAGATGTGTTGCACATAGTCGCACACCTCCTGCAGATTGTTATTGAGGCGGGCCTGCTGCTCGGCGTTGAAGGCCACCAGGCTGATGACCCCGATACAGGTCTCCTCCACCATGATGGGCACCCCGAGGAAGGCGCGTTCCCGGCAGCTATCCTTGCAGCTGCACCCCTCACAGACAGGATCCTCGCTGGTGTGGGTGACTATCTTCTCACTCTGGTGTTCGATCACGTAGCGCAACAGGCGGGAGTCTCCCTCCAGCTGGCGGCCGAAAAACGTGCCGTAAGGGCCGGTTCCCGCCACCCGCACCATGTTGGCGTCGACAATTTCCACTTCCAGTTGCAGCACGCTGGCCAGCATCTTGGCAAAGCGCAAGATGGTGGGCTGGATCTGCATCAACAAACATTGGTTACTGACGGACATCATGTTGTTAATCCCTTGGCTCCCACCCTGGGTGGGATTCATGCTGGCCAGATACTATGCCAATTCGACGGCAGCGACTTCGCCGAGGATCACGAAAAGGGAACTTGCATCCACCCCGCTGCCGGGAGTGGGCGCTAGCGCAGACTGGAGAAGAAGAGAGCGAAGGAGCAAGCCGCGGACGCCAGCAGGCGTCCACGAAAAATGCGGAAAAAACCGGCTCAGCCGTTGATGTGCAGGGCCAGCCAGACCGCCAGCGGGATCACCACGACCGAGAGCGCATTGCCGCCGAGCACGATACTGGCCACCTTCTCGGGCTGACACTGGTACTGCTCGCACAGCATGTAGTTGAGCACGGCAGGGGGCAGTGCCACCGACAACATCAACAGCGGGATCCACTCCGCCTGCAACGGCAGCAGCCAGACCGCCAAGCCCAGGGAGGCGCCGCCCGCCAGCAGGTAGAGCAGGTTGCACTTGAGGGCGAGCCCCAGGTGATCCAGCTCCCCTTCCATCAGCCGGATACCGAGGGCAAACAGCATCAAGGGCACCGAGATCTGTCCGAGCAGTGAGGCGCTGGTCACCAGGTATTCCGGCAGCGCAATGTGCAGGTTGGCCACCAGCAAGCCGGCGAAGGCGGCCCACAGCACAGGGCTGCGCAGCCAGAGCCAGCGGGAGGTATTGGCCGAGAGGATGAACATGCCCACCGAGAAGTGGAGCAGGTTGGAGAGCACGAACAGTATGACGATGGCGCCGAGCTGCTGCTCGCCAAAGGCCAGCACCATCAGCGGAATGCCGAGGTTGCCCGTGTTGCGAAACATGGCGGGCAGGATCAGCGCCGGTCTGCTGATGCTCTTGAGCCTGAGCAGGGAGAGCAGCAGACCCGGCAACAGGATCACCAGGGCCCCCGCCGCGATGAGCGGCAAATGGGCCATCAGTGCCAGCGGGTATTTGACCAGTGCCGAGAACACCAGCGCCGGGGTAAACAGCTCGATATTGGCCCGGTTGACATAGCCCAGCGCCCCGCCCGGCCGCAGCCGGCCATAGAGGGCACCCAGGCCCACCACGGCAAACACGGGGATGACGATATTGAGCAGAGCGCTGAACATGGGCGAGTCTCTTTACAGTTCGCGGGCGGGTGGCCCCATCAGCAAGACGGGATCCAGCGTCACTTCCAGCGTGCCGTTGCTGACCCAGAGCTGACCGTCGGAGATGGTGCAGGTGAGGTGCATGGTGCGCGCCACCATGGCGGTCAGCGGCAGGGTCTGGCTGTCGGAGAGTTCGATCACAGTGAGGTTGTCGTGCTGGCTGAGCTTGCCCTGATTCTGCTTCCACCAGACGTTGGTGCCACGGCCACCGTAGAGGTAGAGCACCACATGACGGGAGCGGTTGCACGCCTTCTTCAGACGACGCTCGTCGGGCTGGCCCATCTCGATCCAGAGCTCGATTTCATCGGAATAGTTCTTGCGCCACAGCTCGGGCTCGTCGTCAGCGGAGAGCCCCTTGGTGAACTCCAGCCGCTCGGCGGCGTGCCAGGCGAAGGCCGCCAGCCGGATCATCATGCGCTCATCGGTCTCGGAAGGGTGACGAGCCAGGGTCAGTGAGACGTCCTGATATTGGTGGCGGTCCATGTCGGACAGGCTGAGTTGAGCCTTGAATACGGTTGCCTTGAGAGCCATAGAAACCTTGAATACCTTGAGTGGTCAATCCGGGGTGGAAAAACTGCGCGCCAGTGTAATCAAAATCGGCGATCGGTTCGACCACCTTGGCCAAAGATTTGCCCTGAGCGGCGCGGATAAGTGCCGAAAAAGGCTCAAAAAACAAATGCCAGTCCGAAGACTGGCATTTGGCGGTATGAACGAAAGAAGCGGATCACTTCTCGGCGGACTTGACCCCGAAGGCATTGAGCAGCAAGCAGCAGGTCACTGCCACCGCCACAAACCCGCTCAGGAAGATAAAGGGCATGGCCCCGTATCCCAATACAGTCCAGATGGTTTGTTCAAGCAGACTCATTATGTGTCCTTCATCCAGTGAAATGGGTGTCCCTTTCGTGACGGAGTTATCTCCCCGTTCCTGATGATGCTATTTGACCCCAACCAGCGCCTGAGTCCTATGCCACCAAAGTAATAAATAGGGGGCGACTTTGCGCTGGATCAACAATTTAGCCCTTGGTCAGGACAAATATGGACACAACTCAGCCAGTTGTCAGCCGACTGTGCCTGCCGCCCACGGCATGGATCGCGCAAAACGAAGGAGGCGACCCCGGGGTCGCCTCCTTGACATCAGCCCTGCCGTCACCGGCAAGGTGCGATGCTTAGTAGAAGCTCAGCTGCTCCGCCGCCATCGCCTTGAGGCGCTCACAGGGTGCAAAGCGGTCGCCATAGCGTTTCTGGTAGTGCTCGAGGCGCCCCACCAAGTGCTCTATGCCGAGGCTGTCCATGTAACGGAAGGGGCCACCGAGGAAGGGCGGGAAGCCGATGCCAAAGATGGCGCCAATGTCGCCGTCACGGGCCGAAGCCACCACACCGCTGTCCAGCGCCATGGCCGCTTCGTTGAGCATCATCAGCACGCAGCGCTCGGCAATCTCCATCCGGGATTGCTTGGGCACAGGCTTGACTCCCAGTACGGCGTAGACACTCTCGTCCACCTTCTTCTTGCCTTTGGCCGCCTTGCCATAGAGGTAGAAGCCCTTGCCGTTCTTGCGCCCCTTGCGATCGTTTTGCAGCAGCTTGTCAAACGCCGCCGGGGCCTGGAAGCGCTCGCCACCCAGCTCTTTCTCCAGGATGGGCGAGATCTTGGCACCCACGTCTATCCCCACCTCGTCGAGCAGGGTAATGGGACCGACCGGGAAGCCGAAATCGAGCAGAGCGCCGTCCAGCACCTCCACCGGCTCCCCTTCCAGCACCAGCCGCGCCGCCTCGTTCATGTAGGGGGCCAGGATGCGGTTGACGTAGAAACCGGCCTCGTCTTTCACCACGATCGGGGTCTTGCCCTGAGCACGAGCAAACGCCAGCGTGGTGGCCACCGTCTCGGCACTGGTGCCAGCGTGGGGAATGATTTCAGCCAGCGGCATCTTGCCCACCGGGCTGAAATAGTGCAGCCCAACGATCCGCTCCGGGTGCGCCGCCTCGGCCGCTATCTGGTGGATGGGCAGGGAGGAGGTGTTGGAGGCAAACACTGTGTGCTCACCACACTCACGCTCCACCTCCTTCACCATCTGATGCTTGAGGGCGAGATCTTCAAACACCGCCTCCACCACCATGTCCACCCGGTGAAAACCGGAGTAGTCGAGGGTGCCTGACAGCAGGCTCATCTGTTTCTCCAGCTCGCTGCGCAGAATGTGGCGACGCTTGAGTTTCTTGGCCAGGATCTCATAGCTGTAGCGCATGGCATTGCCGATACCGGCACTCGCCACGTCCTTGATCCGCACCGGTACCCCCGCCTTGGTGGCGGTGACGAAGGCGATACCGCCCCCCATCAGGCCCCCACCCAGCACGGCGGCGTGCGTGACCTTGCGCGGTTCGGCTCCCTGATAGGTGACTTCCTTCTTCATCTCTGTGGTGGCGAAGAAAATGGAGCGCAGGGCAGCGGATTCCGCCGTCATCACCAGCTCGCCAAAGTGGCGGGATTCGGCGGCAAGGCCTGCCTGCATCCCCTCTTCCACCCCGATGCGTACCACCTCGAGGATCCGCTCCGGCGCTGGGTAGTTGCCGCGGGTCTTGGCCTTGACCCCCTTGCGGGCCTGATCGAACAGCACCTTGCGACCCAGCGCATTGGTCTCCAGCAGCTTGCCCTGCAGATCCCGCTTCAGCTCGTGACGGGGTTTGCCCTTCTTGGCCAGCTTGATGGCAGCATCAAGCAGGATGGAAGGCGGCACCACATCGTCCACCAGTCCCAGTTTTTTGGCCTGTTTGGCCCGCACCTGCTTGCCGGTCAGCATCAGGTCCAGCGCCTTGGCCACCCCGATGAGGCGCGGCAGCCGCTGGGTCCCGCCGGAGCCCGGCAGCAAACCCAGTTGTACTTCCGGCAGCCCCAGCACGGTTTTGCCGTGATCTGTCACCACCCGGCCATGACAGGCCAGCGCCAGCTCCAGCCCGCCGCCGAGGCAGGGACCGTGAATGGCGGCGATCACCGGGATGGCCAGCGACTCGATCTCGGCAAAAATCACCTGCCCTTCCCGCGACAGCGTCTGGGCATCCTGGGCACTGGTGCAGGCCGCCAGCATGCTGATGTCGGCACCTGCGATGAAGGAGTCCTTCTTGCCGGAGGCCACCACCAGACCGATCAGCTCCTTGTTGGCCTTCACCTCGGCCAGCACGGTGCGGATCTCGTCCACAAAAGCGGCCTTCAGGGTATTCATGCTCTCGCCCGGTACATCCATGGTGAGGATACCGATGCCATCCTGGCGCACCGCCAGGGAAAAAGTCTTCTCGCTCATCACTCTACCTCCAACACCATGGCCACACCGAGCCCACCCGCCGCACAGGCGGTATTAAGCCCCAATCCCCCACCCCGACGACGCAGCTCGTGCAGCGTCTGGGTGATCATGCGCGCACCTGTTGCGGCAAAAGGATGGCCATAGGCCAGGGAGCCACCGAGCACGTTGAACTTGTCCATGTCCACCTCGCCGATGGCCTGATCGCGGCCCAATTTGCTCCGGGCAAACTCCAGGCTTGAAAACATCTTGAGGTTGGCCAGGGTCTGGGCGGCAAAGGCCTCATGCATGTCGATCAGGGTGAGATCGGCGAGGGTGATGCCGGCGCGGTCCAGCGCCAGCGGCGTGGCATAGGAGGGGCCCATCAGCATGTCCTGCCAGACATCGATGGCAGAGAAGGCGAAGCTGCGGATATAGCCAAGCGGCTCTAGCCCCAGCTCTTTGGCCCGCCCTTCGCGCATCAGCAGCACGGCGGCGGCACCGTCGGTGAGCGGGGTGGCGTTGGCGGCGGTGACAGTGCCATGCACCCGGTCAAACACGGGTTTGAGCTTGGCGTAGCTCGCCAGATCGGACGCTTCGCGGATGTTGTTGTCCCGCTCCAGCGGCGACTTGTAGGGGGGCACGTGGGCGGTGAACACCTCGCCGCTCAGCTTGCCATCGGCCCAAGCTTGCGCCGCCAGGCTGTGGGAGCGGTGGGCCAGCGCATCTTGCGCCTCGCGGCTGATCTGGTGGCTCTTGGCCATCTGCTCGGCGGTCTGCCCCATGGAGAGACCGGTGGAATACTCGGCCACAGCGGGCGGCACCGGCATCAGATCCTTGATCCTCAATGCCCGCAGAATATTGAAGCGCTGCTGCAGGTTGCGAGCCTTGTTGAGATCCACCAGAGCGCGCGCCAGCGTCTTGCTGACGCCGATGGGCAGTACGGAGGAAGAATCGGCCCCACCGGCAATGGCGATGTCGACCGTGCCGGCCATGATGGATTCGGTGACGTTGGCCACCGCCTGGAAACTGGTGGCGCAGGCGCGCGACACGCTATAGGCATCCGTGGTCACGCTCATGCCGGTGCCGAGCACGATTTCGCGGGCGATATTGGGCGCTTCCGGCATCTGTACCACCTGGCCGAACACCAGCTGGTCGATGAGTTTGGGATCGAGATCGGTACGGGCGAGCAGTTCACTCACCACCAGCTTGCCGAGATCCACCGCGGGCACGCCGTGAAAGGCGGTGGCCTGCTTGGCAAAGGGGGTACGCAGACCCGCCACGACGGCAATCCGTTCGCCCTGGCGAGTCGTCAGTTTCAATGGCTGTTTCATCCTGGCTCCTTGGTTAAACGAGAAGATTAAAAGGAAGAGGTCTGACCTCCATTGGGCCACATCTTAACAATCCACTCACAAATTTCATACGGCTGATTGAAACTAAATTGCCCCCATCTTTGCACCCTCCCTCGCCCTTGGGGGCCAACTGGAGTATAAAAAGATCAACCTCCATAAAAACAACGGGTTCATCACATGGCAGCGGCCGAGTTCAGAGCGCTTGGGGACTATCTTGGCAGTCAAATTCTGGGACAGGGAGCACTGATAGAGGGGCTGCTGATCGCCCTGCTATGTGAAGGACATGTGTTAATCGAAGGGGCCCCCGGTCTTGCCAAGACCCGCGCCGTCAAGGCGCTGGCCGGGGCCGTGGAGGGGCGCTTCGCCCGCATCCAGTTTACCCCCGACCTGCTGCCTGCCGATCTCACCGGCAGCGAGGTGTTTCACCCGCAAGATGCCAGCTTCGTGTTCCAGCCCGGCCCATTGTTCAACCACCTGGTACTGGCGGACGAGATCAACCGGGCCCCTGCCAAGGTGCAATCCGCGCTGCTGGAGGCCATGGCCGAGCACCAGATCACGGTGGGCAAGAAGAGCTGGCGCCTGCCACCGCTGTTCATGGTGGCGGCGACGCAAAATCCGATAGAGCAGGAAGGAACCTACCCGCTGCCGGAGGCCCAACTCGACCGTTTCCTGCTCAAGCTGCTGGTGGATTACCCCAGCCCCGCCATGGAGCTCGCCATCTTGCAGCTCAACGCCCGGGGCGAACAGCTGACGCCACCGCCGGTCACCCTGAGCCAGGCCGACCTGCTGGCGGCCCGCTCGGCGGTACAGGCAGTCCAGATGCAGGGGCGGCTAGAGCACTATCTGGTGCAACTGGTGTGCGCCACCCGCCCGGGCAGCGGCCTGTGCCCCGAGCTTGAACCCCTCATCGCCGTGGGTGCCAGCCCCAGGGCCAGCATAGGCCTGGCCCGCACCGCCCGCGCCCAGGCCTGGCTCACCGGACGGGACTTCGTGCTGCCGGAGGACATACAACAGCTGGCGCCAGCCATACTGCGCCATCGCCTGATTCCCAGCTATCAGGCGCTGGCAGACAACCTGGACAACGACACCCTGATCGCCCGGCTGCTGGACGCGATACCGTGCCCTTAACTCCCCACCCGGATCCCCGCGCGCATCCCGCTATTGCCCTCACCCTGGCCCAGTTGCTGGCCATCCGGCTGTGGGCGAGACAGGGGCCGAGGGCGCGTGTCCAGCCGGCCCAGCAGGGCAGACTTGGCCGCATGCCGGGACTCACCTTTCGCGAGCTGCGCGCCTATCAGGCGGGGGATGAGGTGCGCCACATCGACTGGCGGGTCACAGCACGGCTAGGTCGCCCCTACACCAGACTCTACAGCGAGGAGCAGGATCAGGCACACTGGCTGCTGATTGATCTCTCCCCTGCCATGTACTTCGGCTCACAGGTGCAACTCAAGGCCCGCCTGGGCTGCGAGCTGGCAGCAGCTCTCTTGTGGCAGGGGGAGAAACAGGCCAACACCCTGATCTGCCACGGCGTTGAATGCCATGTCCAACCCCAGCGCGGCTCCCTGGTACCCTTGCTGGAGGCCCTTTGCCACCACTATGACAAGGGGCTGGATCGCACGCCCCTGCCGCACTCGCTGGCCCGGACCCTGGCACGGCTTACCCTGCCCCATGGCGCCAGATTGACGATCATCACGGATCACCAGCCCTGCGATGAGCCACTCCGCCAACAGTTGCAACTGCTCGGTCGCCGCCACGATATCCATTGCTGGCAGATCCGGGATCCGCTGGAGGCAAGCCTGCCCGCGCAGGGACGGCTGGCGGTGCAGGCGGGCAGACAACGCGGCTGGCTCGATGCCACTCAGCCCGGCTTTGCCCACCGCTACCAGCGAGCGGCCGAGCGGCTGGCCAGGCAGTGCCATCAGCAACTGCTGCCGCTGGTGCAGCGTCTCTACCGGCTCGACAACGGCCAGCCGCTGCAGCGTCAGTGGCAGGAGGGTGCATGTCGCCAGTTCTGAGCCTGATCGCCGCCGTCTCCAGCGCGCCCCCCATGTCTGCGCTGGCGGCGCAGCTGCGCGACATACACCCTGGCCCCATGTTGACCCAGGCACAGGATCCCCGGCTTCAGGGCTGGTGGGCGCTGCTGATCATGCTGCTGATGGGGGCGCTGATCGGCGCGGCCCTACTCAGCCTGCTGCGCTATCGCCGCTGGCAGCGACAAATCGACTGGGAGGCGCCCGAGCTGGTGCCCCGACTACAGGCTGCGCTGCGCGAGGCCGCCCTTGTCCGCTGGCCCGAGGCGCACACCTTGCAAGGGGAGGCCTGGCTTGCGTTTCTGGACAGGCAGGGCAGCAGCCAGTTTCGTGAATTTACGGCCCTCTGGCCACGCTGGCTCTACGGTCAGGGGATACCGGATCCCCGCCAACGGGAGGCGCTGCGCCGTGCCTACCTCAGCTGGGGAAGAGCCTGCTGCTGCCTGCCACAGAGGGTGATCACACTCAGATGCCGCTGGCAACAGGGCCTCATACGCCTGCGCACCAGCATCAGGAGAGCGTCATGATCCTCGCCTGGCCCTGGTTTGCGCTGGCACTGGCACTGCCACTCCTGGTGCGCTTCGGCCTGCCGCCCCGTTCAACCGACCAGCACAATGGAACTACGCTGGCGCACGACGGCTTTCCTCTGTTGCGTGCCCACGCCGGCCAGCCACTCTGGCGCATGGCCCTGTGCTGGTGCGCCCTGGTACTGGCCTTGTGTCGCCCTCAATGGCAGGAGCCACCCCTCGTCAGCTACCAAAGCAGCCGGGATCTTATCCTGGCGGTGGATCTCTCCGACAGCATGCGCACCCAGGACATGCTGGATGAGGGGGAGCAGCGGGACAGGCTCAGTGCGGTGCGCCAGCAGATAAGTCAGCTGATCCAGGCGCGCCCCGGCGATCGCATCGCCCTCATCGTCTTCGCCGATCACGCCTACCTGCTCTCGCCACTGACCCAGGAGACCCAGGCCCTGCTCACCCTGGCCCGCGAGCTGGACTTCGATCTGGTGGGCCGCACCACGGCACTGGGGGAAGCCATACTGCTGGCCCGCCAGCATGCCGACCCCAAGCGTCCCACCGCCCTGCTGCTGGTCACAGATGGTCGCAACACCGCGGGCAGCGCCGATCCCCTGAGTGAGGCCAAACGGGCCGCCGTCAGCGGCATGACCCTCTATACCCTGGGGGTGGGGGCTGATCCCGATACCTTTGCCGAGGCACTGTCCCCGGCACTGGCTCCGGCGCAGAGCGATCCCAGCGCCGAGCTGGACGAGGCCCTGCTGCAACAGCTGGCCAAGGTGGGCCATGGCCGCTATTTCCGTGCCCGCACCCAAAGCGATCTCGCTGCCATCAACCAGACCCTGGATACCCTGGAGCCCGTCGCCACGCCCCACACCCGCTATCGGCCAAACGTGGAGCTCTACCCCTGGCCGCTGGCGCTGGCCTGGCTGCTGCTGATCTGGCCCGCCCAGCTACGCTGGCCCCGCTCCTTGCGTCTGCGCTCGCGACTGCCACGGGGGCAGGCTCATGATTAAGCTCCCCTGCCAGGAATGGCCGTCATGGAGCTGATCCTGTTGCGCCCGCTCTGGCTGCTGGCCCTGCTGCCCTGGCTGTGGCAGGGCTGGCGTCGTCGCCGGCAGCCACAGCTGCTCGCCCCCGCCATGCAGGCCTACCTGCTGCCGGGCCGGCGCCGTACCCTGCCCTGGCTCTGGCTGGCGGGCCTGCCCGTCATACTGGCCCTCAGCGGCCCCGCCCTGCGCCAGCAGAGCCAGGCCATAACGACGCCAGCCCTCGACATCTGGTTGCTGGATCTCTCCCGCTCCATGCTGGCCACCGATCTGCTGCCAGACAGGGCCACCCGGGTGCGGGTGCTGCTGCAGGATATGCTGGCCGAGGCACGCCCGAGCAAGGAGGGACGTCCCATCGCCCTCATACTGTTTGCCGGCGATGCCTACCTCGCCATGCCCGCCACCCGGGATCACCAGGCCATGGCGCTGCTGTTGCCCGACCTGCGCCCGGCCATCATGCCCAAACAAGGGAGTGCACCCGAGCGCGCCGTGGCGCTGGCGCTCGGCCAGATCCCCCCGGGCCAGCAGGCACGCCTGCTGCTGGTCACCGACGGTCTCTCGGCGAGACAGGCGGACCGGATCCGTGCGCTCTGGCCCTGTCAGGGCAGCCTGTTTTGTCATGAGCAGGCGACGCCCCGCCTCGACATCCTGCTCGCCAACGGCGGCAAGAGCAGCAGGCTGCCGCCCGCCACCAGCGAGGTGCAGGACGTTGGCGCAGCCTTCGGCCGCGAGCTGCCCGCCCCCGATGTGGCGACCATGCAGCAACTTGCCAGCGAGCTTGGCGGTCAGTTGCAATGGCTACAGGCCGGGCTGCCACGCTTTGCGCCCCTGCCCATGAGCCAGACGCTGACGGCCCATCAGTCGCGGGATCTCGGCCCCTGGTTGCTGCTGCCCCTGCTGCCGCTCGCCCTGCTGGCCCGCGTCGGCACGCTCTGGCTGCTTCTGCTGGTCGCAGGCGCCGGTCTCTTCACCCCGCCGCCCTTGCTGGCCAGCCCAGCCGCCACGTTACCCTCACAGGAGAGCCAGGCCTGGCAAGCGTTCCAGCAGGGACACTATCTGGCGGCGGCTCGCCGCTTCCAGAACCCCATCTGGCAGGGAAATGCCTGGTACAGAGCCGGTGACTACGCCCGGGCCGTCGCCGCCTACGCCAGTGCGAGCAGTGCCACCGCCCACTACAACCGGGGCAATGCGCTGGTGCAGCTCGGGGATCTGGCCGCCGCCGAGCAAGCCTATCTGGCGGCGCTGGCGTTGGAGACGGGCCACCAGGATGCGCTCTACAACCTTGCCCTGCTGCGGGCCCAGCCACCCCAGGCCAGCCCGGCCGCGCAGGATCCCGAGCCCATCGACGCCCCCGAGCAGGCTGCCACCCCGGACACGCCGCTGCCGCCAGCCCCCCCTGTGGTGCTGCTGGAGCAGCGGCTGCGCAAGGAGGCCCAGCGGCGCCAACAGCTCAGGGAAGAGGTGAAAGGCGCCTGGCCTTCAGCGCTGAAAGGGGATGACAGCTGGTGAAGATCAATCCTCTGCTGCGTTGGCTGCCTTGCTGGCTGCTGCTCTGCCTGCTTTCAACCCCGGCCCTGGCCGCGCCGCCCAGGGCCGAGCTGTTGCCGGGGGCCGACAGCCGTGACTGGCTGCTGATCATAGAGGCGGACGGGGAGCGCCAGAGCAACGAACTCGCCATTGCTCCCCTGCTGCGCCAGTTCGCGGTGGGCAAGGTGACCATGAGCCGGGTCACCACTCCCGTGCGCAGCCTGACCCGCTGGCAGATCCCGCTGCACACTCTGGATACGGGCCCCGGGGTCGTGCCCTCCCTGTCACTTGGGCCGGAACAGACCCCGGCCTTGCCCCTGCCAGAACGCAGCCAGGCGGGCACGCTGGCAGCCCAACCCAGCCAGCCCATCTCCCCCATAGAGCTGCAGGCCAGGGTGCTGCATCAGGGGCCGCTCTATCCGGGCCAGCCCTTCATCTATCAGCTCAGCCTCTGGTTGCCCGCCAACATGGAGGCCCCCAACCTCACAGAGCCGGCCAGCGACGCCTTCACCATTCGCCGCCTGGGAAACGATCAGTGGCAGGCTCCGGCGGGGGCGGGATTGCCGGGCCGGCTGACCCGCAACTGGCTGCTGCAGGCCAGGGAGCCCGGGCTGCATCCGCTGGTGTCACCGCGCTTTCAGGGCCGCCTGCCCCAGGATAACGGCACCAGTGACCCCCTCTCGGCCAGAGCGGCCACCCTGTTTGTGAAAATCGACCTGGCGCCGCAGCAACCAGTGGCCAGCCAGTTGACCCTGAGCCAGCAGTTGAGCCCGGCCTCGGGCGCCAGGGAGGGAGAGCCGGTGATCCGCACCCTGACGCTGGTGATGGAGGGCGGCGATGGCAACCGGCTCACCCTGCCCAGGCTCACCGGGCCCGCTGCCCTGCCCGCCGGAATGCAGGCAAGACCGGATGGGGAACAGCAGCAGGAGCGCTTTCTCGCCAAGGGGGCGCTGCGCTTCGAGCGCCAGTGGCGTCAGGCCCTGACGGCCACAGCGCCAGGCGACTACCTGCTGCCGGCCATCACCCTGCCCTGGTTCAACACCCGGAGCGGGCGCATCGAATACGCCCGCCTGCCCGCTACCCCGCTGCGCATCGAGGCGGGCACACCGGCACAGGAAGCCTTCACCGACCCAAACCATGAGAGCCTTCACTGGGTGATCTGGGTTCTGCTGCTGCGTGCCCTCTGGCAAGGATGGCCACGCTGGCACGCCTTCTATCGCTTGCAGCGGGCACTGCGGCGCGAGGATGCGAACCTCGCCAGAGCGGCCTTGCTGGCATGGGCCAGTCTGCGCTGGCCACGGCGCCATACGCACCTCAGCGCGCACCTCACCGGCTTGCCCTGTCGCCATTCCCCTTCGCTTGCCGCCGGACTCGCCGCGCTGGATCGCGCCTGTTTTGCCGCCCAGGCCACCCCCGTCGACCGTCAGCGCCCATGGCAAGGGCTCGCCGGTCCGCTATGCGCGTATGAAACTTTTGCGATAGCCTATGGCCTCAGGCAACTGGCCCGCCTGGGTCACTGACCCTTGAGGACCCTCATATAAAAAGGAAGCCCAGCGATGGCCTTAGGTTTTTTCAGAAAAAAAGGTGCCACGGTCGGAAAGGATCCCACGGCTTCACCGGTCTATGGAGACATGGCAGACAAACAGACCAAATACGAAGCCCTGGTGCATGCCCTGCACGGGGATATTTATCGCTACGCCTACTGGCTGTGCCGGGATCCGCAGGTGGCGGAGGATCTGGTGCAGGAGACCTTTCTGCGCGCCTGGAAAGGCATAGACTCGCTGCTCGATGACAAGGCTGCCAAGGCCTGGCTCATCACCATATTGCGACGGGAAAATGCCCGCAGGTTCGAGCGCAAGCAGTTTGACCTCGTCGATCTCGACGAGCATCCCCAAAGCGATCCGGATGCCTTGCACAACGAGCAGGAGATGGAGAACGAGTGGCTCAGACGCCACATAGCCCGCCTGCCCGCCGAGTATCAGGAGCCCCTGCTGTTGCAGGTGCTGGGGGGCTTCAGCGGCGACGAGATAGCGGCGCAACTGGGACTGAACAAGAACACCGTCATGACTCGCCTGTTTCGGGCCCGCAACCAGATCAAAGAGGCCATGGAGTCAACGACACAACAGAGAGGACACACCAATGGATGAGCTGGAATTTCGCCGTCGGGCCATCGCCCATCCGCTGGAGCATGATCCCGCCTTTGTCGACGCGGCGCAGGCCTCCCCCGCCAATCGCAAGCATCTGGACGAGATGAAGCAGCTGGATCGTCGCCTGTATCAGGCGCTGGAGGTCGAAGTACCGGCCGGGCTGGCCGAGCGCATCCTGCTCAGACAGGCGCTGGAAGCCGAACAGGAGAACCTGGTTCACCTGCCGGTGCGCCCGCGCAGCCAATGGCGCCCGCTGGCCATGGCCGCCTCGATCGCCTTCCTGCTCGGCATGAGCACCCGCTGGCTCAGCTGGCCGCTGACACAGCCCGCTGAACTCTCCCTCGCCCAGGTCGCCATGGCCCACGTCTACGGTGAGGAGCCCTTCATCAAGGATGTGGATGAGAAGGTGAGCCTGCGCACCATCAACGCCAAGATGGAGAAATACGGCGCCACCCTGATGGGCATGCAGGGCCTGAAGGTCACCTACGTCAATCACTGTGCCTTCTACCAGGGACCGGCGCTGCACATGGTGTTCCAGGGCAAGATGGGGCCCGTGACCCTGTTCCTGGTGCCCAAGCATGTGCCGCTCACCCTGCAGCCCACTTTCGAAGATGGCCAGCTCAAGGGGGAGATAGTGCAACTCAAGGGGGCCAACATGGTGTTGATCGGTGACATGCAGGAGCTGCTGGATCCGGTGGCGCAGGCGCTGGAGTCCCGTCTGCACTGGTCGATTTAACAGGGTTTAACCCAATCCTGACTCGCACCGCATCGAGTCAACTACACGGGCAGACAATCCGGTTGTCTGCCCATTCCTCTCCATTCCCACCACAATCCTCACTCATTTGCCGCCCAATCACCGCAAATGGTCAAAATTATTTTTGTGATACAGATCAGCATTAACGCTCGAATTTCACTCAATAAGTGGCAAAAGAGACTATTTAAACGCCAGGTTAAAACAAATGATTAACACAATAGATACTTTTATGTATTCTGCTGTCACTGGTCTGATTTCTTACCTCCTACCAGATCCATAGAATCACGCCAGAATTGAATGGGAAGAAGCTGAAATAACAACAGATCTTGTCGTATACGGTGGCAAAAAAGCCCTGATGCTGACAGAAAATCTGCCTACAAGAGAGAACACTATGACAACTGCCTTTTTCAAAAAGAGCCTGATCGCTGCCGCCGTCACCCTGGCCAGTACCCAAACCTTCGCCGCCGCGTTCCAACTGAACGAACACTCAGCCTCCGGTCTGGGTCGCGCGTACGCAGGGGAAGCCGCCGTGGCGGACAATGCCTCCGTGTTGTCACGCAACCCGGCAGCCATGACCCGCTTTGACAAGATGGCACTCTCCGTCTCCGGCACCTATATCAAGCCGGATGTGGATGTAAATGGTGATATCTATGCCGGCTCCACCAAGCTGGCAAGCGCCAGCGAAAGCGGTATCGCGCCGAGCGCCTTCGTGCCTGCCACCTACTTCATCCAGCCGCTGAACGACCAGTGGGCTTGGGGTATCGGCATGTTCTCCAACTACGGTCTGGCCACCGAGTACTCCGACAACTTCAACGGTGGTTCCGTTGCTGGCAACACAGAGCTGCTGACCTTCAACATCAACCCGAACATCGCCTACCGCGTCAACCAGCACTTCAGCTTCGGTGCCGGTCTGAACCTGGTGTATGCCAAGGCTGAACTGAACCGCCGTGCCGGTGTACTGGCAGCCGTGCCGCCGCTGAATGGCGTGCCGGGTATCGGCAAGGACACCATCGTCAGCCACCTGAAAGGGGATGACTGGGGTTACGGCTGGAACGTGGGCACCATGTATGAGGTGAACGAGAACAACCGTTTCGCCCTGACCTATCGCTCCCAGGTAGACCTGACCTTCAAGGGTGACTATCAAGGCACCTCCTCCGGCTTCAAGACAGTCGGTGGCGAGCTGCCGCTGGATCTGCCAGCCCAGGCCGAATTCGCCGGTTACCACCGTCTGAACCAGCAGTTTGCTGTGCACTACTCGGTAAACTGGACCGACTGGAGTGCCTTCCAGGAGCTCAGAGCCACCAGTGGCCAGTGCAACAGCAGTGACGGTGCCGGTGTCTGCCTGTACAAGCCGGAGAAGTTCAAGGACTCCACCCGCTACGCCTTGGGCGGTACCTGGTACGTCAATCCGTCCTGGGAAGCCCGCATCGGCTTCGCCTACGACAAGACTCCGATCAAGCCGGAATACCGTAGCCTGAGCATCCCGGACTCCGATCGCGTATGGTACAGCGCCGGTGCCACCTACCACATCGACAAGGACATGAGCGTCGATTTCGGTATGGCCTATCTGGACGGTAAGAAAGTTGACGTCAACGAGAAGCTGGTCGAAAGCAACGAAGCGCTGCGCTGGAAGGGTACCTCCCACGGTAACGCCCTGCTGGCCTCCGCTCAGTTCAACATGAAATTCTGATCATCAGCCAATCGACAAGAGCGCCTGCGGGCGCTCTTTTTTTATGCCAAATTCTGCTTTCAGCGTACAGCTGTAGCAAACAGCTGTACGCTTTTCCTTTTTTATCAAGCTATTAGCCCCCTATCCCTCAGCATTTAATCTTGTTTTTCTCCCCACGACTCCCCTGCCGTTGCCTTACTGGTCATACCATATAAAATCCTGCACCCAACCATAAGACAGATTGAACGCCGAGTTCACTTTCAAGGACCATCCAATGCACTTCATCATGAAGCCGTCTCTTATCGCCCTGCTGGTGCTGTCAAGCCAAGCCCAGGCGGCAGGTTTCCAGCTGGCCGAACAATCCGCCACCGGCATGGGCCGCGCCTTCGCAGGCGAGGCCGCCATCGCCGACAATGCCAGTGTGCTCTCCCGCAATGCCGCCGCCATGACCCGTTTTGATCGCATGGCCTTCTCCGGCGGATTCATCTATGTGCGCCCCGACGTCAATATCGAAGGGATCACCCGGGTGCCCACCGCCACGGGGCCCGTCACGCTGGATGCGAGCGCCCACGACATTGCCGATGATGCCTGGGTACCGAACGCCTACCTGATAGTGCCGCTCAATGAGCAGTGGCGACTGGGGCTGGCGGCGACCTCCTACTACGGCCTCGGCGTCGAGATGCCGGACAACTACAATGCCGGTCACTTCGGCAACGTCTCCGATATCAAGACCCTGGATCTGGGGGCCTCGCTGGCCTATCGCATCAACCGTGTCTGGTCCGTCGGGGCCGGCCTCTCCGCCATTCAGGGGGAAGGAGAAGTGGGTGGCACCTTCCCCTCCAACAACAAGATCGCCAAGCACCTGAAGGGGGATGGCTGGGCCATGGGCTGGAACCTGGGTAGCCTGCTGGAGCTGTCGGATGCGACGCGCATCGGCCTCTCCTACCGCCACGACGTGACCCTGAAGCTCTCTGGCGATGCCATCGGCATCGATCAGAACGGTCAGCCATTTACCGATACCGGCAGCCTGGAACTGCCCCTGCCCGCCACCGCCGAACTGGCGCTGTTCCACCAGCTGACACCCAGCCTGGCGCTGCACTCAAGCATCAACTGGACCAACTGGAGCAAGTTCGTGCAGCTCGAATCCGAGCTCGACCACCACGGCGTCATGCACATCAAGGACGAACACTGGAAAGACAGCTGGCGCTACGCTCTAGGCCTGACCTATCAGCTGACGCCGCAATGGCAACTGCGCTCCGGCCTGGCCTATGACCGCAGTCCTGTGCCGGCGGATCGCCGCACCATCTCCATCCCTGACTCTGATCGGGTCTGGTACAGCGCCGGGGTGGGTTACCAGATCGACCGCAACCTCTCGCTGGATCTGGGCCTGACCCTGATCGATGGCAAGAAGGTGGATGTGACCGAAACCATGCAGCTGAAACCAGGGATCCCGCAGACCACCTCCACCTTCCAGGGTACCTCGGAAGGGGATGCCTGGCTGGCTGGTCTGCAGTTGAACTACCTCTTCTAGTCCAAGCCGGGGCAGATCCTCCTCCCATACAAGCACTATGCCAGTTATTGACCGTTTCCGGCCCGGCAGTACTGGCATAGTGCGCATCTTCACAATAAAATCAATCCAGTACCCACACTGGAGAGATGCATGTATTCATACGTAGCAAGGCAGCCCATCCTGGATAGGGAGTTGAATACCCACGCCTATGAGCTCCTGTTTCGCGACAGTCTGAATAATGTCTTTCCGGTGATCTCCTCTCAACAAGCCACAGCCAGACTGGTGGTCGAGCAGTTCCTGCAACAGAACATAGATCAGCTTCTCGGTGGCCGTCCCTGCTTTATCAACTTCCCCCACTCCCTGTTGCTGGAGGGGCTGGCCGAGTGCTTGCCACAAGAAAAGGTGGTGATCGAGATCCTGGAGGATGCCGATCCCGATGATGCCCTGCTGGCCAAGGTACAGCAGCTGCATGGGCTGGGTTATCAGCTGGCGCTGGACGACTTCACCATGTCGGACGAGTGGGAGCGCTTCCTGCCCTATATCCACATCATCAAGTTCGATCTGCGCGCTACCTCGCTGTTGCGGATCAAGGTGTTCATCCAGCAGCATAAACATCTGAAGCTCACCTACCTGGCGGAGAAGGTGGAAGACAAGGCGGAGTTCGAGCGGGTAAAACGGCTCGGTATCGATCTGTTCCAGGGCTTCTTCTTCAGCCGACCCGAGATGGTGAAGCAGGCCACCATGGAGCCAGCCCAGGTGGTGGTGATGCAACTGCTCAACGTGGTCAATCAGGAGGAGCCAGACCTCAATCGCATCGAGCAACTGCTGAGTCAGGACATCTCCCTGTCACTCAAGCTGCTGCGTTACGTCAACCACCTGAAGAGCCACGCCAATCCCATCTCCTCCTTTCGCCAGGCCGCCATCTATCTTGGCCACGCCCAGCTCAAACGCTTTGTGACTCTGGTCGCCGCCACCAGTGCCGGCCATGGCAAGAGCGCCGAGCTCTATCAGATGTCCATGATCCGAGCCCGTTTCTGCGAACTGCTGGCCCACGCCCATGCTCCTACCCAGCAGGCACAGCAGGCCTTCATCACAGGCTTGTTCTCGCTGCTGGATGTGCTGATGGAACAGCCGATGGACAAGCTGCTCGGCACCATTCCCCTGATCGAGGAGATCCGGGTCGCCCTGCTGGAACGCAAGGGCAACCTGGGGTTTTATCTCTCGTTCTGTGAGGACTATGAGAGTGCGAACTGGCAGCGCATCACCGCCAGAACGGCCCGGCTCGGGCTCAATGAAGAGAAGGTCAGCCAGCTCTATCTGGCCGCCACGGCCTGGGTCAACCAGCAACTCCAGGCCATGGCGGACACGGATTAACTCAGTTCGAGGGCAATCGCCGTCGCCTCTCCCCCACCGATGCACAGGCTAGCCACTCCCCGTTTCAGGCCGCGCGCGCGCAATGCATAAATAAGGGTGACCAGGATCCGGGCGCCGCTCGCCCCCAGCGGATGGCCCAGCGCGCAGGCCCCGCCGTTCACGTTCACCTTGTCATGGGGCAGCTTGCAGCCCGCCATCGCCAGCAAGCTGACCATGGCAAACGCCTCATTGATTTCGAACAAGTCCACCTCTTCCACTCGCCAGCCCACCTTGGCCAGCAGACTGTAGATAGCACCGACCGGGGCGCTGGTGAATTCGGCAGGCACGGCGGCATGGCTCTGATAACCCACCAGCTTGGCCAGCACCGGCAGGCCCAGTTGCACCGCCGTCTCGGCGCGCATCAGGATCAGCGCCGCCGCCCCATCCGAGATGGAGCTGGCGTTGGCCGCCGTGATGGTGCCCTGCTTGCTGAATGCCGGTTTCAGATGGGGGATCTTCTCGGGCCTGGCCTTGGCCGGCTGTTCATCCTCGGCGAGCAGCAGGGTATCTCCGGCCATCACAGGTGCCAGCTCGGCCTTGAATGCTCCGCTCTGTTGCGCCGCCAAGGCACGCTCCAGAGAGGCGATGGCAAAGGCGTCCATGTCGGCGCGGGTCAGCCCGGCGCGATCGGCACTCTGCTGGGCATAATGGCCCATCAGCTGACCCTCATAGGCATCCTGCAAACCATCGAGGAACATGTGATCCAGCACGCTCTGGTGCCCCATCCGAAAACCGCTGCGCGCCTTGTCGAGCAGATAGGGAGCGCGACTCATGCTCTCCATCCCTCCGGCGATCACTATGTTAGTGTCACCGAGGCGCAAGCCGTCTGCCGCCAGCATCACCGCCTTCATGCCGGAGCCACACACCTTGTTGACCGTGGTGCAGGGCACGCCGTCCGGCAAGCCGGCCTTCAGCACAGCCTGACGCGCGGGCGCCTGCCCCACCCCTGCGCTGAGCACATTGCCCAGATAGGCTTCATCGATTTGATCGCCTCTGAGCCCGGCCTGCGCCATGGCGGCGGCGATGGCACAAGCCCCCAGCTCGGGGGCAGTCTGGTTGGCCAGGGCCCCCTGAAAGGCCCCCATGGGGGTACGTTTGGCCGCAACAATCACTATATCCATCAATTGCACTCTCCTTGTTACATGGACATAACATATGCTGCCACCGCAGCAGGAACAAGACTTGCGGGGCAGTTGACGTTTGGGTAAGGTGCCAGCCTGCATTGACAACCAAGATGGCAGCCAAGACAGCCGTATGACCAAATCCAAGGATGACACGCGGACCTACAGCATCAGCGAACTGGCCCGTGAATTTGATGTTACGACCCGAAGTATTCGTTTTTATGAAGATCAGGGACTTTTGAATCCTGCCCGCCAGGGACAGACCCGGATCTACAGCCGGCAGGACAGGGTGCGTCTCAAGTTGACCCTGCGCGGCAAGCGGCTGGGCTTCAGCCTGGCGGATATCCGCGATCTGTTCGATCTCTACGATGCAGACAAGAGCAGCCGAACCCAGCTGCAGACCATGCTGGGACTGGTGGCCGACAAACGGGAGATGCTGGAACAGCAGCTGGAAGACATCAAGATGGTGCTGCTGGAACTCGATGCCGCCGAGCAGCGTTGCCAGCTGGCACTGACCCAACTGCGATGAGCTCCTGTCAGCCGTCATCAAAGAGAGGGGCCCTCAGGCCCCGCTGAAACTCAACGCCGCCGAGCCGCGTTGCCAGCAGGCATTGGGCCAGCTGACCCCCTGAGTCGGCGGGGGTGACAATCCCTGCCCGAGGAAAATAAAAAGAGGGAGGCTTGCGCCTCCCTCTTGTCATTCATGGCAGTGAGCCTGGTCTCAGGCTTCCTTGCTCCAGCGATCCGGATCGTAATCCGGGCTGTAGCGATCGACGATAATGGCGCAGGCCGCATCCCCCGTGATGTTCAGGGCGGTACGGATCATGTCGAACAGACGATCCAGTGCAAACAGCAGCGGCAAGCCCTCGATGGGGATCCCGGCAGCCAGCAGCACGGCCACCACCAGGAAGCTCGGGCCCGGCACACCGGCCTGACCAATGGCTCCCAGGGTCGCGGTCACTATGATGGCGGCCCAGGCACCCATGGAGAGATCTATGTTGTAGACCTGGGCGAAGAAGATGGCGACCAGACCGTAATAGATGGCGTTGCCGCTCATGTTGATGGTAGCGCCGAGTGGCAGCACGAATGACGCCGTGGCGTTGGTCACCTTCAGATCCTGCTCGCAGGTTTCCATGTTGACCGGCAGGGTCGCCATGGAAGAGGCGGTGGAGAAGGCGACGATCTGCGGCTTCTTCATTGCCGACAGATACTTGCGCACCGGGGTGTTGGAGAAGAGCACGATCAGCAGCGGGTAGACCACGAAGGCGAAGATCAGAATGGCGGCCAGATAGACCAGGAACAGCTTGAGCACCAGGGTCAGCACGTCGAAGCCGTAGGTACCTATGGCCTCGGCCATCAGACCAAATACCCCGAGCGGCGCTATCAGCATCACCTTGTTGATCATCCAGACGAAGGCATCCACCAGGGTGTTGAGCCCGTCCACCAGCGGCTTGGCGCGCTCGCGGGGCTGCTTGGCCAGCGCGATGCCGAGGAACATGCAAAACACCAGGATCTGCAAAATGTTGGCCTCGTTCAGTGCCTGGAACACGTTGGTCGGGATCATGCCGAGCAGGGTCGACACCGCATCTGGCAAGGCGCCCTTGTCGGCGTAATCACCGGAGAACATGGAGGCCATGGAGCCAAACTCGACCCCGACGCCCGGTTTGAAGATTTGCCCCATCACCAGCGCCAGCAGCACGGCCAGCGCAGAGGTACCGAGGAAGAATACCAGGGTGGTGACCCCTATCTTGCCCGCCGCCGGGCTGGCGCCCAGGTTGGCCGCACCCGACAGTATGGCGACGGCCACCAGCGGGATTACCAGCATCTTGATCAGCTGGATAAAGAGGGTGCCGAGCGGCGCAAAGACGGTGGCTTGTTCACCCATGAACGCCCCCACCAGTGCCCCCAGCACCATGGCCACCACTACCTGGAAGCCAACGTTCTTGATGAGTCCTTTTGTTAACACAGAATGTTCCTTTAATTAGCAAATATTCACACTTTCCCAGTGCAATTAACCAAACAGGGGAAGAACCTCTGTTCATTCCCCTGAGCGCGCGCTTTATCTCATATTTATCTGCTGTTTTAAATCGCCGGATCGTTAACGGGAGTTATTGATAAGTTTGCAACAAAGTGAAGATTCAAAAGGGACATGGCGATTTTTGCCGCTTTGTTCATGACAACTGACAAAACATTGTGCTACTTTTGCTGGGCAAACGTGCATACAGGGATGAAAACATGCTGAAAGTTAACGAGTATTTTGACGGAAATGTAAAATCTATCGCTTTCGAGCAAAAAGGCGACAAAGCCACAGTCGGAGTGATGGATGCGGGCGACTACCAGTTCAATACCGCCGCCCCCGAGCGGATGACAGTGGTCAAGGGAGCCCTCACCATCCAGCTGGCCGATGAAGATGAATGGCACACCTATAGCCAGGGCCAATCCTTCGACGTGGCGGGCGACTCCTCCTTCAAGCTGGAGGTGAAAACCCCCACTGCCTATCTGTGCGAATTCCTCGACTGAGTGACTGAACGCAGATGAATGGCTGAACAGTGCCAGGGAGCGAGCCCAAGTCTCGCTCCTTCTCTTTGATGCCGCGCGCCAATTCCAACCTTTATGCCCGCTGCCAGCCACTCATTTGTATGCCGCCATCACACGTCTCAGCTTCCCCGCTTTCCATCGACTACAAAAAAATTACAATGTTTAGACAAAACCCATAATCGGAGTGGTGTCATGATCAGTGTCTTCGACCTGTTTTCCATCGGGATCGGTCCTTCTTCTTCGCATACGGTGGGGCCGATGCGGGCCTCCTGCGCCTTTGTCAAAGAGCTCAAGCGGCAGGATCTGCTACCCAGGATCGAACGGGTAGAAGTGGAGTGCTACGGCTCCCTCGGTCAGACCGGCAAGGGCCACGGCACCGGCAAGGCCATCATTCTGGGGCTGGCCGGTTTTGAACCGGAATCGGTAGACATAGAGGCCATTCCCGCCTTCCTCGGCGAGGTAGATCGCAACCAGTCGCTGCTGCTGGCTGGCGAGCAGCCATGCCAGTTCGCCCGGATCGGCGCCATCATCTTCAATCGCCGCAAGACACTCCCCGCCCACTCCAACGGCATGACGCTGCGGGCCTTCGCCAGCGGCGCCCTGCTGTTCGAGCAGACCTACTACTCGGTCGGCGGCGGCTTCATCATAGAAGAGAGCCATTTTGCCAACGCCAAGGAAGAGGCGGCCCGCTTCGATGCCGCCCACCCCATTCCCTACCCGTTCGAGAGCGGCGCCCAGTTGCTGGCTCACTGCCAGGAGAGCGGTCTCTCCATCTCGGGGCTGATGCTGGCCAACGAGAAGGTGTTTCGCAGCGAACAGGAGATAAAAGCGGGGCTGCGCAAGATCTGGCAGGCGATGCAGGCCTGTGTCGAGCGCGGTTGTCGCAGTGAAGGCGTGCTGCCAGGCGGCCTCAAAGTGAAACGCCGGGCCCCGGCCCTCCACCGTCAGCTCAGTTGCGAGACCAACTTCAACAAGGATCCCCTGATGGTGATCGAGTGGGTGGACCTGTTTGCGCTGGCCGTCAACGAAGAGAATGCCGCCGGAGGCCGGGTGGTGACTGCCCCCACCAACGGCGCCGCCGGCATCATTCCCGCCGTGCTGCACTACTACGATCGCTTTGTGCGCAAGGTGGATGATGAGCTGCTGCTGAGCTACTTCCTCACCGCCGCCGCCATCGGCATCCTATATAAGAAAAACGCCTCGCTGTCGGGAGCCGAAGTGGGCTGTCAGGGAGAAGTGGGCGTCGCCTGCTCCATGGCCGCCGGTGCCCTGACCGAAATCCTGGGTGGCAGCCCCGCCATCGTCGAGAATGCCGCCGAGATCGGCATGGAGCACAACCTGGGCCTCACCTGCGATCCGGTGGGCGGGCTGGTGCAGGTGCCCTGCATCGAACGCAACGCCATGGGCGCGGTCAAGGCCATCAATGCCGCCCGTCTGGCCCTGCGCGGCACGGGCGAGCACAAGGTGTCGCTGGACAAGGTAATCAAGACCATGTGGGAAACCGGCAACGACATGAAGACCAAGTACAAGGAAACCGCCCGTGGCGGCCTGGCGGTTAACATTACAGAATGTTAAAAACAGCCAATTGACTCCACTTTGTCCCCCGATACCCGGCCTGGCCGGGTATTTTTATGGGCAAACGCTTAACAAAATGGATAAGCATCAAAATAAATTTTATACTCGCGCCTCTGATTCAACAAAAATAGATCTATTTCAACTTTTTTTAGGCTTTGAACCGTTACACTGCGGTTATCTGGTTCATTGACCTCGGCGACGACGCCCTCGTCCCATGGATCACCCCGTTTCTGCGAGTGGGCATGGCGCCCCCTTCTATCCTGAGGTAATTGTTACATGATCAGCGTTTTTGATATCTTCAAAATCGGTGTTGGCCCCTCCTCTTCCCACACTGTCGGCCCGATGAAAGCTGCCAAACAGTTCGTGGATGAACTGCGTGCAGGCGGCAAGATCCGTGACATCACCCGGATCCAGGTCGATGTCTATGGCTCACTCTCCTGGACCGGTAAAGGTCATCACACCGACACCGCTATCATCATGGGTCTGGCGGGTAACCTGCCGGAAAACGTCGACATCGACGCCATCCCTGAATTCATCTCCCGCGTAGAGCAGACCGGCCGCCTGCCGATCGGCCTGCACTGCCACACTGTCAGCTTCCCCAAGGGCGCCATGGTGTTCCATGACGAAGCCCTGCCGCTGCACGAAAATGGCATGAAGCTGACCGCCTTCATCGAAGATGAAGCCGTCTACAGCAAGACCTACTACTCCATCGGTGGTGGTTTCATCGTCGACGAAGAGAACTTCGGCAAGGCCGACAGCGGTGACATGTCCGTCAGCTACCCGTTCAAGAGTGCGGCAGAGCTGATCGCCCACTGCAGCCAGACCGGCCTCTCCATCTCCACTCTGATGCTGGAGAACGAGAAGTGCTTCAACACCCCGGAAGAGATCTACAAGAAGCTCGGCAAGATCTGGAACACAATGCGCGAAGGGATCGAGCGTGGCTGTCGTACCGAAGGTGTGCTGGCCGGCCCGCTGCGTGTACCCCGCCGTGCAGCGCCCCTCTACCGTCAGCTGACCACCAACGAGAATCTCTCCAACGATCCGATGAACATCATCGACTGGGTCAACATGTTTGCCCTGGCGGTGAGTGAAGAGAACGCCGCCGGTGGCCGCGTGGTCACGGCCCCGACCAACGGCGCCGCCGGCATCATCCCGGCCGTGCTGGCCTACTACGACAAGTTCATCCAGCCGGTGGGTCGCGACGAGTACACCCGTTTCTATCTGGCCGCCGGTGCCGTGGGCATGCTCTACAAGATGAACGCCTCCATCTCGGGTGCCGAAGTGGGTTGCCAGGGTGAAGTGGGTGTCTCCTGCTCCATGGCCGCCGCGGGTCTGACCGAACTGATGGGCGGCAGCCCGGAGCACGTGTGTGAAGCCGCCGAAATCGGCATGGAGCACAACCTGGGTCTGACCTGTGATCCGGTTGCCGGTCAGGTGCAGGTGCCCTGCATCGAGCGCAACGCCATCGCGGCCATGAAGGCGGTCAACGCCTCCCGCATGGCCCTGCGTCGTACCTCCAAGCCGCGCGTCTCCCTGGACAAGGTCATCGAGACCATGTACATCACCGGCAAGGACATGGACTCCAAGTACCGTGAAACCTCCCGTGGTGGCCTGGCCATCAAGGTGATGCAGGTTGCCTGCGAATAAGCAGCATTTGCCCAAAATACAAAAGGCGGGAATTCCCGCCTTTTTGTTGCCCGTTATTTCGATTGTCTCGCCTGACTCATTACCCCTGCTCATCCCATATTCCCGCGCCCCATTCACCTCTCCAGATAAACACAGCGTTCCGCGCGTCATCTGAGCCACCCGGCTCTGCAGCGGTTATTCCACTATGCGATCAGCCAGGGTGCCCACCGCCACCACGAAATAGTGGGAGCGATTCCAGTGACGCAACACCAGATAGTTGGGATAAGCCAGATAGGTGCGCCCCTTGGCATCATCGGGGCGCACCAGGGAGGCCTGCATCTCGACCCCTGGCAAGGGTGAACCGTCGAGCTGACGTACGCCAAGGGTCTGCCACGCCGACAGCAGCCGGGTCTGCTCCAGCCCGAGCAGGGCGGGATCCAGCCCCTCAGGCACCTTGACCTGGCGCCCCCAGGTTTCATCCCCGTGCCAACCATTCTGCTGCAGATAATTGGCTGCCGAACCAAACACATCCGCCAGATTACCCCACAAGTCCTTCTTGCCGTCCCCATCCTGATCGACCGCGTATTTGAGGAAGGAAGACGGCATGAATTGCACCTGCCCCATGGCGCCGGCCCAGGAGCCCTTGAAGGCGGCTGGGGTCACATGTCCCTGCTCTATGATGTGCAGCGCATCCAGCAGCTGACCCTTGAAAAAGTCCTCCCGCCGCCCATCCCAAGCCAGGGTCGCCAGCGAGGAGATCAACGGATATGTGCCGGTCAATTTACCGAAATTGGTTTCTATGCCCCACAGGGCGACAATAAAACGGGGTTGCACGTCATATTCTGCCCCTATTTTTGTGAGCAGCGGCAAATGCTGACGATATAAGGCCTTGGCCTGATTGACTTTCCATTGCGGAACCGCACGGGGAATATAGCTGTCCAGCGTCAGTTTAAATTCCGGCTGGCTTTTATCGTACTTGATGGCGGGATCTATGACCCGAATATCGGCAAAGGCGGCCGCCACCGTTTCGGGCTTGATTCCGGCGGCTAGGGCCTGTTGTTTGAGCCCAGTCACATAGGCGTCAAAATCGGGGCTGGCCTGCAAAGGGGCACTTAACAGCCCGCACAATAATAACAGTGCCAGCCGATCCTTCATCAGCCCGAGGCCTTTAATTGTGCCTTGTGCTGCTCCAGCAGATTTTCCGGCGGCGGTGGCACCTGCAGATAGAAGCCCTGGCTTTTCAGCGCCTCCATCACCCGGCTGCTCGAGGCGATCCCCAAGGGCCTGGCTGGGTCCAGCTTGGTCATCAATACCAGCTCGGGGCGACCAAATGTACTCATCAGCACCTCGGGTACGCGGGAAAAATCCTCTCTTCTTTCAACAAAAAGATAGGTCTCGGCTTTTTTGCGACTTTTATAGACTGCACATAACATGGAAATTGATATAATCCGACGGGTTTATTGCCTCTGATGGTGGCAAACTATAACATCAGGAATTGAATAACAATAACGGATTACCGTCTCTGTCTCGGGGAAGATTCATGGTTGAGCGCGATAACGAATTGAAAGGGACCACCTTCACTATTTCTGTGTTGCATATCAGCGATGGCAAGCCTGAGCGGATCCGCCAGTTGCTGGCGGCAAAGGTCGCCCAGGCACCCCAGTTTTTTAATTGTGCCCCCCTCGTCATCAATGTGGAACGACTGGCGGATATTCCTGACTTCGAACAGCTCAAAGAGCTGGTGGAGTCGGAGGATTTCGTGCTGGTCGGGATCACGGGGACACAGAACGAGGCGATGAAGACGGCCGCCAAGGCGGCGGGCCTGGCGGTGATGGCGTCCGGCAAGAGCCGCAAGGCCGAGCTGCCGCCGGAAAGCGCGCCAATCCCGGCGCCCGTGATCGAGGTCAAAGCCGCCCCGGCGCCTCTGGTGCCGAGCAAGGTACATGTAGGCCCGGTGCGCTCCGGTCAGCAGCTCTATGCCGCCGGCACCTCGCTGGTGATACTGGGTTCGGTGAGCCCGGGGGCCGAAGTCATCGCCGATGACAGCATACATATTTATGGCACCCTGCGCGGCAGGGCCATAGCCGGTGCCAAGGGCAACACCCAGGCACGGATCTATTGCCAGCAATTACAGGCCGAGCTGCTATCCATCGCAGGCACGTTCCAACTGAGCGATGCACTGCCAGCCGGCCTGATACAACAGCCGGTACATGTCCGGCTGGATAACGAACAACTCCGAATAGACCATATCAAATAGAGTTACAAGGAAGCGAGAATGGCGCGAATCATAGTCGTTACATCGGGTAAAGGTGGCGTTGGCAAGACCACAACCAGCGCGGCCCTGAGCACAGGTTTGGCTCAGCGTGGCCACAAGACTGTGGTCATCGATTTTGACATTGGCCTGAGGAATCTGGATCTCATCATGGGCTGCGAGCGGCGCGTGGTGTATGACTTCGTCAATGTGATCAACGGTGAGGCCAACCTCAATCAGGCCCTCATCAAGGACAAGCGCTGCGAAAATCTGTTCATCCTGCCTGCCTCCCAGACCCGGGACAAGGACGCCCTGACCCGTGAAGGGGTCGAGAAGATTCTGGATCAGCTGGCGGAGATGAAGTTCGATTACATCGTCTGCGACTCGCCGGCCGGGATCGAAGCGGGTGCCCTGATGGCGCTCTACTTTGCCGACGAGGCCATCGTCACCACCAACCCGGAAGTCTCTTCCGTGCGTGACTCGGATCGCATCCTCGGCATCCTGGCCTCCAAGTCCCGTCGTGCCGAGCGAGGCGAAGACCCGATCAAGGAACACCTGCTGCTCACTCGCTACTGCCCAACCCGCGTCAGCCGTGGCGACATGCTGAGCGTGCAGGATGTGCAAGAGATCCTGGCCATCAAGCTGCTCGGGGTGATCCCGGAGTCCCAGGCTGTGCTGCGCGCCTCCAACTCGGGGGAGCCGGTCATTCTGGACAAGGAGTCCGATGCCGGTCAGGCCTATGAGGATGCCGTTGCCCGTTTGCTGGGTGACACCAAGGATTTTCGTTTTCTGGAAGAAGAAAAGAAGGGCTTCTTTAGCCGACTGTTCGGGAGTTAAACATGTCATTATTGGATTATTTTCGTTCCAACAAGAAACAAAACACCGCACAACTGGCCAAAGAGCGGTTGCAGATCATAGTCGCGCACGAGCGTTCATCCAGAGGGGGGCCGGATTACCTGCCCCAGCTCAAGCAGGACCTGCTCGACGTGATCCGCAAATATGTGCAGATAGACCCTGACAAGATCACGGTCCAGCTGGACAAGAAGAGTGATGAGCTGTCTGTGCTGGAGCTCAACATTACCTTCGCCGATGACAAGAAGGGATGAGCTGACGCCCCATGCGTGACCCCTTCCCTCAATGAAGACCGGATCCTGTGCCAGGATCCGGTTTTTTATTGCCACAAACGGGGCCGGCTCGCAGAGCCGGATCTCGCCAAGGGAGAAGGGGCCAGCTAGAATACCGCGCGCCACCGTCCGGCATCGCCGACGGGGCTTCTCTTTTTTATTATCTGGAACAGACCAATGTCTTTGAACGACGAAATGCACAGCGTCGAGGAACTGCTCGACACCGCCCTCGAACTCTTCATGGAGCTGGCCTCCGACAACCTGCCGGAGCAGGAGATAGCCCTGTTCAACCAGTCGTTCAACGATCGGGGTCTGCTGGCAGAGACAGATCCGGCCGATGACTGGGAAGCGGACGTGGGTTTTGCCGTGAGCGATGCCGAGTACGCCGAGATCTGGGTCGGGCTTGGCAATGCCGAGCAAGAGTATGAGCACCTGTTTGCCCGCATGCTGCTCTCCCGCCGTGTTGACGAGAAGTTTTGCCACATCGAATGGCTGCCCCAATAATTCCGGATCCCGATGATCCGCGCCACTACGTCTGGGAGACCGAGACCGACCCCGTGCGACCAGCCCTGAGGCGGCGCCTGCTGAGCTGGCTCGGCAAACTGCTGCTGGCAGCGCTGGTCAGCTCCATCGTCTCGGTGGCGCTGCTGCGCTTCATCGATCCCCCCATGTGGACCTGGCGCATCGAGCGGGCCTTGTTTCCGCCCGCCAAGGTGGCCGAGGTCAAGCACGACTGGGTGCCGCTCGAGCGCATTTCGCGGGAGCTGCAGCTGGCGGTAATCGCCGCCGAGGATCAGCGCTTTCCCGATCATAACGGCTTCGACATGAATGCCATCAGCTCGGCGCTCAAGCACAACCAGCGCAGCGAGCGGGTGCGGGGTGCCAGCACCCTCAGCCAGCAGACGGCCAAGAACCTCTTCATGTGGAGCGATCGCAGCTTCTTGCGCAAAGGGATCGAGGCCTGGTTCACCCTGCTGATGGAGCTGGGCTGGGACAAGTCCCGCATCCTCGAGGTCTATCTCAATATCGTGGAGTTCGGTCCAGGCATCTATGGCGCCGAAGCCGCCGCCAGGCATTATTTTGGCAAACCGGCCGCCCGCCTGACCCGCTATGAAGCTTCCCTGCTGGCTGCCGCCCTGCCCAATCCCTGGCGCTATCGGGTCAAACCACCCTCCCCTTATGTGCAGCAGCGCTCGGCCTGGATCCGCCGCCAGATGGGCCAGCTGGGCCAGGTCACCCTCAACAGGGTGCATCAGGCCGACTAAGGCATTCAGGCTCGGTGGAGATATCTCGGCCGGCAGGCCCAGAAGATCAATCAGAGCCCGGCGGGGAAGCCTCGGCCGGCGGGCCAAGATGACCGCCTACCGTGCCCTGGTGCAGCGGCAGATAGTGCCACCACCAGGTCTCCCGCCGCCGCTTGATCTGCTGTCGCCGCACCCGTCGCTTCATGGCCCCACTCCTGTGAACAGGGCCCGGGCTCAGCCAGCCCGGGTTAACCACCTCTTCAACCATACCTCCTGCCCGCTTCGTTGAACAGGCAGCAAATGGCCATCCGCACTGGTCTGGCCGCCACCGTCAATACTTGCTACAGTAGCGAACCTCGATGTATCTGGAGTGATTTCATGGAACAACGTACCCCGGATCAGCTGGTCGAATGGGCCTATGATCAGTTTCTTGAGCAGGCCGCAGACATGCTGGCCCCCGAACAAATCGTCGACATCACCCTGGAGTTTGAACAGCGTGGCGCCGTCGAGGCAACCCTGCCCAACGGAGACTGGTCAACCGAACTCGGTGTGCCGGTCGACATGGAGCGCTGGGTCGAAGTATGGGTCGGCTTGCTGGACCATCAGGATGAGTTTGAGGTGACCTATGCCACTTTCCTGCTGCCCCGTTATCTGAACGAACACGATGTCCATGTGCGCTGGCACCGCCAGCAACAGGCATAAAAAAGGCGCCATTGGCGCCTTTCTTGTTTTTGTTCTCTGCTAAGCCTGCGCCGTTATGGCCTTGGCCAGACAGCGACGACACCAGCAGACGCTCGCCTCGTTCATGGGCAAGACGGGCAGCTGGCTGCACCAGCACTGAGCTATGGTCTGACCGGCGGAGACGGCGCAAAACGCCGGCTCGCCACAGCCAGGGCACGCATGGGTGCTTTTTGACCCATCCAGCTCGGCCATTACCGCCAGCTGGGCGTCGCTCTCCATAGTAGACCAGTGCCCGATCTCGGTCAGGGTACGGCCACAGCCGAGGCAGAGCCCGTCTCGGGCCTGACACTGGCCGATACAGGGACTCGGCACTTATTCGCCGTCCGGCGCGCTATCGACAGCAACGAGCGTGATGCAGTTGTCTTCGATGACAATCTTGCCCTGCTTGTAGAGGCCGCCGATGGCCTTCTTGAAGGTACCCTTGCTCATGTTGAACAGCTTGTAGATGAGCTCGGGTTCGCTCTTGTCGCCCACCGCCAGACTGCCACCCTGCTTCATCAGCCGGGTCAGGATCCGGCCACCGGCATCGTCCATCCGATCCATGCCCGGCTTTTGCAGGGTCAAGTCCAGCTTGCCGTCGTCACGTACCTGCTTGACCCAGGCGGTCAGCGGTCGACCCGTCATCACCCGGCCAAATACCTCGTTCTTGAACAGCATGCCGGAATATTCACCGTTGACGATCGCCTTGATGCCAAGCGGCGTGTGTTCGCCCGGCAGCGCTGTTACCTCGTCACCGGCCTTGAAAGGGGGATTATCGGTGCGCAGGAAACGCTCCAGCCGGCTGGTGCCCACCATCCGCCCCTCGTTGTCGAGCATCAGATGCACCAGATAGACGTGGCCCACCTGCATGGGTTTGTTCTGCTCGCGGGTCGGCACGAACAGATCCTTTTTCATGCCCCAGTCGAGGAAGGCACCGATCTTGTTGGCATTGACCACCTTGAGGCCGACTATGTCACCCACCATGGCAAACGGCTTGTCGGTGGTGATCACCGGCTCGCAGTCGGCATCCAGATAGAGAAAGACTTCCACACCGTCATCCTCGGCCACGCCTTCCGGCAGCTGGCGCTTGGGCAGCAGCAGCTCGCCATATTCGTCGGCCGCAAGCCAGGCGCCCCTGTCTTCAAGCTCGATTACGGTGAGGGTGTTCATCTTGCCAATCTGTAACATGGTGATCTCTTCTTTCATTATCCGGATGGTCAATTTTTCATTGCCCGTATGGGCGCGCATGTTACCTCAAGAGCGGTAACCGGGCCTAGTCCCTTGCCCTTCTCTCACACGATTTTCGGGGCGGCCAGCGCGGTTTGTGGCGATATAATCGTCAGTCAGCCAGGGCTTTGCTGCAAATAACCCCACTTTTGGGTAGACTGCGCCGCTGTTCAAATCCAGAGGAACTGTCGATGAATCCATCCACTCGTACCCGTCATCTCAATCAATGGATCCAGACCCACAGTGGGCAGGACATGACCTACCCGGCGCTGCACGGTTTTCTGTGTGCCCGTCTGGTGGGGCCGGATGCCCCTGACTGGCAGACCCCGCTGGCCGGTCTGTTGCCACATGACGCCGAGCTGGATGAGAAGAGCGCCGAGGCGCTGCACCATCTGATCGCCGAACTGGAAGCCCAGGCGGACGAGGCCCAGCTCGCCTTGCCAAGCCAGTGCCGTCTCTCCACCGAGACCCCGGAGCAGGTGTTCGCGCAGAGTCACCCCCTCGGCCAGTGGTGTTACGGTTTCAGCCAGGGGTTTGCCAGCTGGCCCAAGCCGAAGGATCTGAACGATCCCACCACCCAGTACCGTTTCAGTCTGGCCGCCGAACTCAGCCTGTTTCGCGACAAGCCCATGGCCCAGATGCTGCACGCGGCCGCCGGCAGCGAGCTGCCCTTCATGGAATTTTGCAAACGCCAGCGTCAGAACATGAAGACAGCGCTCAACCAGCTGCTGCAGCTGGATGAGTATCAGGGAGTGCCCGGCGTTCAGGCAGCCCTCGATAGCGAGCAGGCCGAGCAGTGGCAGCAGTGGTTCGAGCTGGCCGATGCCTGCCGCGATCCCCCGGCTCGTCTTGGCTGGTTTGACAAGGTGATTGACGATGCCGAGCCGCTGTTCGATGCCGCTTTCTGGCAGCAGATGGCCGGCCACGGCTGGAGTGCCCACGAGGCCCGCCCCCTGCTCGCCGCCAGGGCCGGCAGGGCCGATTGCCTGTTGCGTCTCGGCCAGCTGGAGCAGGCTCGCCAGGAATATCTGGCGCTGCTCGACCTGTGCATCGCCGATGAGTTGGGTTGCCGTTATCCCCTCTCCAGCCTCTATGCCCTGCAAGGGGATTGGGCCGCCCTGCGCGCCTTGCTGGTCCGCTTCGACGAGGCCTCCAGCTGGCTGCTCTACAACAGGGCGCTGATGGCGTTTGTCTGTGACGGCCCCGAGGCGGCGCAGCCACGGCTGGATGCGGCCATCAAGGCCAATGCCCATGTGCCGGCCTGTCTGCTGGGTCAGCGCAAGCTGCCCAAGCAGGAGCCACAGAGCTGGCAGGCGGGCAGTCGCGATGAGGCGGCGCTCTACACATTGCAGAGCCGCGAAGCCTGGCTCAAGCACAACGCTTTGATCTGGTTGCGTAAAGGCTGAGCAACACGAGGCAAAAATCAGCTTCGAACAGACCCGGTTGCGGCGGATGACGTGCGCAACCGCACATTTCTCTGGTGCTTGTTCAGACAAATGTCCTTGTGTTACGTATCATCAAGGTCAAAGTATCAAGAGAAACTGCACCCGATGCAGCCGTCACAGCAGGATGTCATATGTCAAAGATCATAGAGCTGCTTGCGCACTACCCCCCCTATCAGCTGGTTCACGCCGCCGAGATGGTGCGCGACACCTTTGAGCAGTTTTACCAGCAGCGCTATCAGCTGACGGTGCCCCAGTGGCGCTTGATGATGGTGCTCGGCCCCAACTACCCCATCAGCCAGAAAGAGCTGGTAGAGGCAAGCGGGATGGACAAGGTGCGGATCTCCCGCGAAATCCACCGTCTGGTGGAGAAGGGGATCCTGTTTACCGAAAGTAGCGAACAGGACAAGCGGGTGAGCCTTGTGTCACTCACCCATGCCGGGCTCACCCTGTTCCAGCAACTCAAGACCGAAGCGGGTAGCTGGCAACACACCCTTACCGACTATCTGCCTACCGAGGCGCGCCAGACCATTCGCCTGCACCTGCAAAGCGTCAGCGACGCTATCGAACAGCTGCATCTACTGGATAACGAGCACAAGTCATGAACCTGAACAATTTCGCCACCATGGACGTCAACATGCTGCTGAGCCTGGTCAACATGCAGTTGCGTGATCGTTACGATGATCTGGATGATCTCTGCAAGGCGCAGGATCTCGACCAGGAGGCCCTGGTCGCCAGACTCGCCAGCGGCGATTTCCACTACCTGCCGGATCAGAAACAGTTCAGATAGGGATCCGGATCACAACCCGGCCAACGGCACTGGCCCCGGCGGTAAAAGCTGATATGGTGATGATGACACCGTGGAATGACACTCAGCGACATGTATGGATACATCAAGCTGTCATACACGGTGGTTAGCCTTTCATTAGCGACCGCCAGCCAAGGACGACCCATGATGATCCTGACCCGACAGACCAGCCTGATCACCCTCTGTGCCCTTCTCATGATCAGTTTGTTTTCCCCCAGCCTGCCCGACAGTGCCGAACAGTGGCTCAGCACCTTGTTGCTGGGCTCTCTGGTTGTCGTGTGCCTGATGGTGGGCAGCGGCTGTCGTCACTTCATTCAGGATTGACCCACCCCGACTGACCGCTGCCGCCCTGCCTGCACAGAAACAACAACGCAGCCCTTGAGCTGCGTTGTTTTGTTTGGTACGGCATGGCACTGCGCCATGCCCTCTCCCTCATGGTCAGTCTCTTGATCAGAGTGCCAGGGTTTCCAGCTGGCCTTTGGCCTGCTCAATGCCTTTGGCTTGCGCATCCGGACCCATGCCCATGCCTTCGGCGTAGATGAAGTCCACGTCCTTGATGCCGATGAAACCCAGCACGGTACGCATGTAGGGGGTCACCAGATCGGTGGCGCTGCCGACGTGCATGCCGCCACGGGGGCTGATCACCAGGGCGCGGGTGTTTTCCACCAGACCGACCGGACCGGTTTCGGTGTAACGGAAAGTCACGCCGGCACGGGCAATCAGGTCAATCCAGTTTTTCAGCTGGGTCGGAATACTGAAGTTGTACATGGGGGCGGCAATCACCACCAGATCGCTCGCCTTGAGTTCGGCAATCAGCTCATCGGATTGGGCCATGACGGCCAGCTGACGTTCGTTCAGGTTGTCACCACCGCGCAGACCCGAGGCCAGTTCACCGTCCAGCACCGGCAGGTTCAGGGTCGCCAGATCACGCACCGTGACTGTATCGGACGGGTGGTTAGCCAGGAAGCCGTCTATCAGGGCGTTGGATTGGGAATATTGGCCCAGGATGCTGGACTTGAGTACGAGGATATTGGCCATGGTGAAACTCCATTTGGTTGTCGGTTGAACAGCTTGGCTGTCGATGGAGGTCACTCTAAACATTGAGCTTCTCTGCGGATAGCGAAAATAGATGCTCAACTTGTTCAAAAATTTTGACCTTAGTTCATTCTATCGCCAACGGTCCCATGGCCAACCGTCCAATGCTTGGCAGAACAAACGATTGCCGTTATGATCCGCCGCACTTTTTTCCAGCGACCCGGATCCCATGGCACCCTCGCGCAGGCACTCTCCTTTTGCCGGTGCAGTCTGGATGATGGTGGCAGGCCTCTGCTTTGCCGCCGTCAACAGTCTGAGCCAATATGTGAGCTTCAAGCTCGGCCTTCCCTCGACCCAGGTTGCCTTTCATCAATACCTGATCGCCCTGGTGTGTCTGCTGCCCTGGCTGGTGCGCCATGGCCTGCGTCAATCCCTGATGACCAACCAATTGCGCCTGCACCTGCTGCGGGTCGCCCTGGCCGTGGTCGGCATCCAGTTCTGGCTATGGGCGCTGGCGGTGCCCGTTCCCATCTGGCAGGGGATAGCACTCTTGATGACCTCCCCTTTGTTCGCAACCCTGGGTTCTGCCCTGCTGCTCAAGGAGCAGGTGAGCCGGGCACGCATTCTGGCAACCCTGGCGGGCTTTGTCGGCGCCATGGTGATCCTGGCCCCCTGGACCGATGATTTCAGCTGGGCCTCCCTGCTGCCGGTGGCGGCCGCCCTGTTCTGGGCCGGTTACTCCCTGCTGGTACGCTATCAGGCGGCGAGCGAATCGTCCCACACCATAGTGGTCTACCTGCTCATCTTCAGCACCCCCTTCAACGCCATGCTGGCCCTGCCGGAATGGCAGTGGCCGAGCGAAACCCAGTGGCTGCTGGTGGCGGTGTCAGGGGTGCTGTCTGCGCTGGCCCAGATGTCCATCGCCCGCGCCTACAGCGTGGCCGAGGCCTCCTTCGTCCAGCCCTTTGATTTTGCCAAGCTGCCCATGAACGTGCTGGCAGGCTGGCTGGTGTTTGGCTGGGCACCGCCCGGCCGATTGTGGCTCGGCGCTGCCATCATCATTGGCGCCATCACGCTGCTTACCCATCTGGAGCAGCGCGCCCATCAATCTGTTTCCTGAGGTACGCCATGCGTGCCTCTTTTTTTGCCTGCTATTGCTGCCAATAGCGACAGAGACATTGTGACCATCGACATCAGGAGAGATCGTATGTTTGGAACCGCCACCCGCCCCAGCGCCACCCGCGCCCTGCTGCTTGGCTCGGGCGAACTCGGCAAGGAAGTCGCCATCGAGTTGCAACGGTTCGGGATCGAGGTGATCGCCGCCGACCGTTACCCCAATGCCCCCGCCATGCAAGTGGCGCACAAAGCCCATGTGCTGGACATGCTCGACGGCAATGCCCTGCGCGCCTTGGTAGCCCAGGTCAAACCCGATCTCATCATTCCTGAAATCGAGGCCATCGCCACCGATACCCTGGCACAGCTTGAGCAAGAGGGGGTCAAAGTGGTGCCGAACGCCCGCGCCACCCAGCTCACCATGAATCGGGAAGGGATCCGCCGGCTCGCCGCCGAAGAGTTGGGTCTGCCCACCTCCCCCTACCGTTTTGCCCAGAGCAAGGAGGAGTTCATCGCCGCCGTCGAAGCCATCGGCCTGCCCTGCGTGATAAAACCCGTGATGAGCTCGTCGGGCAAGGGTCAGAGCGTGCTGCGGGACCTCGCCAAACTGGACGAGAGCTGGACCTACGCCCAGGAGGGTGGCCGTGCCGGTCACGGCAAGGTGATTGTTGAAGGATTCGTCCCCTTCGAGTACGAGATCACCCTGCTCACGGTGCGGGCCGTCGATGGCATTCATTTTTGCGACCCCATAGGCCACCGCCAGGAAGATGGCGACTACCGCGAATCCTGGCAGCCGCAAGCGATGAGCAAGCTGGCGCTGGCCCGCTCCAAGGAGGTCGCCGCCAGGGTGGTCGAGGCGCTGGGCGGTTATGGCCTGTTCGGGGTCGAGCTCTTCATCAAGGGCGACGAGGTGTGGTTCAGCGAAGTCTCTCCCCGCCCCCACGATACCGGCATGGTGACCCTGATCTCCCAGGATCTCTCCGAGTTTGCCCTGCACGTACGCGCCATCCTGGGGCTGCCGGTCGGCACCATCACCCAGTACGGGCCGAGCGCGTCGGCCGTAGTGCTGCGCGAGGGACACAGTCAGGACATCCGTTATCAGGGGATTGGCGAGGCGTTGGCCCTGGTGCCAGGTGCCCAGTTGCGGCTGTTTGGCAAGCCGGAGATCGCCGGTCGCCGCCGTCTCGGCGTGGCGCTGGCCTGCGCAGAGGATTGCCCGGATGCGGTGGAAAAGGCCAAGGCGGTCGCCGCCAAGGTAGAAGTGATTTTCTGACCCTCATTTTTTGTCACAGCAAAACAAACGTTTGCTGATGTGATCGGGCGCAGGGGGCATGGCAATGCCCCTTTTGCATTTGCCCGTCAGGCTTATAATCCCCCCTTCAAATTTGTCAGGAGTACAAGATGTTAGCTGCCGTGATCTTCGATATGGATGGTGTTCTGATCGACTCGGAACCCTTTTGGCAACGGGCCCAGATGGCCGTTTTCTCCGAGCTGGGTCATCCCCACAGCGAGGAGGATTGCAACTCCACCATAGGCGTGCGCATCGATCAGCTGGTGGCACATTGGTATCGCCTGCGCCCCTGGGTTGGCCCCAGTCAGGAAGAGGTGGTGCAGCGTATTCTGGATCGGGTCAACGCCCTCATCCTGAGCGAAGGCGAGGCCAAGGCCGGTGTACTGGACACGCTGACCCTGATGGAAGCACAGGGGCTTAAAGTGGGTCTGGCGACTTCCTCCCCCTTCGCCATGGTGGAGGCGGTACTCGGCAAGCTTGGCATCCGCGATCGCTTCCTGGCGGTGCACTCCGCCGAGGTGGAGCGCTTCGGCAAACCGCACCCGGATGTCTATATCCACGCCGCCGAGAAGCTCGGCGTAGACCCCGTGCATTGTCTGGCCATCGAGGACAGTTTTACCGGCTTGCTGGCAGCCAAGGCGGCCTCCATGAAGGCGCTCATAGTGCCGGATCCCGCCCTGGTGGGCGATCCGCGTCTGGCCATCGCCGATCACCAGCTGCGTTCGCTCGCCGAACTGGATGCCGACATGCTGGCCAGCTGGGTGGCGTGAACGCGTGCGGGAGCCAGGGGCGCATAGGGCCAGAAAACCTGAAACAGCGGCGTCCTTGATCTCTGTCATAAACGTGCGCTTGCTCGCGGTTAACCCCCTCCCAGCCGACTAGAATCAGGGGAAATAGGCGGCCACTCGGCCCCAGGAGGTCACCATGATCGAGTACACCAGCAAGCGTATCGTCTGCCCCCACTGTGGTCATCACACCCGGGTCGAGCTGGATGCCAGCCAGGGGGATCAGGAGTTCTACGAGGATTGCATGGCCTGTTGCAATCCCATCCACCTGCGGCTGCATCGGGATGAAGCCCGCGACTGTCTGCAGCTGTTTGTGGATGCAGACGACGAGCAGATGTTCTGATTGCGAGTCACAAAAAGCTTTGATTGCGAGCGAAAGCGACCAAGAGATCACAAAGGGCCTGCATGATGCAGGCCCTTTTCTATGGCAAATCGCCAGAGACGAGTTAAGCCAGTCAGATCACCCCGGCTGGCGCGCCGCCAGCACCCGCTCCACGGTATCGACGATGGCCTGGGTCTGGGGATCTATCTCGATATTGGTGTGCCAGCCCGCTTTGACCCAGCCCAGGTTGGTACGGGCTAGGGTCTCCGGGATCAGGTTGACGCAAAATGTGTTCTCACGTACCTCCCCCACGGTCAGGCTGATGCCGTCGATGCCGATGTAACCCTTGGTCAGCACATATTTCATCAACTTGGGGGCCAGCCGATACCACACCTGACGGTTGTTGGGGGTGTCGATGACGGAGATCACCTCAGCCGTGCCCATGATATGGCCGGACATGGCATGACCGCCGATCTCGTCGCCAAAGCGGGCCGCCCGCTCCACGTTGATCTTGTCCCCCGTTTGCAGCTGGCCGAGGTTGGTCAGACGCAGTGTCTCCTGCATCAGATCGAAGCTGACCCGATCCCCTTCCACCCGGGTGACCGTCAGGCAGCAGCCGTTGTGGGCCACGGAGGCGCCGAGCGCCAGCCCTTGACCCCAGGCTTGGCTTGGCATGCGGATCACGTGGGTGCGAAAGTTGGGCAGCTCTTCGATGGCCACCAGTTCGGCGGTCCCCTGCACTATGCCGGTGAACATGTCTCGTCTCCTGCTACGAAAAAAAGCAGGTTAACCCCGCGTCGCGGCACTGACAAGCGCACCAGCTGACAAGTCAGCCCTCGATCGCTATAGTGACGGCGTTCACATTCGGGTTAACGAGGAAAAAGAAATGCAGGTATATCAATGTTGTGAGGCCATTCGCATCGCCTATAACCAGATCGGCTCAGGTGATCAGGGCTATGTGCCGCAGGCCATCGCAGCGACCATCAGGGCGCTCAACGCCGTGGCCTCTGATGAGCGGGTGCCGGCCGATCTACGCGAACAGGCCGCCTATGCCGCCGCCAATCTGCTGATCAGCGATCACGAAGACGCCTGATCCAGCGACAAAGCCACGCCTCAACCGTTTCGCGATGGTTGATTTTCAGGCTAAAATAACACCCCCGCATGTTGTCTCCCCGCAGTGGGGAGACAAAAGCCCATCCCGTTATCCGTTCTTTCTCTTTTATCTGATCCACTCGGAGGTGTCAGTGCAACGTTATTTGTCCGAGGCGAGGCAACTCGTTCGTTTAGCCAGCCCCATTCTGGTGGCCCAAGTGGCCCAGATCGCCATGAACTTTGTCGATACCGTGATGGCGGGACAGGTCAGTGCCGTGGATCTGGCCGCCGTGTCGGTCGCCTCCAGCTTCTGGTTGCCGATCATCTTGCTGGTGCAGGGCATCATAATGGCCCTCACCCCGATCGTTTCCCAGCTCAACGGCGCCCGCAAACGGGACGAGATCCGCCCGGCCGTGCACCAGGGTTTCTGGCTGGCCCTGATGGTGACGCCCATCGCCATGGTAGCGCTCTATTTCAGTCCGCTGGCGCTGCAGTTCATGGATGTGGATCCGGTCATGGCCGCCAAGACCGCCGGCTACCTGCATGCCATTTTGTGGGGCCTGCCCGCCTTCGTGATGTTCCAGGTGTTGCGCAACTTCAGTGAGGGACTCTCCCACACCATGCCCACCATGGTGATAGGTTTCGTGGGATTGGCGGTCAATATCCCGGCCAACACCATCTTCATCCACGGTCTGTTCGGCATGCCCAAGCTGGGTGGCGTCGGCTGTGGCGTCGCCACCGCCATCGTGCTGTGGGCCATGCTGCTGGCGATGATCATCTACGTAAAGCTCTCCCCCCACTTCAAGAAGATCAACTTGTTTGTCCAACTTGTACGCCCTAACGGCAGCCGGATCTGGCGCCTGTTTCGCCTCGGCTTCCCCATCGCCATGGCCATTTTCTGCGAGGTGACTCTGTTTACCGTGGTGGCCCTGATGCTGGCTCCGTTTGGTGCAGAAACAGTGGCGAGCCATCAGATAGCCCTGAACTTCTCCAGCCTGGTGTTCATGCTGCCGCTGTCGATTGGCGTCGGCGTCACCATCCGGGTCGGTCACAGCATAGGGGAAGGCTTGCCGGATCACGCACGGGTCTCGGCCCGTACCGGTATCATGCTTGGCATGGCTGTCGCCGTCTGCACCGCCGCTCTGACAGTGCTGCTGCGCGAACAGATAGCGACCATCTACACCGACGACCTGCAGGTGATCACACTGGCGGCCACTCTGCTGTTCTTTGCCGCCATCTATCAGGTTTCCGATTCGGTGCAGGTGGTGGCTGCCGCCGCGCTGCGCGGTTACAAGGACACCAAGGCGATCTTCTACGTCACCATAGTCGCTTACTGGGGCCTGGGGTTGCCCACCGGCATGATCCTGGGGCTGACCGACTGGGTCGTCCCGCGCATGGGGCCGCAGGGCTTCTGGGTCGGCTTCATCGTCGGCCTGACCGGTGCCGCTTTGATGCTGGGAGCAAGACTGCGCCATACCTATGGCCGCTTCGCCAGCCCGGCCGCGTGCAGCGCGCTTTCCAGGGCGCAATAAGGGGCGACTCGCCTGCAAAATCAACAGGCTGCGCAAGAACTGGGCAAACAGTCTCCTTTGTGTGTGCGGCCTGTTGACAGCCTTGGGGGGCATGGGTAGTATGCCGACCACGTCAGCAGTGCTGGCGTGATGAAACGGGTTTGTTGCCCTGTTCATGAAGTGGGTTTATAGCTCAGTTGGTTAGAGCACTACCTTGACATGGTAGGGGTCGTTGGTTCGAATCCAATTAAACCCACCACTTTTCCGTGATGCGTCCTTAGCTCAGCTGGTTAGAGCACCACCTTGACATGGTGGGGGT
>NZ_CDBL01000073.1:142151-287616 GCF_000820005.1 Aeromonas piscicola | reverse complement strand
AATCCACTAGGACGCACCATATTCCCGTGAGTTGACTCCCTTCAGGTTCAACCTCATGCGAATAAACAGAGTTGCCTGATGTGGGTTTATAGCTCAGTTGGTTAGAGCACTACCTTGACATGGTAGGGGTCGTTGGTTCGAATCCAATTAAACCCACCACTTCTCGCAAATGAAAAAGCCGCATTGCGCACCCTGCGTCCTTAGCTCAGCTGGTTAGAGCATCACCTTGACATGGTGGGGGTCGGTGGTTCGAATCCACTAGGACGCACCAGATTGAAAAAGCCCGCTCATCGAGCGGGCTTTTTGCATTCTGCTTTGCTGCCATAGCTTCCCCGCCATCCTGACACAGGTCTGCCCCCCAGTTGCCCCGCCACCAGGGGCGGGGCAACTTCGCTAGAAGAGATCCAGCTGCTGGCCGCAGATCCGGTCGAATGACTCGCCGATGAAGGGCAGTATGGCGTCGGCGATGGGTCTCAGCTGCTTGTCGATGTAGTGCTCGTAATCGATGGCGCTGCGTCTGTATTCCAGCGGTTCCGGGCCGCCCAGCGTCATCAGATAGGCTATGGTGCCCCTGTGCTGATAGCGCTGGGGCTGACCGCGGCGCAAGTTCTCCTCATCGGCCAGACGCGCCGCCCGCACATGGGGCGGCACGTTCTTCTGGTACTCCTCCAGCTTCTGGCGCAGCCGCTTGCGATAGATGAGCAAGTCATCGTGCAGACCGGCCCTGGTCTCATCCACTATGGTGCGCACGTAACCGCTGGGATCCTCGTCGTGAAACACCAGCTCGTAGAGCCGGGTCTGAAACTGCTTGGCCAGCATGGTCCAGTCGGTACGCACCGATTCCAGCCCCTTGAACACCAGATGCTCTTCCTCCCCTCGCCCCTCTTCCTGGTTTCCAACCAGGCCGGCGTAACGCTTCTTGCTGCCCTTTTCCAGCCCGCGAATGGTGGGCATCAGGAAGCGGCGGTAATGGGTCTCGTACTGGATCTCCAGATGGCTTGGCAGGTCGAACTCGCGCTTGATCAGTGCACTCCAGTTGTCGTTGATCATCCGGGCCAGCTCATGGCCAATCTCGTCCGCCTGCTGCGGGCTTGTCTCCCTAGCCAGGTGGACGAAAGTGGAGTCGGTATCACCGTAGATCACCTCAAACCCCTGCGCCTCAATCCACTCCCGGGTCTGCTGCATGATGCTGTGACCGCGCAGGGTAATGGAAGAAGCAAGCCTGGGGTCGTAGAAACGACAGCCCCCCGAGCCCAGCACGCCGTAAAAGGAGTTCATGATGATCTTGATCGCCTGGGAGAGTGCCTTATTGCTGGCTGCCTTGGCCCGATCCCGCGCCGCCCACAGGGTGGCGATGAGATCCGGCAGAAAGTGGCGAGTACGGGAAAACAGGGCGCCGCGAAAACCGGGAATGGCCTCGTCCGGGTGCTGCAACCCCTCCACCAGCCCCATGGGATCGATGCAGAAGGTGCGGATGATGCTGGGATAGAGGCTCTTGAAATCGAGCACCAGCACGTGACGATAGAGACCGGGTTTGGAGTCCATCACATAGCCGCCCGGGCTCGCCAGCCCGCCATCGGCAGGCAGATTGGGCGCCACATAGCCACCGCGATGCAGCCGTGGCAAATAGAGGTTGGTGAAGGCCGCCACCGAGCCCCCCACCCGATCGAGTTCGAGGCCGGTGAGGGAGGCCCGCTCGATGGCAAAGGGTATGAGGTGGCAGTAGTCGAAGATCTCCCACACCAGCCTGCAATCCTCCAGGTTGTAGCGGGCGAGCGCCTCCTTGTCGGAGTGGAACAGCTCGGTGATCTTCTCACCCCGGTTCGCCACATCCTCGATATCCTTGCCGCGGCCGAGCAGTTCGCTTGCCACCGCATCCAGGCTGTAGCTGGCAAACTGCCAGGTGGCGCTTTTCAGGGTATCGATGCCGTCGAGCACCATGCGCCCCGGGATGATGACGTTGCCGGTCTGGGGATCGCCCCGTGACGAGCGCCAGAAGCAGAGTTCGCGCCCTCGCCCGAGCCGCAGCCGCCGCTTGTTGAGTTCGGCGCGGCGCAGCAGCAGGCGAAAGTCGAAATTGACCACATTCCAGCCGATCACCAGATCGGGGTCGTGCTGGCTGAACCAGGTTTCCAGCGCACTCAGCAGGGCATTTTCATCCGCCACCCACTCGATGCGGGTCTCCCACGCCTCGGCACCGGCTTCGGGGGCACCTATCATGATGACCCGCGCATCCTCACGGCTGTAGAGCCCCACCGAGAAGAGCGCCCCGTCCATGGCACACTCCACGTCCAGCGACACCCAGGAGAGGCTCGGCGTCACCGCCTGCGGGGCGCAGCGCGCCTCGTTCACCTCCCAGTAGCCACGCTTGCCCCCCTTCTGCAGTGCATGGCCGCCAAAACGTACCCCGGCTGTGATGAAGCGCTCCATCAGGAAGCGCTCCGGCAGCCGGATATCCGCCTCGAAGTGCTCCAGCCCGCGGATCAGCAGCAGCTCGATGGCACGGTGAAAGGCGCTCAGGGTGGAGAAATAGCAGCCCACCACGGCACGCCCGTCGAAGGTGTGCATGGGCAGACGGCGAAATCGCCCGCTCACGCCGGCCCCCTTGAACAGCTCGGCCGCCTCCTGCATGTGGCTCTGCGGCAGAAAAAACACCGGCTCCTGCCCCGGCACCACCAGCCGCACCGGTCCCTGTTCGCTCCAGAGCCACATCACTATCTCGGTGCGTCCCCCTTGCCCGGCCCGGCCGCGCACGTCCCGGCCATGACGGGTCAGGATGAAACCGTCGCGAGGAGGCGTGGCAGGAGAGAGGGTGGTCACTGTGGGCTGGGTCGCAGTCATTCAGGATAAAGGGGTCGGCCTTGGGATGAGACTATTGTACGTTCATACAGTGCCTGGCCGCAATTGCCACGCCAGGCTGCGCGGCAGGGGCCAAGCTGGTAAGCTCGACCCTCTGCCCATGAGCCAGGAGCCCTGTCATCGCCGCCCATTCCCTGCACCTGTTCGCCCGACACGAGGAGCCATAGTGACACTTTATTCCCTGCTGGACCGGCTGGCCATTTCCTACCAGCGCATCAACCATGCCCCCGTCTTCACCTGTGAGGAGGCGAGCAAGCTGCTGCCCGACCTGCCCGCCGCCAGGACCAAAAACCTGTTTTTGCGCGACCCCAGGAGCGAGCGGCTGTTTCTGGTGGTGGCGCCGGAGCAGAGCCGGGTCGATCTCAAGGCGCTGGCCACAGCACTCGGGGTCAAGCGGCTGAGCTTTGGCTCTCCCGAGCGGCTGGTTGCCGTGCTCGGTCTTACCCCGGGCGCCGTCACCCTGCTCGCCATGGTGCGCGACACCGAGCGGGCGGTGACGCTGGTGGTGGACCAAACCATCTGGCATGCCGAACAGGTGCAGTGCCACCCGCTGGTCAATACCGCCACCCTCATCATGTACGCCGCCTGCTGGCCCACCTGGGCCGGGAGGCCACCGTCATGGCGCTGCCAGTGCAACCAGCCTGACACTCCCCAGATGGGCGGCGTGATCGACAAACTCCGTCTTGGGCGCTTGATGAATCGAGTCAGCAGCAGCTATCGATCCGGTTGTGGCCAGGATCGAGATCCAGCAGTCCAAGCCATTGATAATGGGCTGGATTCATGTTGTGATCCGGCACTGTCATGGTGACCCCCTGGGTCGAGACACAGTGACCGGCAGGACGAGCCCAGAGAGACCCCTTGATGCAAACTCTGTTTTCCTCAGCGCAATTGTTGAGCCTGGTGCTATTTGTCACGCTGTCGCACGTCGGGGTCGCGGCCATTTTCGCCTATGTGTGGCATACCCAGCGCCGCATCCGGGCCCTGCTTTACTGGTCGGCCAGCGAGCTGGCCATCGCTGCCGCCTTCGGCTGCCTGCTGATCCGCCCGCTCGCGGGGGAGACCTCCCTCGCCAATATTCTGCTGACCAACCTGCTGCTGATCGCCACCCCCTTGCTCTATGAGCGGGGCCTGCGTCATTTCTTTCGGCGCGAGGCGGACCGGCTGGACTGGCTCTGCCCCGCCATCGCCCTCACCGGCTTCGCGCTGTTTGCCCTGACCGCCAGCCTGCGGCCGCTGTCCGATGTGCACAGCCGGATCATAGTGCTCTCTGCCGTGCTCTCGCTGCAGATGGCCGTGCTGATCTGGCAGCTCTGGCGTTATCAACGGCTGGCCCCCGTCTATCGGGTGCTGCGCTTTGCCATCCTGCTGCTCGGCCTGCAGCTGCTGTTGCAACTGCTGCGGATCGCCAAGCACTTCTGGCTGCCTGAGTCCGCGGCCACCACCTTTACCGATCCCCTGCTCGGGCCCGTGATCCTGCTCAGCCTGCTCTTTACCATAGCCCGCAGCTATCTGTTGCTCAGCCTGGTGCACACCCGCCAGCAGCAGGCGCTGCTGGCAACCCAGCGCGAGCTGGAACGGCGCGCCAATCTGGACGCCCTGACCGGACTGGACAGTCGCCACCATTTCGAGCTGCAGCTGGCGGCGCGCGCACGCCGACACGCCCGCCCATGCCAGCTGCTGCTGATCGATCTGGACAACTTCAAGCTGATCAACGACCGGCACGGTCATCCCGCTGGTGATGCCATGCTGCGGGTGGTGGGCCGGGTGATCCGGGAGAACCTGCCCCCGGCGGGGCTGGCCGGGCGCCTCGGTGGCGACGAACTGGCCTTGCTAGTGATGGAGACGCCGCAGACGCTGCCCGGCTACTGCCACGCCCTGCAGCAAGAGGTCACAGAGGCGACCCGCTGGCTGGCGGGCGGCCCCATCAGCCTCAGCATGGGCCTCACCTCGCTGCAGCCGGGGGAAACCTTCGAACAGGCCTATCTGCGGGCGGATCTGGCGCTCTACGCCGCCAAGCAGACGGGGCGGCAGCGTGCCTGCATGCAGGAGCCCCACCACAGCGCGCCCCAGCCACTGCAGAGGGCAGGGCTGCGCTCATGACGGCCACCATCGAGTGCCGGGCCGCGCAACTTTCCGATGCGCCCGCCTATCGCCGTTATGTGGCCGAGTGCGGTGAAGCGGGCCTGCCGCTCTATCAGGTGGCGCAGTTTGACCCTGACCAGTGGCTGCAGGATCTGCTCGCCCATGCCGATGGACGGCATCTACCGCCGGACTACCCGCCCACCACCACCTACTTTGCCCTTGAGAAGGGCGAGATCCTTGGGGCCCTGCGCCTGCGCCACGGCGACAATCCTGCCACCCTGGCGTGGCTTGGCCACATAGGCTATGAAACCCGCCCTTCCCGCCGTGGAGAAGGGATCGCCCGCACCCTGCTGCGCTGGTTGCAGCAAGCTGTGCTGACCGAGCCCCTGCTCATCAGCTGCGACGAAGCCAACGGCGCCTCCCTCAAGGTCATAGCGGCCGCCAACGGACAATTACTGGATCGCCGCTACCATGCAGGGGATGGCTGCTGGGTTCGGTTTTACCGGCTCTCCCCCGGGATGGCCACCAGCCTGACTCGGCACGGGTGCAAATCACGGCCATAAAAAGAGCGCCTCCAAGGCGCTCATGGTGTGACTGATGAGGTGATGATGGCGGGGATCAGTAGCTGTCTTCCTGCTCGGCCTTCATTCGTGCCTGACGGGCCAGCGCCTCCTCTTCGGCGCTCTCGATCTCGTGCAGCACGGCATCGATGTCGATGGCCTCGGTGCTCTCCTCGAACAGGCCGGTCAGCTCGCTCTCGGGGGTCAGCTTACCATCTTCGAACAGCGCCCACATCTCCTTGGCGTAGCGGGTCTTGAGCAGCTCTGGGGCATACATGCCGTAGTAGTTGCGCATGTTGTTGACATCCCGCTCCAGCATGGCCTTGGCCTGGTTGTTGGCGGCGGCATCCACCACCTGGGGCAGGTCTATGATGACGGGCCCCTGGGCATCCACCAGCACGTTGAATTCGGAAAGGTCGCCGTGGATGAGGCCGGCACAGAGCATGCGCACCACGTAGCGGATCACCTTGGCGTGATCGGCGATGGCCTGCTCGGGCGAGAGCGCCACGTCGTTGAGACGGGGGGCCACGTTGCCCTCCTCGTCGGTGATGAGCTCCATCAGCAGCACGCCGTCGAGGCAGACATAGGGCTGCGGCACCCGCACCCCGGCCGCCGCCAGCTTGAACAGGGCGTCAACTTCGGTGTTCTGCCACACCTCTTCGTGCTGTTTGCGACCGTACTTGGAGCCCTTCTCCATGGCGCGGGCGCTGCGGCTGTTGCGTACCTTGCGCCCTTCCTGATAGACCACGGCCTGCTTGAAGCTGCGCTTGGACGCCTCTTTATAGACCTTGGCGCAGCGGATCTCGTCACCGCAGCGCACCACATAGACGTCGGCCTCTTTGCCGCTCATCAGCCGGCTGATGACGTCATCGACCAGGCCGTCATCAACCAGAGGTTGGATTCGATTTGGAATTTTCATGGCCGCCCTTTTACCCTATTTGCGCATCAGAAGATAGCCCCTGCGGGGCCAGCTTGCATATCCCTGTTATCTGGCGCCCCGCGGCGCCCTGATTGCCGACTTTTTGTCCACCAAACTGCCTGAATGACAAGCAGTTGTCACCCGCCTGTGCTCAACACGCCAGCCGGTGTATTTCCCTTCAGGGTTCGGGTGGCAAACCGCTGCGGATCCGCTTAATCCCCTCTTCGTAGAGACCATCCTCCCCTTCTTGATGTTCCTGGGTTTCGAAGATCTTGAGAAACCACATGTACTGCTCGGGATGACGGCGCAGCTGCCGCTCCACCATGCGGTTCATAGCGTTGACGTCAGCGGTCAAATCGTCCGTGGGATATGGATCAAACGGGGGTTCAATCTCAAGCCGGTAGCACTCTTCATCTTCGTCATAGCAGGCAAGGATGGGCACAGCACGGGCACCGGTCAGCTTCACCAGCTTGGGCAGGGCTGGCAGAGTCGCCTTGGGGTGACCGAAGAAAGGGATGAAGATGCTCTTCTCACGACCATGATCCTGATCCGGCAGGTAGAAGAAGTTATAGCCACTGCGGATGGCCTTTATGGCCGGTTTGATGCCGACACTGCGCTCATACACCTTGCCGGCTTTGGATCGCTCGCGGTTGATATACCAGTCAAACACCTGATCTTTCGGGCTCTTCATCATGGTACAGAGCGCAAGACCCTCATCGGTCAGGTAGCGGCCAATCATGTCCACCGCCCAGGTGTGAGGCACCACCAGTATCATGGGCCGCCCTGCGGCCTGCTCCGCCGCTATATGTTCCCAGCCCTGCACCTTGATGCGGCGCTTGAGATGCGCTGCGCTGCGCAGGGTCAGCTCGCCAAAGCCCATGAAGGTCTTGAGGCCGGTGCGGATCGCCTTGAGCAGCAGTGTGCGGCGCCCGGCCGCATCCAGCTCGGGAAAGCAGATCTTGAGGTTGGTCTCGGCGATATAGGCCTGTTTCCTGGAAAAGCGCAGCAAGGCAGGTGCCATGACATTGGCAAAACGATCGCGCAGCCCGTGGGGAACCAGCGCCAGCAGGCACAACAGACCGAGCGCCAGCCAGCTGCCCCACCAGCGCGGGTGAAGCAGATGGGCATGAAATGAGGTGTCAAAAACCGGATCGTGTGAGGACATGGCCGCCATCAAGTCATAGAAAAGAAACGGTTATTTTAATTATCCTGATATTTTTTTCCACTTTGGGGTGCAAGGGGCTGCACCATCTTGGGCGCGGCGCCCACAAAAATGGCCCCGAAGGGCCATGACAAACAGCGCTGACACACCCTCAGGGGCGAGGGGGAAGATCTCCCCGGATCCGTTTAATGCCCTCTTCGTAGAGGCCATCCGGCCCCTCCTGATCCTCGCGGGTATCGAAGATCTTGAGGAACCACATGTACTGGCCGGGATGACAGGTCAGCTGCTGCTGTACCATGTCATTCATGCGGCACGTATCCGCCATCAGATCGGCACTGGGGTAATCCGTAAACGGCGCCTCTATCTCCAGACGGTAGCAGTAGTGCGCCTCGTCATAGCAGGCCAGCAAGGGCACGGCCCGGGCACCGCTGACCTGCACCAGACGTGGCAGGGCCGGCAGGGTCGCCTTGGGGTAGCCGAAGAAGGGGGCAAAGATGCTCTTCTCGCGGCCATGATCCTGGTCCGGCAGATAGAAGAAGCTGTGTCCCCCCTTGATGGTCCGGATCACCGCCTTGATGCCGGCGCTGCGCTCGTAGACGCGGCAACCGTTCTTGGCCCGGGCCCGGTTGAGGTGCCAGTCAAAGACCGGATTGCGGGAGCTTTTCATCATGGTGCACATGGGCACCCCGCGTTGGGTGAAGTAGTAGCCGGCAGCATCGACCGGCCAGCTGTGGGGCACCACCAGGATCACAGGGCGGCCGGCGGCCTGTTCGGCCTCGATATGTTCCCAGCCGCTCACCTGGATGCGGCGCATCAGATAGGCGGGGCTGCGCACCGTGAACTCACCGAAGCCGAGCAGGGTCTTGAGGCCGATGCGAATGGAGGTCATCAGGATGGCATCGCGCTCGGCGTCGCTCTTGTCAGCAAAGCAGATATCCAGGTTGGTCCTGGCTATGTATATCTGCTTCTTGGACACCTTGACGATCAGTGGGGCCAGCCATTCTGCCAACTTGTCACGCCAGCGGGGCGGCACGAAGGCGAGCAGACAAAGCGCACCGAGCGCCAGCCAGCTCGGCCAGTAACGCGGGCGCAACAAACGGGTCTGAAAAGAGGAGTCAAACACAGGATCTTGGGCAGACATGAATGAGGTCAAACGAAGAAAATGGGGTTGCATTGTATTCGTCCTGACAGGTAATACCAGTGAAATTCATCGTAAGCCCCCCACTGTGAGTGCTGGTTCAAAAAATGGATCCGCCAGGGACTGACCCCCTCCTTCGACCCGCGAGAAGAGACAAAAAAGCGCTCCACCTATGGTGAAGCGCTGTCGCTGCTGTCTGGTCAGTGGAGCATGTCATCACGCATGCCCTTCTCGTTGACTGACCCCTTATCCCATCGCTCTCCAGCGGAGTCTTTGCCTAGCGGCGGGCGCCGTGCTGGGCCATGTCGGGCGCCATGCTCCTGTCACCCAGCGGCAGGAAGAACATCAGATAACGCAGGGCCACGTAGCCGACAATCAGGGTGGCGGCGCCCAGCTCGAAGTGGGCCAGCAGGTTGATCTGCTCCACATAGTGGGCCGCTTGCGGCCACTGCGCCAGCAGGTGCCCCACCTTGAACAGGGCGGTGGCGCCTATCACCAGCGGGAAGGTGAAGGCGGCATAGCCAGGTGAGAACGGCAGACGCAGCAGCTTGATGAAGGCCAGGTAGATGATACCGGTCATCAGGATGGCGATCCCCAGCAGCACGGCTACCAGCAGCAGGGAAGGATCCTCGGTCACCGTCAGGTAGCCGGCCAGTGACAGGCTGGCAGGGGCCGCCAGAATGGCGATGGTCGGCTTGGCAGCATCCGGCACTTCATGGCTGAAGATAAGACGGTAGAGCATCAGCGGCAGCATCAGAGCGTAGCAGAGCATGCCGAACCAGAGCAGACCGTCGGCCAGCGCGGCAAACTGGCCGCCGGGAAAGGCGACGTCAGCCACGATAATACCCACAGGCGGCACGAACCAGCTCGGTACCATGTGATGGATCTCGAACTGTCTGGCCCTGTGCCAGATGAAGGTCGCCAGGAAGAGAAGGTGCAGCACCACGGCAAACAACCAGAGCCCCTCGCCAAGACCCGGGCTCAGCATGCCAACCGCCTTGGAGACCACCATGGTGCCCATGGCATAGGTGGGCACCACGCTGCCCACCACGGGGTGAGCCAGATCCTGCCACAGCAGGCGCGGATGGAGCAGAAACTTGAAGGTGAGGATCACCAGCAGCACGGCGGCGACGGCGGCGCCCAGCAGTTGCAGGCGGCCATCGAACTGACCGGCATTTTCCCAGCACCAACCAAGACTGGCGATCCCGAGTGCCAGGCCCGCCATGGGGGTCGGGGCTTTGCCTAAGGATTGACGGGTTCTTGCGATCATGTCTGAAACCTCTTGTGAGAGACGATGTGCATAGGATAAAGAGTGGCTATCGTTTACGATATCTAAATGAATTGAATCAATCGTTCAGGATAACCAAACATGAAACTGACCCTGCAACAACTCAAGGTGTTCGCCACCATAGCCCGCTACGGCAATTTGGGGTTGGCCGCCAACGAGCTCTGCCTGAGCAAGGGTGCCGTCTCCCAGTCGTTGCAGGAGCTGGAGCGCCAGCTCGCCACCCCCTTGTTCGATCGCATCCACCCCAGATTGCAGCTCAACAACGAGGGGCGCCTGCTGCAACCGGCCGCCGAAGAGTTGCTGACCCGGATGCAGGATATCGAAACCCTGTTCAGCCCCGATGCCGAGCCGAGCGGCCAGCTGCGCCTCGGCGCCAGCCAGACCATTGGCAACTACCTGCTCCCTACCCTGCTGGCCAGCAGCAAACAGGAGCTGGGCCTGCCCCCCAGGGTCACCATCACCAACACCCACAAGCTCTGCCATCTGCTGGCCAACTTCGAGCTGGATCTGGCATTGATAGAGGGGCAGAACCACCACCCGGATCTCGTCAGCGAATCTTGGCTCGATGACGAGATGCTGATCGTGGCGCACCCCGGCCATCCCCTCGCCCGGCGCAATCGCCTGTCGCTCGGCCAGCTGAGCGATGAGACCTGGGTGCTGCGCGAACCCCAGTCGGGCAGTCGCGAACAGTTCGAGCTGCAGATCCAGCCCGAGCTGCCCCGCTGGCAGGCAGGGCTGGAACTCAACACCCTGGAGGCCGTGATGCTGGCGGTTGAAAAAGGGCTGGGGATCTCCTTCATCTCCCGCCTGGCGGTGTCGGATCGGTTGCAGACCGGTCGGCTGGTGGCCTTCTCCCTTGCCCGGCGCTTCCCCCGCCAGCTCTCCCTCATCTGGCACCGGCAGAAATACCACTCGGCCACCCTGCGCCGCTTTCTGCAGTTTTGCCGCGTTCAGGAAGGTGCCCTGCCTCAGCCTCAGGCGACCACGGCAGGGGCGCCAACAAGCAGATAGGGTGAGCACCTGAGACATGACGGCTCGCCGCTTCCCGCTCAAGCCGGCAAGCGATCAGACAAAAAGAGAGGGCGCCCCGGCGCCCTCTCTGCACATCATGATCACGAGCTGGCTTGCAGGCCGCGCTCGACCCAGCCCAGCACTTGTCTGGTCAGGGCCTGCGGCACCCAGGGGGAATCGCTCAATCCCTGCCTGACACAGGCTGCGAAATGATCCGCCTCGTGCTGCATGCCACCGCCCGCCACCGGCAGCGCGATGTCGTGCGGCCAGGCCGGCAAGGGATCACCCGTGAGCCAGCGTACCTGCTGGGGGTTCCACCACTTGCCGACCAGTTGCAGCGCCCAGCCCTCGCCGCCCAGATACGCCGCCTTGTCGAGTTCCTGGACGATGGAGGCATCCAGCTCGGCCACGAGGGGGCCGGCAAAGCGGAAGCTGGCGGCCACGTCCACCTCGCCCGTCTGGCGGGAAAGAGCGACCTGCGGCTCACCCGCAGCCAGCTCCAACGGGTGACAGATGGCGGCGTAGAGCCAGAGCGGATAGACACCCACATCCCAGGCGGCGCCGCCGGCCAATGCGGGATCAAACAGCTTGCCGTCTCGCTCCTGCACCGAGCCGAAGGCCGCCTGCAGCCGATTGGGGGCAGGCAAGGCGCCGAGTCGCCGCAGCAATTCGCGCATGGCGGGGAAGCACATCACCTTCATCGCCTCCATCAGCAGCAGGCCGCGCGTCCGGGCAAGCAGCACCAGCGCATCCCAATCTGCTACTCGGGTCACCGCCGGCTTTTCCACCAGCACGTGCTTGCCCGCCAGCAACATCTGCCTGATCAGGGCGGCGTGCTCGGGGTGGATCACCGCCACATAGACGGCCTCCACCTCGGTGCTTGCCGCCAGCGCCTGATAGCTGTCATAGGCAAGGGGTAGCCCCTGCTCATCGGCAAAAGCCCGGGCCCGCGTCTGATCACGGGCGGCGATCGCCACCACCCGGCCCAGGCGGGCGTGATCATTCACGTCCCGGCAGAAGCGACGGGCAATGGCCCCAGCACCGGCAATACCCCAGCGCAGTGGCGCCCCGCTCAGTTCCTCTGTTTGCATCCGTTCTTTCTCCTGCACGGGTTATGCCTTGGCCAGACTGCGCAGCCAGCGGATCTCGTCGCCCCAGATCGTCTCGTCTATGGTCTCCAGGATCAGCGGAATGCCGTCGAAACGAGCGTCATTCATGATGTGGTGGAATACCGCCTCCCCCAGATTGCCTTCACGCAAGCTGTGGTGGCGATCGACCCGGCTGCCGAAGGTGCACTTGGCGCCGTTGATGTGCATCCCCTTGAGATATTGGAAGCCGACGATGCGATCGAAGTCGGCAAACACCTGAGCGCAGGACTCAGGGGTACGCAAGTCGTAACCGGCGGCGAAGGCGTGGCAGGTATCGAAGCAGATACCGACCCGACTCTTGTCCTCCACCCCGTCGATGAGGGTAGCAAGGTGTTCGAACGACCAGCCGAGGTTGGTGCCCTGCCCGGCTGTGTTCTCGATCACCGCCGTCACCCCTTGGCTGCGCTCCAGCGCCCAGTTGATGGATTCGCTCACCAGTGTCAGGCTGGCCGCTTCCGGGATCTGTTTGAGGTGGCTGCCGGGGTGGAAGTTCAGGTAGCAAAGTCCCAGCTGCTCGCAGCGCTTGAGCTCATCGAGAAACGCATCGCGAGACTTGGCCAGGCCGTCGGGATCGGGATGGCCCAGATTGATGAGGTAACTGTCGTGGGGCAGGATCTGCTCCGGGCGAAAACCGGCTTTCTCGCAGGCCAGTTTGAAGGCGCGGATACTGGCCTCGGACAGCGGCGCCGCCTGCCACTGGCGCTGGTTCTTGGTAAACAGGGCGAAGGCGTTGGCACCGATGGCCTCTGCGCGGGCTATGGTGTTCTCCACCCCGCCGGCGGCACTGACGTGGGCTCCGATAAATTTCATCTTATCTCCTCTGCGCGCTTGCTGGGTGCGCACGTCTCGCGGTCGCGAGGCGCGGCAACCCCTGATGGGGCGCCATTATGCCCAAGCCCGCCCCTTGCGCCAAACAGGGATTGTCGATGGCGGTAATGGAAAAGGCGCCCGAAGGCGCCTTGGTGATCATGGATGTCGGGCTCGCCCTCAATAGGCCAGACCGGCACCATAGGGGTAGAGCGGGTTCGCGGAGTCCTTCGCCACATCCGGGTGCTGATTTTGCACCGCCTGCCAGCTGGATGGCAGCTCGAAGGGCAGCTTGCCGCGAGCCTTGGCCTTGCCGCTGATGACGTCGAACAGCGCCTGATCCAGGGCCCCGAAGTTGGCCAGCAGCACCTGCGCCGCCGGTGCTACCTCGGTCAGGATGGCGGGCCTGTCCAGATAGACGGAGAGCACCATGGGCACCCCGGCCTGCGCTACGGCCTGGATGGCTGCGTACTCGTCCGCCCCGCGGTAGACCCCCTCGTGGGCCGTCTCCTGCACCACCTGATCTGCGCTTGCAAAACCGAGCTGACCGAAGTGGATGCTGCCGAACGGGAAGCGGGGATCCTGCTCACCCGGGGCATTGACCCGCACTATGGCGAGATCGGCCTGGGCCAGCTCAGTCACTACCGTGTAGCCGTTGGCTGCGGCCACCTCGGCATTGACGTTATGCAGGTAGACCCGCTTGCCATCCGCCTTGAGTGGCAACATGGCCCCCTCGTTTTTCAGCAACACATGGGACGCCGCCTGGGCGGCCTGGGCGGCTTGCTGGAACTCGGCCTTACCCACCAAGGCCACCGCGGCCTGGGTATCCACATAGGGGTTTTCGAACAGCCCCAGGGCGAATTTCTGCTCCAGGATCCGCTCGGCCGAGGTGGTGATCGCCGCCTCGGTCACCAGGCCGCTCTGCACCGCCACCAGCAGGGGGGCGGGATCTTCCACGCCGCCAAACTGATCCACCCCAGCGTCGATGGCCTTGGCGTAGCGCTCAGCCTTGGTGAGCTTCTCCACACCCCAGGACATGCCAAAGGGCACAGTCCAGGGGCTGACGCCCGCCGTCACCTCATCCTGGGTCAGCCCCTGCTCGCAGCGGGCGTTGCAGTCGTTGACGATGCCCCAGTCACTCAGCACCACGCCGTCGAACTTGAAGTGACCCCGCAGCAAGTCGGTGAGGATCTGGCGGTTGAAGCCAAAGCCCACCTCCTCGATGGCCTGACCTTTATAGGTCAGCCCCTCGGGCAGGGCGTAATAGGGCATCACGGCCCCCACCTTGGCCTCGAAGGCCCCCTCGAAGGGCACCAGGTGATAGGCGAACTGGCCACCGGGATAGACCTGCTCCTTGCCCCAGGGGTTGTGGGCATCCAGGCCGTCTTTCTGGGGACCGGCCCCGGCGAAGTGCTTGACCACTGTGACCACGCCCTCCTTGCCTACGCCGTCGCTCCCCTGCTGGAAGCCCTCTATATAGGCCTTGACCAGGGATTTGGCGAGCAGGTTGTCCTCACCGAAGGTGCCGTTGATGCGACCCCAACGCGGCTCGGTCGCGAGATCCGCCTGGGGAGAGAGGGCCTCGTGAATGCCGACGGCCCTGTACTCCTGACGGGCGATGTCGCCAAAGCGTTGCACCAGGGCAGCATCGCCGATGGCGGCGAGACCCAGGGTCTCCGGCCACTGGGAGAAGGCCCCGGCGCCTATGCTGGTGGCGTTGGGATCATGGGTGAAGTGGTTGCGGGGATCTGTGCTCACCGTCATGGGGATGCCGAGCCCCACCCCTTCCAGCAGGGCCTGCAGCCGGTTATTGTCCTCGGCGATGGCCGCCGGGTCCCCCGCCATGCGGGTGATGAAGGTATTGACGCCATCCTCGCGCAACATCTTGTCCATGGCGGTGAGGTTGACCCGCCCGTCTGCGTTCAGCACCAGGGTGCCGTGCATCATCAGACCTGCCTTCTGCGCCAGGGAGAGCCTGCCCACCAGATCCCGGGCCCGCTCGGCGGCGCCAAGGCGCCAGTCTTCATAGGGGGTCAGGGCGCCGCTGCCATCGAGATCCTTGAATTGCAGGCCATCCTGCTCGATCAGGCTGACGGTGCGGTGGCCCAGGGTGGGCTGCTCCGGCTTGGGGCTGGAGTCGTTGCCATTGCACCCTGCCAGCAGCAGGACGCCCATGCTCAGGGTGAGGCGGGTCAGAGCGAAGGGGGGATATGTCATTATTGTTATCTTCCTTGTGTGTGTAGGTCCGGCCACTGTATGCAAAATCGGCCCGCCTCACTTGCCCTGCGGGTGCAGGGAATTGCCGGTTGGGAGCAAGTTCAAAAAGTGTGAAAAGGGTTGCAGGGTTACCCTTGGTTACATTTCTGAAACATGAAGCCGAACCTGGCTCACGGCAATTCATAGCCGTTGGCGGATGATGGTGGACCACCGCCGACAAGGATTTTCGCCGTGAAGACAGTCTCCAACCGGATAGCCTTGCACTGCCTCAACCACTGGCAGAGACAGGGACGGGATCCGGCCCAGCTCCTGCAAGGTGCCGGGATTGCCAGAGAAGAGTTGCTGCTCCCTCAGGGGCGGATCGACGCCCAGCGCCACTTCCGGCTGCTAACCCAGGTCGCCCCCTATGTGGACATGACCCACAAGTGGTCGCCCCCTTCGCTCTCGGGGCTCTTTGCCGACTACCTGCCGCTGGCGAGCCTCTGTTGCAACGCCGCCACCCTGCGCCAGGCCCTGCACTTCTTCCTCGCCTACCGCCCCCTCATCGGCGAGTGCGATCGGATTCTGCTGCGGGAGGAAGAGGGGCAGGCCAGGCTCAGTTACCATTCGGAGTCCGATCACCCGGATGTGATCGCCATGAGCAGCCTGGCCAACCTCGGCCACCTCTATGCCCTGCTGCAGTTCTACCACCCGGGTCAGGGACGGCTGGTGCTGCCCATCCCGGTGCGGCCCAAGCTGTGGCGAGAGCTAGGGGCCTGGCTGGGGGATCGGCTGCAACAGGGAGAAGGCTTTGAGCTTCGCTTCCCCGCGGCCTTGCTCGATCTCGCCCACGGGGGCTGCAATGGCCCTCTGCAACCCCTGCTGCTGGGGGAGCTCGACGGCCAGATGCGGCTGCTGCGCCCGAGCAGCCACTACAAGGAGCGGGTGCTCGGGCTCATCCGCCAGCGGCTCTGGCAGGAGAGCGTCGACTCCCCCACCCTGCTGGCGGGGATCTGCGAGGCCCTCAGGCTGACCCGCTGGACCCTCAATCGCCACCTGCGCGAGGAGGGGTGCCACTTCTCGGCCCTGCTGGAGCAGGTAAGAAGGGAGGAGGCCTGCCGGCTGCTGCAGGATCCCGGCCTGCAGTTGCAGGAGGTGGGCGGGCGCCTCGGGTTTGCCAGCCAGAGCAGCTTTACCCGCTTCTTCAAGGAGGCGTTCGCCCTCTCCCCAAGCGAATACCGCTCAAGGCGCAGCCGGCTCTGATTCCCCGGCCAGGGCCCTGGCGAGCACCTCGCCCAGCCAGTGGATGAAGGCCCGCACCCTGGGCGAGAGCTGACGACGATGGGCATAGAGGGCATGAATGGGCAAAGGAGGCGCCTGCCACTGGGGCAACACCATGACCAGTTCCCCACTGGCGAGCAGTGCCTCTACCCCGACTCGCGGCATCTGGATGATCCCGAGCCCCGCCTGCGCCGCCGCCAGATAGGCTTCGCTGTCGCTTACAGTGAGAGTCCCCGCCATCACCAGCACGGCGCGAGAGCCATCTGCCTGCAAGTACTCGAAACCGGCCTCGCGACTCCCGGGCCCGGCGCCATAGTGCACCAACCTGTGCTGCGCCAGATCCGCCAGCGCCTGCGGTGTGCCGTGGCGGGCCAAATAGGCGGCGCTGGCGCAGTTGATCTGGCGGTAGTGACCCAGGGGGCGCGCCACCAGGCTGGAGGACTCCAGCGCCCCTACCCGCACCACGCAGTCGAAGCCCTCACGCACCAGATCGACCCGCCGATCCGTGCTGCTCAACATCAGCTGCAGATCAGGATGGGCCGCCAGAAAGGCGGGCAGCGCCGGGATGACCAGATGGCGCGCCATTCGGCTTGGCATGTCCACCCGCAGCTGGCCGCTGAGTTGTCCCCCCTGCCGGAACAGCCCGTTGAACTCCTCCATGTCGGCCAGCAGCTCCTGGCTGCGGGCATAGCAGAGCTGACCATCCGTAGTCAGCTGCACCCGCCTGGTGGTGCGATGGAGCAAGCGGGTGCCCAGCTGCTCCTCCAGCCGACGTATGGCCGCGGAGAGCGTTGCCTTGGGCATGCCCAGTTGCTCGGCACTGCGGGTGAAGCTCTCAAGCTCGGCCACCCGCATGAACATTCTCATCGCATCCAGTTGATCCATGGCGTCATTGTCACTTTAAACGGAACAGTGCATCTATTATTACCCTCTTTATCCATAATGTACGCATCAATAGAGTGGCACTAACGGCTCGTCCCGAGCCCGCATCCACCCCATTGACAGGAGTCGTACCATGACCCGTTCCATCGCCCTCATCACAGGCGCCAGCCGCGGCCTCGGCAAACACTCGGCCCTGGCCCTCGCCGCCAAAGGCGTCGATCTCATCATCACCTATCGCAGCCAGGCCGAAGAGGCGGCCACAGTGGTGGCGCAGGCCAATGCGCTCGGCGTCAAGGCCCACGCCTTGCCACTCGATGTGGCCAACAGTGCCGCCTTCGCGGCTGAGGTACGCCAGTTGTTGCAACGGGAGTGGCGACGCGAGCAGTTCGACTTTCTGGTCAACAATGCCGGCATCGGCATCCACGCAAGCTTTGAGCAGACCACTGAGCAGCAGTTCGATACCCTCATGAACATTCACCTCAAGGGGACCTTCTTCCTGACCCAGCAGCTGTTGCCCCTGATCCGCGATGGCGGGCGCATCATCAACCTCTCGACCGGTCTCACCCGTTTCGCGCTGCCCGGTTACGCCGCCTACGCCGCCATGAAGGGGGGAATAGAGGTGTTGACCCGCTATCTGGCCAAGGAGCTGGGCCCGCGCGGGATCGCCGTCAACGTGGTGGCGCCCGGTGCCATCGAGACTGATTTTGGCGGGGGTATGGTGCGGGACAATCAGGCGGTCAACGACTTTATCGCCAGCCAGACCGCGCTCGGGCGAGTCGGCCAGCCGGACGACATAGGCGGCGTGATAGCGGCCCTGCTCTCGGATGACAATCGCTGGGTCAATGCCCAGCGCATCGAGGCCTCGGGCGGCATGTTTATCTAGCGCCCATCGCAGCATGCCCCGTCAGTGCCGTATCGTCACTTCCTGCCCATTGGCGGCGCAGATCGCCTGCGGCAAATGAGCGGCCAGGGTTGCCACTACCTCGGCATCGACCCGGTTCTGGCGGGCCAACTGCTGCAGAAAGCTGAGCGCCTGCCCGGCGCTCAGCCCCTCTCGATAGGGCCGATGCTGCACCATGGCCTGAAAGATATCGGCCACCCGCAGGATCCTGGCCTCCAGCGACATCGCCTCGGCGGTCAGGTGGAAGGGATAACCACAGCCATTGGGTTCTTCGTGGTGGTAGGAGGCCCAGAGGGCGATCGCCTCGAAACCGTCGATGTGACGCAGGATCTGATAGGTCTCGAAGCTGTGGGTGTTGATGATGGCGCGCTCCCGCTCATCCAGTGACCCCGCCTTGTCCAGGACCTCGTCCGGCACCCGCAGCTTGCCAAGATCATGCAACAGGCCGGCAATCTCCAATTGCTCGCAGTGCCCCTCTTCGACGCCCATCAATTTAGCCAGCAGACGTGCCAGTTTCGCCACCCCGAGCGAATGCGCCACCGTGAAGGGGCTCTTGGCATCGACAATGGCCGAAAAGATCCGCGCCAACTGCTTGAGCTCGCCGTTGCTGGTGAGACAGGGTTCCCGCTCGCTCAGCATGTCATGCATGTAGTCGCTGATGGCACGCCCCTCCAGCTGCAGCCAGAACGCCTCAGAACGGGACGCCGAGAGAAAGGCCGCCACCAGCTCGGGATCGAAAAACTCGCCGGCACACGCTTCGATCCGTTGCCGGATCTCGTGGGTGTGCATCAACAGGGAGCCGTCGCCGTAATGAGGTGCCGCCAGAGCATCCACCCGGTCGACCAGAAAAATGAGATTGGCCTGGCGCATCACGCCAGCCACCAATCCAGGCGTTTGTATCAACCGGTGCCAGTGGGTGTGGTGATAACGAATGGGTTTCGCCAGGGGCGCCAGAGGCGGAAAGTCCTTGAGCAGGTCATAACCGACCTCGCAGTGGAGCTGGGAGGACTCCCAGTCAAACTCGCTGACCAGATGACAATGGATAAAGGTGGAGGAGACGCCGATGTCGTGCAGCACCCCCAGCTCGAACAGGCAGGCTCGCTCGCTGGCATTTGCTCCCAGCGCTTTGCCGCACTCGGCGGCCATGATGCCAACTCGCTTGCCATGCGCCACATCGCCGATGCCGACCAGATCCAGCGATGCCGACAAGGCGTATACCACCTGGCGCAGATCTACCTGCTGGGAAACGTGCTCACCGCTGCGGGTGTGAGGGGTGTTGCTGTTCATGATGCGCGTCCACATCTGTCAACGTGAAATATCCCGTGTCTGGGGCCGGGTAAACACATTGAATTTAAATCAGAATATGGACTCTGGTGGTAGCCTCACCCAGATACAACTCATCTAATTGACAAAGATATGAGTTGGATCAATCTGGCAAGGCACGTGCCGGTTGTGTAATAGATGTGAAGAAAATAAGGCTTTGTAGTTATCTAAAACCATCATCAATAGTCATTCGGAAATGGTCTATGGTTAGAGCGAAACGGCCTCAACAGGCTGGATATCAATAAGTTGCCTATAAGGAATCAACCATGAAAGCGCTAACCCTCCCCCTGTTTTACCTCTTGTCTCTACTCTTTTGCGGTCAGGCCTACAGCGCCGATGAGGTCATCCTCAGCGTCGCCGCCAAGGGTTGCTGCAACAACGCCAGCAAGATGGAGTTAAGCCGCGCTCAGCTACAGGCGCTGCCGCAAGCCAGCGTCACCACCACCACCCCCTGGACCAAGGGCTCCCATGTCTATCGCGGCGTCTTGCTGAAGACGGTGCTCGATACTCTCGGCGTCAGCGCCGACAAGATAAAAGTGATGGCCCAAAACGACTACTTCGCCGTGATCCCGCGCGAAGATGTCGAGAAATACCCCGTGCTGCTGGCCATCGAGGAAGATGGCAAGGCACTGACCCTGCGCAACAAGGGCCCGATCTGGGTCATCTATCCCTTGTCGGACCACCCCGAGCTCAATATCGAGCAATATCACAGCCTGATGGTGTGGCAAGTTCTCAAGCTTGAAGGGATGTAATGATGATCAAGGGCAAGTTCCTCTCCCTTGCCTTTATCATGGTCTCCTTTCTGGGGGTGACCATCTGGTCACTCTTCAATTACGATCGCACCTTCAATGACATGGTGAAATATACCCAGCTCTCCGCCTGGTCTCTGGCCCAGCTGGAGCTGGAGCTGCACGGTTTTGACGAGCAGCTGTCGCTGTATCGCAGCGGTCAGACCGATGCTGCGCAGTTGAACAAGGCCTATGACATCGCCTGGAACCGGCTGGACATCTTCCTGACCGGGCAGGAGACCGCCCTTATTCGCACGCGCTACCAGGCCAGCGAGAGGGTCGGCGCCTTCTTTGAGGTGCTCAAGGAGTATGAGCAGGACGTGGTCAAGCCCACCCCCGATTCAGCCCGGCTGGCCGAGATGGAAGGCAGAATGAACAAGCTGCTGCCTTCCATCCGGGATCTGATGGTGATGAGCTTCACCGGCCCCTCCGCCATCAAGCAGCGTCAGGAGCTGCAGCAGTCCAAGGAGGGGCACGTACTGGTGCTGGTCGCCCTGCTGGCCATCGGTTTGCTCATCCTGTTCGTGGTTTCCCTGGAGATGAAGTTGCAGCATTTTTTGGCCTGGAATGACCCGCTGACCCTGCTACCCAACCGGGCCGCCTTTATGACCCGGCTGGAGCGGCTGGCCAAGGGCAAGCAGCCCACCGACTGTACCCTGACCATCTGCCTGATTGAGCTTAACAATTTCAAAGAGGTCAACGACAGCCTGGGCTACGCTGCCGGGGATGAGCTGCTCACCATGGTCGCCAACCAGATCAGGGAGTACGCTCAAAACCAGACCTTCATCGCCCGCATGGGTGGCGATGAATTCGCCCTCTTCATCTATGGCGACATGCCCATCGAGCACCGTGTTCCCTACCTTGTCCGGCTGCTGGATGAATTGAGGCCCACCGTCTTTCAGGCCGATCCGGCGCACCGGGTGCGCGTCAGCATGGGGATCAGCCAGCACCCCATCACGGCTCACAAGATCGAGGAGCTGATCCTGTTCGCCGACATTGCCCTCGCCAATGCCAAAAAGCTCAAGGAGAACCACCTGCAGGTGTTCAACCACCGGATGTTCGAGCACTACAGTCGCAACCGGAAACTGGCCGCCGAGCTGCGTGAACATTTAAATATCATCTCCAACAGTACCCTCTACCTGCACTATCAGCCGGTGATAAAACCGGGCAATGCCTACAACATGGGGGCCGAGGTGCTGATCCGCTGGCGCCACCCCGAATACGGCTTCATCAACCCGCTGGACATCATCGCCATGGCGGAGGAGAACGGCCTCGGCGAACTGCTCGGCAAATGGATATTCAGCCGGGTCAACCATGACATGTCACAACTGCCGGCAAGCTTTGTCGACAAATTGGAGCTGGCCATCAATCTCTCCAATTCCATGTTTACACCCGATCTGTTTCATCAGGTCAGCGATATGCTGCAACAGAGCCCGCTGCGCGCCGAACAGCTCATTCTGGAGCTGACCGAAACCATCGCACTCGACGATCTGCCCCTCAGCCAGCGCATCTTCAAGGAGCTCAAACACATCAACGTGCGCATCGCACTGGATGATTTCGGGACCGGCTGGTCCTCCTTCTCCTATCTGATGTCCCTGAGCTTTGACAAGCTCAAGATTGACAAGTCCTTCGTCAGCAACATCGAGACCGACCCGCGGCAGTTCATGTTCGTCGAATCCATCACCAAACTATCCCATCAGCTGGGGCTGGTGGTGGTGGCTGAAGGGGTAGAGAGCCACCACGAGCTGCAGCAATTAAGCGACATAGGCGTGGATGAGATCCAGGGATACTATTATTCCAAGCCGCTTCCTCCGGCCGAGTTCTTCATCTATACCATGACCCACCTGGCCCACAGTACCGAAGAGAGCCTGGACGTCAATTATCACTGATGACGGCCCCCTCTTTGCCTCCCCCTACCCGTCATCTGCGCCATGCACATCATAAATAAACAGGCTCTGCCTGATGTGGCAGAGCCTGTTACCAACGCAATCCGAACCAAGTGATTTACAGCGTCTTGCCGCCGCTTGCGATCACCGATTGATACCAGTGGAAGCTCTCTTTCTTGATGCGACGCAAGGAGCCGCCCTGCTCATCGCGGTCCACATAGACGAAGCCGTAACGCTTCTGGTAGCCGTTGAGCCAGCTCAGGATATCGGTGAAGGACCAGGCGCAATAACCAATCAGCTCCACCCCGTCCTGCAGTGCCTGCTGACAGGCGACCAAGTGGCTGCGCAGGTAGGCGATGCGGTAATCATCGTGCACCTTGTCATCCGCCCCCAGCTGGTCAAACTCGCCGAGGCCATTCTCGGTGATCATCAGCGGCAAGCCGTAGCGGGAGGAGAGGCGGCGCAGGGCGATGCGCATCCCGGTCGGGTCTATGGCCCAGTCCCAGTTACTGGTCTCCAGATGGGGGTTGGGCGCCGTCTTGTAGAGGCCCGGAATACCGCTCGAGGGGGTGGTGCCCTTCTGCCCCGTGGTGTTGATGCGCTGCAGGGTCTGACCGCCGAGGGGATTGTCGGTGTAGGTCAGGGTGTAGTAGTAGTTGACGCCTATGTAATCCGGCGTGCCTTCGCGCAGCAGCTCAAGATCCCCTGACAGTATCTCAGGCGCCTCGCCATTTTCCCGCAGGTAGGCGAGCGCCGCCTGCGGATAACGGCCAAAGCAGTAAGCGTCCAGCCACCAGTAGTTGGTGAACTCTTCGGCATTTTCGAATGCCAGCATGTCTTTGGGGTCGCACGATGCCGGATAGGCAGGCGAGTAGGCAAAGCTCGGACCTATCAGGCCGTTCGGCACATGCTGACGAAACGCCTTGATCACCCGGGCATTGGCCAGAAACGCAATATGGTTGGCGGCGAAGAAGCGCTTGCGGTCCTGCACTGCGGGGGGGTGAGTGCCGAGCTGATAGGCGTTGGTCAGGTTGTAGTTCTGCTCGTTGAGCGATACCCAATACTTCACCTTGCCCACGAAGCGTTGATACAGGGTCACGCAGTAGCGCTCGAAGTCATCGATGATGCGTCTGTCTTCCCAGCCGCCGTACTCATCCTGCAGCGCCTGGGGCAAGTCCCAGTGATAGAGGGTCAGCACAGGCTCTATCTGGTGAGCCAGCAGGATATCGATGAGTTTTTCGTAGAAGGCGAGACCCGCCTCGTTCACTTCGCCCCGGCCGGTCGGGTAGATGCGCGGCCAGCTCACCGAGAAGCGGTAAGCCTTGAGCCCCATCTCGGCCATCAGCGCCACGTCCTCTTCCATGCGGTGATAGTGATCGACCGCCACGTCGCCGTTGCTGCTCTCAAAGGTCTTGCCCGGCAGCTTGGTGAACAGATCCCACACAGAGGGGCCCTTGCCATCGGCATTCCAGGCCCCTTCCACCTGATAGGCGGCGGAGGCGGCGCCCCACAGAAAATTTTTCGGGAAGTCGTTGAACGTGTGGTGATGCATCTGGTGTTGCTCCTTCTGCGCGGATGGTGTCAGCCATCTCTGATAAGTCAGCGCCCCATTCAAGGCGCCCCAAATAAATTGGCATAAGCATCGAACAGTTCTAAAATTCCGTCCAATGACAAATATGGCCATTCAACATTCCCAACAGGAATAAAAGGAGCTGTGGTGGAGCTACGGGATCTGAAAGCCTTCGTGACCCTGGGGGAGGTATTGCACTTCGGTCAGGCGGCAGTGCGCCAGCATGTCACCCAGTCGGCCCTGAGCAAGCAGATAAGGCGGCTGGAGGAGGCGTTCGGCGGCGAACTGTTCGAGCGCAACGCCAGCAGCACACGCCTCACCGTGCTGGGGCGGGCGCTCTATGACGATGCCTGCGCCCTGGTAGCGGCCAGCGAGCAACTCGGCCGCACTGCCCGCGACGTGCTGGCAGGCAATAGCGGCACCCTGCGCATCGGCTTCGGGGTGGCCACCAAGATCCTGGTGCCCGCCGCCATCGCCCGCTTTCGCGCCGAGCGGCCGCAGGTGACCATAGAGCTCAACGACCTCTCCACCCATCACCAGTTGCTGGCCCTGAGCGAAGGCAGGCTGGATCTCGGCTTTTGCCGCCTGCCCGCCCCCAAGGGGTGGCACTGCCTGCCTGTGGTGCAAGCGCACTTTGTCGCCGTGCTGCCCGCCAGTTACGCTGGCGTGAGCGGGCTGGCGGATCTGGTGGACAAGCCGCTGGCCATACTGCGCCGGGACAAGGCCCCCTCGTTTTACGATAACCTGATGCACTACTTGGCCCAGAGCGGAGTGCGCTTTCGCGATATCCAGTACGTGAACGACTTCGCCGCCGGGGTCGCCACGGCGGCGGCGGATATCGCCTGGACCCTGGTGCCCTCCTCCACCACCATAGAGCACCCGGATGTGCTCATCCTGCCCCTGCGCGAAGCCGAGGCAAGCTGGACCATAGGCCTCATTCGCCCGCCCCACAGCAAGGGCCCGCTCATCGATGCCTTCTGGCAGATTGTCGCGACCATGACGCCGCCAGCGGGCGAGCCGGATTGACCTCTGCCACGCGCACTCGCCGCCTCTCCCGCCCTGGGAGAGGTCCCTGTCAGGGATGGCGTCCCCATGGCTGCCTTTATTGAGTGATCCGCGCCGACCAAGGATGGAACAGAGAAGATCATCTTTTCGATCAAGGCATTAAGGTGGGTAGGCCAGGCCGGATAGTAGTAGCTTTTCGACAGTTGGCTCCATTAGAATCAACCGGCTCATTTCCACTACCGCACCTTGATACCGGACGCCTTCCTGCTCATGCTACTTCCTCGGTTCCTGAAAATTGACCTGCGCCGCCTCATACTCGCACTGGCCGTCATCAGCGTCATGGCGACCCTGAGCAACAGTTTTCACGCAACTTACGAAGCGCAGCGGGCACTGCTGATCAGCAACACCCTGGATGCCAATCGCGTCTACGCGGCCAAGCTGGCCGAGATGACCAACACCATGCTCCAGTCCAGTCAGAGCCAGCTGGCCTACAGCGCCGCCCTCCTCGCCCCCGCCATGAAGGATGACAACACCCTCTTGAGCGAAGCGCGGCGGCTGCAACAGCAAACGGCGACCTTCAACTCAGTGGTCGTCGTGAATGCCGACGCCGTGGTCATGGCCGTCTATCCCGATACGCTGCAGATAAAGGGTGCCAGGCTCACCTCCCAAAGCGCCAAGCTCTCCATCACGACACGCCAGCCGGTGATCACGGATCCGTTCGTTTCACTCTCGGGCAACTATCTCATCAGCATCTCCTACCCCATCTTCGACAAGGATCAGGCCTATCTGGGCTATGTGGCGGGCACCATCTACCTCCAGTCACAGAACATGCTCTCCGGCATACTGGGCCAGCACTACTACCAGGATGGCTCCTCCCTCTATGTGGTTGATCGCAACAGAACCCGCATCTATCACCCGGACAGAGCCAGGGTCGGTGAAAAAATCCGTGACAACGGGGTGGTCGACAAGGTGTTAAACGGCGAAGAGGGGGCACTCGCACTGACTGACGAGACAGGCACAGAGATGCTGGCCGGCTTTGCACCCATCCGGCAGACCCACTGGGGGGTGGTAGCACAACGCCCCGCGCCGCCACCCTGGCCGGACTGGACAAGCAGATGATGACGGTGCTGTTCCAGATCATCCCCGTCAACCTGATGATCCTGCTGTTCATCTGGATTTCCGCCATCTTCATCTCCAGGCCGCTATGGCAGCTGGCCAACAAGGCCAAGCTGATGGATCAACGGGAGGCACTGAAAAACATCGCCAGGATCCGGGTCTGGTACTTCGAGGCGGCCCAGCTCAAGCAGGCCATGCTCAAGGGGCTGGGGCTACTCAATACCAAGATCGATAAACTGCACAGCGACAGCCACACCGACGCCATGACGGGTCTCTTCAACCGCAGGGGCATGCAGCAGATGCTGGATCACTATCAGGCGCTGGGGATGCCCCTCGCCGTGATAGCGCTGGATATAGATCACTTCAAGAAGATCAATGACAGCTTCGGCCACGATGTCGGGGACCAGGTGCTGGCCGCCCTCGCGGCCTTGATGCGGCAAGGCGCCAGGCAGGCCGATGCCTTGTGTCGCAGCGGTGGCGAAGAGTTTCTGGTCTTGCTGCCCGGCCTGCCGCTCCCCCTTGTCTTCGACATCGCCGAGCGGTTGCGTCAGCGGGTCGCCACACATCCCATGCCCGGCGCCGGGCACATCACTATCTCGCTCGGGGTCGCCTACTGGCCCGGCGAGGGTGCCGACGATCTCAATGCCGTATTGAAACAGGCCGACAAGGCGCTCTATGAAGCCAAGCGTTGTGGTCGTAACCAGACTGTGGTAGCCAGCGACCAGGGTGCTCTCGTGCATGACGAGGCGTCCCCCCCTCTGGCATCGCCCGCAGATCCCCAGGAGCGCGTGATCACCGGCTAGACACCGTCATTGGGGGGCGTACAGGATCCGGCTATCCGGCCATGGGAGCGCTTAAACTAACGCCGTGCGGTGGCACGCTTTATCGTGGGGATCAGCGGCAACATGGAGCGGGATACTGCGGACATGCAGAGACGTTGAAGACGAACCAAACCGCGTGAAGCGGCCCATGTTCAGACGACTTGCACCTGGGAGGTCTGTGTCAGGCGGATAGCTCACTCCGTACATGCAGAGCAGAGCAATTGTGGCGTCAATAAAGATCAAACGAGCCTTGAATAAGGCACATAAATCACACTGGCTTGTGCGAGCCTGTTTATTAATACGGACCCGGAGGGATCGAATAACAGGATCCGCTCCGGGTTATATTCAGACGTCAAACCACTGGGTTACCTGGCTTGGACTTGCCTTTCCTCCACCCTACTTCAAACGCAGATCATTATTGACAGCGGTCACACCGTTAACGCTTCCTGCAACAAAAACCGCCTTGCTGATATTGGCCCTGTCTTTAACAAAACCACTCAATTGCACGACGCCTTTAAAGGTTTCAACATTGATTTCAGCCGATTTCAGGTCCGGGTCGTTAAATATGGCTGTGACAACCTTGGTGGTAATCACAGAATCATCGACATATTCGCCAGTGCCTTCTTTGGTTGTCGTTGATGCACAGCCTATCGCAGTCATCATAACAGCAATAGCCAATAGAATTGAAAATCGATTTGTAGTTTTCATTTAATATTCACTCCAAATAATGTTAAACATTTCACATTAAAAACTGCAATGTATGCGCCCTTAGAACATGCTGCTGTGAGTGTCATAATTCTGTATGGCGTTACTGTAAATAACGATAACTACACACTCACGCTTGTCGAGCCCAGCAGCCAGCACCTTATTTAATGACATGCTAAATTATAATTTACAGCTATGTCATCTTGTCGTCTGTGCGCTAACGAACATGACTCTCAGTTGACTTACGTCACATTCATGATGTGACATCTTAAATTCATTAAGTTTGATATATTCATCAGTACATACGTCAGATTACGTCATGAGATTCGACGATCTTGGATAATACGAAGTAAAACAACAATTACCGCGACAACAAGCAGCACATGAATGAAACCACCAAGGGTAGTGGCTGTTACCAGACCAACAGCCCAAAGCAGAAGCATCACTATAGCAAGGGTATACAGCATATACTCTCCTAAATAATGGATTGTAATTTCCTATAAATGATAACAACCATATTTAAGCAACTATGTATTCATGAACATGAATATATAGTTTGGCACTTCTGCCATATTTTATTTACGGTGTGACATGTCTTTGTTTTTCTGTTCTGGCTGACCGAGCAGTCGTGACACTAGAAAAAACATATCTATTCCCGACGCCAAACTTGATGTCACCCTGCCGGTTGTGACTGACACACCTCGTCTTTGCGGCCCCTCATAACCAAGCACAAAACCAGCGCAGGCAGCAGAACAGAGCACAAGAGGATGAGTGAGCCTCGTCTGCAGTGCCTGCTTCATGAGATGGGACAGCCCGACTATCGTCAACTGACGGGACTGCAGTCGCTGTCGCAAGATGGCAATCTTCTCCCGGCGGGAGCCTTGAACAACGGGACTGGTGTGACACGCTACAGACAGCTTCATAAAGGCGCTCCAGGCATGGTTGAGGACTTATCTGATGGCACGGGTTCATTGCTGGTCGCCACCGTATTGATACATATATTCTGCTGATAACGACGATACCGGATCATGACCCCGCCAACGGCAAGTCCATTGCCAAAACTGATGATGAATAAGGTGCTACTTGTAGCCATTCCCTGCTCGAGTAACCAAAATAGCAAGGCCGCAGCCAACATCAACCACAAGCTGATTAATAAAAAGGCACCGACCAGACCACAAACAAGCATGCCAATCAGGCTGCTTACTGCCTGTTGAACTTCCAGCCTGAACAGCTGCAATCGCTCTTGCAGTTGTTTACCAAGCAGTCCACAAACAGAGGTCGCCAAGCTGGTAATTGACACCGACTCCGTTGGAGTCAATTCTGCGTCAGAAATGGGTACACTCTCTGTGGTTCGCTTCTTGTTCATTCACGCTTCTTCAGTAACCAACCCACTAAAAATCCGGTGGATATGGCAATGCCGAGCGCGATGAGCGGCTTGTCATTAATTTGTGTACGACACTAGTCGAACAGTTTAATTTTCATTTCTTGCAGACTATCGCTTTTCTGCTCGATGGATTCGGCAACATTCATAGCAACGTCAGCTAATTTATCCACCGTTTTATGGGAGCCTTCGCTCAAATTATCCAGCGCGGGATGAACGGTCTTGGATGTACTGTCGATAGCGTCTTGCTGGTATCGTCAACCGAATCAGAAACACTCTTGCCTGACATGGCTTGCTTTTGTTCACTCATCATTACTCTCCCGTTCAATATGAAATATGAAAAATGGCGGATGAAATCATCACAATTCGACTTAACCACATGATATTTGGCGAAAGGACACCAGCCATGAATTAAAATATTGCCTGGCGGCGGTGTTGCATAAGACACGAGTCAATGCAGGCGTGAATTAACTCTATTAAAGGAGGATCTTTTCAGCTCTCACCTCTCCTATAAAATTGACTGTAAATATACTCCTTGTTGCTCAACATATTAATCCTGCTGGTCAAGGTAGTCTGTACGGTAGAGCACATAAATGCCTTTGTTTAATTCTCAGCGCGTATATATATTCCCCTATGTGCGCTATCGCACATACTGAAGGCAAGCAATCTGTGATTATGATAGGCTGGTGAAAGCTTTATTTAACATTTGGAATGTGTATGACTGATAATTATCATCCCCAGCAGAATCACCTGCTGGCTGCGCTATCAGCTGACACATATAGCCGATTGCATCCCCATCTTGAGTTGATGAACTTTCCTTTAGGCATGGTGCTTTATGAATCAGGTGATACGCTCCACCATGTTTATTTTCCTCTCGACTGCATCGTTTCACTCTTGTACGTGATGAGAAGCGGTGCATCTGCCGAAATTGCTGTCGTCGGTAATGAAGGATTGATCGGTGTCGCACTGTTTATGGGCGGAGAAAGCACCACTAATCGTGCCATTGTGCAAAGCGCAGGTTACGCCTACCGCCTGAAAGGGCAGCTGTTGAAGAGCGAGTTCAATGTCCACGGTGATTTGTTGCATCTTATGCTGCGTTACTCTCAGTCATTATTGACTCAGATGGCACAAACAGCAGTTTGCAATCGGCATCACTCCATTGATCAACAACTGTGCCGCTGGCTGTTGTTATCGCTGGACAGATTGCCCAGCAACCAGTTGACGATGACTCAGGAATTGATTGCCAATATGCTGGGTGTTCGCCGTGAGGGCGTTACTGAGGCGGCAGGGAAACTGCAAAAACTGGGGGTCATCGAATATCATCGCGGCCAAATCACAGTGCTGGATCGTCCCAAACTCGAGCGATTAAGCTGTGAATGCTACGCGGTGGTGAAGAAAGAAACCGAACGCCTGCTCCCCTATATACACTCGTCAACTAAGTCAGTGCCAATGCCCCTTGATCGCGTCATTCATACTGCTGCGCAAAGCGACCAAACAAAAGAAACTCTTCCCGACCGATGACTCAGCGCTAAAAGTGACTTTTCTCGCCATACAGCAGGCTTCCAAGAAATGGACCATGCCGATCCAGAATTAGAAGCTTGCCCTGAATCGCTTTATTACCGAATTCGGTGATCGTCTCAACGGTCACCTGTAATGGAGTGGGCAGTTCACAGAACTATTTACAGGCTCATGCAATTTTCTCTTTTAACTCATTAAAATCAGAAAGTAGTGTTTTGTCAGGCCTTTGATTTTCCAATGGGGCTCTTCCTTGTGCTCGCTCACATCAATCAAATGGTGATCATTTTTTCCCTGAGTTGAAGCACAGGCAAGATAATTTCAACTCCAGAATGTATACCCGGCAGAATGAATAACCCCCTTAGCACTATTTGTTAATACATCCTAGTCACACTGGAAAACCGTTAGCAACATATTGGATGTTCTCACACCAGCCCCATTTTCTTCCGGAATAAGCAATACCGACTCTTCAGTTACTCCAGCCACCTAAAGTCGTAGGGCTCTTGTCTGAGTTCAGCAACTCATCCAGGAAGTTGACCACATTGGCCTTTCTGTACGCTGTGGGGAGTCTATCTCCCAGTGCTTTGATGAAGTAGCCGATGTAGTTCTTCTGGTTGCTGAATTTTTTTGATACCCAAGAGAGCGTCTTCGCTTTCAAGTAGCGATCACTGGGCTCTGAGAGTGCTGGAGGTGAAGCCACAGGGGCTGGCTGAGGGGCTGGATTGGCTACTAGAACAAGCGCAGGCGAGCAACTGTGGCACCTTGTCACCGGCCGCCAGCTTATCCCGAGTGCTGACCGATATCTTGATGCCCTTGCGGCAACCACGGGGGAGCGTGCTGAGCTTCCGGAAGTAGCAGATGTCTTAGGAACTGGTATGTTGGGAACTGAGCCAGAAACTCATTGCAGATGCGATCAGTCATCCACACGAAGTGGATTACCAAGAGGTCTGAAGGGGGGATTGGAAGGTAACTTATTGAATTGCAGAAACAGGTGGTGGCCCCACCAGCCACATCCCGGCACTCGAGTCCCCCGCCTTGGCTGCTACCTTCCGGTCCTGACCAGGTTGACGAGTTATCAATGCGAGAGGACCAATGGGACCACCGGCGAGGAGAATAGCAAAGTCCCGTTTCATTGCAATGGCTTTCTGCCCCGAGACCAACCGTTCGCCTTATTTTTCAACAATCTGCCGAATGAATCAGCTAAACAGCATGAACTTGGCCCCCACCAGCAGCATCAGCAGGGCGAACGCCTGCTTGAGCCGTTGTGGGGAAAGTTTATGGGCAAGCTTTGCCCCCACCCGGGCAAACTGAGTGCTGGTGAGCACTATGCCGAGCAGGGCGGGCAGGTAGATGAAGCCCAGGCTCCATTCTGGCAGGGAGGCATTGCCCCAGCCGGCGTAGAGGTAGCTCAGGCTGCCCGCCAGCGCGATGGGCATGCTGCAGGCGGCGGAGGCCGCCACGGCGTTGCGCATCGGCACGCTGTTCCAGCTGAGATAGGGCACGGTGAGCGAACCACCGCCTATGCCAAACAGCGCCGACATCCAGCCGATAACGGTACCCGCGATGCCGGTACCGACAGGTCCCGGCAGGTGCCGCTCCGCCTTGGGCTTGAGGTTGAGCCCCATCTGCAGCGCCATGGTCCAGGCGAAGCAGCCGATGATGATGTTGAGGGTGCTGGCGCTGAGCAGGTTGGCGGTCATGCCGCCAAGCCAGGCGCCGAGCAGCATGCCGGCTCCCAATCGACGGATCACCACCCAGTCGACCGCGCCGGCCTCCTGATGTGCCCGCAATGAGCTGAAACCGGTGAAGATCATGGTGGGCAACGAGGTACCCAGTGCCAGATGGGTAATGATATCGGGGGCCACCCCCTGAGCGTGAAAGCTGAGAACCAGCACGGGCACTATGATGAGACCGCCACCAATCCCGAACAACCCCGCCAACATGCCCGCAAAAGCACCCAGCAGCAGATAACCCATAAACAGCATAAAAATTCCTTCCGAGGCGGTGCCTGACCATCCAGGCCAGAGCGCGCATAAAAAAAGAGATGGCCCTTGGGCCATCTCTTCATTGTGCAGGTTAACTCAAGGGAATGGTACCGTCCATCACCTTGTAGAAGGCCAGCACGGCGCAACCGAGCAGGGCCGCCGTCATCCCCTGCTCCAGCCGGTTGAGGCCGCGCAGCCCGTGGTGCTGACGCGCCTTCCAGTAGATGAAGATGCCGGGGCTGTAGAGCAGCGCCACCAGCAGCAGGTATTCCACCCCGGCGGCATAGACCAGCCAGCAGCCATAAAGGGTGGCCACCAGCGCCAGCAGCAGATCGCGCTTGCGCTGATGGGGCTGACCCTCGTAGGTCTCCCCTTTCAGCGCCAGCTTGAGGCCATAGGCACCGGAGAAGACATAGGGCACCAGCGCCGCCGAGGTGGCGATATTGACCAGCGCCAGATAGGTGCTGCTCTGGAAGTAGATGATGATGAGGAAGATCTGCACCAGGCAGGTGGAGCACCAGAGCGACACCTTGGGCGAGCCGTTCTTGTTCTCCTTGGCAAACCAGCCAGGGAAGACTCCTGTCTTGCCAGCTATGTAGGGCACTTCCGCCGCCAGCACTGTCCAGCTCAGCAGGGCGCCCATCACGGAGATCACCAGACCTATATTGATAAGCCAGGCGCCCCAGGGGCCCACGACGGCTTCCAGGATCATGGCGGTGGACGGGTTCTTGAGGGCGGCCAGCTGCGGCTGACTCATGACGCCGAGGGAGAACAGGGTCACCATGACGTAGAGCGCCAGCGCGCCGAGCAAGGCCAGCACGGTGGCACGGCCCACGTCCTTGCGATGACGAGCACGGGCGGAGACCACCACGGCCCCCTCAATCCCGATAAAGACCCAGAGCGTCACCTTCATGGTGGACTTGACCTGATCCATCACGGATCCCAGCTCCACATTGTCGTGGCCCCAGATGTCCAGGGTGAAGGTCTGCATGTTGAAGGCAAGCAGTATGGCCACGCAGAACACGATGAGCGGCACCATCTTGGCGATGGTGGTGACTATGTTCACCAGGGCCGCGACCTGGATCCCGCGCAGCACCAGGGCGTGCACCGACCAGATGAGGAGGGAGGCGAGCGTAATGGCTACCGGCGTGTTGCCATCGCCGAAGATGACATTATCCGGCGTGTCGAAGAAGTAGCTCAGGGCGCTGAAAACAACGATGGCGTAGGAGACGTTGGCCAGCAGTTGGCAGAGCCAGTAACCCCAGGCGGCGTTGAAGCCGATGAAATCACCGAAACCGGCCTTGGCATAACTGAAGATACCGCCATCGAGATCCGGGCGGCGCATGGAGAGATTCTGGTAAACCAGCGCGAGACAGATCATGCCAAGACCTGTGATGGCCCACCCCAGGGCAACGGCCCCGGCGCTGGCATGAGCGGCAATATTTTGTGGCAGACTGAAGACCCCGGCGCCGACCATGGAGCCGATCACCAGCGAGATGAGGGCGCCAAGCCCTAGTTTCTTGTCCATCTCAATCCTGTTTGATTAGGCGGCGGCAGAGCATCCGTATTCATACTGCGCGCAATATGGGAGGGGCGAAAAATCCGTACCCCGTGAAAAAGGCGGCAACTATATTGCATGACTATTCCGACCGCAATCCCTCGTACCGTCAATCATGCACCGTCTTGACCGCGCGCAATTCTACAGCACTGATCTCAAGCGCCTGTGAGCTGGCTCAAATTAAGAAAGACCCGTTGATATTTCACATTTTTCCATGACTTCGTACCCGTTTTTCAGATTAGACCTGCATGAGCATGCAGCTTGTCGCCGGGGGCATGGCGTTGGTTTGTTGACAAAGATTTCAATAAAAATGCCCCTGTGCCAAAGGCCAGGGGCATCGTCTTCACCGCCGATACACTCAGAGCCGCAAGCCGCCGTCGAGCTCTATCATGCGCCCGGACAGATAGTCATTGGCGAGAATAAAATGCACGGTTTCGGCCAGCTGGTGCGCCTGCCCCAGGCAGCCGACGGGGATGGCCTGCTGCATGCGCGCCATCGCCTCCGGTTTCATCGCCGCCGTCATGTCGGTGGCAAACACCCCTGGGGCTATGCCCATGACCCGAACGTTGTGGCGGGCCAGCTCCCGCGCCCAGGTCACCACCAGCGAGGCCACCCCCGCCTTGCTGGCGGCATAGTTGCTCTGGCCTATGTTGCCCGCACGGGCGATGGAGGAGATGTTGACGATGACGCCCCCCTGCCCCCCCTTGGCCATCAGAGCGGCCCCTTCGCGACCACAGAGGAAGGTGCCGGTCAGGTTGACGTCGATGACGGCCTGCCACTGGGCCAGGCTCATCTTCTCCACCAGCTCTCCCTCTTTCACCTTGATGAGCATGCCGTCCCGCAGGATCCCCGCGCAGTTGACGAGGCCATGCAGGGCGCCACATTGCTCTTTAATCGCGGCAAAGGTCGCCTCCACCTCGGCTTCACTCGCCACGTTGCAGACGAACAGGGCACACTGGCCATCGCGACTGCGCAGCTCGGCTTCGGTCACCTCCAGATCGGTACGATTCACATCGATCAACGCCAGCACGGCGCCCCGACTGGCCAGGCTCAGGGCGATGGCGCGGCCGAGCCCCCTGCCCGCCCCCGTGATGGCGATGACTTTCTGCTTGATATCCATGGGTACTCCTTGCCAGTTTGTCTGGCCATACATGATTGGGTGAATGAGTTGAGAGCAGAGCACCCGAGATCAACCGGCTTTGGACTGATCCCGCATTTTATCCAGATAGAGCTCGACGATGCTGGAGAAATCCTTGCTCTCCTGGCCCTGGCTTGCGTGCAGGTTGAACAGGTTGCGGGCCAGCGCCCCCATGGGCACGGCGCTGTGGGCATGTTCGGCCAGCGCCATCGCCAACCCCAAGTCTTTGACCATCAATCGGGTCATAAAGCCCCCCTGATAGTTGCGGGCGGCGGGCACGTTCTCCATCACGCCAGGCCAGGGGTTGTAACGCTCCAGGCTCCAGTTGTTGCCAGAGCTCTTGCCCATGATGGTGGAGAGCACACTCGGATCCAGCCCCTCCTTCACCCCGAGCGCCAGCGCCTCGGCGGTGCCCGCCATGTGGATGGCGAGCAGCATGTTGTTGCACATCTTGGCGATCTGGCCCGCCCCGAGCGCCCCGGCATGAAACAGGTTCTGCCCCATGTGAGCCAGAATGGGCCTGGCTGCCTCGAAATCCGCCAGTTCGCCGCCGACGATAAAGGTGAGGGTCCCCGCCGCCGCCCCGGCCACGCCCCCCGAGACGGGAGCATCGATAAAGCGGATCCCCCGGGCTCGTGCCGCCTCTCCCACCTGGCGGGCCGAAGCCACGTCTATGGTGGAGCAGTCGATCACCAGGGCCCCTGCGGGCAAGGCGGCCAGCAGATCCTGTCCGCCCCTCTCTCCTGCACTCTCGCCGAGCCAGAGCGCGCGCACGTGCTCGCCGGCGGGCAGCATGCTGATGACCACATCGCAATCGGTCACCGCCTCGCGGGCATCCCCGGCGGCGATACAACCAGCAGCGATCGCCTTGGCGACACTCTCCGGCATCAAATCAAATACCCGGACCCCGTGCCCCGCCCTGGCCAGGTTGGCGGCCATGGGCCCCCCCATGTTGCCCAGCCCGATAAACCCAATCCTTGTCATCTCGTCTGCTCCTTGCCGTGCTGGCGATCCAGCACCTGTGTCTGTTCATCCGCCCTGATGCCCTCTCGAAGGCTCAAGGCGTCAGGGGATTTTTCCCCTCGGGCCAGCGATAGAAGGCATTCAGCCAGTCAGTGCCGGGCTGTGGCACCTGCCAGCGCGGGGACTTGTCCTTGTCGATGAGCAGTGCCCGCACCCCTTCCACAAAATCCCCCCTCAGCACGCAGTTGACCGAGAGTGCCAGCTCATCGGCAAACACCTCGGCCAGCGACTGACGGCGCGCCTGCCAGTACTGGCGCCACAGGATGGCGCGGCTGATGGGGCTGCCACTGCGGCATGTTTCACGGGCCTGCGCCAGGCTCCCTTCGCCAAGCTCGGGATCGAAGGCGGCATCGTATAACCGATCCAGCACCCCTTGCAGGGTACGCCCGGCCAGCAGGAGATCGATCTTGGCCTGATGGGGCAAGATCACAGGCGCTGGCAGCGGCTGGTCGGCCTCTGCCTGCAAGCCGCTCAGCAGCCGTTCGATCTGCTCGCGCGGCGCGGCCTTTGCCCCCCACTCCAGCGCGGCCAGTCGCGGCAACAGGCTGGCTCGCTCGCCACTGGCCATGGCGTGATCCGCCAGCCCAAGGCCGATGGCATCCGCGCCGTTGAAGCGAGCGCCGGTCAGCCCGAGCCAGAGCCCAAGCCGACCCGGCATGCGGCTTAAAAACCAGCTGGCCCCCACATCCGGATAGAGGCCGATCGTCACCTCCGGCATGGCGAACAGGCTCTTTTCGGTCACCACCCGAAAGTCGGCGCCGGCGAACAGGCCTATGCCGCCCCCCATGCAGATGCCGTCAGCCACGCAGATGAGGGGCTTGGCATAACGGTGAATATGGTGGTCGAGCCGATACTCCTGCTCAAAGAAATCCCGCGCATAACCAAACAGCGCCTGCTCGCTCTCCTCCTGTTTGCGGTAATAGAAGGAGCGGATGTCGCCACCGGCGCAAAATGCCTTCTCGCCGGCCCCTTGCAACAGCACGCAGACCACGCCGGGATCCTGCTCCCAGTGCGTGAGCTCGCGCTGCAGAGCCTGGATCATCGGCAGACTCAGGGCATTGAGGGAGGCGGGGCTGTCCAGAGTCAACACACCGATATGGTGGCCGTCCGCCGTAGGGTGGGTTGCTACGCGTACCGGTTCACTCATGCATCGTCCCCCTGCTTGGCAGATGCCTCGTATTGCCAATGCGCTGGCCGCTTCTCCAGGAAGGCCGCCACCCCCTCACGCTGGTTGGCATCGGCAAACAGTTCGAGAAACAGGGATCGCTCCAGCGGCAGCACCGCGTCCCGATGGCTGCTGCGCCCCTGATTGATGAGGCGCTTGCAGGCACGCAGAGCGCTCGGGCTCTGACGCTCCACCAGCTGGGCCATCTGGTGCGCCGCGTCCCAAGCGTGCCCCTCCTTCACTACCTCCTCCACCAACCCCATCTCGTAGGCAAGGGTGGCGCTCACCTTCTCGCCACAGAGGATCATCCGCTTGGCCCAGCCTGGACCCACCAGCTCGGTGAGGCGCTGGGTGCCACCGGCGCAAGGTAACAAGCCCACGGAGGCCTCCGGCAGCCCCAGCTTGGCCTGCTGCTCGGCGATGCGGATATCGCAGGCCAGCGCCACCTCCAGCCCGCCACCCATGGCGTAACCATTGACGGCGGCTATGCTGACGCCGTGGAAACCGGCCAGCGCCTCGAAGGCCCGACCAAAAGCCTCGGCCACCTCGCGAGCATGGTCCAGATCGCCGTCGGCAAACATCTTGAGATCGGCGCCGGCGCAGAAGAACTTGTCCCCCGCCCCGCGGATCACCAGGGCCACCACATCGGGGCGGCTGTCGAGCTCCACCATCATCTGCAAGAAGGCCTGCAGGCTGGCCAGGGTCCAGGTGTTGGCGGGCGGATGGTCGAGGGTGATGTAGGCCACGTGACCGTGATATTCGAGCCTGATCCTTGTCATTGCATTGTCCTTGTGAATGAGACTGCCCCATGATGACAGGGTTGAATGGAGCCAACTTTCGGCTGGCTCACAAAGCCTGGCGACGGCTCAGGGGCAGATAATGTGTTATGCCAGCCACAGGCCGGGCTACGCCAGCAAGCGGCAGACGATGTGCAATCCCATCACCCGCCCTGGCGTCGTTCAGGCAATGGTACCCATCCCCTTACTCCAGCGACAGACCGGGATCCGCCAGCAGGCGGCGGGCTATGATCAGCCGCATCACCTCGTTGGTGCCTTCCAGGATGCGGTGGACCCGGGTATCGCGCAGGTAGCGCTCCAGCGGATACTCGCGGATATAACCATAGCCGCCAAAGAGTTGCAGAGCCTCGTCACAGACGCGATAACCCACGTCGGTGGCAAAACGCTTGGCCATGGCGCACCAGGCGCTCTTGTCCGGGCTGCCTCTGTCCAGCTTGTCGGCGGCCTGGCGTACCATCAGGCGCGCTGCCGCCAGCTCGGTGGCCATGTCGGCGAGGCGAAACTGCACGCTCTGAAATTCGCTGATGGGGTGGCCAAACTGCTGGCGCTGCTGCACATGGGCCAGCGCATCGTCAAGCGCCTGCTGGGCGGTGCCCACAGAGCAGGTGGCGATGTTGATACGCCCGCCATCGAGCGCCTGCATGGCGAACTTGAACCCTTCCCCCTCCTGCCCCAGTCTATAACTGGCGGGAATGCGCACTCCGTTGAAGGCCACCTCCCGGGTCGGCTGGCTGTTCCAGCCCATCTTCTCCTCCGCCTTGCCGTAGACAATCCCGTCACTATCGGCAGGCACCATGAAGGCAGAGATCCCCTTGGCCCCGTCGCCCCCGGTGCGGGCCATCACCACCAGCACGTCCGTGCTGCCCGCCCCCGAGATGAATACCTTGCAGCCGTCGATGAGGTAGTCCTCGCCGTCACGCACCGCACGGGTCTTGAGGGCCGCCGCATCTGAACCCGCCCCCGGCTCGGTGAGGCAATAAGAGCCCAGCAGTTCGCCGCTGGCGAGCCTGGGCACCCACTGTTCGGCGACATCGCCAGGCAGCCAGCTGCCCAGCATCCAGCTCACCATGTTGTGGATGGTCAGATAAGCCGTGGTGGAGGTGCAGCCCATGGCAAGGCGCTCGAAGATGAGGCTGGCATCGAGCCGGGGCAGACCGAGCCCGCCATACTGCTCCGGGGTATAGAGGCCGCAAAAGCCGAGCGCCGCCGCCTGCTTGATGGTGGGGATGGGAAACTCGTGATCTCTGTCCCAGCGGGCGGCATGGGGTTTGAGCGCCTCATTGGCAAAGGCGGTAGCCGCCTCGACATAAGCCTGTTGATCCTCGGTCAGGGTGAAATCCATCTTGTCCGCTTCCTTGTGTCCTTGGTCTGTTGTCTCTCTGGCCCACGATCAACGCAGGCTGACGTTCGCACCGGTCGACATAGCCCGGTCCTGTCTCTTCAACGCAGGCTGATGGTCATGTTGGGGCCTGTGGGGATATCCTCGTCGAACCAGCGTTCGGTCACCGTCTTGGTCTCGGTGTAGAAGCGCACCGCCTGCTTGCCGTAGGCGTGCAGATCTCCGTAGAAGGAGCCGCGCCAGCCGGTAAAGGAGAAAAATGGCAGCGGTACCGGGATGGGCACGTTGATCCCCACCTGACCCACGGCCACCTCGTGGCGAAACTTGCGGGCCGCGGCGCCGCAGCCGGTAAAGATGGAGGTGCCGTTGCCGTAGGGGTTGGTGTTGATGAGGGTCAGCGCCTCGTCCAGGCTCTCCACCTCCAGGCAGGCGAGCACGGGGCCGAAAATCTCCTCTTTATAAATCCGCATCTCTGGGGTCACACCGCGAAACAGGGTCGGCCCCACCCAGTTGCCCACCGGATAGCCCGCCACATCGCAGAAGCGGCCATCGAGCAGGCACTCGGCCCCCTCCTTGATCCCCGCCTCGATGAGGCCCTCTACCCTGACTTTCGCCTCCGGGCTGATGAGGGGGCCGTAGGCGGCTTGCGGATCGTGCCAGACCCCGGGCTTCACCTTGGCAAACTCGGCGGCAAGCTCGGGGATCCACTCCCGGGCACTGCCCACGAACACTGCCACACTGATGGCCATGCAGCGTTGCCCGGCCGCACCGACACCAGCCCCCACCAGGTTGCTCAGCACCTGCCCCTTGTTGGCATCCGGCATGATCACCATGTGATTCTTGGCACCGACGAAACACTGGGCCCGTTTGAGGTGTTCAGTGGCGGTGCGATAGACATGCGCCCCGACCCGGGCAGAGCCGACGAAGCTGACCGCCTTCACATCGGGATGACACAACAGCGCATCCACCTGTTCGGCGCCGCCGTGTACAACGGAGAGGATGCCCTTGGGGGCACCCGCCTCGGTGAACAGCTCGGCCAGCCGCATGGGAGTGAGCGGATCCTGCTCGGAAGGCTTGAGCACGAAGCCGTTGCCGCAGGCCACCGCCAGCGGGAACATCCACAGCGGTATCATGGCAGGAAAGTTGAACGGCGTGATGCCGACACAGACCCCCAGCGGCTGCACCCAGGAGTGGCCATCGACCCGGCGCGCCACGTTGCCCATGGTCTCCCCCATGGTCTGGCTGGCGATGCCGCAGGCCTGCTCCACCACCTCGATGCCACGCCACACATCCCCCCTGGCATCCGCCAGATTCTTGCCGGTCTCCCGGGCCAGCAGGGAGGCCAGCTCATCGTGATGGGCTTTTAGCAGATGCTGGTAGTTGAACATGACCCGCGCCCGCTCGGGGGCCGGCACATCCCGCCACAGCAGATAGGCGTCGTGGGCACTGCGCACCGCGCGCTCCACCTCGGCCGGGGTAGCCATCGGCACCCGTGCCAGCAGACTCTGATCCGCCGGATTGGTCACCTCGATCCACGCCTCGCTCGTGGAAGCACAGGCCTCGCCACCGATATAAAGCGGCACATCGCCGTACTGGGTCTGATGATTGCTCATGCCCTGCTCTCCTTGCTGGCAGACTGCAATGGGTACTGGCTGGTCATGCCGCTCACTCCTTGAGTTCGGTTGATGGAGGGGAAACGAGCCACCTTGCAGCCGCCACCCGACAAATTTACCTTAGACTAACAATCAATTTACGTTTACGCTAACGTAAACTTAATACACAAATGGACTGACCAGTTTGCTCCCCTCTTTCAACTCGTCGGGACAGTCAGACAGGTGAGCCCCCGTCATTCAAAGGAGAGCAAGGATGCACGCAGTAATGGATGAGACCCTCCGCGCCCTGACCGAGCAGGTCGAGGCCTTCTGCCAGAAAGTGATAGCGCCGCGCGCCAGCGAGATAGATCACAGCAACGCCTTCCCGCGCGATCTCTGGCCGCAAATGGGCGAACTCGGGTTGCACGGCATTACTGTGGCGGAAGAGTATGACGGCGTGAGCCTCGGCTATCTGGCCCATGTGCTGGTGATGGAGCAGGTGAGCCGCGCCAGCGCCTCGGTCGGCCTCTCCTACGGCGCCCACTCCAACCTCTGCATCAACCAGATCCACCGCCACGGCACCCCAGATCAGAAGGCGCGCTACCTGCCCGCCCTCGTCAGTGGCAGGCACGTGGGGGCCCTGGCCATGAGCGAGCCGGGCGCCGGCTCCGATGTGGTCAGCATGCGGCTGACCGCAGATCAAGAGGGCGATCACTTCGTGCTGAACGGCACCAAGATGTGGATCACCAATGGCCCTGACGCCGACACCTTCGTCATCTATGCCAAGACGGATGCCAAGGCCGGGCCCAAGGGGATATCGGCCTTTATCGTCGAGGCGGGCACCCCCGGTTTCACCACGGCCCAGAAGCTCGACAAGCTCGGCATGCGCGGCTCCAGCACCTGCGAGCTGGTGTTCGACCACTGCCGCGTGCCGGCAGAGAACCTGCTCGGCACCCTGCACGGCGGCGTCAAGGTGCTGATGAGCGGCCTCGATTATGAGCGGGTGGTGCTGGCGGCAGGCCCCCTTGGCATCATGCAGGCCTGCATGGACGTGGTGCTGCCCTATGTGCGCGAGCGCAAACAGTTCGGCCAGGCCATCGGCGAGTTCCAGCTGGTGCAGGGCAAGCTGGCGGACATGTATACCCGCCTGGCCAGCAGCCGCGCCCTGGTCTACTCGGTGGCCACGGCCTGCGATCTTGGCCATACCAGCCGCAAGGATTGCGCTGCCGCCATCCTGTTTGCCGCCGAGAATGCCACCCAGATGGCACTGGATGCCATCCAGCTGTTGGGGGGCAACGGCTACATCAACGAATACCCCACAGGCCGCCTGCTGCGGGACGCCAAGCTCTACGAGATAGGCGCCGGCACCTCGGAAATCCGTCGCTGGCTCATCGGCCGCGAGCTGATGGGAGAGAATGCATGAAGCCTCTCCTTTTATGCCCGGATATCGGCAGCAACGCACTGATGGGGGAAAACGCATGAGCCGGATCCACTCCCGCCTCGACACGGCGGGCCCCGAATTTGCCGAGAGCCGCTCGGCCATGCTGGCACTGGTCGAGGATCTCAATGCCCGGCTCGACGAGATAGCCCAGGGCGGGGGCGAGGCCAACAACGCCCGCCATCAGGCCCGTGGCAAGCTGCTGCCCCGCGAGCGCATCAACCAGCTGCTTGACCCGGGATCCCCGTTTCTCGAACTCTCGGCGCTGGCCGCCTGGCAGGTCTATGACGAGCCTGTGCCCGCCGCCGGCATCATCACTGGGCTCGGCCAGATTGCGGGCAGGCTCTGCCTGCTGGTGGTGAACGATGCCACCGTCAAGGGGGGCACCTACTACCCGCTCACGGTGAAAAAGCACCTGCGCGCCCAGGCAATTGCCGAGCGGCTGCGCCTGCCCTGCCTCTATCTGGTGGATTCCGGCGGCGCCTTCCTGCCCATGCAGGATGAGGTATTTCCCGACCGGGAACATTTTGGCCGCATCTTCTACAACCAGGCTCGCATGTCGGCCCGGAACATCCCCCAGCTGGCGGTGGTGATGGGGCTCTGCACCGCAGGCGGCGCCTATGTGCCCGCCATGGCGGATGAGTCCATCATGGTCAAGAACCAGGCCACCATCTTTCTGGCGGGGCCGCCGCTGGTCAAGGCGGCCACGGGCGAGGAGATCAGCGCCGAGGCCCTCGGCGGCGCCGAGGTGCACTGCGCTCACTCAGGCGTGGCGGATCACCTGGCCAAGGACGATGCCCATGCGCTGGCCATCGCCCGCACGTTAGTTGGCAACCTGGGAGAACACGCCACTCCATCCACCCCAGCCTATGAAGCCCCCTGTTATCCGATAGAAGATCTCTATGGTCTGGTGGGGACCAGCCTCAAGCGCGCCTATGACGCCCGCGAGCTCATCGCCCGCCTGGTGGACGGCTCGGAGTTTGACGAATTCAAGGCACTGTTTGGCACCACGCTTGTCACCGGCTTTGCCCGGATCGAGGGCATGCAGGTGGGGATCCTCGCCAACAATGGCGTGCTGCACAGCGACAGCGCCCAGAAAGGCGCCCACTTTATCCAGCTCTGCAACAGGCGCTCCATTCCCCTGCTGTTCCTGCAAAACATCACCGGCTTTATGGTGGGCAGTACCGCAGAGCGGGAAGGCATCGCCAAACATGGGGCCAAACTGGTCACCGCCGTGGCCTGCAGCCGGGTACCCAAGATAACCCTGATCGTCGGCGGCAGCTTCGGCGCGGGCAACTACGGCATGTGTGGCCGCGCCTATGAGCCCGATTTTCTGTTCAGCTGGCCCAACAGTCGCATCTCTGTCATGGGCGGCGAGCAGGCTGCCGGTGTGCTGGTACAGGTGCGCCGCGACAAGCTGGCCGTTGAGGGCAAGCCGTTGAGCGAGCAGGAGGCGGACGCCATCCGCGCGCCCGTGATCGCCCAGTACGAACGGCAGGGTCATCCCTACTACGCCAGCGCAAGGCTGTGGGATGATGGCGTCATAGATCCAGCCCAGAGCCGCACCGTACTGGCGCTGGCGCTGGCCGCTTGTCAGGGGGCCGAGACAGGCCCGGAACAGTACGGCATCTTCCGGATGTAAGGAGTTCGACATGTCCGATCCACTTTTCAGCGGCGCTCAACAAGGATTTCGCCTGGAGCGTCACGGTCCGCTGGCCGAGCTGGTGCTTTCGCGCCCCGCCTGCCACAACGCCTTCGATGCCGATCTCATGCTGGGGCTGCTCGATTGCCTCGATGATCTGGCCCATCGCCACGGCCACGCGCTTGCCGAACGGCCCCATGCCCTCTTGCTGCGAGCTGAGGGCAGGCACTTTTGCGCCGGCGCCGACCTCAACTGGATGCGCAACCTGGCCCACGCCGACTTCGAGCACAACCGGGAAGATGCCCGGGTGCTGGCGCGATTGATGCAAACCCTGGACGAGCTGCCCTTCCCCACGGTGGCGCTGGTGCAAGGCGCGGCCTATGGCGGCGCACTGGGCCTTGTCTGCGCCTGCGATCTGGTGCTGGCAAGCGAGGATGCCCGCTTCTGCCTCTCCGAGGTGAGTCTGGGGCTGGTGCCTGCGGTGATCAGCCCCTATGTGGTGCGCGCCATGGGCATGCGCCAAGCGCGCCGCTACATGCTGAGCGCCGAACCCTTCGATGCCATCACCGCCTGTCGGCTCAATGTGGCGCACCAGTTGGCCAGGCCGGAGCAGTTGCTGGCCGAAGGGCGCGCGCTGGCCTTGCGCCTGTGTCGCAACGGCCCGGAGGCGATGAAAGAGACCAAGCGGCTGCTGGCCGCCATCGAGAGCCACACCGCCAGCCTGCACGAAGAGAAAACCGTCGAGACCATAGCCCGGGTACGGGTCGGGCTCGAGGCTCAGGAGGGCATGCAGGCCTTCTTCGACAAACGTCCTCCCGCCTGGCGCCCCCGTTTCAAGGATGAAGCATGACCCAAGATCACCCCATCAAGCGCCTGCTGATCGCCAACCGTGGCGAGGATAACCGCGGTGCGGATCAACACATCAGGCCCCTGCGTACCTTTATCAGCGAGGCGAAAAAATGCCCCATCAGGCACCTATCAAGCGCCTGCTGATTGCCAATAGAGGCGAAATCTCCGTGCGCATTATCAAAACGGCCCGGCGCCTCGGCATCCACACCATAGCCCTCTACTCGGATGCCGACCAAAATGCCATGCATGTACGGGAAGCCGACGAAGCCTGGCATCTGGGGCCAGCTCCCGCACGGGAGAGCTACCTCGACGCCGCCAAGGTGCTGCGCATCGCCCAGCAGGCCAAGGCCGACGCCATCCACCCCGGTTACGGCTTCTTGTCGGAGAACAGCGACTTTGCCACCGCCTGCGAACAGCGTGGCCTGCGCTTCATCGGCCCGAGCGGCGCCGCCATTCTCGCCATGGGCGACAAGTCGGGGGCCAAGGCGCTGATGCTGGCGGCCGGCGTGCCCGTGCTGCCCGGCTATCACGGCGCGGATCAGCGCCCCGAGTGGCTGCGCGAGCAGGCCTTGCTGACCGGCTTCCCGCTCCTTATCAAGGCCGCCAGCGGCGGCGGTGGCAAGGGGATGCGCCGGGTCGATCGGATAGATGAATTCGATGCGGCGCTGGCGGCGGTAAAACGCGAGGCACTGGCCGCCTTCGGGGATGACCATGTGCTGCTTGAGCGCTATCTGGCCCATGCCCGCCACGTGGAGGTGCAGGTGTTTGCCGATACCTTCGGCAACGCCATCTACCTGGGAGACAGGGACTGCTCCTTGCAGCGCCGCCACCAGAAGGTGATCGAAGAAGCCCCCGCGCCGAACATAGCGCCTGGTCTGCGCCGCGCCATGGGCGAGGCGGCCGTCGCCGCCGCCCGGGCCATCGACTATCGAGGCGCCGGCACCATAGAGTTTCTGCTGTGCGGGGATGAGTTCTTCTTCATGGAGATGAACACCCGCCTGCAGGTGGAGCATCCTGTCACCGAGTGCGTCACCGGACAGGATCTGGTGGCTTGGCAGTTGGCGGTAGCCGAAGGCAAGCCGCTGCCGCTCACCCAGGATGAGGTGGTGCTGCGCGGCCACGCGGTGGAGGCGCGCCTCTACGCCGAGGATGTGGCGGCAGGTTTTCTGCCCGCCAGCGGCCCCATCCACTGGCTCCACTGGCCTGCTGGCGTACGCATCGACACCGGCGTCACCGCTGGCGATGAGGTCAGCCCCTATTACGATCCCATGATCGCCAAGCTGATCGCCCACGGCCAGAGCCGCACCGAGGCGTTTGCCCAACTGGCCGATGCGCTGGCAGCGCTTGACCTCGGCCCGCTGGTGCACAACGGGGCGCTGCTGCTGCGCCTGTGTCAGGAGCCGGACGTGCTGGCCATGCGCCATCACACCCAGTGGCCCATCCCCACCGAGCCGCAAGCCATCCCGGAGCTGGCCTGGCCGCTGGCCACCCTCTGGCTCGCCAGCCGCAGTGCCGACCCCTCCCCCTGGCAACAGGCGCGCGGCTTTCGCTTGGGGGCCAGCAGGAACTGGATGGCGGCGGTGCGCATCGGCGACGAGGCCCGGGTGCTGACCCTGTCCGAGCGCGCCGGCACGCTGACGTGGCAGGGGGGATCGCTCCCCTGCGAGCTGGGCGCCGATCATATCCGCCTGCAGCAGGCAGGACACTGGCAACGCTGCCCCGTCCAGACGCTGACCGCCACCGAATGCGTGTTGCTGCTCGATGGCCAGCGCATCCGCTTCTGCGCCGATGAGCAGCACCATCAGCTGCATCATGATCAGGACACAAGCGCCGCTCAGGGTGCAACGGCCCCCATGCACGGCATAGTCGTGACGCTGCTGGTCGAGACCGGCCAGCGCGTCAGCAAGGGCCAACCCCTGCTGGTACTGGAGGCGATGAAGATGGAGCACGTCTTGAAAGCCGATCGCGACGGGGTGATCGAGACCCTGCAATGCAAACAAGGGGAACAGGTGAGCCAGGGGGCCATACTGGTGCGCTTTGCCGATGCCGTGGATCAACAAGAGAGCGGGTCATGAAAAGAGAATCAGGAATGCAGGATGACAAGGTGAGCCTGGTAGAGATGGGCCCGCGCGACGGCCTGCAAAACGAGGCCAGTACCCTGCCGCTTGTCCAGCGGCTGGAGCTGATCGCGCGCCTGGCCGAGAGCGGCCTGCAGCGCATCGAGGTAGGGGCCTTCGTCTCCCCCAAAAAAGTGCCGCAGATGGCGGACTCCGCCGAACTTTTCAAGGCCCTGCCGCGCAAGGGGCCGACCCGCTACGGCGCCCTGGTGCCCAACTTGCAAGGCCTGCAGGCCGCCATTGCCGCCCGGGCCGACGAAATTGGCCTCTTCACCGCCTGCTCCGATGGCTTTACCCGCGCCAATATCGGCATCGGCGTGGAGGAGTCCCTGGTGCGCTTCGCCCCCCTGGTGCTGGAGGCGCGCCGCCTCGGCATCAAGGTGCGCGGTTATCTCTCCACCGTCATCGCCTGCCCGTTCGACGGCCCGACCCGCCCGAAACGGGTCGCGGCCATGGCCGAGCGGCTGCTGGATCTCGGCTGTCACGAGATCTCCCTGGGTGACACCATAGGGGTCGGCACCCCGGGCACGGTGGCGCCCATGCTGGATGCTGTGCTGCACGAGATCCCGGCGGGCCGGCTCGCGGTGCACTTCCACGACACCTATGGCCAGGGGCTGGCCAACCTGCTGCCTGCGTTGGAACGCGGCATCCGCACCATAGACTGCTCGGTGGCCGGGCTGGGCGGTTGCCCCTATGCACCGGGGGCTTCCGGCAACGTCGCCTCGGAAGAGGTGGTCTATCTGCTGCACGGCCTTGGCATGAGCACAGGAGTGAGTCTCGATAAATTGGCCGCCACCGGCCAATGGGTGAGCGAGCAACTCGGTCGCCCCAACGGCTCCCAGGTCGGCCAGGCCCTGCACGCCAATGCAGAGCGGCTGCGGATGCGCCTTTGCCAGTCATCCTCGCACTAACAGGAGTCACTACCATGCCACCGTCCCAGCCCGGCAAGGAGATCACCTACAGCATCTCCGAGCTGGCCCACGAGTTTGATATCACGCCGCGCACCATCCGCTACTACGAGGATGAGGGACTGATCACACCGACCCGGGAGGGACAGACCCGCATCTACAGCCACAAGGACAAGATCCGCCTCAAGCTGACATTGCGCGGCAAACGGCTCGGCTTCAGCCTGGCGGAAATCCGCGAGCTGTTCGACATGTATGACACAGACAGATCGAGCAAGACCCAGCTCCACTCCATGATCCAGCTCATCAATGCCAAGCGCCAATCCCTGCACCAGCAACTGGAGGATATCCAGATGGTGATGGCAGAGCTGGAAGCCGCCGAGCAGCGCTGTGCAAATTCCCTTAACAGCTTGAAAACCAGCGCAGATTAACCGAATCTGGGATCATCTCACCATCTTGGTGCTCCCGATAAAATGCTGGTGCTGGTTGTTACTCTTGTTCTGCTCCACGGCCTGGAGCCACCCCCTGATCCGGGTCGGGGGTTACCCCTATGCCCCCTTCGTGGTCAAGGAGAGTGAAAACCGCTATCGGGGACTGACACTGGATCTCATCTCGGCGCTCAACGAAGTTCAGCAAGAGGTGCGTTTCGTCTTTGTCCCCACCTCGGCCACCTATCGCTATCAGGCGCTGGCACTCGGCCGCTTCTCCCTCATGCTGTTCGAGGATATCCGCTGGAATTGGGATGAGGGACAAGTTCACATGACCCCACCTTTACTGCTGGGGGGCGAAATATATGTTGCTCTCAAGGTGCCCGGGCGTGATCAAACCTTCTTCGAACACATTGATCAGCGCAAGCTTATCGGCGTCACCGGTTATCACTATGGATTTGCCGACTTCAATGCCAATGCGGACGCGCTCAAGCAGCGCTTTCACATCACGCTGGTGAAAGATAGTGCCACCGCCATACAGGGATTGTTCAAGGGGCGCGGCGACGTGGCCATCCTTAACCTCGCCTACCTCAATCAGTTCAGCAAACAGTATCCGCAGCAGGCCGCCCACCTGTTGCGATCAGACAAATGGGATCAGCAGTATGAGCTGAGAGCGCTGCTCAGTCCGACGGCCAGCATCTCGACCAGCCAGCTGGAAGCCTGGCTGGCCGAGTTGCAGAGCAGTGGAAGACTGACACGCCTTTGGACAAAGTACGGCGTACAGCAGCAAGCGGCACCATGATCATCGCCTGAGATTTTGGTACCCTATGCGCATCAATTGGAGACCTTCATGCCCAAGCCCCTGCGTGCCCGCCTGCTGCGCTACGTCCTTTACTCTTGCGCCGTATTGCTCATCTCCCTGTTCATCCTGTTATGGCAAGCCCCCACCCTCACCCAGCGCCACCTGCCGGGCTGGCTGGCCAAGCATTATGGTCTGAACCTGACCCTGGGGGAGATAAGCATCGGCCTGCGTCACCCTTCCCTCACCATAGGTCCCTCGGCGCTGCTCGATGAAAAACAGCAACCCATCATCGCCTTCGAGCAGTTGCAGGTTATCCCCGCACTTGGCGAAAGCTGGCGCCAGAAAGCCATCATACTGAGCGACGCCAGCCTCACCCGGCCGGCGGTGCAGCTTGTTCGGCTCCCGGACAACAAGGGGGCCATCCGCTTCAACCTGACCGAGGCCCTGGCCCGTTTGCTGGCCCCAACGCAGACGCCCGAACCGGCCGGCGGCGAACCGCTTCTTGTACAGATAACCAGGCTGGCCGCCACCGCGGGCCATATCCGCTATCAGGACAGTCGCAAAAACAGCAGCCCGGGCTGGGTGCCGCCGCTCACCCTGAGCGGGCTCGAACTGCAGCTGCCGGATTTCACCACGGCGCCGGCCCGCACCAACCAGTTTCAGTTGAGCGCCAGCCTCAACCAGCGCAGCCCGCTCAAGGCCAGCGGCCAGCTCGATATCATGACGGGGGCAGGCAAGGGCCGGATCAGCCTCGGCAAACTGGCGCTCTCACCCTTCGCACCGCTCTGGGCCCCCTATCTCAGGGTCGATCTGGTGAAAGGCGAGGCCAGTACGGAGCTGGATTACCGGCTCACGCCCGGCAAGCAGGGACTGGACTGGCAGCTCGCCAAGGGCAAGCTGACCCTGAACGACTGGCAGCTCAAGCAGAGCAAGGGCGCCGAGTTTGCCCGCTTCAAGCAGCTGGCGCTGGCAGGCATTGCCATGGATGGCGGCAAGCAGTCGATCCAGATCGACAAGATAGCGCTCAAGACACCGGCCATCACTGCCACCCTGGCTGCCAACCAACAACTGGATCTGGCCGCCCTGCTGATCCCGCAGGCCGCCGCCAAGCCGGCGGACAAGCAAGCGGATAACGGCAAGCCGTGGCGCTGGTCGCTCAAGGAGACCCGCATCAGCCAGGGCGAGCTCAAGCTGACCGAATCGAGCAGCGGCAAGCCGCAACTGCGGGAACTCTCCGGTCTGAACCTCTCCCTCGGCAACCTGAGCAGCCAGACAGGCCAGCGCAGCCCGCTCAACCTCAATGCCACCCTCAACGCCCAGAGTACACTGGGGTTTGACGGCGCCCTCACCCTCACCCCCTTCGCCCTCGACGGGGATATCAAGCAGGCAGGGTTGCCCCTCAAGTGGGCCCAGCCCTACCTGCAGGATCTGCTGCGCATCAGCGTGCGCGATGGCCTGCTCGCCAGCCGCACCAAGCTGGCCATCGCCACCGATGTCAAGGGGACGCTGAGCCGGCTCGACGTCACGGGCGGGCTCGACATCGAGCATCTCAATGTGCTGGATCGGGCAGACAATCAGCGTCTGCTGCAGATAGAGCACCTGCAATTGAGCGGACTGCACTATGACGGTATCAGCCAGCAGGTGAAGATTGGCGACATCTTGCTGCGCAAGCCCTTTGCCCGCATCGAGATCAACGAGGACAGGGTGACCAACGTTCAGCAACTGCTGCTGCCGCAAGCCGCCAGTACCAAGCCGTCCAGCGGGCCCGCCCCCCGCATCACCATAGATCAGATCCGCACCGAGCAGGGCAACCTGCGCTTTGCCGATCGCAGCCTGAGCCCGGAGTTCGTGGTGGACATCGCCTCCCTCAGCGGCCAGAGCCGCCATATCAGCAACATTCCCGGCCAGCGATCGGATCTCGCCTTCAACGGCAAGGTTGACCGCTATGCCCCCGTGACTATTCGCGGCGGCACCAACCTGCTGATCGAGCAGCCTGTGCTGGACGTGGCAGTCACCTTCAACAATCTGGAACTCACCACCTTCACCCCCTACTCCAGCACCTATGCGGGCTATGCCATCGACAAGGGGCAGCTCTCCATGAAGCTGAACTACAAGCTGCAGGGCAACCGGCTTGAGGGGGACAACGACATCACCATCAAGAAGTTGCAACTGGGGGAGAAGATCAAGAGCGAGCAGGCCAGGGATCTGCCGCTGGGACTGGCCATCGCACTGCTCAGCGATGCCAATGGCGTCATCCAGATGAACCTCAAGGTGAAGGGCAATCTGGATCAGCCGGACTTCAGCCTGGGCAACATCTTCTGGGATGTGCTGAGCAACACGCTAAGCAAGGCCATCACCTCCCCCTTCTCCCTGCTGGCCTCCCTGGCCGGCGGCACCGAAGATCTGGACGAACTGCCCTTCCTGCCCGGTGAGCCGGATCTCACCCCCACTCAGCAGAATAAGCTGGCCAAGCTGGCACAGGCCCTCAAGGATAGGCCCAAGCTCAGCATGAACATTCGCGGCAAGGTCAACTTCAACGAGGAGCGCCCCATCTTGCAGCGCCAGAAGCTGGAGCGGGCGCTGGCCAAGATCACGGGCGCACCGGTCGACCTCGCCCTGCTGGAGCAGGATCCCGCCCTGCAAGCGGCGCTGGCTGAGGCCTATGAGGCGCGCTTCAACGAGGATCTTGGGGATCTGGCCGATCGGCTGAAACTGGATGAGTCGAGCCCGGCCCTGCGTACCCAGGCGGAGATCCTGCTGCGAGATCAGCAGCTGATCACCGCCAAGTCCCTGCGCAACCTCGCCATGCGCCGCGCCCAGAACACCAAGGAGTATCTGGTGGATACCCAGGGGATAGCGCCGGAGCGGCTGTTTGTACTCGACAGCCAGGTGCGGGAAGCGGACAAGGAAGCCAAGGTCGTCCTGACCCTGGATGATTGACCAGTGCGGGGGGCCGAGAGGAGTCACCCGCTTGCTCGCCATGCCTGGTGTCTTTTCGCATCGCCCCGCCTTGCCCACGGCGACCATCACGCCCCAAGCGCTGCCATATGGCGGCGCTATGCGGCCGGGCGGATGGCGCCGGTGCGATGATCCGTGCCCCTTCCCTTGATGCTCCGCTCCCGTTAGCCCGTTAGCCCGTTAGCCCGTTAGCCCGTTAGCCCGTTAGCCCGTTAGCCCGTTAGCCATGATGCTCTCCCTGCTTGGGGCCCCTGCCAAACCGGCAGACGCGCAACATAAGCTGAGATCGATCCCAGCCTCACATGGCAGTGGCACACTCTTGTCTGATGGCATATGAGGCTATTTTTCAATCTAACAGCACTACGCAGGCAATAAAAAAGAGGGACAAAGCACGACAGTCAAACATGCCCACGTCCTATGTTGCTTACTTTCACAAAGCGCGCTTTTCATACAAAAAATCAACCTTGCCGACGCTATTTATTCACCTGCCATCTACCTGAATGGCACGAATGGTCCATGGGGTAAAATTTCGTGTAGTTTTTTTACCATTTCTGCGGTTCCCCCTCTTGCTCGGGGCCAAGAGGCTGCCTAAAATCGCGCGTCTTTTATCAACCCCCACCTCTATTTTTGGAGAACGCCACGTGAGCGAAAAATTGGCCAACCCTGCCCCTCTGGGTCTGATGGGTTTCGGTATGACCACCATTCTGCTGAACATCCATAACGCAGGTTTCTTCCCCATCAGCGCCATGATCCTGGCCATGGGCCTGTGCTATGGCGGCCTGGCCCAGATCATCGCCGGTATCATGGAGTTCAAGCGTGGCAACACCTTCGGTGTCACCGCCTTCATCTCCTACGGCACCTTCTGGTGGAGCCTGGTGTTCCTGCTGGTGATGCCGACCATGGGTCTGGCCGAAGCCACTCCCCACGCCTACATGGGCTGGTACCTGCTGATGTGGGGCATGTTCACCCTGTTCATGCTGGTTGGCACCGTCAACTACCCGCGCGTGAAGCAGTTCGTGTTCGCCTCCCTGACAGTGCTGTTCTTCCTGCTGGCCGCCCGTGACTTCACCGGCAGTACCCTGATCGGCACCATCGCCGGTTTCGAAGGCATCATCTGCGGCGCCAGCGCCATCTACCTGGCCATGGCCACCGTGATCAACGAGCAATTTGGCCGCACAGTGCTGCCGATTGGCGATCACAAGAAAGCCGCCACCGTGCAGCTCAAGGCTGCCGCGTAAGCGCAGCCACAGGCCCTTGCGCCCATGCAAAAAGGCACCCTCAGGGGTGCCTTTTGTTTATCTGCCGTTGGCAAGCCAGGGCGTGTCAACCCTGTAATTCAGGCTCCCTTGCCAGCAGCCGGGTGGCCGGAAAACGCGTCGCCGGCTGCTGGCCGAAGAAGAGCACGAACTGCTCATACACGGCGGGATAGGTGTCACGCAGGCGCAGCGGATCGGTAAAGAAGCTCTCGCTGCACACCGCAAAGAACTCGGCCGGGTGCTCGGCGGCATAAGGGTCGATGGCTGTCACCTCATGGCGGGCCAGCTGGGCATTCATGGCATCGAACGCCCCCTGCAACGCCTGGGTCCACTGGCGCGGATCCATGCCTGCCGGCAGTGGCGGCGCACCGTCAGCCTCCCCCCCCAGCATGTCGAGCTTGTGGGCCAGTTCGTGGATCACCAGGTTGAACCCGTCCCAGTCCCCGTCCTGCTGCAGCTCGCTCCAGGCCAGCACCAGCGGTCCCTGCGGCCAGGACTCCCCGGCGTTCTCCTCTTCCCACTCGCTCACCAAGCCGAACTCATCCTGCACCTCCTGACGACGGGTCACCGGCTCGGGGATCAGGATGATTTCGTGAAAACCGCGATACCAGTCGAGCCCCAGATGCAAAATGGGCAGCACGGCCTGCAGGGCCAGTACCGCCTGCTGGCGAGGGGTGAGCTCGACGCCAATCTGGGTGAGCGTCTTGCGAGCCAGAAACTGCTGCGCCAGCGCGACCAGCCGCAGCTGATCACTGTGGGTAAATCCTTGCAAAATGGGCACGGCAGCCAGCGCCTGCTGCCACTCCAACACACCCGGGGCATTCTCTTCCTGCCGGGATGCACCACCAAACAGACTCCATAACCTGGACCAGAACACATGGACTCCTCTTGCTGATCAGAATGATTTCACGAACCGTTTCGGGCGTTCAAGATAGCCCTGCGCCAGATAGAAGCGATGGGCCCCCTCACGCTTGAGGCTGCTGGACAACTCCAGCTGGCTGCAACCCTGCGCCAGGGCGCTGGCTTCTGCCGCCGCCAGCAAGGCGGCCCCCACACCCGCCCCCCTTGCACCTTCATCGACAACCAGCGCCGAGATCAGGCCCCAGTCTGGGGCAACATGCAAGGGCCGCAGACGGTGCCACACCAGCACGCCCGCCACGTCATCCCCATCACAGGCAAGCAGCACCTCGCTAGCCGGCTCCTGCCTGCCCCAGCGCTCGCCCACCTCGGTCGGGCTGGCCGGATAACCGAGCTGCCCGAACAACTGCGCCATGGCATCGGCATCCGCCTGCCCGGCGGGCCGGATCAGCCACGCTTCTCTTTCCATCTCCATCTTTGGCCTCCATTTTGCTCTGTCTCAGCCACCCCAATCCATCCAGGGGCAAATGGCGATGATAAGGGGGTTGCGCAGTATTGTGTCCAGTCAAATCGACCATTTGTTAATGTCAATTCACAAATTAACAACCCGACAACATATTTCACTGGGAAGCCCATGAACAAATGGATATGTTAAAACCCGCGGACTTGGCAGTTGAACATTCCGCACACCATTGAGTGACCCCCTTGGTCACCCACTTTTTTAAGGGAGCGGGGCGCAGACCCCGCCAAGACAGCACGACAAAGGAGTTGTTGTACATGAATGAGATCGTCAATGCCATCAATGGGGTGATTTGGAGCCCAGCGCTCATCTTTCTGTGTCTGGGGGTAGGCCTCTACTTCTCCCTGCGCAGCCGCTTCCTGCAACTGCGTCACATCAAGGAGATGATCCGGCTGATGTTTGATGGCAAGAGCACGGATGCCGGTGTCTCCTCCTTCCAGGCGCTGGCCATGACCCTGGCCGGCCGGGTCGGTACCGGCAACATCGCCGGTGTCGCCACTGCCATCACCTTCGGTGGCCCAGGCGCCCTGTTCTGGATGTGGATGGTCGCCTTCCTCGGCGCCAGCTCCGCCTTCGTGGAGTCCACCCTGGGTCAGGTCTACAAGGAGAAGATCAACGGCGAATACCGCGGGGGCCCCGCCTTCTACATAGAGAAAGGGCTCGGCATGAAGTGGTATGCCTGGACCTTCGCCATCTCCACCATCTTCGCCTGCGGCGTGCTGATGCCGGGGGTACAGGCCAACTCCATCGGCTCCAGCCTGCAGACCGCCTTTGATATCGATCCGAACGTCACCGCCGCCGGTCTGGCGCTGCTGCTCGGCTTCATCATCTTCGGCGGTGTCAAGCGGATCGCCAGCTTCGCCAGTACAGTGGTGCCCTTCATGGCGCTGGGCTACATCATAGTGGCCTGCGTCATCATAGCCCTCAACATCACGGCCCTGCCGGGCGTGATCCTGCTGATCTGGAAGAGTGCCTTCGGCTTTGATGCCGGCTTCGGTGCCATTCTGGGTCTGGCCATCATGTGGGGAGTCAAGCGCGGGGTCTACTCCAACGAAGCGGGTCAAGGTACTGGACCGCACGCCTCCTCCGCCGCTGCGGTGAGCCACCCGGCTAAGCAGGGTCTGGTACAGGCGTTCTCCGTCTATATCGATACTCTGTTCGTCTGCTCAGCCACCGGCTTTATGCTGCTCATCACAGGCCTCTACAACGTGCAGGGACCGGATGGTGCCGCCCTCTACACGGGGATCGCCGGCATAGCCGCAGGGCCTGGTTATGTGCAGACCGCCATGGAGAGCATGATGCCCGGCTTTGGCAGCATGTTCGTGGCCATAGCGCTGTTCTTCTTCGCGTTCACCACCATAGTCGCTTACTACTACATAGCCGAGACCAACATCGCCTACATCAACCGCAAGGTGAACCGTCCCTGGCTGACCTTCATGCTCAAGTTGACGCTGATGGCCTCCACCGTCTATGGCACTGTCAAGACCGCCGATCTGGCCTGGGGTCTGGGTGATATCGGGGTCGGCCTGATGGCCTGGCTCAACATCATCGCCATCCTGCTGCTGCAAAAGACCGCCTTCGTCTGCCTGCGGGATTATGAAGCCCAGCAGGCCAAGGGGCTGGATCCCGTGTTCCACCCGGAAAAACTCGGCATCAAGAACGCCGATTACTGGATGGGCCACCGCTCCGAAGACAACCTGGAACAAGAAAAGGCCGGCCACCCGTTCGAGCCGGATCGCAAAGTATCCTGAAGACAATGCCCAGCAAAAATGGCAGCCTCGGCTGCCATTTTTATTTCTTTAACTTCAACGACTTACAATAAAATCAAATAGTTAGGTGCCACACAAGGGGACGCTATGGGACGAGGAAAGACACCAATATTGGCAAAATGTGGACACTTTTTGTCACCCATTCCCGGGCAGTTCAAACAGGCTGAAGATGGTTTTCCAGAGGGTTGAAGCGGACCACATCATTAAGATAATCCGGTGCAAAGTGGGCATAGGTCATCGTCTGATGAATGTTCTGATGCCCAAGAATTTTTTGCAGCGCCAAGATATTTCCACCCGCCATCATAAAGTGAGAAGCGAACGTATGGCGCAGCACATGTACCGCCTGCCCTACTGGCAAATCAGGGGCAACTTGCTTGATCACGTCACGCACCAGCAGATAGTCAACGTCCTGAAATAACGGGCCACGCCGAACACCTTGGGTGATCTCTTTCGCCAGGGCGGCCGAGATGGGCACTGTCCGGTTCTTGCCGTTCTTGGTGTTGATGTAGGTCACCCGGCTGGCAATCACATCATCTCGCCGCAGGCCCGTCGCCTCGCTCCAGCGGGCTCCGGTGGCCAAACACAACTTGACCACCTTCAGGTTGTCACCTCTCAGCGCCGCCAGCAGGCTACCAATTTCCTCATGGGTGAGATACCCCATAGCGCGGTCAACCTGTTTGAGCTTTTTCAGCCCCTTGAGCGGGTGTTCATTGTGGTAGTGCCCCAATGCAATCAGCACGGAAAAGACACCACTAAGCCTATCTTGCTCCCAGTTGAGCGTACTGGGCTGGCACCCGACTTGGAGACGTTGCGCCCGATACTCAGCAAACAGCAGGCGGTTTATTTGCCGGGCATGGGGATAGCCCAACGCAGCATCCAATTTGCGCAGTCGGGTAATGGCATTTTCCCCCGATTTCAGCGTCTGACCATGGTAACGCCACCAGAGCTCGATAAGCTCGGAGAGCGGCCGGTTGTCTGCCGGGCGATCCACCCACTCTTTGTTGTGCTCGGAGGCGATCAACCAACGTTCGAACTGTTGGGCCTCGGACTTGGTCTTGAAACGCTTGCGGACCCGCTTGCCTTCCCTCCCCTGCGGGCGGATATCAACCAGGTAACCCTCGGGGGTGGACTTGATGCTCATTGCCCCTCCTTCAATAGGAAGGCGCTCATCCATCCCTGTTGCCCGCACATCGACACCGTACCCAACCACTGCACTCTCACTGTCATCACCCTCCATCAAAACACTGTGGTTTTATACAGCATTTCAATGATGGTTAGCAGTGTTTAACTGAGGCTACTGCATACATAGGAAAACTGGAGGTGCTGGGGGTAACCGGACGATCGTAGAAAGCGCTAACCTATAAAAACGGATCCAGCATTCGCTGGCCCCCCCTTATTTGAACAATTTGGCCTTGTCCCCAATCTGATTAATCTCGAATAAATTGTTGTCGACTGCCCCTACAACAAATATTTATTAGATAACCCTATGCAGTACTTAGGTATGTATAAAAGCCAAAATGAATATTTTCAATCCTCATTGCTCAACAGTAATGAGTAAAGGCGTTTTACAACCATGACAATAGTTACCAGAAGATGCAGAGATAAAAACACCATCAAAGGTGTAAATATTAATTTATTAACTCCTCCTGCATTAAAAATTGCATCCTTAGCAATCGTAATTATACCTAAATTAATAGCGGATATGGCTACTAACAATACTGATATGACTATGCAATATGCAATGTTTGCGTACAACTCTTTCATTAAAACACGTTTATTGTCATCTCTTGGTGAACGTAATCGCTGAGACAATATATTTTCAGGAAGAATCGAAGCCCCATTTCCCTCTGCACTAAATTTTGAGTTGGCTTCACGAATTTTATCGATGATTTTATTTTCTTGGTCATAGACCAAAACCAACACACTTAAAAGCAATGCTGTAAAAATTGACCCAAAATTAACACATAATGATACTAAATCATTATCGGCGACTAAACCTGCCCACATTGCCAGACTTGACATGGCTAATGGCAGAACAAAAAATATAGTAGCGTCAGCAACTTTCGTCTCAATAGACGATGAGGAAAATAGCGTTTTATAGTGGCTCTTGACTATATGTGTCACACTTATTTTAGAACTCATGACAACCCTCTCCTTGGATGAAGCTTATCAATAAACTCTAATAGTATACCATGGCTGAATTTTTTCAAAGCAGCCAGTGTAGGATTGCCATCTATTAATTCTACTTCATCCGGAAGAATTATTTCACACAGAGCTTTACGACTATTTCTACCAATTCTTAATTTTCGGCTATTTCCATCAAGCTCCAATGATACAACTATATCACCACTAAGCTCATCCAGCTCCTCCACGAGAGCGGCCTCATCACTAGACTTTGACAAAATAGATTTCAACTTTCCAAGTCTAGAGTTTTTTTGTGGTCTAATCACATAATCAATATGATGTCCACCAAATGAACTAGGGATATCTGCAATATCTGTTTGCCCTTTAAATCTTACAGCTTTAATTTCCGTAATATTAGCATTCGCCCACTCTTGCAGTGCTTTTTCATAGGTGAGTGAGTTAATTTGTAATGTTCGACCAAGGATTATTCGAGAAAAGTACTTTTGAAACTCAGAATGAAACATGGTTTTCACACCATCTTTTTTTATAGTGTGAAACAATGCGATACCATCAGTATCATAAGGAATCCAAAACAAAAAGAAAAATTTCGACATGTCTGCATTTTGCGTTTTCTTGTCAAATTCTTTTTCATTGCTGTTTATGTTAATAATTTCTGATCGGCGCCCGTACTTACCATAGTGCATCCACCCTGATATAATTCTATTCCCCTGATCAAATTCAAGCTCATCAAATTTGTAGACTTGTTTTTTCGTCTCAACCTTTGTGAATTCCAAACGAGAATTCATGAAGGCAATTAACAATGCATATAAATCCCTACCACATATACTGTTTAGTTTATGTAGATTCTGCTTTCTTCCATTTTTATCCTCTGGATTTAAGCATCTAAGACTATATGAAGAAAGCGCATGGTCCATTATTTACAACCCTTTATTATTTATATACCGTGCTAGGTCAAAATTGTTTGTAAAGGTACTTGTTAGCGCCCTGTTTGTCTTTTTCTATAAGACCTGTGCTCAACCATCACGCCGATGATCTGGATGTGCTGCCGGTCGGAGTGCATGGTTGGGTAATCGTCGTTGAGGGGGACCAGTTCAAACACCTCTTGGCCATTCTCATCGATGCCGCGGGGCCGGTACTTCTTGAAGGTGGCCTCTTCGCTGCCGTTCTTGGCCACGACGAAATCCCCAGGTTGGGGCGCTTCTTCAGGGTCAACAATGATGAGGTCACCCTCCTTGAAGAAGGGTTCCATCGACTTACCACGCAACCAGAGGCCGAAACCACAAGGGCCGACATCGACCCCCGCCGTCACATACTCGACGTTGCCATCGAAGGCAGTAGCCTGCTCGCACATCTCGTGCCAGTGGCCGGCCTGGACATAACTCAACACAGGCACGCGCGTTCCTTGCGGGATCACGGCCGGTTCGACGTTGTGATATCCGGGCATAGCTTCCGGTGTAGGCTGTCCCCTCGCCTCCCCCTCACCAGTCAGAAGCCAGTCAACAGTGACCCCCAGCGCTGCCGCTAAATCATTGAGATAGCGCCCTTTTGGCTGGTTAAGTCCCGACTCCCACTTGCTAACAGACGCATGGGAAATACCAACACGTCTGGCAAGTTCAGCCTTACTCATTTTCTGTGCCTGCCGGCTGGCAGTTATGCGGTCATTAATCGTTTCCATGAAACCTAAGTTACCATTCCGAAATAACACTTAAGTATCAAACTCTCTTGACTCCCACTTATTACATAAGTTACGCTCCAGCCACAAATGATCCTTAAGTTATATTTGTGGGGCCAGAAATGCAGAAACATGACGTCTTAGAACACTTCGGCAGCATCACTGCCATAGCCAAGGCCATTGGGATCTCTCACGCCGCGGTCAGCAAGTGGGACGAAACCATCCCCAAAGGCCGCGCCTACCAAATCGAGGTGCTGACTGACGGCAAGTTAAAAGCCGACTCGCGCAGCGTCCCGCCACAACCAACCCCTTGTGTTTGAACCCCCTGAGAAGGATTCACCATGACTGCTCGAATCAAACCCATCCGTATCCCCAGCGACGTAAGCCAGTTGCCGCTTGATTACCCCTTTGGCAATCGCGTCAGCGAAAGCCTAGAAGAGTACGCCAAGCGCCAGGGCATGAGCATTGGGGCTATCAAGAAACGCGCCGACCGCGGCCAGTTGCCCATCTTGCAAGACGGTCCGGGCGCACCTCGCGAGGTCAACCTTTACGCCCTGTTCCTGCAGGCCCGTTATCAGGCCGAGCGCTACGTCACCATGACGCTCGCGTGAACCTGCAGACACCATAACGGGTCAAGGAGAACCTCGCATGTTTACCGAATACGCCAGCAAACATCCGCATTGGATTAGCGCCTGCCAACGCTTTGCGGCCAGTCACAACATGGCCGAGATCGCCCAACGGGTCGGCATGAACCCGCAGCTCCTGCGCAACAAGTTAAACCCCGATCAGCCCCATGAACTGACGGTAGCCGAGCTGATTGCCATCACCCAAGCGAGTGATGGCGATGAAACCCTGTTCGATGGCGCCCTGTTTGGCTGTGGCTTGACGGCAGTTGCCATCCCCCAGGCAGAACGGGCCGCTTCCCTGCCACATCAGGCGATCGACCTGAACGCCAAGATCGCCAGCATTGGCCAGCGGGCGCTGGAGCTGACCGAGCGTGGCCGGATCACCCGTTCTGAACGCAACACCCTGGTGAGCGTGGCCACATCAGCCATGGGCTCACTGGCCATTTTGATCCATGACGTCGAACAACGCTTTCAAGCGATACCAGCCTTGGCCTGTGCATCAGACATCCTGATGCAAGCCGCGACCATGTAAGGGGGAGCCCATGCAAAAACACATTGATTCGGAACAGCGCAACCTCGCCGGGCTGACGCCAGCGGAACAGGTCGCCATGAACACCGCGGGCTGCATGCTGCTGCGCGAAATTTTCGGCAAGACCCGCTCCAGCTTGGATACCGACTGGTTGGCTATCAGCTCAGCCAAGAAGGCAGCCATCTGCACCATCGCCCGTCAGTCACGCGGCCAACTGATGACGGCGACCCTTTCCACCCTTCCTCATGCACAGCGAGAGGCAATCCGCTTGGCGGTACTGGCGCTGGATTATCAAGGGGAATTTCGTGGCGGCTGTGACAGCAAAGTGTGGCATCCCGCACCGGTCACCCGGCCTATCGGAGATATCGAAAGACAGAAGAAGGAACGTGCAGCCAGGCTGCAGCAAAGACGCGCTATCGCGGCAGGTATTGCGATGTGCCAACAGGGCCCGCGACCCATCGGGCAATAAAAAGCCCGCATTACGGAGCTGCAACTCCAAGCGGGCCTCTATCAACAACGTATGAGGAAGTCGACATGACAACTTTAGCGATCCCCTGCGCTCTGCGCAACCTTCGCATCCAGCAACGCAAGCTGACGGGCCGGTATGGCGCCCGTCTGAGCCAACACCCGGACGGCGTGGCGCTTATCGAGCGCTCCACCGCCCTGGCTTGGGCCTCTCTGTTTCACCGCATTAACCCCTGCACCGCTCAACAAGGAGCCTGACCATGACCGCACAACCGACCCAAATCAACCTGCTCAATCATCATGCCGCCAAGCGCCTGCGCCAGTTGCGGGAGCAGTTGGCCCTGAGCCGCCCCAAGTTTGCCGCGCTGCTGGATATCCCCCCGACCACGCTCAAGAACTACGAGCTGGGGTACCGCGAGATTGGCGGCGGCCTGTTCCTGCTCATTGCCAACCATGCAGACCTGAAACAGCACATCGACTGGCTGCTGACCGGGCAAGCCCCAAACCAGATAGCGGAGGCCTGACCATGGCCGCCGTTATCACTCGCCACACCGAACCCACTATCAGGGCCGCCAGTGCCTACCTGGCCAGCCGCGGTTATATCAACTGCGGCACCACCTGGCTGCGCGGCCAGCACGGATACGCCCGCATGGAGCGTCTGACGTCTGGCTCTATCCGCATCGTGGAGGGGATCGCATGAAAGGTCTGTTTAACCACATCCATCCACAGGCGGCCATCGCCGCCCTGCATGAGCTGTCTACCCGGCTGCAGGGCCATACCCGGCATTCTTATCTCTACCGTGGCTCGGAGGGGAACTCCCTTCGAGCCCAAGCCCAACAAAACCTGCGCTGGCATCAGCTGTTTCGCGCGCTGAATCAGAGGGAGCCGGCATGAGCATTGACGCCATTCATATCGCCCAACGGGCCGAACTGGCCGTGTTGCCGCTGTTGACCGAGCTGTTGGCCAGTGGCGAACAGGAGAACCGCATCGCCCTGGGGGAGCTCTACTCGGGCGACCAATACATCCAGGTGCAATTGATCGTGACCAGCAAACAAGAGGATTTGCTGGATGACGATTCCGTGATGGGGGACGAGGCATGACAGCTGACCTGTTTGAACTGGAGGCCCCTGTTGATAACGCGGGCTGCGGTGAAGCAGGCCCAGCCCATATGCAGCCACCGGCACCGGTCAGCCAGCTGACCAAGCATTGGCAAGCGGCGATGGGCGAATACCTCATCGCCCCGGAGAACGGCGAGGTGGCAGAGCTGCTGGCACTGGGCACGATCCGTGCCTTGTACTGGCTGGCGCTGGGCAGTGGTGAAGCTGCGCTGGCGGCCACCATCGCGAACTGGTGGGCGGATGTGTCGCCCATGCACGGACTGGGAGAAACCATCAAATGAACTACCGCCTGATATCAATGATGGAGCGGGACTTGGGGTGGTGGTGGGAAGACCTGCGGGGCGCCAGTGCGCGCCTGCAAGGTTACCAGCGCCTGCTCATTGAGTGCCGCCAACTCTCGCCACGGCCAAGGGCCACCATAGCGCTGACCCTGCGCCAGTGCGCGGCGGCCCGTCGCATCTGTGCTCATTCCTCCTTCGTGATCAAGGGCCACCGCTGCGCCCTCAACTCGCTGCTAGGTACTACTGCCCAATGACCCGCAATACCACCAAGCTGCCGCTGTCCAAACGGACACTGCGGCAGCGCATCGATACCCTTGCCAACGCCCTGCCCCACCTCGACCTAAGTGCCCTTGGCCCCGTGTTTACCGGCACCCCGGGCCAGAGCGATCTGGTCTGGGCCATACAGCTGCTTGATGGCCTGTCACAACAACTCACGCTGACCTTGTTCAAGCAGTACGTGCGACGCCGCAAAGATGGCACCAGCCGCAATTGCCGCAACGCCAACATCTGGCTGCGTGAACGTACCAAGTGGGTGCGAGGCCTTATCCAGGCGATCCCGGTCGACCCGCACACCATGCGCGATGAAGAGGGGCGCAAGCGTGTCGCCCACCTGTTCGCCAACCAGACGGCCGCGATCTGGCGCCACATCGAGCAAGGCATCAAAGCCGGCGAGGAGCCGGATCTGCTGCTGACCTGGGAAGCTATCCGTCAACCGGCCGATCAGTGGGGGTTCACCCCACGGATGCCCAAGTTCAAGAACCAAGAAAGCCAGGATGAATGGATCATCCGGGTGATGGTGCGCCTGCTCTCTGCCAAGTGGTGGGAACGCAGGGTTAACCGTTGCTGGGACAGACTGCAGGAGCACATCGCCATTTTGCTCGGCAAGGTGCGTAAAGGGGTGTCCGCCTATATCTCGAACGCCACCATGAAGGTGGTGCGCGAGCGCAAGCGGGCCATGATGCGCTGGCTGGCCGAGTCGGAGGTGATGAACGCCCAGTATGACCTGGTGGTGTCGATGAAGGATTGCTGGGAGGCCAGCACCTCCAACCCGGTCAACCGCCGCAATGAAATGATGACCCGCATGCGCGGCTTTGAGGACTACGCCGAGGAGCAAGGCCATGTGGGAGTCTTCTTTACCTGGACAGCCCCGAGCAAATTTCACTCCTGGACACAGCAGCGCAACGGCCGGGCCATTGAGAACAAACGGTATGCAGGCGCCACCCCGCGTGAAACCTGCGCCTATCTGGCCAAACTGTGGAGCCTGACCCGAGCCGCCCTCAAGCGGAGCAATACCCCAGTCTATGGCTTTCGGGTCTGCGAACCCCACCATGACGGCACACCGCACTGGCACCTGCTGCTATTTATGCGCCCGGCCGACAAGTGGCGGGTGATCAGCACCCTGCAGCATTACGCCCTGAGCCATGACCACCAGGAGCTGGAGCGTAACAACCAGGGGATCCCCTTCACCGACATCACCCCCCGCTTTGACTGGAAAGAGATCGACCCGGCCAAAGGGGATGCCACCGGTTACATCGCCGCCTATATCGCCAAGAACATCGATGGCGAACACCTTGATGGCGATGACGAAGCCGGCACCAAAGCAGACATAGGTGCCCAACATGCCTGCGCCTGGGCAAGTTGGTGGGGGATCCGCACCTTCCAGCAGATCGGCGGTGCCCCGGTCGGAGTGTGGCGCGAGCTGCGCCGCATCAGCAACGCCAAGAAGCACGGCGATCTGGTGGGGCCACCCAAGCCGGTGCTGCAAGACCCACGCTTTGAGGCGGCACGCTATGCCGCGGATAACGGCATCTTTCGCTGCTATATCCAGGCCATGGGCGGTGCCCTCTCAACCCGCGCCGAGCACCCCATCAAGCTGGCCCACCTCATCGAGGAGCAGGCCAACTGCTACGGCGAAGACATCAAACGCCTAATGGGACTACACACCGCCCGCTTAGGGATCAAGACCCGTCTGCAAGGGTGGGAAGTGGTGCCCGCAGGCACCCATGAGGCCACCAAGGCCGCCGGATCGTCGGGCTGGGATGTTGAAGTTCAGTCGGGCGACAGCCCGGCTCCTTGGAGCTCTGACAATAACTGTACGCGGCCGGATCCTGAGGCGTTCGCGGATCAGTTGATGGCAGAGCAATGGGGGTTATCTCCCTTCTCTATCGACCGTTTGCGGGCAGGCGCCAGCGTCACAGCTGACGGTTTCACCCTCTGGCTTGAGAACGGCCAGGTGCAGTCGTGTCGATCACTACCAAGCGAGCCGGACTGGATGCCAGAAGGCCAATCGACAGCAGAGCCGAACCAACCGGATGAGTACGCAGTACCAGAAGGCGATCAGGACTGGCCGATGCTGGTCCAGCTCTGCGCCGATGTGTACCAGGCGCAGGGCCATACCGGCACCCGCTGCTGGATCGAGATGCTACCGCAGCCCTATCAGTCAGAGATGTGGCGGGAGCTGGAAGGGTTGGATGCGCCGAAATGGATTCAGGAACAACACAACTACATCGAACAGGCGTTTGTAGGGGGCATCGATAGTCCGATACCATAGAAAATGGTAAGCTCCTTAGATAACATTTGCGAAGACCATTTTCTCTTCATAATCAGGTGTCTTTATATAATGGCAAGAAAAATTTGGACTGTTGGTCTACGAAATGATGAGAGAACTGCTGAAAACATTGGTATTGCATTAGATCATTCCATATGGGGCATGATGAATGCTGGCGAACACAAAAACATAAAAGCAGGTGACGCTGTTATTTTTCTGATTGGCGTGTCTATAAATAACATTGATGACATGCGTAAAAACCCTATCTATGCAGACCCAAATAACATCTTCCCAAATTATAAAAATGAATTATTAATTAGAGAGTTCGTTGAAGAATTCAAATTTAAAGTTGACACAGTCCTTTATGGGGATGTAAACACCAACTTCTTTATTGATAATTCTGAGGTGTGGCCACCAAGAGTTACTAAGAAAAATGATAAAAAGACGGGTGAGGAGATAACCAAAGAAAACTATTATGCAAACCGTTTTAAATGGACGCTGACTCACCAAGCATCTGATGTGCTGTTAACCCCCACTCAGACCAACATTGAGTTTCATTCGAACGTCATTAAGGCTCTGCGTAGTAAACGCTTGGAACAATCAACAGTCACTGACATTGAAGAAACCACACTCCTATCATTGTTAACTGAGATTGAACCTAGCTCTCCAGATGAGGATGAGTATCAAAGCCTTGTAGAAAAACTGCCTGCAGTGCCCCTGAAACCAGGTCCCATAGAAGTTCCCCAGAAACTTAATGCCAACGCAAGTGAGAAGGGGAAATGGAGCAGAAAAGGCTCCATGGCTAAAAGTGCACTTGAATCAGCAAATTTCGATTGTGAGGTAGACCAAACACACAAAACGTTCACCTCGAGAGTAACCAACAATAATTTTGTCGAAGCGCACCACCTGATACCTATGGAGATGCAAGATAAAATAAAGTTTAGTCTTGATGTCCCTGAAAATATATTATCACTATGCCCAAACTGTCATAGTATGTTTCATCACTCACACGTAGTCGATGTAATAAATCTACTGGAGTATTTTTTCAATCAGCGTAAAGAACGTTTGATAGAAAGAGGGATAAACATTACTCTTGATGAACTGGTAGGATTTTATGTCAAAAACTAACAACCAAAGCGAACAGAGCCATGAATTTCTTAAGGAACAGTTGAGGCAGTTTGCAACAAAAAGAGATTGGAATAAATTCCACAATGCTAAAAATCTATCTATGGCTTTATCAGTGGAAGCTAGTGAGTTAGTAGAAGTTTTTCAATGGTTGACGGAAAAGGAAAGTGAAAACTTAAGTGAAAAGCAACATATAAAAGTAGAAGAGGAGCTCGCGGACATATTCCTCTATCTCCTGAGAATATCAGATGTTGTAAATGTTGATCTCTTTGATGCAGCAAATAAAAAACTGCTATTGAATGAAGAAAAATACCCTATACAAGTCTCTTTCGGAAATGCAATTAAGTACTCCGATAGATAACTTTAGGCATAGTTGTAACAAAGGTTTTAGGGAGCAATTAAACAGGGAAAACATAACGTATACACGTTGAGCCGCAAAGAGTACCGCCGCCTGGATAAGTAGGCGACCGGTATACTCCAGCAGCGCTGGCCAACCAAGGAGAACAACCAGTGGGTGGGGATGCTCAAGAGCAAACAGCAGACCTTGGCCTGCACCATTATGCGCAACCGTCACCCGCGCCCTTCCAGCCATCGCAGCCAAAGAACCGAACCGTATTAAGCCTTAGCCCCCCACTGTTCCGGTGCACTCAGCGGATGGTCGACCAATGGGCCGCCATCATATCGAGGAAGAGCTCATCTCTGTGACTATCGACCAGAGCGGCACCCTCCGGTGCGCCATCAAAGACCGCCTCCTTTAGATCGTATCGGGTAGCCCGACTGAGCGCGCCAACTCAGACGCTACCGAATGGCTTAACTACACCTACAAGCCAGCACAACACCAGGTTGTGGCGGATCAACGCCACATTAACATGTAGGAGTCGTCACAAAATAACTTTCAGTAAATACCGCTCAGGGCCTGTTAGAATGACCACCAGAAAGCCGTCTCCTTTCCCTTATCCCTTATTACGCCGGCCTACATCTTGGCCAGCTAAACCATGTGATACGTGTAACCTCGATCACAATCCCGGTTTGTTTTCGAAAACAAAGCTTGGTAGCTCCTTCCATTGCCGCGCCCAGCTTTGTTTTTGCAGCGTTGCAGGTGCTAGCACCATAATATGGGGGTTCAAAAGAATATTTATAGACAGCTCACACTGGTTAGTAATATGATGATTATAAAATTATTTCCATTTTTTATCACGAGAATGATGCTGGCTTATGCGTAAGGCTAGATTTATGGATTGATACCGTTCTTCATCAAATCACTATTAATTTTTTCATCCAAATGGTAAGGACCTATGAAACCAAAAGTATTTATTGGCTCTTCAAGAGAAGGTGTGCACATTGCAGACGCAATCCATGCAAACCTGTCATACGATGCTGAATGCACAGTTTGGAAAGATGGCGTATTCCAGCTTTCTAACTCCACACTCTCCGATTTGATTCGTATACTGCGCGATTCAGATTTTGGCATCTTCGTATTCTCGCCAGATGACATTACCGTAATGAGAGGAAATACCAACCAAGTTGTACGTGACAACGTATTATTTGAACTAGGGCTTTTCATCGGTCGTCTTGGATCAGAGAGATCCTTCTTTCTTATACCAGACAATGCGGCAGACCTTCGACTCCCTAGTGATCTAGCCGGAGTTACCCCAGGTAGATATGAAGGTGCTCGTACTGATGGAAACTGGATGGCGGCCCTTAATCCGGCTTGTATGCAAATTAAGATGCAAATGACTAGACTAAAGCCATTCCAAGATGCGCCGCTAAACGACGTTGCACCTATTCCAATAGAAAAAGAAACAACCACAACCTCATTCAAAGGAAAGATATATCTTGAGGAATACAAGAATAGCTATCTCATCAAGGGAGATACGAAGCCAATACGCTCGGATCTTAAAGCTTGGGCAAGCTGGAATCCAAACTTAGCTGCTTGGGTTTTGCCTAAAACCAAAAAGGATGATTTCGAGAGCGAGTTCGCAGACTTACTTAGCTGAGATTCTAATCATTTTCATAGCGGAACACCGACTGCCAAGCATTATCTCACGATAAGTGCATATGAACAATGTATGACAGTTTCAAGTAGATTGAGAATAACAACTGGGGGCGCTATTGCGCCCCCAGTCCTTTCTGTACCAACTGCCGCCCCTCTGGCGTCAGCGACCCCATCAAGCTCAGCACCAGCTGGTTCGTGGTCTTGGCCGAGGGGCTTAGGGTGTGGGCGAATGACAAAGTGGCCACCCAGCTATGGCCACACTCCGCATCGGTGCACTGACAGTAGAGATCCGAGACATCGTCGCTCAGTCGGTTGGTCTTGGTAATGCGGCCCCGCTGGCCACACACTTTGCAATAAACCCGCATTACGCCCCCTTTTCTATCCAAATCAACAGCCTATCTTGCCACAGCAAACACTGTTTGTTTATACAGCCGAACCGATATTCTCCCGAAAATCGACCCAGAGGGAGCGAGGGAGTCCCGCACTGTTAATGGCATCCTGGATAAGCTCGCACAGTGGCAGCACCTCGTTCCTCGCATAGGTGGCATCGTACTTCTCGGGATCCCCAAGCCCTCCCCCGCCATTGGTCGGGATGATACCGGCCAGCGCGGCCGGAAAGCGGTGGCTGGTCAGTACGTCCTGGGCGGTGATCCCCTTGATGGCAGCAAACTCATCCTTGGTGGCGATGTCCCCCACCGGAATAAGCTTTATGCCGTCGGGCTTGCCATCCGGGATGTTGACGAACATGGAGCGGAAGTTCCCCACCCCCTTGCTGTTGGCAATCTTGTCCTTCATCTCCTGTTCGGTGTCATCGTCCATGTTCGGGTCGGTGGCGTAGAAGATGAATCCCATGTGGGCGCCGTTGAGGAAGTATTTGCGCCGAAACAGGGTGGCATCCTGGTTGAGCAGGGCCGACTGCAGGCCGCCCAGGTAATCGGGCATGCCATAGACCTGCTGCTCGGGGTCGTACTGAGCTAGCCAAATCACATCCTCCGGCCGGTAAATCAGGTTCGGCTTGCCCTGCTGCTGCAGGTAAACAAAGCAGCCATCCTCACGCCGGCGCAGGTATACGCTCGATAGCGGGTGCAGCCCCACCACCTGGCCAAAGCCGTTACGAATTTTAAGCAGTCCTGCATCCCCGAACTGCAGATAGTTGTGCACGAACGCCGTGATGGTGGCGCGCTGGTTGGTAAAGCGCCCCGCCACCATGTTGCGCCGCGCCATCAGAATGGCCCCGTGGTGGGCGTTGGCCCGGGCCACCTTGGCCAACCCCTTGCGCTCGATGGGCGGCTGGTAATACTCGCCGTAGGGGTTGTAGAACACTCCGGTGTAATCCGTCATCCAGGCGGTGGGGTCTATCTCTTCCGGCATGCTGAACACCACGGAGGGGCGAGTGGAAGGGGTGGCCGCCTTGGCCGGTGCTTGCTGTCGTTTGGTCATGCTGCCTTTCTCTCCTGGCTGGTGACCCAGCTGGATTTTCGTTTGCGGTTTGTATCGAGTGGCTCGTTGGCCACGGCGTGGGCGATGGCAAAAAACACGTCGGCATGGCCGGTCACGTTGTCGCGGGCAGCCCGAAACGTCATCTGGCCGCCGCCGGTAGTGCTGCGCTTGATGGCGAGGAACGCCAGCGGTATATCCCGATCCGAGCTGTCCCACTCGATGCGGTTGGCTTCCACCACGTCGATCATTTTGAGTACCAGCTGCGACTTGCTCTCGATGCTGTAGTTGATGGGGTGGCACACCCCTTTGAACACGGGTTTTAACAGGTCAAACACCCCGGCGCCGATGCCGGAGACATCGACCCCGAGATACGTGACCCGAAACTTCTTGGCGATGCGCTCAATCTCCTGCGCCTGGTACTGGAAGTTGAGCCCGCGCCAGTAGTGCTTTTCCAGCACCCGGAACCGCTCGCCGGCGGCGGTAGGCGGGGCGACCACCACTAGGGTGGCGTTGTCGCGGGTGCGGCTCGGGTCGTAGCCCAGCCACACCTCCCGCCGGCCAAACGGGTCGGGACGCCCGGGCTTGTAGTCCTCCCAGCGGGTCGGGTCCACCCCTGCCCGCTCCATGTCCTGGAACTTGAACACCGACAGGGCATCGTCGATAAACCGGCACAGATACAGGCGCTCGAACACCTCCTCCGGGTACTCGTCTTTGAGCTCCTCGATGTCGATGAGGTTGCAGCCGAGGCGTATGGCATCCTCGATGGTGATGACGTAGCGCCACTGCCGATCGGGACAGATGCGCCCCCCGTCGCGCAGGTCATCTTCACTAGGGAAGTCAACAGCCTGCCGACTTGGGCGAGTACCCTTCCAGCGATCCCCGGTCCAGAACCGGTACGCTTCGTGCACCTTACTCGATGGCGTGGAGAAATAGGTTTTACGCCAGTGGCTCTGGGTGGCCATGGCGCTGGAGACATCGGAGAGCCGCTCGAAGTTGGGGATCCAGAAATACTCATCGATGTAGACGTTACCGGAGCGAGACTGGGCGCTGTTGGAGTTGGTGGAGCAAAAGATAAGCTCGGCGCCGTTCGACAAGACGATGGGGTTGCCGGTCAAGGTGACCCCCAGGAAGGTCTGGGCAATCTTGCAGATATAGGAGCGAAACACCTCCGCCTGGGCCCGGGTGGCGGACAGGAAGATCTGGTTGCCGCCGGTCAAAATGGCATCTTCCAGCGCCTCGCCGGCAAAGTAGTAGGTCATGCCGATCTGGCGTGACTTGAGGATATTACGGGTACGCGGCAAGGCCGGGTCGTTCTTGGCCTCCCGGCAGCGCAGCTGATAGCCAAACAGGGTACCCAGCCACTCGCTAAAGTCGGCCTCTGTCAGGTGGCCGATCTGGTTCTTGCCCTTCTTGCCGCCTTTGCCCTTGCTGCTGCCGCCATCCTGGGCGCCTCGGCCACGGCGCGGCCGCTCAGTGGCGGGTTCATCGCCACTCTCGCGGCGAGCGGTGAGTGCCTGCTGCCGTTCTGCCCACTTGAGCGCCTTCTCTTTGAGGCTGACATGGTGGCCGATGAGCCGGTCCAGCTCGTCCTGCTCGCCCGGGGTTTTCTTCTCGCGGTCCAGCAGCACATTGACCCGGCGGGCGATGGCATCCTCTACCGCCTCATCAGTGAGCAGCTCCCGCCAGCCGAGCTTTTCGGCCCAGTAGTAGACGATTCGGCAGGAGTTGAGCCCCAGTTCGTCCTTGATCTCCTGGGGGGTCCATCGCTTAAGGTAGAGTCCCCGCGCGGCATTGCGGATCTCTTCGGGATACGCCACGGCGCCTCCATCGATATGAATGATGGCGCCATCATAGCCAGCCCACTATCCCCACTTATCCCACTGATGTTCTGAGCAATTCGGATATCCCGCTGGATCCGAATCCCCCCGAACACAACCGGATGAAACCCCCTCGCCGACCCGATAGCCTGAGCCCGCATCTTATTGGGAGCAGGCATGAACGAATCAACCTTGAGAACTGGCTGGGTCTGTATCGCCACCGAAGGCAAAGCGGTGGACGGCCGAGACATCACCCGCGAATGGCTGGTCGACATGGCCGAGACCTACGACCCGACCTATTACACCGCCGTCATCTGGCCGGAGCATGATCGCTGGTCCAGCTATGGCACCGTGCAGGCCCTCAAGACCGAAGAGGTAGACGGCAAGCTCAAACTGTTCGCCGTCCTCTGTCCCAACCGGGACCTCGTTTACTGGAACCAAAGCGGCCAGTACCAGTTCTGCTCCATCGAACCGTTCGAGCAGTTCGCCGATCTGGGCCGAACCTACTTGATTGGCCTGGGCGTCACCGACCAGCCCGCCAGCACCGGCACCACCCATCTCAAGTTCAGCAAGAGCAGCAAGGGCCAAACCATCGGCACCAGCGAACCGCTGGATCTCTCCATGTTCAAGCTGCCCAAGCACGAGAAGCCCGACAGCCTGCTCTCAAAGCTGTTCAGCCTGCTGTCCAGCCATGGCGAGCACGAACCACAACCCACCCCCAGCCAATCCGAGGATGAGGAAATGAAACCAGAACAGTTCGATCAGATGCTGGGGGCCCTGACAGGCCTTGGCACCAAGATCGATGCCTTCAGCGCCAAGCTGGAAACCAAACCGGAGGCCGAACCGGCACCGGTCATCGACCCGGTAAAAGAAGACAAGCCCGGCGTCACCACCGAGCAGTTCAACCAGCTGCAAACCCAGCTCAGTGAACTGACCGCCAAGATCGACCAGTTCTCCGTTGAAGTGCCGGGCCAACGCCCGGGCGCGCTCGGCGGTGACGATACCCCCACCGCATATTAAGGAGCGACCGTGAGTCAGACCCTAACCGTCCAGGCCCGTCAGCGCCTCGAAAAATACAGCGCTGCCCTGGCCAAGACCTATGGCATCCCCGTTAACGTGCTGGACAAACAGTTCAGCGTCATCAGTGGCCCGGTGGAAACCGGCCTGCGCGCGGGCCTGCTCGCCTCGGTCGAGTTCCTGAACCTCATCACCTGCATGGATGTGGATCAGATCAAGGGCCAGGTGGTGCAAGTCGGCATCGGCAAGCTGTTCACCGGCCGCAAGAAAAATGGCCGCTTCAACGGCAAGGTCGGCGTGGATGGCAACACCTACGAGCTGACCGAGACCGATTCGTGTGCCTCGCTCGACTGGGCGACCCTGTGCGTCTGGGCCAACGCTGGCAGCGAGGGCGAGTTCATCCGCCTGGTCGGTGAGTTCATCAACACCGCATTCGCCCTCGACATCCTGCGGGTCGGCTGGAACGGCGTATCTGCCGAAGAGACGACCGACCCCGAGGCTCATCCGCTGGGTGAAGACGTCAACAAGGGTTGGCATCAGATCGCCCGCGAGTGGAACGGCGGCAGCCAGATCATCAAGGCCGGGGCCGGCAAGAAGATCCACTTCGACCCGGACGGCAAGGGCGATTACAAGACCCTGGACGAGATGGCCTCCGATCTTATCAACACCACCATCGATCCCCTGTTCCGCCAAGACCCGCGCTTGGTAGTGCTGGTCGGTACCGAACTGGTGGCGGCGGCCCAAGCCAAGCTCTACAGCGAAGCCACCAAGCCGAGCGAGCAGATCGCCGCCCAAAAGCTGGCCGAGTCAATTGCTGGGCGCAAGGCCTACATCCCGCCCTTCTTCCCGGGCAAGCGGATGGTGGTCACCACCCTGGACAACCTGCACTGCTACACCCAGCGCGGCACGCGCAACCGCAAGGCCGAGGATAACCAGGATCGCAAGTGCTTCGATAACCAGTACTGGCGCATGGAAGGCTATGCCCTGGGCGAGCACCTGGCCTATGGCGGCTTTGAAGAGGCCGACATCGAGATCGGCGCCGCGCCGGCAGTACCCGAGGCCTAAGTCATGAGCTCACCCGGTCAACGTCACAAACAGCGCGTGCAAGCCATGCAGGGGGCGCAGCAAACCGCCAGCTCTGGCATGGCCACCGGTGCGGTGGCGGACAGCCTGCACCTGCAGTTGATTGCCCTGGAACAGGACATCGTCCGGCTGCGCAAGCTGGCCCGTATCGGGGACCGGGTGAACATGAAACGCGATGAGCTGATGCCCAAGTACCGCCCCTATGTGGAGCGCTATCTGGCCGCCGTCAGTGAGTCCGGCCAGCCCTACCAGAACGAGCTGTTTCAGCGCCTCATCATCTGGGCCTTTGATGTCGGGGATTTCGACACAGGCATTGCCTGGGCGGAGCTCGCCATTGCCCAGGGACAGCGCACCCCGAACAACATCAAGCGTGACTGGGCCCACTTCGTGGCCGACACCGTGCTGGAGTGGGCAGAGAAGCAGTCGGCCGAAGGTCATGCCGTCGAGCCCTGGTTCTCCCGGGTGTTCGACAAGGTGCGCAATGACTGGCGCCTCAACGAGCGGTTGACCGCCAAGTGGTTCAAGGCGGCCGGTTGCCTGCTGCTACGTGACCACGACGGCCAGCCCCGCCCCAGCGCCGTGGGTGACAGCGCCACCCTGGAGCAAGCCGATCACTGGCTGGCCCAGGCCGACAAGCTGCACGGCAAGGTGGGCGTCGGCACCTTGCGCCAAAAGATTGCCATGCGCCTGCGGGCGCTTAATCCGGAATAAAAAGCCGGAGCAATAAGACTCTCCGCGCCACCGCACCCCGGCGCGAATGCCATGGGCAGCCTCTGGCGAGCCTTGCGGCAATTGCGTGGCTACAGGGGTGCCCCATTTCAACCAACCAGCGAGGCAAGCCATGTTTGCAGGCAAGGACATCGACTACAGCGCCGCCACTATCCGCAATGACGGGTTCTGGCCGGATGTGGCCGTCGCCGATTTTGAGCGCCGCCGTGCCGTGCCTGCCGATCTAGATACCCAGACCACCGGCGCCGCCCTGCTGGCCGCAGTCTCTGAAATCAACCTGCAGCTCGAAAGCCATCAGGCCACGCTGCTGGGCAAGGGCTACACCACCGCCGCCGAGGTACCCGGGCCCAGCCTGGAAGGGGGCAGCAATGCCCTGACCGAGCAGTATCTGGCCGCTGTCTTTGCGCGCGCCAAGTCCGCGCTGCTACCCGAGTTCGCCAGCGTCACCGAGCGGGCGACCGCCAACAACCAGGTAGAGCGTTCGCCAGACCAACGCGCCCACCTGCTGGCCGAGAGTCAGCAACTAGTGCGCAGCATCAAGGGCAAGCACAGAGCGGGGGTCTCGCTGATATGAACAGTGACATGAATGAGCAGCAGGCCCAGGGCTATTTCCTGCAGGCGCTCCACGCCGAGCTGTTGCGGGTGTTGCCGGCCAAGTGCCACAAGACGCTCGATAGCTGGATGGAGAACGGCACCATCCGGCTGGAGCCCAAAAACATGGGCCCCACCGGGGTGGATGTGGCATGGCTCACCTATCAGGCGGTGTTCACCATCGAGCAGCTGCCGTTTCGCGAACTGGATCCAGCCATCGTGCTCGCGTCAGTAGCGGCCTGGGTGCAGGAACATGACGAATTCCGCGAGCGGTTCGAGCTGGACGATCCCGAGTACGCCGTTACCCCGAACGATGAGAGGACGGCCGACCTTGAGATCCAGCTCCCCTTCACCGAGCCGCTGCGCCTGGTTGAGCACGAGCTGGGCCCCATCAACTGGGACGGCAAACGCTGGAACGTGGCCCCCTACGACATCTGGGTGGCCGACCATATCAACCTGAACGTAGGTGATACCGGCCATCACCAGATCGGTGGCCAGTCATGATCACCATCACCCTGGACACTCACCGCAGCAAAGACCAGCTCAACCTGCTGGCCCTGCCACCCAAGCAGCGCAAGCGTCTGGTGTGGCGCGCAGCCAACGAGATGAAGAAGCTGGCCGCCCGTAACGTGCGCCAGCAACAAGACCCCAACGGCCAACCGTGGGCACCGCGCAAGCGGGGCAAACGCAAGATGTTGCGTGGCCTGCCCAAGCTGTTGCAGATCCGCGAGCCTCGTCAGGACGTGGCAGAGCTGGGGTTCACCAAGGGCACCATGAGTGCCCACGCCGGGGTCATCGCCAACACCCACCAGAAGGGGCACACCTACAAGGTAACGGCAGCCAGCCGGCGCCGGATTGCCCCCAGCGACAGCGGCAAAAACAAGCAGGCCAGCAAGGCACAAGCCCGCAAGTTGCGGGAACTGGGGTTCAAACGCCCGGGCAAGCGCAAGCGGGCATACCGCTCGGCCTCACTGGGCTGGATAACGGGCAACCTCAACTACGCCCAGGCGGGGTTGCTCATCAAGAAACTCAAGGATGAACCGGTGAAAGAGAGCTGGGAGATCCAGCTACCGGCCCGCCCGTTCCTGGGCGCCAACACCCAGCAGCGCGAGCAGGCCTTTGCCCGCGCGCTGCAGAGCATCAACTACGGCTGGGACGTCAACAAGCAAGGCATGAAGGGGAAATAACGGCATGTGGCCTTATGTACAGATCAACAACTTGAACCAGATGCAGGGGCCTGTGACGGAAGTCGAGCGCCACCTGCTGTTCATCGGCAGTGCGCCGACCAACACCAACAAGCTGCTCTCGCTCAACACCCAGTCTAACTTTGACACCCTGCTGGGCGAGGCTGACAGCGAGCTGAAAACCAACCTGCAGGCCGCCATGGCCAACGCCGGCCAGAACTGGACGGCCGCCGCCTTCGTGCTGCCGACCGACATGGACTGGAAGGATGCCGTTCGCACCGCCCAGAAGACCCAATCCTTCGAGGGCTGCGTGGTGCTGGGGCAGGAGTGGGACAAGGCGAAAATCAACGCCGCCCACGCCCTCAACCAGGAGCTGATCGCCAAATGGGGACGCTGGCAAGCCATGCTGCTGGCGGTGCCGGGTATCGTCTCCACCGCCGAGGGTGGTCAGGACTGGAGCGAATACGAGGCAGAACTGGCTGCCCTGCAGGATGGCATCGCGGCTGAATCGGTCTCCCTGATCCCGCAGCTGTGGCCCAACCTCATCGGGGCTTACGCCGGCCGCCTGTGCAACCGGGCAGTGAGCATCGCTGATAGCCCTTGCCGGGTGAAAACCGGCTCGGTGGTCGGCCTTGGTGCTACCCCCAAGGACAAGGACGGCACCGAACTGCCGCTGGCCACCCTGCAGACCCTGGAAGCCAGCCGTTACTCGGTGCCGATGTGGTACCCGGACTTTGACGGCACCTATTGGGCCGATGGCCGCACCCTGGACGTCGAGGGCGGCGACTACCAGGTGATCGAAAACCTGCGTGTTGCTTACAAGGTCGCCCGCCGGATGCGCCTGCGTGCCATCGCCCGCATCGGCGATCGCTCGTTCAACTCCACCCCGGGCAGCACCGAGGCCGCCGTCATGTTCTTCGGCAAGGACCTGCGCCAGATGGCCAGCGCCATCACCATCAACGGCCAGCCGTTCCCGGGCGACATCGCCTCACCCAAGGATGGCGACATCCGCATCCAGTGGACCGCCAAGAACCTGGTCTCCATCTATGTAGTGGTGCGCACCGTGGACTGCCCCAAGGGGATCACCGTCAACATCATGCTCGATTTGAGCCTCAACAACGGGGAGGGCTAACCCATGACCCGCCGTATTTCAGGCCAGTCCTTCGACACCACCCTGATGGGCACCATGGTGCACATCGAGAAGGCCAGCCTCTCCATCACCGACAACAGCGCCGTGGCGCAAACCCGTGGCATCCCTGATGGCTATATCGATGGGGATGTGGCCGCAGAGCTGGAGTTCGAGCTCGACGCCAAGAACTTCAAAATGCTGTGTGAGAGCGCCAAGCGTCAGGGCAGCTGGCGCGGCATGAAGCCGGACGATGTGCTGTTCTACGCCGACACCGGCGACGAGACCATGAAGGTGGAAGCCTTCGGCGTGAAGCTGGTGATCTCTGACCTGCTCGATATCGATCCCAAGGGCGGTAGCAAGGGGGTGCACAAAATCAAGGGGTTCGTCACCTCGCCGGACTTCGTGCACATCAACGGCATGCCGTACCTGTCGGATGACGACACCCGTCACCTCAAGGGCTAACCGATGGATCTGATCGACCGCGCCAACCAACACGCCGAGCGGATGCTGGCGGCCCAGCTGGATAGCCAGCTTGGCCGCAGCCACTACCAGGGCGAGAGCTTGCACCTTTGCGAAGCGTGCGATGACCCGATCCCGGAGGAACGCCGCCAGCGAGTACCCGGGGTGCGCAAATGCGTGCCCTGCCAGAGCCGCGCAGAGCGTCGCGGCCAATAAGCATCGAGAACGGGATATGAACCCTATGCCAAACAAAGACCCCACCCTCTGGGCCGCCCTGCTGGCCTGGCTGATGGACAACTGGCCCGCAGTTTCCGGGGCGCTGCTGGCGCTGAGCATTTCGTTTATGCGCATCACCTATGACGGCGGCAGCGGGCGCCGCCGCCTGATCGAATCAACCATGTGCGGCCTGATCACCTTGGCCGCCGCCTCCGGCACCACCCTGCTGGGCGTGCCCTATGAGGCATCCCCCTTTATCGGCGGCATGGTGGGGCTGCTCGGCATGGACTTTATCCGCGATCGGGCAAAGACGGTTTTCAACAAGAAGGAGGGATGACATGGCGCTGCGCTGGATTGAAGAGGCTCGCACGTTCTTGGGCCTCAGAGAGATTAAAGGGCCCAAACATGCCCAGGCCATCCTGGACATGTGGAAGGCGATCAAGCGGGGCGGCATCAAAGACGATGAAACCCCGTGGTGCGCCGCCTTTGTCGGGGCTTGCCTTGAACGGGTCGGCATCCAGTCGACTCGCTTTGAGAGCGCCAAGAGTTACCTGGACTGGGGCGAGAAACTGGATCGCCCCGTGCTTGGCTGCGTGGTGGTGTTCACCCGTGACGGTGGTGGCCATGTGGGATTCGTGGTCGGCAAGTCACCCTCCGGCAACCTGCTGGTGCTCGGTGGCAACCAAGGGGATGAGGTGAATATCCGTGAATTTCCACTGACCCGCGTCACCGGTTACCGCTGGCCATTGAATGAGCCGGTGCCGGTGGGTGAGCTGCCGATCGGTACGCCAGCCCGGCTGTCCATGGTGGAAGCATGAACATCCTCAAGGAGCTGTTCTCCAACCTGCTGTTTGTCCTGGTACTGGTCATGGGCGCCGCCCTGTTCCTGGGCAGTCGCATGCTGGATAGCCGTGGCAAAGCGCTGGCCTCGGCCAACGAGACCATCGGCACCCTGCAGACAGCCAACGGCCAGCAGGCCGCTGAGCTCCAGGAGCAGCAGCTGATAACGACGGGCTTGCGCCTGCTGCTTAACGACCAGAACGCGGCATTGACCGAGCTCGACAACCAGAACAGGAAAACCGCCGATGAACTGCAACACGCCTTGGCCACGCCACCGGCGGGCCGCCCGGATTGCGCTCGCGAGCCTCTGCCTGGCGGTGCTTTGCGCCTGCTCCAGCCAGCCCACCACCGTGGTGAAAACCCAGGTGGTCAAGCGCCTACCGCCGCCGGGGCTGGTGCCTCACTGCCCGGAGCCTGAATTCACGGGGAACACCTACGGCGACGCCGTGCGGTTTATCCCCACCCTGCAGACGGCGCTGCGCCGCTGCCAAACCCAACTCAGCACCCTGAACGACTGGATAACCCAAGAGGAAACCACCCCATGAGCAAAAAAATCACCCTGACCATCGCCGGTACTGACATCAGCTTTGAACCGACCATGACCGCCTACAACGGCTTCATCAACGACATGATGCCCAACGACAAGGTCGCACCGGCTCACAACTACCTGAAGAGGATCGTCTGCACCGAGAGCAAAGAGGCACTCGATGAGCTGCTCCAGCGGCCCAGTGCCGCGCTGCAGCTGGCGGGCGCCATCAACAAAGAGTTCGCCCCTGATCTGGAAATCACCGTAAAAAACTGACCGCGCGTACCGAGGCCATCGAGCGCAACCAACTGGAGCAGGTGCTGGCGCTGCGACGCTACTACCTGCCCCATGAGGATGACGACATCGAGAGCCTGGCTCGCGCTACCTGGTTAGACAAGTACCACCGAGACTCCAACGCCATCGCTGTGGCCGAGGGTATCGCCAAAGCACTGAACGGATAAGAGACCCCTATGGCCTGGATGGAAAAATTGATGATGCAGGTGGCCTTGGTTGACCAGGTCACCAAGCCCCTTGCTGGCATCAATGCCCAGATGGACAAGGTCAGCAAGGCTGGCCGCCAGGGCTGGGGCAGCATGGCCATGGGGGCCACCACCGTCGCCGGCGGCGTCATGGCGATCCAGGGGGCTCTGGGCCCCGCCATCGAAATGGATCGGGCGCTGGCGGAAGTGGCCTCCCTCGATGTGCAAAAGGATGTGCTCGGGGCACTGGGCCGCGAGGCGCTCAAACTCTCCATCCAGTATGGTGAGTCGGCCACCGAGATCGTGCGCTCCTCCTACGATATCCAATCCGCGATCGCCGGGCTGGAAGGCAACGAACTGCCCGCCTTCACCCGCGCATCCACCACACTCGCCAAAGCCACCAAGGCCGACACCGCCACCATCACCAACTACATGGGCACCATGTACGGCATCTTCGAGCAGCAGGCCAAGCAGATGGGCAAGGCCAACTGGGTCGAGGATGTGGCCGGCAAGACGGCGCTGGCGGTGCAGCTGTTCAAGACCACCGGCCAGGGCATGGCCGATGCCTTTGGGGCGATCGGTGCCAACGCCACCGCCGCGGGCGTCTCGATGGATGAGCAGTTCGCCGTGATCGGCCAACTGCAGGCCACCATGAGTGGCGGCGAGGCCGGTACCAAGTTCAAGTCGTTCCTGGCTGGTGTCGGTGGCGCTCAGAAGGCGCTCGGCATGCAGTTCACCGACTCGGCAGGCAACATGCTGCCGGTGCTGACCATCCTGGACAAGCTCAAGATGCGTTACGGCGAGACCATGAGCGTGGCCGAGGGGGACGAGCTCAAGAAGGCCTTCGGCTCAGATGAGGCGGTCGCCATGATCAAGCTGCTGATGACCAACACCAAGGGGCTGGCCACCAACATCAACGCGCTGGCCAACACCCACGGCATGGGCAAAGCCGAGCAGATGGCCGCCTCTATGACCGACCAGTGGGAACGGGTGACACAGGGATGGTTCGCCATCCGTGCCGCCGCCTTCGGGGTGGTGCTGCCTGCCATCAATGCGGTGGTCGGCGTCTTTGCCGATGGTGCCAATGATGTGCTGCGCTGGACGCACCTCTTCCCGAACCTGACCAAGGTGGTGAGCTATACCCTGCTCGCCATCGTCGGGCTGAGTATGGTCACCGGGGTGTGGATGCTGGTTGCCGGGCTCGCCAAGCTGGCCACCCTGGGGCTCGGCATCGCCTGGACCGTCATCATGGCGCCGCTCAACCTGCTCAAAGCCGGGCTGGTTGCCTTTCGTGCCATCCTGCTGGCCGTCAATATCATGATGGCCGCCAATCCTGCCGTGCTGCTGGCCTATCTCATCGGGGGGGTGCTCGTCGGAGCTATTGGGTTGGCGATCTACTACTGGGACGACCTGAAAAAGACCCTGGCAGACTGGGGCGTGTTCGACGCCATCCAGGCGATGATCGACGGGGCAGCCGCCGGCTGGGCCAACTTCATGCAGTTGCTTGCCAACCTCAGTCCCTTCCAGTTGCTGGGCAAAGCCGTGGACTGGTTGATCGACAAACTCAACATGATCCCGGGCGTCAACATCGAGCTCGGCAGCATGCCGGATCTCGCCATGCCGACCATGCCGCCACTGAATGTGCCGGTCATGCCCGAGGTGATGAATGTGCCAGCGCAAGAGCGACAACAAGAGACAGTCAACGCGCCCCTCGCCCGCTACCGCCAGCAAGACCAGAGCAAGGTGCCATCCAGTGGCATTGGCCAGCAGCTGATCCAGGCCAACGCGGCCGCGACCTCTGCCAACCAGAAGCCGGCCAAATCTCTGCACGTCGGCGAGGTGCACATCACCAACCAGAACCCGATGACCCCGGAGCAGATGGCCGAGAACGTCTGGCTGGAGACCAAATGATGAATGAACCCCTGACCCACGAACCTAAGTACATCGATCTTCTGGTCGTCAACGGTGCCTGGCAACTCGATGCCGGCGGCCAGCCGCGCTACACCCAGGACCGCCACAGCATCGGCCAGGACATCAAGCACCGCATCATGGAGTCGGGGCTCGCCCGCAAGCTCATCGGCGAGCGCAGCCCTACCCTGCGCAGCGACGTGATGACCGAGATTGAACTGCTGGTAGAAGACGACGAGCGGCTGGTACCCGGCACCATCCTCATCAGTGAAGAAGCCCCCGACCGGGTGCTGGTCACCGCTCGCACCTATGAATTCGGCGATTTGGAGGTAACCCTGTGAACCTGCGCCCGAATGTGGACTTTATGGCCCTGCTGGCCGAGACCGGCGTCCCGACCACCGAGCAGGCCATGGAGGCCGAACTCAAAAAGGAGGTGGTGGCCGCCGGCTCCCTCATCACCAATGACAGCGACGTGAGCCCGTTCTGGCGGCTGGTGCGCGGGGTGATCATCACCCCGGCGCTCTGGCTTATCCGCACGCTCTTGGCCGGCCATGTGCTGCCCAACACCTTCGCGGCCACCGCCACCGATGCCTATCTCGACCTCAAGGCCTGGGACGTGGACCTGACCCGCAAGGCGGCCCAGACCACCCGGGGCCTGGTCAACTTCGTAAAAACCAACCCCAGCGAAGCGGTCACCATCCCGGCCGATATCTGGATAGCCACCGAGCGCATCAACGGCACCATCTACCGCCTCAAACCCCTGCAGGCGGTAGTGAGCCCCGCCGGCGAAGCGGTGGCCAAGGTGGTCTGCGAGGCGGAGTTCGCCGGCGCGGCCTGGAATCTGGCGCCCGGCTATTACAACCTGCTCAGTGAACCGGTGACCGGCATCCTGTCGGCCCGCAACGATGACAAGGAGTGGATCACCACCCAGGGCGCCGATGCCGAGGGCAACGACGCACTCGGCCTGCGCATCCAGAACCAGTTCTCGGCGGTGGGGCGTTACCACATCGACGCCATTTACCGCTCCATGCTGGCCAGCGTCGCCGGCATTCGGGCCGACCACATCTTCTTTGAACACGAGGCCCCGCGGGGTCCGGGTACCGCCAATGCCTACATCCTGTTGGAGGTGGGCGCGACCCCGGCCAGCCTGATTGAGCAGCTCAACGACTACGTGGGCCGCCAGGGCAACCATGGCCACGGGGATGACCTGTTCGTGATGGCCATGCCAGAGACCCAGCACAGCCTGACGCTGGCGATCTGGCCCCAGCCCAACCTCACCGATGAGCAGAAAGCCGCCCTCAAGGCGGGCGCCGAGAACCTGGTCAAGGCGGCGTTTCGCCAGTCGGCGGATTTCCCGAGCGTCACCCGCACTTGGCCGCGCTCGCGCTTCTCGCTCTCCCAGCTCGGCCGCGAGCTGCACAGCCAGTTCCCGCAGCTGCAGAGCCTCAAGTTTGCGCAGGATGACATCGTGTCGGGGCTGGCCATCCCTCGCCTCGACAAGCTGGCGGTGACCCTGCATGAGTAAGCCGACCCCGCTTGAACACGACCTGCAGGCGCCGGCGCTGCCCGATGCCAGCGCCCCCTGGTGGGAGGACGGCTACACCATCAGCCCAGCTCACGCCGAGCCCGGGTTTCTGGCCAAGGGCATCAACGCCTTCTGGCAACGGGTCAAAGGCTGGCTGCTGCTGCCACTGGCCCAGCAAGACCCGCTGACCTGCTCGGAGTCCCTGCTGGCGCTGCTCGCCTGGGAGCGGGACATCAGCCGCTTCAACGGCGAGCCGCTGCCGCTCTTTCGCAAGCGGGTCAAGTTCGCCTTTGTGAACGCCCGGGACGCCGGCGAGGTGGCCGGCTTTAAGCGCATCTTTGAGCGCCTTGGCATCGGCTGGTGTGACATTCACGAACGCCAGGCCGGCGCCCCCTGGGACGTCATCACCATCGAGGTGACCGACGGCGCCATCGCAGCCAACCAGAAACTGATGGAAACCTTGATCCAACACTATGGCCGCACCTGCCGCCGCTATCGCTTTCAGGTGGTTTACCCGGTCACCGGCACCCTGCGGTTCGGTCGTATCGACATGAGCCAGCAGATGTTCGGCGCGACACTTAAGAGGAACGCATGAGCCAAATCATTACCAACGCCTTCTCCCGCTACTGGCAGGAGTGCCTCGCCACCCAGGCACCGGTGGTGCTCGATGAGTTCGTGCTGGCCAAGGTGCCGGGACTCGATCCCGATGCCGCCATCAACCCGGATAGCGGCTTGCCGCCGGCAAACCAGATTGTGCACCGCCACGCGGTGGACCAGCGCGGGCGCATCAACAACGATGCGGTGGCTTACACCATCGTCATGGACACCACGGTCGGCGATTTCAGCTTCAACGCCATGTACCTCATCAACAAGGCCACCGGCGTGGTCGGGATGATTGTGCACAAGGGGCTGGAAACCAAACTCAAGACCAATGAGGCCACCGGCCAGACCGGCAACAGCCTGGTGAAATCCATGCTGATGGAGTACGACCGTGCCTCTGAGGCCACCGCCACCCATGTGGACGCCAGCACCTGGCAGATAGACTATGCAGCCCGCCTGCGCGGGATGGACGATGACCTGCGTCTGCAAGCGCTGCAGTTCTTCGGGCCGGCCACCTTCTACGGGGATGGCTTTAACCTGGTCAACGAATCCGGGGTCTACAAGGTGCAGCCCGGGGTGGCCTACGTGGGCGGCCTGCGCGCGGAACTCAACGAGGTCAAAAAGGTGACCCCGGGCGCTAAGCCGGTGGGGCTCTGGCTCGATATCTACCGGGCCGGCTCCCTGCTCGATGCCTGGGTGAACCACTTCACCCTGACCTTGAGCGTGCCCGACCTGGTGGATTACCGAGACGCCAACGGCCATCAGCACCATGTGACCAAGGTGGCCATCGTCAATGCCAATGGCAGCGTCACCGACGTGCGCCGCAAGCGCACCATCGAGCTGACCGGGGACGTGGCCGGTAAGGGCATCCTGGAAGATGCCCAAGGCGTCACCATCGCGGTGGAGATAAAAGACGGCAGCCACCGCCACCGGTGGAATGAGCTCGACCAGATACCGGCCACCGCCAGCCGCTGGCCTAGCTATAACGAGGTGACCAACAAACCGGATCTGGCTGCTGCCAACCACACCCACCCGGGCACGCTGACCAATCCAATCCCGCTGGCCAAGGAAGACCTGAACACCCTCATCACCCCCAGCGTGTTTCGCCAGGAGTCCGATGCCAATGCCGCGGCCTCAATCAACTATCCCGAGCCTAAAGCCGGCTCCCTGACAGTGACCGTCGGCGCCGGGGTGCAGCAGCGTTACCACGTCTACAACACCAGCCGGGTCTATACCCGCGCCCAGTACAACACCGGGGCCTTCACACCCTGGGCCCGGGATTACAACACCCTGAACAAGCCGAGCGCCGATGACGTGGGTCTGGGCAAGCTCGCCAACATTGCCCCCAGTTACGATCCATCGGCCAACACCTATGCCCTACGCGACGGCTCCGGCGACCTGCTAGTCCGCACCTTGCGCACCAACCTGGTCGATGAGCAGCGCATGGTCGGCGCGGTGGCCTTTCGCGTTGACTACGGCAACGACAGCTATCTGCGCTACTGCAGTAGCCAGGCGGCGTTTCGTCAGTGGCTCAACCAGGCAGCAACTGGCTGGGAGGTGGGCTGGCGCTTAGGGATCTCGGATCCCAACTACGCAATGACCGAATACCACATCCCGGGCAAATGGGCGGTGATGACCTACCTTGCGGCCGATGGCGCGTTTCGGATTGCTTCCTCCAACGGTCAAGGGGGATCCACCGCCACCCGCCTGACGATTGATGCCGCAGGGAACGGCTCCTTTGTGGGCACGGTGAATGACGGCACGGGCCGTTGCTACAGCCCGGGAAACCAGCCCCACTACACCCATAACCACACGGCCGCGCAAGGCAACCAGGACATCGTCGCCAGCGGTTGGGGGCAGGTAGGTACCTACATGATGGCCGCAGTGATCCCGGGCCATGCCGCTGCCATGAATCCATCTGCCACCATCGCCGGCTCGTCGCTGCGCCCTGCCAACGCCTCCGAGTGGGGCCAGAATCGCGATTGGGCCTTGCCGGGCACCTGGAAGTGCTTGGGGTTTGTCACAGATAACAGCGATGACCGATGGGATGACCGCACCACCTTGTGGATCCGGGTCGCATAAAGAGAGGAGAACATCATGGAACGCATTGAAGTGATCAGCGCCGCGCGCCCACGCCATTATGCAGCGGATCCCGACAGCATCACCCTGGACGTGCTGTTTGCCCACCTGCCCGAGCAGGTGCAGTTCGCCGCCCGCAAGGATGACTCGGAGGAGCATGGCCGCGAGCTCTACAGCCGGGCCGTGTTTGGCGAGTTTGGCGATATCGAGGTGATCACCCCCGCGCCGCCGACCGAGACGCAGCAGCAGGCCCGCCTGGCGGCGCTGCTCAAACAGGCCGCCACCACCATGGCGCCGCTGGAGGATGCCGAGGAGTTGGGCATCATCAGCGAGGCCGAGCGCGCGCAGCTCACCGCCTGGCAGCGCTACCGGGTCACCCTCTACCGCCAGCCACAAAGTGAAGGTTGGCCCACCGAGGTCAACTGGCCAGAGATGCCGCAATGAGTTGGACGCAAGGGGCGCTACGCTGGCCGGCCAGTGCCGCCAGCCTGCAGGCCAACGCCCAGGGCGTGCTGGCCCAGATCCCGGCCACCCAAACCAGTGCTATGGCGCGCCTACAGAGCGTGGCCGAGCGTGCCCAATACCCACGCAGCCCGCTAAGCGAGGCGGCCACCGCACTGGCGGGCCTGCGCAGCGATCTCGACCGGTTGCTGGTCACTGGCCGTTGCCTGACCGTCACCCCCTACCAGCACGGGGTCGGCCAACAGCAGGGGCAGCAGTTCAGCTTGGCCGCCCCCAATGCGGTGGCCACCCTGGCCGCCAAGCTGCAGGACGGGGCCGACCCCCTCCTGCCCAGCGGGCAACTGCATGCCCTCGCCTGGCTGGTCACCGGTAACAGTGCCGAGGACCTGGCAAAGCAGCTGGCTATCCTCTGCGCCCTGCTGCCACTGCCCGAGTGGTGCGCCACCCTGCGGCGCCTGCACGCCAACAACGACACCATGAGCCAGCCCACAGCGGCCAAGGTGCCGCGCTGGCGCGCCGATGAGCCGCTGAGCTGGGCACCGCTGCGCCCGGCCCGCATGGCGTTGGGGGCAGAGCTCGCCCAGCTGGAGAGCCTGGCCCGGGATAGCCAGACCCCGATCGCCAAGCTGCAGGGACTGGCGACCCGCCGCGCCGCTCGCCTGGCACAACTCGCCGAGGCGCTGACCAACTTGGAGACGCTCTCCGGCACGCTCTGGCACTGGCATGGCCAGGGGGATGCGGCCAGCCTCGCCACCCTGCTTGGCCAAAGCGCACCTCCCGACCACAGCCAGAGCATGACGGTTGGCGCTCTGCTGCTCTCCCCGTCCCCGCTTACCTTCTGGCAGGAGTTAACCCCATGAGCCAAGCCATGCTGACCCTCGATGGCGAGCCCATCATCATGAAGTCGATGCGGGTATCCGCATCGATGCAGTTTCAGGACAAGGATCAGAGCGGCCAGACCAGCTCGACCAGCAGCGCCGAACAGGGCGCCAAGGGCAAAGAGCTCGACATCTCAGGTCTCATCCCGTTCAAGGATGAGCGCATGCTGAGCCGGCTGTTTGAGCTGGCCGATGCCAAGGGCGATGGCGGCAAACGCCACGTCTACCGGGTCGGCTCGCTGCTCGCCAAGTCGGTGAAGGTGCGCCAGGCCAAGTTTGCCGGCCGCATCACCGCCAGCGAACAGGAGGGACTATTGGCCTGGCAGGTGCAGTTCACCTTGAAGGAGTTCAACTCGGTACCGGAGAAGCGCGAACAACGCTTGCCGAAGAAAGCCCCCACCGTGGGCCAGAGTACCGCCAACACCCGCACCGCCAAGCCAGGCGCCAAAGGGACTGGCGACGACGAGCAAGACCTCAGCAGCTTCGAGCGCTATGTACTCAAACCGATGGATGACATGCTGGCATGAAACTCTCCACTTCACTGACCCTCGCCGGCCAGCCGGTGCACCTGGTCGACCATGACCTTGTGCTGGACATCAACGCCGGCGGCCGCGCCGCCCTGACCATTGAAGGAACGGCCAGCAAGGGGCAGACCTTCACCCTGGACACCGGCTACAACGGCGACCTGCGCCGCTGGTTCACCGGCTACGTGTACGACGTGCAGCCTGCCGCCAATGGCGCCAGCAAGCTGCTGTGCCGCGAGCTGGCCGGTGCCTTGGGCTCCCGGCTGCCGGTCAGCCAACAACACGCCACCCTACGCGGCCTGCTGGCCTGGCTGACCGACCAGACCGGTCTGACCTTCCTGCTGCCCCAGGGCAGCGATTACACCGACCGGCCGATCCCGAACTTCACCAGCGCAGGCACCGGCTATCAGCTGCTCGATAACGCAGGCCGCGCCTTCGAGGTACCCGACTTTGTCTGGTACCAGCAACCCAATGGCGCCATCTTTGTGGGCAGCCACGCCCACAGCCGCTGGCATGACAAGGAGGTCACGCTTGATCCCGCCTGGTCAGGCCGCCAGGCGGGCGACACCCTGACCCTGTCGCCGGTGCCGGCCATCCGGCCCGGGACCATCATCAACGGCAAGCGGGTTATGCGGGTGCGGCTCAAGGGTGATGAGATGACCCTGACCACAGCCACCCCGGGCAAGGTCAGCAAGTCGCCAGAGCGGCGCAAGATAGAGGGGGAGTTCCCGGAGCTGGCCGACAAGATGCACCTGCCCAAGTTCGGGCGAGTCGAGGCCATCAGCGATCAGGCCAGCTCTGGCCAGCTCAATGACCCCTTTCGCCCCCGCTATGCGGTGGACGTGCAACTGCTGGGTGAGGATGGCCAGCCGGACAAGGCCGCCCCACTTTATCGGGCCGTGCCGCTGCCAGTGCAGTTCGGCGGGCAGGAGCAAGGGCTGCTGCAGTTCCCCCTTGAGGGGACGCTGGTTGAACTGGGGTTCGCCTTCGGGCGGGCCGACCGGCCCTTTATCCGCACCGTGCTCGGTGGTGGCTGGGCCCTGCCGGACATCACCCCGGGCGAGCAGCTGCAGCAGCAGCGGGCCGAGGTGTTCAGCCGCACCGATACCGTGGGCAACCTGAGCCGCCACACCGACCGGTGCCTGCATGACCAAGCCCTGCAGATGCGCCACCAGAGTGACGACTACCTGGGGGAACATGGCCAGCATCAACTGCAGGTGGTACAGCACAGCATCGAGGAGGTGGGCGGGTTCAAGCTCATCGAGGCGCTGGGCGCCATCGAGCTGTTGGCTGGGGATGATCTCACCCTGGGGAGTCTGGGCAACATGAACCAGACCACGGCGGGGGATCTGGTCGAGGTGGTGGGTCAGCTGCGCCGTGCGGTCGCCGGCGAACTGCAACACCTGGAGGCGCCCCGTTCGTGGATGGGGACAGAGAGCTTGAACATCTTCCGGCTGCTGCTGCTGCTGATGAATGTGGTGGAGCAACTGGCCGCTGCCACTGCCAGCCACACCCATGGCAGCGGGCCAGTGCCCGGTAACAGCGGGGCCATGACGGGACATGGCCAACAGGCCAAGCAGTTGGCCAGCCAGCTCACCCCCATCATCGAGTAAAACGAAGGGCCTCTAAGGCCCTTACTCATTTTTGCTCAAACATCTCTTTGTTAAGCTTCTCTTTCAGTGCTTCCAGAGAGAGCTTGTCGAAAGCCTGATCCAGTTTCATTAGCCCTTGTGCACCACAATTTTGGGAGTAGAGGTCCTTGCCAAAACGCCAGCTCGTCTGTTTGACGTAACACTGCTCCCATCCCAAACGCTCAATACTCGACATACTGATTTTTTGCGTCAGCAGTCCCAGAACAGCAGCAACAATAATCAGAGAAATGACAACGATCCCCCGTCGCTTAACAGCCGTTGAAGAAAGGTCTGGCTCAGGTATGGCAATAGAAAACATCAATCTCCCACCGGCATACAGCATGAAGGGGGTCGAAAGTAAGCCAATGAAGATTGCAAACCAACCTCGCCAGTCATTCATTCGCAACGGATCTGCAGGTGTCAGTGCAAGCAGATCCAAGAATTCAGAACCAAATACCATGGCCATCCAAACGCCACCGATCCCGAGTAACGCGACCACCAATCCACTAGCCCGCATCTGCCATGAGACATGCACAGTCGTCATTCAAATTTCGCCTTAACCGCTTGTTTCATCATCTCAGAGAGCTCTGCTTCTTCGTCGGCAAAGTCGATGAGTTTACCAGCAACAATCGTTGCCAAAGCAAATACTGTCCCAGTTAACAGTATCCCAGGCCCAAAGACTGTAGCCACAACACCTGCTGCAATGATGCCTACACCATTGGCAAGCGTACCTTTAACAAGATCGACACCTACATTACTGAAGAGGTCGACCATCGTGACTTCATCTTTCAAGATGTAATCAATAACGTTGATAGATACAGAAAAGACAAAATCAGCCAAAAAACCCATCTTTACCAAGTGGGCATTTGCCTTTGCACCTATACCCAACCTAAGAATTTTGGGATTGCTGGCCTTCCAGATATTACCTGGGATCGTTTTGTGAACCTGCTTGTAGTTCTTGATGATCGTATAGGGCTCGCCATTGATAACTTTTGTGTAAGCAATTACCCCCATACCACCTAATGCTTTAGCGGTAGATTGAGCGAGCCGAATTCGTTCACCAGCGTCTTTGATAGATTTTGCATCCCCCAAGTTGTCTTTGGCGTTGAGCTCCTTCCAAAGCTCCTGGAGCTCTTCAAATGTCAGCACAGCAACGGTTTGTGCCGCCTGTGTATAAACGACATCAAGGTACTCACCAGTCAGGGGGTTATAAGGAGGCCAAAAACCGGGTGATGATGCGGGAATTTCCACAGGGCTAGTGGCTGGAGCAATCGCGGCGGCACGGGCAGATGGAGCTCCATCGCCAACCGTGACAGTTCCCCCACCAATGATTACACCACCACAAGAAACCCCCTTCCCTGTGAACGCGAGTGGCTGACCATTAACAAAGACGGTGGAAGAGCCCGCAGCGATAAACCTGGGATGTGGTGGGTTATTGGGTTTGTCATGAGGTTCAAGCGGGTCACCGAGTCGAGCAGCAGGAAGACCATCAATAAATACATCTGACGAGCCGGAGATAATCTTGGTCGGTGGAAACCCGTCATGGTCGGTTCCAATATCTCCGACCTTAGCCGCATTACCCATAGCGTGTCCCCATTCTGTGATTCAAGAACGGAACACTGTAAGGAGTCACTAGAAGCTTGGTCAAAGTTCTAAACCGAAAGTTAAGAACCGAGTCCCAAAAAGAACAGCCATACGACAAGGGGTGACCGAACGGCCAAGGCTGCCTGACAGCCCGAAGATGGCCAGGGAAAGGCGCCGCATCCATAGAGCCATCAGGCAGTGTTGCATCATACGTGAAGCCTGAGCGCGCTCACAGCCTCACCATGCAAGCTGGCGACGCCCGCCGCCGCGTCTACGTCACGGAATCCGCGCTCTTCCGCTCCCGCCTGCGCGCCGCACCGATAAAATTTTTTGCAAAAGTGGATTACCGCAAAACCATAGGCCCAGACCGCACCAGATAAAGGATCTCGGTCGATGTGAGGATCTGAAAGGATCGAAAAAAATTGCAGGGTTTTACAGTTTGAAAGGGGTCTGACTAGCGGTGTCGAAAACGTAAGTTGTTGAATGTATTGGGAGGGTCGTACTTTCCGTGGGGATTTGAATAATCAGGAAGGATCCGGATTGCTGCGTGGGAACAACTGGAAGGCGTTTGGTTTCAACCGGTTAGGTGTGATGAGGGCCGATTTGATAACTGAAATTTTGAAGGGGGTATGTGACTTTGATGTACTTGTTGGCCTATCCTCACGGAAAACAGAAGCCTGTAAGATGTGGTTGGCTGTATAAGCGTGGCCAGAATGTCAGAGTCGCGGACACATTGTGGACATGAAAAATTTAAATTCGTTATAAATCAAGGGATTGAAAACACACAAATGGCAGCCTCGGCTGCCATTTTCATTTGTTCTGCATCAGTCTGGGGTACGGGCCGCTCAGAGCGCGTTGCGCCTGGGCCCGAATGGCAAACGCCAGCGAAACAGGCTGTTGAAGGTGGCGCGCCACTGATTGGGTCGCCCCAGGATCTGTCTCTGCAAACGGGTCTCTTCCTTGAGCATCACCTCATCGCTGCGGGCCCAGGCCTGATGGTAGAGCTGCTTGATCCCCGCCAGCGCGTCCGGCGACTTGGTGATCAGAGTGCGGGCAAACTCCCGCGCCTCTGCCAGCGGATCCTCGCAGACCCGGCTCACCAGCCCGAGGGATTTTGCCTCCAGCGTATCGCATTCACGCCCGCTCATGGCCAGCTCCATGGCCGTGTCCACCCCCATCAGGTTGCGCAGGGTGACGCTGCCGCTCATGTCGGGAATGATGCCCCACTTGATCTCCATCACCGAGAAGCGGCAATCCGGGGTGCTGAACCGAAAATCGGCCCCCAGCGCAATTTGCAGGCCGCCACCGAAACAGACCCCCTGGGTCACCGCAATCACCGGCACGGACAGCTGATGCCAGCCGTAAGCCACCCGCTGGGCCAGGTTGGTCGCCTGATCCGCCTCGCGCTTGAGGATGTCGAGCGCAGCCACCGGCTGCTTGAGCATGGATTTCACATCCAGTCCGGCACAGAAGGCGCGCCCCTCACCGTGCAGGATCACAGCCCGCAGCCCCTTGTGCTGCTGCAACTCGCGCAGCGTCTCGTCGATCGCGCCAAACATGCTTCTATCCAGCGCATTGAGCTTGTCCCCCCGCGCCAGCATCACTTCGGCGATACCGTCCCGGATCTCGCACTTGACCCTTGGTTTTTCCATTATCCTCTGTCCTCTCCTGAGCCTGTACTGGTCATACCACCACGTTATCAGAGTGTTATCGCCAGGTACAGCGAGGGCATATGTTTCCCGTTGCAGATGCCGCGTGCGACTAAAGTCGGCTGGCTCAGACGCCACCGCTTTGTCAGACTGACCTGACGCCACCGGCCAAGGATTGCCATGACCACCCTGTTCAACTTTGCCCGCCCGCCGTTTGACAGCCTGAGCGCCGAGGCGCGCCAGCGGCTCGCGCAGAGCCTCTCCATCTGCTATTTCCGCGAGGGCCAGGTGGTGCTCAACGCTGGCGATGTCCCGCCCGGCCTCTACCTCGTCATCAAGGGGACAGTGGAGGAGTCCGCGCCTCACCACCACTTCGGTGACTACGGAGTCGATGATCTGTTCGACGTGCGTGCCCAGTTTGACGGCCGCTGTCGCCACAGCTTCACGGCACTGGAAGATACCCTCTGCCAGCTGATCCCCCGCCACACCTTTCTGGCCCTCTGCGAGCAGGCGCCGACGCTGGCCAGCTACTTCACCGCCAATCTGGTCGAGCGGCAACAGCAACAGGAGCAACGGGAACAGCTGGGCCAGAAGAATCTGGCGGAATTTATCCTGACCAGGATAGAACCCGGCCATCTGCAGGCGCCGCTCGTCGTCGAAAACCGCCTCAGCCTACTGGCAGCCACCGAGGCCATGGTGGCCAAGGGCACGGATTGCCTGCTCTACCCGGCGCCGGATGGCAGCCTGACCCTGGCGACCCGCAAGACACTGCTGCACGCCCTCACCCTGAAGGGACTGCCGCTGACGGCACCACTCGCCGTGCTGACCCCGACACCGCTGATTGGCCTGCCGCTGGGCAGTTACCTGTTCGATGCCCTGTTATTGATGACCCGTCATCGCATCAAGCGGCTGGTCATCTGGCAACAAGGCGAGGTGGCGGGCATATTGCAGCTGACCCAGGTGCTGGGGCTCTTTTCCACCCACTCCCACGTGCTGACCCTGCGCATCGCCCGGGCAGACTCCCAGCCCGCACTGGAGGCAGTGGCCCGCGAGCAGCAACAGCTGACTCGCTCCCTGTTTGGCCAGGGGATCCACACCGCCTTCCTGATGCGCCTCATCGCTACCATCAACGAGCAGCTGATCGCCAAGGCCTTTGCCCTGGTGATCCCGCCCGAGGTGCAGGACAAGGTGTGTCTGCTGATGCTGGGCTCGGAGGGGCGCGGCGAGCAGATCCAGAAAACCGATCAGGACAATGCCCTGATCCTGCCCGCCGGCCTGCACTGGCCGAATCAGCAGGCGGACTTGGCCGCCTTCAGCGCCCTGCTGGAGCGGCTCGGTTATCCGCCCTGCCCCGGCCAGGTGATGGTCAACAACCCGAGCTGGGTGAAAGAGGTCAACGAGTGGCAACAGGAGATTGAGCGGGCCTGCGTCAACGCGGGCGAGGCCGACTTGCTCTGGCTCGCCACCCTGGCCGATGCCCACCCCATCGCCGGGGATCGCAGCCTGCTGCCTCCCGTCGCCCGCAAGCTGCGGGAACAACTGGCCGATCGGCAGGATCTGCTGGCGGAGATGGTGCGGCCGGCGGTGGCCTTTCATGCGCCGCTGACCCTGTTTGGTCGGCTGGAGCGGGCGCCGGATGGGCTGGATCTCAAGCGGGGCGGCCTCTTCCCCTTGGTGCATGGCATCCGCATGCTGGCGCTGGAGGCGACCATTCTGGAGACCTCGACCCTGGGGCGCATCGAGGCGCTGGTGGCGTGCGATCGGCTCAGCGCCAGCTATGGCGCCAACCTGGCGGAGGCGTTCCGGCTCTTTATCCGCTTGCGCTTGCGCAGCCAGCTCAAGGGGGGCGACAGCCGGGTGCAGGTAAGCGAGCTCAGCCACGGCGAGCGGGATCTGCTGCGCCAGGCGCTGCATCAGGTGAAGAAGTTCCAGCAATGGCTCACCTTGCACTTTCGTCTGAGACAATAGGCATGTGGAACCACTGGCGACGCCGTTGGCTTGGTCGCGCTTTCCTGGAGGGAGAGTTCGCCCCGCTCTTCGCCCCGCCGCCGGGCGATGAGCGGATCGCCCTCGATTTCGAGACCACCAGCCTGGATCCCGAGCGGGCGGAGATAGTCTCCATCGGCGCCGTGCGCATCCAGGGCAACCGGCTGCTGACCGGCGAGGCGCTCACCATCAAGGTGCAGCCACCCGCCAGTCTGAGCGCGCAATCCGTGGTGATCCACGGCCTGCGCCATCAGGATCTACAACAGGGGTTGACGCTGGAAGCCGCGCTGCGCCTGCTGTTGGCTTTCATAGGCCCGCGCGAACTGGTGGGTTACCACATCGCGTACGACCTGCGCATCCTCAACATGGCCTGCCAGAAACTGTGGGGGCTGACCCTGCCCCAGCGAGGCATAGAGGTGAGCCGCCTCTATCACGACAGCCTCTATCGGCGCTATCCCGACGCCGCCATCGATCTGCATCTGGCGGCCATCTGCCAGCACCTGGCATTGCCTCCCCTGCCCGCTCACGACGCCCTGAGTGACGCCATCACGGCCGCCCTCATCTACCTGCGCCTGACTCAAGGCGGGCCATTGGCTTATCCCAAAGTCTAATTGCTCATAAATAACATTTAATTCACATTTTAATTACATGAGCAGGTCTGCTGCTCGGTAGGGACCTCCCTTCATCCACCGCTGACACTCAATGTCATGGAGAACTGCAATGGAACAGCAACCTTATCTTCGGATCCAGCAAGATCCCAACTTCCAGGAGCTGATCGCCAAGCGTCAGCGCTTCGCCTGGACTCTTTCCATCCTGATGCTGGGGCTCTACCTGGCCTTTATCATGCTCATCGCCTTTGCCCCCGGCTGGCTCGGCACCCCCTTGAGCCAAGGCTCCACCATCACCCGTGGCATCCCGGTCGGGGTGGGGCTGATCCTCGCCTCCTTCGTGCTGACCGGCATCTACGTGTTCCGCGCCAACGGCGAGTTTGACGAGTTGACCCAGAAGATCCTCAAGGGAGTGCAATCATGAAAGGCAAGTCTCTGCTGTTGCTGGCCACGCTGGCCTCTTTTCCCCTGCTGGCGGCCGATGCGCTGACCGGTGAAGTCCATCGCCAACCCCTCAACACCTCAGCCATCGTGATGTTCGTGATCTTCGTGGCGGGCACCCTGTTCATCACCTACTGGGCCTCCAAGCGCAACCGCTCCGCCTCCGACTACTATGCCGCTGGCGGACGCATCACCGGCTTCCAGAACGGACTGGCCATCGCCGGCGACTACATGTCCGCCGCCTCCTTCCTCGGCATCTCGGCCCTGGTCTACACCTCGGGCTACGATGGCCTCATCTACTCCATCGGCTTCCTGGTGGGCTGGCCCATCATACTGTTCCTGATCGCGGAGCGGCTGCGCAACCTCGGCAAATATACCTTTGCCGACGTGGCCTCCTACCGCCTCAAGCAGACAGAAGTCCGCACCCTCTCCGCCAGCGGCTCCCTGGTGGTGGTGGCGCTCTACCTGATCGCCCAGATGGTGGGTGCCGGCAAGCTCATCGAGCTGCTGTTCGGCCTGCAATACCACGTCGCCGTGGTGCTGGTGGGCATACTGATGGTGCTCTACGTGCTGTTTGGCGGCATGCTGGCCACCACCTGGGTTCAGATCATCAAGGCGGTGATGCTGCTCTCCGGTGCCAGCTTCATGGCCATCATGGTAATGAAGTCCGTCAACTTCGACATAGGTGCCCTGTTCAGCGAAGCGGTCAAGGTGCATGAGAAAGGCATCGCCATCATGAGCCCGGGTGGTCTGGTGGCCGATCCCATCTCCGCCATCTCGCTCGGCCTGGCCCTGATGTTCGGCACCGCCGGCCTGCCCCACATCCTGATGCGCTTCTTCACCGTGAGCGATGCCAAGGAAGCGCGTAAGAGCGTGTTCTACGCCACCGGCTTCATTGGTTACTTCTACATACTGACCTTCATCATCGGCTTTGGCGCCATCCTGCTGGTCAGCACCAATCCGGCCTTCAAGGATGCCACCGGCGCCCTGCTGGGCGGCACCAACATGGCAGCCATCCACCTGGCCGATGCGGTCGGCGGCAGCCTGTTCCTCGGCTTCATCTCGGCCGTCGCGTTCGCCACCATACTGGCAGTGGTCTCCGGCCTGACCCTGGCGGGCGCCTCGGCTGTCTCCCACGATCTCTATGCCAGCGTCATCAAGAAGGGCAAGGCCAACGAAACCGACGAGCTGCGCGTCTCCAAGTACACCACTGTGGTGCTGGGAGTAGTCGCCATCGGTCTGGGGATCCTGTTCGAGAAACAGAACATCGCCTTCATGGTGGGTCTGGCCTTCTCCATCGCGGCCAGCTGCAACTTCCCGGTGCTGTTCCTCTCCATGTTCTGGTCCCGTCTGACCACCCGTGGCGCCGTCTACGGTGGCTGGCTCGGGCTGATCAGTGCAGTCAGCCTGATGATCCTGGGCCCGACCGTGTGGGTGAAGGTGCTGGGGCATGCCCAAGCCATCTTCCCCTACGAGTACCCAGCCCTCTTCTCCATGGCAGTGGCCTTCATCGGGATCTGGCTGTTCTCGGTCACCGACAAGTCGCAGAATGCAGCCGACGAGCACGCCAAGTTCCTGCCCCAGTTCGTCCGCTCACAAACCGGGCTGGGCGCCTCCAGCGCCACCGCCCACTAAGCGCAAATCCCTTTTTGCAAGCCGGCCCTGTGCCGGCTTTTTTCATGGTCGCCCATCATGAGCGACAAGCCGTGCGCAATGGGGGCGGATCACAGTTCTTGCTAAAACTTTTAGGGGATCTGTGCCATAATGCGCGCCATTTGGCAGACAACCCGGGACACATCCTTTGTTAAGCAGCAACAATATCACCATGCAATTCGGCGCCAAGCCGCTGTTCGAGAACATCAACGTCAAGTTTGGCGGCGGCAACCGCTATGGCCTGATTGGCGCCAACGGCTGTGGCAAGTCCACCTTCATGAAGATCCTCGGTGGCGACCTTGAGCCCACTGGCGGTAATGTGAGCCTGGACGTCAATGAGCGCATCGGTAAGCTGCGCCAGGATCAGTTCGCCTACGAAGAGATGCGCGTGCTGGACGTGGTCATGATGGGCCACAACGAGCTATGGGCCGCCATCGCCGAGCGCGATGCCATCTACGCCAACCTGGAAGCCACCGACGACGACTACATGAAGGCCGCCGAGCTGGAAGGTTTGGTCGCCGAGTATGACGGTTACACCGCCGAGGCCCGCGCAGGCGAGCTGCTGCTGGGTGCCGGCATTCCCATCGAGCTGCACAATGGCCCGATGAGTGAAGTGGCACCAGGCTGGAAGCTGCGGGTGCTGCTGGCACAGGCACTGTTCTCCAACCCCGACATCCTGCTGCTGGACGAACCGACCAACAACCTGGACATCAACACCATTCGCTGGCTGGAGCAGGTGCTCAACGATCGTGAAAGTACCATGATCATCATCTCTCACGACCGTCACTTCCTGAACTCGGTCTGCACCCACATGGCGGATCTGGACTACGGCGAGCTGCGCGTCTACCCGGGCAACTACGACGACTACATGACGGCGGCCACCCAGGCCCGCGAGCGTCTGATCTCCGACAACGCCAAGAAGAAGGCCCAGATCGCCGATCTGCAGTCCTTCGTCTCCCGTTTCAGCGCCAACGCCTCCAAGTCGAGCCAGGCTACCTCCCGTCTCAAGCAGATCGACAAGATCAAGATTGAGGAAGTGAAGGTCTCCAGCCGTCAGAACCCCTTCATCCGTTTCGAGCAGGAGAAGAAGCTGTACCGCAACATCCTGGAAGTGGAAGGCGTTGCCAAAGGCTATGGTGAGGCGCCCCTGTTCAAGGGCCTGAGCATGATGCTGGAAGTGGGCGAGAAGGTCGCCATTCTGGGTACCAACGGTATCGGTAAATCCACCCTGATCAAGACCCTCATGGGCGAGCTGGCACCGGACAGCGGCACCATCAAGTGGTCAGAGAACGCCCAGATCGGCTATTACGCTCAGGATCACGCCGACGATTTCGATACCGATCTCAACGTGTTCGACTGGATGGCCCAGTGGAAACAGGCCAACGAAGACGAGCAGGCGGTGCGCTCCGTGCTGGGTCGTCTGCTGTTCACCCAGGACGACATCAAAAAGCCGGTCAAGGTACTCTCCGGTGGCGAGCAGGGTCGCATGCTGTTCGGCAAGCTGATGATGCAGCGTCCCAACATCCTGATCATGGATGAGCCGACCAACCACCTGGACATGGAATCCATCGAATCCTTGAACCTGGCGCTGGAGATGTATCAGGGCACCCTGATCTTCGTCTCCCATGACCGTGAGTTCGTGTCGTCCCTGGCGACCCGCATCATGGAGCTGACCGAAAACGGTATCCGCGACTTCGGCGGTACCTACGAGGATTACCTGCGCACTCAAGGCGTGGTATAAGCCTCGCCAGCCAAGGCGCTTGAATAAAAGAAACCGGCAAGCGATTGCCGGTTTTTTTATGGCCGGCGATCGTCCCCTGCTGATGATCAACCTGGTCCGCGCTGCAACGCAGTGCAATGTACCCGCGCAACCAGCATAACGACTTAAGTGCCAATCCTGCAGATAAAAAAACGGCCCCATCACGGGGCCGTTTTCAATGGGTTGCAACCGGTCGGGTTTATTCGACTGTGGCTTCCACATCGGTGAAGTACTCGATCTTGGCGGCTTTGCGCAGCTCGTCGATCAGCGACTTGTAGCTCACCTGGGCCTTGCCCTGGCCAAGCTGGCCTTGCAGCAGGCTGACCATCTGGGATGGCTCCTTGGTCACGTTGACCTTGTCCAGAGCCACCACGACGCGATCGCCATTGGCTTCGGTCACCAGCTCGACGCTCGGCTTGCCATCCTGCGGATGAGGCATGCGGAACGCCTGGGCCAGCAGGTTCTGATCCATGTCCTGAGTGAAGCGGGCAACGCCCTTGTGCGTATCCACCTTCAGACCCAGTGCGGTCAGGTCGGCCTGGATGTTCTCACCGGCTTTCAGCTTGTCCAGCAGACCCTGCGCCTTGCCACGGGCCACTTCACTGGCCTTGTCGTGTTTGATGGCAGCAATCACCTGCTCCTTGATCTCCGCCAGCGGTTTGGCCGCTTTCGGTTGATGGCCGGTGATGTGCATGACCAGGGCCTTGCCATCCGCCAGCTCGATCACGTCGGAGTTGGTGTTGTCATCACGCAGCTGCTCGGAGAAGGCAGTGGACAGCGCCTTGGGATCATTGAGCGGTGCCGGCGCATCGGCCTGACTGAAGTAGTCAGAGGAGATGACCTTCAGGCCCATGGCATCGGCGGTCAAGTCCAGCGAATCCGGGTTTTCGAAGCTGCTGTCAGCCATCTTCTGCTGCTCGGCAAAGAACAGCTCCTTGGCCTTGTCAGCTTGCAGACGGCTGATGGTCTCTGCTTTCACATCGGCAAACGGCTTGGTCTGGGCAGCTTCAACCCCCAGCAGCTTGATGACGTGGAAGCCGAACAGGCTCTTCACCACGGTGGAGAGATCGCCCGCCTTGGCCAGCGCGAAGGCCGCCTTCTCGAACGCCGGATCCATCACCCCTTTCTCGAACCAGTCGAGCTCGCCGCCCTTCTTGGCGGAGAAGGTGTCGGAAGAGTTGGCCTTGGCCAGAGCGGCAAAATCATCGCCCCCCTTGGCCTGTGCCAGCAGGGCGTCAGCCTTCTGCTCGGCCGCTTTCTCGTCCTTGCCAAACGGGATCAGTATATGCGCGACGTGACGACGCTCGGCACGCTGGAACAGGTCCTGGTGCTGATCGTAGTAATCCTGGGCATCCTGCTCGGTGACCTTGATATCCTTGCCGAGGGTGGCGGCATCCAGCAGCAGATAGTCGACCTTGACCTTCTCGTCGTTCATGAAACGGGCGCTGTTGGTCTTGTAGTACTGATCCACTTCCTCATCGGAGACTTGAACATCCCCCATGTAGGCGGCGGCAGCCAGACGCACCAGGCGCAAATCCCGGGTCTGGTTGTAGATCCGGTCGAGCTGCTCGGCTTCACCCTTGAGTGCAAATTCGGAGCCCAGCAAGGCGCCCATCAGCTGCTGACGCACCATGTCCTGGCGCAAGGAGTCACGGAACATCTCGGGGGTCATGCCGGCACGACGAATGAGCTGCAGGTAGCGGTCATTGTTGAATTTGCCATCTTCGGCAAACTCCGGCATGGCGACGATGGCCTGCTTGATCTGCTCGTCGCTGACGCGCAGACCCAGCTCGCGGGCCTTGCTGTCAAACAGGGCCTGATCGATCAGCCGGTCCAGCACACCACGGCGGAACTGCTTCATGTAATCGGGATTGGCGGCCAACTGGCTGAAAGACTCCCCCATTTGGGATTCCATGCGGGCCCGCTCGTTGCGATAGGCATTTTCCAGCGCAGCTGAGCTGATCTCATTGCCGTTGACGGTGGCGGGGGCGGTACGTGCCGGGCCATTGAGGTAGCTACCTACACCGGCCAAGGCAAAGGAGAGGATGATCAGGCCCAAGATAACCTTGGCTACCTTGCCCTGCGCCCCTTCGCGTAGTTTATCCAACATCATGTTTGTACTTATGCTCCCGTACTCGATGGGCGTAAATAATGAAAAGGCGCACCGATTGCGATGCGCCTTGGTCAATCAGTATGAGGGAGAGCCCTCTCACTTGTCTGGTCTGCGACCAAGGACGGTGGCCGATGTGATATCAGCGCCCGGACTTAGTTGACAGCGTCTTTCAGGGCCTTACCGGCTTTGAAGGCAGGAACTTTACCAGCGGCGATTTCGATGGTCGCGCCAGTTTGCGGGTTACGGCCAGAACGGGCAGCACGCTCGCGCACGGCGAAAGTACCGAAACCCACCAGAGCAACCTGGTCACCCTCTTTCAGGGCTTCACCAACGGCGTCAATGAAAGCATCCAGCGCACGGCCAGCAGCGGCTTTGGAGATATCAGCACCGTCTGCAATCTTGTCAATCAGTTGAGATTTATTCACTCTTATATTCCCCTTTTATCGAACATCGCTGCGGCGCCGATTTCCCTGGCCACAACAAGTGGAGGTTTTATAGCAAGCCTCCTGATCAGTTGCAAGTGACAATCTAGCGCAAACCCGCGCCACATCACGCATTGCGACTCATCATGAGTACCCGATCGGTGGTCAAGGCTACTTCCGTTACCCGGCGCATGCAAGCCTTAACCACCCCCCGAATGCGCCAAATTTGCGGCGCATCAACATTTACACGACAGAAACGCGCTCAAACCCCTGCGGATTGTCCTGCAACGCCAGTTCCAGCACCTCGTCAATCCAGCGAACCGGATAGATTTCAAGGTCTTGTTTGACGTTGTCCGGGATCTCTTCGAGATCGCGTTCGTTCTCTTTCGGGATGAGCACACGCTTGATACCACCGCGATGCGCCGCCAGCAACTTCTCTTTAAGACCGCCGATGGGCAAGACTTCGCCGCGCAAGGTGATTTCCCCCGTCATGGCCACATCAGCACGGACCGGATTGCCGGTCAAGCTGGAGACCAAAGCGGTACACATGGCGATACCGGCACTCGGACCGTCTTTCGGGGTCGCCCCTTCCGGCACGTGCACGTGGATATCGCGCTTCTCGTAGAAGTCAGCATTGATGCGCAGCTTGTCGGCACGGGCCCGCACCACCGTCATGGCGGCCTGGATGGACTCCTGCATCACGTCACCGAGCGAGCCGGTGTAGGTGAGCTTGCCCTTGCCCGGCATATTGGTGGTCTCGATGGTGAGCAGATCGCCGCCCACTTCGGTCCACGCCAAGCCACAGACCTGACCCACCTGGTTCTGGTCGGTGGCCTTGCCGTAATCGAAACGCTGTACCCCGAGGAACTCCTTGAGGTTGGCCTGATTGACCTGAACATGCTTGATGCTCTTGTCCAGCAGGATGCGCTTGACCGCCTTGCGACAAATCTTGGAGATCTCGCGCTCCAGATTCCGCACCCCCGCCTCGCGGGTGTAGTAGCGGATCACCCCAACCAGAGCTGAATCTTCGATGGTGATCTCGGACTCTTTCAGGCCGTTGCGCTGGATCTGCTTGGCAACCAGATGCTGCTTGGCAATGTTGAGCTTCTCATCTTCGGTGTAACCGGAGAGACGGATCACTTCCATCCGGTCCAGCAGCGGACCCGGAATGTTCATGGAGTTGGAGGTGGCCACGAACATCACGTCCGACAGGTCATAATCCACTTCCAGGTAGTGATCGTTGAAGCTGTTGTTCTGTTCCGGATCCAGCACTTCCAGCAAGGCGGAAGCGGGATCGCCGCGCATGTCCGAGCTCATCTTGTCGATTTCATCGAGCAGGAACAGCGGGTTCTTCACGCCAACCTTCGCCATCTTCTGGATAAGCTTGCCTGGCATGGAACCTATGTAGGTACGACGGTGACCACGGATCTCCGCCTCGTCACGCACACCGCCGAGCGCCATGCGCACGTACTTGCGACCGGTCGCCTTGGCGATGGACTGGCCCAGCGAGGTCTTGCCCACACCGGGAGGCCCGACCAGACAGAGGATGGGGCCCTTGAGCTTGTTCACCCGCGCCTGCACCGCCAGATACTCGAGGATGCGATCCTTGACCTTCTCCAGGCCAAAGTGATCCGCGTCCAGCACCTCCTGCGCCTTGCCAAGGTCTTTCTTGACCTTGGAGCGCGCCTTCCACGGCACCTGCACCATCCAGTCCACGTAGCTGCGCACGACGGTGGCTTCGGCAGACATGGGGGACATCATCTTCAGCTTGGAGAGCTCGGCCTGGGCCTTGTCACGGGCCTCCTCCGGCATCCCCGCCTCTTCAATCTTGCGATTGAGGGCTTCGAATTCATCCGGGCTGTCTTCCAGCTCACCCAGCTCTTTCTGGATGGCCTTCATCTGCTCGTTGAGGTAGTACTCGCGCTGGCTCTTCTCCATCTGCTTCTTGACGCGAGTGCGGATGCGTTTCTCGACCTGCAGCAGGTCAATCTCCGACTCCATCATCGCCATCAGAAACTCGATGCGCTCGGACACAGAGGCGATTTCCAGCACCTTCTGCTTGTCTTCGAGCTTGAGCGGCATGTGCGCGGCCATAGTATCGGCCAGACGAGCAGCGTCGTCGATCGCCGAAATCGAGGTCAGCACCTCGGGCGGGATCTTCTTGTTGAGCTTGATATAGCCTTCAAACTGACCGATGGCGGAGCGTACCAGCACATCCTGGTCCTTCTCCTCGATGGCGGTGGAGGCGATGTACTGCGCCTCACCGACGAAGAAATCCTTGTCATCGATCATCCGCTCAAGACGGGCACGCTGGCCACCCTCCACCAACACCTTGACGGTGCCATCCGGCAGCTTGAGCATCTGTAGAATATTGGCCACTGTCCCGACGGAGAAGATCTCCTCCACCGTTGGCTCATCGGTTGACGCATCCTTCTGGGCCACCAGCAGAACTTTCTTGTCCTGCTCCATGGCCGCTTCCAGACAGCGAATGGATTTTTCCCGCCCCACAAAGAGTGGAATGACCATGTGGGGGTAAACCACCACGTCACGAAGAGGCAGGACGGGAATCTCGATGCGTTCTGAACGCTCTAGGTTCATATATGTCCTCTCGGCTTGTTATACCGTTGGCAAAGCGCTTGGCTGAGTATATGGGGGCGCAGAGATGAGATTCAATCGCCGAAACCGTAAAAAGCATGAAAGGGGCAAAAAGCCCCTTTCATTTGATTAAAAATCAGACTGTTACTCTGATGCAGCGGCCTGGGTCTCAGGATTTTCGTAGATCATCAAGGGCGCGGAGTCCCCTTTGATCACCGTCTCATCGATAACCACCTTGCTGACACCGTCCAGAGACGGCAGGTCATACATGGTATCGAGCAACACGGCTTCCACGATAGATCTCAGACCACGGGCACCGGTTTTCCGCTCCATCGCCTTGCGCGCAATGGCGTTCAGAGCATCATCACGGAACTCCAGCTCCACCCCTTCCAGATCGAACAACGCGGCATATTGCTTGGTCAGCGCGTTTTTCGGCTCTTTCAGGATCTGGATGAGAGCAGCCTCGTCCAGCTCGGTCAAAGTCGCGACCACCGGCAGACGCCCGATGAACTCGGGGATCAGACCGTATTTGATCAGATCTTCCGGCTCCACCTTGGCGAAGTTCTCGCTCAGGGTCGCTCTGGCATTCTTGGATTTGACGTCAGCGCCAAACCCTATGCCGGTGCCCTTGACGGAGCGCTGCTCAATGACCTTGTCCAGACCGGCAAAGGCGCCGCCACAGATAAAGAGGATCTTGGAGGTATCAACCTGCAAGAACTCCTGCTGCGGGTGCTTGCGTCCACCTTGCGGCGGGACGGAAGCAATAGTGCCTTCGATCAGCTTGAGCAGGGCCTGCTGCACCCCTTCCCCGGACACGTCGCGGGTAATGGAGGGGTTGTCTGACTTGCGGGAGATCTTGTCGATCTCGTCGATGTAGACGATGCCACGCTGGGCCTTCTCTACGTCGTAGTCACACTTTTGCAGCAGCTTCTGGATGATGTTCTCCACGTCTTCGCCCACATAACCGGCTTCGGTCAGGGTGGTGGCGTCGGCCATGGTAAAGGGCACATCCAGCAGACGAGCGAGTGTTTCGGCCAGCAGGGTCTTGCCGCTACCGGTCGGGCCAATCAGCAGAATGTTGGACTTGCCCAGCTCCACACCACCGGCTTCGCTGCTGTTGCGCAGACGCTTGTAGTGGTTGTAGACGGCCACGGCCAACACCTTCTTGGCATATTCCTGCCCGATCACATAGTCATCCAGGTGAGCACGGATTTCATGAGGGGTCGGCAGCTCGCTACCATCACGCTTGGGAGAGATCTCACGGATCTCTTCGCGGATGATGTCGTTGCACAGCTCGACACACTCATCACATATGTAGACGGAAGGGCCAGCGATCAGCTTGCGCACTTCATGCTGGCTTTTGCCGCAAAAAGAGCAGTAGAGCAGCTTATCACCCTCACCCTTGCGTTTTTCTGTCATTCAGCAACCTCGTTTTATCAATAGAGGATGGATCGTCCTGTTGAGTTTACAACAGTCCGGGACACCCTGCTCAGCCGCGCTGGCTCAGGATACCGTCTACCAGGCCATAGGCCACGGCTTGATCGGCCGACATGAAATTGTCACGGTCGGTATCACGCTCTATGGTGGCCATGTCCTGTCCGGTGTGGAAGGCCAGACGATCGTTCAGGGTATTCTTGATCTTCAGGATTTCCTGGGCATGGATCTGGATGTCAGATGCCTGGCCCTGGAAACCGCCCAACGGCTGATGGATCATCACGCGGGCATTGGGCAGGCAGAAGCGCTTGCCCTTGGCACCACCGGCCAGCAGGAAGGCACCCATGGAGCAGGCCTGCCCCATGCAAACTGTGCTGACATCCGGCTTGATGAACTGCATGGTGTCATAAATGGACATGCCGGCCGTGACGGCACCACCCGGAGAGTTGATGTAGATGCTGATGTCCTGATCAGGATTCTCTGACTCCAGGAACAGCAGCTGAGCTACCACCAGATTCGCCATATGATCTTCGACCTGACCGGTCAGGAAGATCACCCGCTCCTTCAGCAGACGAGAATAGATGTCGTAGGAACGCTCCCCTTTTGCAGTCTGCTCTACCACCATGGGGATGAGCGCATTGCGTGGGGATTCAGTCACATCGTTATAGTTCTTGTACATAAGGCATTGTCCCTAAAATAAAATGGCCCGAGTGGAGATCACACGAGCCATTATACTTAACAGTCTTGACCTTAAGTCAAATGTTCTTAGGCAGCGGCACCGGACTTGTTGATCACTTCGTCAAAGGCAACTTCTTTCTCGGTCACTTGCGCCTTGGACAGGATCAGGTCGATGGCTTGATCTTCAACCGCCAGATTGCGCACGCCATTCAGCATTTGCTCATTCTTCTGGTAGTACTCGATCACTTCCTTCGGATCTTCGTAGGCAGTGGCCATGGACTCGATGATGCTGGTCACGCGAGCATCGTCAGCCTTGATCTCGTTGGTACGAATAACGTCACCCAGCAGCAGACCTACGCGAACACGACGCTCGGCCTGGGCCTGGAACAGCTCGGCTGGCAGCTCAGGTGCGTTGCCGCCCTGGAAACCACCGAAACGCTGCAGGGCCTGTTGACGCAGGGTGTCGATTTCCTGAGCAACGGCAGCCTTCGGCAGATCAATCTGGTTGGCTTCAACCAGACCGTTCAGCACTTGCTCTTTCACGCTGTTTTTCAGGGCTTGAGCCAGTTCGCGCTCCATGTTCTTGCGCACTTCGGCTTTCAGCTCTTCAACGTTGCCGCTCTCGATACCGAAACGCTTGACGAACTCTTCAGTCAGCTCAGGCAGGATCTGCTCTTCAACCTTGTTAAGCTTGGAAGCGAACTTGGCCGCTTTGCCTTTCAAGTTTTCAGCGTGGTAGTCAGCCGGGAAGGTCACGTCGATGGTGAACTCGTCGCCTGCTTTCTTGCCCATGATGGCGTCTTCGAAGCCCGGGATCATGCGACCGGCACCCAGTACCAGGTTGAAGCCTTCGGCTTTGCCGCCGTCGAACTCTTCACCGTCGATGGAACCGATGAAGTCCATGGTCACACGCATGCCATCGGCAGCGGCGGCATCAACATCAGCCCAGGTGGCGTGCTGCTTGCGCAGGGTGTCGATCATGTTGGCCAGATCTTCATCCTTGACGGTCGCAACCGGCTTCTCGACCTTGATGGTCTCGAGGCCAGCCACTTCAAACTCGGGGTACACTTCGAAAGTGGCGCTGAATACGAAGTCCTGACCTTCCTGGATCTCTTTCGGATCCATGGTCGGGGCACCGGCCGGGCTCAGTTTGTTTTCGATGATGGCCTTGATGAAGTTGCTCTGCATCATTTCATCAGCAACGCGAGCGTGAGCCATGGCACCGAACATCTTCTTGATGATGGTCACCGGAGCCTTGCCAGGACGGAAACCGTCGATGCGACGGGTTTTGGCCAGGCCATTCAATTCTTTACGCACGGCAGCGTCAACGGTAGCAGCCGGTACAGTGATGGTAAGACGGCGTTCCAGACCCTGGGTTGTCTCTACAGAAACTTGCATTCTTTTACCTCGTTCAACTCAGCACTGTGTGCTGACCCTTATTGCCCCTGGGCAAAGCCCGGAGTCTTCCTGTTTATAAAGACAACGACTGTCTTTGTGATGAGAAAATATGACGCGACATTATAGCGGCGCACTTTGGTCGAGTCGAGCCACACATCCCCCAACGGGGGTGCCGATGGCACAATTCGCGCAAATCTGACTCTTATATGGGGAAGCACAGGCCCGACTTCAAGCGCGCAATGCACAAGAATTTGCACTTGCTCACCTTTTTTCGCGCAAAGGCCTACTTTTTCACCTCATTTCCCGCTAAAAAGCCGCCCGGTTCGCAGGCTGCGACCCAAATTGTCCACCCCATCACATCAACCATTGCGTCCATGGCTGCTGCTCGCTATGGTGACAGCCAAATTTATGAGTCTGGAGTGACCAACATGGCCTTTTTCCGCTTCTTGTTTAACCTGCTCTGGTTTGTACTGGGGGGCGTCTTCATGGGGCTGGCCTGGTGGCTGGCCGGGCTGCTCTGCTTTGTCTCGCTGATCGGGATCCCCTGGGGTCGCGCCTGCTTCGTCATCGGCACCTTCACCTTCTTCCCGTTTGGAAAGCAGGCGGTGAGCCGCAAGAGCATGACGGGGCAGAGTGACATAGGCACAGGTACCCTGGGGCTGATTGGCAATATTCTCTGGTTTCTGGTGATCGGGATCTGGCTGGCCATCGGCCACATCGCCTCGGCGCTGGCTTGCTTCGTGACCATCATAGGCATCCCGTTCGGCATCCAGCACCTCAAGCTGGCGCTGATTGCCCTTGCCCCCATAGGGCAGATGGTGGTGACCAACCACGAAGCCGAATCCGGTCGCTACATTCGCTGAGCACCACGAAAATCGCACAGGCAAGCTGTCTGTGCCGTAAAAAAAGGGCAGACTAGGGTCTGCCCTTTTTCATTGCCACCATCCGAGGCCTGCCATGCTTTCCAGCCACTTTTTCGCCAATCTCGCCCGCATGAAACTCATCTATCGCTGGCCGCTGATGCGCAACATACAACCCGAAAACATCGCCGAGCACAGCCTGCAGGTGGCCATGGTGGCCCACGCCCTCGGGCTCATCCACAATCGGCTGTTTGGGGGCAAGGTCGATGCGGATCGCGCCGCCGTAATGGCGCTCTATCACGACAGCAGCGAGGTGCTGACCGGCGATCTGCCCACCCCGGTCAAGTACTTCAATCCCGAAATTGCCCGGGAGTACAAGAAGATAGAGCTGGCCGCCGAGCAGCGCCTGCTCGCCATGCTGCCGCCGGAGCTGGTGGAGGATTTTCGCCCCCTGCTGGACTCGGGCGCACAGGACGCCGAGCTGACCCGGCTGGTGAAGGATGCCGATACCCTCTGCGCCTACACCAAGTGTCTGGAGGAGATCAACGCCGGCAACCGGGAGTTCGAGCCAGCCAGGAAACGCCTCGAAGCCATGCTGGAGGCAAGAATGAGCCCGCAGATGCGCTACTTCATCGACGTCTTCGTGGCCAGCTTCTCGTTGCCGCTGGATGAGCTCAACGCCCACTAAGCCAGCCCAAATCACCTGAAAACAGCAGGGCCCGCCGGTTTGCACCGGCGGGCCCTTCGTTATTTATCGGCAGATCAGATGCCGCACATCAGTGCCCCAACTCACGCGATGGCACCAGTCCGCTCGCCCGCCAAGCGGGGTAAAGCGTCGCCAGCAGGCTCATCAGCATGGCCGCCCCGGTCACGATCAGCAGATCCTGCATGTGCAATTCGGTGGGCAGGAAGTCGATGAAGTAGATGTCGGGGTTGAGGAACCTGTGGCCTATCAGCCCCTCGATGAAGCTCAGGATCTGGGTCAGCTTGCTGGAGAGCAGACCACCGAACAGGGCACCTAGCAGCGCCCCCGCCACCCCGTTTACCATGCCCTGAATGACGAAGGTAAGCCGGATCTGGCCCGGGCTCGCCCCCATGGTCTTCAAGATGGCGATTTCGCTGCGCTTCTCGTTCACCGCCATCACCAGGGTGGAGACGATGTTGAAGCAGGCCACTGCCACCACCATCAGCATCACCACGTACATGACGGTACGCACCATCTGGATGTCCTGATAGAGGTAGCCCTGGCGGCTCATCCAGCTGCTGATGTAGACGTAGTGCGGGAATTTCTGGGCAGCGGCCACCGTGATGGATTGCGCCTTGAGCACGTCGTTCACTTTAAGGCTGAAGCCCTCCACCGCACTGCCCATGCCGGTGATGGCCTGAGCATCGGCCAGGTGCATGAAGCCGAGCACGCCGTCGAGCTGGCCGCCGATCTCCAGCAGTCCCACTACCTTGAGGGATTCCCGTTTCGGGTTCTTGATGGCGGACGCATCCCCCGCCTGGGGCAGCAAGAGGGCAACCGTATCCCCGATGGTGACCCCCAGCTTGTCGGCTATGGTTTTGCCGAGAATAAGCCCGTGCTCGCCGGCCTGCAGCTCGCGCAGACCGCGACCCGTCATGTACTTGCCCGCATCGGACAGATTGGCTTCGAGCTCGGGCAGCACGGCGCGCACCTGCAATCCCTTGAGGGCATTGCCGTGCTCCAGCAGCCCATCGAGCCGGATGACAGGTGCGGCGGCTTCCACGCCGGGCTGGGCCAGCAGGTAGTCCCGCAACTTGGGCCAGTCGGGCAGCGGTGCCTCCATACCCATCAGCTCGCCGTGAGGCACCACGGATAGCACCCTGTCTTTCAGCTCCCGCTCGAACCCGTTCATGGCAGACAAGCCCAGAATGAGCGCCATCACCCCCAGGGCGATGCCGATGAGGGAAGAGGCGGAAATAAAGGCGATGAAGCCGTTGCGACGACGGGAGCGGCTGTAACGCAGGCCCAGAAACAGGGGCAGCGGTTTGAACATCAGGCGACCTCCGCCATGATGCCGCTCACCAGGGTCACCCGCCGATGAAGCTTGGCAGCCAGACTCAGGTCATGGGTGACCACCACAAAGGCAGTGCCCAGCTCGCGGTTGAGCTCGCACAAGAGCTCGTAGACGGCGGTGGCACTGGCGTGATCCAGGTTGCCGGTGGGCTCGTCCGCCAGCACCAGGCTAGGCTCGTTGACCAGGGCGCGGGCGATGGCCACCCGCTGGCGTTCGCCACCGGAAAGCTCGGATGGCCTGTGGTTGAGGCGATGAGAAAGCCCCACCCGACCCAGCATGCGCGTCGCCTTGTCGGTGGCGACGGCCACCGACTCACCGGCGATGAGCAGCGGCATGGCGGTGTTCTCCAGCGCGGTAAACTCGGCGAGCAGGTGGTGGAACTGGTAGACGAAGCCCAGCTCCTGATTGCGGAATCTGGCCTGGGTGCGACTGTCCCAGTGATGGATATCCTGCCCCTTGAACAGCACGGCACCGCTTGACGGATTGTCGAGGGCCCCCATCAGATGCAGCAAGGTGGTCTTGCCCGAACCCGAGCTGCCCACCACCGCCAGCATTTCGCCGGGGGCGACGGACAAGTCGATCCCCTTGAGCACCTGGGTCTCCAGCTCGCCCTCTTGATAAACATGATTCAGTGCCTGACAACGCAGCAGAGGTTCACTGGACAAGGGTTCATTCATAAAGGGAGCTCCACTTACACCGGTAATCTCACCGGAGGTAACAACAGAAGATGAATTATTCATAACGCAGCGCCTCGGCCGGTTTCACCCGGGCCGCACGGGCCGCAGGGTAGAGGGTGGCACTGAAGCTGAGCAGCACGGCGCCCAGCAAGATGGTAATGACCTGGGTTGGCTCCACTATCACCGGCAGGCCGCTGCCGCCCGCCGTCATATAGAGGTTGAGCCCCACCGCATCGAGCAGTGGGTTGAGTCCGAGCGAGAGTGCGAGCCCGGTCAGGCCGCCGAGCAGGGCACCAATCACACCGCTGGAGGCGCCGAGCACCATGAAGATCTTGACTATCCCTGTCTCGCTCATGCCCATGGTGCGCAAAATGGCCACCTCCCCTTCCTTGTCGGTAACCACCATCACCAGAGCGGAGAGGATGTTGAAGGTGGCGACCGCGATGATCAGCACCAGCATCAGCCCCATCATGCGCTTCTCCATGGCGACCGCCTGAAACAGCTCGCCGCGCTCGCGGCGCCAGTCCTGCCACTCCAGTCCGTCCGGCAACGCCGTCTTTATCACCTGATCGGCGGCGAAGGGATCGTCCAGCCAGAGCCGAATACCACCGACGGTTTCTGTCGGCAGGCGCAGCAGACGCTGGGCATCTCCCAGCGCGATCAGCGCGACCTGGCTGTCCACGTCGGCACCGACCCCGAAGATCCCGGAGACAGTAAACAGCCGCTGGGCCGGCACCCGGCCAAAGGGGGTGAAACGGGTGCCTTCGGTCAGAAGCAGACGAACCTGATCGCCCATGGAAACCTTGAGGCGATTGGCCACCCCCTGCCCCAGCACTATGTGGTATTCACCGCGCTGCAGACTGTCGAGGCGTCCCATCTGCATCTGGGCGTGCAGTATGTCATCCTTTGGCCAGCGGGCCGGATCTATGCCCTGCACGCTGACGCCGGTGAGCTGACCCGGGCTCTGCAGCATGCCTTCGCTGTCGAGCATGGGGGCGCTGGCGATCACATGGGGCAACTTGGCCAGATCGGGCAAACCTGCGGGCTGGGCGTCGATGCGGCCAGCCTGATTGGTCACCACCACATGGGGGATCACTCCCAGGATGCGCCCCTTGAGCTGCCCCTCGAAGCCGTTCATCACAGAGATGACCACCATCAGGGCCGCGACCCCGATGGCGATACCAAAGGTGGAGAACAGGGAGATAAATGAAACGAAGCGGTTACTGCGTCGTGAGCCTGCGTAGCGAAGGCCTATGGCCAGCGACAGCGGCTGAAAAAGTCCAGTCTTCAAGGATATCTACGTTGCCAACAAAATAAGATACCGGATAATAAAGGGAAACCGTCCATGACAACAAGGGATAGCCTCCATGCAGGAACAGTTCTTCAGCGTCACCCATGCCACCCCGGTCAATGTGATCCCCATGCCCGGTGACTTTCATCTGCCGACGCTGGAGGCACTGGAAGCCGAACTGCCCGAACCCTTTCGCATCGCCTCCTCCATCACCTCCATCGACATGGTGACCAGTCGCCTGATGCGCAATCAGAACGAGTCGATGCACGACCTGGTGGAGATAGTCAATCAGCAGTCCCGCAAGATCGACATGATCATGGGCTATGTGCTGTCGGTGCAGGATCACCCCGAGCATCGCTTCCACACCCTGCGCTTTGGCGCCGGCCAGCTCACTTACCTGCATCCACGCCAGGGTCATGGCGAGCCGCCGCACCTGCACCAGATAGTTCGGCTCAAGATCTTCCTGCGGGAAGAGGCTTCCGCCATCTACTGCTACGGCCAGGTCAAGCAGCTGGAACCGAGCGAGCACGGCATGCACGTGGTGCTCGACTATGTGCGGATCCGCGAGGATGACCGCGAACTGCTGGTGCGTGCCAGCCTGCATGTGCAATCCAAGCAACTCAAACTTCGTGCGCAAGACCGCCAACGTTAAAAGAATCGAATGATGCCAATGAAGCTTCCCGCCTTGCCCGCCAAGGCGGGCCAAAAGTTAACGCTCGGCCAGTTGACAGGCAGCAGCCTCTCGCTGGTTGCCGCCCGCCTCACCCAGGAGGCCGACCGCCCCGTCCTGCTGGTGACCGCCGATACCCCGAGTGCCCTGCGCCTCGAGCAGGAACTGCAGTTCCTGCTGGCAGATCAGGGCTTGCCTGTGCTGATGTTCCCGGACTGGGAAACCCTGCCCTACGACACCTTCTCTCCCCATCAGGACATCATCTCCCAGCGCCTCGAGACCCTCTACAAGCTGCCGCAGATGAGCGCCGGCGTGCTGATCGTGCCCATATCCACCCTGATGCTACGCTGCGCCCCCCGGGTCTATCTCGACAAGTACAGCCTGATGGTGAAGGCCGGCCAGCGTCTCAACCTGCAACAGTTGCGCGGGCGCCTGGCCGAAGCCGGCTACGTGGCGGTGGAGCAGGTGCTGGAGCACGGGGAATTCGCCGCCCGTGGCTCACTGCTCGATCTCTTCCCCATGGGCAGCAACAGCCCCTATCGCATCGACTTTTTCGATGACGAGGTGGACTCCATACGCCCGTTCGATCCCGAGACCCAGCGCTCCAGCGAACCGGTCAAGACGGTCAGCCTGCTGCCGGCCCGGGAGTTTCCCACCGACGAGGCCGCCATTGAGCTGTTTCGTGGCCAATTTCGCGAACAGTTCGAGCTGTCGCGCGCCGAGGGCTCCGTCTATCAGGAGGTCAGCAAGGGGCGCTGGCCCGCCGGCATCGAATACTATCTGCCGCTCTTCTTCAGCCAGACCGCCAGCCTGTTCGATTATCTGCCGGACAACACCCTGCTGCTCACCGTGGGGGATATCTATCCCGCGGCCCAGCGGTTCTGGAACGACATAGGCCAGCGTTATGAGGACAGACGCTGGGACAACACCCGCCCGCTGCTGCCCCCTCAACAGATCTACCTGCCGGTGGAGCAGCTGTTTGCGGCGCTGGGCCACTATGGCGCCGTGCGGTTGCAGGAGGCCGCCACCGACGGCGGGGCCGGCCAGCGGGATCTCCCCATAGCCCCCCTGCCCGACCTGCAGCTCGATCACAGCAAGGAGCAGCCCATGCTGGCGCTGGGCCAGTTCCTGGACAGCTTCACGGGTCGCACCCTGTTTGCGGTGGAATCCGAAGGGCGCCGGGAAGTGCTCGGCGATCTGCTGGCACGAATATCCTTGCAACCCAAGGAGTTCGCCTCCCTCGAGTCCTTCATGGCGAGCAAGGCGCGCCACGGCCTGCTGGTGGCGCCACTGGAGCGAGGCTTCCTGCTGCAGGAGAGCGGCAAGGACGCGCTCGCCCTCATCACCGAGACCGAGCTGCTGGGGGGCAAGGTCCGCAGCAAACGCGCGCGGGAGAAGAGCAAGAACCTGAGCTCGGACGCCGTGATCCGCAACCTCGGCGAACTGACCCAGGGCCAGCCGGTGGTGCACCTGGATCACGGGGTCGGCCGCTATCTCGGCCTCGAGACCATAGATGCCGGCGGTCTGCCCACCGAGTTCCTGACCCTGGAATATGCCGGGGGCGACAAGCTGTTCGTGCCGGTGACCAGCCTGCATCTTATCAGCCGTTATACCGGTTCGGATAACCCGCCCAGCCACAAGCTCGGCGGCGAGGCCTGGGTCAAGGCGCGGCGCAAGGCGGCGGAGAAAGTGCGCGACGTGGCGGCCGAGCTGCTGGATGTGTACGCCCTGCGGGCGGCCCGTCACGGTTTTGCCTTCCAGCACGACAGGGAGGCCTACCGCCAGTTTGCCGCCGGTTTCCCGTTCGAGGAGACAGAAGATCAGCTCAACGCTATCAACGCTGTGCTGGGGGACATGTGTCAGGCCAAGAGCATGGACCGGCTGGTATGCGGCGACGTGGGCTTTGGCAAGACCGAAGTGGCGATGCGGGCTGCCTTCGTGGCGGTCCATGGCGGCAAGCAGGTGGCAGTGCTGGTGCCGACCACCCTGCTGGCCCAGCAGCACTACGACAACTTCCGCGATCGCTTCGCCAACTGGCCGGTGCGGGTCGAGGTGTTGAGCCGCTTCCGCTCCGCCAAGGAGCAGAATGCCGTCATGAAAGAGCTGCGCGAGGGTAAGGTCGACATCATCATAGGCACCCACAAACTCTTGGGTTCAGAGCTCACCTTCAAGGATCTGGGGCTGCTGGTCGTCGATGAGGAGCACAGATTCGGGGTACGCCAGAAGGAGAAGATCAAGGCGCTGCGCGCCGACGTGGATATCCTCACCCTCACGGCGACGCCGATCCCGCGCACCCTCAACATGGCGATGGCCGGCATGCGGGATCTCTCCATCATAGCCACCCCGCCCGCCAAGCGGCTCGCCATCAAGACCTTCGTGCGCCAGCAGGAGCCCGCCGTCACCCGCGAGGCCGTGCTGCGTGAACTCAAGCGCGGCGGCCAGGTCTACTACCTGCACAACGACGTGGAGAGCATCGAAAAATGCGCCAGCGATCTCGCCGAGCTGGTGCCCGAAGCGCGTATCGGCATCGCCCACGGCCAGATGCGTGAGCGCGATCTCGAGCGAGTCATGTCGGACTTCTACCACCAGCGCTTCAGCCTGCTGGTCTGCACCACCATCATAGAGACCGGCATAGACGTGCCAAGTGCCAACACCATCATCATGGACCGCGCCGACCATCTGGGGCTGGCCCAGCTGCACCAGCTGCGGGGCCGGGTTGGCCGCTCCCACCACCAGGCCTATGCCTACCTGCTCACTCCCCATCCCAAGCTGATGAGCAAAGATGCGGTCAAGCGGCTCGAAGCCATCGCCTCGCTCGAAGATCTCGGCGCCGGCTTTGCGCTGGCGACCCACGATCTGGAGATCCGCGGTGCCGGCGAGCTGCTGGGCGACGATCAGAGCGGCCAGATAGAATCGGTCGGCTTCACCCTTTACATGGAGATGCTGGAGCAGGCGGTCGAGGCGCTGAAAAACGGCAAGGAGCCATCGCTGGAGCAGCTGATGAGCCAGCACACAGAGGTGGAGCTGCGCCTGCCCGCCCTGTTGCCGGAGGAGTACATACCGGACGTCAACATGCGTCTGTCCATGTACAAGCGCATCGCCAGCGCGGCGGACGAGCAGGAGCTGCGTGAGTTGAAGGTAGAGCTGATAGATCGCTTCGGCCTGCTGCCGGAGGCAACCAAAACCCTGATGGAGCTGGCCGCCTTCCGCCAGCGCGCCACCGCCCTCGGTATTCGCCGGGTGGAGATGAGCGAGCGCGGCGGTTACCTGGACTTCACCCAGGAGACCCGGGTCAATCCAGGCTATCTGGTCAAGCTGCTCTCCGAGCAGCCGCGCATCTACAAAATGGATGGGCCGACCCGCTTGCGCTTCCAGGTGCCGACCCCGGACCGCGCCATGCGCCTGAAACTGGTGGATGGCTTGCTGGCAGATCTTGCCAGCCATACCAGTCACTGAGGCAAGCAACCTCACCCAAACAAAACGGGAGCCATCATGGCTCCCGTTTTTTATCTGCTCATCGCAGGCACGACATCCGGGCATCAACCCTGATTGGCAGGATCCTCATGGGCGGAAAACTCCCGCATAAAGGCCTCGGCCCGCTCTACCATCTTGGTGGAACCGACGAAGTAAGGGGTGCGCTGGTGCAGTGCGGTGGGCTGGATATCCATGATCCTGCCAAAGCCGTCGGATGCCTTGCCACCGGCCTGCTCCACCAGAAACGCCATGGGATTGCACTCGTAGAGCAGGCGCAGCTTGCCGTTCGGGGAGTTGGTGCCGGACGGATAGATATAGATGCCGCCCTTGAGCAGGTTGCGATGGAAGTCCGATACCAGGGAGCCGATGTAACGGGAGGTGTAGGGCCTGTGGGTCGCCTCGTCCCGCTCCTGGCAATATTTGAGGTACTTCTTCACCCCATCCGGGAACTTGATGTAGTTGCCCTCGTTGATGGAGTAGATCTTGCCCTCCTCCGGGATGCGGATGTTCTCGTGGGAGAGGCAGAAGCAGCCGATGGAAGGATCGTAGGTGAAGCCGTTGACGCCAAAGCCGGTGGTGTAGACCAGCATGGTGGAAGAGCCGTAGACCACGTAACCGGCGGCGACCTGGCGGTTGCCCGGCTGCAGGAAGTCTTCCAGGGTGACTCCGGCACCGGGCATGCTGACGCGGCGGTAGATGGAGAAGATGGTACCGACCGAGACGTTGACATCTATGTTGGAGGAGCCGTCGAGGGGATCGATCAGCACCACGTATTTGGAGTGACGGGAGAGTTCGGAATCGAAGGAAACGAAATCCTCCTCCTCTTCAGACGCCATGCCGCACACTTCGCCGCGCGCCTCCAGCGCCGCCTTGAAGCGCTCGTTGGCGTACACATCCAGCTTCTGCTGCACCTCGCCCTGCACGTTTTCAGCGCCCATGGAGCCGATGATGTCTGCCAGCCCCGCCTTGTTGATCTCCCGGTTCACCACCTTGGCGGCCAGGCGGATGGAACTGAGCAACGAGGTCAGCTCCCCGGTCGCGGTGGGATAATCCGCCTGCTTTTTGACGATGAACTCGCCCATGGTGATCATGTTTCGCATTATTGTTCCTTTAAGATCGTTTCCGTTGGCCTTGAAAACGTTTGCACGCATCGACAAAAAAAGTGCCGATCCTCGGCAGCCTTGTTTTGTAACCTAATGTAACGCCTGTTTTTTGTTTTTGCAGCGAATTAAGCCGCTGGATAAATGCGCATCATGGCCGTCAAGACCCTATCAAAACCCCCTTTAATCGGTGCCAATCGGTGACTTTTACCATGTTAATTCGTGGTGAAAAGTCACGAACAGGCCGCCATGGTGAGTGCAACGGCGCACTTGGCCCCCTATCTGGGTAGCTGGCGGCAAGACCCGTGCCCACCGCTTGAGATCTCCAGATCAATCCAGCACACTGGTCAGGCTTTGGAAGCAAAAAAACATAAGGATATTCAATGAAAAGGACACTCATTGCTGGCACGGTTGCCGCCCTGTTCGCGTTACCCGCCCTGGCTGCCCAGGTACCGACCGGCACCAAGCTGCTGCCCGGCGATCAACAAACCTTCGTGCGCAATATAGGTACTGAACCCGCCTCCATCGACCCCCAGATGGTGGAAGAGAGCGCGGGCAGCGACATAGTCAACGATCTGTTTGAGGGGCTCTACACTCTGGATGGCGACGGCAAGCTGCAAGCCGCCGGCGCCCTTGACTATGAGCTCGACAGCACGGGCACCGTCTACACCTTCAAATTGAGACCCGAGGCCAAATGGTCCAACGGCGAGCCGGTCACGGCGGCGGATTATGTCTATGGCTGGCAGCGGGCGGCGGATCCCAGAAACGCCTCCAACTATGCCTGGTTCATCGAGTTGACCGGCGTCACCAACGCCAGTGACGTGGTGCAGGGCAAGAAGAGCCCGGATGCCCTCGGCATCAAGGCCCTGGATGCGCATACCCTGCAGATCACCTTAAAAAACCCTGTGCCCTTCTTCCTCAAAACCCTCTCTCACTACACCACCTTCCCGGCGCCGAAGGCAACCATAGAGAAGTTCGGTCATGAGTGGGTCAAGCCGGGCAACATAGTCTCCAACGGCGCTTTTATGCTCAAGGAATGGACCCCCAACGAGCGGCTCATCTCCGAGCGCAACCCCCATTACTGGGACAACCAGCATACTGTGCTGAACAAGGTGCTCTATCTGGAGATAGTCTCGGAAACCGCCGCCTACAACCGCTATCGTGCAGGGGAACTGCACTACACGACCTATCCGCTGGAGCAGTACAAGCAGCTCAAGAGCCAAAGCCCGGAGGAGCTTGTCAACGCCCCCATGCTCGCCACCTATTACTATGTGTTCAACACTCAGCGCAAACCGTTCGACAATCCCAAGGTGCGCAAGGCGCTGTCACTGGCCATCGACAGAGACACCATCACCGAGAAGATCCTGGGACAAGGTCAGCTCTCCGCCTTCAGCCTGACCCCACCGAGCGTGGACGGCTTCGAGCTCAAGCGCCCTGCCAGCCAGTTGCTGAGCAAAGAGGAGCGAGTCAAGCAGGCGAAAGCATTGCTGAGCGCGGCAGGCTACGGCCCGGACAAGCCGCTGGATGTGGACATCCTCTACAACACCAACGAGAGCCACAAGAAGATAGCCCTGGCCATCTCCTCCATGTGGAAGCGCAACCTAGGGGTTACCGCCAAGCTCAACAACATGGAGTGGAAGACCATGGTGTCCGCACTCAATGAAGGGGATTTCGGCGTCAGTCGCTACTCGTGGAACGGGGATTACAACGATGCCTCTACCTTCCTCGACATCATGACCTCCAGCAGCAGCGCCAACAGCGGCAAGTGGTTCAACAAGCAGTATGATGCCCTGCTGGCGAAGGCCCATGACTCCAAGGATCCGGCCGAGCGCAACCAGCTCTATCAGCAGGCCGAGGCACTGATCGATGACGAGGCTCCCATCGCTCCCGTCTACTTCTACGTCAAGTCGAGGCTGCTCAAGCCCAATATCAAGGGCTATCCCTATCAGAACCCGCAAGACGTGGTTTATTCGAAAGACCTCTATCTCACCGCGCAGTAACGCCCTGACCCCCTAGACAGAAAGACCGCCTCGAAGGCGGTCTTTTTTCAATCTTCCCGACAGCTCGCCAGCACTACCCTGGCTCGGCGACGCAGCGCCACAGGCTGCACCAGCAGCTGTGCCAGCAAGACCCCGAGCAGCGTCATGCCGCCCCCTATCAGGTGATAACTGGTCAGCTTTTCCCCGAGCCAGCAGATGGCCAGCGCCGCCGTCATCACCGGCAACAGGTTCATGAAGATGGCGGTACGGCTCGCCCCCAGCAGAGCTATGCCCTGCATCCAGAGCCAGGGTGACAAGGCCGAGGTAGGGATACCGGCGTAGAGGATGAGCCAGAGCGCGCGGCCATCTGGCCACTGCCCGTCCACCAGCAGGTAAAATGGGGTGAGAAACAGCAGGCTGCACAGCACCTGGCCATAGAGCATGGACCAGTTGTCCAGCCCCAGATCCCACTTCTTGAGCAGCACGCTGTAGAGCGCATAGGTCGCCGCCGACAGCAGCATATAGACGGAGCCGATGTGAATGCCCTGGGTGATCAAGCGGGAGGGATCCCCCTGCCCCAGCAAGATGGCCAGCCCCAGAATGGAGATGACGCCGCCGAGCAGGGCGCCCCAGGTGGGGCGCTCACGCAGCAGCCAGATACTGAGCAGCACCGTCATCAGCGGGGTCAGCCCCATCATCAGACCTATCTCGGTCGCCCCCAGGGTCTGCGCCGCGTAGTAGCCGAAGGTCTGGTTCAACACCATGCCGAGCAGGGCCAACGCCGCCAGCTGATAGAAGCCGGCCCGCAGCTTGGCGCGATCCTGCCAGGCGCGGTGCGCGAGGAAAGGCGTCAAGATGATGGCGGCCACCATCCAGCGCGACCAGGCCAGCGCCGCGGGTGAGAGCACCCCAACCGCCAGCTTGCTGACAATGGCGTTGCCAGCCCAGATGGCCATGCAGGAGAAGGGAAACAAGAAGGCAAGGGGCATCACTATATCCAGAAAAAACGAGCGGGTATTTCCGGCGGGAGTATAGAGAGGCAAACAGGATTAGCAAGTGCTTGCCGGCCTTGCCAATGCAGGCAGGTTTGAAACGGAATCGAACAGAGCCAACTCGAGCAGATCAGGGCCAAAAACAATCATGCCCGCACGGTGGCGGGCATGAAGCGTCTGGATGGGATAGTGAAATAATCACGCCGCATCCATGTGCAGTCTGGAGATCATGGCGTTGACCTCGACCACGGTCTGGCGGTGGGGAATGTCAGCTGGCGTTGGCATCATCAGCAAGCCTGACTGGAAATCAAAACGCCCCCTGCCGTGGATATAGATCCGTCCCTTGAAGAAGGTTTTGACATGTTTTGCCACCATCAGTGGCAGGTACTTCTTGAACACTCTCATCGTTTGCAACCTCTTGCAGTTGTATCCGTATGACAGCAGCTTCTGCGAAATAATTCCGTAAATTCTTTATAAAAATCCGGAAAAATCGCGACTCTCTTCCCCAAAAAACCAATTTATAACTTTTTATTAACTTTTAGCGTATTGTATGTGGTCCTTCCAGCCAGAGCAATACCCCCTTGCCATCTTGCCATTCGATACAGGCCATGCCTGACGTGGCAAACATGGGGGCACCTGCCGCCGGGCAGAGGCTCTGCACCAGATAGCCCACCAGTGGCAGGTGGCTGACCATCAAAATATGGTCATGTGTTGCCGCCAACGCAGTGAGATAGCTTGCGACAAAAGCAGGATCCCCATAGGGAGTGATCTCCTTGCTCTCTTCGACCTTGGTGGCCTTGGGCAATTCACTGCATATGCTCTGCCAGGTTTGTCTGGCGCGCAGATAATTGCTGTGAACCACCAAATCCAGTACCCCGTCCAGCTGGGGCGCCAGCCAACTGGCCATGTGGATGGACTCTTCAATGCCCTGCTCGGTCAGTGGACGCTGTTCATCTGTTTTCGCATTCATGCCAGCCTGGCCATGACGCATGATGTAGATTTTCATTACAACCTCGCCCAAGGGGCCTGTTTTGATAGCGGGGGGATCTTACCCCGCCATGCCGGGGGAAACAATTGCGCTACCTCTCAGAAAAGGGTTTGCCTCACTGGATAGCGGGGTCGATAATCATGTTTAAATTCAAATAAATCCAACATGAGTCACGCGCCAATGAGCCCATATGCCAGCCCTAATGACCATCGGCAATATCACTATCTGGAGCTGGCAAACCGGCTCAGGGTCTTGTTGATCTGCGATCCCGATACCGACAAGTCTGCCGCTTCCTTGGCCGTCAACACCGGTCATTTCGACGATCCGGCCGATCGGCAGGGGATGGCTCATTTCCTTGAGCATATGCTGTTCCTTGGTACCCGCACTTATCCCAAGCCTGGTGAGTACCAGCAATTTATGAGCCGTCATGGCGGTAGCAACAATGCCTGGACCGGCACCGAGTTCACCAACTTCTTTTTCGAGATAGACACCGGCTTCTTCGAGGCCGGTCTCGACCGTTTTTCCCAGTTCTTCATCTGCCCCACCTTCACCCCCGAGTGGGTGGACAAGGAGCGCAACGCGGTCGACTCCGAGTACCGCCTCAAGCTGCAGGACGATGTGCGCCGCAGCTACCAGGTACATAAAGAGACGGTCAACCCGGCCCACCCTTTCTCCAAGTTCTCGGTCGGCAACCTGGATACCCTGGCGGATCTGCCCGGTCGGGATCTGCGCGCCGATCTCATCCGGTTCTACGAATCTCACTACAGCGCGGATCGCATGGCGCTGGTGATGATCTCGCCTGAATCCATAAAGACCCAGATGGCTTGGTGCGATCGCTTTTTCGCTCCCATTTTGAATCGCAATTTGGGAATACCGGCACTGACGCCCCCCCTCTATCGCCTCGACGATCTCGGCATCCGCATCCGCATCAATCCGGTCAAGGAAACCCGCAAGCTGGCGCTGACCTTTCCGCTGCCCAATGTGGATGAGTTTTATGACAAAAAACCCCTCACCTTCCTGAGCCACCTCATCGGCTATGAAGGGGATGGCAGTCTGCTCTCCCTGCTGAAAGCAAAAGGCTGGGTCAACCAGCTCTCCGCCGGGGGCGGCATCAGCGGCGCCAACTTCAAGGATTTCGGGGTGAGTTTCGGCCTCACGCCGCTTGGGCTCGAACACGTCAACGAGATAGTGGCCGCCCTGTTCGGCTACCTGAAGCTCATCGAGCGCGGCGGGGTGGAGAGCTGGCGCTACGAAGAGAAGCGCACCGTGCTCGAGTCGGCGTTCCGCTTTCAGGAGCGGGGCCGGGCCCTCGACACCGTCTCCGGGCTGGTGTTGAACCTGTTCAGCTACACGCCCGAGGATCTGCTCTACGGCGATTACATGATGCGCGAATACGACGAGGCGCTGATCCACCGCCTGCTCGCCAAGCTCACGCCACACAATCTGCGCATGACCATCACGGCGCCGGAGCTGGCCACGGATCGCCTGGCCCGCTGGTATCAGACCCCCTATGGCGTCGACATCATCACGGAGGCGGAAAAGATCCACTGGCAGCAGAGCGAACCTGATCCGGCCCTCACCCTGCCCTTGCCGAACCCTTTTATCAGCAACCGGCTCGATCCGCGCCAGCCAGCGCTGCAGGCCGACATGCCCGCCTGCATCATCGACAGGCCCGGGTTTCGGCTCTGGCATCTGCACGAGCATCAGTTCAGCGTGCCCAAGGGCAATCTCTACATCTCCATCGACAGCGAGCACGCGGTCAAAAGCCCGCGCCACATCGCCATGGCACGGCTTGCGGTAGAGCTGCTCACCGATCACCTCAACGCCCTCACCTATCCGGCGGAGCTGGCGGGGCTGGGCTACCAGATCTATGCCCATCAGGGCGGCTTTACCATCAACCTGAGCGGCTTTGCCGACAAGCAACCCCTGCTGCTCGACATGATCCTCGGCAACCGCACCCTGGGCTATCCGGATCCGGGCCGCTTCTCCGAGATAAAAGAGCAGCTCATCCGCAACTGGGACAACCAGTCCAAGGCGCGGCCCATCTCCCAGCTGTTCAACCAGCTCACCAGTTTGCTGCAACCAAACAACCCGCCGTTCGAGCAGTTGCTGCGCCATCTGCGCACCGTGGAACTCGGTGAGATGCCGGCGTTTGTCGCCAAGCTGTTCGGGGAGGTACACATAGAGGCGCTGGTTCACGGTGACTGGAATGCCGCCGAGGCGCTCGAACTGGCCGCCCTGCTGGAGCGCCACCTTGGCACCCACAGCCAGCCCAGTGCCGAGACCCGCCGCCCGCTCATCTCCATTCAAAACAGGGGCACCCTCATTCGCGAGCAGGGGTGCGAGCATGAAGATTCGGCGCTGCTGGTCTACTACCAGTCCCGCACCACCCGGGCGCGGGATCTCGCCTGCTTCACCCTGGCCAACCACATAATGTCGTCCACCTTCTTCCATGAGCTGCGTACCCGCCAGCAGCTGGGGTACGTGGTAGGTGCCGGCAACCTGCCCCTCAACCGTCACCCCGGCCTCATCTTCTATATCCAGTCGCCAGTGGCAGGGCCCCAGCACTTGCTGGATGCGGTGGAAGAGTTCATCGACCTCTTCCCGCTGGCCATGCTGGAGCTGACCGAGCAACAGTGGCAAGACAGCAAGGTGGGCCTGCAGGCCCAGCTGAGCGAACGGGATGCCAACCTGCGCAGTCGCGGCCAGCGGCTCTGGGTCAGCATAGGCAACAAGGATCTGGGCTTCGATCAGCGGGAAAGGGTGTGCGAGGAGGTGGGCATACTGAGCCGCGCCGATCTGGTGCGCTTCATCATACAGCTGCGCTCACGCACCTCGGACAGGCTGATCCTCTGCAGCTATGGCCAGGGTCACGAACACGACGAGCGCATCACGGGCCAGTTTATCGACGACCCCAAGGCGTTTCGACTCAACGCCAGCACCTTCGAGGCCTGAGCAGGCATACTTGTCCATCAGCAATTCCCGCCCAATAAAAAGCCGACCCCTGGGGGTCGGCTGGAAAAACCATAATCAATTGCGACCTAAGCCGCCAAAAGTGAACATGAGCGTGAAAATCAGACACTGAGTTGATGATCGGCCATATGGTTCAAACCAGAGCTCATCTGCCGATGCCAACAGTGATTGAGAAACAGGCTCATCTTAGGCACTCCCCTCCCTTGCCACGTTGATCTATGTCAAAGGAGGTAGCAAAGAGTCCGTGACCTGCGGCTTTGTCGCGCGGGATCACACTTTCAACTGCGCCTCAGCCCCGGCGGATCAGGCGATAGGCCACTTCATCGAAATAGGAGAGCTGGCCGGAGAGCACTCTGGGGTGATCCACCTCTGCCGCCCTGCCCAGCACCTCCACCCGAAAATCGCGCTCGAACAGGGTGCGCACTTCCATCTCCCCCACCGAGAAGGGCGGCTGTTTCTGCTGCTCCGGCTGATACTCCAGGGTCACCAGCAGGATCTGACCACCGGTTTCCATCAGGCGGCTCATCAGCTCCGCATACTGGCGGCACATCTCCGTTGGCAAAGCGATCAGCGCCGCCCTGTCATAAGCCAGCCGGTAGCGACGCCCCAGCTCGGGGGCGGCAAAAAAATCCCCCTGATGGATGCGCAGGGAACCGTGCTGATGACACTGATAGGGGCCCAGCTCGCTGAGGGTATCGGTGAGCTGGTTTTCACTGAAAAACTGCTCGATGGCGAGCGCCGAGAGCTCGAAGCCATCGATGGGGTGGCCCAGGCCATTGAGCCAGAGCATGTCGCGGGATTTGCCACACAGGGGCACCAGCACGGGTTCATCCTGTTGCTGGGCAGACCACCAGGATTGCAGCCAGCGATTGAAGTCTGCCTGATGAAAGCCAATCCGGTTCTCTTTCCAACGCTGATGCCAAAACGCAGCTTCCATCCTAATACCCCTGTTACCTGAAGATGCCTCAATATCACAACTTAACCCGGCGCACGCAAGCCTTGCGCCGGGCCGATGGGTGATTTTTGCCAGAAAAACGATTGCAACATGAAACGACGCTCCAAGGCGTCTTTTTGACATCTTTGTGTCATGGGAGTCTGCTGCCTGCTGTGCAGCCCCTGCTCGCAGTCAGATGCCCGCTCATCGCGCAGGCTCAGGCACAGACGGGCTCGGCCTCCATCATGGCCGCCACTGCCGTTATCCTGGCCGAGATCTGCGCGAACGAGGGTCGCTGCAACACCTGCTCGCAGAGGCATGCCCGAGCCAGCAGGGCAAGATCCTGCAGTGCCTCGCTCTGTGGCTGGCAGCGTGCCAGCAACTCGTCCAGCAGGCAGCCAAAGGCCCTCACCTCTATCCGCTCCAGCCCCTCGGCCAGCACGCATTCCGTGCGGTCGTAGCAAGAGGCAGCGCCAAAATCGCCGAGCAGCACCTGACCCTTCCCTTGCAAGGAGTGCAGTATGTTATGGCCATAGAGATCGCCGTGCATGATGCCTCGCTCATGCAGATGCCCCGCGGCAGCCGCTATGCCCTGCGCCATGGCGAGCACGGCAGCCGGGGGGAACGACAACCCTGCGGGATAGACGTCGCGAGTGCAGGAGTCCAGACTCGGCGGGCCCGCCAGATTGGCAAACGTTGGGTCTATCAGTTCCATCACCAGCGCCGGCATGCCGGAGGGGTGATCCGCCACCTTCCCCAACACCCTGATCAGGTTGGGATGAGTGCCGGCCGCCAGCGACGCCGCCATCTCGCAATGGGGCAAGCCATCGCTGGTCACAGTCCCCTTGAACAGCTTGACCGCCACCGAGCGCGGCCCGTTACCCTGCAATCCGTCGCAAGTGATGCGGGTGGCACTGTGGATCACCCCAGAGGCCCCCTGCCCCAGCAGCTCACCCAACTCAAGCGCCCGCCACGGCACTGGGGCGATATGAGCCACATGATCCACATCGATGGCCCGCGCCTCCTCCCTCTCGCTAAAAGGGTTGCCGGAATAGGCGAGCCAGGCGAGGCGCGGCAGCGCCAGCAGCCAGTCGGGGAAGCGCTCAATGCGGTTGGCGGCGATCCGCAGCAGCTCCAGATTACTGCAGTTGGCAAGGCTGGCAGGCAGCTCGCGCAGGCGATTACCCGCCAGCATCAGCTTTTGCAGGGCGGCGCACTGACCCAACTCATCGGGCAACTGTTCGATGGCGTTGTCAGTCAGGATCAGCCAACGCAAGCCCACTGGCAGCGACGCGGCGGGGACTGTGGAAATCTGGTTGGCCTTGAAGCCCACCATGGTGAGTGCCGGGCAGCGCCCCAGCACCTCGGGCAGCACGGTAAAGCGATTCTCGGAGCAGAAAATGATGCGCAGTTTGCTGAAACCGGCCAGCTCGTCAGGGAGCGAGCTTAGCTGGTTGCCGGTCAGATCCAGCACCTCAAGCGTCTCTTTAAGGCTGAGGATCTCGGGTGGGAACTCCACGAGATTTTCCGAGAGCTTCAGATGGCGGGCGCCGCACAGTTCACCCGCACGCAGCTGTTCCAGAGTATGCATAACCGTTTCTCAATCCTGATCATCTGCCTGATGGCGTAGCCAGCCATCAGCTCGCGCCGAACCTGCGTCCGACGGTTTTAAAGGGGGGCATTATAAAGAATTCGGGGCGCAGATCGCCCCTTTTGTTGCTTTGGCAAGGCTCAGCACTCCGCCACACCACCCCAGCGGATTAACGAAAAACGTAGGGTGCAATAAGCGCAGCGCATTGCACCCTACGGTACAGTCCATCACATGTGCCTCTCACGCCGCGCTCTGCGGTAATTTTGGAGCACTGCGTAAAAATTCTCCGACAGCAGAGCTTTGTTATACGCCCCCGACAAGAGGCAAAATAGCTACTCAAATCTTTGCTCCCGCCGGTTGTACTCCTCGACCTCACTCTCCCTATTCTCTCTAATAGCCCTATTTAGAAGAGAAAGCTTGGTCTTAGCCACCTCTCGCACCTCAGGTGACACATGAGTTAATAGCTCTGCGAATGCCTCCGAACGAACTTCAAGAATATCGGCAAGTGATCCTGACCATCCACTAGGATAAGACCTAGAGAAAATAGCTTCAACTATCTCTACTTTGTTTTCTGCAGCATCTAAAAGGGAGCTAATGTGATGACTGAGAATTACTTTCTTTGGGTTGTCTAGTGGCTGTAATTCCTTGTCTAAGGACGTGTATGCCGAAACGGCACCTGCTACTTTATGAATCCTATCTTGATTTCCATTACACCAATGTAGCACGCGCTCGATAGGCACTAAGTTCAATGGTGAGATACTACGGAGGCCCCTGTCTTTGAAAAGTAAATATATAAGTTGTTCGCTATTATTACTATCTATTAACACTCGATCCAGTACAAATTCAGGATAGCTTTCCACTAGATAAGCTATGATAGTTTCTAATTCGAAGCCATATAATCGATACGTCTCAATGCCATTGCAGAGCAAGTTAATAATATTGCGAATTTCATTCTCCGGTGCTGGCTCTGATAAACACTCTGCAATAACACGGTCTATTCCATGGAACTGCCGCCTGCTAATTTCGTCCCTATGCATTGATAAAAGCTTCAAAATGGCCTGTCTTCCGACAGACCGCAGGTCATAGTTAGGACTGTAGTTGCTACCCTTTTTATTAAAGAATCGCATACTCAAAATTTCAATGGTTGAAAAAATCCCATCGGTTAAACCATTAAGCGCGGCAAGTAATTCTGTTAAATCATCATCAGGAATGGATTCATGAACTCGACCGTAACTTATCTGTTGAAATCTCCATGCTTCCAGTTCACCAGCCTTCGCCAGCTCAATAAGTTTTTTTGTCCCCCAAGGGGCTATCGGCGTTGCAGTCAAAATATTAACAAAATACTTTTTAAGCTCTGGCACACCTAATACAGACTCTTGAAGTCTCCGAGACAAGCTAGGGTCGCAGGAATGAACACCAGCAATAAAACCGCGAAAGAGGATAGGCTCTACTACTTCTAGCTCTTGCTTTTTCATCAGGCGGACAAGCGTATCAAAGGTTAAAGCTTGGTCTGATGAACCTTTAGCCAACCCTTTGCCGAATGACCAAAGCGCATCAATATTTTTTTCCCATAACCTTGGCGCCAATCTTTCAAGGTAATCTGGTTCAGATGACGCAAGCTCACCTAGCTTTTCTATCTTCTGATGAATTTTTTCAGAATCTTCTGTGTTACTCTCCCCCCTAAATTCTACGTGATCCCATGTGTTAGTCAGAGCATATGCCTCGATTTCGAAATAGGGATCCGCCGGTGCGGAAAAATGCTCAAGTGCTTCAATTCTTTTAAATAACTCAGGTGTGTGGTTCTTCCCGTTGTAATGGATTGTCCGTTTAATGGCCATCCACATATCTGGCCATTTACCGCCAGTGCCATATTTACGCACTATGTTTTCGAGAATGTCAAAGCAGCCAGCATAGCTCCATAGTCCTACAAAGTGGTTTGCTAGTATCATCTTTGCCCAATTGCAAAGGGGTTCATTGTTCGAATCTAAAAATGGCACTAATAGCTCAATATAACCTACGTACCAGTCTAATATCTCTTTATTCGTTGTCGGCTCCCATCCAAAGTCCCTGCTACGAGCGCCAAAATCAAATTCTCCAAATGAGCTCCAATGAGAAGCCTCAAACGCAGACTTAAGAATATCCTGCGCAATCTCAAGCTGTCTCAAGTTGTCAACACCTAACATTCTTTTCACAAAAGAATGTCTTCGCGTTGGCGTAGCCTGTGTCCCAGAGAGGTATAATGAAAAAAGGCTCGCCAATTGACTAGCGATACTATTGTTGTTCTCGCCAACATTTTCTGTTTCCGCAAAACGAAGAATTAGCCCGGCAGCACGGTCAAAGTACTTATCTTCATATGCTATTTTTCTAAGTAATCGAACGAACGTAGAGAAATTTTGATTATCTCGTGAACAGAAATCTGGAGATTCCGAAGCATTCTCTATAGCGATTAACACTACATCTGGAAACACTGGTGCAATGTGAGTTAGTGCCATAAGCAACTCAGCATTGCACCGTGCAATGTTATGAAATGGCCCATCAATCTTCATCCATGTATTGGCGAGATATCTAGCAGGTTCAAAGTCATGCAGATATCCTAGTCGATGAGCGCATGACTTGAATAAACGAAAATTATCAGCCTTTAACAACTCAGCATTAATTTTATCAGGATCGATGTTCTGAAGAGCTCGCCGTGCGAGACGGTTAGCTACTGCATGCGGGAGTACTGCTCGCCAGTTTCCCCGCTTTTGCGATAACTGCCTCCGCAATAGCTCTGCATGACTGCGATTCAACCTGTCACGTTCAAATCCGCCAATTCTAGAAAGAGTGCTCAATTCATCATTAAGCTCTTTCGGGGAAACATTGAACGAATAAACTAGGGATAGAACCTCTGCGCTTTCAAGCAAACTTTCGGTTGTCCCTTTTCTTTGATTGAAGAGCCTCTGAAACAAGTCTTCATCAGAAAAATTAGCCAAGGTCTCATCTGTGCCCACCCTACTTGCCAATGCGATCGCAACACGTGCATTCCCTCCGGAAAACTCTGCAACTTTATCGGCATTAACACGCCCTAGAGACGGAAACCTCTTTTGAATAAGTTTAGATACGGTCTCCTCGCTTGATGGTTCGATGTGTATTACTTCTGTTTCTTCTGGGCGGTCATCTGAAATATCGTACTCGATAGAAAGAAGACTCAACTTTGCTTGATTTGCCGAAACCTGCTTTTGCAGTTTTCTATGAACATCTGGTGGGCAATTATCCAATACCAAATAGCTTGAAAAATCATTAGCTATCAAGTACGAGACAAGCTCAGATGCTGTTGGAGTTAAGTCATCACCAAGATCTGCATATATTACATTCGCTCTCGGCAGAGAGTTATCGCATACATCATTTTCAAAAAGTGCCTGAGCAAAGCGTGTTTTTCCTACTCCTGACAGGCCTGTTATTCGTACCACCGAGCCAGATCTTTGTAATCTTTCACGCACAAGCCTGATTCCATCCGAAATCGCTATAGGCTCTTTGTGATGTGAATTCATATCGATGACGCAAGGGTGTTCGTCAAGCAAGAACTCATCATCTTTATCGACTGGGGTGGAAGTCCATCTCCCAAACGGTCGCCATCCAGATAATGGCTTGCCTAGCCTAGAGCGAACCCACAGGGCAACCCCAGGAAATTGTCTCAACCATGCGCTGAGTCGATCCCGACCATAAAAGTCAATCAGAAGATCTTCGCTATCTGGCAAGCCTTCGAGCGCAGATTTCATTCCCAGAAGACGTTCTGATAGCATTTTATCAGAACAATCATCTTTGCCACTAACAATTATATAAGCGCCTTTTTTTCCTAAGATATCTAATATAACAGTTTTTAGCGTTCCCTTATCAAGCATCTCATTTCTGCAAGCTGCTTTACTCATATTGTTTTTCTTTACTTGAAAACCAGTATTTTCACGACTTACAAAGCCAGGTTTTAATAAAGGGATAGCATCGACAACTCGAACATCAAGACCACCATCAGCAGCTTCCTGCGCTCCCCCCCACAGAACACAAGATGTCTGAATATCTTGGCGAATCAATTCCACTTCACACAACCTAGCGACCATTTCTCTTAGATCAGCATCGTTGAGATTTGAGATATCAGAAGGTTCAAGTTCAAAAAATATCATTAGGTTTCAAAAGTCCCTATATTGCAAATTGATATTAGTAACATTGAAAGAGCGTATAACAGTGATTAGATGGAAGGCGGTACTAATTCAATAGCAGTACCTTCCGTATAACTCCGCTTCATCTTCATAACCACCTCAAAAACTCATTTTAAATCATAATATTACCAAACTGTCACTGGCATCTGGCCGCATTCGCTTCCATCCACTGCGGTCCCCACTGGCGTTCAACATACTCGCGGCGTACCCCAATAACAGCCACACTACCGCACGACAACCCCTAGTTTGGCTGCTTTTAACCCACGCAATGTACTTAGCTTGGCTCATAGATGACACCAAAGAGACCACTCCATACGACTATCCTAGTGAGCAAGGAAGATAAGAAAAAGAGGATGATGATAGTTTCCTGAGCAAGATCAAAAAATTAAATAATAAGTACCAATGCTGGCCACATATCAACGGTGCCGGATCGTAGATAAAGAAAAGACGCCCTAAGGCGTCTTTCTTATTTTCAGGATTTGGAGCAAACAGGTTGGAGGTTATTCCGCCTCCCCGCCTTGCCCCGCCCCCAAATCAGATCGGGGTGATGGAGGTGATATGGGCATCCCCGTCCAGTGATTTGAAGATCTGCACCACGGCTTCGCCATGGATCGGTTTGGCAAGCGGCACTGTGCTCTTGCACTTGAAGCGGTAGTTGGTGCCGGCCACCACCTGGGTGCAGACTTCAAAGGGTACGTACTGCACCCCGACAAATCCTTTCAGCGCCTGGTCAAATACCGCCTGATCCTCGGCGGTCAGCTTGTGATATGCGGTCCATCCACCCACCAACACTGCTTGTTCTGACATAACAAACCCTCCGTGATCTCTTGTCCCTACTCGTTTGGCTGTTCGGGTTCCGCCCCGTTGATTCAAGTGGTTGCTGGTCTCCACTGGGGTGACATACCGAGAAAGTTCAATGGTATGACGATGGGCCATCTTGCGCTGGTTAACGCGCCTGCTGGCCCTCCCCTTTGCCACGATCGCCGCCTCACAGCACCGGTCTCAATTGGCATGGCAGAGCCTAGTACCGGATCCGCAAAGCGCCCCTGTCACATCTGACAGGGGCGATGAGGCCAAAAAGCGGCTAATGAGCAGAAAATTGAGGCGCAAACGATTGGAAAAAGAAAAGACGCCGCAAGGGCGTCTTTTTTGCATTTTTATGCTCGAAGGGCAGAAGGGTGTGAGCCGCTTATTCCCATTCGATAGTGGCGGGCGGCTTGCCGGAGACATCGTACACCACGCGGGAGATGCCATTGATCTCGTTGATGATGCGATTCGACACGTGGCCGAGGAAGTCGTACGGCAGATGGGCCCAGTGGGCGGTCATGAAGTCGATGGTTTCGACGGCGCGCAGGGCAATCACCCAGTCGTACTTGCGGCCATCGCCCATGACGCCAACGGAGCGCACCGGCAGGAAGACCGCGAACGCCTGGCTGACCTGGTTGTAGAGGTCGGCTTTGCGCAGCTCTTCGATAAAGACGGCGTCGGCGCGGCGCAAGATATCGCAGTACTCTTTCTTCACTTCGCCAAGGACGCGCACGCCCAGACCCGGGCCCGGGAAGGGGTGACGGTAGAGCATGTCGTAGGGCAGACCCAGCTCCAGACCGACGCGGCGCACTTCGTCCTTGAACAACTCACGCAGCGGCTCGACCAGACCCATCTTCATCTCGGCCGGCAGGCCGCCAACGTTGTGGTGGGACTTGATGACGTGAGCCTTGCCGGTCTTGCTGGCAGCCGATTCAATCACATCCGGATAGATGGTGCCTTGTGCCAGCCAGCGAGCATTTTTCAGCTTCTTGGCTTCGTCGTCGAACACTTCAACGAAGACGCGGCCGATGATCTTGCGCTTGGCTTCCGGCTCATCTTCACCGGCCAGGGCCGAGAGGAAGCGCTCTTCGGCTTCGACCTTGATGATGTTGAGACCGAAATGATCACCAAACATCTCCATCACCTGCTCACCCTCGTTCAGGCGCAGCAGACCGTTGTCAACGAAGACGCAAGTCAGGCGCTCGCCGATGGCGCGGTGTACCAGCATGGCGACCACGGAGGAGTCGACACCGCCGGATAGGCCCAGGATCACCTCGTCGTCACCCACCTGCTCGCGAATGCGGGCAACGGCGTCGTCGATGATGGTGGCCGGGGTCCACAGGCATTCGCAACCGCAGATGTCCTTGACGAAGTGCTCCAGCATGCGGGCACCCTGACGGGTGTGGGTCACTTCCGGGTGGAACTGCACGCCGTAGAAGCCCTTGGCCTCGCACGCCATGGCGGCATGGGGACAGGTGGCAGTCTGGGCTATGGTGGTGAAGTCGGCCGGGATGGCGGTGACCTTGTCGCCGTGGCTCATCCAGACGTCCAGCAGCGCATTGCCGTTGGGGGCGATGGCATCTTCGATGCTGCGCAGCAGGGCATTGGTCTGGCCCAGCACTTCCACCTGGGCATAACCGAATTCACGTTCGGTGGAGGATTGCACCTTGCCACCCAGCTGCTCGGCCATGGTCTGCATGCCGTAGCAGATGCCGAACACAGGCACACCGGCGTTGAACACATACTCGGGGGCACGGGGGCTGCCAGCCTCTGTCACGGATTCGGGGCCGCCGGAGAGGATGATGCCGCTGGGATTGAATTCGCGGATCTGTGCTTCGGTCACATCCCAGGCCCACAGTTCGCAGTAGACGCCGATTTCACGGACACGGCGGGCGATAAGCTGGGTGTACTGGGAACCGAAATCCAGGATCAGGATACGGTGCTGGTGAATGTCTTTAGTCATTTTATTCCTGCATCAGGCTGATGTTGTAACAAAAGGCTCGGGGATAAAAACTGGTGGAGAAACGGGGCCGCAGCCCCGTTTTATCAGCCCATCCGATAGTTGGGGGCTTCTTTGGTAATGGTCACATCGTGGACGTGGGACTCTTTCATCCCGGCGCCGGAGATGCGCACGAACTCGGCCTTGGTGCGCATGTCGTCTATGGTAGCGCAGCCGGTCAAGCCCATGGAGGAGCGCAGGCCGCCCATCTGCTGGTGAATGATCTCTTTGAGGCGGCCCTTGTACGGTACGCGCCCTTCGATCCCTTCCGGCACCAGCTTGTCAGCGGCGTTGTCGGTCTGGAAGTAACGGTCGCTGGAGCCCTTGGACATTGCGCCCAGAGATCCCATGCCACGGTAGGACTTGAAGGAGCGGCCCTGATAGAGCTCGATTTCGCCCGGCGCCTCTTCGGTACCGGCGAACATGGAGCCCACCATGACGCAGCTGGCGCCAGCGGCGATGGCCTTGGCCACGTCACCGGAGAAGCGGATGCCGCCATCGGCAATCACGGGCACGCCCGTGCCTTCCAGCGCGTCAACGGCGTCGGAGATGGCAGTGATCTGGGGCACGCCGACACCGGTCACGATGCGGGTAGTACAGATGGAACCCGGGCCGATACCCACCTTGACGGCATTGACGCCGGCAGCGACCAGCGCCAGGGCGCCAGCGGCAGTGGCCACGTTGCCACCGATGATTTGCAGCTCAGGATAGGCATCGCGGGTCGCCTTGATGCGATCCAGCACGCCCTGGGAGTGGCCATGGGAGGAGTCAATCAGCAGCACGTCCACACCGGCTTCCACCAGGGCGGCGACACGCTCTTCGTTGCCGGCACCGGCACCGACGGCGGCGCCAACGCGCAGGCGGCCGCGCTCGTCTTTACAGGCGTTCGGCTTGCGTTCGGCTTTCTGGAAGTCTTTGACGGTGATCATGCCCTTGAGTTTGAAATCGGCGTTGACCACCAGCACCTTCTCGATACGGTGCTTTTGCATCAGGGCAACCACCTCTTCACGAGGGGCCCCTTCACGCACGGTCACCAGACGATCTTTCTGGGTCATGATCTGTTCGACTGTCTGGGAGAGATCGATCACGAAGCGCACGTCGCGGCCGGTGATGATACCGACCAGCAGGTTGCCCTCGGTCACGACCGGGTAGCCGGCGAAGCCGTTCTTGTGGCTCAGCTCCTTGACCTGGGCGATGGTCATGTCAGGGCGTACTGTGACGGGGTCAGTGACCACGCCGCTCTCGTACTTCTTGACCTTGCGCACTTCTGCAGCTTGCTGCTCGATGGACATGTTCTTGTGGATAAAGCCGATACCCCCTTCCTGGGCCAGTGCGATAGCCAGACGGGCTTCGGTCACTGTGTCCATGGCAGCGGAAATCATGGGGATATTCAAGCTGATAGAGGATGTCAGCTGGGTACGCAGATCGGCAGTATTGGGAAGAACATCGGAGTGGGCGGGAACCAACAGTACATCATCGAAGGTTAACGCTTCTTTGGCAATCCTGAGCATGGCAATATCTCACCGTTGAGGAAGTGGGGGTGTAAAATATTGCCGACAAAGTTTACTCACCGATTGGTCACTGGTAAAGAAGTTTTTTGAATTTTTTATGGCGTAGCCCGTGTTTGACGTGCCAAGAGGCCAAAAAAACAAGATTATCAGTCCTAAAAGGGCACTTTGGGGGCAGAAGAGTTGCCAGACTGCTGTTTTATGCAAAGTGGCCCTCTGCCCAGTCGCCAACCCGGATCCCAAGGTCACACACTCGCTTGCCAAGACACTCCCATATGACGCAACTCAGGCTGCGCTGACATGGCCGGGGCAACGGATGGCGGCATGCAGATCAGCCGGGGCCGTGGGGAATATCGCTGTGTTCACTTTGACCAAACCTCGCGTATCATAATTAACATTCTGAATTGAAATGGAATTTCATGATGAGCAATGAACATCATCAAGGGCGCATGGCGATTACCCTGGCCGCCTTGGGCGTTGTCTACGGTGACCTTGGCACCAGCCCGCTCTACGCTTTGAAGGAGTCCTTTGCCGGGCATATTGGCCTGCAGCCGGCCCCTGCCGAGATCCTGTCGATCATCTCTCTCTTTTTTTGGACCATCATGATCGTGGTCTCATTTAAATATGTCTTGCTGGTATTAAGGGCTGATGACAAGGGTGAAGGGGGCATCTTGACCCTGGCTTCCCTGGCCTCACGCCGCCTGTCGCCCAAGGCCCGCTCCCTGGTCATGTTGCTGGGGCTGGTCGGGGTCGGCTTGTTCATCGGGGATGCGGTGATCACCCCCGCGATTTCGGTGCTGTCTGCCGTCGAGGGCCTGCAGGTGGTCGCCCCTGAACTGGCCTCTTTCGTCTTGCCCATAACCCTCATAGTGCTGGTGATACTGTTTGGCATTCAGCATTACGGCACGGCAGGAATAGGCCGACTCTTCGGCCCCATCATGTTGCTCTGGTTTGGCGTGCTGGCAGGACTCGGGGCAAGTGAAATCGTGCAAAACCCTGTTATCCTGCAGGCCACCAATCCCCTCTATGCCCTTGATTTTCTGCTCACCCGGCCAGGTGTGGCCTTCATCACCCTGGGCGCGGTCGTGCTCTGCGTCACCGGCACAGAGGCGCTTTACGCCGACATGGGCCATTTTGGCCGAGGCGCGATCCGGCTGGCATGGGGCTCTCTGGTGATGCCGGCCCTGCTGCTCAACTATTTCGGCCAGGGGGCGCTGCTACTGCGCCGTCCTGAGGCCATTGAAAACCCATTCTATTTACTCGCCCCCACCTGGATGGCCATACCGTTATTGGTCCTGGCGACCATAGCGACTGTCATCGCATCCCAGGCCGTCATATCCGGCACTTACTCAGTCGTACGCCAGGCTATCCTGCTCGGGTATCTGCCACGCCAGGAGATCCGCCATACCTCCGAGCATGAGATTGGCCAGATCTACCTGCCAGTGGTGAACTGGCTGCTGCTGGCCGGCATAGTGCTGGTGATATTCTGGTTCAGAAGCTCCAGCAATCTGGCCGCTGCCTATGGCATAGCGGTGACAGGCACCATGGCGATCACCACCCTGTTGCTGATGGTGGTCGCAGCCCATCGCTGGAAATGGCCAACCTGGCTGATCGTGATCGCGGGGACCCCTCTCCTGCTGGTCGATGTCACCTTCTTTGCCGCCAATACCACCAAGTTCCTGGCCGGAGGCTGGTTGCCCATCCTGTTCGCGCTGCTGACCATAGTGGTGATGACAACCTGGAAGCGCGGTCGAGAGCTGGTTCTCGAGAAGCTTGAGCACAAGTCACTGGTGCTGAAAGGGTTTGTCAACAACATGCTGGCTCATCCACCACTGCAGGTGCCGGGTACGGCCGTGTTCCTCTCCAAGTCGGTGCAGGTGGTTCCTCATGCCATGTTACACAACCTGAAACACAACAAAATCATGCACGAGCGGGTCATTTTTCTGACCATCCAGATAAAGGATGAGCCCTGGTTGTCTTTCAAGGAGCGCATCGTTCTCACCCACCTCGGAGAGGGGTTCTGGCAAGTCGTGGCGCACTTTGGTTACAAGGAGGTCCCTTCCATAGAGGAGATCTTCCAAGCGTGTGCCCAGCAAGATCTGAAGGTCTCCATGAGCAATGCCTCCTTCTTTCTCTCTCACGAAAATCTGGTCAGTACCGACCTGCCCGGCATGGCACGCTGGCGGGAAGGCTTGTTCGTCTGGATGAATCGCAACTCCCTCAAGGCGACCGACTTCTTCCATATTCCGGCCAACCGGGTGGTGGAGCTGGGGGTTTTGCTGGAGCTGTGACTGGTAGCCCGGCGCCCGATGCAAACCTCCGGATGGCACTCCACCCCGTTCACCCGGCTAGCAGGATGCGGCTGGCTAGCGCATGCCGGATCCCGCATGACGGGTAGCGGCTCGGCCAGTGTCTGGCGGTTGTATCATTCGATTAAAATACGATTGATAATGGTTGTTGTTTGTGATTGGTGTCATCAGGCATGCTAGCACCCTGTCCTGGCTCTAGCACACTAGCCGTTTGAGTATGAACATGTCGATTTGGAATGGAGGACAGTGATGGATGCCTGCAACCCGAGGCCAACACTGCCCGCCAACGATCCCGATGCCGTCCGCCTCGCTTGCCTTGCCATCGCGGTCATCCTGCATCTTGCCGCCTTCTGGTGGCTCTATGAACACCAGCCTGCGCCCATCACTCCGCCCCTGCCGCTGACCCTGTCGGCCCGCTGGGTCGGCGAGGCCAGCACCAACGACGCGCCGGCCAAAGCGCCAGCGGCCACCCAGGCGCAGCCCCTGGTCAAAAAGCCGGTGCCGGTTCAAAAGAAGGCTATTAAAAAACCGGTCAAAAAAACCATTGCCAAACCAGCACCCAGGGTGCCGGCACCGCCAACACCCAAGGCCACTCAGGTGGCCAGGGCAGAACCGGTCGCGGCGCCCCCGGCCTCCGCCACGCCGGTGGCTGCCAATGCCCCACAAGGCGACAGTGGCAGTGCGCCGGTCAAGTCTCAGCAGAGCGGCAGCGGGGCTGGCAGCAGCGCCCCCATCGCCCGCGATGCACGGCTGAACAACCCTGAGCCACCCTACCCCTATGAATCAAGAAGACGGGGTGAGGAGGGGCGCGTCATCCTGAATGTGCTGGTGGCGGCCGATGGCACCGCCTCCTCGGTGGAGGTAGACAAGGGCAGCGGTTATCGGCGGCTGGACATGACGGCGCGCAAGACGGTCAGTCGCTGGCGCTTTATTCCCGCCAAACAGAACAATGCGGCCGTCGAGGCCTGGGCAAAGGTCACCATCATTTTTAAATTAAGGGCTTGAATATGGATCCGGAAATCGCAAACAACGGGATGGGCGTCGCCCATCTGCTCAGTCAAAATACCGGTGTGGGGCTGCTGCCATTCATTTTGCTGGTATTGATGTCCCTCGGCACCTGCTATTACACCCTGCTGAAAATAGTGCTGGGTCAGCGCGAGCGGCGCCTCAACGCACAATTCGTGACCCGCTTCTGGCAGCACGAAAGCGTGCAGGATATGGAGCGCCAGCTGGCCCATCTCCCGCCGCAGGAGGCCTATGGGCGTGTGACCAGCACGGCGCTGGCGACGGTGGCGCAACTGAACCGGGCCGGGGAGCGGACAGTGTCGCTCAAGCTGGGTTCACCGGACGAGTATCTGTTGCGGGCACTGCGCCAAGCCATTACCCACGAGCGGGTAAGGCTGGAACACGGCCTGGCCTTCCTCGCCTCCGTGGGCTCGGCGGCCCCCTTCATCGGGCTGTTTGGTACCGTCTGGGGCATCTATCATGCGTTGCTGGCCATAGGTGCCGCCGGCCAGAGCAGTCTGGACAAGGTGGCAGGCCCCGTGGGCGAGGCGCTGATCATGACCGGCTTTGGCCTCGCCGTCGCCCTGCCGGCTGTGCTTGTCTACAACTTCTTTGTACGGCGCAATCGCCTCAAGCTGGCCGCGCTCGAGGCCTTTGCCTACGACCTGTTTGCCCTGCTGGTGACGGGCTTTGAGCAGGCCCCCTCCAACGTGACCCAGCTGACCGAGCGGGAAGCCAAGAAGGGGCACGGCTAATGGCATTTGGCAAATTGTCGGACGACGGAGACGATCAGCCCCTCTCCGAGATCAACATGATCCCCATGATCGACGTCATGCTGGTGCTGCTCATCGTCTTCATGATCACGGCCCCCCTGCTCACCAATGCGGTCAAACTCGAGCTGCCGGAGGCCAGCAGCCTGCTCAATCAGCCGGAGAAGGAGGACATCACCCTCGCCATCGATGGCACCGGCAAGATCTACTGGAACGACAAGGAGGTCGATGAGGCCGCCCTGCTCGCCCAGATGGAGACTGCCGGCAAGGCCGAGGGGGAGCTGTCCGAGATCCAGCTGCGCATCGACAAGCGGGTCGAGTACGGCATCATAGCCAAGGTGATGGCGCAGGCGTCCCAGCATGGATTGCACAAGATTGCCTTTGTCAGTCAGCCTGACGGCAAGTAAGGGGACAGAGGAGGGCCATGTCAGAAGCAGGGGCCAGATAGCGGCTCCTGCCGCGCGCCGGATTAAGACAGCGGCCATCATCCCGGCGCAGCCAGGGCAGACAACAGGTATGCCATTGAACCTATATACCCCATCCAGTACGGCGACGGGCTGTGAGTCGCGGGTCTTTACCATCCCCCCATCTCAACAACACCAAGCCAGTAACAACAACCCTTGCCCCCCCTTACCGCTGCACACCCGATCACCTGATATTTCCAGCGACCCAACCCCCATCGAACCGGTTATTTCCGGCCAAGCATTCGCAGCAAGGTAAGGTCTTTATCCAGCAGGTGATGTTTTAACGCCCCGACAATATGCACCAGCAACAGGGCCAGCATGATATAGGGCAAGTAAACATGGACGGCATGGGCAATATCCCGAATGGATTCACTGTATGGAATGACATTGGCAGGATCATTGATATCTGGATTCATCGGGATAATAAACCAGCCAAACAGGGCAACGCCACGCCCGGCCGCGCCGGAATAGCAGAGACCTGAAACCGGAATAAGCAGGGTTGAAACAAGCAATCCCCAATGGATCGCCTTGGCTGCCAATGCCTCGTAAGCGGGATATTGGCGAACTGGCGTCGGCCACCCTTTGCCAAGGCGGATAATGGCGCGTGGCAGGATCAAGACCAGTGCAATGACTCCCAGGGATTTATGCAGGGCGTAGAGATCCCATATTTCAAATTTCACCATCAGATAACCCAGCAGGGTCAAGCCAATCATCAGCAAGGCAACCGACCAGTGCAGCAAGCGGGTCGTCAAACTTAACGGGATCGAGGAATTCATGAGCTACTCCAAACAGGGGGGTGGGTAAAGGTGGTCAAGGTCGTGGAACCCTGAATATCAACGGCAAAAAGTGACCCGCTGCGGGCAATCGCGAACGCTTTTGTCGGGAGCCATACTGCCTGTCCGGATAAATGGCTGCGTTTCCAATCTTGCTTTTCTGCTGCTGGCCCTGGCCGGCCACTCATCCCTTTGTGCGAGCGTGCCGGGATCTGCAGGCACCTCCTGTTTAGCGCCCTCCCCCAGTTTCGGGTTAAGATAGCGGCCATCGTTTTATCCCGGCGCAGCCGGAGCAGACCACAGGTGCGCCTTTGAACCGATTTACCTCATCCAGTGCGGCGAACGGCCGCGAGCAGCAGGTCTTTACAGTCACCCGCCTCAACAGCGCCGTGCGCATGATCCTGGAGCAGGATCTGGGACTGGTGTGGCTGACCGGCGAGCTCTCCAATCTGGCGATACCAAGCTCCGGTCACTGGTACTTTTCGCTCAAAGATCTGGGGGCGCAGGTGCGCTGCGCCATGTTCAAGGGCAACAACCGGCGGGTGGCGTTTCGCCCGCAGGATGGCATGCAGGTGCTGGTGCAGGCGCGGGTCTCCCTCTACGAGCCGCGCGGCGACTATCAACTCATCATCGAGTCGATGCAGCCCGCAGGCGATGGCGTGCTGGCCATGCGCTTCGAAGAGCTCAAGCGCCGCCTCGGGGCCGAAGGGCTGTTTGACGAGAGTCGCAAGCGGCCGCTGCCCCGCGAGCCGCGAGCGGTGGGACTGGTCACCTCCGCCACCGGTGCCGCCCTGCACGACATGCTGACCGTGCTCAAACGGCGCGCGCCGGATCTGCCCGTCTTTATCTACCCGACCCAGGTGCAAGGCAGCGCCGCCATCGGCCAGATCGTCGCGGCCATTGCCCTGGCCAACCGCCGCGCCGAGGTGGACGTGCTGATCGTCGGTCGCGGCGGCGGCTCATTGGAAGATCTCTGGTGCTTCAACGAAGAGGCGGTGGCGCGCGCCATTGCCAACTCCGCCATCCCCATTATCAGCGCGGTGGGCCACGAGGTGGACGTGACCATCAGCGACTTTGCCGCCGACCTTCGCGCCCCCACCCCATCGGCCGCAGCTGAACTGGTGGCACCGGACAACCAGGCCCGCATCCAGCGCCTCGCCCATCTGTGGCAACGGCTGGCACAGGGCATTGGCCGCCACCAGATCGCCGCCCGCCACGGCTTCGCGCTGCTGCAAAAACGGCTCGACCATCAGGATCCGAAACGGCGGCTGGAGCAGCAATCCCAGCGCCTCGACGAACTCTCCGCCCGCTTGCAACAGCTGATGAATCAACGGTTGCATCAGGGGGAGCGGCGCCTCGCCAACCTGGAACTGCGCCTGCAAGGCAAGAGCCCGGAGCGGTTGCTGGCCGCTGGCAAGCGCCGCCACCAGCTGGCCGAGGAGCGACTCTACGCATTGATCACCAAACGCCAGGATCTGGCCAGCCACCGCCTCGCCATGCTCACCGCCCGCCTCGACGGTGTGAGCCCGCTCGCCACCCTGGGGCGGGGTTACTCCATCACCCGTACCCAGAGCGGTGAGGTGATCAGCCGCGCCGCCCAGGTGAATGCCGGGCAAACCCTGGTCACCACGCTCGCAGAGGGGCATCTGCAGGTGCGGGTGGAAGAGGTGCACAACCGATAACTGAACCCGGGGGCGCTTTGCAGCGCCCCCGTTTCATCCCCTTCCCTTTCGTTGACGCCTGTCCGTCACACCAGTGAGTGGCGCACCATGTCGGCCGGAGCCGGCACCGCATCAGATCCCGCCAGCGGATTGAGTTGCAAGTACTCGAACAAGCCTGCCTGCAGATTGACGTTCCAGAAACGCCCCGCCAGGGTCAGTTCAAGCCGCGCTTGCGTGAGCGTCGCCAATCCGTGCCGCTGCCAGGCCTCAAACAGCGGCAGCAGGTGGGCCCGCAACGATGCGGGTAGACGAGCCAGCGTCAACCAGCCGCTGTCGAGGGCGCCGCGCAGCAGACCGTCCATGAGGGCATTGGGGTTCTTCCCCATCACCATGCCGGGCGCCCGCACACCGCCTGCCAGCGCCTCGTGCCAGAGGGCCAGATCCCGGCCATACATGAGGCCATGGCCGTGCACGCTGCCTCCGGCTCCCGCCCCGAAGGGGAGGATCTCGGCGCCGCGCTTGGCCATCTGGTTGTAGCGGCTCTGCTCGGCATCGCCGCGCCGCCAGTGACTGCAGGAGAGCCGCTGCCAGTCGCCTTGCTCCAGCGTCTGGGCGCCATAGGCATACATGCCGGCCCGCTGCTGACCATCGGCCGCCCAGCCCGGCTTGCCGCTCGCCTCGGCCCGTTCCAGGTTGGTGCCCGCCATGGCGATCAGCTGATAGAGATCCACGCCGTGCACCCCGCTGGCCATCACGTCCGCGATATCCTGGCGCCACACGGCATCATCCTGCCCCGGCAGACCGAAGATGAGATCCGCCACTATCACGGCGGCATCATCCCGGGTCAGCTCGGCCAGCCGGGCCAGCAGGGTTTGCCTGTCATCGAAGCGGGCCGCCTGCTGGCGTACCCGGGTGTCAAAACTCTGCACCCCGAACGAGAAGCGGTTGAAGCCCCCCGCCAGCGCTGTCTGCCACTTGGCATCATCGAAGCCGTTGAGGCGCCCCTCCAGGGTCACCTCGGCATCTGCGGTCAGCGGAAAAGCCTGGATAGCCCTGGCCAATTGCGCCAGATCCTCAACCGCCATGTCGGTCGGTGTGCCGCCCCCCACATAGACGGCCGAGCAGGGCTTGCTCTGCCCAAAGGGGGTATCCGCCGCTTGCTTCAGACTGTCGCACAGGGCCGCCATGTAACGGCTCATGCGCGCCGGATTGGCGCCATTTTCGAAGAAATTGCAGAAGCTGCAGCGCTTGCGGCAAAACGGAATATGGATATAGAGCGCCCGCTCCCCGGCCTCGCTCCCTTGCTGCCACCAGGCTTGCCAGCCCCCGTGGTCAAGGGTGAAAGGGCGAATGCCACCCCGGCTGGCATGGGCCGAGGTTTTGGCGACGAAGGCAAATTTGAGGGGATCCGGCGTGTCGAGTCCGGTCATGGTCGGGGTCAGGTGTAATGTCATCGCTGGCTGGTTACCGCATGGAAATAATGCAAATGATAACCACTATCAATTTATGCCAGGTTTGTGCTGGATCAAACCAGGCTCAGACAACCCAGCTTTGCTACCCATCCTTAACCTCCATCATGGATCCAGTTAACAGATAATTTACTCAAGATGGGGTAGGGTGAGCCGATAGAGAACCATCTCCCCCGCCCTGACGAGCGAGCGCGGGGAGAGTCGCCCGGCATTGACGCTCGCCCACTTGCGCATGGACCCTGCAAACGATGCAAAATCTGTCACTGAACTGGAAAATCTTCCTTCCCCTTACCCTGGTGATAGGTTGTACCTTCGCCCTCAGTTTCGAACTCTCCGCCTGGCTGCAACGGGATCTCGCCATCCGGCTGGCCGGTGAAAAGGTCGAGAGCGCCGCCAACACCTACATGGATCAGCTCAACGTCATGATGATGACGGGAGCCATCGCCAACCGACAAATCGTGCAGACCAAGCTCAAGAGCGAGGCGGGGATCGTCGAGGCTCGCCTGATCCGCGC
>NZ_CDBL01000073.1:141104-141990 GCF_000820005.1 Aeromonas piscicola | reverse complement strand
AGGCTCGCCTGATCCGCGCCCCCGCCGTGACCGACTTGTTCGGGCCGGGTCACCCGGATCAGCAGGCAGAGGACAGCTGGGATCAGCGCGCCATCGCGCAAGGGGAGACCATACTCGAGCAGCAGGGCAACCGGCTCACCCTGGTCAAGCCTTTCAAGGCGTACAAGGAGTACCGCGGCACCCAATGCACCACCTGCCATCAGGTACCTGAAGGCACCGTCATGGGGGCGGTGCGGATCAGCTACGACCTCAGCCACACCTTCGGCGAGATCCGCCACAACAACTTGATCCTGAGCGGCAGCCTGGTGGCGGTATTCGGGCTCGGTTTCGGCCTGCTTGGCTGGGTGCTGCAGCGCTACATCAAGCGACCGGTGCGCCACCTGCAACTGACCATGACCCGCATGGCCAAGGAGCGGGATCTCTCCCTCCCCCTGCTCAACCCGAGCCAGGATGAGCTGGGCCAGATGACCCGCGCCGTCAGCGACATGGTGCAGGGTTTTCGCCACAGCCTGCAGGAGGTGGAGCACGCAACTCAGCAGCTCTATCAGGAGTCGAACCAGATCCGGCAAGTCGCCACCCAGACCGAGGGCTCCGCTCGCCAGCAGGAGAGCATGACGACCCAGGTCGCTGCCGCCGTCAGCGAATTGGCCGCCAGCTCCCACGAGGTGCGCGAGCACGCCCGCCACAGCGCAGAGCTCTCCGCCCTCACCAACCAGGATGCGGCCAACACCAGTCGCCTCGCCCAGCACTCCATCACCGACATGGGCGAGATGTCCGCCGAGATTGAGCGGGTCGATCGGGTGATCCAGCAGCTCGACAACCGCTGTCTGGCCGTCGATGGCGTGCTGGAGGTGATCAAGGGGATTGCGGATCAGACCAACCTGCT
>NZ_CDBL01000073.1:132838-140978 GCF_000820005.1 Aeromonas piscicola | reverse complement strand
GCGGATCAGACCAACCTGCTGGCCCTCAATGCCGCCATAGAGGCGGCCCGCGCCGGCGAGCAGGGCCGCGGGTTTGCAGTAGTGGCCGACGAGGTGCGCGCCCTCTCCAACCGCAGCCGCGCCGCCAGCGAGGAGATCTCCCAGATGATCGCAGCCCTGCAGAAAGAGGCCCAGAGCGCCGTTGCGGTGATCGGGGATGCAAAATCCAAGGCGGACGAGAGCATCCACAAGACAGAGGCGACCCTGGCCGCCATGCAGAACATCATAGGTCGCATCGCCAGCATCAACGATCTCAACGCCCAGATGGCGCAATCCGCCGAGGAGCAGGACAGGGTCTGCAGTGAGGTGGACAGCTCGGTGAGCGACATTCGCAACACCTCCAACGACACCCTGGGCCAGGCGCACGCTGCCAACCTCGCCAGCATCCAGTTGGTGGAGCAGTGCCAGAAGCTGGATCAGTTGCTCAAGACCTACCGCTGGTAAAGCGCAACGCCCCCAACAAAAAAGCGCGACCCGAGGTCGCGCTTTTTATTGTCTTGCCGCAGGCAGTCAGCTGGGACAGGATCAGCCCGCGTTGCGAGTGGCCACCGCATCAGCCAGCGTGCGCAGCAGCACTTCGGTATCGGCCCAGCCGATGCAGGCATCCGTGATGCTCTGACCGACGGTGAGTTCACACCCTTCCACCAGATCCTGGCGTCCTTCCACCAGATGGCTCTCCACCATGACGCCAAATACCGCCTTGCTGCCGGCACGCAGCTGGCCAGCCACGTCCTCGGCCACCAGCATCTGGTTCTTGAACTGCTTGCTGCTGTTGGCGTGGCTGAAATCTATCATCACCTTCTGTGGCAGACCAGCCTTGTCCAGCCCCTTCACCACCTCGTCAACATGTGCGGCGCTGTAGTTCGGCTCACGGCCGCCACGCAGTATGATGTGGCAGTCGGGGTTACCCCGGGTGGCGACGATGGCGGAGTGACCATACTTGGTGACCGACAGGAAGTGATGCGGCGCGCTGGCGGCGCCGATGGCATCGATGGCCACCTTGATGGTGCCGTCAGTGCCGTTCTTGAAGCCCACCGGGCAGGAGAGACCGGAGGCCAGCTCACGGTGCACCTGGGATTCGGTGGTACGGGCACCGATGGCGCCCCAGCTCATCAGATCCGCCACGTATTGCGGGGTGATCATGTCGAGAAACTCGGAGGCGGTCGGCAGCCCCATGTCATTGAGATCCAGCAGCAGCTTGCGACCGATGCGCAGGCCGTCGTTGATCTTGCAGGTGTTGTCGAGGTAGGGGTCGTTGATCAGCCCCTTCCAGCCCACCGTGGTACGGGGCTTCTCGAAGTAGACCCGCATCACGATCTCCAGCTGACCTTTCAGCTCGTCACGCAAGGTCTTGAGGCGCTTGCCATATTCCAGCGCGGCCACGGGGTCGTGGATGGAGCAGGGACCGATCACCACCAGCAGGCGCTGATCTTCGCCGGCCAGGATCTGATGAATGGCCTGGCGGGATTCGAATACGGTATTTGATGCGGTCTCGGTGGCCGGAAACTTCTCAAGCACCGCAACCGGGGGTAATAACTCTTTGATTTCACTGATACGAACGTCGTCGGTTTGATGCTGCATGACAAGGCTTCCTGCTAGATGACTGCGATAAAGAAACTTCAATCTAGCCCGCAGCCGGGACGGTGTAAATAGAAAATTACATTATCTCATCAGGAATTTTCTGATCTTGTCTTGCAAGTTTGTATATTACTGCTAGTGAACTGGAACGAGTGAGTTGAACAGAGCAAAAATGGGGCGGACAAGCGGGGCAGAGATGAAAAGGCCCGCACCAAGGCGGGCCCGACAGGGTCAAACGGCCTGACTGACGCTGGCCAATTTGTCGAAGTAGTCCGGGAAGGTCTTGGAGGTACAACCCGGATCATTGATGGTGACAGCGGTATCCGACAGCGCCACCAGCGAGAAGCACATGGCGATGCGGTGATCGTTGTAGGTATCGATGGCCGCGTGGTTGAGTTGGGCTGGCGGCGTCACGGTAATGAAGTCGTGCCCCTCCTCCACCTCCACACCCAGCTTGCGCAGCTCGGTGGCCATGGCGTGCAGACGATCCGTCTCCTTCACCCGCCAGTTGTAGATGTTGCGAATGGAAGTGGGTCCCTCGGCAAACAGCGCCGCAACGGCGATGGTCATGGCTGCGTCCGGAATGTGATTCATGTCCATGTCGATGCCGTGCAGCGGGGCCTGTTCGGCCTCGATGAAGTCGTCACCCCAGGTGATGCGGGCGCCCATCTTCTCCAGCACGTCGGCGAAATGGATGTCGCCCTGGATGCTGTGCTTGCCGATGCCGGTCACGCGCACCTTGCCCTTGATGGCCCCGGCCGCGAGGAAATAGGAGGCGCTGGAGGCATCCCCTTCCACCAGGAAGTCACCCGGGCTGACATAGCTCTGGTTGCCCTTGATGTAGAACAGCTTGTAGTTGTCGTGCTCGATGACCACCCCGAACTGCTTCATGATGTGCAGCGTGATGTCGATGTAGGGCTTGGAGACCAGCTCCCCCTTGATGTGGATGCGGGTATCGCCGGCCGCCATGGGCGCCGCCATCAAAAACGCCGTCAAAAACTGGCTGGAAACGGAGCCGTCAACATGCACGTCACCACCCCACAAGCCCTTGGCGTCCACCACCAGCGGTGGGTAGCCGTCTTTCTTCAGATACTGGATATGGGCACCCGCTTCGCGCAGGGCATCCACCAGATGGCCGATGGGGCGCTCTTCCATGCGCGGCTCGCCGCCCAGGGTGTATTCGCCGGAGCCCAGGCACAGCGCGGCGCAGAGCGGACGCATGGCGGTGCCGGCGTTGCCGAGGAACAGATTGACCGGCGCCGATACCGCGAAGCTGCGGCCCAGACCGTGCACTGTGCACTCTGTCTTGTCGGCGGAGAGCTTGTACTTGACCCCGAGCTGGGTCAGTGCCGCCAGCATGTGACGAATATCATCGCTGTCGAGCAGATTGGTCAGCCGGGTAGTGCCACGGGCCAAGGCTGCCAGCAGCAGTGCCCGGTTGGACACGCTCTTTGAGCCGGGCAGATTGACCTCACCGGCCACACGAGAAATGGGTTCCAAACGCAACGAATTCATAGACTTCCTGTACTGTCTCAAATAATTCACCTGACCGGACGTTAGCAGCCCGCGCCTTGCTCGGCAAGACCGCGCGTGGCACAAAAGCGGGCCAGACTCCCGGTCGATCAGGATCCACTGGAAAAACAGACGCCGGGGAGTCCCCGGCGTCTGTAATTGGGGAAAACGCCTCAGCCGTGGCGCTTGGCAAAGCCATCCATAAAGCTCACCAGGGCCTTGACCCCTTCCAGCGGCATGGCGTTGTAGAGACTGGCTCGCATGCCACCGACGATGCGGTGCCCCTTGAGCGCCAGCAGACCGGCGGCGTCCGACTCGGCCAGGAACTGCGCGTCCAATTCGGCATTTTTCAGCTGGAACGGGATGTTCATGCGGGAGCGGCAGCTGGCATCCACTTTGTTGCCATAGAAGCTCGACTGGTCGAGGTAGCCATAGAGGAAATCGGCCTTCTCCTTGTTGCGCGCCTCCATCGCCTCGAGTCCACCCTGCTCTTTCAGCCACTCGAACACCAGACCGGCCAGATACCAGGCGTAGGTGGGCGGCGTGTTGAACATGGAGTCGTTCTTGGCAGTGAGCTGGTAGTCAAAAATCGAGGGCACGTCTGCTCTCGCCTGGTTCAGCAGGTCATCGCGCACGATGGCGATGGCCAGGCCCGACGGGCCTATGTTCTTCTGGGCACCGGCGTAGAGGATGCCGAAGCGGCTCACGTCGATGGGACGGGAGAGGATGGTGGAGGAGAGATCCGCCACCAGGGGCACATCGCCGGTGGCCGGGATGTCGAACATCTCTATGCCGTCTATGGTTTCGTTCGGACAGTAGTGCACAAAGGCCGCATCGGCGCGAAACGCCGGGGTCGGCAGCAGGTGGGAGATCCCCTGGGCGTTCTTGGCAACCCCCGGGAAGGTCTGGATGTCACCGTACTTGTGGGCTTCATCCACGGCACTCTGGGCCCAGACCCCGGTCAGCAGATAATCGGCCTTTTTATTGGCGCCGCCGAGCAGGTTCATGGGCACGGCGGAGAACTGGCCACGACCACCACCGTGCATAAAGAGCACCTTGTAGTTGTCCGGCACCGCCAGCAGTTCGCGCAGATCGGCTTCCGCCTTGGCGGCAACCGCCATATAGGGCTTGCCGCGATGGGAAAGCTCCATGACCGAGGCTCCCAGCCCCTGAAAATTACAAAATTCGCGCTGGGCGCGCTCCATGACTTCAACCGGCAACATGGCGGGGCCGGCGCAGAAGTTGTAAATCTGTTTGCTCATGACGCTTTCCGTGAGTGGATGAGAGGAATCGATGACTTGTCTGGTTTTACACAAGAGCCGCCCTAGGATCAAAGGCTTTTTGGGAGCTGGCTCAACCTTTTGTCGCCCTGCACAGCTCAGGTCATGATGAAAAAAGCCCTGAACGGGTCAGGGCTTGCAGGGAACATGCATGGAAATGGAGGACAGGCCGCATCAATGACAGGCAAGACCCCTTTTCAACAAATTCACAGCTTGGCGGTGAGCTCGGGCAGCAGGGTGAACAGATCCCCCACCAGACCGTAGTCAGCCACCTGGAAAATGGGGGCCTCGCCATCCTTGTTGATGGCCACTATCACCTTCGACTCCTTCATGCCTGCCAGATGCTGAATGGCGCCCGAGATGCCGATAGCTATGTAGAGTTCGGGGGCGACCACCTTGCCGGTCTGGCCCACCTGCAGATCGTTGGCCACATAACCCGCATCCACCGCCGCCCGCGACGCCCCTACCGCACCGCCCAGCTTGTCGGCCAGCGCCTCGATCAGGGCAAACTGCGCCTTGGAGCCGAGCGCCCGGCCGCCGGAGACCACCACCCGCGCCGCCGCAAGCTCGGGTCTGGCGGATCGCACGGCGCGCCGCTCAACCAGCCGGGTGCGGCAGGCCACATCGGCCACCGGCAGGCGCTCGACAACAGCCTGCCCAGTCCCGCATTCGGCCTTGGCGAAGGCGGTCGGCCTGATGGTGAGCACCTTGATGGGAGCGCTGCTCGCCATCCGGGCAACGGCATTGCCCGCGTAGATGGGCCGCAGGAAGGTATCGCCGCTCTCTATGCCGGTCACCTCGGAGAGCATCTCGACCCCGAGTCTGGCCGCGACCCGCGGCAGCAGATCCTTGCCCTGGGTGCTGGCCGCCATCAGGCAGTGCTGATAATCGCGTGCCATGTGGGCGAGCAGGGGATCGACGCCGTCGTTCAGCCCTTCCGCCAGCATGGGATGCTCGGCCAGCAGCACCCTGTCCACCCCTTGCAGACTGGCGGCCTGTTCGCCCGCCTCGGTCAACCCCTGACCCAACAGCAGGAGATGCACCTCGCCGCCGAGCTGGCCCGCTGCCGTGACCAGCTGGGCCACGTTGTCGGCAAGCCTGCCCTGATGATGTTCAGCAATAATCAGTACGCTCATGACAACACCCTATCGTTAGCAACGCGTTTCATCGTGCCAGCCCTCATCCCAGCCAGGGGCAGGCACCCAATATGTTTCACCATCATAGGTGTGCTCATGGCAGTACCTTGGCTTCGTGCCTGAGTTTGTCCAGCAGCTCGTCCACCGAGCCGACCCTGACGCCGGCACGGCGCACGGCTGGCGCCATCACCCCAAGCAGCCGGGTATGGCCGGCGGGTTCGACGCCGAGGGTCGCGAAGGGGGCACTCTCAAGCGGCTTGCGCTTGGCTTTCATGATGTTGGGGAGCGAGGCAAAGCGGGGTTCGTTCAGGCACAGATCCACAGTCACCACGGCAGGCAGCGGCATGCCGAGGGTCTCCAGGCCGCCGTCGATCTCGCGGGTCACCTGCAGCTCGCCGTCCACCAGCTTGATGGCGGAGGCGAAAGTGGCCAGCGGCCAGTCGGTGAGGGCTGAGAGCATCTGGCCCACCTGGTTGTTGTCAGAATCGATGGACTGCTTGCCGAGCAGCACCAGATCTGGCTGCTCCTGCTCGCACACCTGTTGCAGGGCGCGCGCCACGGTAAGCGGAGTGAGCGTCTCATCGGTCACATAATGGCGGGCCCGATCCGCCCCCAGCGCCAGGGCATGGCGCAACTGCTCGACCGCCGCCTCAGGCCCGAAGGTCACCACCACCAGCTCAGTCGCGATACCGGCTTCCCGTAGCCGAACACCTTCCTCTACCGCAATTTCACAAAACGGGTTGATCCCCATCTTCACATTCGCGAGCTCCACGTCGGAGCCATCGCTCTTGACCCGGATCTTGACGTTGTAATCCAGTACCCGCTTGATCGCGACCAGCAGCTTCATGACGCGCATCCCTCGCTTTTCTTGAGTGAATTCATTGACGAACCCTCGCATTTTTTTGCTTACAATTACTTTACGTTTACGTAAACTACCAGCACTACCCTAGGCCAAGTCAAGCGCAGAGGCAAGATGGAACGCGAAGCAATGGAATTTGATGTCGTCATCGTCGGTGGCGGCCCGGCAGGGCTCAGTGCCGCCATCGCCCTGAAGCAGCACAATGCCGATCTCTCGGTCTGTCTGCTGGAGAAGGGAGCGGAAATCGGCGCCCATCTGCTCTCCGGCGCCCTGTTCGACCCCATAGCCCTCAAGGAGCTGTTGCCGGACCGCTGGCAGCAGGCGCCCCTTGGCATTCCCGTCAACGATGATCGGGTTCATCTGTTGCAAAACGACAGCCGCGCCCTGCAACTGCCCCACTGGGCCGTGCCGCCGCGCATGCACAACGATGGCAGTCATATCCTCAGCCTGGGCAACCTCTGCCGCTGGCTCGGTCAACAGGCGGAGCAGCTGGGAGTCGAAATATACCCGGGTTTTACCGCAAGCGAGCTCATCATGGAAGCGGGACGGGTGCGGGGTGTGATCACCGGCGATCTCGGGCTGGACAGAGCCGGCAATCCCAAGGCGGATCACGTGCCCGGCATGGCGCTCCATGGCCGCTATACCCTGTTTTCCGAAGGGGCCCGCGGCCATCTGGGCAAGCAGTTGATCGCCGAGTTCAATCTGGAGAACAGCGCCCAGCCGCAACATTATGCCATCGGCTTCAAGGAGCTGTGGCAGGTGCCCGCGGATCAGGCCAAGCCGGGCCAGGTGCTCCATGGCAGCGGCTGGCCGCTGGTCGAGCGCCGAGCCAGCAAGAGTCAGGGCGGCTTCTACCTCTATCATATGGAGGGCAATCAGGTGGCGGTCGGGCTCATCGTCGATCTCAACTACAGCAACCCCTGGCTCAGCCCGTTCGACGAGTTCCAGCGCCTCAAGCACCATCCCCTCATCGCACAGACCCTGCAGGGAGGCGAGCGCATCAGCTACGGCGCCCGCGCCATCACCAAGGGCGGCTGGCACTCGCTGCCGCGCATGCACTTTCCCGGTGGTCTCTTGATCGGCTGCGATGCCGGCACTCTGGACTTTTCCCGCATCAAGGGCATTCACACCGCCATGAAATCGGGCATGCTGGCGGCGAAAACCGTCGCCATGACGCTGCGCGGCGGCGATGAGGGTGGCAGGGATCTGGCCGAGTACAGCGATGCGCTGCAACAGAGCTGGCTGGGGCAGGAGCTGAAGACCGCCCGCAACTTCGGCGCCGCCCTGCATCGCTGGGGTCCCTTGCTTGGTGGCGTCTTCAACTGGCTGGAGCAACGTCTGCCTCGGTCTCTGCTCTCCCAGCGGGGCTCCCCCTTTACCCTGCTGGACAGGGAGCCGGACTACCGCCAGCTGCGCATGGCCAGCCGCTGCGATGCCATCGATTATCCCAAGCCCGATGGCAAGCTCAGCTTTGACAAGCTCTCTTCTGTTTATCTCGCCAACACCAGTCACGATGAGGATCAGCCCTGCCACCTCAAGTTGCAGGACGCGAGTATCCCGGTAGCGGTCAACCTGCCCACCTGGGCCGAGCCCGCCCAGCGCTACTGCCCGGCCGGGGTGTTCGAGATAGTGGAAAGCGAGAGCCAGCCTTATTTGCAGATCAACGCAGCCAACTGCATTCACTGCAAGACCTGCGACATCAAGGATCCCAGCCAAAACATCATCTGGACGCCACC
>NZ_CDBL01000073.1:0-132442 GCF_000820005.1 Aeromonas piscicola | reverse complement strand
ATTCCAGAACATCATCTGGATGCCAGCACAAGCAGGGTCCGGGCCTCACTATCCCAATAGATGGGGCCTATCCCCCCTGGCGGCACCAGGCACAATGCGGCAGTCAACAGGCGGTCACTTTCACGGCCAGATCCGCTGATCCGACCTCGCTGTTTTTTTGAGCGAACAGGCTGAACCTCGGATGAATAGGCCCTGACAAGCGCGCCCCGCCCCTGTATAGTTCGCCGCATTCAGGTTTTCCATCGGCCCGTTTTGCTTGTCCACGGGATCGCTTTCTATGCGATCTAGGCCGCATGACCTGTGCAACCATCCCTGATTACCCACGACTTTTTAAGGGGGGACAGATGATCACCGCCTACATTCTCAATAACAAGGTACTGGACATAGTCACGCTCGGGCCTGACGACATAGTGCCTGACAACACAGTCTGGCTGGATGCCTACAAGCCTGACACGGCGGAGCGAGAATGGTTGACGGGCCTGTTTCTGGAAGAGGTCCCCGACAAGGAAGAGCTGGACGACATCGAAGCATCCGCCCGTTTCTACTGGGATACCGATGGTCTGCACATTCACTCCCTGTTTCCCCAGCGGATCGGTCGTGACACCAAGGGTGTCCACGTTTCCTTTACCCTGCGCAACAACCTGTTGATCAGCATTCGCGAGGATGACATCGGGCTGGTGCGCCTGCTGCGCCACTACATGCGCCAGGACAGGCTGGAGGTGGAGGATGCCCTCGACATCCTGCTGGAGGTGCAGAACCTCAAGGTGGAGTACCTCTCCGACCTTATCGAAGATGGTTACAAGACGTTGGAAAACACCGCTGATCAGATCTTCGAACCGGATCAGATCAACCCCATGCTCAAGGAGTTGATGGCACAGGAAGAGGCCAACGGCCAGATCCGTCTCTCCCTGCACGATACCCGTCGCGCCTTGCGGTTTCTCAAGCGCAGCCTGCGCCAGCGCATGACGGGCGAGCAGAACAAGTGGATCGACGAGATGCTGCACGACGTGGAGTCCCTCTTGCCCCACACCCAGTTCCTGTTCGACAAGATCAACTTCCAGCTGGAGGCCTCCATGGGGGTCACCAATCTGGAGCAGAACAAGGTGATCAAGATCTTCTCGGTGGCCGCCGTGATCTTCCTGCCGCCGACGCTTATCGCCAGCATCTACGGCATGAACTTCGGTCGTATGCCGGAGCTGGCCTGGGAGTATGGCTATCCCATGTCGCTGGTGCTGATGGTGATGTCATCCCTCGGCACCGGCCTCTTCTTCAAGCGCAAGGGCTGGCTGTAAACGCCGCCAGAAAGTGCGATAAAAAGAGACGATGGATTGGGGGGCACTGGCCCCCCGATTAATTCGTGTCACCCGGCACGCCTTGCAAAGGGCGCCACTCTGCCCCATATCCTCTTCATCATTTGCACAACCCAAGCGGATAACGGGCGACCATGACCCTCTACCCCGAACACAGATATGACGATCACGGCCAGTTGCGCCCTCCCCTCTGGTTTTGGCCCATCGCCCTCTTGCTGACCCGCTCGGTCTGGCTGTTTCTGATGGCCGGGGTCACCCGCGAGAGCGGCAGCGAGATCCTGACCCTCTTCTATCCGGACAAGATCAGCCTCTACATCAGCCTGCTGACCGACGTGCCCGCCATGCTGGCGCTGCTCGCCTTTGGCGGCACCTATCAGCAGACCAACAGCGTGCGCGCCTGGCTCAGGCGCCACAGCCGCGGCCTCCTGCTCTGCTCCACCGTCAGCGGCCTGCTGATGCAGCTGCACAGCCTCAACCTGCAGAAATGGTCGTTCAGCTGGCCCACCGCTCTGGTGCTGATCGGCAGCCTCTGGGCACTCTGGTATCTGCTGCGCAGCCGCCAGATCCGCGAATACGCGGCCGATCAACCTCACTGAGAAAATAGGGGTCACTCATTGCCGCGTGACCCGGATCTGCAGGGTCTGGCGATCGCTCTGGCTGCCGCGGCCCCCCTGCAACTGGGTACCCAGGCTGCTGCCTTGCTGGGCCGAACTGGTGGATAACTCCCCCACCGTCAGCCACTGCCCCGGGGCACCGCTCACCTCGGTGGCGTTCTGCCCCGTGGTGACGGTGCCCTGCTCCAACCTGGCCTGTTCGCTGCTGAGCGCTATCTGCACCCTGTCCCCGATCAGGGTGGCGGTGGCATAGAGACCGTTGATGAGCGGCATCAAGCCCACCACCTGACCACCGCGCCACTGATAGAAGGTGACCGGCTGATAGGAGCCCATCTGCAGCAACACGGGCCGCCCCGACAGGCCGCGCACCTGCCAGCTGTCGTTCTGGCTGCGCTGGTATTGCCGGGCATTGCCCTCCAGCAGCCATTGCCGTTTGGCCGCATCACCACCGATACCCGCCTCTATCTGCTGACCGCTTGAGGCGCCATCCACCCGCCATTCGACAAGCAGGCTCTGGGGCGGCTGGTTGAGTTTGGCCAGGGTCGCTTCGGCCTCCTGCAACTGGGCCGCACTGCCGCTCAGCACCAGCTGATTGCCCATGGCACTCACCCCGAGATCCGGGTAGATCTCCTTGAGGGTCTGCACCATGGCCTCGGCCTCGAATACCGGGATCACCTTGACCTCGGCCCGCAGCGGCAGGCTCCAGAGCCCGCACAACAACAAGATCCCGCTCCAACGCCACCGTTTCATCTCTCTCTCCTGTCCGGGAGCCCGGCTCACCGTCTCTGCCAGTCTGGCTATCACCATCATGATCCATCTGCCTCGCTTTTCAATGACTTTGCACCCCAGGGGCAATGGCGGCATGGGACGGAGCGCCCCTCCTTGACGGCCTGCGAGCTAAAAGGACGGAGATGGATCAAATAACACAAATAAAAATGATTACCATTTGTTGTCACGTAAAAATCGCTCGGATACAATTCGGACTCATTTTTTCGAGCCCACTTCTGATGAAGCCAGCAAACGCCGTCACCACTACCCCTGCTGCCATCCATCTGGCGATGCTGATCAACATGCTCTCCATGGGCAGCATGATGATGGTGATGCCGCTTGGGCCGGATCTGGTCATCAGTCTCGGCATGCAACCGGAACAGACTGGTTATTTCAGCGGCGGTGCCACCCTGGGCGCGGCCCTGATGGGCCTCATCGCAGCCCCCTGGCTCGATCGCGTCAACCGCAAACCCGCCCTGCTGGTGCTGCTGACCTTACGCTTTCTGCTGCTGATGGCCTGCGCCCTGGTCCAGAACAGCCAGCAACTGCTGATGCTGTTCATACTGTCGGGCTGCGTGGCCGGGCCTCTTTCCGCCATCCTGATGGCTGCCGTGCTGGACCTGGTCCCCCCGCCCGAACGGGGCCGCCGCCTCGCCTACGTGGGCATGGCCTTCTCGCTGGCCGCCATTTTGGTGGTGCCCATCGCCCTGGTACTGGCCCAGTGGCTCGGCTGGCAGAGCCCCTTCCTGCTGTTTGGCGCTGGCGGCCTGCTGCTGGCCCTGCTCTGCGCCCGGCTGCTGCCCTCCCTGCCGGTCAGCCGCGCCCCTCACGGCAGCGGCTTGCGCCAGCTGCTGGGCTCACCGCTCTGCCAGGGCGCCCTGCTCATTCTCTGTTTGCAGATGTTCGGTCATTTCCTGCTGATCCCGCATTTTGCCAACTACTTCCAGTTCAACCTCGCCTTCCCCCGCGAGCAGATCGCCGCCCTCTACCTGTGTGGCGGCCTCGCCAGCATGGCGACCATGCGGCTGTGCGGTGGCTGGATCGATCAGGGCCGGGCGCTGGCCGCCATTCTGATCACCAGCCTGTTGCTGGCACTGATCACTCTGCTCGGCTTCGCCTCCCCCGTCGGCGTGCCCGTCTACCTGCTGTTTACCCTCTTCATGGCGCTGAGCTCGGCCAGATCCAGCACCACGCTCGCCATCACGGCGGCCATTCCGGCCCCCCATCAGCGCGCCGCCTTCATGTCTTTTCAGGGCACTGTGACCAATGTGGCGGCGGGTCTCGGCAGCCTGCTCTCGGCCAGGTATCTCTTCTCGGACAACACTGGCGCCCTGCACGGCTTTGCGGGGCTCGCCTGGATCAATATCGGCTGCGGCCTGCTGGCCTGCGGCGGTGTCTGGCTCCTGCTCAAGGGGCTGGCGCAGACAAGGAATAACAATAACCCCGCGTCTGGCACCGCCAGACAAGGAAGTCAGTGAGCTACCGGCCCCAGAGCCGGACCCCATAACCTCTGTTTTATTCATGGAGTTTTGACTATGCAGTTGCAGCCTGGCGTATTTCGCTTGAACCCGATTTTGCTCTCCCTCGGCCTGTTTGCCCTGCCGGGCCTGGCCCAGGCCGAATCGGTCAAGGCCAACGAGACCATGGTGGTCACCGCCACCCAGACCCAGCACACTGAGCTGTCCGCTCCGGCCAGCGTCTCTGTGGTGACCCGCGCCGATCTGGACAAGATGAACGCCAACAACATAGGCGATGCCCTCAAGCATGTGCCGGGTGTCAACATCATAGGCACCAACCCCACGGGTCGCAGCGAGATCAAGATCCGCGGCATGGGCGGCGACTACACACTGCTGCTGATCAACGGTAAACGGGTCAACGCTCGCGAGACCCTGGGCAGCTCCTTTGGCAATGACTTCGACTTGAGCTCCATCCCCATGGCGGCCATAGAGCGCATCGAAGTGATCCGTGGCCCCGTCTCCTCCCTGTACGGTGCCGACGCCCTCGGCGGCGTGGTCAACGTGATCCTGCGCCAAGCCAAGGAGAAGACCGAGGCGGCCTTCGGCTACACCCACTCCATGCCCACCAAGGGCGACGGTGGCGATGCCAACCAGGGCAGCGCCTTCGTCTCCGGTGCCCTCATCGACAACAAGCTGCTGGGCAGCGTGGTGGTGGAAGGCTATCAGCGTGACCGCTGGCACAGTGATCAGTCCAACAACCCGGATGCCGATGCGCTGGAAAAACGGGAAGTGGTCAATGTGCTCTCCAGCCTGAAGTGGCTGGTCAGTGACAACCAGGATATCGATTTCGATCTGGGCTACAACCAGAACGACATGGACAGCTACTTCAACAACGTACCCCGTGCCCCGACCGCACCGGCCACCCCGCACAACGTGCAAAAACTCGATCGTCTGAGCCTGGGGCTGACCCACAACGGCCGTTGGGAGCACTTCGACAGCCGCGCCCGCTACTACTTCGAGCAGACGGATCTGATGGATGACTCCCAGCTCAATGGCGGCGCCGCCGATGTCACCCAGACCAACCACACTGTCGATGGCCAGCTGAGCGGCTATCTGGGGGATCACCTGCTGACCTCGGGTGCCGAGATGCGCAAGACCGAGCTGGAACACAGCCGCAGCATCACCAACGGCAGCGTGGATGCCAGCCAGAGCGCCCTCTATCTGCAGGACGAATTCAGTCTGGGAGATCTGGCGCTGACCCTCTCCGGCCGCCTCGACCACCATGAAACCTATGGCAACGAATTCAGCCCGCGCGCCTATGCGCTCTACAAGCTGAGCGACGAGTGGGTGATCAAGGGTGGCGCCGGCAAGGCGTTCAAAGCACCGACCCTGGCCCAGTCCAGCGAAGGCTTCGCCACCACCGCCTGCCGTGGCGCCTGCAAGGTGGTCGGCAACCCGAACCTGAAACCGGAAACCGCCGTCAGCTATGAGCTGGGCACCGCCTACGAGAGCGCTCGCTTCGGCGCAGGTGTGACCGGCTTCCACAACGACATCGAAGATCTGATCCAGAGCGATCAGTGGGGCCCGGGCTACCGTCCGACCGTCATGACCTACCTCAACGTCAAGAAGGCACGGGTGAAAGGGCTGGAGCTGACCGGCTGGGTCGATGTACTGGACAACGTCAAGCTGACCGGTAACTGGAGCCTGCTGGATTCCCAAGACAAGAGCACGGGCGAGGATCTGGCCAAGACCCCGGATCACACCGGCAACCTCAGCCTGGATTGGCAAGCCACCGAGATCGTCAGTACCAACCTGGCCTGGCAATACGTGGGCAGCCAGTTCATCAAGGTGCCGATGCACAACTCCCAGGCGCTCAAGTCCAAGCACTATCAGACCCTGGACCTCAACACCAACTGGAAAGTCACGCCGGCGCTCGACTTCAAACTCGGCATCACCAACCTGACGAACACCCAGCGTGACCAGGTCGCCACCGACGCCGACTTCATTCTGGAAGGTCGCACCGTCTATGCCGGGGTGAATTACAAGCTGTAATCCCCTGTTCGGGAGCCCAAGCGGGCTCCCTTTTTCCGTTTTTATCGCCTCGACAATAAGGAGTATCCGGGTGCTCAGACACCAAACACAGCTGTTCTGGCTGGGAGTTGTTCTCCTGTTCATGCTGATCTGTCTGTCACTGGCCACGGGTGCCGGTGTCTATGGTGGCCGCGAGGTCGCCGGATTTCTGCTGGGCGATCCCGCCCTCATGGCCGACGAAAAGCTCGCCATGATCATTCATACCCTGCGTCTGCCCCGCACCCTGTGTGCCCTGGTGGTGGGCGTCTGTCTCGCGCTGGCGGCTTCCATGCTGCAAAGCGCCACCCGCAATCCGCTGGCCGAGCCCGGCCTGCTCGGCGTCAACGCCGGCGCCGTCTTCGCCCTGGTGATAGGGCTGACCTATTTCGGCGTTGAATCTGCTTACGGTTATCTGCTCTGGTCCGGCATGGGTGCCCTGCTTGGCAACCTCATCGTACTGGGCCTGGGCCTGATGGTGGGTCGCTCCAATCCGCTCAAGCTCATCCTGGTGGGGGTAGCCCTCTCCGCCACCTTTGGCGGCCTCTCCAACTTCCTGCTGCTCTCCAACAAGGTGGTGCTGGAGCAGTTCCGCTTCTGGAACCTGGGGTCTCTGGCGGCCTCGGATCTCGACGCCGTGCTCACTGTGGTGCCCTTCGCCCTGGCCGGTCTGCTGCTGACCCTGGCCCTGTGCCGCCAGCTCACCCTGATGCAGATGGGAGACAACCAGGCCCAGGCCCTCGGCATACGGCCGACCCGGGTGCGGATCGGTGTGCTGCTGGCCGCCACCCTGTTTACCGCCTGCGCCATCGCCATCGCCGGCCCCATCGGCTTCGTCGGCTTTCTGGCCGCCTACTGCGCCCGTCTGGTGGATCCGGTGCGCCTCGCCATCCAGGTGCGTTTCTCCGCCCTGTTTGGCGTGCTGTTCCTGCTGGGGGCCGACATACTGGCCCGCTGGCTGATCCAGCCGTTCGAGCTGCCCAACGGCGTGATCCTGGCGCTGATCGGCGCCCCCGTGCTCATCATGGTGGTACGCAGCGGTGGCTTCCGCTCCCTGCTGGCCGTCAAATAAGGTCGCCCTGCCTCATGAACAATCCAATGAATAGATCGCTGAATGCTTCACTCCCCTCCGGCACCCTCTGCCTGCGACTGGGTGAACGCACCCTGCTGCTGCACCGCCGCGCCTGGCTTATCACGCTGGGCTTGGTGCTCACACTGGCGTTGCTCTCCCTGCTGGCGCTGACCCTGGGATCAAGCAAACTCACCATGCTGGGGGTAGTGCAAACCCTGCTTGGCGAGGGGAGCCGGCTCGATGAGGTGACTGTCTTCAAGATCCGGCTGCCGCGCATCGTCGCCGTCTTGGTGGCAGGCGCCGCCATGGGCCTCTCCGGCTGCCTGGTGCAGACCCTCATTCGCAACCGCCTCGCCACCCCGGACATGATAGGGGTCAACGAGGGGGCGTCGCTGGCCATCATCGCCTTCTCCCTCTACCTCACTCTGGGCAGCTGGCCCTGGTGGGCCGCGCCACTCGGCGCCCTGTTTGCCGCCGTCGTGCTCTATGCCCTGTGCAACAAGCCGGGGGAACAAGGCTATCTGTTCGTGGTGATCGGCATCGGCGTCTCCGAGCTGATGAACGCCATCGGCCAGTTCGTCATGTCCACCCAGTCGCTGGTGCACCTCACCAGCCTCTACCTGTGGAACATGGGCAACTTCGTCGGCCAGGGCTACGGCACAGTAGTGCCTGTGGGGATCCTGATCCTGCTGGTCTGCCCCTGGATCATTTATCTCTCCCGCGCCCTGGGCGTGCTGCGTCTGGGCCCTGTCACAGCACAGAGCCTGGGCGTGAACGTCAACCGGGTGCAGCTCGGCGTACTGGCCCAGGCCATCGTCGTAGCGGCCCTTGGCACCGCCATCGGCGGTCCTGTGGTGTTCATCGCCATGGCAGCCCCCATACTCGCCTCCTGGATGAGCCGGGATCGCATAGTGCCGCTGTGGATTGCCGCCCTGTGTGGCGCCCTGCTGCTGCTGGCAAGTGACACCCTGGTGCGGGTACTGGCCAGCCCCCATGAGGTCGCCACCGGCATCATGACCCGTATTCTTGGCGGCATACTGCTGCTGTTTATTCTGATCAAAGACAGACAGAGAACCGACTGATGACCCTCACCCTAAATCGCCTCCACTTCGGCTATCAGCAAAAGCCCGTCTTCAACGACATCTCCTTCACCATTCCCAAGGGCAAGCTGGTCGGCATCGTCGGCCCCAATGGCGGCGGCAAATCCACCCTGCTAAAGCTCTTGGCCGGCCAGGAGCAGCCACAATCCGGTGAGATACTGCTCAAGGGCAAACCGCTGGAGAGTTACGGCATGAAGGCGCTGGCCCGGGAGCTCGCCTACCTGCCCCAGCGCCCCCTGGTGCCCGCCGGCATTCAGGTCGAGCAGCTGGTGCAGTACGGCCGCCATCCCCATCAGGGCTGGTTCAATCAGTGGAGTGAAGAGGATGCCCGCATGGTGCGCTGGGCCTGCGAGCGGATGCAACTTGGCGACATCTTGCAACAGAGCGCCAATTCGCTGTCCGGCGGCCAGGCCCAGCGGGTGTGGCTGGCCATGGTGCTGGCCCAGGACGCGGACATCATATTGCTGGATGAACCCACCAGCGCGCTGGATATCGGCCACCAGACCGAGGTGATGGAGGCCATCCACCAGATCACCGCCGAGGGCAAGACGGTGCTCATCGTCATCCACGATCTCGCCACCGCCGCCCGCTACTGCGACGAGCTGATCGCCATCGGCGAGGGCAAGATCCAGGCCATGGGCCCGGCTCGCGAGGTGGTGACCAAGCCCCTCATCGACCACCTCTACCAGACGGACGTGGACATACTGCACGCCCCCGGCGATGGCGCCCCCATCATAGTGCCGCGCCGCCGCCCGCAGGCCTTTGCCATGCAGCAGCAGGCCTGAACGCAGGATAAAAAAACCGCCTTGATGGCGGTTTTTTTAGGCCCATGACACCGAGCGGCAGAGGCATGTTCAGAGCACAAGCGTGGTCAGCACGCCCCCCGGCAATGGCTGCCAGTGCAGGGTGCAGTGCCAGCCTGCGGGCAGAACCGGAGTCAGCGCGCTTTTTAGTTCGAGGGTGAGGGTCTGCTCCGTCATGGCCAGCCAACGGGCATCGAGAAAGTCAAAATAGCGCCCCACCCTGGGGTAGAGCGCCTTGAACAGGCTCTCCTTGGCGGAGAACACCAGGGTCAACCCCAAGGCCGGACCGAGTGGACAGCGCTGCAGCCGTCCCCACTCCTCATCATTCACAATGCCGGGCCAGAGCTCGCACGCCTGCTCATCCTCCAGCCAGGCTTCCAGATCCAGCCCCATCCCTGCCTGGCCTCGGCGCACCGCACACAAGGCCATGCCGCGCCCCTGCAACAGGCTGTGGCTGATGCTGCCCTCAAATCCCGCAGGCCAGCGCGGCTCGCGGGCCGAGCCTATGGCCACCACGTGATCACCCAGCCCAACGCGGCGCAGAGCCTCACGGGCCGCCAGCCGACCGGCCAGAAACTCCCCCAGCCGCTTGGGGGCCGCACGCTGCAAGCTGGCGGGCAGCAGGATCCCGGCCTGCTCATAGCAGGCCGGGGTGAAGGCGGCGGGATCGAAGCAGACACGCTGCAGCGCAATATGCGCCGCACCGGGCAGCGGCAGGCAGTCGGCATGCAGGATAAAACTGCCTCGGGATCCGGCAGCCAGGGAAGCGATTGGCATCGAAAAGGCCCTTGGTTCGAGAGCGGTCATGGTAGCAAATCACCCCCTCCCAACACCACAAACGCAAATGACAATTTTTATCATTTTAATTTGTGATAGCATAAGTCCGCCCGTTTGGGGCCCGGTTTTTCGCTGATTTCACCAAGAAGGATGTAACGATGAAGATCTCCTCCCCTCTGGCCGCCGCGCTCATGCTGGCCAGCCTGGTCGGTTTTCAGGCCCAGGCCAGCACCGACACCCGTCAGGTGACCGATGCCGATGGCAAGACCCAGGTCGTGCCCGCCCAACCCAAGCGGGTGGTGGTGCTGAGCGAAATCGATCTGGATACGGCCCTGACCCTGGGGTTGCAGCCGGTCGGCACCGTCAACGGTCGTGGCCAGGGCACATTGCCCCGTTACCTGCTGAACAAGGCGGGCAAGGATATCGCCGTGGTCGGCGATCTGGACAACCCCAATCTGGAGCGGCTGATCGATCTGGAGCCGGATCTCATCCTGACCGGCCAGACCAAACCCGAGCTGCTGACCCTGCTGCAAGAGATAGCCCCCACAGTCGTCACCGGCAACTGGGGTGATTCCTGGAAGGAGATCTTCAATCGCAGCGCCCACGTGCTGAACCGGGACGCCGAGGGCAAGGCCTTCCTCGCCCAGTATGACGCCCGCCTGCAAGAGGCCCGCAGCAAGCTTGCCAAGCATCAGGGCGAGCGCCTGAGCATAGTGCGCTGGAACCCGAAGGGCCCAAGCTACATGCACAGCGGCACCTTCGCCAGCAGCGTGGTGGAAGAGATGGGGCTGGCCCGTCCGACCCACCAGATCGGCGACAAGACCCCCCACTCCCCGGCCCTGAGCCTCGAATCCCTCAACCTGCTGGACGGTGACTGGCTGGTGATAGGCACCCTGAGCGCCAGCGGCGATGCGGTGGATGCCATGAAGCAGGCCGAGCAGACCCCGGCCTTCCAGCAACTGAACGCCATCAAGGGCAAGCGCTTTGGCGCCGTGGACGGCTCGCTGTGGACCTCCACCGGCGGGCCCCAGGCGGCCCTCAAGGTGATCGACGACGTCGAGCAGCTGCTCGCCAAACCGGACGCGGCCCCCATCACCCAATAAGCCCGCGCTCACATGGCAAAAAAAGCCCGCATCATGCGGGCTTTTTTTATGGACGTTTGGCGCTTTCCGGTCGCCCTATTCAGGCAGTGGCAGCGCCTTTCTGTCCAGCTTGCCGCTGCCTGTCTTGGGCAGGGCATCGAGCAGGATGATCCGCGCCGGTACCATGTAGTGCGGCAGCGTGGCCTGCAACCCCTTGCGCAGGGCGAGGCGATTAAGGGTCACCCCGGCTTTGGCCTCCACGTAGCCCACCAGCATGGCCTCGTCCCCCTCGCCGACCAGGCGCACCGCCGCCTCCTGCACCCCGGGTTGGCGGCGAAGGCCCGCCTCTACCTCCCCCAGCTCGATGCGAAAACCGCGCAGCTTGACCTGATCGTCCCGCCGCCCCAGATAGAGGAAGCGATCCGCCCCCAGTCGGCGCACCCGATCGCCGGTACGATAGAGCCGATGGGTATCGACCCTCAGGAAGGCGGCGCTCGTCAAGGCTGGCTTGCGCCAGTACCCCTCACACAGGGCCGGGCTCTCGATGCAAAGCTCCCCGCACTCCCCCTCAGATACCGGCAACCCCGCCTCGTCAAGCACCCAGTGGCGGTAGCCGGGCAGGCTGTGGCTGATGGTGATCTGCCCCTCCGCCGGTGGCCAGCGCACCTCGCTCACCAGAGACCAGACGGTAGCCTCGGTCGGCCCGTAGCAGTTCCACAGCCGCTGGGTGCGGGCACAGAGCTGCTCGGCCAATCCCGAGTCCAGCGCCTCGCCACCACACAGGGCGGTGAGGCGCTCGCGCCCCTGCCAGCCCGCTTTGAGCAGCATGCGCCAGCAGGCCGGGGTGGCCTGCAGGAAGTTGATGGAAGGATCCGCCTCGAGCAGCGCCATCATTCCCAGCGGATCCTTGTTGTGCTCGCCGCCGGCCACCGTCAAGCGGCCCCCGCCCCAGAGCGGCCCCAGCATCTCCAGCAAGGAAATGTCGAAGGCCGGGGTGGTGATAAAGAGCCAATGGCAGTTAGGTGATAGCCCAAGCCGCTCGCGGATCCCGTCGAGGAAGCAGAGCAAGGCCCGCCGGCTGATGACCACCCCCTTGGGCTCGCCGGTAGAGCCCGAGGTGAACATCATGTAGGCCGTCAGCGCATCGTCCACGTTGGGCCAGGAGACGACAGCTGGCGGTTGCTCCCCCTCTTGGTCGAGAGCCGGGATAGATCGCAATGGACAGCCAAACGCGGGCACATCGCCATGCCCATCACAGATCACCGCCGAGAGCCGGGCCTGCCGGGCGATACCCTGCAGCCGCTCCACCGGGAAATCCGGCTCGAGCGGCACAAAGGTGAGCCCGAGCCGCAGGCAGGCGAGCAGGCTGGCCACCAGATCCGGGCCTCGCACCAGATAGAGGCCGACCCTCTCTCCCACCGCCAGCCCCTGCAGGCGGGCGGCGATCTGACCGACCCGCAGGCTGAGCTCGCCATAGTTGAGCCAGGCGCCGGGGCCGGCCTCGCCCGTGCCTTGCTCACTCATGCCTTGCTCATTCACACCGACTCCGCCCATGCCGATGGCGGGGGCCAGCGGGGTGGCGGCGAGGCAATCGGCCAGGCGCGAGCCCAGGGTCTGTTCGGTTGCCAGCCCGCCTTGCGGAGGGCTCAACTCCCGATGGGCTTTCGGTTTGACGGGAGCCTGGTCAATCTGGGTCAGGGTCGTCATAGCACCTCCTCGGGCAGTCGCACCAGCCAGTGCTGATAGAGCCGGCTGGGGGATGAATGGGCCTTGAGATCCCGCAGAGTGAGCGGCGCACGCTCGCCGGCGAAGGCGGCATTGAGGGCCGCCAGCAGGGCGAGCTGCTGCACCGAATCCACCCCGAGTTCACACAGGGTCTGCTGCCAGACGCCGGGCACGCCGCACTGGCGCTCCCACAGGGCTACCAGCGGACGGGCCGCGGGCGGACTGGGCTCAGCGACTGGCGCCGCTACGCGCGCGGCCACGGGGGCAGGCAGGCTCATCTCATCGGGGCTGGCCGGCAGCGCAAGGCTCGCCCCCGCCAGCCAGCCGAGCTCGACCAGCCAGGCGGCCAGCACGGCTTCGGCCTTCGCCATGGGGATCAGATCTCCGTCGAACTCGAGGCGCAGGTTGAGCCGGCCGCCGCGGGCGTTCACCACCAGGGAGAGCGGAAGCTCTACCTTCTCCACCACGGCGCCAAAGCGCGGCACCAGCTGATGGGGTTCTGGCTCCTCCGGCAGCGCCGGCACAGGGTAGTTCTCGAACACGAACAGGCTCTGGAACAGGCGCGCCCTGCCCTGCGTCAGCGCGGCGAGCGACTGGGTGCCGTGCTCATTGAGGGCCATCAAATCCGACTGCAGCCGGGCGATATGCTCGGCCAGGGTCGCCTCGGTGCGCCAATCCAGGATAAGCGGCAGGCTGTTGATATAGAGGCCGACGCTCTGGGTGATCCCCTCGATGGGGAAATTCCGGCCCGGCGTCACGTTGCCCACCAGGGTGATGTCGTCGCCACAGCAGCGGGCCAACAGGCGATGCCAGGCATACTGGGCCAGCAAGCCCGTGGTCACCCCCAACTCGCGAGCGCGGGCTTCCAGTTGAGCCGACACGTGCGGCGCCAGGGTCTGGCCGCACACCGCAGGCTTGTGCTGCGTCAGCTGCGGCTCCAGCGCCACCCCGAACAGACGGGAGAGATCATTGGGTCGGGCCAACAGCTCGGCGCGCCCCTGCCAGTAGGCCTCGCTGGCGCGGGTTTGGCTCGCGATATGGCGGCCAAATTCGAGCCAGGCCCCATCCGGTTCGGCTTGCGGCAGCAGACCGTTCATCAGGGCTTGATAGCAGCGATGCAGGGATCCCAGCAATACGGGGCCGCTCCAGCCATCCAGCACGCCATGGTGGGCACTGAAAATGACCTTGTGGTGATCGGGCGCCAGTTTGAAACAGGCGACCCGCAGCAAGGGAGCCTGCTCGAGCGGGATCGGGCGGGCCAGATCCTGCTGGCGATAGGCCGCGATGCGCGCCTCGGCCTGCTCATCCCCCACCAGATCCTGATAGTGGAATGGCAACTCGGCATGGCGCAGGATGCGCTGCAGTGCCACCCCATCCGCCAGCACCAGCTCGCTGCGCAGGGCCGGCCAGCGAGCGATCTGCGCCTGCCAGGCCTGGCGGTAGACGGCCAGGTCCAGTGGCTGGCGATACGCCATTTCGGTCTGCAGATGGTAAGCCGTGTCACGGGGCGCCAGCTCCCTGTGATAGAGCATGCTCTGCTGCAAGGACGTCATGGGCAGCAGTGTCTCCACCTCGCGCCCGCTCAGCACCTGGTCGAGCGCCGCTTGCGAGAGGCCAAGCCCCGGGAAGTCGCTCGGGGTGTGGCGCGGGGCGCTCACCCCACAGCAGTGATCCACCAGGGCACGCAGGTTGGCCGCCAATCTCACCATCAGGGCGTCGCTCCCTTGCTGGTTGAGGGCGCCGACCTGGCGCAGGGTGAGGCAGCCGTCATAGACGCCCCCGTGCAGGCTGATGAGCTCGCGTGGCAAGTTGTCCGGTGAGGAAGGCGCCCCCGGCGCCATGGGCAGGGGCTGCCAGGGCTGACCTGCAGCGCCCTGATGGCTGACTCCCAGATAGTTGAAGACGATGAGGGCCTCGGGCAGTTCCCAGCCACGGGGATGGTGCAGACGAAGGGCGTTGAAGCCTACCCCCTTGTCCGGTACGGCCCGCAGCCGCTCCTTGGTGGCGCACACCAGCGCATCCCACTCTGGCTCATCGGCCAGCGCCAGCGGATAGGTGCTGGTGAACCAGCCCAGGGTGCGGCTCACATCGAGTTCAGCATCGATGGCCTCCCGGCCGTGCCCTTCCAGCATCACGCAGTGGCGTGCGCCATAACCCAGCTCGCTCAGAGTGCGAGTCAGGGCGGCCAGCAACAAGTCGGGTACCCGGGTGAAGAAGGCCTGATTGGCCGGGTCAATCAAGCGGGCCGTGGTCTCCTTGTCCAATTGCAGCAGGCTGGCGGCGGCGCGGCCATCTTCGGCGCGCTGTGCTTCCAGCAGTCCTCGCTGGTTACCCTCCCCCTGGGCAAGCCAGAACGCCATCTGATCCTCTTCGCGCAGGGCGTAGGCGGCCAGCCCTTCGCCCCACTGGCGATAGCTGCTGCCCTTGGCGGACAGAGGCTCGCCCCTGCTCACCCGGGCGAGATCCTCGGCCAGAATGCGCCAGGAGACGGCATCGATGACCAGATGGTGGAAGGCGAGGAAAAGCCCCTCCACCGGCTCTGCCACACCCTCGATGGCCAGGTTGCGCAGGCGGGCCCAGGCCAGGGTGTGGCCGCTGGCAGGATCCAGATCCCCTTGCAACTCGGTCAGGCGGGCCTGCAGTTCAGCCCCGCCGAGTGTTTCTGCATCCAGGGTCGGCAAGGGCGGCAGCGCCAGCTCGGCCAGATAGCGCTGGCCGCCCGGGGTCACCGCCAGACGCAGGGCGTCGTGATGCTGGCGCAGGGTAGTCAGCCAGCCATGCAAGGCAACATCGTCCACCCCGGCAGGCAGGCGCAGTATTACCCCCTGGTTCCAGTGACTGGGCTTGGCGAAGCCCTGCTCGAAGAACCAGTGCTGGATGGGATGGAGCGGGAACTCCCCTGTCAGATTGCCCTGTTCGGTCTGGTGGCTGACCGCCTGCTGCTGGCCGAGCTGGCGGCAGAGGCGGCGCACCGTCTTGGCCTCGAACACGTCCTTGACGCTGCAGTGCAGCCCCGCATCCCGCAGCCTTGTGGTGAGCTGGATGCTGAGGATGGAATCACCCCCCAGGCGGAAGAAGTCATCCTCCACCCCGAGGGGCTGCTTGAGCACCCCCTGCCAGATGGCGAGCACAGTCTGCTCCAGCTCGCTTTGTGGCTCGCTCTTGCTCTGCTGCCAATCAATGGCGGGCAGGCGGCGCAGGTCCAGCTTGCCGTTGGGGGTGAGCGGCATCTCGGGCAGCCAGCAGAGGCGCACCGGCACCATGTATTCGGGCAGGCATTCACCGGCCCGTTGTAGCAGGGCCTCGCCGTCCGGCTCGCTCGCCCCCTCATGCAGGCAGGCGTACGCCAGCAGGCGACCCTCCTGCACCACCACCTTGATCTGGCGGATGGCCGGGCACAGCGCGGCGACTTGCGTCTCTATCTCGCCGGGCTCGATGCGATAGCCCCGCAGCTTGATCTGCTCGTCAATCCGGCCCAGATATTGGATGTTGCCGTCGCGGCGCCTCAGCGCCCGATCGCCGGTGCGGTAGAGGCGATGGGTACGACCGTCGAGAGCCAGCTCGATAAAAGCCTCTTGGGTTCGCTCCGGTAGATTGAGGTAGCCACGAGCAAGACCCAGACCACTCAGGCAGAGCTCACCGGGCACACCGACGGGGCAGAGGTTGCCCCCTTCGTCCAGGATCAGCGCTTTTAAATTGCTGATGGGCTGGCCTATGGTGATAGGCTGACCCGGCATGAGCCGCGCGCAGAGCGCCGTGACTGTGCACTCGGTCGGGCCGTACATGTTGTAGAGCGCCACCCGCTCCCCCCAGCGTTCCACCAGGCTGCTCGGGCAGGCTTCGCCACCAAAGCCGATGGCGCGCAGAGAACCGAGATCGGTCGGTGGCAGCAGGTTCGCCAGCAGGGCGGTGGGCAGTATCATGTGGCTGGCGCCACAGTTGATCGCAGCCGTGATGGCCACCTCGCCCGGCTCGCCAAAGTGCAGGGCCGCGCCGCAGTAGAGCGGCAGCAGAGTGGTCATGTTGCCCGCATCGAACGACAGAGACATGCAGTTGAACATGGCCCCCTCGTGATCAAGGGCGATGCGCTCTGCATGATCCGCCATCAGGTTGACCAGGCTGCCCTGCTCCACCATAACCCCCTTGGGCAAGCCGGTACTGCCGGAGGTGTAGATGATCTGGGCCAGCATGGCCGCGTCCCGGGGGATGGCGGGAGCCTTGCTTGGCAGCCCATCCAGCACCAGCCGATGCAGCTTGTGGTAACCGGCATCTGTGCCCTTGATGGCCTCGGCGAGCCGGGCATCCGGCTCTCCCCCCAGCACCAGCGCAATGCGGGCGTCGCTCAGGATATGGGCCAGCCGCTCGGCGGGATAGGCGGGGTCGAGCGGCACATAGGCCGCCCCCGCCTTCCAGCAGGCGAGCAGAGCGACCACGAAGGCCACATCCCGTTTGGCCTGGATGCCGATGGCGCTCCCCGGCGTTACACCTCGGGCCTGCAGCCAGTGGGCCAGCCGGTTGGCGCGCGCCTCCAGCTCGCCGTAACTCAGGGCGCCTTCGCCATCACTCACCGCCAGCGCATCGGGGAACTGCGCGGCCCGGCGCTCGATGTGGCAGAGCAGGGTGTCGCGGCTCGGGTAATCCAGGGGCAGACTGGCGAGCTCGGCGGCCAGCGCTGCCTGGTCTGTGCCCGCCTCCAGCGGCAGCTGCCAGATCTCGGTCTCGGGGGCCGCCACCACGGCGCGCATCAGGTGCAGCAGGCGATCGGCGTAAGCCTGGATGGTATCTCGCTCGAACAGGGCAGTGGCAAACAGCCAGTCCACCCTGACGGAATCCATCAGCTCCGTCACCTTGACCGAGATGTCGGTCTTGGCGGGCAGCACGGGGGAGGTTTCCTCCACCAGCTGGCAGCCGGGGATGAGATCGTTGAAATCCACCTTGGCCTGATAGACCAGCATGATCTGGAAGATGGGGTTGATGGCGGTGGTGCGATCGGCGCCTATGGCCTCGGCCAGCGCCTCGAAGCGGTAGAGCTGGTGATCGAAGGCCGCCAGATCCTCCTCCCGGCACTGCTGCAGGTAGTCGATAAAGTTGGGCCGCCCTTCCAGCTGTGTTCTCAGCACGAGCGTATTGACGAAGAAGCCCACCAGGGACTCTATCTCGTGGCGCTCGCGGTAGGCGAGCGGCGTGCCTATGACGACTTCCTTCTCGCCGCTCTGGCGCACCATCAGCAGGGCAAACAGGGCATGCAGGCCGATGAAGTTGGAGGTGTTGTGGCGCTGGCACAGCCGCTTGAAGCTCTCCCACAGGGCGTTGTCTATGGTGGAAAAGACCAGCTCGCCGCCGCTGGCCTGATGGGCGGGGCGGGGCTTGTCCAGCGGCAGGCCGTGCACCTCGGGGCTGCCACCGAGGCGGTCGACCCAGAACGGCTTGAACTCGGCGTGATAGTCAAGAAAGCGCGGCGAGTTGAACCAGTGGGCATAGTCGAGATAGGTGAGCGGCAACTCGGGCACGCTCAAGGGCTCCCGGTTCTGATGGGCCAGGAAGGCACGCTTCAAGTCGGCAAACATGTTCTTGACCGACCAGCCGTCGGAGACGATGTGGTGCTGGGTAATAAGCAGCACATGTTCATGAGACCCCAACCGGATAAGGTGCACCCGGCTGAGGTCCCCTTGAGTCAACGAGAAGGGCTTCCCTATCTCCTCACGTACTCGTCTGGCCACATAGGACTCGCGCTCGGCTGCGGGCTCTGCGCTCACATCCTCTATCTGCAGCTTGAAGGGCGCGTGGGGCAGTATCTCCTGGGCCCCCCTGCCCGCCTCGTCCTTGACGAAACGGGTGCGCATGCTGGGGTGGCGCGCAAACAGGTGGTCGAAGGCAAACTCCAGGGCGGCTGTGTCCAGCTCGCCGCTCACCCGAAAATAGACCGGCATGTTGTAGAGGTGGGAGGCCTCCTCGTACTGCTCGATAAACCAGAGCCCGCTCTGGGACGACGAGAGCGGCCCGCTCTGGGCTCCCTGGGCGACGATGGGCGCCTCGAAGGCGGCGCGGGCCGCCAGGCAGCGCACCAGCTCATCCTTGTGCGCCTTGATTTGGGCGCCGATGGCGGGGGTCACCGCCTCCTTGCTCGACTGGGAAATCAGCTGCCCTTTCTCGTTGAGGGCCAGCCTGACACCCTGGCGTTCCAGCTGTTTTAGCAGCGTTATCATATTGTTCATGACTTACCTCAGGCGCTCAGGGTGGCGCCGCCATCGACGACCAGATCCTGCAGCGTGATATGGCTGGCCAAGTCCGAGGCCAGGAAGAGCACGGTATTGGCAATTTCCGCCGGGGTGGCGATTTTGCGCAGGGGAATACCGAGCTTGAACTGATCCGGCAGCCCGGCAATGGTGCGGGTCATGGCCCCCTCGTCCGGCAGCATGCCGCGCAACATGGGGGTATCCGTCGAGCCCGGCGACACCAGGTTGACCCGCACGCCGAAGGGGGCCAGCTCCAGCCCCACCGTCTGGGTCAGGCTGGTGACCGCCGCCTTGGAGGCGCAGTAGGCCGCCATCTGCATGCGCGGCACATGGGCGGCGTTGGAGCCTATGGTGACGATGGCACCGCGCCGCTGCCCCTTGAAGTGGGGCACCAGGGCCCGCAGCAGATAGAAGACGCCGGTGGCGTTGACCGTCATGCAGTCGTGCCAATCCTGGTCGCTCAAGTTTTCGGTGGGGCCGAGGCGCAGCACCCCGGCCCCGTTGACCAGCACATCCAGCCCGCCGTCCGCCAGCAGCGCGGAGCAGCAGGCGTTCACCGCTGCGGCATCGCCGATGTCGAGCAGCCGGGTGGCATAGGGGTAGTCTGCCTCGGGGAACGCCAGATCCAGCCCCACCACGGCGGCGCCGGCGGCCACGAACTGCTCGGCCACCTCGCGCCCTATGCCACGGCCAGCTCCGGTCACCCAGACCCGCTTGCCACTGAAATCAAAGGCCATTGCTTGTTGCTCCTTGCTCATCACCACACCATCTCCACGCTCTCTTCATCCTCGGTCAGCTTGCCGTCGAGGAAGCGGCAGAAGTCGTCCAGACGGGGGTGGTCGAACACATCGGATACCTTGACCTGCACCCCGAACTCGGCACCGAGCCGGTTCACTATCTGTATGGTCTGCAGGGACTGCCCCCCCAGCTCGAAGAAGTTGTCCGCCGGCGCCATGGTGGCCAGCCCCAGGATCTGCTGCCAGATGGCGCCGACCCGGTTCTCGGTTTCACTGCCGAGGGTCAGTGCCTCATCCGTGGACTGGTACTGAGCCAGCAGGGCCTTGCGATCCAGCTTGTTGGAGCCGGTGCGGGGCAGCTGGTCATAGTGGCGATAGTCGGTGGGGATCATGGCGGCGGGCAGCACCTTGGCGAGCTGCGCCTTGATGACGCGGCTGTCGCGCTCCGGCCCCGCCACGAAAGCCACCAACCGGCGTACGCTGCCGATGCTCACCCCCTGCACGCAGGCCTCGTCCACCCCGGGCAGGGCCAGCAGTTGAGCCTCCACCTCGCCGGGCTGGATGCGATAGCCGCTGATCTTGAATTCGTTGTCGCGCCGGCCCAGATAGACCAGCCGGCCGGCCGCCAGCCGCACCCGATCGCCTGTGCGATAGACGGGCAGCGCCTGCTCACCCACCCGAAGGGTCTCAAAGCTCCCCTGCACGCCACCCACATAGCCGTTGGCAAGCTGTGGGCCGAGCAGCACCAGCTCCCCCTCGCTGGCAGGCTGTTCCCCTGCCCCCAGAATGAGCGCCTGCATGCCGGGCAGCGGCAGACCTATGGGCAGCTGGGCCTGGTTCGGGTCTTCCTGCTGCAGCTCCTGGGTAGTGACCACCACAGTGGTCTCGGTGGGGCCGTAGGTGTTGAACAGGCGCACGTCATGGCGACCTTGGCGCTGCCACTGGGCCAGTTGCTCGGGGTAGACAGCCTCGCCGCCTATGATGACGGTGGCAAGGGAGGCCGGAATGTGGGCCTGGCCCGCCGTCAGTGCCACCACCCACTCGTTCCAGAACGCGGTGGGCAGATCGAGGTGGGTGATTTCCATCTGCTCTACCCCGGCCGCAAAGGCGGCCATGGATTCGAGCAGGGCGTCGGTGCGCAGCACCAGGGTGGCACCGGCGCTCAGGGTGGCGAACACCTCCTCTATGCTGGCGTCGAAATTGAAGGGGGCAAATTGCAGCATCCGCGCGCCCTCGTTCAGGTGATAGCGGCAGCGGGCGGCCGCGGCGAAGTGATCCAGCGCCCCATGACTGACCGCCACCCCCTTGGGCAGACCGGTCGAGCCCGAGGTGAACATCAGGTAGGCGACGGCGCGGCCGGCGGCTGGCTGGTTTAAGCGGTTGTCGCTCACCAGATCCCCGGCCAAGAGAGTGCGCCCCTCAAACAGGCTGGCCAGCTTGTGACGATACTCGGCCTGGGTGATCAGGGTCTTGACCTCGCCAAGGCGCAGTATATGGCCCTGGCGCTCCAGCGGCTGCTCGGGGTCGAGGGGCACGTAGACGGCGCCCGCCAGCAGCACCGCCAGCTGGGCGAAGATGGCCTGGGGAGAGCGGGCCAGCATGACGCCGACCCTGTCCCCGGGTTGCACGCCGGACGCCTGCAGGGCCGCTGCCATCTGCTCGCAGCGGGCCAGCAGCTCCTCGTAGCTGACGCTCGCCTCCCCCTGCATCAGGGCAATCTTGTGCGGGGTCTGGGCGGCGAAGTGGCAGAGCGCGTCCAGCACCGGGCGCACCTTGATCACTTCGTGAGCCGGAGCCGTGATCATGGCTCCCAGCCGCTGCTCGGCCAGCCAATCGGCCTTGAGGGACCCCAGGGTCTGGGCGGGCTGGGCCAGCCAGCGGGCCAGCAGGGAGAACAGGGTATCGGCGATGGTCGCCAGATCTTGCTGCTGGTAACAGCCGGGGTTGGCGTCCAGATCCAGTCTGGGCTGGCCATCCGCGCCAACCTGCACCTCTATGGTGAGATCCTCCACAGGCCCGGCGCTGATGTTGAGGATATGGGCACTGAGCGGCCCGAAACGGCGGGCGTGATCGAACGGCATGATGTTGACCAGGGGGCCGAACAATCGCTTGTCGCCCCCCACCAGGCCAAGGTCGCGGCGCAGCAGTTCGTAGCGGTAGTGCTGGTGCTTGCGCACGCCGCGCTTGGCCTTGGCCACGGCGCCGGCCGCCCCCGCCAGATCCAGTTCTTCACCGAGCGCCAGCGCCAACGGGGTGATGTTCATCTGCATGCAGGGCACTGTCAGGGAGGCAGACCCGATGCGGTTCATCATCATCAGGCCAAGCAAAGTTTGTTGCTGGCCACTGGCAAGGGAGAGCTGGGCCGAGAGGCCGGCCAGCAGCAGATCGGGCCAACCCAGCTTGTGCTCGTCGGCAAAGCCGGTCAGGGATTGCCACAGCGCCGCGGGCAGCGGACGGCTCTCGCGGATAAATTCGGCGGCAATGGGGGCGCGGGTCTCGCCAAAGGACTTCACCTCGGGCCAGGCCTGCAATTGCTCCTGCCAGAAGCTGCGGGCGGCGGCGTTCTTGCCGCTCTCCTCACGGGCCAACTCTTCGGCCAGTACCTCATCCAGCAGGCCAAACGGCGATGGCGACGGCACAGCCCCTGCCAGCCCTTCGCCATAAAGCTCGGCGATACGCTGGAACAGCAAGGTGGTGCCAAAGCCGTCCAGCGCTATGTGGTGCACGCAGCTGTAGAGGTAATCCCGGCCGGGGCCACGCAGCAAAGCGAAGCGGCAGGGAGCCTCCTCGGTCAGTTTGAACGGGCGGCGCAGATCGGCCCATGCCCAGGTGCGGGCAGCAGCCTCGTCATCGCTTTCAAGGTTCACCTCGCCATAGGCGAGTGGCGCCTCGTCCGAGACGAAGCAGACCGCCTCCCCATCGGCTTCGAAGTGGCCCTTGAGCGCCTCGCACTCACCCACAGCCCGGGTGATCGCGGCCACCAGCACGGCCGCGTCGACCTTGCCATCAAAGGCGATACACTCAGCGGTGTTGAACATGGCTTTGTCGTCGTTGAGCAGATGACCGGACCAGAGCCCCTGCTGGGGTATGGACAGAGGGAAGCGGCTCATGGCGTCACCTCCAGCGCCTGTGCTGCCAGCTTGGCCTCGATCAAACGCCACCAGCCATTGAGAGTCGGCAGCTTGGCCAAGTCCACGAAGCCGAGCTCCACCCCGGCGGCGCGCCACTCGGTGAGCAGAGACATGATGCGCACCGAATCCAGGCCGTAGTCGATGAGGTTCTCGTCCGGGTCAAACTCCCCTTCGTCCTCATCGATATGGCTCAGCAGCCGCGCTTTGAGTCCCTCATACGTCAGCAACGGATGGGTCTGGACGGAAGCTGGTGCAAGCGCCAGCACCTCCTCGCAGGGGATCACCTTGCCGCAGCGGGTCGCCACGTAGTCGAGCGCCATCTGGTGATCGGCCAGGGAGAAGTCCGCTATCCCGTCTGCCAGGAAGAAGGGCTGGATGTCGCGCATGAAGGCGTCACAGGCGGTCATCATGCAGCCAATATGGCCGTAGATGCCGCCTATGATGAGCTGATCCCGCCCCAGGTCTTTGAGCATCTGTTCGAGTTCGGAGCGCTGGAAGGCGCTGTAGCGCCACTTGACCAGCACTGTGTCATCACGCTCCGGGCGCAGCCCTGCCACCACCTGTTGCAGCTCGGGACTCTTGTTCAGACCTGGGCCCCACATGTCGTTGAGCAAGGCGCGATCTTCGGGGGATTGATCCTTGGGCTGGGCCGTGTAGAAGACCGGAATGCCGAGGGCCTTGCACTGCTTGCGCACGGCCACCAGCTGTTCAATAAGCGCGGCGATCAGCGGGCTGTTCTCACCATAAAACGCGGTGAAGTACTCCTGCATGTCGTGGATCAGCAGGGCGGCGCGCTTGGGGTTCAGGGTCCAGTTGACCTTGTTGGCCTTCCACTGGCTGGGCATGGCGTAGTTGTTCAGGGTTGGGATAGCCATAACGTCATGATTCCTTTTTAGTTTTAAGCTGTTGTCAGGGGCTGGTTGGCGGCGATGACTTGCGCGATGCGCGCTCGCAGCCCCTGCTTGTCAATCTTGCCCACCGCCGTCATGGGCAGGGCATCCAGAGTTTCGAAACGGTCGGGCAGCTTGAAGTCCGCCACGCCGCGCTCACGCAGAAACTTGCGCAAGGCCAGCGGCTTCAACCCGGGATCCGTGCTGACGATGAAGGCGCAGCTCTTCTCCCCCATGGCGCTGTCGGGCATGGAGACCAGGGCCGCCTGGGTGATGGCCGGGTGGTGCAGCAGCTGGTTCTCCACCTCTTCCGCCGCGATTTTCTCGCCGCCCCGATTAATCTGATCCTTTAGCCGCCCCACGACAGTGAGGTAGCCATCGGCATCCTGCACCACCAGATCGCCGGAGCAGTAGAAGCCCTCGGCATCGAACACTCGGGCGTTGTGGGCCTGGCTCTTGTAGTAACCGCAGAAGGTGTAGGGACCACGGGTGTGCAGGGCGCCGGGCTGGCCCGGGACGACCGGCTTGCCCGCCTCGTCCAGAATGCGCACCTCGTCATCCGGGCTCATGGGGCGGCCCTGGGTGTGAATGATCTTCTCGTCGGGGTCAGAGAGCCGGGTGTAGTTGACCAGCCCCTCCGCCATGCCGAACACCTGTTGCAGCCGGCAGCCGAGCAGCGGGGTGATCTTTCTGGCCACCGCTTCGGCCAGCTTGGCGCCGCCCACCTGCAGCAAGTCGAGGCTCGCGAGCTGACTGCGGACGGACGGGTCAGATTCGGCGGCCTGTAGCCAGAGTGAAACCGCCGGCGGCACAAGAGAGGTGAGATTGACCTGGTGGCGGGCTATCAGCGGGAAGCAGCTCATGGGGCCGGGATCCGGCGCCAGCACCACGGCGCCGCCCGCCTCGAACACACCGAGCGCCCCAGGGGAGCTCAGGGGGAAGTTGTGGGGGGCAGGCAGGGCGCACAGATAACGGGTGTGGGGCCCCAGCTCACAAATTTCATTGCTTCTGCGCACGCTGTAGAGGTAGTCGTCGTGGGTGCGGGGTATGAGTTTGGGAGTGCCGGTACTGCCGCCGGAGAGCTGGAAGAAGGCCACCTCGTCCGCCGGACTCGGGCCATAGGCGGGGACGGCCAATCCCTCGCTCTTGGCCAGCTCACTCAGCCAATGACCCAGCCCCAGTTCCCCGCTCTCACCATCGAGCAGTACCAGCTCAGCGCCTATGCCTCGCAGCAGATCACTGTGGCGATCCCCGCTTGCAAACAGCGGATGGGCGAGCGAGCCGATAAAGAGGCGGGGCCGGATTTGCTCGGCGTAAGAGGCCAGCTCCAGCCGGTTGTGGCTAAAGAGTGCGTTGACCGGCGCTATGCCCGCTTTGAGCAGGGCGAAGAACACCAGATAGAATTCGGCCACATTGGGCAGTTGCACCAGAGCGGTATCCCCCACACCCAGGCCGTGAAGGGCCAAGCGCCCGGCCAGTCGGCTCGAGGCAGCGTCCAGCTCGCGATAACTGAAACTGCGTTCGCCGCAGAGGATGGCGGTGGCATCCGGCGCCACTTCGCACTGGCGATCCAGCATGGCATCCGGCGCCACTTCGCACTGGCGATCCAGCATGGCGGTCAGCGGCTCGCCGCACCAATAGCCCTTGGCTCGGTACGACTCGGCCAGCGCTGCTGGCCAGCGGGTGTAAGGCAGAAAGCGGTTAGCCTGAGTCATTGCGCCACCTCCAGATCCAGACCAAGAGCGTTGAGCATGGTACCCAGCTTGGTGCCGGTCTCGGCCCACTCCATGGCGGGATCCGAGCCTGCTACTATGCCGGCGCCGGCAAACAGCTCCACCTGATGACCATCGAGCACGCCGCAGCGGATCACCACGGCCCACTCGCCATTGCCCTGGCTGTCACACCAGCCGACGATGCCGCTGAACAGGGCACGCCGGAAGGGTTCCTGCTCGCGGATGAACTGGCGCGCCAGCTCGGTGGGATAACCGCACAGGGCCGGGGTCGGATGCAGCTGGCAAGCCAGGGAGAGCACAGAAGCCTGCCCCGCATGCAGCTGACCGGCGATGGGCGTGCCCAGATGCCAGAGGGTATCCGTGCTCATCAGGGTAGGATTGGCGGGAATGGCCAGCTCGCGACAGTGGGGGGTCAGCACCCGGCGGATCTCGTCGATCACCAGGCGGTGTTCATGCTGATCCTTATGGGAGGCCAGCAGATCCCGGGCCACCCGTTTGTCCTGTTCGGGCTCGTTACCGCGCTTGGCAGAGCCCGCCAGCGGGTGAGTGAACACCTCTCCCCCGCTGACCCGCAGCAGCAGCTCGGGGCTGGCACCAAGCAGGCGGCGCTCTTGCCCGAGCGGCAGGGAGAAGTGGAAGGCATGGGGATTCTGGCTCATCAGCCGGGCCAGCACCTGCTCGGGATCGGCTGGCTTGTGCAGCGTGAGCGATAGCTTGCGCGACAGCACCACCTTGGAGAGACGACCTTGTGCAAACGCATCCAGCGCCGAGCTGACCGAGGCTTTAAATTCGGCCGCCGCCGGCGTGCTCTGCACCGAGATGACCTGGTTGCTCGCAGGTGCGCTGGCCAGGGCGGCTTTGGCTGCAAACGTCATCGGCTCGGAGGCCATGCGTACGCCCCGTTCATAGCGACCAGGCACATAGAGGCAGGAGGCTTCGGCCGGATCGAAGGCGAAGGCTCCGATCAGCAGCGGATTGGCTTGCCCTGCGGCCTCGGCCGCCGCCAGCGCCCGGGCAATCTGTCGCTCCAGCAAGGGCCATTCACAGGCGGGGGTGGTGATAGGCTTGCCCAGGTCATAGGCACTGATCGTGCCCTGACCTGAGGTAAACAAGAAATCGGGCGGGGACGCAGCCTGGGCAGGCGCGCTATTTTCCATCACAAGAGTATCCACGTTACACCCTCAAACATGATTCAAAATGATAATGATTATCAATTTGTATTTGTGCGGCGGTAAAATACTCGCTTTGAAATCACCCGGTCAATGGGATTTTTATATCGATAAAACTGGAACTTATCTGTGGGTATAGGGCAAGCCACGCCACTGGCGGCCTGCCATGCTTGGCACCCAAGGGGTTACTCGTATGAAGACGCAGCCCACACCCCATATGAGGCTGCGACAAAAATGGGAGCTGCGTGCCCAGACTGGCAGCCAGGGGCATTTCCCCCTAAGATGGCGCCATCTTTTTGGTCACTTCTCTCAACTCACGGAACTGTCGATGTTAAAGCACCTGCTTCTGCTCCCCCTCAGCCTGCTGCTGGCAGCCTGTTCGCTCACCCAGTACAACGTCAGCGAAGGCGAAATCAACCAATACCTCAAAGAGAGGGTCGCCTTCGAGAAACAGCTGGGGATCCCCGGCATCATGTCGAGCAAGATCCGCCTGGACGAGATGCAGAGCCGCATCGGCCGCAGCCGCGCCGATCGGATCGAGCTGGATGCTGCCGGTGATCTGCAGGTCAGCAGCCCCCTTGGCAGCCAGCAGATGAAGATCCGCTTCTCCCTCAGCGCCCGCCCCGACTATGTGGCCGAACAGGGTGCCATCTATCTGCGCGATCTGGAGCTCGTCTCGGTCAAAACGGAGCCAGCCGACGTGGGTGCAGCCCTCACTCCCCTGCTCTCCACCTTCAACCAGTCCCTCTCCTTGTTCTTCTCCCAGACCCCCGTCTACCGGCTGGATGGCAGTCGCAAAAACGAAGCCAGGATCAAAGACAAGATAGAGGCACTCAAGGTGGAGCCGGGTCGACTGGTCATCCCCTTCAAGCTGCTGTGACCCTCAGGCCGCGCCCCTCTTCTCTTCAACCCCTGGGGCGCGGTTTTTTCTTCTCAAGCTCCCCCCTTTGTCTCATAATGCACACCATTCTCATTTAGATTCATGAGAAGCGTCATAATAAAATCAAACATATGGTGAGAAGGGACATGAGAAAAACCGTACTGGTACAGGCGATCGCCTGCGCACTGCTCAGTGGCGCCGCACAGGCTGCCGTCAAGGTGGAAGACAAGACATTCAACACCGCCGCCAACATGCTGGCCTATACCGAATTCGAGCTCTCCGGCGAGCCGCTGGCCGAAGCGCTGGGACTGGATCTGGATGTGCTGGATGCCAACCGCGCCGATGAGCCGACCCCGTTCGACTTCGCCGCCGGCATCGAATCCTATGAATACTCCGAAGAGGCCATGTACGCGCTGAACTATCAGTCCGGCATGGGCCCCCATATGGTGAACGGGCCGCAAAACCTGGCCCGCGGCGGCACCCTGGCCGATCTTGGCAAGCGGGTGCTGGCCATGGCCGAGGCCGTCGGCTTCCCGGCCGATGAAGTGCCACAGGGCATGTATCCCCTCTCCCTGCCCTACGCCTCCGCCAATCCGGAGTTTGCGCAAGCGGTGAATACCACCCCGGTCAACGGCGATCAGATCACCATCAAGACCGCCAAGGGCACAGAGAAAACCGTCAAGACCCAGATACCGGCCTATTTTCGTGACTACACCACCTTGCGCTGGAGCGGTGCCGACAACCTGCTGAACCCGGCAGCCGTGGGCGGCATACTGCTCAAAGAGGTGATGTGGTCCCAGGACTTCCTCGGCGGCATGCACGTGGCCGAGAGCGATGAAGAGGTGGAAGCCGCGTCCGCCACCATGGATCAGGACGGCAAGCACAAGCTCGGCGTCTCTGCCGCCGACGGCTTCAACGGCATGATGCTGACCGAGCAGTCCATCGACAAGCTGACCATCATGCAGGGCCAGCTCGGCTTCGATGGCAAACAGCTTGGCGCCAACATCACACCGCAATACGATCCGTCCAAGGGTATCGTCTACTTCCCCCATCAGGTGAAAGTGACCGAAACCAGCAAGAATGACGTGGGCGCCATCGGCAAGCTCGAGGTGGTGGATGGCTCAGCCCAGCTGCGCGATGCCTGGATGATGCTGTGGCCGCTCTCCGAATTCTACGCCTTCAGCGATCAACGCACGGCCAACACCAACCAGAACCCGGCCTTCCACGCAGTGTTTGACGGTGCCCCGTTTGCCGCAGCCCCGGCCGCCAACACCCAAAGTCAGAGCGCCAAGCAGGTGGTCGGCGACGACGCCTTCTCCCTGGCCCTGAACCTCTCCGGCATGGTGTTCAAGAACCTCAACGCCCTGCACTTCGAGCCCAAGGCCGGCACCTTGGTCGACAGCTGGCAGGCTGGCAAACAGGGCAAGCACGTTACTACCTTCGACGCCGCTTACGCCCTGGTCGCCCTGCAGATCTTCCAGCGTGCCCAGGATGCACTGCCGGTTGGCTACGCCGCCGGTGACAACGGCGAGCTGAACCTGAAAACCGCACAAGGCCAGCAGGCGCTGGTGCTCATTCGCCAGCAGGCTGACTTCATCCTCGGCAAGCTCAAGGGCAAGAACGGTCTGGTGCATGACGGTTTGACCCTGGGTGGCAAGCTCGATGCCGGTCAATCCATAGAAGCGCAATTTGCCGCCGTGCGGGGTCTGACGGCCGCCTTCCTGGCCACCTCGGATGCCAAGTACCGCACTGCCGCGCGCGAGCTGTTCATCGCCACCGACAAGGCCTACTTCAATGCCAAGGCCGGCACCTGGCTCGCGGCCAAACAGGGCGAATACACCCCCTGGACCCAGGCCGCCATCTCCGGTGCCCTGCGTTCCGCAATGCTGAACCTGCGCAACGAAGGGACAGAGAAGGCCCCCGCGCTGGAGCTGGCCCAACTGACCCAGCGCTACGTGAGCTGGTTCCGTGGCACAGTCAACGGCGGCATGCAGATGGCCGAGTGGATCGGCGACTCCGGTGAAAACGTCATCGAAGGAGCCGGCGGCGATACGGACGAAGACGGCGTGCCGCAAGTCACCGCCGCCGGAGGCAAGCATGGCACCGCCATGGTGATGGCAGCCAAGGCCATTGTCAGCGAGAAATAAATCAGCTACTGAATGAACAAAGGGAGCCATGTCGGCTCCCTTCTTGTTTGCGGCGTCTGGCAAATATGGCGGGGCGTCAACCCAGTTTGGCCAGCATCTCCTTGGTCACCAGCACGATTCCCTGCTCGGAGCGATAGAAGCGACGGCTATCCTCGTCCGCGTTCTCCCCCACCACCAGTCCATCGGGCAGCACGCAGCCCTTGTCCACCACCACCCGGCGCAGGCGGCAACCGGCACCAATCTCGACCCCGGGAAATATGATGGCCTGATCCAGAGTGCAGAAAGAGTGCACCCGCACATGGGTAAACAGCACAGAGTTGAGCACGAAAGAGCCGCTGACGATCGATCCCCCCGCGAACATGGAGTTGATGGTCATGCCGTGCTGACCGTTTCTGTCCTGCACGAACTTGGCGGGCGGCGTCATGGTCTGGCTGGTCCAGATGGGCCAGTTCTCGTCATAGATGTCGAGCTCGGGCACCACGGAGGCGAGATCCATGTTGGCTTCCCAGAACGAATCCAGGGTCCCCACATCGCGCCAGTAGGGTTTCTGCCCCTCCTTGGCACCGACACAGGACATGGTGAAGGGGTGGGCAAAGGCCTTGCCCTCTCCCACGATGCGCGGGATCACGTCCATGCCGAAGTCGTGCTTGGACTCCAGATTGTTGATGTCCTCTTCCAGCAGCTGATAGAGGTACTCCGCCTCGAAGATGTAGATGCCCATGGAGGCCAGGGATCTGTCCTCATGGCCCGGCATGGCCGGCGGGTTGGCCGGTTTTTCGACGAAGGCGCGGATCTTGCGCTGCTCGTCTATGTCCATGACCCCGAAGGCAGAGGCCTCGGCGCGCGGCACCTCGATACAGGCCACTGTCACCTTGGCACCGAGGCGCACGTGATCGAGCAGCATGGCGGCGTAATCCATCTTGTAGATGTGATCACCCGCCAGCACCACTATGTATTTGGGGCCGTAGTCGCGAATGATGTCGACGTTCTGATAGATGGCATCGGCGGTGCCGCGATACCAGTGCACCTCGTCCACCCGTTGCTGAGCGGGCAGCAGGTCGATGAATTCGTTCATCTGGTAGCGCAGGAAGGACCAGCCCGATTGCAGGTGGCGCAACAGACTGTGGGACTTGTACTGGGTCACGACCCCCACCCGGCGAATGCCCGAGTTGATGCAGTTGGAGAGCACGAAGTCGATGATGCGGAACTTGCCGCCGAAATGGACGGCTGGCTTGGCGCGGTTGTCTGTCAACTGCTTCAAGCGGCTGCCCCGTCCCCCCGCGAGCACCAAGGCCATACTCTGATTCAATAGTTGCCGTGCTTTGGCAGTATTTACGGGTTCTAACAACATAATTACCTCTGCCTTGTTTGATCTATTTTCAACCCATCTTCGCCTTTTTAAGTCCCCATGAAAGTGGTTTCACTCACATTTAACCGATTTCAATTGGCCCTTTTCCAGGAGTTGAGCGGGATCCCATGCTTTACATCCCGAGCTTGGTTAGAATTTCAACATCACACGCATCATCAAGGATGAGAAGATGTTGAACAAGCTCGGGAGTAACCTGTTACTGATCGCAGCCGTCACCTGTGCTCCTCTGCTGTTGTTACAAGGCATCTGGCTCGTCGTACAGGCAACCCCCTTCACCCTGATCCTCATAGTCGGCACGACCCTGCTCGGCTTTGGCCTGCTGCTCATGCTGGCCTATCGTGCCCGCAACGCCGAGCGTGAACAGCAGGAACAAGTCTGGCTAAAGGCGCTGCGACTGCGCGATCCCGCCTGTCTGGAGAGCCCGGCAGCCCAGGAGGCATTGCAACAACTGCTGACCAGGTTCAATGAAGCCGAGCTAGATGCCCACCGTCAGATCAGCGAGCTGCACAATCAGGCGACCCAGGATGAGCTGACCCAGTTGCAGAACCGCCACGCGTTTCGGCGCGACATGACGGAGCTGCTGCAGCGGGATCAGGATACCCAGACCGCCACCCTGGTGCTGATCCGCGCCACCGAACTTGGCAAGCTCAATGCCCAGCGCGGCTTCCAGTCGGGGGATGCCTATATCAAGGATATCGCCAATCTCATCACCCGGGTGGTCAGCCGCTTCCCGGGTCATCAGGTCTATCGCATCTCGGGAGCCGACTTCGCCGTGCTGGTGCAGCCGGTGGCCAACATACCGCCCCCCCTGCTCGGCCGGGATCTGAAAATCGCCTTCGATCACTATCAGCAGCAGCACGAGCTGGAGAGCGCCGCCTACTCGGGGCTGACGCGCCTGAGTAGCGGGCAGAAGATAGAGGCAATTCTGGCGCGGGCGGATCTGGCGCTGGCCCGCGCCCAGACAGAAACGGTCAACGGCTGGGCTATTCAACAGGACGATGACATGGTGGAGTTGCAGGGCCAGCGCCATTGGAAGCAGGTGCTCGATGATCTGCTGGAGCAGGAGCGCATCAGCTTTACCTATCAGCCGATCCAGCCCATGCACCGCAGCATGCTGGCCTACAACGAGATCTACACCCGCTTCTGCGGCGCCGACGGCACTGTATTGCCGACCGACACCCTGTTTGCCATGGCCCAGCGGCTGGACATGGTGATGCGGCTGGAGCAGATGCTGGTCATCCACGTCATGCGCCAGTACCGGGCATTTGGATCCAACCAGAGTCGCTGGGGCATCAACCTCTCCAGCAACCTGTTGCAAAACAGCGCCTTTCTGATCTGGCTCGACCGGCAATTGCTCAAGGATCCCAACACCAGCGCCAACCTGGTGTTCGAGCTGGATGAAGAGCATCTGGAGCGCAACATGACGGGGGCCAAGCGGGTGTTCGAGCTGCTCAGGCGCAACGGCAGTCGCTCCGCCATCTGCAACTTCGGCAAGGGGATAGGGTCGTTCAACCTGTTTCGCGAGCTCAAACCCGACTACATCAAGCTGGATCCCGCCCTGATCACAGGGCTGGAGCAGGATCTGACCAATCAGCAGTTCGTGCGGATGATCGTGGACGTATCACATCGCATGGGCTGCCAGGTGATAGCGGAGGGAGTGGAGCAGCTTGGCCAGAAACAGCTGCTGCAAGGCATGTATGTGGACGGGTTGCAGGGCTATCTCATCGCCAAGCCCCGGCAGTTGCGGCCGGATATCAGCCAGCTTGGCCTGTTTACTGAGAACGCTTCAACTTCAGCAGGGTCAGAATGATGTCGTTGAGCTGGCGATAACGTTCCAGCTCCTTCTGATCGTAACGGGTCGCCAGGGTGGTGGGATTGTGGCGATTCTTGAGGTAGCGGTTGATCTGCAGGCGGTTGAAACCCGCCACCTGATAGATCTGGCCCAGCAGGGCATTGAGCTCTTCGTGCTCGAAGCCGGCTCTGGCGAGGTAGTCGCTCTGGGCCGGGCTCTCCAGCTGGCTGCTCTGTTTGGCGATGCGGCCTGTCTCCTGCAGATAGGCGAGCCACTGTTCGAGATAAAGCGGCTTGCTGCCCGCCAGCAGATTGAAGAAACCCACCGCATCGCAGCGGCACTCGGTCAACAGCAGCACGGCCAGTTGATCGTCATCACAGCTGAAGGTGACTGGGCCTGTCTGCCCCCAGTCCAACGCCTGGACCCGGATCTCGGCGCGCTCCCCTGCAATGCCGGTTACGTCGAATACAAACATGGCTCCTCCCGCTCGGCAAAAGGTTGATGATGGACCATCCCCCCCACAGGTGCAAAGCCAAATCGCCTTTTCATTCAGTATTCTGCAAGCTGGCCATAAAAAAACCGACATCCTCGCGGATATCGGTTCTTCAGGCATCCGATGACCGTGGCCATCAATGCAGAACGGTTCAGGCGTCCAGTTCGACCAGTGCCTTGGCCAGCTCTATGGGTTCGAGCTCCTGGCCTTCCAGATCGGCATTCCAGTTCGGGCCGATCAGCACATCGTCCTCGTCCAGATCGTTGATCCAGATGTCGAGGAACTCTTCCAGCTCGATCACTTCCGGCTCGTAGTCGGCCCACTCGTCTACGCAATGCAGGCGGGCATCTACCTCGGCGGACCAGAGCGGCATCACATCGGCATCTTCAAATTCGGCAGAGCGGCAGACGACCCAGTCTTCACCGTAACGCAAGCCCCACACCTGACCCGACTCGCGGACTTCTTCGATGAACAGTTGGAAATTGGCGTCAAGATTGTCAGTTAACTTACTCATGGGGCTCTCTCTTTATCGGGTGCTGCGGCCACGGCAGTGCCGAGTGGCAATGCGGTGGCCAAATGGTGTCGCAAAAGTGACATGGACTCAAGCGTCTTGGGGTTATTCGCACAAAAAACTGCCCAATGCCGTGTTTTGCCTGATAAAACGCCTCCCGAAGGAGGCGTTCGCCATGGCCGGGATCAACGCTCCCAGTAAACCTCTTCCAGGCTGTCTTCCTTCTCGGGCAGACCGCGGGAGAGGCGCGGGCTGCTCTGGGCCAGCACCTCATAGCTGACCCGGTTGGCGTACTTGCACACCTGGGCCAGGGAAGAGTAGGTCAGGAACTCGGACATGTGCTTGGCGGAGTTAGGCACATTCATGCGGTGATAGGCGTTGGCCACCATGTCGTGCAGCACGGCAGAAAGCGCGCCATCCCCTGCCCCGTTGGTGTTCTTGATCTTCTCCGGGCCACCCATGTAAGGGGAAATGTGGGAGTAGATGCGGGCAGGCTTGCGGCACTTGGCGCGGGCCATGGGACGGCTGAACTCATACATGTTGAACTCGGGGATGACACCGGGCAGCAGGGTATGGGTGGTCTCGCGCTTGTAGTCTTCCTCCGTGTAGCTCGCCATATAGAGGCCGATGGGGCCGGCGGTACAGAGCACCATGTCGGCCCAGTCCAGCGCCTTGTCGGCGGCGCCGAGGGGATCGGCGATGCCGGTCAGGGCCTCGGCCTCATCTTCATTCATCGCCAGCACAGTCACGTTCTCGGCGATGAAGTCACGCCACCACTGGGGATTGTCGGCAATGACGAAGCGGGTACCCAGAGTCAGTACCACGGGCACACCGGCCTCGCGAGCGTAACGCACGGCGGCCATGGCGGCCTCTTTCATGGGATCGCCATCGTCACCGCGTACCAGATAGGCGGTGATTACCAGGGCGGAAGCTCCCTTGATCACTTCTTCCGGCACATGGTGCACATCCAGCTGGTTCATCTTGCCGGCGTTGATGCCAAAGCTGCGCTCGCCACACTCGGTGATGAAGGTGAAGCAGCGACCGACCGGGCCGTTGACCGGCTGCAGGTAGTCAAGGTTGACACGGGAAGAGGTATTGCACAGATAGCGGTAGGCGTAGCTGCCGATGCGGATGTCCTGGCTCATGACGCCGAGCAGGATGGAGTGGGAATCCGCCAGCACTGAGTAGTTGTGCATGGTGTTGCCTATGGTGCCACCGGCAAACTCACTTACCACCATGTTGTTGGTCTTGAGCTCTTCGTAGACCCGTTCGGCCACGTCGTCACTGATCACCACCGAGTGGCCCTTGCTCAGGCCATAACGGTTCAGGAAGTCATCATCCACATGGGCTTCGATGTCCACCAGAGTCTGATCGATTCCCACCACATAGGCTTTGCCAAGTTCGGTAAGCAAGGGGTTTTGCGGGATCAGGGGATCACGCCTGTCGACCGGGAAGTAGTGTTTGGACTTGCGCTGACCGGGAAATTTCATGGCAATGTTCTGTGCTCTGGGGGAAAGAGGGGCGGGATTTTAACACAATCCGCCGCGCCGAAAAGTCGCCTGATTAAAATATGGCGTCAGTATAGACAAGGGCTGCAGAGGAAAACGTTTATCCCGCTCCCATAAAAAAACCACCTTGCAGGGAGGTGGTTTTTCAGTCGGCAACGATGAGGAAATCAGCCGAACGAGAGCCCCTGTACCAGGGCCAGCACGGAGAAAAGCCCCAGTGCCAGCCAGAACAACAGGGTACCAAACAGCCTTGGCATGTTGGGGGCCTTGGGGATCTGGATACCGATGGCGTGCAGGATACGCCCCACCAGCAGGCAAAGGCCGCCGAGGTGCAGCCAGAGCGCACCGACCCCCGCCAGTTCACACAGGGCCATCAACAACAGGGTCAGCGGCACGTACTCGGCGAAGTTGCCGTGGGCACGGATCGCGGAGCGCATCTCGGGCACCTCCCCTTCCCCTATCATCACCTTGAACTGGGCGCGGCGCTTGACCACCCAGAAAGAGAGCAGCAGAAACAAGAGCCCCAGCAGGCCGGCGTAAATCAGCGTGATATGCATCATCATGACACTCCTTATCCTTGAATCTTGAACGCGGAAAAAACCAGGTCAGCTTGCGCTGCGGGCAATGTGCTCATCATGCCAGCTCGCGGCAGATGAGGGAGACCATCATGCGGATGTGGGCCTGATCGCTGTTGAGTGCAGGTATGTATTCAAACTGCTCGCCACCGGCGTCCATGAAGATCTCCCGGTTCTGCACTTCGATCTCTTCCAGGGTTTCGAGGCAGTCGGCGGCGAAGGCCGGGCAGACCACGTCGAGCCGCTTGATGCCCGCTGCCGGCAAACCGGCGATGGTCACATCTGTGTAGGGTTTGAGCCACTCCTCCTTGCCAAAGCGGGACTGGAAGCTGGCTGTCCACTGGCCGGCCTCGAGCCCGAGTGCCTCGGCCAGCAGGGCGGCGGTACGACGACACTGGTGACCATAAGGGTCGCCTTCGTTCTCGTAACGCTCCGGAATGCCGTGAAACGACATCAGCAGGTGCTCGCCCTGACCGTACTGCTCCCAATGGCGGCGTACGCTCATGGCCAGTGCCTGAATGTATTCGGGATGGGCATGGTAATCACGAATGAGCCGCACCACCGGCAAGTTGCGCTCTTTCTTCATCGCCTTGGCCCAGGCATCGAATACAGAGGCCGTGGTACTGACCGAATATTGCGGATAGAGCGGCAGCAGGATAACCCGGTTGACTCCCTTGGCCTTGAGCGCCTGCCAGCCATCGTCCATGGAGGGTGAGCCATAGGTCATGGCCAGCTCCACCGGTACCTCGACCCCTTCCCGCTTGAGCTCCTGCTCCAGCGCCGCGCGCTGCTGCTTGCTGATCACCATCAGCGGCGAACCCTGCTCGGTCCACACCTGCTGATAAAGCTTGGCCACCCTGGGGGAGCGGGTTGGCAATATGATGAAGTGGAGCAGCGGGCACCAGAGATAGCGAGGCAAGTCGACCACTCGCGGGTCGTGCAGAAACTGGCTGAGAAAGGCCTTGACGGCAGCCGTGGTTGGCGCGGCTGGGGTCCCCAGATTGACCAGCAAGATCCCGGTTTTTGTGGTCACGATTGCTTCCTGTCTTTCTGTTGTTCTATCTGAATGCAAGAAAGGGCCCTGCATGGACCCTTGTCTATTGGCACATTGCCATTGCTCATTCGCAATGTCGGGCTTAGCCCAGGATACTCGCCAGCTGCTTGCTGACCAGATCCACCGGCTGGGTGCCGTCAATCTTGACGTAACGGGTGTTGCCCGCCTCCGCCTCTTTGCCGTAGAAACCGATGAGCGGCGCTGTCTGCTGATGGTACACATCCAGACGCTTGCGCACTGTGGTCTCTTCGTCGTCGGCACGGATCACCAGATCCTCGCCGGTCACGTCATCTTTGCCTTCCACTTTCGGCGGGTTGAACACCACGTGGTAGGTACGGCCAGAGCCGGAGTGAACACGACGACCGCTCATGCGCTTGACGATCTCTTCGTCCGGCACATCGAATTCCAGCACGAAGTCGACCACGACACCGGCATCTTTCATGGCTTGCGCCTGGGGAATGGTGCGCGGGAAACCATCCAGCAGGAAGCCGTTGGCGCAATCCGGTTGGGCGATACGCTCTTTGACCAGGCCTATGATGATGTCGTCAGAGACGAGCTGACCTGCGTCCATCACGGCTTTGGCCTTGAGGCCCAGCTCGGTGCCCGCCTTGATCGCCGCACGCAGCATGTCGCCGGTGGAGATCTGCGGAATACCGTGTTTTTCCATGATGAACTGAGCCTGAGTACCTTTACCGGCACCCGGAGCCCCCAACAGAACAATGCGCATACACGCTCCTATTGATTGGTTATTCAATTCTTGAGAAGGCAAAAAACTACACGGTTTCGCTCATTTTCACAAGCTTGCCCCGTGTGAGTGGCTTATTTTTCACCATGCTCCCGCAGCGGCGAGGCGACTCAAGCCGCAACGCTGCCCTGAAAAAATGAGTGAAAATGCAGCGCCCCTCAATAACGAAGAGAGGCGCTTGCTCCTTGTCGGGCAAGCGCCACATAAAAAAAGCCCACTGCACGCAGTGGGCCCAAACATCATGCCTGGAGTAGCAGACGGTTGATACGGGAGACGAAGCTCGCCGGATCATTCAGACCGCCCTGCTCTGCCAACTGGGCCTGTTCGTGCAGCAGGGTGACCCACTCGCCAAACAGCGCCTCGTCTTCGATGGTGTCGAGTTTCTTCACCAGAGCGTGCTCCGGGTTCAGCTCCAGAATGTACTTCTGCTCCGGCACCGGCTGGCCGGCGGCACGCATCAGCTTGATCATCTGGGTGCTCATGCCGTGGTTATCGGTGACGATGCAAGACGGCGAATCGGTCAGACGGTGGGTGACACGTACCTCTTTCACCGCTTCCCCCAGGCTGGTCTTGACCCGCTCCACCAGGCCGGCGTTGGCTTTTTCAGCCTCCTCCTGCGCCTGCTTGGACGCTTCGTCCTCCAGATCCCCCAGATCCAGCTCGCCACGGGTGACGGAGACCAGCTGCTTGCCATCGAACTCGGACAGGTGGCTCATCAACCACTCGTCCACACGCTCCCACATCAGCAGCACTTCGACGCCCTTCTTGCGGAAGATCTCGAGGTGCGGGCTGTTCTTGGCTGCGGCGAAGCTGTCGGCGGTGATGTAGTAAATCTTCTGCTGGCCTTCCTTCATGCGGCCAACATAATCCTCGAGAGAGACGGTCTGGGCTTCGCCCTCGCCCGCCGTGCTGGCAAAGCGCAGCAGCTTGGCGATCTCTTCGCGGTTGGCGTAATCCTCGGCCGGGCCTTCTTTTAACACGTTGCCGAACTCGCTCCAGAACTTGGCGTATTTCTCGCTGTCATCCTTGGCCAGTTTGGCCAGCATGGTCAGCACCCGCTTGGAGCAGGCCTTGCGCAGGGAGACGGTCACCTTGTTGTCTTGCAGAATTTCACGGCTGACGTTGAGTGGCAGATCGTTGGAGTCCAGCACCCCTTTGACAAAGCGCAGGTAGGCCGGCATGAACTGCTCGGCGTCGTCCATGATGAAGACGCGCTGCACGTAGAGTTTCAGGCCGTGTTTCTGATCCCGGTTGTAGAGATCGAACGGTGCACGGGCCGGCACATAGAGCAGGCTGGTATACTCCTGCGCCCCTTCCACCCGGTTATGCCCCCACAAGAGCGGATCTTCAAAATCGTGGGCGACGTGCTTGTAGAACTCCTGATACTCCTCGTCCTTGATCTCTTTCGGATTGCGAGTCCAGAGTGCGGTGGCGCGGTTGACCTGCTCCCACTCGCCCGGGGTACCGACGACGGTCTCGCCATCTTCTTCGCGATCCGGGGTGCCCTCTTTGAACATCTCCACCGGCACGCTGATGTGGTCGGAATACTTGGCAACCACGGCGCGCAGACGCCAGTCATCGAGGAACTCTTCCTCTTCGGCACGCAGGTGCAGGATGACGTCAGTACCACGGCCTTCCTTGGTCACATCGGCCACGGTGAAAGAGCCTTCACCTTCCGATTCCCACTGCACGCCCTGCTCTGGAGCAGTACCGGCGGCGCGGGAGACCACTGTCACCTTGTCGGCGACGATGAAGGCGGAGTAGAAACCCACCCCAAACTGACCGATCAGCTGGGAGTCGCGGCCCTGATCACCTGACAAGTTCTTGAAGAACTCGGCGGTGCCGGACTTGGCGATGGTGCCCAGATGCTCGATCACCTGATCACGGCTCATACCGATACCGTTATCGGAGATGGTCAGGGTCCGATTCTCTTTATCAACCACCAGGCGAACGCGCAACTGGCCGTCGTTTTCGAACAAAGAGGCATCGGAAAGCGCCTTGAAGCGCAGCTTGTCCGCCGCATCGGAGGCGTTGGAGATCAGCTCGCGCAGGAACACTTCTTTGTTGGAGTAGAGGCTGTGGGCCATCAGGCTCAGCAGTTGTTTGACTTCAGTCTGAAACCCGTGGGTTTCGGCATGAACGCTTTGGGTCATCGACACTATCCTCAGGCGATTCGGGTTGAACATATTCCTGATACAAGATGGGGCCGTGGATCCCCATTTCAAGGGGGAAAAATATCTTGGCAGTGCGAATGGCGATTTTTACGCCAACGCTCCCGATGCGCCGCACAGCAGCCAAACAAAAACCCGCCGAAGCGGGTTTAAGAAACAGTGAGCCTGGCGCGGACTCAATTCAAGGGCTGACGCGGCCTCAATTAAGGGGCTGACGCGGCCTCAATTAAGGGGCTGACGCCCCATCAAGGAGTGAGAAAGCGTGGTGCCATCCACCAGCTCCAACTCGCCGCCCACCGGCACGCCGTGGGCAATCCGGCTCACCTTGACGCCAGCGGCGCGGGCCATGTCGGCGATATACCAAGCGGTGGCATCCCCTTCGATGGTGGGGTTGGTGGCCAGGATCAGCTCGCTGATGGACTCCGCCTTCAGACGCCGCTCCAGGATCTCCAGCCCCAGCTCCTCCGGGCCGATGCCATCGAGGGGGGACAGGTGCCCCATCAGCACGAAGTAACGGCCGGAGAACTGGCCAGTGTGCTCAATGGCGGCCACATCCGCCGGGCTCTCCACCACACACAGCAAGCCGCTCTCTTCGCGCTTGGGATTGGCGCAGATCTCGCAAAGTGCATTCTCGGTGAAGGTGCGGCAGTGGCTGCAGTGGCCTATCTCGGTCAGCGCCCGGTTGAGCAGCTGGGCCAGACGCAAGCCGCCGCTGCGCTCGCGCTCGAGCAGAGTAAACGCCATGCGCTGGGCCGACTTGGGGCCGACACCCGGCAGCACCTGCAGGGCCTTCATCATCTCATCCAGCAGGGGGCTGAATTTCATGGGCTAAGTATCCTTTGACGCTGTGTCGGCGGGCGGCCACCTCAGGCACCCCTTGCGGGTGCGGGTTGCTCTTCGCCCGGCCGAACCAATCTTGTTGGCGCAGGACTATACCCGAGCCGCCCCCCGTCCGCCAATGGCCTTGTGCCTGCCGGCCCTCGCAAACCACCGATCGTATAACCCGGCATCCATGGCTGCACTACCCCAGCCCAATGCGCTGACGACCGCTGTAGATCTCGGCCCGCCCCGGGCGGCAAAAGCCCACTAGGGTGAGCCCGGTCTGCTCCGCCCGCTCGACCGCGAGTTCGGTAGCGGCCGAGATGGCGAGCAGGATTTCCACCCCTGCACTGGCGCACTTTTGCACCATCTCGAAGCTGGCGCGGCTGGTCACCAGAATGGCGCCGTCGCACCGCCCCGTGCGGCACAGGTGCCCCACCAGCTTGTCGAGCGCTATGTGGCGCCCCACGTCCTCGCGAATGGCGAGAATATTGCCCTCCCCGTCCACATGGACGGCGGCATGGGTGGCGCCCGTGCTCTGCCCCAGCAACTGCAAGGGCCGCAGCGCCGCCAGTACCTTGTCGATCAGGGTCACCTCGAAGCGCTGGCTGTCCGGCAGCCGCGCCAAGGTGCGCACCACCTGCTCCAGGCTCTCGCTGCCACAGATGCCACACCCCGTGCGCCCGGCCAGGGTGCGCCGCTTCTCTTTGAGGCGATACACACAGCGGTTGGCCAGGGTGATATGCAGCTCAATCCCCTGACAGCCGTCAACTTGCTCGATATCGTGGATGTCCTGCAGGCCATCGATGATCCCCTCGGAGAGCGAAAAGCCGATGGCAAAGTCCTCCAGATCGGCGGCCGAACACATCATGACGCTGTGGGCTATGCCGTTGTAAACCAGCGCCACCGGGGTTTCGCAGGGCAGCTGCATGGCGCTGTCCGTGGTGACACCGTCGCGCTGGTAATGGACCACCTCCCGGTGGGCGCAAAGCGCCTGCGGGGTATCGCTATCGAGTTCGAGCAACATCTGTAGTGCCCCTTAGTTGAGGGTCTGGGGGGCTTTCGCCGAGATACCGAGCCGTTTCATCTTCGACAGCAGGGTGGTGCGTTTCATGCCGAGCCGGTTGGCGGCGCCCCGCTCCCCCGCGACTATGCCGTTGCATTCGCGCAAGGTGTCTATGATGGTCTGGCGCTCGTCCTCCACCCCGTCACTCTGGCCGTTGCCGCCCTTGAACAAGGCCTGCTCGGGCTCGTCATAGACCAGGGTCTCTATCTTGTGATAGCCCTTGAGCGGCATCAGTTCATCCGGGGAGAGGTTGAGCACATGGCCCCGGGTCATCACCACGGCGCGCTCTATGATGTTTTCCAGCTCGCGGATATTGCCGTACCAGGGGAGCGACACCAGCATCTTCATGGCATCGGCCGGGATCGAGGTGATGTTGCGGCGCATCCGCTTGGCGATCTTCTTGATGAAGAAGTTGACCAAGAGCGGTATGTCTTCACGCCGCTCGCGCAGGGGCGGCAACTCGATGGGAAAGACGTTGAGCCGGTAGTAGAGATCGCTTCTGAAGCGTTTGTTCTTGACCATGGAGAGCAGATCGCAGTTGGTGGCCGCCACCAGCCGCACGTCGATGGCGATGGGATTGCTGTTGCCGACCCGCTCCAGCTCGTGTTCCTGCAATACCCGCAAGAGCTTGGGCTGCAAGTCCAGCGGCATGTCTCCCACCTCGTCGAGGAACAATGTGCCCTTGTGGGCCCGCTCGAAGCGACCGATGCGCTGGGCCAGGGCGCCGGTAAAGGCCCCCTTCTCGTGGCCGAACAGATCGCTCTCGATTAGGCCGGTGGGAATGGCGGCGCAGTTCACCTTCACCATCTCCTGTTCGCGGCGATCGCTCAGCCGATGGATGGCCTGGGCGATCAGCTCCTTGCCGGTGCCGGTTTCTCCCAGGATCAGCACGGAGCAATCGCTCTGGGCCACCAGTTTCACCTTCTCCAGCACGCTCTCCATGGCGGCGCTTTGATAGATGATGCTGGAAAAATCGGCGTTGGGCTCGAGCTCCGCCACCCGGATCGTCTTCTCCCTGGCACCGTTGGTGTTGGAGATCTCCTGCTGCGCCTGCACGTTGTTCATGGCAATGGCGGTGCGGGCCGCCACCTGTTCGAGCAGGGAGATGTCGATGTCGGCAAAGAAATCGGCATCCGGGTGGGAGAGGATCAAGACCCCCAGCAGATTGCCCCGATAACGCAGCGGCAATATGCAGGAGCTGTCCGCATCGGCCGGCAGTATCTGGGTGCTGAAGCGGCAGCTCGAATCGCAACCGTGGCCCTGCTCCCGATAGATGAAGAAGGGCTCGCTATGGCCGAGCGCCCCCTGCAGACAGTTCTTCTCGAAACAGGAGTGGTTGATGATGCCGGGCTGATCGCTCTGCTGCTGATTGACCAGATAGCTCTTGAAGCTGTCGGAGGTGGCGTTGTACTCCGCCAGACACAGGCTGCTGATGGCGAAGTGGTGCTGCAGTATGGAGAAGAGGCTCCTCGGCAGCTCGGCGATGCGCACCAATTTAATCACCGCATTGGTGACATCCACCAGGATCTTGCAGCTGTCGCGCTCCAGACGCAGGGAGTTGGCCTGCTCCAGGGTACGCTCCTTGTCGAGCACGTTCTCCAGCGCGATGGCGACGATGGCCGCCAGCTGGGTCAGCTTGGCCAGGGTCTCCATCGGGAAGGCATTGACCGCCGGGCTGATGAACTCCACCCCGCCCAGATGGCTGCGGGCCGTGGTGATGGGCAGCTGGCAGTAAGAGTGCAACCCCTCATACACTCCGGCCGCCGCCAGCAACTCGCAGCGGTTGTGAAAGCGGGCCACGGGCAGCACTATGGCCTGCTCCCTGGAGAAATAGAGATCGGCCTTGGCGCAGACCAGGTGCTTGGGGCCCTTCTCCCCCATGAAGTAGAAGAGGGCCTCCTCTCCCGCCCCCAGATTGAGGATCAGGTTGACCCGGGCCACCCCGGCGAAGCAGGCGTCGATCCGGTTCAGCTTCTTGATGAAATCATCCAGAGTGACGGCGGAGAGCAGGTTCTTGGAGAGAGAGAGGAAGCCGTCATCCCAGATGGGTGAGATGTCGGTTAACGGAATGGCACTCACATTCAGCATTCTGGCCTCACGTTACATCTATATGGGCAAAAGATTACGGGCACATTGCGGTCAGCAACGACGGTAAACAACAGGTCAGCCAGATCCATCAGATGTTATAATTAATTTTTAAAAACTTAACGCTTAATTATAAAAACTAACATGCCTTGAAATAGCCGCTCACTGCCTGTCGCATAATAAGGTAGCCCTACCCCCATTACAACCAGACAGGCCCGGGCCAATATCCCGCCATCGCCACAAAATATGCCCACTTTGGCGCACATATATCGCCGCGATCCGCCAGAAGCTGTCGGTCTGCGTTGCCGCATTGCGTAGCGTGATGGGTTGACTGGATAGCTGCCGGTTGCCCATGCCTGCGCTGCGTCAGGAGGAGATGAGCTGGTAGTTGTAGAGCTTGAGGCCACCCAGGATGAAGCCGGCCGATAGCAGTTGGAATGCAATCAATAACCCACTGATATTATCGGCTATTTCTGCAGACACCGCCTGATGGGTGAGCAGGATCACCAGCGCCAGCAAGCCCGCCAGCAGGCCATTGATCAGGGTGGTGGAGAGAAAGGCTATCAGCCAGGCCGCCTGCACGCTCAGCGCCGCCAGCACGGCGCCCATGGCGATGCGCGCGGCGATAAAACAGCCGAAGAAACCGAATCCCAGCAGAAATATCAACTCATCGTGCCACCAGAAGCAGACCAGCCCCAATAACATCACCAGAAAATAAGCGGAAACATAAAAGATCCCGAATGAGAGAGTTAATTCATTTTTCATGAAGGACACCTGCCAGCTGAAAAAAGGATGAGGGGATCCGGGCCCTGTGAACAGAGCCTGGATCCACTTTATTTAACGACGATTACCCCTTGGCGGCGCTGCGCAATTTCGCCTTGAGCGCGCTGTATTCAGTCTGGACGTACACTTCCGCCTCAGGCTGATCCTCAATACGCTCAATCTTCACCGCGCAGTACTTGTACTCCGGGGTGTAGGAGACGGGATCAAGGTGCTCTATGGTCAGCTCGTTGCACGCCCCGATCCACCACTGGTAAGTCATGTAGACCACACCTGCGTTGACCCGCTCGTTGTAGTTGGCCCGAGTGATCACCTTGCCGCGTCGCGACGAGATCCACACCAGCGCCTGATCCTTCACCCCAAGCTTTTGCGCATCGCTCGGGTGGATCTGCACATAGCCGGGCTCATCGGCCAGGGTCTGCAGCGCCGAGCAGTTGCCTGTCATGGAGCGGCAGGAGTAGTGTCCTACCTCCCGCACGGTGGAGAGCACCAGCGGATACTTAGCACAAGGCTGCTCCAGCGGCGCACGCCACTCGGAGGCAATCAGCTGACCCTTGCCGCTCGGGGTGGTGAACACATTCCCCTCGAACAGGGTGCTGGTGCCCGGGTGATCCTCGGTCGGGCAAGGCCACTGCACGCTCTTGAGATCCGCTATCTTGTCGTAGCTGACCCCGGTATAGAGCGGGCAGAGCGCGCGCATCTCGTCCCAGATCTCCTGGGTGTTGTGGTACTCCATGGGGTACCCCATGGCGGTGGCCATCAGCGAGAAGATTGCCCAGTCCGGCTTCACGTTCTCGGGTGGCGTCACCGCCTTGTAGAAGCGCTGGAAGCCGCGATCTGCCGAGCTGTAAACCCCCTCGTGCTCGCCCCAACTGGTGGCGGGCAGGATCACATCCGCCATCTCGGCGGTCTGGGTCATGAAGATGTCCTGCACTATCACCAGATCCATGCCGCCCAGGGTGCGCCTGAACTGGGCCAGGTCGGCCTCGGTCTGGGCCGGATCTTCGCCGAAGATGTAGAAGGCCTTGCACTTGCCCTCTTCGACCTTGTGGCCAAGCTCCGTCAGACGGTAGCCGGGCTTTTGGGAGAGCGCCGGTACGCCCCACGCCTTGGCGAACTTGGCGCTGATCGCAGGATCGCTCACCGACTGATAGCCCGGGAACTGGTGCGGCAGCATCCCCATGTCACAGGTGCCCTGCACGTTGTTCTGACCGCGCACCGGCCCGCAGCCGGTGCCACGGCGACCGAAGTTGCCGGTCAGCAGCGCAATTCCGGCGAGCCCCTTGACCACATCCACTGCCTGACCGTACTGGGTCACCCCCATGCCCCACAGGATCATGGAAGCAGGCGAGGCAGCATAGGTGCGAATGGCGGCGCGGATATCAGCGGCTTTGAGGCCGGTGATCCCCTCCACGTATTCCGGGGTGTACTTGGCGACTGTCGCCTTGAAGGTGTCGAACCCTTCGGTGTAGTTGGCGACGAACTCCTTGTTGTAGAGCCCTTCACTGATCAACACGTTGGCGAAGGCGTTGACCAGCGCCATGTTGGAGCCGTTTTTGAGCGGCAGCCACTGATCGGCGATACGGGCGGTTTCCACCATGCGGGGATCACACACAATCACCTTGGCCCCGTTCGCCTTCGCCTTGAGGATATGGCGGGCGACTATGGGGTGAGAGTCAGCAGCGTTGTAACCAAACACCAGCAGGCACTTGGTCTCTTGAATTTCGGGAATGGCGTTGCTCATGGCGCCGTTGCCTACAGTTGTCTCCAGACCGGAGACTGAGGGTGCGTGTCACACCCTCGCGCAGTGGTCGACGTTGTTCGTCCCCAGCACTGCGCGGGCAAATTTCTGCATCACATAGTTGGCTTCGTTGCCAGGACCACGGGCCGAGCCGGTGGTCATGATGGCGTCGGCACCGTACTTCGCCTTGATGGCAGACAGACGGCTGCTGGCAAAGTCGATCGCCTCATCCCAGGAGACGGATTCGAGCTTGCCACCGCGCTCGCGGCGGATCATCGGGCTCTTGAGACGGGGGGTCAGCAGGTTGGTGTCATTGAGGAAATCCCAACCGTAATAACCCTTGAGGCAGAGCTGCCCCTCGTTGGTCCGGCCGTTGGCGCCTTCGGCCCCCACCACCTTGTCGTTTTCAACCAGCAGGTTGATCTTGCAACCGGTGCCGCAATAGGGGCAGACGGTAATGACTTTTTTCATGACTCACACTCTTGTTTGTTAACGGTAAAAGGCTGTTAACGATAAAAGGCCTTTAACGAAAATGGCTTGTCAGGGGTAGAGAGTACAGAGGCGCAAGCGGCGGCCAGTAAGGGCCTGCGCACGCCATCTGATGCTTTACCTCTGTGCCAACACCGGCTGGCGCTGGCAGGCCGCCATCGCCTCGGCACTGGCCAACTGCTTCTGGCGGTTCAGCTCGCCGAGCGACTCCGGGGTCACCAAGCGCAGCGCCTGGGTCGGGCACACCTCGACGCAGGCCGGGCCCGCTTCACGGTGACGGCAGAGATCGCACTTCAAGGCTTGCGCCTTGGTCTGCGGGCGCTTGAACAGCGCATCGGCAGCGGGGGCCACCTCTTTCACCACCACCGCCATGGCACCGTAAGGACAAGCCACCACGCAGGATTTGCAGCCGATGCAACGCGCCTGCAGCACCTTGACGCAACCATCCTCGCTGACAATGGCATTGTTGGGGCAGGCCACAGCACACGGCTTGTCTTCACACTGGCGGCAGAGCACAGGCGTGGTCACCTTGCTGCCGACGATCACCTTCAGGCGCGGCTGGAAATAGCTGTCCTTGGAGACCAGATGTCCATCCTCGATGGCAAGACGCAGGCCGCCCTCCCGCTCAACGGTACCCGCGCAGGACGTTGACTGGTGTGACACGGCGCAGGCCACCTCACAGGTACGACACCCAATACAAAGACTGGGATCTGCAATCACGAAGCTGTTCATAGAGAGGGATCCTAAATGTTTCGTTACTGCCGCACTGGCATCGCCCGGCGTGCCCAAGTGTCATCACCTCAGGGGGCAATACACTCAAGCACCGACGACGCAGCCGGCTCACCCACAAAGCATTTATCAGACCAAAAGCGGGAACAGGCCAAATAAAGTTCACAAACAACTGAAAACAAAGGGGTAATCAGAAACATGGACGACGACTTTCAGGCCGATGACGATGACGACAGCTCCGCCGAACTGTGATCGACACGACAAAAGTGACGAGCTCGACACCGGCTGACAGGCCTCTGCCCCTGCTGATTATCGGGGGGATAAACGGCGCCATATCGGGAGTGACTGTTATGTGGCTTTACTATCGAGCCAGCCCAGCTGTATCAAGCAAGACCGAACGATAAATCGTCATTTAGTGACAATTTTATTGAACCAGAGCGGGTTTTAGGCCCCTGCTCCTTCTGTTTTTCACCTGTCCGGTTACTATGGCTCGCTTGGCAACCCAGCTTCATAGGAGACGCATGCAATGTTTTCACAGAGAAAATATGAAAAGGGTTCCTATCAAAATATTTTATTGTTGTTTTTTAAACAAATAATTTTTAAATTAGTCCAGCTAAATAAAAAGGAATTTAATTATGGCACAACCATATACCTCCGAAACCTTCAGTTATAAAGAAGGTGATTTAAAGTCAGCTTTTGCTCTTGCGTTAAAAAACATTACAAAGTTCGGTGATACAGATATATTCCCATTTCCTTATGAAACTAGAATGTTCTCTGACATATTTAGTAAAATGATTGAATCACTTGATGAAACACATTCAAATTTCAATGAAAGATTAAATGAATGTCCACCAGTAAATATAAGTACATGTTCGACTGTAGGTTATAATGGTTATCGCTGGGCAACACAAATAGATCCTTATTGGAATGCATATTTCCTAGGCATAGTCCTTTTCGTAAGCAATGAAATTGAAAAAAACCGAGTTACTAACGATAATGTTTACTCATATCGCTTCTCACCAGACTTTAGTAAAGGTTCAATATTTGACAAAGACATTAACTGGAGGAAATTCCAAGAAGACAGTCTTGAACTTGCAAAAAATGACCCATCTATAAATTATGTACTGACATGTGACATTGCTGATTTTTACACAAGAATATATCACCATCGTTTAGAGAATGCTTTAGATAGAATAGATCCACAGAAAGATATATCCTCAAAAATAAAGAAACTAATTCAGACATTTTCAGGAACCAACTCTTATGGTCTTCCTGTTGGAGGGCCAGCAGCACGAATATTAGCTGAACTTGCCTTGGATTCATTAGATCATATACTATTAATTAATGGCGTTAGGTATAAAAGATATGTGGATGATTTTTTGATTTTTTGTAAGACCAAAGAAGAGGCTCATTCCATTCTTACATTAATCAGTCGAAAATTGATGGAGAATGAAGGGCTCACACTTCAAAAACATAAAACAAACATTCTATCAAAAGATGAATTCACCTCATTGACAAATACTAAATTACAGGGCTTGGATGAAGATGAGGGGTCATCTATGAAAGCCAAATTCATGAGTCTTCCAATAAGATTTGATCCTTATTCAGAAAATGCATATGAGCAATACGATAAAGTAAAAGAGTCTCTCCGTGACTTTGATTTATTGGGGATGCTAAGTAATGAATTACAGAAGTCAAAGATCAACCAACCTTTTAGCAAGCAGCTAGTTAGAGCTTTTGCAGCAACTAATGATCAAGTTTTATCGAATGCATTTAATATTATTTTTGATGGAGTTAGTGAACTATACCCTATTTTCAATACTATTATGCAAGTAACAGCAACTAACTGGGGGCGTTTTAACACTGAAACGCAAGCAAAAATTCGGTCAAAACTTATTGAATTAATTAAAACTGATTCATTCATTTTAAAGACGGAACTCAATCTAGCATATACCGTCAAAGTATTTGCCAAGCAAAATAGTGTAGAAGGACAAACTATACTATCCGAAATATACAAGTCAAACACCGATAGCATTCTTATTACACTTGCTATAACCCAAGCAATGGCAAAATGGAATACACATTACTGGCTATCGGAACTCAGAAGAACCTTCCCCACGATGACATCATGGCAAAGAAGACTATTTATTGTTACCTCTTACTTACTAGGTGATGAGGGAAAACATTGGCGTGGCCACAACAAAGGAAAATTTAATTTCATTGACACTCTTTACAGTGAATGGGGAACGTTAAGAAAAACCAGTAGAAATTTGGAGGAAGCTCTATGATCTCTGAAGCTACATTTTCCAAGAAGTACACTTCTTTTTGGAATGAAACGTTACCCAACTCGAAAAACTATGTCCGATTAATCAATGGCGGCTTGCTGCAACCGATATATGAACCTTTTACCCCAGCAGAAAGGAAAAACAATACGGCATTAGTAAATGTACTGTTTTTTAACATGTTCAGACATGCAAGTAATAACAGACTAGATTTTGATCATTTTAATAACCCGTCTTTTTTTGAAAGTTTAGATTTCATTCAATTACAAGACGCATCTATTAAATATTTATCAAAATTTAGCTACGGCAATGATTGTGATTTACCATTATCTGACATTGAAAAAAGGCAGACTCTTCGACTTTTTCAAATGATCTATTCTAGATACATGCTCAGCCGCAAGAAATATATAGATGATAATATCACATTGATTATCGACCCGGTATTCGATGGCTGTGGATTTGTCAACGAGTCAACTGGTGATTTTTTATATGGAAATACTCTGGTTGAAATAAAGTCCGGCGAGCGGAGTTTTAATGCTATAGATGTCAGGCAAGTTCTTACTTATCTAACACTAAATCACTTTTCAAAAAAACCATTCAAAATTGATAAGGTTGAATTATTTAATCCAAGGATGGGTATATCATTTTCAGAGAGTGTAGAGAGTTTTTGTAAAAATCTGAGTGCATTGAGCAGTCAAGAGCTTTTTTCTGAAATTGAGAAATTTATAGTTGAAAATAACTTCATTGAAGTATATGGAACTTAATTCATCAGTCATATAGCTCGGTAGGGTGCAATAAGCGCAGCGCATTGCACCTCTACTTTTACTCATTCAATTAGTGGTGCAATTCACTTTGTTCATTGCACCCTACGTATCTATCCACTCTCGTTTTACTTGATAGTGGCTGCTGTTGTGGTGGCCATGTCCTTTTTCTTTCCGTCCCTGCCCCAGACCAAATAAAGACTCTATCGCCACCCAATTTCGACCTCTTTACCCACAGCGCCATCAATTTATTAGTCAGCATTTTATCGTCTATTTTTCAGCCAGCCTGATTGAAAACTCTGACCAATATGGATACTCAGAGAAAACAAACGCTTGCACGCGTCCCAACGAGTTATTTCAATCAACGATTAATTAATGATTTCGTTCAAAAGTCCCTTTTGATTATTTATACCAGAGCATAAACCCACGATGTGTGTGTCATCATACGCTTAACGGCAGATGAACAGACTGTGTCCCATAATGAGCCCCTTTATATCCAGTTAGCTCCCTTTCCCATCGCAATTTCTTAATGCTATCCCGATTGAATATCAGGATTTTTCCTGATCGTTCGGGCCCTTGTGCTTTGGCAAACGTGTAACAAGATAACCTCATGAGCTGTGATAACAAACAAGCCCTGTCCGGCGTCACGCTGGCGGCGATTGGCGTGGTCTATGGTGATATCGGCACCAGCCCCCTCTATACCCTGCGAGAGTGCCTGTCGGGTCAATTCGGGATCGGGGCCGAACCCGCCGCCATCCTGGGATTTCTCTCCCTCATCTTCTGGCTGCTGATCCTGGTGGTCTCGGTCAAGTACCTCTCTTTCGTGATGCGGGCCGACAATGCTGGTGAAGGGGGCATTCTCACCCTGATGTCGCTGGCCACCCGCAACGCCTCTCCCCGCTGGACGCCGGTACTGATCATCCTGGGGCTGATTGGCGGCAGTTTCTTCTATGGGGAGGTGGTGATCACCCCGGCCATGTCGGTGATGTCGGCCATCGAGGGCTTGAGCCTGATGGCCCCCTCCCTAGACCCCTATATAGTATAGTGCCGCTCTCGGTGCTGGTGCTGACCCTGCTGTTTGCCATTCAAAAACATGGCACCGCCATGGTGGGCAAGCTGTTCGCCCCCATCATGCTCACCTGGTTTCTGACTCTGGCCGTGCTGGGGCTGCGCAGCATCATCCAGAATCCCGAGGTGCTGGGGGCGCTCAACCCCGTCTGGGCGCTGCGCTTCTTCGCCGAGTACCAGACCACGTCCTTCTTTGCCCTCGGCGCCGTGGTGCTGGCCATCACAGGGGTAGAGGCGCTCTACGCCGACATGGGCCACTTTGGCAAGAACCCGATCCGGCTCGCCTGGTTTGTGGTGGTGCTGCCCTCCCTGGTGCTCAACTACTTCGGGCAAGGCGCGCTGCTGCTGGACAACCCGGCGGCCATCGCCAACCCCTTCTTCCTGCTCGCCCCCAAATGGGCGCTGCTGCCGCTGCTGGTGCTGGCGACCATGGCGACCGTGATCGCCTCCCAGGCGGTGATCTCCGGGGTCTTCTCCCTCACCCGGCAGGCGGTGCGGCTCGGTTATCTCTCACCCATCCGTATCGTCCACACCTCCGAGCAGGAGTCCGGCCAGATCTATATTCCTGTCATCAACTGGATGCTCTATATCTCTGTGGTGATCGTCATCATGAGCTTCGAGCACTCCAGCAATCTGGCAGCGGCCTACGGCATCGCCGTCACCGGCACCATGGTGCTCACCTCCATCCTCTTCTGCTCAGTGGCCAAGAACAGCTGGCGCTGGCCCACCTATCTGGTGGCTGCCCTGTTTGCCCTGCTGCTGGCCATCGACGTGCCGCTGTTTGCCGCCAACCTGGGCAAGATCTTCTCCGGTGGCTGGCTGCCGCTCACCCTGGGCGCCGTCATGTTCACCCTGATGACCAGCTGGAAGAGCGAGCGCTTCCAGCTCATTCGCCGCCTGAACGAGCACGGCAATTCGCTCGAGCCCATGATCGCCTCGCTTGAAAAATCCCCGCCGACCCGGGTGGCAGGCACCGCCGTCTATATGTCGCGGGTGGTCAATGTGATCCCCCATGCGCTCTTGCACAACCTCAAGCACAACAAGGTGCTGCACGAGCGGATAATCCTGCTCACCCTGCGGGTGGAGGATGTGCCCTACGTCCACAACGTGCGCCGGGTCTGCATCGAGCAGCTCTCCCCCACCTTCTGGCGGGTGGTGGCCAGCTACGGCTGGCGCGAGACCCCCAACATGGAGGAGATCTTCCACCGCTGCAACGCCGAGGGACTGAGCTGCCGCATGATGGAAACCTCGTTTTTCATGGCCCACGAGTCACTGATCATGAAGGAACGCCCCTGGTATCTCTACCTGCGCGGCAAGCTGTTTATGCTGCTGCAGCGCAACGCCCTGCGCGCACCGGATCAGTTCGAGATCCCACCCAATCGGGTGATAGAGCTGGGCTCGCAGGTGGATATTTGATGGCGTGTTGATGGCCTCGTAATGGCATAGAAAACCTCAGCAAATAGAGAGGGAGGCATTGGCCTCCCTCTCTATTTGCATATTCATTTTACTTACTGAACTTGAGGAAATATAAACCCAGCAAAAATTCTATGCTTATATAAATAACACGTTAAAGTGACATTACGATTTCGCATCTACCTCAGCCATTAGCTGAACACAAAGCACATCCCACATCACACCCTCTGATGATCCATCCTTAGCGAATAACCAACGGCTTGAGCTAAAAGGAAATGGGACAACAGGCTTCCCAATCGCATATTTATTGTCAAAAAAGCCACTTGGGATTTTTGTGTATTTATTTTTATTTTCGCAATCAAATACATATTTCGTTTTAATTGCAATAAATTTATGCCCCTCCACTTCATCTTCTTTTTTTAGTGCTTTAACCACCTCTAACTGACGCACATTTTTATTACCTTTATAGAACCATGAGTCAGGTTTGACAAAATATGTATCCATCAAGTCATTTGAGCTTGCCAAGCTATATCCTTTCGGTAAAGGCTCATCTTTCTTTACACCAGCACAACCTGATAAAAGTACAGCCAGCAATCCAATAAAAAATGATTTAGATGTCATTTCTGTACTCCTGCTTCATATAAATCTTGCTGACTAACACTACCTTGCAGGGAGCAGAGTATTTCTACAGTTTGGTTATCTGCCTTCTCAATTAAAAATACTTTTTCTGTCGTTTTCTCTGCAGGAGATATATCTGTAACGGCAGAGTTATTCTTCACCCAGTTTGAGCCTTCATTTCTTATCATCGGATTGAAAACATAATTCTCATCGTCCAATTTTTGCAAACTCAATGTCTTCGACATAAGAGCGACCACAGTTTCGATGGGTTGGGTTGATGTAAACCCCCAGTAATAAAACTGTCCTCTCACATCCATCGGCGTATATTCTTTATACGCATCAAAGTCTGTGTATGTTACCACAAAACCGGATACCTCTATTCCTTCCGGTGTTGTGTAATGCAAGTCAAGCTTTACCTTTTTATCTTTCTTTAAATCTGATGAGTATAATCTTTCAGGAATTGTTCTTAACCGTGGGTTATTAGCCGCAGCAGTAAAAAAGGATGCATCACAATTTGAAAAATGTGTTATTCCTGATTCTGCAGCCAGACCGTTGAAACTTATCACCGACAAAATCGTAGCTATGGAAGCTTTCATTTTTTTGATCATTTTTATCAACTTCAGTTGTTTCTTATTATGGCTGCTTTAAATAAAAATCCTTTAATTATTAAAGCATCGCCCTACGTGCACCACTTATGCTCAAAAGTTACACAAAACAAAGCGATTGGCACTCATAAGAATCCTATCCAAATTATTCAGATATGAAAATATCTTTCTTGTCCATTCTAACTATCAACAATTTTGTTATTTATCCCCATGTCACAAGTCATTTTATGCTTGAACCAAGTCTCGCTGTTTCAGCAATAAGGAGCCAATCAACAGCTCTAACTTCAATAAATTTCTGTGATCACTGCCAACACTCTCTGTCGATACCTTCGTCACAAGTGACGAAGGTCACAGTTCGACAGCCACATCAGCGCGTTCACTCAACCACACGAAGATTTTTATTCATTTAAAAACAGCTACTTAAAACCAATTTATCTGCAAGAACCAATCTGGCCCGCATTTTGCCATCCTGCCCCTATTCTCTCCGTTCGCGACACGACAAGGTAGGCTATGAACCGCTTCGTTATCGCTGACCCCAAGCTTTGTATTGGCTGTGGCACCTGTATGGCGGCCTGCAGTACGGTTCACAAGGCGCAAGGTTTGCAGCAAGCCCCCCGTTTAACCGTTATGCGACACGAGCAGGCGACCATGCCGGTTCAGTGCCGTCACTGTGACGATGCCCCCTGCATCAAGGTGTGCCCGGTCGAGGCCATTCGCCAGACCGGCGATTGCGTGCAGCTCAACGAGTCGCTCTGCATCGGCTGCAACCTCTGCGCCGTGGCCTGCCCGTTCGGCGCCATCCAGAGCGGTGGCAGCCGGCCGGTGGCCATGGCCAACAGCTACGACACCTACATTCCCTGCTCCATCCGCTCCAGCAATCCCTCCACCTCCGCCGGTCTGCGCTGCTTTGGCGAGGATCTGCTGAGCTGGGAACCGGGCGTGCGCAGCATTGCGGTCAAATGTGACCTTTGCGAGTTTCGCGCCGAAGGCCCCGCCTGCATCGAGGCCTGCCCCTCCCAGTCACTGAGCATCGTCAACGACACGGCCTGTGCCAACGCTGCCCGCGACCGTCGCCTGCAAGCCGCCAACGCTCACCCGGAAGGTGCGCCCGCATTCTCGGCCTCTGCATGTTCGACCTCCACGACCACGCCCCCTTCACTCGACGCTTCAACCACAGAGGGAGTTCGCTGATGTTGTCCCCGCTTGTTATGGGCACGCTCGTGCTCTTTCTATTGGGCGCAGCCGCCGGTCTGCTGCTGCAAAAGCAGCCCTGGCTTGCCAACCGCCTCAATAGCGGCTTTGCCCTGCTGGGCTCGCTCGCCGGTGTTGTTGCCGCCATCAAGGCGCTGGCCCAAGGTGCCCCCATCGACGGCCAGCTCTGGCTGCTGGGTTCGGTGCATCTGGATATGCTCTCTGCCCTGATGCTGCTGGTGATCACGCTCGTGGGCTTGGCTGTCTCCCTCTACTCCTTTGCCTATATCCGCGAGTATCAGGGCAAGGGGGATGTGGCCATTGGCGTGCTGATGAACCTCTTCCTGTTCGCCATGGTGGGCATGGTGCTGGCCGACAATGCATTGGGCTTTTTGCTCTGCTACGAGCTGGTGACCCTCACCACCTACTGGCTGGTCAAGACCAACCCCGATGCCGCCAAACAGAGCCGCCTCTATCTGGTGATGAACCATATCGGCATGGCGCTGGTACTGGTCGCCTTCTGGCTGCTCTGCCGCGACAGCGGTTCGCTGGAGTTCGCCGCGCTGCGCGAGCACCATCTGGCGGGCGCATTGGCATCCCTGGTCTTCCTGCTCAGCTTCTGCGGCTTTGGCCTGCGCGCCGGTTTCGTGCCGCTGCACGGCTGGCTGCCAGTAGCCGAGCCCGTCGCCCCTTCCCATATTTCGGCGCTGATGTCTGGCGTCATGGTGAAGCTCGGTCTGTTTGGCATTCTGCGAGTCAGCATCGATTTTCTCGGCGCCAGCCAGCTCTGGTGGGGCTACATGGTGCTGATCTTCGGTGCCTGCTCGGCAGTGCTCGGGGTGCTGTTTGCACTGGCCGAGCACGATCTCAAGCGGCTGCTCGCCTACCACACGGTAGAGAACATCGGCATCATCCTGATGGGGATGGGGATCGGCATGATCGGCATCGCTAACCAGCAACCGGCGCTGGTGGTGCTGGGGCTGCTCGGTGCGCTTTATCACCTGCTCAACCACGCCATCTTCAAGAGCCTGCTCTTTATGGGCACCGGATCTGTGATGTTCCGCCTGCACACCCGTGACATGGACAAGATGGGTGGCTTGGCCAAACTGATGCCCTGGACCGCGCTGGCGTTCCTTATCGGTGCCATGGCCATCTCGGCGCTGCCGCCCCTCAACGGCTTTGTCAGCGAGTGGTTTATCTATCAGGCGCTGCTTTCCATGACCAAACTCGGCACCTCTGTCGTTGCCCCGCTGGCAGTGGTGATGCTGGCGGTGACCGGCGCCATGGCGGTGATGTGTTTCGTCAAGGTGTATGGCATCTGCTTCTGCGGCGCCCCGCGCAGCGAAAAAGCGAGTCAGGCCCGCGAAGTACCCAACGCCATGGTGGCAGGCACCCTGCTGCTGGCAGCCGTCTGTCTGGTGCTGGGTCTGGGCGCCCCCTGGATTGCCCCCTTTGTCAGCGGCTACGGTCAGGCCCTCGTCTCTTCTCACCTCATGGGCCAAATGAGCGTGGCCACTGGCGCGACCCTGCTGCCGCTCGACAGCTCACAGGCGATCCTCTCCCCACCGGTGATTGCCATCACCCTGCTGGGGCTGTTCCTGATCCCGCTGCTGGTCGTGGCCATCTTCAAGGGGCCCAAGCTGGGTCGTCGTCACGCCGGTACCCCGTGGGCCTGCGGTTACGCCTATGAGGAGCGCATGAGCCTCACCTCCGGCGGTGTCACCCACACCTTGCGCCAGCTCTGCGCGCCGCTCTATCGCAAGCAGCCGCATCTCGATCTGGCCACCGCCCTGCACGGGGTGAGCGCGTCTCCCTCTGCCGCTGGCTGGCTGTTGCACGGCCTGGTGCTGGCGCTCTTTATCCTGATGGCTGTAGGAGTCTGATATGCCTGTTCTTGAAATGCCGAGCTGGGGCATGGTTGCCCTCGCCCTGACCCAGGCCATCGCCATGCTGGCGCTGGCGCCGCTGGCCACCGGTTTCAACCGGGTGCTGCGGGCCAAGATGCACTCCCGTCAGGGGCCAGGCCTGCTGCAGGATTACCGGGATATCGGGAAGCTCCTGCGCCGCCAGGAGGTGACCCCGGAGCCTGCCGGCATCATCTTCAACCTGATGCCTGCGCTGCTGATCGCAGCCCTGTTGCTGGTGGCGATGGCGCTGCCGACCCTGACCCACGAGTCCCCCTTTCCCATCGCCGGGGATCTCATCACCGACATCTACCTGTTCGCCATCTTCCGCTTCTTCTTCTCCCTGGCGGGGCTGGACAGCGGCAGCATGTTTGCCGGGATCGGTGCCCGCCGCGAGCTGACCTTAGGGATTTTGGTGGAGCCCATTCTGGTGCTCGCCTGCTTCATCATGGCGATGATGGTGGGCAGTTCGGATCTGGGCAACATCAGCAGCTATGTGGCCACCCAGCCGCTGGCCGCGCCCATCGCTACCCTGTTGGCGGGGGCCGCCTGCGCCTTCGCGGTGTTTGTGGAGATGGGCAAGCTGCCCTTTGACTGCGCCGAAGCCGAGCAGGAGCTACAGGAAGGGCCGCTCACCGAGTACTCGGGCGCAGGTCTCGCACTGCTCAAGCTCAGCATGGGCCTCAAGCAGCTAGTGGTGGTGCAGCTCTTTTTGGTGATCTTCCTGCCTTTCGGCAAGGCGGCGAACTGGAGCCTGCCCGCGCTGGCGGTGGCCGCCCTGATCCTGCTCTGCAAGCTGCTGGTGGCCTTTTCACTCGCGGGCATCATCGAGAATTCCATGGCCCGCACCCAGTTCGTGCGCACCCACAAGCTCACCCGCTATGGCTTGGGGCTGGCCCTGCTGGCGCTGCTCGCCTATCTGGTCGGGGTATAACTCATGCCCGCCATCACAGCTGCTTTTTTCGATTTCATCATTTGCGAATTTAAAGTGAGAACTGCATGACCATCGCCATTTCGGATCGCATCGGTTGCGACTATATCCAGCAACTGCGACAGCAACTGCCCCACGCCATCATCGACGAGCAGTGGCAGACCGCCGATCAGGCCACCCTGACCGTCAAGCCCACCAGCCTAGTGGCCCTCACCAGCCTGATCTTCCACAAGCAGGGCGGCTGGCTCTCGGTTTCGTTTGCCAATGACGAGCGCAGCCTCAACGGCCACTTCGCCGTCTACCACGTCTTCTCCATGGAGTGCGACACCAAGAGCTGGATCACCGTCAAGGTGCTGGTCAATGCCATCGAGCAGGAGTACCCCTCCATCACCCCGACCATTCCGGCGGCGGTGTGGGGCGAGCGGGAGATCCGCGACATGTACGGCCTGCGCGCCGTCGGCCTGCCGGACGAACGCCGTCTGGTGCTGCCGGATGACTGGCCGGAGGATATCCACCCGCTGCGCAAGGACGCCATGGATTACCGCCAGCGCCCGATGCCCACCACCGACACCGAGACCTACCCCTTCGTCAACGAATTGGGCAGTGATGCCAACCGCATCGTGCCGGTCGGCCCGCTGCACATCACCTCGGACGAACCGGGGCATTTTCGTCTGTTCGTCGATGGGGAAGACATCATAGATGCCGACTACCGCCTCTTCTATGTCCATCGCGGCATGGAGAAGCTGGCGGAAACCCGCATGGGCTACAACGAAGTGGCGTTTCTGACCGATCGGGTCTGCGGCATCTGCGGCTTTACCCACAGCGTGGCCTATACCACCTCGGTAGAGAACGCCATGGGCATTAAGGTGCCCGAGCGGGCCAAGATGATCCGCGCCGTGCTGCTGGAAGTAGAGCGCCTGCACAGCCACATCCTCAACATCGGCCTGTCGAGCCACTTCACCGGTTTCGACACCGGCTTTATGCAGTTCTTCCGGGTGCGGGAGAAATCCATGACCCTGGCCGAGCTGCTGACCGGCGCCCGCAAGACCTACGGCCTCAACCTGATTGGCGGGGTGCGCCGCGACATCTTCAAGGAAGATCGCATCAAGGGCGCCCAGCTGGTGCGGGAACTGCGTGATGAGTTGAAACCGCTGGTGGCCATGCTGCTCGACACCGCCAACATCACCTCCCGTCTGGTGGGGATAGGCCGCCTCGACCCGCAAATCGCCCGCGATTTCAGCTGCGTCGGCCCCATGGTGCGGGCCAGCGGCTTCAAGCGCGACGTGCGCCGGGTCCACGACTTTGCCGCCTATCGCGAATTGCCGATGGAGATCCAGACCCTAGCCGGTTGCGACGTGCAATCCCGGGTGCTGGTGCGCATCCACGAGCTCTACGACTCCCTTGACATGATTGAGTTCGGCCTTGAGCACCTGCCGGAGGGGCCGCTGCTCACCGAAGGGTTCACCTATCAGCCGGGCAAATTTGCGCTGGGCTTTACCGAAGCGCCCCGCGGAGAGAACGTCCACTGGAGCATGACCGGGGATAACCAGAAGCTGTTCCGCTGGCGCTGCCGCGCCGCCACCTACGCCAACTGGCCCGCCCTGCGCTACATGCTGCGCGGCAATACCGTCGCCGATGCGCCGCTCATTATCGGCAGTCTGGATCCCTGTTACTCCTGTACCGATCGGGTCACCCTGGTCGACCCCAAGAAGGGCAAGTCCACCGTGGTCTCCTACAAGGAGATCGAGCGCTACGGTATCGACCGCAAAAACTCTCCGCTCAAGTAAGGGGTCATCATGATCAAGCTGTTCAAGACCATCCTCAAGGCTGGCACACCGACCGCCAAGTACCCCTTCGCCCCTTACGAGGTGAACCGGGATTTTCGCGGCAAACCGAAATATCAGGCGGATCAGTGCATCGCCTGCGCCGCCTGCACCAAGGCCTGCCCGGCCAACGCGCTGGTGATGGAAGTCGATATGGAAACCGGCGAGCGACGCTGGGAGATCTCCATGGCCCGCTGCATCTTCTGCGGCCGCTGCGAAGAGGTCTGCCCGACCCGCGCCATCGCCCTCTCCCCCGAGTTCGAGCTGGCGGTGACCAACAAGGCTGACTTGTATGAGGAGGCCCGCTTCGCGCTGGCCCCCTGCACCCTGTGCGGCACCTACTTTGCCCCGAGCAAGCTAGTGGCGCTGGTGGAGGACACCCTCAAGCAGGCGGGCACGCCGCTGGCGACCCCGGAGCGGCTGCACCACTGCCCCGACTGCAAACGAAAACAGAGCATGCTGAACCAGCCTGACTCGGCCCTGGCCACACCAATTGCCACACCGATTACCACACAACAGGAGTGGATGTGATGAGCAAGATCAAAGGCATAGAACCGGTTGTCGGCCATGCCCATACCCGCGCCGTGCCGCTGGCACAGGACCCCGAGATCACCAAACTCAAGAAAACCCTGCTCAAAGACATTCGCCGCTCGGCCTATGTCTATCGGGTCGATTGCGGTGGCTGCAACGCCTGCGAAATAGAGATCTTCGCCACCATCACACCGCTGTTCGATGCCGAGCGCTTCGGCATCAAGGTGGTCGCCTCCCCCCGCCACGCCGACATCCTGCTCTTTACCGGCGCGGTAACCCGGGCGATGCGGGTGCCTGCCCTGCGCGCCTATGAAGCGGCCCCCGATCCCAAGATCTGCATCGCCTACGGCGCCTGCGGCTGTGACGGCGGCATCTTCCACGACCTCTACTGCGTCTGGGGCGGTACCGACAAAATCGTGCCGGTGGATGTCTATATCCCCGGCTGCCCCCCCACTCCCGCGGCTACCATCTATGGCTTTGCGGTGGCGCTCGGTCTGCTTGAGCAAAAACTCAAAGCCACCAGCCACGAGGTGCAACCGGGTGAGCGGGTCGAGCTGCGCCACACCGGCATCCCCAATGAAATTCGGGTGATGATCGAGCGCGAAGCGCGCCGCATGGCCGGTTACCGGCAGGGGCGGATCATCGCCGACGAGTTTATGGCACTGCTCGAAGGGGCGACCCAGCAGGATGTGGATCTGCGCATCCAGAGCTACCTCGATCAGCACGACGACCCGCGCCTGTCGGAGATCGTCAACAACCTGGCCAACGCCTGCCTCAACCGGGCAGCAGGCAAGGGAGAGGCCGTGCATGGCTGACCAGGTTTTCTTCTACCGCCTCTCGCGCAAGTTTGTGGATGAGCAGTTCGATGTGCCGGAGGAGGCGAAAGAGGTGATGTACTACAGCCTCGCCATCGGCCATCACCTCGGCATTGTCGATTGCCTCAGTGCCGATCTGGTCTGCCCGCTAACGGGTTATCGCGACTGGGTCGCCAAGCTGCCGACCGGCAGCGAGGCGCGCCGCAAGATGGAGGGGTTTCTCACCTTTGGCGAGATCACCATCTATCGCGAGCACTGCCATATGCTGGCCTGTGCCTTCGACCGACTGCGTAAAGCGGAAGGCGTGCTCGATGAGCAGGAGTTGAGCTGGACCAATACCTTTATGGATCAGCTCACCGCCCTCTATAACGATCCCCATATGTACCTGATGGTAAGGAGCCGCTGATGGGCTGCAATCTCGTGTTGACCGTGGGCAATGCCATGATGGGGGACGATGGTGCCGGCCCTTATCTGGCGGACAAACTGCAAGCTGCCCCCCTGCCCGGCTGGATCCACATCGATGGCGGCATAGCGCCGGAAAATGCGGTCTACAAGGTGCGGGAGCTGCAACCGGCGCGGGTGGTGCTGGTGGATGCCGCCGAGATCGGCGAGAAGGCGGGCACCCTGCAGGTGATCCCCCCCGAAACCATCGCCGAGATGTTTATCTTCTCGACCCACAATATGCCGCTCAATTTCCTGATCGACGAGCTCAAGACCTTTGTCCCCGAGGTGATTTTTGTCGGGGTACAACCGGCCATCGTTGCGTTTTCCTTCCCGATGACCGAGATGGTGAGCGAGGCGATGGATTATCTTTATCAGCACCTTGATGCCGCCAAAGATACCAGCTTGTTAATAGAAAGACTGGACCAGTGGAATATTACCAACGCCGAGCGATAATTATTTATCGAGTTGTTAACGACCGTTATTGACCAAGGGTTCCGGCAATGTGATCGAGGCCCGATGTTAAATTAAAAACATCGGGCTAATTGTGCTGAACTTGATATAAAACAAGGTTCTTTGCATTTTTCAAAAAATCGCTAAGCCTCCATTTTTTATGACAAAAAAAGCGTTGCCAGTCACAGAAATTTGCCACAAAATGGCGGCCATCACGGAAGTTGATGGGGTCTGGTGGCCTCCTCGGTCTTCAAAACCGATGTGAGCCGAGAAGGCTTTGGCAGGTTCGATTCCTGCCTCTTCCGCCAATTACATATATTGGACAAATCGAATCAACCACATTTCAAAGCCGGTTGATGCTTGTTTAAAAACGGTGCTTGCCGCTTGCCAATATAATCCGACCACAGGTTGTCGTTCTGGCCAAAAATTAATTTATCAGCATCAATTCATCATTAATTTATGCGCGATATTTGCAAGAATAAGTAATCAGCCAGCACTGAAATAACCCGTCAACTCGGCCTCTCTATCGGCGAAGCTGTGTGCATGTCAAACCCACGCTCTGCCCTGGTAATCCCATGCCGAACCCGTCTCACGCGCCAGCCATCGCCCACTTTCACAGTCAGCCCGAATCATGTCCGACTGCCGACGATTCACTGCCAGATTCACTGCCAGATTCACTGCCACAGCCCAGCCAGCAACAAGCGCGCCGTCTACCGCAAGTGGAACAGCTGCTGCAGCAACCCTTTCTCGCCGGTTTTATCGAGGCGCTGAGCCGCCCGCTGGTGACACAGGCGGTGCGCGACACCCTGAGCGAACTGCGCCAGAGCGAAGATTTTCGCCAGCATGGGGTTGCCCCCGAGCAGATCGAGGCGCTGATTGCCAAACGCTGCCAGCAGCAATTGCGCCAGCGTCAGACTCGGGTGATCAACGCCACCGGCACCCTGGTGCACACCAATCTGGGACGTTCGCCGTTAAGTCATGAGCTGTGGGACGAGGTGCGTGACCTCAACACCGGGTACAACAATCTGGAGCTGGATCTCGCCACCGGCAAGCGCGGCGGGCGCAAGGGGCTGATCGCTCCCCTGCTCCGTTGCCTCACCCAGGCCGAGGATTCGCTGGTGGTCAACAACAACGCCGCCTCCCTCTTCCTGCTGCTGCAGGAGATAGCCAAGGGGCGCGAGGTGATCGTCTCGCGCGGCGAACAGATCCAGATTGGTGGCGGCTTTCGCATCCCCGACATTCTGGCCCTCTCCGGCGCCAAACTGGTGGAGGTGGGCACCACCAATATCACTACCGCCAAAGATTACCTCGATGCCATCACCGATCAGACCGCGCTGGTGCTGATGGTGCACAAGTCCAATTTCGCCATTCGCGGTTTTACCGAATCCCCCGATATTGGCGAGGTGGCCCGCGCCCTGCCCGAACACGTGGTGCTGGCGGTGGATCAGGGCTCGGGCTTGACCACAGAGGAGTTTGCGCCGGACGAAACCTCGGTGCGCCAGTACATCAAGGCGGGGGCGGATCTGGTCTGCTACTCAGGTGACAAGCTGCTGGGGGGCCCGCAATCTGGCATCATCAGCGGCCGAAGCGATCTCATCAAGCGGCTGGAAAAACACCCCATGATGCGCACCTTCCGCCCGAGCCGCATCGTCTACTCCCTGCTGGAACGCCTGCTCATCCACAAGCTCAACAAGTCCCCCATCGGCGAAGGCATCGCCCAGCGTACTTTGAGCAACCCTGCCGCCATGCAGGCGCGGGCAGATCAGCTGATGGCCGCCCTGCCCGGCTGTTTTGTGCCGGTCCCCGCCCAGCTGGTGGTGGGCGGCGGCACCCTGCCGGACGAGTTTTATCCGGCGCCGGCGCTGGAGTGCACAGACCCGCGTCCGGCCCAGCAACTGCTCGATGCCCTGCGCGAACTGCCGGTGCCGGTGATTGCCACCGTACGCCAGCAGAAGGTGCAGCTCAATATGGCGACCCTGCTGCCGACCGAGATGGAACTGCTGATCGCCCAGCTCAACGAGCTGCTGCTACCTGCCTCGATCAATGCAACAGAGGAGTCCTGATCCCATGACCCCCTATCGCGCCGTTATCGGCCTTGCCGGCCACGTTGATCACGGCAAGACCCTGCTGATCAAGGCCCTCACCGGCATCACCACCGCCCGCGCCCACGAGCAGGCCATCGGCATGACCCAGGATCTCGGCTTTGCCCACTTCGACGACGGTCAGGGCAACACCATAGGCGTCATCGACGTGCCCGGCCACGAGCGCTATATCCGCAACATGGTGGCGGGGCTCTGGAGTCTCGATCTGGTGCTGCTGGTGATTGCCGCCGACGAGGGGTGGATGCCGATGACCGGCGATCACCTGCGCCTGCTCAAGGCGATGGGGGTGCCGCGTCTGGTGGTCTGCATCAACAAGTGCGATCTGGTCTCCCCCGACGAGCTGGCACTCCTCGAAGAGAGCCTGCTGGAGCGGGTGATGGACGAGAGCGGCATGGTGCCCGATATCGTCAGCATCAGCGCCAAGACCGGTGAGAATATGGCAGCCCTGCACACCGCCATCGTGGGCCAGCTTGCCGATCTGCCAGCATCGCACGCTGCCCGCGAACAGGGCTCCCCGCGACTGTATGTAGACAGGGTCTTTACCGCCAACGGCACCGGTACCGTGCTCACTGGCACCTTGCAACAGGGCAGCCTAAAGGTGGGGGACAAGCTGCGCCTCTACCCCGCCGATCGAGAGGTGCAGGTACGCTCCCTGCAGGCCTATCACCAGAGCGTCGAGGAAATTGGCGCCGTCTGTCGGGTGGCGGTGGGCCTTAAAAAAGTGCCCCACAAGGAGGTGGCACGCGGTCACTGCCTCACCAGCGCCGCTGGCCAGTGCGAGGCGGCAACCCACCTTATCGTACGACTCAACGGCGAGAGCCTGAGCGGCAAGGCGCTACGCACACAGGAGGTCGAGGTGGCCCTCGGCAGCTGGCATGGCCGGGCTCGCTTTGTACCCATCAAGGACACCCGGCTGGCACGGCTGCTCTTTGCCAACCCCATCCCCTGCTTCTTCGGCCAGCCGCTTGCCATTATCCGCCACGGCAGCAGCGAGCTGCTGCACGGCGCCCGCATCGTCTGGTGCGGCGACATTCACCCCGCCAGACGCAAAACGCTGCACACCCTGCTGGGCGAGCTGCCAGATCCGCTGGATCGCTACAACCCCGCCACCCTGCAGCTGGGGCTCAACGGCTATGTACTGGCCAGCCACTTTGACACACGGCCCGAGCAGGTTACCCCCCTCGGTGACTGGCTGCTGGATAGCCACTGGCTGGCTCAGAGCCGCGATCAGTTGCTCGCCACGCTGAAAAGCGAACCGCTCAGCGCCGCCGAGCTGGCGACCCGCTTTGGCATCGCCTTGCCGGTCACGCAAGCCCTGCTCCAGCAGCTCAAGAGCGAGCAGCTTGTTCGCCTGCACCATGACAAGTGGCAACCGGGCAGCGGCGAGTCGGAAGATGATTTGGGGGAAGAGGCACAGCTGGTGCTCAAAGTGGTGCGAGATCAAGGCAAGGAGGGTTACGAGCCCGGTAAACTGGGCCCCGGCGGCGTGGAGCTGGATCCCTTTATCACCCGCAAGCTGCCCGCGGCCCTGCAGCAGGGCTTGCAACAAAAAGGCGCGTTGCAAAAGCAGCTGCGCAACCTGGCGCGACTCAAGTATCTGGTGCAGCTCGATGGCCCCATCTACTACGACGCCGTGCTCTACAACCAGATGGTCGCCGCCGTGCTGGCGGGCCAGCAGGTGGGAGATCTGATCGACATGGCATCCCTCAAGGAGATCACCGGTTTGTCGCGTAAATACGCCATTCCGTTTTGCCTGCGCATGGAGATGGATGGCTGGGTGCGGCGCGAGGAGAACGAGCGCCGGGTGCTGCGTTTGCCACAAACTCAAGATGCCTTGCTGCAGGAGCCGGCATGACGGCCACCCGATTGCGCCGCGAATTTCATATCAACGGCATAGTGCAGGGGGTCGGCTTTCGCCCCTTCGTCTATGGGTTGGCACTGCGCCACGGCCTTACCGGCTATGTGCTGAACGACGCGAGCGGCGTCACCATAGGTGCCGAGGGATCCCCCGAGCAGCTCGCCACCTTTGCCCGCGAACTGCGCGAACTGGCGCCGCCGCTTAGCCGCATCGATCATTTCAGCGAGCGGGAACAGCCCCGAGACGCTGGCTCCGAACATAATCCCGACTACGACGGCCAGTTTCATATCAAGGCCAGCCAGCAGCAGAGCGCCGCCACGGTCGCCATCTCGCCGGATCAGGGGATGTGCGAGGCGTGCGCCCGGGATGTGGCCAACCCCAAAGATCGCCACCACCAGTACCCCTTTACCAACTGCACCCACTGCGGCCCGCGCTACACCATCATCCACCACCTCCCCTACGACCGCCCCCACACCGCCATGGCGGGCTTTGCCATGTGCCCGCACTGCGCTGCGGCCTATGAAAACCCGCTGGACAGACGCTACCACGCCCAGCCGGTGAGCTGCCCCGAGTGCGGGCCCCATCTCAGCTGGCGATCCGGCCACGGCGATGCCCTGGCCGAGCGCGAGGATGCCCTGCAAGCAGCAGCAAGCGCCCTGCAAGCTGGCGCGCTGATTGCGGTCAAGGGGATGGGGGGTTATCACCTGATGTGTGATGCGCGCAGCGAGTCCGCCGTGGCACGGCTGCGCCAGCTCAAGCGGCGCGAGCGCAAGCCGCTGGCGGTGATGATGGGCTCCCTTGCCGAGGCCAAATTGCATGTGAGCGGCTGCGAGGCGGAGTGGAAGCTGCTCGCCTCTCAGGCCAGACCCATTACCTTGCTGCGCAAGCGCATTAACGATGCTCGGCTCTCAGAAAACCGACAGTCAGCCGCGCCGCTGGCCGAGGGGATCGCCCCCGGCATCCCCTACCTTGGGGTCATGCTCCCCTACACCCCGCTGCATCAACTGCTGTTGGATGCCTGTGCCATACCGCTGGTGGCGACCAGCGCCAATGGTCGCGGCAGCCCCATTCTGATCGAATGCGAGGCTGTGGTCAGGGAACTCGGGGGCGAGATTGACGGCATCCTGGATCACAACCGCCCCATACTGCACCCCTGCGACGACAGTCTGGTGCAGTGGGCTGGCGGACGACGCCAGACTTTGCGGCTAGCCCGAGGTTATGCCCCCTGCACCCCCAGCCTGAAAGAGGCGGTCAAGGTGCCGCTCTTGGCAGTCGGGGCGCAGCAGAAGAACCAGCTGGCGCTGGCCTTCGGCCGCCAGCGTATCTACAGCCCCTATATCGGCGATCTGCACAGCCTGCCGATGCAGGGTCACTTCGAGCAGACCCTGGCGACCTTTCGCGATCTCTACGAGCTCAAGCCCGAACTGCTGGTGTCGGATCGCCACCCCGGCTACCTCAGCCACCAGTGGGCCAGGGACTACTGCCGCGAGCACAACGCCACCCATATCGAGGTGCAGCACCATCACGCCCACCTGCTAGGGGTGATGGCCGAGCATGAGATCACAGGCCCGGTGCTGGGTGTTGCCTTCGATGGCACCGGCCTTGGCGATGACGGCACCCTCTGGGGCGGCGAGCTGCTGATCGCTGACGTTCAGGGATTTGAGCGGATCGCTCACCTCAAACCCTTCAAGTTGATCGGCGGCGAGGCGGCCATCCGCGAGCCGGTGCGCCAACTGCTGGGACTGCTGTTCGAATCCTATGACTTGGAGCAGATCCGCGCCCTCGATATTCCGTTGGTAAGCAAGCTACCTATCGAGCGGATCAGCAACCTGCACCAGCTCTGGCATCTGGGTCGCAACGCCCCCTACACCAGCTCCATCGGTCGGCTGTTCGATGCCGTGGCGGCGCTGCTGGGGCTGATCGATGCCCCCGACTACGAGGGAGAGGCGGGACTCTTGCTGGAGGCAGCCGCCTTGCAGCTGACACCGGATGAATTACCCTTCCCCCTCGCCTTTGGCCTGCACCAGAGCGCAGAGGGGCCACTGCACATCGAGTGGGCCGAGTTGCTCAACACCCTTATCAACGAGCAGCGAAAAGGCACCTCCACCGCCAGCCTGGCCGCCGGTTTTATCCACGCGGTCAGCGCTCTGGTGATCGCCCTGGCCGAGTGCTTCCCCGGCTATCCGGTGGCGCTCGGGGGCGGCGTATTTCAAAACCGGGTGCTGATGGATCTGCTGGTGCCTGCTCTCGAAGCGGCAGAACGGCAGGTATTGACCAGCGAAAACCTGCCGCTCAATGACGGTGGCATCGCCGCCGGTCAGCTCTGGTTTGCCATCCACCATCTTGCCACGCATCAGCCTGTCACAACCGGTTGTGTCACCTTGTCGGAGTCCTGAAATCCATGTGTCTATCCATCCCCTCTCAGGTGGTGCAACTGCACCCCGAAGATAACTGCGTCACCGTCGATACCCTGGGGGTACAGCGGCGTGTCAGCTGCATGCTGCTCGAAGAGCCCCTCAACCTCGGCGACTATGTGCTGCTCCATATCGGCTTTGTGATGAGCAAGATTGACGAAGAGGAGGCGCAGGCCAGCCTCGAGAGCTTCCGCCAGATGGTGGCCCTGATGCCCGATCAGGATATCTTGCCATGCTGACCTTGAATGACCTGTTTCAGGGCTTTCGTCAGCCCGACGTCATCCGCGCCCTCGCCGCCCAGATCACCGAACAGGCCAAATTACTCCCCGAGCCGCTGCGGGTGATGGAGGTGTGCGGCGGCCATACCCACACCATCATGAAATACGGCCTGCCCCAGTTGCTGCCGGCCAGCATAGAGTTCGTCCACGGCCCCGGCTGCCCGGTTTGCATCATGCCCAAGGAGCGCATCGATCAGGCCATCGAACTGGCTAGAGAGCCCAACGTCATTCTGGTGACCCTGGGGGACATGATCCGGGTGCCGGGCTCCAAAGGCACGCTGGCCCAGCAGCGCGCCAGGGGGAGCGATATCCGCCCCGTCTATGACCCCCTCGACGCCCTGCGCATCGCCAAAGAGAACCCGGAGAAAACCGTGGTCTTCTTCGCCATCGGTTTCGAAACCTCCACCCCGATGACGGCCGCGCTCTTGGCAGCAGCTGAAGAGCAAGGGGTCGAGAATCTGCTGTTTCATATCAACCATGTGCTGGTGCCCCCCGCCATTCACGCTGTGATGGCCGACGGGGTTGCCAAGGTGAACGCCTTTATCGGCCCCTCTCACGTCAGCGTCATCACAGGCGCCGATATCTACCTGCCCATAGTCCAACGCTATCAGGTGCCTGTGGTGGTGAGCGGCTTCGAGCCGGTGGATGTGATGGAGGCACTGCTGATGATGGTGCGCCAGAAGGTGGAAGGCCGCTACGCGCTGGAGGTGCAGTACACCCGCGCCGTCACTGCCAGTGGCAATAAAGCCGCCCAGCGGCTGGTCGAGCGCTTTTTCGAGACCCGCGAGCATTTTCGCTGGCGAGGTCTGGGGGACATCAATGCCTCCGCCCTGCGCCTGCGGGATGCCTTTGCCAAGCGCGATGCGGAGCGTCACTTCCAACTTGATCAGACCCCCATCGATGACCACAAGGCGTGCCAGTGCGCCGATATTCTGCGCGGCCTAGCCAAGCCCAATCAGTGCAAAGTCTTTGGCCGGGGCTGCACCCCGACCCAGCCCATGGGCAGCTGCATGGTCAGCTCCGAGGGGGCCTGCAATGCCTACTACCGATATATGGGGATCCAATGAGAGAAATTCAGTTAAGCCACGCTGGTCGGGTGATGAGGAGAGATGAACCAGCCTGTTTCGGCAATCTTGTGGAGAACCAGACCCGATGAGAGAAATTCAGTTAAGCCACGGCGGCGGTGGTGTGGAGATGAACCAGCTGATCAACCAGCTCTTCTTTCACCACTTTGGCAACGAGATCCTGCTGCGCGGTGAAGATGCCGCCCTACTGCCGGTAAGCGGGCCCGTCGCCTTCACCACCGACAGCTTTACCGTCTCGCCGCTCTTCTTCGAGGGGGGCGATATCGGCAAGCTGGCCATCGCCGGTACGGTCAACGATCTGGCCATGATGGGGGCCAAGCCCGAGTATTTGAGCTGCAGTTTCATCATCGAGGAGGGGTTCCCCTACGCCGATCTCGCCCGCATCGTCGAGTCGATGGCCGCAGAGCTGGCCAACAGCGGCGCCCGCATCGTCTGCGGCGACACCAAGGTGGTGCCCAAGGGGGCAGCCGACAAGATCTTCATCAACACCAGCGGGGTCGGCACCTTTCCGCTGCCGGAACAGAGCCGGGGTATCTCGGTGCGCAACCTCAAGGCCGGTGACGCCATTCTGGTGTCGCGGGATATCGGCAGCCACGGCGCCTGCATCATGATGGCCCGCGACGCCCTGCAGCTGGGATCTGATCTGAAAAGCGACTGCACCACCCTCTGGCCGCAGGTAGAAGCGCTGCTGCAAGCGGGGATCACCCCTCACGCCCTGCGCGATGCCACCCGCGGTGGCCTCGCTGCCGTGCTGAATGAATGGAGCACCGCCTCCCAAGTGGCCATCGAGCTGGAGGAGTCCGCCATTCCGGTGTGCGATCCGGTGCGCGGCCTCTGCGAACTCTATGGCTTCGAGCCCCATGATCTCGCCAACGAGGGAACCATGGTGCTGGCCCTGCCTGCCGAACAGGCGCAGGACGCACTGGGCATCTTGCAGCAATTCAACCCCGCCGCCAGCCAGATCGGTGTGGTGCAAGCGAGCGAGCGTCACAAGGTGATCCTCAATAACCCCTGGGGCAGCCGCCGTTATCTGGAGCTGCCGCAAGGGGAACTGCTGCCGCGGATCTGTTGATCGGCCATGCCGTTCACCCATATGCCGTTTTCCCAATTAGGGGGAGGAGTCACTCCTCCCCATATCGGTTAAGGAGCCACCATGCACGAAATGTCTCTGGCCATGGCCGCCATCGATCTGGCGGCCGAACAGGCCACCCAGCGGGGCTTTAACAAGGTGACCGCACTCTGGCTCGAGGTCGGCAGCTTCTCCTGCGTTGACCCGGACACCATCGCCTTCTGTTTCGAGGCCGCCGCCAAGGGCACCGCCGTCGAAGGGGCCCAGCTCCACTTTCAGCACCAGGCGGCCGAGGCCTGGTGTTACGACTGCAACAAGACGGTCACCCTCACCGAGCGCGGGCAAGCCTGCCCCGAGTGTGGCGGATACAAATTACGCGTCGCGCAGGGCGATAGCCTGCGCATCACCGACATCGAGGTAAGTTGATATGTGTAGCGTATGCGGATGCGGCCAGGCGCGGATCGCCGGCCATGAAGATGAACACGACCATGCCCACCCCCACGATCACGACCATGAACATGCTCATGAGCACGGCCATCATCATGCTCATGACGCACATCACCATCATGACCACGAGCAGAGCGCGCCACGTACTCTGATTATTCACCACCACTACCACCATCAGGGGGATGTCCATCACCACTACCACGGGGTACGGGCACCTATGGGGACAGAGGGTCATGATCACCCTCACGAGCACCACCATGATCACCCCCACGACCATCATGATCATGACCACGAGCATTCCCACGCTCATCCGCATGACCATGACCATGACCATGACCATCAGCAGGATGATCTGCACTACGGCAAAGGGGAAGCGGGACTGTCGGTTCCCGGCATGGGGCAGCGCCAGCTGATCGCCATCGAGATGGATGTGCTGGCCAAGAACAACGCCCTGGCGGCCCACAACCGCGAGCACTTCGACGAGGCGGCCCAGCTGGTGCTCAATCTGGTGTCGAGCCCGGGTTCAGGCAAAACTACCTTGCTGTGCGAAACCCTGCGCCAGCTGGCCGACAAGCGCCCTTGCGCGGTGATCGAAGGGGATCAGCAGACCAGCGCCGATGCAGACCGTATCCGCGCCACCGGCGTCCCTGCCGTGCAGATCAACACCGGCAAGGGCTGCCATCTGGATGCCAAAATGGTCCACGACGCCTGCCACCAGCTGCCCGCCAATGAAGGGGGCATCCTCTTTATCGAAAACGTGGGCAATCTGGTCTGCCCCGCCAGCTTCGATCTCGGCGAGAAGTACAAGGTAGCGATCCTCTCCGTCACCGAGGGGGAAGAGAAACCCCTCAAATACCCGGACATGTTCGCCGCCGCCCAGCTGATGGTGATCAACAAGATTGACCTGCTCCCCTACGTCAGCTTTGACGTGACCCGCTGCATCGAGAACGCCAAACGGGTCAACCCCTATATTCAGGTGATCCAGGTCAGCGCCACCACGGGCGAAGGGATGGATGCCTGGCTGAACTGGCTGGCCAGTGCCTGAACCTGAACCGGTTAAACGCCGTTGCTAACGGTCGATAACAAAAGAGGGAGGCTGATGCCTCCCTCTAACATTAAGATACTCATGACATTTCTATCTTACATACACCATAAGTTGGTCACTGTAAGTAGACTTTACAGGATTATGCCAGAGAATATATTTTTCTGACATTGCGTATAGATTCCCCTGATAAGTTGGCGCACTTGGATGCCCAACAAGGGTATAATCTGAACCAACTGCATTACAGCCCTCATCTTCAGCATGCACCAGTACTGGTACACTCAGGTCATCTGACAATGGCTTACATAAATCCATAGAACTTGCAGCAGCGATATTCATAATGCCCCAGATACCGGTATTGGGTTGAACAAACAAAACTTCTTTCATTTTGCTTTTCAACATACCCCACTCTTCAGCATTAAGATATTGACTACTGCTGAGCGTAGTTATTTTATCAACAGCATCTCCAATCCCCTGACGTACACCCGCTCGCACAGCAACAAGTTGCCAGCCACCGCCATCAATCTCCATATTACAGTACTGGCCAGTTTGAATTGCACCGGAGCACCCTTCGTTTTCAACATCGGAACTTAAAAGACGGAAATCGCCACCATTTCCATTCGAATCGTACCAATTACCTTTATATTGACCGTTTTCAGACTTAGTCCCAAGGTAGTAACTAACAGTATCTTTTGTTGTTTTATCGAATCGAATAACGTTCTCATTGTTATAAAAATATCCCCGTGTTACATAGGATTCATCATATCCAGAGAATGCATCTTGTTGTTTGTTTATTTTTAAATCAATCGATCCGCCTTCAGTTATCACTCCATCGACAATACCATCTTGCTCTAGTTGATATTCGACGACTGTTGCATTAACACCAAATGCCATAGCTAAAAGAGAAATATAAATAGCCTTCATAACTCATCCATACGTGATGTAAATCACATTTATTTTGTTGTTGGGACTCACAATGAATGGCCCCCTTTGAGTCCCAAAAAAAGATAGGACATATCCACTAACAAGTACAGCACTTTCAAAGCAAAGCCCATAATTAACATTTCTGTCAGTGGCGTTTATTCAGTAATCTTTTTTGATAGTTTCCTCACAAACGTCGACTAAATAGGAGAGGTTTACACCCTAACTGATGAGATAAATTAAACCGCAGTTTCAGTTAGTTAAGACTTTTGAGATAAATGGGCACATATCAAATATTTCCACCCGATGACAGATCTGGCGCAGCAGCGCCTGCTGGTGACTGAAGACAAGCATGCCAAGCCCGCGCTGCTCGCACTCAATCATCAACTCCTGCCAGAGCTGGCGCTGAATTTGCGGATCCAGCTGGGCGGTCACTTCGTCGGCGACAAGCAACCGGGTGCGGGGATCGAGGGCGCGCAGCAGCGCGATGCGGGCCAGCTCGCCACCGGAGAGCTGACCGGGTTTACGACCGAGCCACTCGGACTTGACCATAAAGCGGGCCAGCATGGCCTCATCGGGGCGCCATACATCCCACAACGCCTGCCCGGTGGTGCGATAGGGATTGAAGGTGAGTTCCGGATGCTGGGGCACCAGCTGGATGGGGTTATAGCCTTTTACCTGCAGAGGCACAGGCTGCCCATCCAGCAGGATCTGCCCGCCTGCCCGAACCGGTTGCCAGCCCGCCAATACCCGCCCCAGCGTGGTCTTGCCATAACCGCTTGGAGCAGAGATGCCAAGCCGCTCACCCGCTTTCACCGTCAGCGACAACCCCTGCCAGAGGGGACGTTCCCCATGAGCAATGGTGAGATCCCGTACTTCAAACATCCGCTGACCTCCGGGGTAACAAAGAGTGAATGGCGCTGCGGCCAGGCCTGACATTGAATACCAGCCATTGCATATCTGCCACGCAGCGGACTATCCGTTTCAGAGATGAAAACATCAGGAAACCTCCGGCACAGAGAAGAGCGCGTTGAACTCCGGCAGCGCCTGCCAGTGGGCACGGAGCATCTCGCTCCCCTGCCCCTGGCGCAGGTGGTGGCTGCTCAGGGTATCGCTCACCTGCCCCTGATGCAGCGCGACTATGCGATCGGCAAAACGGGCCGCCAGCGCCAGATCGTGGGTCACCCAGAGGATGCCGCTGCCCTGATTGGCCAATTCACGCAACTGGCCGAGCAGCAGGCAGGCCAGCCTTTCGTCGAGCCAGGCGGTGATCTCGTCCGCCAGAATGTAGCGGGCGCCGCCGAGCGCCGCGGTGCAGGCCAGAATGCGCTTGGCCATGCCGCCGGAAAGCTGGCGCGGATAGCGGTCCAGGGTGGCCGCAGGCAACTGGTAGCGCAGCAGTTGCTCGCCGAGCCGTTCGCGAGAACCGTTCTGGCCACACAGACGCGCCGCGCGGCCCAGCTGGCGCTCCACCGTCAGCAGCGGATTGAGGGCGCTCACCCCCTGCGGCACATAACAGAGGGTGTGGCCGCGCAGACGGGCACGGCTGGCGTCGCACAGGGGAGTGCCATCAAGGGAGAGGGTGCCACGCATGCGCAGGTTGTCCGGCAGCAAGGTCAGGGCGCTTTGCAGCAGCAGGCTCTTGCCCTCGCCGCTCCCCCCCACCAGCGCCACTATCTCCCCCGGCGCCAGTTGCAGGCTGATATCGGTCAGCAATGGCTGCCAGCTGCGTCGCCCCAACCAGGAGTAGTGGGCCGCCTCTATGGTCACATGGTCAAAACTCAACATGGTTCACTCCTGTGCCACAGCAACTGCTGCAGGGCGCGAGTAGCCTGATCAAACAGCAGTACCAGCAGCAGCAACATCAGCCCCGGGAAGAGCGCCAGCCACCAGCCGCCACCGGCCAGATAACGCAGGGCATCGGCCAGCAGCAGGCCAAGAGAGGCCTCGTGGGCCGCCAGCCCAAAGCCGAGAAAGCTCAAAGCCGCGCTGTGCAGCACCGCATGGGGGAACATCAGCAGGGTACCGATAAACCACTGGGGCAACAGCCCCGGCAGCAGGTGGGTGCGCCAGCGACGCAGCGCCCCCATCCCCTGACAGCGGGCCAGCACCATGTAGTCGCTGCAGGCGATCCGCCGCGCCTCCGCGCAGAGGATCAGCGCCAGCTTGGGCCAGTGGGTGAGCGCCACCGCCAGGATCACTCCGCGCATGCCGCCCCCCACGGTAAAGCAGATCAGGATCAGCAGCAGCATATGGGGCAGCGCCAGCATGGCATCGATCAGCAGCCGCACCGCCACATCGCATCTGGGATGAATGAGCGACACGCTTGCCGCCACCATGGCCAGCAGCCCACTGCACAGGGCCGTGCTGATCCCCAGCTCCAGACTGGTGAGGGTACCCTGAAAGGCCCGCAACCAGAGATCCCGCCCCATCTGATCGGTGCCGAACCAGTGGGCCAGCGAGGGGGGCTGCTGGCGCGCCAGCAGATCCATCGGCACATCCTGATGGGAGAGGGTCCAGCCGTAAGCAGCCAGCAGCGCCAATCCTATCAGCGCTACGCCGAGGCGCACTATGGAGGGAAGCGGATTAAACAGCATGCTCGCCCTCCCAACCCCGATTGATTCGCGCCAGCAGCACACTGGCCACAGTGTTGCCAATAAAGACCAGCAGGGTGCAAAAAAGCACTATGCCCATCAGCAAGGGGATATCTCCCCGCAGCCCCGCATCCACGGTCGCCTGGCCAAGCCCCGGATAGGAGAAGACCTTCTCCGCCAACAGCGATCCGCCGATCAGCTCACCCAGCGAGGCAAACTGCAGGCAGAGCGCCGGGGTCAGGGCATGGCGCAGCACGTGAAAGCGCAGCATGGGCCAGCCGCCATCCCCCTGGGCGCGGGCGTAGCGGATAAAGTCGCTCTCCAGCACCTCGGCCACCCGCCCCCGGGTATGCAGGGCAATGTTGCCCACCCCGAGCAGCGCAAGCGTGATCACCGGCAGCAGCAGATGGCGCAATAGCATCAGCCAGTCCGCCTCATCGGCAGAGAGGCCCGGCGTCCAGGCGCAGCAGACCGGCAACAGCGGCCAGTGCACCGCAAACAGGGCAAGCAGCAACAGACCAACCCAGAAAGTAGGCAGGGAGGCGAGCAAGTAAGCAAAGCGGCAAATAAGGCGATCGGGCCAGCGGTTGAGATAGCGACCGGCGCACAGCCCCAGCAAAATGCCGAAAAAGCCTGAGAGCAACCAGGCGCCCGCCAGCAGCAGGAAGGAGGCGGCAAAACGGCTGCCGACCACCTGAGCCACAGGCGCGTTGTAGAGCATGGAGTAACCGAGATCCCCCTGCAGCACCTGGGTAAACCAGTGCCAGTAGCGCAGCCACAACGGCTGATCCAGCCCCCAGCGAGCGGCAATACGGGCATACTGTTCCGGAGGCACATGGAGCAGATCGTTGCCGATATAGGCCTTGATGGGATCAATGGGGGAGTAGCTGAGCAGCACAAAGGTGGCGACAGAGACCAGACACAAGAGCCCTGCCAGACGCAGCAGGGCTTTTAGCAACAGATAACCGGAATGACTCAAGGACGAACTTAACGGCACGTCCACCGCCAATCCTGCAGGTTGTTGAGCAGGGACCAGCTACCGTGAATTTCCGGTGCCCCCTTGCCAAGGTCGATACAGCGGTTGGCCAGATACGTGTGCTGCACATTGAGCAGCCAAGCCCAAGCGGCATCCCCCTGCACCCCGGCGCCGCTCTTGCCATCCCACTCCACCTGCTGCCAGAACGGCACGGCCGTCTGCCAGTTGGGGGCATCCAGCGCCTGCTTGAGGTGGCCATCCACCACAGGGTTGCTGTAGTAGCCCGGGTTGTAGAACTCCACCCCACCCGAACCACTCTGGTAGTGGTGATAGAGCTCCATGGGATCCAGACTCCCCCACCCCATCAGCACCGGATTGGCGTGCATCTCGCGCTCCACCTGCTCCCAGCTGCCGGACTTGAGGCTCACCTCCAGACCGATGGGTTTGAGCATGGCGCGCACCGCTTCCGCCAGATCCCGGCGAGTGCTGTCGCCACTGGTGTACCAGAGAGTAAAGGCGGCGCGCAGGGAGCCCTTGTGGCGAATGCCGTCACTGCCCATCTTCCAGCCCGCCTCGTCGAGCAGGGCGTTGGCATGGGCGGCATCCCCATCCTTGAAGGCGGTGGCTTTGTTTAGCCATGGCAAGCCTTCCACCGCGCTGTAAGCGGGGATGGCGTGCCCTTCCAGCAGCTGATCGGCCAGCAGCTTGCGATCGATGGCGTAGTTGATGGCGCGGCGCACCGCCACATCCGAGGTCACGTCGTTGCCGACGGGATAACCCTTGGCATCCTTGCCGTCCGCAGGGGGGATCGGGAAGACGATGCCGCGGTTCTCCACGCTCGGCCGTACCCACAGCTTGAGCGAGGCAGGCACGGTGGGCGCCAGCGACGGGGGAATGCGCACCAGATCGAGCTGGCTGCTCTGGGCGGCGGCATAGGCGCTCTCTTCATCGATAAAGACAAACACCAGCCGTTTGAAATCATTGTTGCCACCGGCGTAATAGGGGTTCGCTTCCACCACCAGTTGCTGACCGGGCAGGAAGCTCACCAGCCGGTAAGGGCCGGCACCGACAGGCTTTTGAGCGTACGTCTTGGCGTTGTAATCGTGCTTTGACACTATCCCCAAGGATCCCAGCACATTGACGAAGGTGCTCTGGGGGGCGCTCAAGACGATGGCGACCTCGGTGGGCGAGACCACTTTGGCCGAGACAAAGTTGCCCATGTCGATCTTGCCGCCGCCCTTGGCTGCGCTGTTGTAGGTAAATGCCACATCCTCGGCGGTGAGCGGCGCGCCATTGGAGAATTTCAGGCCGGGCTTGAGGGTAATGAGCCACCCCTTGCCATCCTTGTTCGGTGTCACCGCTTGGGTGAGCAGATCCTGCCAGCTGAGGTCCGCGTTTTGCTTGAGCAGCGGGCTGTGCAGCAGCAGGTAACTGCCGTGACTCCAACCAAGCAAGGGGTCAAACCCTTCGGTGGGTTCGGCGCCGATGGCGAGCTTGAGCTCGGCAGGCACAGGTTGGGCGGCCAGTACGGAGTGAGAGAGTCCGCTTGAGAACAGGGCCAGCAAAGTGGCCGCGACGACAGGCACACCCTTGCGGCGGCCATGGCATTGAATGGTCATAAGATTCCTTGTTCGTTTGTACCACTCACCTCGAAGAAAAACGTCAAACGAAGAAGCGAGTGAGGGGCCAAAACGGGCCCCTATTCTAAACTTGATTTCGCGTGAAACCTAGCGGCTATGCCGGTTGGCCACGACGAGCACCAAACAGCCGTCTGCGCCCCAGATCCACGCCGACGGCACCTTGATGCAGCGGCAAGGAGTGCAGCATCTTGAGGGTGCTGCTCACCAGTGAGCGCCCCTGCTCGGCCCCGAGATGGGGATCGAGCGGTGACATCAGGGAGCAGGCCAGCAACTGCCCCGTCTCGGGCAATTCACCCACCATAAAGGTCATGTTGCCGCAGGGGAGCTGCAGGGCGAGCCGATCGCTGCTGCTGCGCACCGGCCAAAGCTGATCCGGCCCCGGCAACACCACCAGGCTCAGCATCCAGGGGGTGAGCACGCAGCCGAGCCACTGCTCTTCAAACAACACGCACTCGGCCACAATAGGCATGGTGGCGTGATAGAAGGGCAGCCCTTGCATCTCTTCGCGGGCGATCCGCTCGTACTGGGCCACCAGCAAAGGCGCAGGATTGCTGGCAAAGCCGATGAACTCCTGTACACGTTCCTGCACGGCATCAAGCTCGCTTAAATGGGACTGCGCCATAAGCCCTCCCGTTCTTGTTTGGCCCACTCGGCATCGGAGAGCGCAATGGCGGGGGCGCCAACACTGGCCAGCAGGGTCAAAATCCGATCCTTCGCCTCCCCCATTGCCGCTGCCACCACTGGGGTGAGGCCTATGCGCGGTTCGAGGGATTCAGGCTCAATGCCAATCAGGGTGAGTCGCTTTGGCGACTCCCCCGTCATGTGCAGCGCCGAGAGCACGTCCGCCAGCCCCAGCTGGTGCGGGGAGATCTTGCGGCCAAACAGGGTCGGGATCTCCTCATCCTTCAGGGTCACTACTGTGCCCGGCGGGTTACCGCTGCGCACCGCATCCGCCAGTATGATGTGGTCACGACTGGCCATGGCTTCCAGCAGCTCCATGCCGGCGGTGCCGCCGTCCAGCAGTTCGATGCCGGGGGCGAAACGGTATTCGCGCCCCAGCGCTTCGACGAGGCGTACCCCCACCGCCTCATCGCTCAACAGCAGGTTGCCCACTCCCAGGATCAGGGTGTTCATCACAGCACCTTCACCTGAGTCACTTCGCCATTCTGGGTATCCACCACGTGGACCGCGCAGGACATGCAGGGGTCGAACGAGTGGATGGTACGCACCACCTCCAGCGGTTTGGCCGGATCCGCCACCGGCGTGCCCACCAGTGCCTGCTCGTAGGGACCGGGCTCGTCATTGAAGTTGCGCGGACCCGAGTTCCAGGTCGACGGCACCACCGCCTGATAGTTGGCGATCTTGCCCTCCTTGATGACGATCCAGTGGGAGAGCATGCCGCGCGGCGCCTCTTCAAAACCCACCCCGCGAAACTCCTTGTCCGCCGGGATCTCGGCCTTGATGTAGGCGGTGAAGTCCCCCTTGCCGATGTTGTCGACAAGCGCCTTCCACTGGTGCGCCAGGGTGTCTTTCAGCACGCAGCAGCGCACCGCGCGGCCAATGATGCGGCCCATGGTGGAGTGCAGCTGTTCGGTCTTGATGGCAGAGCCGGTGAGCGCCTTGTAGATGCCGTTCAGCTGATCGAAGTGAGCCACCGTCTCCGGGTGCTTGGCGGCGAGCTTCACCAGCAAGTCTGCGAGCGGCCCCACCTCCACCACCTTGCCGTAGAAGGTGGGGGATTTGACCCAGGAGTACTTGCCGTCATCCTGCCAGCCGGTGTAGTTGGGCTCGGTTTTCCCTTCCCACGGCTTGAGCGGCTCGTCATCCTTGTACCAGGCGTGCTTGTTGCTCTCGGCGATGCCATCCATCAGCCAGGCATCCTGATGACTCTCTATGGGGCGATAGCCGGCCAGATTGCCATTCTCGATATAACCGCCCGGCATCAGGAAGCTGCCGCCGTCGGCATCGGTAGGAAGCTCGGGCACGCTCAGATAGTGCTTGGCCCCCTGCCCCAGCGCCAGCCACTCGGGATAGTGAGCGGCTATGATGGCGGCATCCACCTTGTAGACCTGCTCGATGAACTCGCCGAGCCGGTCGATGAAGCTCTTCACATAGAGCAGCCGTTCCAGGTTGAGCACGCTTGGCGCATCCAGGTTGATGGGGTTGGCCACCCCGCCCACCGCCAGGTTCTGGATGTGGGGCGTCTTGCCACCCAGGATGGCGACGATGCGGTTGGCATCGCGCTGGCACTCCAGCGCCTGCAGGTAGTGAGCCACGGCGATGAGGTTCACCTCCGGGCTCAGCTTCATCTCCTTGTGACCCCAGTAACCGTTGGCAAAGATGCCGAGCTGGCCGCTGGCCACCAAAGCGCGGATCTTGTCCTGCACCTTGGTCAGCTCTTCGGCGCTGTTGAGGGACCAGGTAGAGACCCCCTTGAGGATGTCCGCCGCCTTTTGCGGATTGGCCTCAAGCGCCGCCGTGATGTCCACCCAGTCCAGCGCCGAGAGCTGGTAGAAGTGGACTATGTGATCGTGGATGTTGTGGGCCGCGATAATGAGGTTGCGGATGTACTGGGCATTGACCGGCACCTTGGCACCGATGGCGTTCTCCACCGCCCGCACCGAGGCGATGGCATGAATGGAGGTACATACCCCGCAGATGCGCTGCACTATCATCCAGGCATCGCGCGGGTCGTTGCCCTTGACGATCTCCTCCATCCCGCGCCACATGGTGCCGGACGACCAGGCCTTGGTGACTATGCCGCCTTCGATTTCGCAGTCGATACGCAGGTGCCCCTCAATGCGGGTGATGGGGTCTATGGTGATACGTTGGCTCATACGTTGGCTTTCCCTCGGGCCTGATAATCTTGGTGAACACGTTCAAGTGATGGCAGTACCGGCAGCAGCCGGATCAGCAGCAAATAGGCACAGACCTCGATGGCGACGAAGCCAAGGGAGATCAGCACTTCCGCCGCGGAGGGGAAGTAGTGGTAGCCATTGCCGGGGTTGAAGGCGAGCAGGGAGTAATCCAGTCGCCAGAGGGCTGCGCCCAGCAGCATGCTGAGGGCCCCCAGGAACAACATGCGCGAATCGCGGCGGCTCTTGTCCCAGTGGAACACCAGCAGCGGGAATATCATCAGCGCAATCTCGCTCCAGAACATGACGGCGTAGCGGTTGAACTCGGAGAGATAGGCCGACTTGTCGTTGATGACGATCTCGGCAAAGCGCAGCGCCACAAACAGGATCAGGAAGATGTCGATCACCTGGGTCAGCTTGTAGAACAGCGACTTCTCGTTGGGCCCCCGTCCCGCCAGCCCCGCCTGCACCAGAGATCCCTCAAACACTACGATGGAGAAACCCATGATGAAGGCGGTCAACAAGGAGAAGACAGGCAGCAGCTCGTAGCTTTGCCAGAGCGGATGGATCTTCTCCCCCGCCACTATCATCAAGGATCCCATGGAGGACTGGTGCATGGTGGGCAGCAGGGCCCCCAGCGCCAGGATGAAGAACATGATCTTGTTGAGCCGGGCCATGGAAGTCTTCCAGCCGAACTTCTCCAACAGCACGGGCGCGAACTCCAGCGCCATCACCCCGATATAGATGGTCATGCAGACCGCCGTCTCGAACAGCACAGAGGAGGTGTTGAAGAAACCCGGAATGTAGAAGTAAGGCAGGTTCCAGTAACGGCCTACGTCTATGGTGATGGAAAGGCCGCCCAGCGAATAGCCGAACAGACTCGCCAGCAGGGCCGGTCGCACCAGGGGGTGATACTCGCCCCGATTGAAGACGTAGACGGCCCAGGCCAGTGCCCAGCCGCCGCAGGCGAAACCGGTACCGATCAGCAGATCAAACGAGATCCACAGCCCCCAGGGATAACCCCCGTTGAGATCGGTGACCGAGCCCAGCCCGAAGATGAGGCGTTTGAGGATCAGCATGCCGCACAGGATGACGAAGGGCGCCAGCACTATGACGGGCCAGCTGACCAGCTTGCCACCGAGCGGATGTGCCTTGTGGTTACTCATGATCCTTGCCTCCCTTGTCAGAACCCGGCTCTTTGCCCTGCCCCGGCGCATGGTCCTCGTCATGAGGGTGCGCTTGATCGTGCTTCTTGGCGTTGCGGCGAATGAGTACCGAGAGGCCGGTCAGCACCACCATGGGCAGCACCATCCCCTTGTAGAGGGTGTGCTGGATATGCTCCGAGCGCGCCCCTGAGGAGAGCTCCGGCAGATCCGGCATGTCGAGCTTGGTGTAAGGCACTCCGGCCAGTACCAGCACCTGGGTGCCACCGCCCTCTTTCTCGCCATAGACGTAGGGCTGGTAGCTCGGCACTTCATGCAGATAAGGGTCGCCCGCAGTGAGGGTCTGGCGCGGATAGGCATACTCGCTGCCCGGGCTCGCCAGCAGACGGCGCTTGGCCTCGGCCATCAGATCCTCGCGGCTGCCGAAGATGACGGCGCCGGTCGGGCACACCTCGACACAACCGGGCAACTTGCCCTGATTGATCCGCTCAAGCCCCTGCTGGTTGCAGAGCTCGCACTTGTGGATGGCCCCTAACGGGTTGTCGTAGTCATATTTGGGCACATCGAACGGGCAGCCCACCATGCAGTAGCGGCAGCCGGTACAGACGCTCGGGTCGTAATGGACTATGCCGGTCTTGGGATCTTTTTTAAGAGCCTGCACCGGACAGACGGAGACGCAGTTGGGATCGACACAGTGCATGCACTGCTTCTTGATGTAGGCATAGCCATCCACCAGCTGATCCTTGTGCTCACCCGTGCCGCTCTTCCACACCTGAATGATGTTGTTGGTGTAGGGCGTCAGCTTGTCGTTGTTGGACCAGGTCTGCTCCCCCGCCGGGTTGGCCGGGTTGCCGTTCAGGCGCTGACACTCCGCCACGCAGGCCTGACAGCCGACGCAGAGGGTGGAGTCGTACAACATGCCAAGCGATCCGGGAATGGGCGGCTTGTTCTTGGCCGCCGCCATGGCGCTGCCGGGCACGGCGGCCCCTGCTGCCAGCGCGCTGGCGGAGGCAAACTTGAGGAAATTGCGTCTGTTCACGGTCACTCCTCCCGTGATGGGTGCTGCCCGGCTTCGTGGCGCTTCTGCTGGCGACCGAGTTCACGCACCGTCATCAGGCTCACCCCGACCAATACCCCGAGGGCACCGCCGATGAGGCCGGTGGCGGTGGGCGACATGTGCCCCCCCTCCTGAATGGCAACATCGGGTTTCTCCACCCGCGGGGTCGGATTCTCGACCTTGGCGAGCTGGAAAATCCCCTTGCTGAAACCGACCCCCTGCTCGTTGCAGCCATAGCATGGGTGGCCTATGCCCACCGGCCAGATGCCGCCGCCCACGTCGCAGAACTCCAGGGTCGAGCAGTTGCCATAGGTCTCAGGCCCCTTGCAGCCAAGATGGTAGAGACACCAGCCCTGACGGTGGCCCTCGTCACCGAACTCCTTGGCAAAACGTCCCGCATCGAAGTGCGGGCGGCGCTCGCAGTTCTCATGGATGAGGCGCTCGTAGGCAAACAACGGACGCTTCTTGCTATCCAGCGCCGGCAACTTGCCGTAGGTGATGTAGTAAGCGACCGTGGTGAGGAAGTTGTGGGGATTGGGCGGGCAACCCGGGATATTGATGATGGGGGTGCCGATGTTGCCGAGGGCCTCTTCCAGGCTGACGGCGCCGGTCGGGTTGCCACCGCTGGCGGGCACGCCGCCCCAGGCAGAGCAGGAACCGATGGCGATGACGGCAGCGGCATCGGCGGCGGCGCGGCGAATGTGGTCGACGATGGGTTCACCGGCCACCATGCAGTAGACGCCACCATCTTTCAATGGAATGGAGCCGTCCACCACCAGCACATACTTGCCCTTGTAGCGCTCGATGGCGTTGCGCTTGTTCTCTTCCGCCTGATGGCCAAAGGCCGCCGAGAGCACCTCGTGGTACTCCAGCGAAATGGTGTTGAGGATCAGGTTTTCTATGGTGGGGTGGGTTGAGCGCAGCAGTGACTCGGTGCAACCCGTGCACTCCTGCGCGCCAATCCAGATCACCGGTGGCCGCTCGGGGCTGGTGAGCGCCATGGCCATCTTGGCCACGGCATTCTGGCTTAATCCCAGGGTTGCGGCCATCCCGGCGCACAATTTCATAAAGTCACGGCGATTAATTCCATGAGCCGATAAAAAATTATCCTCGACCATTCTTCTTATTCCCGTTAGTGAGCACTTGTTTGATAAATGCTTAATAGCGGAAATGCTAAGGACTCCCCTCTCCTCCCGTGTTGATCTCCATCAAGCTGCGGGACATTATCCAGATATATAACTCATCATCATTAATTTAAAAAAACCATATGCAGCATGTAGTTAGCCAACACTGCAATGAACCAACAAAATACCCACAAAGGGTTATTTTTGTGATTTTATGAATTAACAACATAAAAATCATTCGTTAATTCGCGATGTTAAATAATCAGAATGAAAGCGTTGTCATACTATTTTCCAGGCCACTGATGTTATCAGCCATGAGTGATCGCCAGAAAAGAAAGAGGTCGATAAAATATACCTTTATTATTTGTGATCATATATGTAAACAACAAGAATAGACTTGCCAATGATATTTATTATCAGCTGTCGTTCCGTCAATATCGTGCTCATGGCAGCGCTCATTCAACTGCCTTTTATTTGGGCAAAACCGTACCACGGCCAGGAGCCTTTTCCTCGTTTCCACCCTTCGCCTCACACCTAGCCCCCATAGGAGGCTGCACAATCAGTGCCAAGTGTCTCCCTGGTCTGGTTGCAATATAAAAAATCTCTCCAACATCAGACTCTTGAACAACAATTATCACTGAGGTTCAGAGCTGGCCTCGCCCCTGCGCTGGGGCCTACTCCTGATGTAGCGTCGAGAGGATGACTTATGGGCAAGACCATACTGGTGGTGGATGATTCCGTCGGGATCAGGGCGGCCATCACCATGACGCTCAGCAGCGCCGGTTTTGACGTGATAGAAGCAGGGGATGGCGAGGCCGCCCTCATCCAACTGGACAACCAACGCGTACACCTCATTATTTCAGACCTCAACATGCCCGGCATGGATGGCATGACGCTGCTCAGACGGGTCAAGGCGCAGCAGACGACCCGCTACCTCCCCTTCATCATGCTGACCACGGAAGACTCCGACCAGATCAAGCGAGAGGGATTCGAGGCCGGTGCCCGGGTCTGGCTGACCAAGCCGTTCGAGCCGCTCAAGCTGCTCGATGATGTCTACAAGGTGGTACAACCATGATCCGGGAGCGACTGTCATGAGCCTGGAACTCGATACCCGGCACACCCCCCCCACCGCCACCCTGAGCGGCGAACTGAGCATAATGACGCTGGGGGATCTGCAGGACGATCTGTTCGGCCTGCTCAACTTTGCCGACCTGAACCTGGACTTGAACCCGCTGGAGGTGCTCGACGGCTGTGGCGCCCAGCTCATCGCCATCTTGCAGCAGGAAGCAAGCCAGCAGGGCAAGCGGCTGCGGCTGCTGGCGAGCGATGAGTGTGTCGCCCACGAGGTGTTGACCGAGCTGGGGTTGTGGGCAGACGTAGGCTCAGAGAGGGCGGTTCATGGACATCAATAAGGCCCGCGCCCTCTTTTTCGAAGAGGCCTATGAGCAATGCGACAACCTGGAACATGCCCTGCTGGATCGTGAGACCTATCCGGCCCACCCCGACACCTACAACCTGATGTTTCGCACCGCCCACACCATCAAGGGTTCGGCGGGCATGCTGGGGCTGACCATGCTGGTGCGCTTCGCCCACGCCATGGAGAACATGCTGGAGCGGCTGCGCAGCGGCGAGATAGCGCTGGATGAACACCTGATCAACCTGTTGCTGGCCTGCAACGATCAACTGCGCGATCTGTTGCAGGGCGCCGAACACAATCCCGAACTGCAGCAGACCGAGACCCAGCAGATACTGGCCCTGCTCTCCCAGTTGCAGGGTCACCAGACCCTGCCCAGCGAGCCGCTGGCCATGCCCTCGCCGGCCCCCGTCGCCTCGCAGGATCTGCGCCCCTGGCATCTCTCCCTGCGCTTCTATCCGGCCCTGTATCAGGATGGCTTCGACCTGCTTGCCTTCATCCGCTACCTGGCCAATCTGGGACGGATCCACTTCATCCAGCCGGTCTGGCACGAGTGGCCACCGCTGCAACTGCTCGATCCCACCGAGTGTTTTCTCGGCTACGAGATAGGCCTGCTCAGTGCCGAGTCCAGAGAACGGATCCTGGGCACCTTCGATTTTGTCGCCCACGCCAGCCTCATCTGCGTGCTCACGCCGCATCAGGATCTGGCGCTGTTTGCCGAGCAGGGCCAACGGCTGGCGGCATGGCGGGATGAACCGCTCTCGGCCCAACTGCAACGCTGGGTGGCCGCCCAGGCACTGACCGAAGCGGAAGCCGCCCGCATCGCGAGCGGTGACTTGCCGAGTGCCGCCACGACGCCGACACCAACGGAGCCCGAGCCTGCCCCCATCCCCGCCCCCCTGGTTCAGGCCAAGCCGCAGCTGCGCGCCGAAGGGCACTACATCCGGATCGAGGCGGCCAAGCTGGATCGCCTGATCAACCGGGTCGGCGAGCTGGTGATCGCCACCTCGGCCACCACACTGCAGGCCAGGCTCAGGGGGGATGCGGAGCTCATCGAATCAGTCGCCACCGTCAACACCCTTGTGGAGGGGATACGTGACGATGCCCTGACCCTGCGCATGGTGCCCATCAACGAGATCTTCAACCGTTTCCCGCGACTGGTGCACGAACTCTCCCAGCAGACGGGCAAGGAGATCCAGCTGCAGATCCGCAACGCCGACACCGACATCGACAAATCCATGGTCGAGAAACTGACCGATCCCCTGATGCATCTGGTGCGCAATGCCGCCGATCACGGCCTCGAAGATCAGGCACTGCGGCTGGCGGCCGGCAAGCCGGCGCAAGGGGTGATCACCCTGAACGCCTACCATGACGCCGGTGCCGTTGTGGTGGAGGTAAGCGATGACGGCCGGGGCATAGATCGCGACAAGATCCTCGCCAAGGCCCACGCCCAGGGCATGGTGCCGGAGGGCAAGGTGTTCAGTGAACAGGAGATCTTCCAGCTGCTATTCCTGCCGGGATTCTCGACCGCCGCCGATGTCAGCGATCTCTCGGGGCGCGGGGTCGGGCTGGATGTGGTCAAGCGCAATCTGGACTTTCTGCGCGGTGAAACCACCATAGAGAGTCGGCTGGGTACAGGTACCACCTTCCGGCTCAGGCTGCCCCTGACCCTGGCCATTATAGACGGCTTCCGGATTGAGGTGGATCACGCCTCCCTGGTGATCCCCCTCGACATGATGGTCGAGTGCATCGACCTGCCGCCGGATGCCCTGCACAGCCAGAGTCGCCAGATCAACGTGCGCGGGGAGTGGGTTCCCTTCATCGCCCTGCGCGAACTGTTTGCCCTGCCGGCGGCGACCGAACCCGAGTTCGTGGTGATGGTCGATTACGCCGACAACCGCGCCGGTATCGTGGTGGATCGCCTGATAGGGGAAGTACAGGCGGTGATCAAGCCGCTGGGAGACTTGTTCAAATCCCTGCGTTACGTCAGCGGCTCCACCATTCTGGGCAATGGCCAGCCGGCGCTGATCCTCGACGTACCCCAGCTCATTCAGCTGGCGTGGCGGCGGGAGCAACACTTGCTCCATCAGCAGGCCGACGTCCTGTTCACCATCAGGCATTGACCACAGACCACACTGTCACTAACAGGATTCACGGAGTAGAGCCATGGACTGGTTTCACAACTTGCAAGTCAGAACAAAGCTGGTGTTCTCGTTTTCCATTCTCATGCTGTTGCTGGGCGTGCTGACGCTCACCAGCTACTCCTCCACCAAGGAGATGGCAACGCTGGTCGAGAACATGCATGCCAATCAGCTCGTCCCCATCAAGGATCTGGCCAACGCCAATATACAGGCCATATACACGAGTCGGGCCCTCTATCGTTATGTGCTTGAAAGCAATGAAAAAACAAGAAAAGAAAATGAAAACAACATGTTGCGCTATGAAAGCAAGATGAATGAACTGATCGACAAGTACCGCAAAACCTCCCTCACCCAGCCAGAAATAGATCTGTTGGCTCGCTTTGACCAGGCATGGGCAATTTACAAACCCATAGCCGACAGCATCATACGGACTGTGCAATCCGATGCGGGGGACAATCTCAATAACCAGAAAGCCGCCATCATGCTGACCGAACAGGGGCGACCGGCGTTCAATGTTGCTGACGATCTTCTCACCAACCTGGTCAACCTGAATGACAAACTCGCCACCCAGTCATTAGCCGACAGCAAAATCGTTTATGGGGACAATCTGCAGATCATGATCGCCATCGCCTGCAGCGCCTTTCTTATCTGCTTCGTGCTGGCCCTGCTGGTGACCCGCAGCATATTGCGCCAGCTGGGAGGAGATCCTTCCTATACGGTGCAGGTGGTAGCCCGCGTCGCCGACGGCGATCTCTCCACCCCTGTGCTGCTCAGAGCCGACGACACCAGCAGCCTGCTTTACGCTATCAAGAGCATGGCCCACCGCCTCTCCGATACCCTCAACGAGGTGGGTGCCATGTCGGAGGCGATAGGCTCGGCCTCAGAGCAAGTCGCCGCCACCGCCAATGCCCTCTCCCAGACGTCGTCCGAGCTCGCCTCCAGCGTCGAGCAGACCAGCGCCTCGGTCGAGGAGATGACGGCGACAGTGAGCCAGAATGCCGACAACGCCAGGGTGACCGAGAACATCTCCACCAAGGCCGCCAGCAGCGCCACCGACAGTGGCAAGGCGGTTGGCGAGATGGTCCACGCCATGAAGGAGATAGCCTCGCGCATCACAGTCATCAATGACATCGCCAACAAGACGGATCTGCTGGCCATCAATGCCGCCATCGAGGCGGCCAGGGCCGGTGAGCACGGCAAGGGCTTTGCCACCGTCGCCGCCGAGGTGAGAAAGCTGGCCGAGCGGTCACAAACCGCCGCCAAGGAGATAGGCGAGCTGGCGGGTCGCTCCGTCAGCGTGGCCGAGCAGGCGGGTTCGTTGCTGCGCGAGATGCTGCCCGGCATCGATCAGACCGCCACCCTGGTGCAGGAGATAGCCTCCGCCTCCCGCGAGCAGCGGGCCAGCGTCTCCCAGATCAACATAGCCGTGACCCAGATAAGCGATGGCATGCAGGCCTCGGCCGCCTCGGCGGAAGAGCTCAGCTCCACCTCGGAAGAGCTCAGCTCCACCGCCCTGCAACTACAGGAGCTGATGCAGCAATTCACGCTCAGGGGGGGGAACGATCGCCAACCCCATCCCTTGCACAGTGCCACCTACTCCGCCACCAGACGCGTCAAGCCGAAGAAGGGATTTGCCCGTCAGCAGCCCTTCCACCAAGAGGATCTGGAGCGAGAGATAGATGATGGCAAGTTCACCAACTATTAGGAGCAGGCCGATGAGAGATACCTTTGCTCCTGCTGCCACGGCTTCCCATTTTCACTGCGTCACCTTCATGCTGGGGGGGGAGCTGTATGGGGTCGACATTGGTTGCATCCGAGAAATCATCGAGTTCGAGGGGATGACACCGGTCCCCATGATGCCGCACTTCGTGCGGGGCATAATCAACCTGCGGGGGGCAGTGGTACCCGTCATCGATCTCTCCATCCGCTTTGGCAGAGCCCAGACTCCACTGCTGCCCACTACCTGCGTCGCCATTCTCTCCCTGCCCAACAGCACTGGGGAGGAGCAGGAGATCGGCATGCTGCTGGATGCGGTGTGCGAGGTGCTGGAGATCCGAACCGACACCATAGAGCCGGCCCCGACCTTCGGCACCCACATCCGGGGCGACTTCATTCAGGGGGTGGTTACCATAGATCAGCGGTTCGCCATCCTGCTCGACATGCACAAGGCGCTCTCCATCACCGAACTGAGCGCAATGGCCGAGGCCGCCACCGGCCAGCTGTTCTCGCAAGAGCAAGGCGGATGAACATGGCGGCGCCGCTGTTCACGCCAGAACTGGTCCCGACCCTCAGTCAGAGCGAGTTTGATCTGTTTCGGCGCTTCATCCTCAACACGGCGGGCATAGATCTCGCCCCCTGCAAGCGGGCACTGGTGCAATCCAGGCTCGCCAAGCGGCTGCGGGCATTGCAGCTCACCAGCTATCAAGCCTATTGGGAGCGGATAAACCAGCCCCTCGCCCCCCAGGAACGTCAGCTCGCCATCAATCTGCTGTCGACCAACGAGACCTATTTTTTTCGTGAGGCCCAGCACTTCACCTGGCTCAAGCACCATGCCGAGCAGCTGCTCGCCAGCCGCAGCCAGCCGCTTCGCGTATGGTCAGCGGCCTGCTCCACTGGCGAGGAGGCTTACTCCGCCGCCATGGTGCTGGCCGAACAACTCGGCATCAACGAACGCTGGAGCATTCACGGCACCGACATCAATACCCGTGTTATTCCCTTTGCCCGGCGCGCCATTTATGCGGTCGAACGGGCCCAGCATGTGCCGCCCCATCTGTGGCTGCGCTACTTTCAGCGCGGTCATGACGAATACGCGGGCCAGATCCGGGTCAAGCCGACGCTCGCCAGAAAAGTCTCCTTCGCCAACCTCAACCTGCTGTCGTGCGGCGAGTATCAGGAGCGCAATTTCGATGTGATTTTGCTCAGAAATGTCCTCATCTACTTCAACGACACCACCAAGGCCCGCGTCCTTTCCCAGCTTTGCCAGCTGCTGAGACCAGACGGCTATCTGCTGGTCGGTCACTCCGAGATCATTCGCCAACAGGATCTTCCCCTGGTACAGGAAGCCCCTTCCCGCTATCGCCGTCTGCCAGCAAAGGATGCACCATGACAATACGGGTATTGATCGTCGACGACTCGGCCCTGGTGCGGGAAGTGCTGACCCAGATGCTGAGCAAGGCTGCGGACATCGAGGTCATTGGCGCCGCCTTCGACCCCATCTTCGCCATGCAGCAGATGAAGAAGTGCTGGCCCGATGTCATCATCCTCGACATAGAGATGCCGCGCATGGACGGGCTGACCTTCCTCAAGAAGATCATGGCTGAGCACCCGACCCCCGTCATCATCTGCTCCTCCCTGACCGAAGAGGGCGCCAAGATCACCCTGGAGGCCCTCTCGGCGGGGGCCATCTCCATCGTCACCAAGCCCAGCGTGGGTATCAAGAGCTTCCTGCAGCAGTCGGCCAACGACTTCATTCAGGAGATAAGAGGCGCCGTCAGCGCCAAGCTGCGCAATCTGCTGCCCGCGACCAATCAGATAGCGGTCGTCCCGCGCCACAATGCCGATGAGATGCTCTCCCCCCCGGCCGAGCGGATCTCGTTTCGCACCACGGAGAAGATCATCGCGCTGGGTACCTCCACCGGCGGTACCCAGGCGCTGGAGTATCTGCTCTCCCGCCTGCCCGCCAGCTGCCCGGGGCTGGCCATAGTGCAGCACATGCCGGCCCGGTTTACCGCCTCCTTCGCCGAGCGGCTCAACAGCCTCTCCCAGCTGGAGGTAAAGGAAGCCGTCACCGGCGATCGCCTGCTGCCGGGCGTCGCCATCATAGCCCCGGGCGGCAAGCACTTGCTGATCCAGCGCAGCGGCACCCAGTATCTGGCCGAAGTGAAAGAGGGCCCGCCAGTCTCCCGCCACTGCCCGTCGGTGGACGTGCTGTTTCGCTCGGTGGCCGTGAGCGCGGGCAGTAATGCGCTTGGCATCATAATGACCGGCATGGGGGATGACGGTGCCCGGGGCATGAAAGAGCTGCACGACACAGGAGCCCGCACCATAGCGCAGGATGAAAGCAGTTGCGTGGTTTTTGGCATGCCGAAAGAGGCCATAGCCCATGGCGGCGTGGATGAAGTCATGTCACTCACACACATAACCCAGACGCTCAGCCGTCCGGATCAACGAGGCGTGTAATTATGTCGTTGGAAAAATGGCAAGGACGCAGTGCCATGGTGGTGGATGACTCCCGCACCCAGCAGTATGAGGTGACCTGCCTGTTGCAGGAGCTGGGGTTTGGCCAAATTCATGTGGCCCAAGACGGCCAGGATGCACTGGACAAGTTGCAACAACTGGAGCGCCTAGAGGAGCGCATCGATCTGCTGCTGACCGACCTCAACATGCCCGGCATGGACGGGGTGGAGCTCATCAGCAACCTGGAAAAAAATACCCACTACCGGATGTTTGTGGCCGTGATGAGCGGGGTGGAGCGGGATGTGCTGGACGTGATCCACGCCATTGCCGATGCGGGCACTCTGGAGGTGATAGGCGTGCTGTCCAAGCCGCTCAAATCGAGCGATCTGCACAACATGCTGCAGCATTGCGATCCCCTGATCCACAGGGAAAACAAGAAGTGGATGCAGCTCGCCTTCACCGCCGAGGATGTGCAGCAGGCGCTGGATAATCAGCAACTGGTGCCCTTTTTGCAGCCCAAGGTGATCATGACCGACTCTAGCCTCTATGGCTTTGAAGCCCTGGTTCGCTGGCTCCATCCCGAGCACGGCGTTATTCCTCCCATCTGTTTTGTGCATCATCTGGAAGAGGGGCAATTGGCGCTGGACTTCTTTTATCACTTTCTGCATGCCACCTGTGACGCGCTCAATAAATTAGCCTGCATGCCCGCGCCCATCAGCTGCTCGATTAATTTGCCGGTGACCCTGTTACTGACGGATAAATTGGTTGAGAACATGATTGCCATAGTGCAAGAACATCAGCTGCCCTGTAACGCCATCATTATTGAAGTTACCGAAACCACCTTCATGTCCAATCTCTCCATGTCATTGGGCACGCTGGCACGTTTGCGGCTCAGGGGGTTTGGCATCGCAATGGATGATTATGGCACCGGTTACTCCTCCATGAAGCAGCTATCCCGCTGCCCCTTCACCGAGATCAAGATAGATAAAGAATTTGTTCACGACGCCCATAGCAGCCCGAAGAAACTGGCTATATTGACCTCAGCCATTGTCATGAGCCAGAAGCTCGGGCTCAAGACGGTGGCCGAAGGGGTTGAGAGCGAAGAGGACTGGCGGCAACTGGCCCTGCTGGGGTGCGAGCTGGCCCAGGGCTACTACATCAGTCGCCCGCTCCCCGTTGAGCAGATTGAAAAATGGTTCGCCGAATGGCAGGCCAGAGTGAAATAAAGAGTGAAATAACGAGAATTAAAGCAACGATATTGTGGTGCTCACCCGGCCAGGGGTGGGAGGACATAAGAGAGCAGTCGTAATCTCGCTGCAGGGACGCTAATAACAAGCATGAGGCTACCATGAACAACCTACTTCGCCAGATCTCCATCAAGACGCGGCTTATTGTCTCTTTTCTGTTGCTGAATCTCATCCTGATCGGGGTGGGGCTCTACGGCAAACAAAATACCGCCACCGTCAACGACATGCTCAATAGCATGTATCTCAACAACCTGACCCCCATCACCGACATAGCCAATGCCAATATGCAGGCCATCTACCATAACCGTTCGCTGTTTGACTATGTCATAGAGCCCACCCCAGCAGGGATGGACAAGATCGCCAGCGACATGGATCAACATGAGCAAAAGATGAATGCCCTGCTGAATAAATACCGGGCGACCTATCTGACCGAGCCGGAAAAAGCCGCGCTGGCCGAGGTGGACAAAACTTGGCCCATCTATAAAGAGAGTGCGAAAAAGGCGATGGCCGCCAGTTATGCCAACGACAACGACACCGCCGTCAAGCTGATGAAGGGGGAAGCCGCCGCCAGCTTTCAGGTGGTCGACGACCTGCTCAGCAAGCTGGTGGACATCAATCAGGGGCTCGGCAAGCAGGCCTATGATGACAGCGATGTGATCGTCGCCGATATCACCACCGCCACCTACACCATACTCGTCGGCTCCGTCATGCTCTCCCTGGTGCTGGGCTGGCTGCTCAGCAGCAGCATCAATCTGCCGTTGATCGCCATCATGAGCGAGCTGAAGCAGCTGGCGCAAGGGCATCTCACGGCGCAGGACAGTGCGGAAGGCAACGATGAGCTGACCCAGATGCAGCAAGCCATGAGCAGCACCCGCCACAGCTTGCGCGACATTGTCTCGACCATGCAGCGCGCCGCCGAAGGGTTGACCGCCAGCTCCTCCCAGCTGGTCGCTGCCGCCCAGCAGGTCAACACCAGCTCCCAGCAACAATCGCTGGCGACCGCCAACACAGCCGCATCGGTTGAAGAGCTGACCACCTCGGTCTCCCAGCTCTCCTCCTTCGCCAACCAGGCCAACAGCGTGGTGATGCAGTCGGGAGAGATTGCCCATTCGGGCGAAGAGCAGGTCAAGCACGCCTCGCAAGAAGTGCTCAGGGTCACTACAGCCGTCAACGACTCGGCTAAACAGGTGCAGGGGCTGTTTGATGACATCACCCGCATCAGCCAGATCTCGGTGATGATCCAGGGTGTGGCGGATCAGACCAACCTGCTGGCACTCAACGCCGCCATCGAGGCCGCCCGGGCCGGTGACATGGGCCGTGGCTTTGCCGTGGTGGCCGACGAGGTGCGTACCCTGGCGGCGCGGACGACCCAGGCGACGCAAGAGATCAACGAGATGCTCAAGTCGATCCAGCAGGGGGCCACGGGCGCGGTCAAGGGAATGAATGCCTGTGCCGACAGCATGAGCAGAGTGCGAGAAACCACTGACGGCTCCAGCGATACCATGGCCCAGGTGGATCAGAGCTCCCGCAAGGTGGTGGGCCTCATCCAGGAGATCAGCTCCATGCTCCATGAGCAGGCCGCCGCCAGCCAGCTGATCGCCCAGTCGGTCGAGGAGATCACCCAGATGTCGCTGGAGAACGTATCCGCCGCCGAGAGCGTCAACCACGATGCCTCCCAGCTGACCGACATCATCCACCAGCTCAATCAGGGCATAGGTTTCTTCAAGGTGTAGCAGGCCAACAAGGGCTGCCATCCCGGCAGCCCTGCTTTTTCCCCCGCGCCTTCATCCTCTCCGGCCCCAAATCCGCGTCAAAACCCATCAACCCAAGCCGTGCCCTGCCGCCAACTCACTGAAAAACCACATTAACCCATGCATTTCAGAGGGTCATAACCAGTGATAAATATCGCGTGATAGGGAGCAAAACAAAGCGTTGGGAAGCACATTTATACAGAGGAATATCCCGTATTCAGGCCATTCATCCGCTCCCATTCGCCACGTAATTTACCAAACAAAAAACAACTGATAACATAAAAGTACATTTCAAAGCATATAAAACAACATTCGCTGCACGGCTCCGGCGACCCGACACCAGGCACCCGGGCCAGCAGGTCAAGATTGAGACGAACAGCCAACCCAGACCCTCATCGAGCAGACACCCGATCCCATGATGAACACAGTTACGGCCAGCATCGATGTCGATGCGCTCCATCACAATTTTGCCGTCGTGCGGCGTCACGCCCCCCACAGCAAGATCATCGCTGTCCTCAAGGCCAACGCCTATGGTCATGGCCTGCTGCAGGTCGCCAACACCCTGGTCCAGGCGGATGCCTATGCGGTAGCGCGACTCGAAGAGGCGCTGGTGCTGCGTGCAAATGCCATCACCAAACCCATTCTGGTACTGGGTGGCTTCTTCTCGGCCGAGGCGCTCTCTTTGCTGGCGACTCATGATCTGCAGACCACACTGCACACCTGGGAGCAGTTGGCGCTGCTCGAGCAGGCAGAATTGCCGACCCCCATCAGGGTCTGGCTCAAGCTCGATACCGGGATGAACCGGCTGGGTGTGAGGGCGCAAGATCTGCCCGCCTTTGTCGAGCGCCTTGGCCGATGCAAGAACCTGGTGCAGCCTTGTCATTTCATGACCCATTTCAGCCAGTCCGACGAGCAGGATAATCAAGCCACCCAGCAGCAGATCGAGGCGTTCAACCTGCTCACCGCCCACCTGCCGGGCGAGAGGGCCATGGCCAACTCGGCGGGGATCCTGGCCTGGCCGGGTTCACGCAGCGACTGGATAAGACCTGGCATCATGCTCTATGGCGCCTCCCCCTTCGGTGGTCAGCTGGCCACCGATCATGGACTGCGCCCCGTCATGACCCTCAAGAGCCAGCTCATCGCCATCAGAGAGTGCAAGCAGGGAGAATCGGTAGGATATGGCGCCCATTGGGTGGCCCAGCGCGACACCACCCTGGGGGTGGTCGCGGTCGGCTATGGGGACGGTTATCCGCGCATGGCTCCCGAGGGGACGCCCATGCTGGTCAATGGTCGTCGGGTGCCTATCGTCGGCCGGGTCTCCATGGACATGATCACGGTCGATCTCGGGCCACACGCCAGCGATCAGTGCGGGGATGAGGTGACCCTGTGGGGAGAGGGGCTGCCGGTGGAACAGGTGGCGGAGAAGATAGGGACTATCCCCTATGAACTGCTGACCCGCCTCACCTCCCGGGTGTTCGTCGCACTTGCCCAGCCCTGCGCCAATGCACAGCCGCTGGCAAACGCCGATATGCCCTCATATGCAGGCCACGCCAGGCGGGTTACGGCCTAGCACAGGCTCCCCCATCTCAATTCGGGAGAGTTGAAGCATAGCGGCATCTCAAAAACACCCGGCGCAGCCGGACTGCGCTGGGTGTGGGTGATCCCGTGATGGCAACGGCTGACTCACAACGCTGCATGGCCAGCCGCGCCGAACCCGGGCGAGTTGAGCGACGCCGCGCCCGGTATCTTCCCCTGGCTAGTCGATATCAAACCCGACCAGTGTCTGCGTGATCAAGGCATCGGGCATCATGAGTTGCAGCCCTTCCGTCAGCCGGGCCCCCGCCTCATAGAGTGCGGCCAGCGGCATCTCTGGCAGGCTTTCCAAGATGAACCACATCTGCTTTGCCTCGGCACCGAGCCGGGTTCTCACCCCCTGACGCCAGTTCCAGCGACGACACGTTACCCCCTGCTCGTCTCTCCAGACCACTTCTCCCGCCTCGGGATGCTCCTGCGCCAGTACCCCCTCCTTCATGGTGTCAAACAGCTCGGTGCCATCGGCAATGACCAGTTGTGGCGAGCCGTGATAGGCCGCGATGTTTTCACCACCGACCGGGATGGCGAACTCTATGCTGACCGCATTGTAGAGATCTACGATGGGATCTATGCTGGGCAGGCTGCCATCCCGCAGCACCCGTTTACGCAGGGCATCTGCCGAGCAAGGCGTCCGCTGGGGCTTGGCCCCGAACTTTTTGAACACCCGGGCCCAGGCCGAGAGATGCGCCTCGGCCCACACGGCATGGTCGCCGGTCACCCCCTGGCAGGCTCGCGCCAACGCGGCATCGGCAATGGCCGGGTTGACTATCTCGCCCGCCACCACTGTGATGCTCAAGGCCCTGAAACCCGGGGCGAGTGCGGCGATCCCGGGATCAATTGACGGCAGAACTGATTTCATGGAACATCCTTATATTGACCATTTTATTTCATGATAATGACCTATGACCAATAAAGTCAACATACTGACCGGCGCGGGCGCCGATGTGCACACCGTCACCGAAGCCGTGTCTCGCAGGCTCAAGGAACATAGAAAACAGCAAAAAATCTCGCTGGATGAGCTGTCACGTCGCGCTGGCGTGAGCAAGGGGATGCTGGTCGAGATAGAAAAGGGGACGGCGAATCCCAGCATTGCCATCTTGTGCAAGATAGCGGCAGCACTTGGCCTCTCAGTGGCGGACATAGTAGACGTGGCCAGCACGCCGGCCGTGCATCTGATTGAATCTCAGGCGATCCCTACCCTGTGGACAGGCCAGCAGGGGGGATCCGCCCGCCTGCTGGCCGGCACCAGCGGGCCCGACATGATCGAGCTGTGGCGCTGGGAAATGCACCCGGGTGAGCGGTTCAGCTCACAGGGCCATCCGGCAGGGACATGTGAGCTGTTTCACGTCGAGCTTGGCTCATTGACGCTCATGGTGGATGAAACCGTCCTGATCATTGGCCAGGGCTGCTCGGCGGTTGCACGCACCGACGTGCCGCATGCCTATTCAAACGAGAGTGACAGCCTGTTGCGATTCACCATGACGGTCGCGAAGCTGCATGCATGATCTGCGCAGGCGCTGCTGGCATAGGCCGCCTCGCGCAGCCAGTGTCGGACGCAATAGCGGCATGGTTTGCGATAGCGGCGGTGAGAAGGCGCGCCGCAGGGCAGTACACTCGCACTCGGCGAAGGCTCCGCCCCCGGCAGGCAGTGAAAGGTGATCTGCCTGAACACAAAAAACCGACCTGATGGTCGGTTTTTTAAGGCGGCATTCGGCCGGGATGCGCTCACCGTCAGCGGGTTCTCGCCCAACGGATTACCTCGGCGGCCCAGCATGGCGAGACTGCCCGCTTGCCTAGCCTGGATAGGGGTCGCACCAGCAAGCACCGAACAAACAAAAGGGCCTGTCTTTCGACAGGCCCTTTTGTTTTATTTGGCGGTGAGGGAGGGATTCGAACCCTCGATACGTTGCCGTATACACACTTTCCAGGCGTGCTCCTTCAGCCACTCGGACACCTCACCAATTTGTTTTAGTCATGGGCTCGTACTTGCTTGCCGATATCGTCGGCTGGCAGCCACTGGGCACATCACCAAATTTTGGTCTGTTGTTTAACGTGTTCAGCCAACACAGTGTTCACGGCGCTGTTGCGCTGGAACGGGGCGTAATTTAGGGGAAAGCCCCGCCTGCGTCAACGGCTTTTTTTGCCTGACGAATCGTTCGCACATTTAACGCACAAATCAGTGCACGCATTCCGGCGCGACCTGGATCTCGGGCAGGTTGAGGAAGCCAAGGCGCTCGCATTCGGACACCACTTCATGGGTCGCGGCCGTGGTGCTTTCGACGAACAGCAGGAACTGTTCCACGGAGAGACCCGCCTTGGTGAACACAGTGTGGCCCACTATGAGGCGCGGCAGGTTGTCATCGATAATGTCGAGGAACACCTTGAGCGACGGGTATTGCATGTTGAGGCGACCCAGTTCGGCCATCAGCGGCAGCAGCGAGGAGGGACGCACTTCCAGCTCGGATGAAAACAGCAGCCCTTCCTCTTCGACAAAGATCCGGCTCTCCTGAATGCCGTCGACGGACTGCAGGGAGACAATGTGGATGCCATGACACTGATCGCAGACATAGTGCTCGATACGAGCCTGCTGCAACCAACGCATTATCATTTCAGAGCTGGGGATATTCATCATTTCCACGACACGATAAGGATCAAGGGGCGCAGTCTAAACCAATTTTCCGGCAACCAAAAGTGCAGTGGCCGGATAAGCAGGGAGCCAGCTTCTTTTTGGCAAACACTATGCATATACTCAGCCATTCTCGCCCCACCTTCACCCCACAGAAGGCCTGATGACCATCCAAGAAAAGTACCGCCTGCATCTGAAATCCCTGTCGGATGAACTGCTGGCCCTGCAAAAGCCCATTCGCATTCTGGATGCCATCAAGTGGCCCCGTCACCTCCAGGCCGATTTTCTGGCCAACGGGGGACGAACGCTGCCCGCCATCGATCAGCACTTCTACGATGCCCTGCCCCTCGGCTTCGATCCTCGCAACAAGTATCTTGAACTCAAGGAGTTGCGGGACAGGATCCGGCGCCGGCTGGGCCCTCAGGATGAGCTGGGACGGATCCTGCAAGAGACGGTCGATCAGTACATGGTGGTGATCGAGATGCTGCGCCAGCGCGGGCAGCCCGATTTCTTGCGCTACAGCCAGTTGCTGTACGGCTCGGCAAGCGATCACCTGCGCGGCGATCGCAAGACCCTCAAGGAGCTGGGAGCCCGCTTGTGCGATATTTTCTCCTTGCCCGGTGCCCGTCATCTGGTGCGCCCCTACCCCAAGGAGTTTGAAGGGGAAGCGGCGGTCGCCAAGCTGCAGAGCAAGCTGTCGAGCTATTTCAGCGACGGCACGGTACAGGTCAAGCTAAGCGATGGCATCGTCTCGGACGCAGCCGCCGGCGGCGATTACATCAAGCTCAACTCCCACGCCCGCTTCTCCGAGCTGGATCTGCAGGTGCTGGAGGTGCACGAGGGCTGGGTGCACGTGGGCACCACCCTCAACGGCCGCCAGCAGCCCTACGCCACCTGGCTCAGCGCCGGCTCACCGCGCATCACCGCCTGTCAGGAGGGGCTGGCAGTACTGATCGAGACGCTCACCTTCAGCTCCTTTCCGGATCGGGCCAAGCGCATCTCGGATCGGGTGATGGCCATCGACATGGCGGAGCGCGGCGCCGACTTTGTCGAGGTGTTCCAGCATTTTGTGGCGCAGGGCACCAGCGAGCATGACGCCTACAAGATCACCCAGCGGGTATTTCGTGGCGGCATGGTGGACGGCGGTGCCTGCTTTACCAAGGATCTCTCCTACGTGCGCGGCTACGTGGAGACGGTCAACTTCATCCGCAGCGCCGTGCTGGAAGGGGTCCCCGAGATCCTGCCCATGCTGTTCGTCGGCAAGGTGACCCTGGACGACATTCCCGTGCTCTATCAGCACTATCTGGAAGGGCTGATCGATGCCCCCCGCTACCTGCCTCCCATGTTTCGCGATCTCACCGGGCTCTACGTCTGGTTCGGCTTCGCCTCCGGCATGTCGCTGGTGGACATAGGTCGGGTTCAGCAACATTTTCGCCAGCTGTTCCATCGCCTGCCGGTGGCCGATCCCATCATTGCCCCCGTGGATATCGAGATCGACTGAGTCGCAAACAAGAAGGGCGCCAGATTGGCGCCCTTCTCTCTTATCGCGGCCGGATCACTTGTAGGCCCGTCCTTCAAGATAGTGCTTGCGGCACAGTGACACATAGCGATCGTTGCCACCTATCTCCACCTGCTCACCGTCTCGCATCACCTGACCGGCTGCACTCACCCGGGAGTTCATGTGCGCCTTGTTGCCGCACCAGCAGATGCTTTTCAGCTCTTCGAACTTATCGGCGAGACAGAGCAGATGGTAGGAGCCAGGGAACAGCTCACCGCGAAAGTCGGTCTTGAGGCCGTAGGCCATCACGGGAATATCCTGCTCATCGACGATGCGCGCCAGCTGGTAGACCTGCTCGCGGGTCAGAAACTGGGCCTCGTCGACGATGAACACATCGATGCGCTTCTCGGCATGGCGCGCCTTCACCATCTCGAACAGATCGCAGCCGTCACTGAACACATCCACCTTCAACTCCAATCCCACCCGGGCACTGATCACCCCCGCACCGAAGCGGTCATCGATGGCCGGTGTCATGGCCAGGGGCTGCATGCCTCGCTCCAGATAATTGAAGTGGGCCTGGATGAGCTGGGTGGATTTGCCTGAATTCATGGTGGCAAATTTGTAGTGCAGTGAAGCCATGGTGTTGTTCCGAAACTGAATTTATGGGGCGCATGCTAACCAAAGCCCCTGCCAAAACCAAGGGGCCCGTGGGCCCCTTGTTCTATTTATGCGATAGCCAGCTCTCGATGGAGCCGAGCCTTACGCAGATGGTAACCGGAGAAGATCACAAACCAGAGCCCACTGACCGTGAAGCCTGCCAGCACTGAATGCATCAACCCCATGACCAGGTAACCGAGCGCGGCACCGAAGGCGATGGCCAGCGCATAGGGCAGCTGGGTCATCACGTGATCGATGTGATGGCACCCTGCGCCCGTGGCCGACAGGATACTGGTGCTCGAGATGGGCGAGCTGTGGTCACCGAACACAGAGCCTGCCAACACGGCGGCCAGCATGGGCAGCATCAGGCTGATGTCGCTGGCTGCCGCCATGTCACCGGCCAGCGGCAGCATGATGCCAAAGGTGCCCCAGCTGGTGCCTGTGGCAAACGCCATGGCGCAGGAGAGGATGAACACCACCGCCGGCAACACTTCGATCGGCAGGTTGCCGTTGGCCATGGAGGCCAGGTACTTGCCGGTCTCCACGTCGCGCACCACGGCGCCTATGGTCCAAGCGAACAGCAATATGTTGATGGCCGGCAGCATGGCCATGATTCCTTGCGGGGCGGCCTTCATCCAGTTCTTGGCGCCGAGCTTGAGGCGCATGGCCAGACCGATGGAGACCACCAGGCTGCACAGGGCGCCATAGACCAGGGAAGAGCCGACGTTGGTGTTCTCAAACGAGCCGAGCACACTGAACGGCAGCCCCTTCTCGCTCAGCACAGCGGCACCGGAGTGGATCATGAAATAGACGGTGGCGGCGGTCAGGGTCAGGATCGGCAACACCATGTCGATCATGCCACCATTGCTCTCTTCCGGGCTCTCCATGTCCAGGCCTATGGGGCGACCCTTGGACTCGTCCCACAGCTTGCCTTCCAGCGCCCATTGCTCATGCTGACGCATGGAGCCGATGTCGAGCTGGAATGCGATCACCACCAGCACCATGATCAGGGTGAACACGGCGTAGAGGTTCATCGGGATCATCTCGACGAAGGCGGAGATGGGGCTCTGATCGGTCAGACCGTGCGCCGCCATGATGCCCCCCACCAGGGCAATGATGTAGGCACCCCAGGAGGAGATAGGCATCAGCACGCAGACGGGCGCCGCGGTGGAGTCCAGCAGATAGGCCAGCTTGGCACGGGAGATCTGGAAGCGGTCGGTGACCGGGCGGCAGATGGCCCCCACCGACAGACTGTGGAAGAAGTCATCGATGAAGAAGGCAAACACCATCATGCCGGTGAGCGCCTTGGCCCCCTTGCGGGTCTTGGCACGACGTTCGGCCCACTCGGCGAAGGCGCGGGTCGCACCGGAGACACTCATCAGGCTGATGAGGCCGCCCAGCAGCAGCATGAACAGCAGCATGTTGACGTTGTCACGATTGAGTGCTCCCTCGACCCAGAAGATCTTGAGCACGGTATTCAACATGTAATGCAGGGAATCGAGCGGGGAAAACTGGTTGAGCAGCAGGCTGCCGGCAACGATACCTACCCCCAGCGACACCAGGACGCGGCGGGTGATGATCGCCAGAGCGACGGCCAGTAAAGGGGGGATGACAGACCAACCGGAGTCGGCGTAATGAATGATGTCCATGATCTCTTTGCACCTAAAGACAGCAGGTGGAGATCTACCGAGAGGATAAAGAAACAAAACCCATGGGGAGGTTATACTCCTCAGCCCCTTCAGGTAGCGCTCCATAGTGGATGACTATGGCAGTCCTGCACCTGTTCGATGCAGAACCAGCAGCCCGGTATGATGGCCTGGCCACTTCGGCGCTGACTCCTTTCCTCATGCATCACAGGCATCACCCTCCGCACAAGTAGTCATAGGCAGCGCGCCTCTACTTAAAGGTATTCGAGGCACATTTTATCGTGCTGGCACGTTATAGCAAGTTTTTTGATTAAATCCCCACACGGGGCATTTTAAAATGGCAAAATGGTAGTCAAATGGTGCAAATATATCGATTTTGTCGCTATTTTCATCTACCCAGAACTCAGTCGAGTATGATGTCGGCCAATATTGCTGAATCCAGCCTGAATTCAAAATAGTTCACTTAATTTGCACTCTGAATTTATTAATTCGCTTATCTTGACTTAATAGCAAGCTGCCGTATAAATTACCCAAAATTACTCTTTTTATTTAATTCATTCCTTTGCTCGCGTGGTGGACACTATGAACGAATTTTTGAAAGTACTGCTGAATATCCGTAGCTTGCGCGCAGCTTGCCGTGAGCTGACTCTGGAGCAATTGGAAGAAGGGCTGGAAAAGCTCTCCGCTATTGTTGCCGAACGTCAGCAAGATGAATCCGCCGATCGTCAGGCCCGTGAAGAGCATCAGCGCAAGATTAACGAATATGCCGAAATGCTGAAAGCCGCCGGCATTGATCCGGCCGAACTGGTGGGCACTGTTGCCACTGAACCGGCCAAAGCTGCCAAAGGCAAGCGCGCCCCTCGCCCGGCCAAATATCGCTATCTGGATAACGGCATTGAAAAAACCTGGACCGGTCAGGGTCGCATGCCATCCGTGATTGCCAAGGCCGTTGCCGACGGTAAATCCGTCGAAGAATTTGCCATCTGATCAGGCAAACGACCTCCAATAAAAAACCTCGCAGTGCGAGGTTTTTTATTGCCTGATATCCGCTCATCAACCCCGTTCTGCCGCCTTGACCCAGAGCACTTCCGGCGTCGCGGTACAGGCCAGCAGGTAGCGGGCTATGGTGAAGAACCAGTCACTCAGCCGGTTCATATAAGGCAGTATGGCCGGATTGATCTGCTCCGCACGGCTCAGGCTCAGCAGCAGGCGCTCACAGCGACGGGTAAGCGTGCGTACCACATGGGCTTGCGCCGCCGCCCGGGAACCACTGGGCAAAATGAAATTGCGCAGCACGGGCAAATTGGCGCTGTAGCCATCTATTTGCCGCTCCAGGCGCAACGTCCATGCATTATTCACCTGCCAGATGGCCTCCTGCTGACCATCGCTGGAAAATGCCAGTTCACCGCCCAAATCGAACAACTCTTGTTGCAATAATAACAAGTCGGATAATAAGCCGGTTTCAGCAGCAGGAACCTCGGCAATGAGTAGACCTATATGAGAATTTAATTCATCGATATAGCCATAGGCTTCCACCCGCGTATCGTCCTTGGCCAATTGCACGCCATCGGCCAGCCGGGTCATGCCTTTATCACCCTGCCTCGTATATATTCTCATACCGACATCCTGTTAATAATGGGAACAATCATGGATTCGAGCCCGTTGAGTTTGATCTCATAGGCAAGGGCCAGGGTCTGGCCCAACGCGCCAGCAGGAAAGCCGGTGCGCGCCATCCACACCAGATAGGGCTCTGGAATATCTATGATGCGCCGCCCCTGATATTTGCCGTAAGGCATCTTGTGGGCCAGGGTCAGCAACACCCGCTCGTCAGACAGCCACTCCATATTAATCGATGTCCAGATATTTATGGGTCTGGATGGAGAGCCGCCAATTACGGGCGATACAGGTGGCCATCGCCAGCTGGGTGGCTCTGGGCTTCTGGCTGATGGGTTGCAGCGCAATCACCACGTCAGGGCGCAAGGTGGCAGTCGCCAGCAGGGCATCCAGCTCCTCGATATGACGCTCGGTCGCCACCGGATGCTTGATCTCGTTGGCACGCTCGAGGGCCGAGACCAGCACGGGCAGCCCCCCCTTCATGCCAATCTTGGGCGAAACGGTAACCCAGGTATTGGCATGGGTCTGGATCTCGCTGGTACCGCTGGTTTCGATCTGCACCTGATACCCGGCTGCCAGCAAGGCACAAGAGAGCGCCTGCAAGTCATACAGACAAGGCTCGCCCCCGGTGATCACCACATGACGGGCCTGATAACCGAGCTGCTGGAAACTGGCCAGGATCTGCTCAGTGTTCATCTTGCTCCAACCATCGGATTCATTGGAACAGTCGAGCACTGCCTGAACCCCCACTTCACGAGCGGGATCGACAATCCAGGTATGACGGGTATCGCACCAGGGGCAGCCCACGGGGCAGCCTTGCAGGCGAACGAAGATGGCGGGCAGGCCGGTGAAGATGCCCTCCCCCTGGATGGTCTGGAAAATCTCGTTGATTGGGTAGTGCATCTCGGTCACGGCTTGTTGCAAAAGTCGCGGATTATACCCCAAGCGAGGGCAAGACGCAGGCTCACAGTCCGCTTTTCTCGCCCAGCCCGGTTTTCTCGTACAACCGGGCCATGATGCCCGCCTTGTCGGCCAGATACAGATTCAGCCCCCGGCTACGCAGTTCGCAGGCGGGACAAGTGCCACAACCATCGCCGGCGATGCCGTTGTAGCAGGTCAGCGTCTGCTTGCGCACCGTCTCCAGGTGACCATAGTGATCCGCCAGCGCCCAGGTCTCGGCCTTGTCGAGCCACATCAGCGGGGTATCGAAGCGGATGCCGCGACCCAGCCCCAGGGAGACCGCCTGATTGAGCGTCTTGACGAACTCGTCGCGACAATCCGGGTAGCCGGAGAAGTCGGTCTCGCACACCCCGGTGATCACCGACTCGGCGCCCACCTGGTAGGCATAGATGGAGGCCAGGGTCAGAAACAGTATGTTACGGCCCGGCACGAAGGTATTTGGCAGACCATTGTCTTGCAGCTCGCAGCTGACCGGAATGTCGTCACGGGTCAGGGCCGAGACCGCCAGTTCATTGAGCAGGGTCACGTCCATCACCTTGTGGGCGGCAATGCCAAGCGCGCCGGCCAGTCGGCGAGCCGTCTCTATCTCCTCCCGATGGCGCTGGCCATAATCAAAGGTAATGGCATGCACCTCGTCATAATGGGCCAGAGCCTGCACCAGACAGGTGGTGCTGTCCTGTCCACCACTGAACACCACGACGGCTTTTTTCACGTTTATCACTCCTTCAGGCAGTTCAAGTACGGCGACCTTGTGCAAAGTCATGCCACTGCCGGTTTAAATGGGTAAAGAGGTTCATCAGCGGGGCGAAGCGCGCGGGCTCACCCTCCCACTGGGATAACAGATGATAACCCGCTTCCAGGGTCGACAACGCCTCGGGAAACGGCTTCTTGCGAATGGAGTACTGGCCCGGGATGGCGCCGAGCTTGATCCTGGGCAGCCGCAGCAGGGCCGGATTGCTGTGCAAGATGCGATACGCCTTGCGCCAGGTGCCATCGAGCAGCAAAAAGCAGACCTGACGGTGATCCCCTGCCTGATGCCGTTGATCGCGCACCTGATCCAGCGCCAGCGCATGCTCGTCAGGCCAGAGCAGATAGCAGTGCACCTCGGGATCCGCCAGCAAGGCATTGAGCCAATGCGCCTCGGCAAAATCCTCCCCCACATGAATGCTGGCGTGGGTGAGGGCGGCGGCGAGCAGAGCGGCTGTGCCCTTGGGGTGCCCCGCTTCACTCGGATGCTGCAAAATATGGAGGGGAGCGAGATGCGGCACCTGCCGAATATAATCACACAGACAGGCTTTGAGGGCTCTGGTGCAACGTGTACAGTATCGGCTGTTCTTGTCGTTGGGCTGTTTCATGTTGTCAGAAAAATCAGGATTGCTCTGGGTCATCACGCTTTCACTCGCCAGCTTGTTGCTTTTCTTCACAGTACCGAATCATTTGCTCTCCTTCGATCGCCCCCTGATCGCCCAAGGCGAAGGGTGGCGCATCATAACAGGCAATCTGGCCCACACCAATTTATGGCACCTGCTGCTCAACCTGAGCGGCCTGTGCGTGCTCTACAGCCTGTTTCGTGAATACCTGACGGGTTGCCGCCTGCCGGTGTTGCTGCTGTTGCTGGGGGGCGCCGTCGGTCTTGGCATCTGGTGGTTATGCCCGCAGACCCAGTGGTACATGGGGCTGTCGGGCGCCTTGCACGGCCTGTTCGTGTGGGGAGCCTTGCAGGACATCCGCTATCGCCGCTATTCGGGCTGGCTGATGCTGCTGGGGGTGCTCATCAAGCTTGGAGTGGACTTCTACAGCGCGGGCGAGAGCCCGGTTTCTGTACTGATAGGCGCCCGGGTTCACATCGAATCACATCTGATTGGCTCGGTGGCGGGCCTGCTGCTCGGCCTGTTGCCGGTCAGTGTCGGCAGCCAGCCCATCAAGAAGTGATGGAGCCCAACGCTCGCTTGGTTGCCTTGACCAAAAAACAGGCCGGGGTCACCCGGCCTTCAAACCTTAACGCCCGGCCAGTTCCGCATTGATGCCTGATAACATGGCGGCAGGATCGTCCGCCTGGGTGATGGGGCGACCTATGACCAGATAGTCGGCGCCGGCTTGCATCGCAGCCAGCGGTGTCATCACTCGGCGTTGATCCCCGGCCGCGGACCCAGTGGGGCGAATACCCGGGGTCACCAGCTTGAAGTCGGCGCCGAGCTGAGCCTTGAGCTGACTCGCCTCATTGGCGGAGCAAACCACCCCATCCAGCCCTGCGGCCTTGGTCAATGTCGCCAGCCGGATCACCTGCTCGGCCGGGCTCACGTCCAGGCCAAGCGGCGCCATGTCGGATTGCTCCATGCTGGTCAGCACGGTAACCCCGATCAGCAGCGGCGCCTTGTCGCCATAGGGCAGCAAGGCCTCTCTGGCGGCCCGCATCATGCGTTCACCACCGCAGGCGTGGACGTTCACCATCCAGACGCCCAGCTCGGCACTGGCCGCCACCGCTTTGGCCACGGTATTGGGAATGTCGTGAAACTTCAGATCCAGAAACACATCGAATCCCTTGGCTACCAGCTGGCGCACAAACTGGGGGCCAAACAGGGTAAACATCTCCTTGCCTACCTTGAGGCGGCACTGGGCCGGAGAGATACGTTCAATGAACGCGAAGGCATCGGCCTCGTGCTGATAATCCAGCGCTACCAGTACTTTGGGATCTAGCATCTCACTTCCTATTGATTGTTGTTCACCATCTGGGCGCGGCTTCACCATCCAGGCCCAGGTTCAACCTGATGACACCGCGGTGGCACTTGCAGCCCCCGGCATCTCACTTGCAATTGATTTGGCTCTTACTCGCCGTCCAGGCCGCGGATCGGCTTGATGGATCCCCACTGACGGCAGGATGGGCACTGCCAGAACAGCGAGTGGGTGGCAAAACCACACTGCCGACACTTGTGGGTGGATTTTATCTTGATCTGTTCGCCAACCAGTTGCTGCAGCAACTCCAGGCTCTCCTTGGCGGGCCCCTCCTCTGCACTGGCCAGCTGAAAGCCCACCAATTGGTAGAAGCCCTTCATGGAGGGGTGACGGCGCAACTGACGCAGCACCAGTGCGCGGGCCTGACTCAGGCCATCGCGTTCCTCCACCAGTTTGGCAAGGGCCAGGGTCACGCTGACCCCGGCGTGATCCTCCACCGCCTGCTCCAGCAAGGGGATGAGTTCGAGAGAGCGGCCCTGGCGCTGGTAGCATTCGGTGAGCCAGGGGATGGCTTCGGAGGCAAAATCGATGTCCTGCTCGAACACCCGCAGCAGCTCCTTGCCGGCCTGCTCATACTCCCCCGCCTCCATCGCCAGTTCGGCCAGCCGCAGGCTGGCACGGGCGCAGGCAGGATTGACCCCCAGCGCCCGCTTGAGCTTGGCAAGTCCCGCAGGCTTGTCGCCGTTGCGCAAGGCACTGTCTGCCTGCTCGCAATAGAAATGCGAGATGGGATCGGCCAGCTTCTTGCCCTGATATTTTTGCAACCGCACCGTGACTTCGATGGCCTTGTCCCAGTCACGCAACTGCTGATGGATGATCAACAACTGGGCCAGCGCCGTCTCCTCATAGTCGCCGTCTTCGCACAGCTCGTTCCAGAGCGTCTCGGCTCTGTCCAGCAAGCCCGCGGCCAGGAAGTCGCGCGCGAGTTCCTGCAGCGCGAGCTGGCGCTGTTCACGGGTCAGCTCACGGGTCACCAGGTTCTGGTGGATCTTGATGGCACGGTCGACTTCGCCGCGCTGGCGAAACAGGTTGCCAAGGGAGAGATGGGTTTCGATGGTTTCGCTGTCCACTTCCAGCAGCTGGATGAAGAGATCCACCGCCTTGTCCGACTCGTCAGACAGCAAATAGTTGAGGCCCGCCACGTACTGGCGGGAAAATTGGTTACTCTGTTTCTGGGTGTCCTGGCGAACACTCCTGCGCCCCATGTACCAGCCATAACCAGCGGCAATCGGCAACAGCAGGAAAAGCAGTTCAAGCATCGAGGGACATTATTCCTTGACTGCCGACCGAGCCAGCTCCAACTCGCGGGATTGACGACGCATGGTGCGGTTGAGGGTGCGGTTTTGCATCTTGAGGCGCAGAAACAGCAAGCCGAATACCAGCCAGCCGAGCAGGAAACCACCGCCAAAGAAGAAACCCAGCAGCATGGAGAGCGAGAACTCCCCTTGGGCAATCAGATAGTTGAACTGCACCAGCTGACCATTTTGCGAACCGATGGCCAGAGTCAGAATAAACACCAGCACCAGCGGAATGAGGGCCAAGATACGCTTCATAGGAGCTCCCTGTCAGTATCTAATGAAAGGCTGATTATCCTTAAAATCACGGGCAGACTCTAGAGCGAATGGGAAAAGACTTGGAGAAACCGGATGATTGGCACAATAGCGGCCATAAAAACAAAAAAGGCATACCCAAGTATGCCGTTTTCTGCATTATTCAATAATGTTCACGCGCTCGCGTAACTCTTTGCCAGGCTTGAAGTGAGGGACATATTTCCCGGTCAGTTCAACCTTGTCCCCTGTCTTTGGATTACGACCCACTCGGGGGGCACGATAGTGCAGTGAAAAACTTCCAAATCCACGGATTTCAATCCGATCGCCGTTTTGCAAAGTCGATGCCATCTGCTCAAGGATCTCCTTGATGGCAGCTTCGACATCTTTGGCCGGCATATGCATGCGGCTCGCAGCCAATTGTTCGATGAGATCTGATTTGGTCATAACGTTAAATCTCCTTCCCCGATCACATGCAATATTCATTACGCCAATATAAAAAAGGGCGGCGTGAAGCCGCCCTTTTCTTGCATCAAGGATTATTCACCCTTGGCAGCTTTGAACGCTTCAGCCATAGCATTGCTGAACACAACTTCTTCTTGTTGGTTCAGGCTATCGATAGCAACACGCTCGTCAGCCTCGTCCTTAGCACGGACAGACAGGCTTACGGTGCGGTTCTTACGATCAACGCCCATGAACTTGGCTTCAACTTCATCACCAACAGACAGTACCAGAGTCGCGTCTTCAACACGGTCACGAGCAGCATCGGAGGCACGCAGGTAGCCCTCTACGCCATCAGCCAGTTCGATCACGGCACCCTTGGCATCAACCTCGGTAACCTTACCCTTCACAATAGCACCTTTCTTGTTATCAGACAGGTACTTATTGAACGGGTCTTCTTCGATCTGCTTGACACCCAGGGAGATGCGCTCACGCTCCGGGTCCACTTGCAGAACAACGGCTTCGATCTCGTCGCCTTTCTTGAATTCACGAACTGCTTCTTCGCCCTGATTGTTCCAGGAGATGTCAGACAGGTGAACCAGGCCGTCGATGCCGCCGTCCAGACCGATGAAGATACCAAAGTCAGTGATAGACTTGATTTTACCGGAAACACGGTCGCCCTTGGCGTGAGTTTCGGCAAACAGCTGCCACGGGTTGGATTTGCACTGCTTCAGACCCAGGGAGATACGACGACGCTCTTCGTCGATATCCAGAACCATCACGTCAACCACGTCGCCAACGTTAACAACTTTGGACGGGTGGATATTCTTGTTGGTCCAATCCATCTCGGATACGTGTACCAGGCCTTCAACGCCTTCTTCGATTTCAACGAAGCAGCCGTAGTCGGTCAGGTTGGTCACGCGGCCAGACAGACGGGTGGTCTCCGGGTAACGCTTGGCGATAGCAACCCAGGGATCTTCGCCCAGCTGCTTCAGACCCAGAGATACACGGGTACGCTCGCGGTCGAACTTCAGAACCTTGACTGCGATCTCGTCGCCAACGTTGACGATTTCGGAAGGATGCTTAACGCGCTTCCACGCCATGTCGGTGATGTGCAGCAGGCCGTCAACACCGCCCAGATCTACGAATGCACCGTAGTCGGTCAGGTTCTTGACGATACCCTTAACTTCTTGACCTTCTTGCAGGTTAGCCAGCAGGCTCTCGCGCTCGGAGGTGTTCTCGGTTTCGATCACGGCACGACGGGAAACAACAACGTTGTTGCGCTTCTGGTCCAGCTTGATGACTTTGAACTCGAGTTCTTTGTTTTCCAGGTGAGCGGTGTCACGGATCGGACGCACGTCAACCAGAGAACCCGGCAGGAAGGCACGGATGCCATTCAGTTCAACGGTGAAACCACCCTTGACCTTGCCGTTGATGATACCGATAACGGTAGCTTGCTCTTCGTAAGCTTTTTCAAGCTGCAGCCAGGCTTCGTGGCGCTTGGCTTTTTCACGGGACAGCTTGGTTTCGCCGAAACCATCTTCGATAGAGTCCAGAGCTACGTCAACAGTGTCACCCACACTGATTTCCAGCTCGCCCAGGGCGTTCTTGAATTCTTCAGCCGGGATGGCGGACTCAGATTTCAGACCGGCGTCAACCAGTACGAAACCGTTCTCGATAGCAACGACAGTACCCTTGACGATGGAACCTTGACGGGTTTCAACGGAGTTCAGGGACTCTTCAAAGAGTTGAGCAAAAGATTCGATCATTGTTTATGTCACAAATGAAACATCCACTTGCAATCCGGCACAAGCGGGGCTGTTTTAAATAATCTGCGCCATCCTTGGTGCAGACGACCGGATGTCAGCTCGCGCTGGCATCACCAAGTTGTTGCTCTGCATAGGCGAGTACCGTTGCCAGCACTTCATCTATGGTCATGGCGGTAGAATCCACCACGAGAGCATCTTCTGCCGGTTTAAGGGGCGCTACGGCGCGATTTCTGTCGCGATCGTCACGTTCCCGAATCTCGGTTAAAAGACGCTCAAAGTTAACATCAAAGCCCTTATCTTGCAACTGCTTATAGCGGCGCTGGGCGCGTTCTTCCGCACTGGCGTCGAGGAAAATCTTCACCTCGGCCTCCTGGAAAACCACGGTTCCCATGTCACGTCCGTCGGCGATCAGACCCGGTGCCTGACGAAATGCGCGCTGACGGCGCAGCAGGGCTTCGCGTACCCGCGGGAAGGCGGCAATTTTGCTCGCGGCATTGCCCACCTCTTCGGTACGAATGGTACGGGAGACATCCTCCCCTTCCAGCACCACCTTGACCTGCTCGCTGTCCACTTGGAATTGCACATCCAGATTGGCAGCCAGTGGGACCAGTGCGGCTTCAGAATCTAGTTCCACATCATGGTGCAAGGCAGCCAGGGCCAACACCCGGTAGATGGCGCCGGAATCGAGCAGGTGCCAACCCAGTTTCTCAGCCAGCAACTGGCACAGAGTACCTTTACCGGCACCACTCGGGCCATCGATTGTCATCACGGGGGCCATCTGAGGCATAACTTCTCTCCTGCACACTTGTTGCACACATCCCGGAAGGGATGGGGTAATGGGCGCCGATTATACCCAAATGTGCCGAGTCTGGCAGTCATCAGGGCGCACATTTGCGCAGAAGCCGTCGCGATCGCATGGTTTGCATACAGCGACTCAAGTCATTAAACAGTACAAGGTTTTGTTCTTATGGTTGTTATGGACAAGGCGCGCTAAACTGGCCGCCCTTTTTAAGCAGCTGTAGTAAGGAGCAACCTATGAGCAGCGTTACCCTCGTGGCCAAATCCAAGTTGCCGACCCCCTGGGGCACCTTCACGCTGGTAGGTTTTCAAGAAACCGGTACTGGCAAGGATCATGCTGCGCTGGTGATGGGCGATATCACGGGTGATGAGCCTGTGCTGGGTCGCATTCACTCTGAGTGCCTGACCGGAGACGCCCTGTTCAGCCTGCGCTGCGACTGCGGTTTCCAATTGCAGGCCGCCATGGAAAACATCGCCAAGGCCGGTCGTGGCGTCTTGCTGTACGTACGCCAGGAAGGGCGCGGCATAGGCCTGCTCAACAAGATCCGGGCCTACCACCTGCAGGATCAGGGCGCCGATACCGTTGAAGCAAATGTGGCGCTGGGCTTTGCCGCCGACATGCGCGACTACACCATCTGCGCCGACATGCTCAAGGCGTTGCATGTCACCAGTTTGCGTCTGATGACCAACAACCCGCGCAAAATGAAGGCGATGGAAAGCTTTGGCATTCCGGTGACGGAGCGGGTTCCCCTGCAGGAAGGGCGCAATCCCCACAACGAGTTTTATCTCGCGACCAAGGCGAGCAAGCTGGATCACCTGTTCAAGAAATGATCCTGGATCGCCACTCGCCGGCATAAAAAACGCCTCCCATCGGGAGGCGTTTTTGTTGGCAGACACTGTGGCTGGCCACGCTAACGGATGGGCAGCTCGATATCGGCAAACATGGCATCCACATCGTCACTGGAGCGCAGTGCGATGGCGCGTTCCACCACATCCCGAGTCAGGTGCGGGGCGAAACGGGTCATGAAGTCATACATGTAGGTGCGCAGGAAGGAGCCTTTGCGAAACCCTATCTTGGTGGTGCTGTGGGCGAACAGGTGGCTGGCATCGAGCGCCACCAGATCGGTATCAACCTGCTGATCCAGCGCCATGGTCGCCATCACCCCTATCCCGACACCCAATCGAACATAGGTCTTGATCACGTCGGCATCGGTGGCGGTGAAGACGATGTTGGGTTCAAACCCGGCCCGGTTGAAGGCGGTATCCAGCTCGGAGCGGCCGGTGAAGCCGAACACATAGGTCACCAGCGGAAAGCGGGCAATATCGGCAATGGAGAGCTTGCCAACCTGGGTCAGAGGGTGGCCCTTGGGCACGATCACGCTGCGATTCCAGTGGTAGCAAGGCAGCATGATGAGATCTTCGTACAGGTGCAGCGCCTCGGTGGCGATGGCAAAGTCGGCCTGGCCCTTGACCACGGCTTCGCTGATCTGGGTCGGGGTGCCCTGGTGCATGTGCAGGGAGACCTTGGGAAAGCGCTTGATGAACCCCTTGATCACATCTGGCAACGCATAGCGGGCCTGGGTATGGGTGGTCGCGATATGAAGCGTGCCCTGCTCGGGGTGAGTATGCTGACTCGCCACCGCCTTGATGCTCTCTACCTTGCCCAGGATCTCGTTGGCTATCTTGATCACATCCCGTCCTGCCGGTGTGATCTGGGTCAGATGCTTGCCACTGCGCTCGAAAATCTGGATCCCCAGCTCATCTTCCAGCATGCGCACCTGCTTGCTGATCCCTGGCTGAGAGGTATAGAGACTCTCTGCCGTTGCCGACACATTCAATCTGTGGTTGGCAACCTCAACGATATAACGCAACTGTTGGAGTTTCATGATGTTAGGCTCTAAAGGCTACTTGAACTAATACTAACAAACTTTTGCCTGATAGCCTTTCCTTCTTGGCCATTTATGGCCGGGCTTGCGCCAGCAAAAAATCCCGCAAGGCGCGGTTCGCCATGGAGAGCGGATCCCCCCGTCGCCACGCCACGCAGAGATCGAGGAAAATGGGCGGAGCAAACGGCACTCCGGTCAAGGCCGTCTCCTCGTCCAGCACCATCCGCAGGAAGGTGGTCACCGCAAAACCCTGCTTCACCACCGCCTTGAGCAGCGGGATAAGGTTGCTCTCGAAGGCGATATTGGGCTCACAGCCCAGCCCCTGCGCCAATGCCTCCATGTGCTCGCGGTGGTAGAAACCGCGCCGGAACATGGCCAGCTCCTGGCCGAAAAACTGGGTCAGGGAGACGGCCGGGGCCTGCCGCAACGGGTGCTCCTCCCCCACCACCATCAGCATCTCTTCACGCAGCAGTTGGGCCCCTTCCAGCGCCGGCGGCAGATCGCTGGTGATCAGGATGGCGAGATCCAGGGTGCCATCCACCATGCGGCTCAGCAGCTCACGCGAGCCAGCCTCCTCCACCCGGATCTTGAGGCCGGGATAGCGATGCTTGAAGGCCATCAGGATCGGAGGAAAGTAGTATGAGCCCATCATGTAGGGAATGCCGATACGCACCTCGCCACGCTCCAGCCCTTTCAGTTCGGCCATCTCGGCTTCAGCCTGATGCATCTGCAACAACAGCCGTTCGGCATGGCGGCAGAGTACCTCCCCCTCCGGGGTGAGCCGCACTGTGCGATCCTGCCGGTCAAACAGCCGCAACTCGAGCTGCTGCTCCAGCTTGGCGATGGCCATGCTGATGGCGGGCTGGGCCACATGCAGGCCATTGGCCGCCCTGGTGAAGGAACCGGCATCTCGTACCGCCAGCAAATAGGTGAGCTGTTTCAAATCCATATCAATTAATCTTATTAGTTGTATAACTTAAATATATTATATTTATGCTCTGCGGCGCACTACTCTGCACAAAAGCCGTCAGGACAATCGCATATGATCGAAGTAGGCAGCCGCGAATGGATACGCGCCACCCTGGCCCTGAGCCTGGGTTCCTTCCTGGTGTTTCTCAACCTCTACCAGACCCATCCCCTGCTGCCACTGCTGGCGGATGTCTTCTCCGTCAGCTCACTGGCGGCAGGCTGGACACTGGCCGGCTGCACCGCAGGTCTGGCCGCCTCGCTGCTGCTCTGCGCCCGTCTCGCGGACAGGTTCGGCCGGCGCCGGATCATGCTGTGGAGCCTGGCCGGTGCCATCCTGCTCTCTCTACTCATCAGCCTGGTGCACCAGTTTGAATCGCTGTTGCTGCTGAGGATACTGCAAGGGGTGTTGCTGGCCGGATTGCCTGCCACTGCCATCGCCTATATGGGAGAAGAGTTCAGCAAGCGCGCCCTGCTCTCCGCCGTCGGAGTCTATATCGCCGCCAACTCGCTCGGCGGAATCGCAGGCCGGGTCGTCGGCGGTCTGCTGGCCGGTTGGTTTGGCGACTGGCAGCACACCTTTCTCGGCATCGGCCTGATAAGCCTGGCCCTGCTGCCCCTCGTCATCTGGTTATTGCCTGCCCAGACCCGTTTCGTGCCCGTCATCGCCGAGCCGGGACAGTTCCGGCAGGCCATCAGCAGCCACCTCGGCAACCCGCTGCTGGTCGGTGCCTACCTCATCGGCGGGCTCAACTTCATGGTGTTTTTGAACCAATACAGCTACCTCACCTTCCTGCTGGCCAAGGCCCCTTTCTCCCTGCCCACCCAGTGGCTCGGCATGCTCTTCCTGACCTATCTGTCGGGCACGATCGCCTCCTCCCTGAGTGGTCGCTGCGCTCACCGCTGGGGGGCACAGCGCCTGCTGCTGGCGGGGATCTCGCTGATGGCGCTGGGCAGTGCACTGCTGTTGCACGGCTCGCTGGCAGCCATATTGACGGGGCTGCTCATCTCTAGCTTCGGGTTCTTTCTCGCCCACGCCTGTGCCAGTGCCTGGGTCGGCCAGCACGTGGAACACAACCGGGCGCTCGCCTCGTCACTCTATCTGGTGGGGTATTATCTGGGTGCCAGCCTGGGAGGCCTCTACCTGCACCCCTTCTGGGAGCGGGGTGGCTTGGGGGGATTGGTGCTCGGCATCGAGCTGGTGCTGGTGATCACCGCGGGCTTGAGCCTCTGGCTCGGTCACTTGAAGGGACGTACCACCCGCCCCCTCTCCTGTCATACACCGTCGTAATCACTGGTAGCGGCTCCCACACTGACACTGCATCATCATTAAGGGGCACCCGCTCTCGCATCAATCAGATGTTGTCGTAATAATCGGTGGGCACAGGCACCACGGCGCCAGTGTGCAGCTCTTCCTCGATCACATCGGCCAAAGAGCGCAGGTGAAACTTGATCTGGCCCGATGTCAGCATCAAACCCACGTCAGGGTTGCGGAGATCATCCATGTTGCCAGTCTTGAACGGCACATCGGAATGCGCAGCCACCAGCGAGGGCAGTGACGGCACCACCAGCTCTATGTGCTCCAGCCCCGCCTGATGACTGCGCCCCAGTTTGGGCGCCGCCAGTTCGATGCAGGGCACGCTGACGTCGCCGCAGTGCACGGGATGATGCAACTGGTAGGTGGCAATGGGGCGCCCCCCTATCATGCCTTCCACCAGTAGGGCACCGTGCGCCGCCAGGGTCTGTTTCAGGGCCTGATATTCGACCAGCGTGTCCGCGCGGTAACAGAGGTGGTCAACGTTGATGGGGTCGACATGGACGTCCCGTTGCGCCAGTTCAGTCAGCATCTGGCAAACAAATGGGGCCATGGGCCCCAGTGTGGTATCGAGTGGGTGGGACATAATCACCATTTCTTCTTGGGTTGGAACAGGACGTCCAGCTCGTCCGCCTCTTTATCCTTGATGTTCTGCAGCTCCTTCTCGCTGTGCTGCTGCAGATGGGCATCCAGTCCGGCAAGCCCCTGACGCATGTCTTCTTCACGGGCCATCAGATAGGGATCCTTGTCAGACACCCCGGCCAATGCAGAGAGCCCCTTGGTATAGAGCTGACGACAGGTGCCATATTGCCCCTGGATCTGGGCATCCATGGCCCGCTTGACCAGATTGGAAATGTTGATCTTGAGCTGCATCAGCTCGAGGCGACGCTCCTCCTGGGCAAAACCGTGGGGATCTATCTTGCCTTTGTTGTGCTCGACCCGCAGCACGGCCCGCATCTTCTTGACCAGTTGCAGCATCTGAATGGCCTGGCGGTCGGATTCGGGCGTCTTGAAGTGCCCCTCATCCTGATTGCTGTAATTCTCCTGCACATTCTTGATCTGGGTCTGCACGTCGGCGATGCGCTGCTTGATCTGGCCATTGGGCATCACCAGGGCAATCGCCCGGTACGCATCCAGAATGCGGTGTTGCAGCAACAGCACTATGTTCTTGGAGAAGGGCACCAAGTTGACATTCAGCAGCACCTCTTCGGTTTCATCCGCCACTGCCTTATGACGAGCGATGGCATGGCGCTTGTCGGCCTCTGCCTTCTGCTTATATTGCTGCATCACGTTATAGGCGATCACCAGAAACAGGAGTGCGCCAATAGACAGCAATACCAAGGTTAAAATCATAGGATGTTCAAACTCCTGTCCCAATCCAATTGCGTGATCCTACAACAGCTTACCCACTTAAGGTAGTCCGCACCGCCGCGCTTACCCACGATTTATTGCGCTCTGGGGCCACAAATCGACAGCGGAGATCAGGATCACGCAGCAATGGCAACACTGCCATTACCTCATAGTATCGCCCATCGGGCCCATTACTTGAGGTTGAACCCTTTCGATTGCAGGAATTCCTGCATGAAGGGGCGCGCCTCCTTGCCGAGGATACCCCGGATCTGGCTGCTCCAGGTCTGCTGCTTGTTATTGCTGCTGCGGGCCTGATAGTAGGCCTCTATCTGCTGATCGTATTGTGCCAGCAAGGGGCGATCCAGCTCGGCCTGATAGCGGTTTTCGTGCACCACCAGCGCCCGGGGCAAGCGGGGTTTCTGCTCGGGAGCCTGCGCCGGATGGCCCAGACAGAGCCCAAACAAGGGGATCACCTGACGGGGCAGCCCCAACGCCTCACTCACGGCGACCGGATTATTGCGAATGCCGCCGATGTAGACGCCGCCCAATCCCAACGATTGGGCGGCCAGCAGGGCATTCTGGGCCATCAAGGCGCCATCGATGGCACCGATCAGCAGTTGCTCGACAAAACCTGTCTGGGCATCCGGCACGATTTGGGCGTGGCGATGATAATCGGCGCAGAACATCAGAAACTCGGCCGCCTCGGCCACATAAGCCTGATGCCCCGCCAGCTCGGCGAGCCGGGCGCGCAGGGCCATGTCGGTCACCCGTATGATGCTGTTGGCCTGCAGGAAACTGGAACTGGAGGCAGACTGGGCCGCGCTCAGGATCTGGTCGAGCTGGCTCGCCGTGATGGGTTCCGGGGTAAATTGACGAATGGATCTATGGGCGAGAATAAGGTCGATGGTCGGGTTCATGATGCCTCCAGGAAGAAGCCCACACTCTACCCAAAAAAACAGAGGGGCCCAAGGCCCCTCGCAACTAACGATGACAGAGGCACATCCTTGGCCCTATCCCGCCAGCGGATAGTCGCCCGCCTTGCAGCGAACCAGAAAGGCGCGGGCCTCCACCTGCTCCACCGTCATCGGCTTGCTGAACAAAAAACCCTGAAACACGTGACAACCCTGGGCTCGCAGCGCGGCGAGCTCGTGCTCATCCTCCACCCCTTCGGCCATAATGCCGAGCCCCAGGCTGGTTGCCATGGCGACGGTGGCGCGGATCACCGGCAGGTTCAGCCCCACCACGAACGAGCGATCCAGCTTGATGGTGTCGATCGGCAGTCGGTTCAGGTAGGCCAGAGACGAATAGCCGGTACCAAAATCATCGATGGCGATCTTGATGCCCTGCTCGCTCAGGGCATCGAGGATCTCGATGCAGCCTTTCATGTCCAGCATAAGGACAGTCTCGGTCAGCTCCAGGGTCAGCAGGCCGGCATCCACGCCATACGCTTTGAGCTGCTGGGCCACCAGTTCCGGCAAGGAGGAGGAGAGCTGAAACCCGGACAGATTGACCGAAACCGGCACCCGCACCCGCCACTGCTGCTGCCAATGCGCCATCTGCGCCAGTGCCGTCGAGAGCACCCAGCTGCCGATCTCCCGGATCAGACCCATCTCCTCGGCCAGCGGAATGAACTCCACCGGCGAGACATGACCGAGCACAGGGTTGTGCCAGCGCAGCAGGGCCTCGTAACCGAGCAACCTGCCCTTTGCCACATCCACCTGGGGCTGGTAGCAGAGGCTCAGCTCCTGCCGACCTATGGCCTTGGCCAAAAACTGCTTCAGGGTCAGTTTGCGGTGCAGGGTCTGCTGCATGCTGGGGGTGAAACGCTGCCAGCGCAGGCGTCCCATCTGCTTGGCCTGATACATGGCCATGTCGGCGCGGGTGATCAGGTTGTCGCCGTCATCCGCATCGTCCGGGTAGATGGCGATACCTATGCTGCCGCCTATGGTCACCTCGGGCACCCCGCTCAACTGCAGCGGCTTGGTCATCTGGGAGAGCATGAGATCGGCCACTTCCTGCGCCCGATCGCTGGAGTGCGTCAGCGGCACCAGGGCCGTGAACTCATCTCCGCCGAGGCGCGCCAGCTCCACATCCCGCGGGCAAACTTGCTTGAGCCGACCGGCCACCCGCTCCAGCAGCCGATCGCCGGCCTTGTGGCCATAGTTGTCGTTGACCAGCTTGAAGTTGTCCAGATCCATGAACACCAGCGCGAAACGCCCACCCAGACCGCAATATGCCTCGAGGGACTTCATCAAGCCATAACGGTTGAGCAACCCGGTCAGCGAGTCGTGCCAGGCCAGATGGCGGTGTTCCAGCTCCTCCAGCTTGCGATCCGTGATGTCGCGCATGGTGAGCAGGATCTGCGCCCCCTGCTGGATATGACGGAACTGATACTGGAACCAGCGCATTCCCTTGAGCGTCCGGCACTCCCCCTCGGCCACGACTTCGTCGAGTCGGGAAAGCTTCTGGTAGAAGGCTTCGTCGTTGCCGGAAAACACCTGGGAGAGCTGGCTGACCTGGTCACCGAAACACATGTCGAAATGGTGATTGCCACTCTCCAGCCCTCCCTGATTGTCAAACAGGCAGGCCAGGGTGTCGCCGGTGGCGAGGGAGGACTCCTGATAGAGGGTATCGGCGTCGATCACCGCCTCCGTCATCATCATCAAGCGGCCGGCCAGCTGAATACCGGACAACCGCAAATAGATCTGCTTCTTGACGCCCCTGGGCGAGAGGGTCCACCACTCGCTGTAGCTGCGCCCCTGCTGAAAATCACCGAGATAGCGCTGCAGCAACAAGTCGATGGCATCGGCCATGTCGGCCGAGAAATCACGCGATTGCAGCTCGGCAAGCGAGCTGGCTTCCCACACCCCCAATGCGGTGCGGTTGGCCCAGTAGATATGATGGTGCCGGATGTCATAAACCCAGATCGGGGTATGCAGCACATCCATCCCGTTTAATAACCGTTCGTCTAGCGTATTCATCTAATATGGTGATTCATCATGTGTGATCACAGGGAAACCCTGCAACAAGACGCCCTCTCGGGACGCCCGATGCTGGTACAAAATCGGATCCAGCCCATAATCTGGAAATAAGCATGCGCACAAGGGCTGACTTCATATGAAAACGCTACATGTGAAACCCATGGTCAGGAAAAACGGACTCACTTTGATAGTGTTGGGCATCTTAGTAACCATTACTATGATTTTTATACTTTTTTTATTCCGTGAACAACCACTAATCCCCTTCGTCTCCGGTCTGTTGGCGGGTCTGATGATGATATTTATCGGCTCATTGAAGCTGGTTGAACCCCATTTCAGCCTCTCGCTCTGTCACGATTGTTTGCAATATCACCATAAATACGGCGGTTGGATCCTGAAATGGAGAAATATTCAACGTATTGACCAACCACGCATTCATCTGGGCTGGGATCTGGTCGCCCTGCCCTACATAGGTTTGAAGATAAAAGATTACGACGATTTTTTGACATTGATCACACCCAGATTGGCCGTGCGCCTGCTGACCGAGCAGCGGGCCGTACTGTTGCAAGCCCTGCGCAGTGAACGGCAAGATTGTGCCAACGGCGGCTGCGGTGATGCCTTTCAGGGAGAGGGATTGCTGGAAGAGAGCCACTTTCGTTCCCCGTCTGGTCAGCGCTACGAGGGGGTGATCGCCATGCTGGCCAATCGCATGACCCGCTTGCGCGACCTGCTCGGTTACGATCTGCTGGTGCCGGACAACAGCCTGGACCGGGATCCGGCCGAATTTGTCCGTCTGTTGCTTCAATACCAGCGGGAGTCGAATCTAATCCAGATCAATTAAACGCCGGATTGCACTTGCCAAGGCGGTCGGCTCTTTTTAAGGTCACTGCCTTGTTACACCCAGAACACCGCTTATGAAGTACATCGAAGAGTTCTATCTGTTCGTCAAGGTGGTGCAAGAGGGAGGCTTCTCCCACGCGGCTGCCGCACTGGGCATGCCTACCGGCACCATCAGTCGACGTATTTCTCAGCTGGAAGAGCAGCTCGGCTGTTCCTTGCTACACAGATCCACCCGCAAACTTCGCCTCACCGACGACGGGCTCAGATATTACGAGCGTCTATGCACCCCGCTGGCCGAGATTGAACAGGCCACGGGTGAAATCCAGGGCCGGGAAGCCGACATCAACGGGGTGATCCGCCTCGCCGCACCCATCGCGCTCTCCAACACCATACTGGTCGACATGCTGGCGGATTTTGGCCTGCACTACCCGGCGGTGCGGTTCGACATCACCCAGACCAACGATCATCAGCACCTGCTCGACAACGATCGGGATCTGGTGTTCTTCAACGGTGAACTGCCGCAATCCATGACCAATGCCCAGTGTCTCGGTCACATCGAATACGGCCTGTTCGCCTCCAGACTCTATCTGGAGAAGATGGGCACACCGGCTCACCCGGCCCAGCTGGAGGAGCACTCCCTGATCTACTGCTGGCCCCATCAACACTGGCAACTGACCGGACGGGACGAACAGACAGTGCAGATCAAGCGCGCCGCCAAGCTCACAGTCAACCAGACCCAGGCGGCGGTCAGGGCCGCCAGACGGCATCTGGGGATAGTCAACGCACCGCGCCACTACGTACACCCCTTCCTGCAGGATGAGCAACTGGTCGCCGTGCTGCCTGACTGGAAAACCGGCAATCGCCCCTTCTATATGTTGCGCTGCCAGCCTGAGTTCGCTCCGCTGCGTGTTAAGATGTTCGCTGAATTTGTTGAAAAATACTCAGCGCGCTACCGGAACCACCAATGGGACAACCAATTTTCACCGGCAACCAGTCTGTCCCATTGCATCTGACCGTCAGCGGGCCACACTTATAGCAATCCTCGTTAACCAGGCCAGCCTAACACTATGAATGTATTGATATGTGATGACTCAGGATTCGCTCGTAAACAGCTGGCCCGCGCCCTTCCTTCCGACTGGGATGTGACACTGCATTACGCCGCAAACGGGCTCGAAGGGGTGGAACAGGTGCTGATGGGGCATGGCGATCTGATCTTTCTGGATCTGACCATGCCGGAGATGGACGGCTACGGGGTGCTGGAGACCCTGCAACAGGAAGGGCTGCGCAACAAGGTATTCGTCGTCTCTGGCGACATCCAGCCCGAGGCGCATCAAAGGGTCATGAGCCTGGGCGCCCTCGATTTCATCAAGAAACCCGCCGCCCCCGAGACCCTGAACGCCCTGCTCAGGCAACACGGTTTATGGCAACCCAATGGCGTCGCCCCGGCGTCCGCCTTGCTTGAAGGCCTGACGGCAGGTGAGCCTGATGCCGATATTGGCGTCAAGATCACCCCCGAGATCCGCGACGTTTATCAGGAGCTCGCCAACGTCTCCATGGGCCAGGCCGCCGACCTGCTGGCCCGTCTGCTCAACGCCTTCGTGGTGCTGCCCATCCCCAACGTCAACGTGCTGGAAGTCTCCGAGCTGCACATGGCACTCTCGGCCGCCGCCGATTCGGATACCCTCTCCGCCGTCTGCCAGGGCTTCATCGGGGCGGGGATCGCCGGCGAAGCACTGATCCTGTTTCACGACTCCAGCTTCAAGGATCTGGCCCGGCTGATGAAGCATCAGGGCGCGCTGGATCGCAATGCCGAACTGGAGCTCTTGATGGATACCGCCAACGTGCTGATCGGTGCCTTCCTGCGCGGTTACGCCAGCCAGCTCGATACACCTTTCAGCCAAGGTCACCCTGTGGTGCTCGGCCAGCACAGGCCCATCAAGGATCTCATCAACACCAACAAGAGCCGCTGGCGCCGCACCCTGGCCATCGAGATCAACTACCGGATCCAGGATTACGCGGTGCAGTGTGACCTGCTGCTGCTGTTTACCGAAGATTCCATCGCCACCATGAACAACAAAATCATGCACATGCTCTAGGGAGTGACCATGGAAATTCGTGAATTTCATTGGCTGATGAACATAGTCCAGAACTTGGACGTGGGGCTGGTGGTGCTCGACAAAGAGTACAGAGTACAGGTGTGGAACGGCTTCATGGAGAGCCACAGCGGCAGGTTGGCCGGTGAGGTGCGCGATGGCGTGCTGTTTGATCTCTTCCCCGACGTGGACAGGGCCTGGTTCGAACGCAAGGCCAATATGGTGTTCAAGCTCAACAATCGCGCCTTCAGCACCTGGGAGCAGAAACCCTATCTGCTGCGCTTCTCCAACTATCGCCCCATCACGGGTTCGGCCCCCCACATGTTCCAGAATCTGACCCTGGTGCCGCTGGCCGATTTTGGTGGTCAGGTGACCCATATCGCCGTGATGATCTACGATGCCACCGATGAGGCCATGTTGATGACAGGCCAGCGACAGGCGTGACGAACAACATCATTCAGCAATGAAACAGGGCGCCGCAGCGCCCTGTGTTGTTTCGGTAGTGAGCAATCCGTATCAATGCGCTCCGAGGTACTCGGTAAAGGCGTCGATCACCTCTTCGATGTCATCATCGTGGATCTGCAGATGAGTCACCAGCCGCAACTCACCATAACCGGAGAAGAGGATCCCCCGCTCCTTCATGAAGGCCAGCAAGGGTGCACTCTCGCCACTCGTCAGTTGCAGGAACACCATGTTGGTCTGCACTTGGGCCAGATCCAGCCTGATGCCGGGCAGCGCCGCCAGACCCTCGGCCAGCCGTCTGGCACGGCGATGATCGTCTGCGAGACGCACCACATGCTGCTGCAGGGCAAACAGGCCGGCCTGGGCCAGGATCCCTGCCTGACGCATGCCGCCCCCCACCATCTTGCGTAGCCTTCTGGCACGGGCGATGAAGGCATGGGAACCCACCAGCAGCGAGCCCACCGGTGCCCCCAGCCCCTTGGAGAGGCAGATGGAGACACTGTCAAACGGCGCGACCAGCTCGCGCACCGTATGGCCACTCGCCACCACGGCGTTGAACAGACGCGCGCCGTCCAGGTGCAACTGCAAGCCATGCTCGTCGACAAACTCGCGCATCTCGCGCAGATAAGACAGGGGAAGCACCTTGCCGTTATGGGTGTTTTCGAGGCAGACGAGACGGGTCTGGGCAAAATGGGCATCGTCAGGGGCGATGGCCGCCCGCACATCCGCCAGCGCCAGCGAGCCATCGGCCTGCATGGGCACGGGTTGCAGGGCTACCGACCCCAGCACGGCAGAACCCTGCGCCTCGTAGCGGTAGATATGGGCTGCCGAGCCCAGCACGGCCCCTTCCCCACGCTGGCAATGGCTCATCACCGCCAGCAAGTTGGACATGGTGCCGGATGGCACGAACAGCGCGGCCTCCTTGCCAAGCAGGTCGGCGCCATAGGCTTCCAGCGCATTGACGCCCGGATCTTCCCCATAGACATCGTCCCCGACCTCGGCATGGAGCATGCACTGACGCATGGCATCCGTGGGCTGGGTGACCGTATCACTTCGTAAATCGATATAGCGCATGACATCCCTCCTGGTGCAGGAGGACGACGTTAGCCAGCCCGGGCGGGCTTGGCAAGCAGGGAGTTTCTGGAATGTGAGCCCGGTGACCGCCTACCAGGGCAGCGGCTGCCCCTGCAGATCCACAAAGGCGCCGGATTGCGCCATCGACAAACCGGCGATCAGATCCAGCAAACGGGGGGCGACCCATGCCGGATCCTGCAGGCTGGCGGGGGCCAGCTCATGGAGAAAGGGCTGGTTCATGGGGGTATCCATGGAGCCCGGGTGTACTGTGATCACCCCGGCGCCGGGGAAGCGGTCCCGCCATTCGAGCGCCAGCGTCCTGGCCCCCATGTTGAGGGCCGCCTTGCTCATCCGGTAGCTGTAGCGGCTGCCCGTCGCATTGGCGGTCAGGCTGCCGGCCAGATCGGAGAGAGAACAGAGCCACAAGCTGGCATCCGGGGTCATGCGGCGGCTCAGGCAGGCGCCGAGGGCCAGATGTGGCCAGGCATTGGCCAGCAGGCTGTCGCACAGCCACTTGGGATTGACCTCCTCCACCCGCCGCTCCGGCATGAAGTTGATGTCGTGCAGCAGACCTATGGTGTTGATCACCACGCTCGGCAGCGTGGTTGTGTCATAGAGGGTGAACAGCGCATCAAAGGAGAGTGGGTCTACCTCCTGCAACGGGAAGTAGCAGGCCGGATCCAGCCCTTTTGGCAGTTGCCTGCCCGCCAGCACCAGCTCCTCGCCCCGGGCCGACAGCTCCCTGGCCAGCGCCGTGCCCAATCCACCACTGCCCAAGATCAGATAGCCCATCGCCCTCTCCCCGGATCTGCCGTCTGTTTAGAGGTTATCAGAAAATAACCGCCTGCCGCCAAGAGTTGGCCGGCTATGCCCATCCGGGTTTATGCCTCATTGAGGTGCTTGCCAAATTCGCGCGCCAGCGCCAGATCCAGAAAGCCGTCGGCCTTCTTGTGGCTGCGCAAGAACTGATAGTAGGCAAGCAGGGTGACCAGTTGCCTTTCATCAGGCAGGAATTGCTCGGGAACCAGCTCCTGCAGCAGGGTGCCTGCGGCGGCCAGCGCCTCCCGATCCACCACTTCTGCCTGTCGGTAAAGATAGCCACAACCGGTGGCAAGCCACTCCAGCGAGCAGTTGGCCCCCATGGCGATCTGGTTTGCCTTGCCAAGGCCGGGCTCGGCCCCCTTCAGATATTTGCGGATCAGGGCTTCACTCAAGCCGACTTTACGCGCAAACGCGCTGATGCTGCCCGCCCCGATCAGACTCCGCAACCGCTCGGCAAATCCTTCCATACGTATCCCGTCAGAACCAAAGTTCGAGTGAACAAAAGCCGCATTATTGCCTTGCCAGGCAGAAGAGACCAAGATGCAGGCAGCATTAATTTCCCAAGGAGTCACTCATGTCTGTATCTCGCGTCGTCCTGCACGATCAGGGCCCGACCTTCTCCCGCCTCATCATGGGCTACTGGCGTCTGATGGAGTGGCAACTCTCCCCGGCCGCACTGCTCGACCTGATGAAGTACCACCTGGACCTGGGAGTGACCACCCTGGATCACGCCGACATCTACGGCGGTTACCAGTGCGAGGAGGCGTTCGGCAAGGCCCTGCGTCTCGAGCCCTCACTGCGCGAGCGGATGGAAATCGTCAGCAAGTGCGGCATCGCCCTCACCGCCAAGCCGGAACATACCCTCAACCACTACAACACCGGCAAGGCACACATCATCGCCAGCGCCGAGGCCTCCTTGCAAAAGCTCGGCACCGACTATCTGGATCTGCTGCTGATCCACCGCCCCGATCCCCTGATGGATGCCGACGAAGTAGCCGATGCCTTCATCACCCTCAGGCAGGCAGGCAAGATCAAGCACGCCGGCGTCTCCAACTTCACCCCTCGCCAGTTCGAGCTGCTGCAGTCGCGCCTGCCCTTCCCGCTGGTCACCAACCAGCTGGAGATCTCGCCGCTGAACCAGAGCACCACCCTGGATGGCACCCTGGATCAATGCCAGCAACTGCGCATCAAGCCCATGGCCTGGTCCTGCCTCGGCGGCGGACGCCTGTTCAACGGCCAGGAGTATGCGCCGCTGCGCGCCGAGCTAGAGCAGATCCGCCATGAAGTGGGCGCTCAGCACATAGAGCAGCTGGTCTACGCCTGGGTGATGATGCTGCCAAGCCAGCCGTTGCCACTGATAGGCTCAGGCAAGCGGGAACGGATTGCCGCTGCCGTGGCCGCCGAGTCCATAGTGCTCAACCGCCAGCAGTGGTTCCGCATTCGCAAGGCGGCGCTCGGGTATGACGTGCCCTGACCCTGCGTGACGCGGCATGGCGCCGCACCAACAAAAACGGCATGGGAGATACCCATGCCGTTTTGCATTATCGAGGCAACTCAGCGATGACGCTGGGGGCGACCACGTGGTGCATCTGTCTTCGGTTTGGCTTGGTTGACTGTGATGGTGCGGCCACCGATTTCGGTGCCATGCAAACCGGCGATGGCCTTCTCGGCATCGCCATTGACAGGCATTTCAATAAAGCCAAACCCCTTGGACTGACCGGTATCGCGATCGATGATGATATCGACCTTTTCTACCTGCCCAAATTGGCTGAACACGGTTGTCAGTTCGTCGGCCGTCATCCGGTACGACAGATTACCTACGTAAATCTTCATGCCATCCACTCTCGATTCAAGGTGCCTTCTCTATCCAATCACCAACACGGAAGTAAGGGCACAACCTCCATGCCGGACCTGCCAGGGCATCATGCCGAGGCACTCCCCGTTCTGTTCACTCAAGTCATTGATCTCTTGGGCGAACAGAACAGGCAAGATCAATTCGAGTCACTGGCAGTATCTGAGCTTTGAGGTGGATTGTCGAGAAAATAGTCAGCTCAAATGGGGAGCAGCGCCTTGAGTATCTCCTTGAGTGCACGGCGACCGTGCCAGGCCCGTTTAAAGCCAAAGCGATAAATGCCGGGCGCGACCTCGTGGGTCCCCTCACGGCCAAGCCCCATCAGTTTGGTCGCCGCCGCGAGCTGCTCGCCATCGAGCCGGAGATCCAGGCTGAACTCCAGCCACTGGCCATCGTGGCCCACCTTGCGATCCCGCTCTATGCCAACCAGGGCCGCTCTTGGCAGTGCCAGCGCCCTGTCATCGCTGCCATTGAGCAGATAGAGACGCTCATCGTCCCAGGCGAGCTCGGCCAGTCGCCAGCGCTGCCAGTTGCGAGGCAGCACCATCATCAGCAGCACTATGCCGCCAAACACTACGCCCACCCAGGGCAGCAGCCCCATCGTCGGATAACCCAGGCCGACGGCGGCCAGCACTGTCACCAGACTCGCCAGCAGCAAGACCCCCATCACAGGATAAAAACGTCGGGCAGGAGGCATCAGGCAACAGAGCCCCACCTTCTCCACCAGCTCACTCACCTTCATCTCGTTCTCCTCATGTTCTCGTGTTCTCGTGCGCTCACCCGGCTGTGTCGCGCATTGTGCGGGAGCCGGACGCCAAGATGCAACCCGACCGGCAAGTCGGGTGACGACCTCGCCAGACTCTTGATATGATTGGGGTTATCTGAGCCCACCTCTTAGCGTGATTGTCGGGAGTCTCATGCTTGCTACCACCCTGCTCTTCATGGCCAGTGCCCTGCATACCGGGGCTCGCCCAATCGATCCCGAAGCCATTGGCAGCTATTCGGCCGGCTGCCTCAAAAATGGCATGGCCCTGCCGCTGACAGGGCCCGGCTATCAGGTGATCCGCAGCAAGCGGCTGCGTTACTACGGTCATCCCGACCTCATCCACTATCTGCAGGGGCTGGCCAACCAGACCCGCATGGCTGGCATGCCGGATCTCTATATCGCCGATCTGGCGATGGCCCGCGGCGGCCCCTTTACCTCGGGCCATCGTAGTCACCAGACGGGCCTGGATGCCGACATCTGGTTTCGCATGGCCAACCGCCCCATCAGCAAGTGGGAGCAGGATGCCCCCAAGGAGTGGGCGCTGATCGACGAGCCCAGCTATCGGATATTGCCGGGCCGCTTCGGTCCAGAGCAACTGAACCTGTTGCGACTGGCTGCCAACAAGCCCGAGGTGGCCCGCATCTTTATCAACCCCGTCATCAAGGGCGAGGTGTGCAAACGGGCCGCCGATGAGCTCTGGGTTGCCAAACTGCGCCCCTGGGTCGGCCACTTCAGCCACTTTCATGTGCGGTTGCGCTGCCCCGTCGGCAGTCCGGATTGCCAGCCCCAGGCCCCGATCCCGCCCGGCAATGGCTGCGGCGCCGAGCTGGCCTCCTGGCTCAAGGACAAGCCACAGTTACCCAAGGTCTCCGGTATCAACAAGATGCCCATCCTGCCCGCCCGTTGTGGCAACTGACCCCAAGCTGGTATGGTGGGCCCATATCCGCTAGAAATTTCAATGGAGAACAACAAGATGGCCACTTCACTCTGGCGCAGCACCACGCAGAGCCTGTTGACACTGACCTTGCTGCTGGGATTGACCGGCTGCGGCATGAACAATATTCCGACCCTGGATGAGCAGGTCAAGGCGAGCTGGGGCCAGGTCGAGAATCAGTATCAGCGCCGCGCCGATCTCATTCCCAATCTGGTAGCCACCGTCAAGGGCTACGCCAGCCACGAGCAGGAGACCCTCAAAGCGGTCACCGATGCCCGGGCCCGGGTTGGCAGCGTGCAGGTGAGCGATCCGGCCCAGCTCAAGGAGTTTGAAGCGGCCCAGAATCAACTCTCCAGTGCCCTCTCCCGGCTGATGGTGGTGGTGGAGCGCTATCCGGATCTCAAGGCAGATCAGCAGTTCCTCACCCTGCAGGCGCAGCTGGAAGGCACCGAGAACCGCATCTCGGTAGCACGCCGCGACTACATAGAGGCGGTGCGCCAGTTCAATACCGAGATCCGCACCTTCCCCGGCGTCATCTGGTCCAAGCTGCTCTATTCGGATCTCGAAGCCAAACCGAGTTTCAGTGCCAAACCCGGGGCTGAAGAGGCGCCCAAGGTCAGCTTCCAATGAGCAAATTTGCCCGCTGGTTGCTGCCCTGTCTGTTGCTCTGGACCGCAGTACTGCAAGCCGCCCCCGACTTTCCGGCCCTCAGCGGCCGGGTCGTGGACGAGGCGAACCTGATGTCCCGCAAGCAGGCCCACCAGCTGACCCAGCAACTGGCCGCGTTTGAAAAACGCAGCGGCATCCAGCTGGTAGTGGTCTCCATCGACACGCTGGATGGCGAGACCATAGAGGAGTACGGCTACCAGCTCGGTCGTCATTGGGGCATAGGCCAGAAGGGAAAGAACAACGGTGTGCTGCTGCTGATCGCCCAAGATGAGCGCAAGGTGCGCATCGAGGTAGGTTATGGGCTGGAGGGTGCCCTGCCCGATGCCATTGCCGCCAACATCATCCAGATCCGGATCCTGCCCGCCTTCAAACGTGGCGACATGGTTGCGGGCGTAGTGGCCGGCAGCCAGAGCATCATGCAGGCACTGGCGGGTGAATATCAGCCAGTGGACACCGCCAAGAAAGAGGACAAGCTGGGCGGTCCCTGGCTGTTCATTCTGATGGTGATTGTGATGATAGTGCTGCATAACCTGCGCGGAGGCGGTGGGGGCGGTGGCGGTGGTCGACGCCGCGCGGCTTTTCTGGCCGGTGGTTTTGGCGCCAGTAGCTTCGGCGGCAGAGGAGGTGGCGGCGGTGGCTTCAGCGGTGGCGGCGGCAGTTTTGGTGGCGGTGGTGCCTCCGGTGGTTGGTAACAGGAATAAAGAGACAGACCATGATTTCTAAACAGTTCTTTCATAC
>NZ_CDBL01000072.1 GCF_000820005.1 Aeromonas piscicola | reverse complement strand
AGGGGAATATAATGAATGACCTATGGACCAAATTGTCCCAAGCCGGTGGCGCATTAAAAGGTCTTGCGATTGCTCTTACTTTTGTTGGTGCTGTAGCTGTGTTATTCAATGATGTAAGTATCTTAAATAAGTATTCTGGGACACATCATCGGAATATACAAACGCTTCAAGAGTCACAAATTAAGAATGATTTTCGGATTGATAGTTTGGAGAAGAAATCAGATAAGACCGATGCACAAATAATCAAGCTCGGCGATTCGATAAACTCTTTAAATATCGCAATTACTGAATTGACTGTCACCATTCGTGAGCAGGGTAATAAAAGAGGGTAGTCATTGCGACTACCCTTTATTTTTATCCGCCAAATAAATTATTGAGATCATGCTCTCGGAATGCCTTTACCGTAGGGTATGTTTTTATATCTGGGTTCGTGAGAATGCTTTCACAACCAGAAGCTGTTAGGCGGTTTGAATCCACAGTGTTCATTGACGGTGTATTATGTGGTAATCCGCGCTTGTTCTTGTATGCCCAAAGTGTACACCATATCTCACCATTGATATGGTATACGCCATTGTCTAGATATTCAGGCATTCCTTTCTCATAGATCATTCTTCTTCAGCTCCCTTAAGTAATGCTTCAATCATTTTAAGTGATTTCTCTGAATCAGAGACACCCTTAATCCATCCACCAGTTCGCCAAGTTATATGATGATTGTCGTACCTTTCAACCTTGATCAAATGATGCTCGCCATAAGGCTTAATCTCAATTCTCTTAATAATTTTCTTCAGCTCAATATTAAACTTCTTTGGGTCATCAACGAATGACAGAAGCGTCTGTATCGCATCAGGAGCAATTGTGACGATGGACTTAAGCTCTGCCATCAAATCACTCTTCTGTTGCTCTAAAGACGATACAGCGGTCATAAAAGCAGTTGTTACTAATGTACTTGTGGTAATCGATAATCCAGAGATTAATTCGGCTACCCGTTTTTCAACCTGACCCAGCCTGATACGAATCTCATCCTCGCCAGTATCCTGCTTGTTGATTTGCTTTACCTCTAAGTGATGAATGTTAGAGATAACAAGCTCGTGTAAGTTGCGAACGTGCGCCGTATGTTCACACATTTTAATTAATGAATATCGGCAGTAGTAGTACGTAACTTTTCCGGTTTTGTTGCGCCGACTCTTGTTTGCCATCTTCTTTCCGCAAGTGCCACAATACACAAGACCACTGATATGGTTCGTCTCACTGGCACCTGCTGGACGTTGTACTGCCTTACTGTTCAGTTCAAGGTACTCTGAGTAGCTGATCACTGGGGGATAATAGTTCTGAACTAGTTCTGACGGCTGATACTTGCCGTTGAGCTTTACCGTGAGCTGATGGGCACCAAACAAGACTGAATTTTTGATCACATCACGAAGGGTGCTTGGGTTCCAAGTTCCACCTTGATTAGGGGAGGGAATACCTGATTCATTCAAATAACCAGCGATTTTAGCTAGCGACTCCCCCTGTCTCTTCTTCTCCAATATGGTCTCTAAAATAGATTTCCGTTCATCAAAAACGAACTGGTTATCTTCAAATTTCAACCAGAACGGGAGTTTCATCGCAACAGGTATTCCGGCCTTGATACGCTCTCTCATTGAATCCTTGTTCGCCTGGATACGGCTACTTTTTGCTGAACTTTCTTTGTTGGCCAAGTCAGCAGCAATCGCGATCCGGATTACAAGGGTAAGGTCATTTAGAGAATGCTTATCGAGTGTCAGCCCATCCATAAGAGACACGATAAGCACTCCTTGGGAAAGGATGTCTTGGAGCATGGCTTGAGTCTTAGCGATGCCTTGCCGACTGAGGCGATCAAGCTTCTCCAGGACGATGACGTCACCAGTCTTGATTGATCCGTTAGCTATGCACTGGTGAAGGTCTGAGAGGGAAGGGCGATCCACCTCCTTGTAGGCGGAGACACCAAGATCGCGGAAGGATTTCGATGAGAGAGTTAGGTTGTTCAGCTTGCAATATTCAATGGCTGCTTCCATCTGGCGCCGTTGACCATCACCTAGGATCTGTTGCTTAGAGCTTAGGCGTATGTATGAGTAAGCTATTGATTTTATACTGGTTCGTTCTTCTCGGCCCACAGCTTGTATATCTCTTCCGATTTGTGTGCCTTCGATTGTAACACTTTGCGATAGCGGGTTTCGCAGCGCGGGCAGCGTTGCAGGGTCGGATCCTGTTCGAGTTGCTCGATGGCAAGCGGCTCTTCGCAATCGGAACAGAGGCCATAGAGACCCAGATCCATTTGACAAAGAGCGGCATCAATCCGCTTGAGGCTGGCCACGCTCTGCTCCACCTTGGGCAAGTCGAGGCGACTGGTCAGATCCACCAGCTGATCCCGTTCGCAGTGATCCACTTTTTCCGCCCATTCGTCACGCCGACAGGCTTTGAGCTGACCGATCAGCTCTTCTCTTACTTGCGCCCAGTCAGTCAGCAGGCGATCACGCCACACGGCCAACCGAGCTTGCGTCATTTCACACACACTAGCCCCCAACAGACGAATTACAAATCCAGGGCAGTATAGGGAGACGACAGGATTATCAAGATGATATGCGTCAAGTAAAGGACGGTTAGATCACAGTTTTCGAGGCTTGCAGCAAGGCCTCCCGGATGGGATCCGTCTCCTTGAACAGCCTGATATCGCGAAACAGCAGGTCGGCTTGCGGGTATTCCCGCTTGAGGTAGCTGAACCACTGCTTGATGCGGCTGGGGTAGTAGTCCGCCTTCTCGCTCGCCAGATCTTGCTCGGTGTAGTTCACCATCAGCTGCAACACCTGGGCCCAGCTCATGTGGGCACAGCCGGTCTTCATCACGTTGGCCAGGTTGGGCAGGGAGATGGCGCCGCGCCCCACCATGAGAGCATCACAGCCGGAGACGCGGGCACAGGTCAGCGCATCCTGATGATCCCAGATCTCGCCGTTGGCGGTGACGGGGATGGGCAGGGCGAGGCGGATGGCGTCCACATACTCCCAGTGGGCCGGGGCCTTGTAGCCTTCACGCTTGGTGCGGGCATGCACCGCCAGCTCGTTGGCCCCTGCCTGATAGACGGCCTGGGCGTTCTCCAGGTAGAGATCCTTGTCATCGTATCCGAGGCGGATCTTGGCGCTGACCGGCAGGTGGGCAGGCACCACCTCGCGTACCGCCTTGACGATGCGATAGATGGTGTCGGGCTCTTTGAGCAAGACGGCGCCCCCCTTGCTCTTGTTGACCGTGGGGGCGGGGCAGCCAAAGTTGAGATCGACCCCGGGGGAGCCTAGTTCGATGGCGCGCGCGGCGTTCTCGGCCAGCCATTCGGGGTGTTGCCCCAGCAGTTGTACCCGCACCGGGGTACCGGCGCGGGTCTTGCCGCCCTGCTTGAGTTCGGGCGCGATCCGATAAAACACCTTGGCAGGCAGCAACTGATCGACCACGCGGATAAATTCGCTGACGCAGAGGTCGTAGTCGTTGACGGAGGTGAGTACCTCCCGCATCAGGTGATCCAGCACCCCCTGCATGGGGGCCAAAATAACGCGCATAGCTGCTTCCGAAGACAAGGGGAGAAAAAAGAGCGCAGATTGTAGTGGCAATGGGCGGTCTTGTCAGCCGTCAGCCCACTCGTTGAGCGTAATCAGCCGCCGCCCGCAGAGCTGGGCTGTCAGCTTTTGGGCCAACTCTGTTAGGCTAAGCAGAGTTGGATTGAAGAGGAGCAGCCATGAAACGTTGGTGTCTGATGGGATTGGGCTGGTTGGCATTCGTCACCGGCATCATAGGAATCGTGTTGCCCCTGTTACCGACTACCCCCTTCATGTTGTTGGCGGCGGCGCTGTTTGCCCGCTCGTCCCCCCGTTTTCACCGCTGGCTGCTGGCTCACCCCTGGTTTGGCCCCCCCATCGCCGATTGGCAGCAGTATCGCGGCATTCGCCGCCACGCCCGGCGCCGGGCCATCATCTTCATCCTGCTCTCCTTCTCGGTGTCGCTGGCGGTGGTGCCCCTGCTGTGGGTCAGGTTGCTGCTCATTGCCATAATGGTGATCCTGCTCACCTGGTTAATGCGTCTGCCGGTACTGGAGCCAGTTGCAATGGCGAAGTGAAGTCCCTAAGCTATTGCGGCAATAATGCTATGGAGTCGGCCTGTCATTTTGCGTGACGGGCTTTTTTATTTCCCGCTGGCGGGAATCGAGAAATACGGCCACGCCTGGGCTCAAAAAATAAGCGGTCAAACAATGAATCCGGATACCCTGAAATTTATCGAAGCGAGCATCAAGACCATCCCCGACTATCCGAAGCCGGGCATTCTGTTTCGTGACATCACCAGCCTGATAGAGAATGCGGAGGCCTTCAAGGCCACCATCGATCTGCTGGCTGAGCATTATCGTGATCAAGGGATCACCAAGATCGTCGGCACCGAGGCCCGCGGCTTCATCTTCGGTGCGCCGGTCGCCTTCGCCATGGGCTTGGGGTTTGTGCCGGTGCGCAAGCCGGGCAAGTTGCCCCGCGAAGTGATCGAGGAGTCCTATGCCCTCGAATACGGTACTGACACCCTGCAACTGCACACAGATGCCATAGTGCCGGGTGACAAGGTGCTGGTTGTCGATGATCTGCTGGCCACCGGCGGCACCGTCGATGCGACCGTCAAGCTCATCCGCCGTGCCGGTGGTGATGTGGCCGATGCGGCCTTCATCATTTCCTTGCCATCCCTGGGCGGCGATGCCCGCCTGACGGCGGCCGGCATCAAGGTCGTCTCACTGGTTGAACTGGCCGGCGAGTAATCCCCCAGGATGCCACGCAGGCCTCGTCAGCCTGCTGCGTGTCCCGAAACCGATGCCCATCCGGGCATCGGTTTGAAATTCAAGCGATCCCTCCCGACCTCGCCGATAGCCGATACAGCCCGCCTGGCATTTGTGTTAGCATTCTGCCTCAATGCCTTGTCATCCCTGCATCGAGACTTATGAGCTATCAGGTTCTGGCGCGTAAATGGCGCCCCCATACGTTTGAACAAGTGGTAGGCCAGCACCATGTGCTGACCGCCTTGACCAACGCCCTGGATCAGGGGCGGCTGCATCACGCCTATCTGCTGAGCGGTACCCGTGGGGTTGGCAAGACCACCATAGCCCGCATTCTGGCCAAGAGTCTCAATTGCGAGCAGGGGATCAGCAGCCATCCGTGCGGTGTGTGCGACACCTGCCGCGAGATCGATCAGGGCAATTTTGTCGATCTGCTGGAGATTGACGCGGCATCCCGCACCAAGGTAGAAGACACCCGCGAGTTGCTCGACAACGTGCAGTACCGGCCGGCCCGCGGCCGCTTCAAGGTCTACCTCATCGATGAGGTGCACATGTTGTCGCGCCACAGCTTCAACGCGCTGCTGAAAACCCTGGAGGAGCCGCCCCCCTATGTGAAGTTCCTGCTGGCCACCACGGATCCGCAGAAGCTGCCCATTACCATTCTCTCCCGCTGTCTGCAGTTTCATCTGAAGAGTCTGGATCAGACCCAGATCGCCAAGCAGCTGGAATGGGTGCTGGATCAGGAGGGGCAACCGTTCGAGCCGCGTGCTCTGCAGGCCCTGGCCAAATCGGCCGACGGCAGCATGCGCGATGCCCTGAGCCTGACCGATCAGGCGCTGGCCCACGGCAATGGCAGTGTACGCCTCGAGAGCGTGCTGGCCATGCTGGGGACGCTGGATCATCGCCACCTTCACCAGTTGCTGGAGGCCATCCTGCGCCAGGATGCCCCGGCGACCATGGCCAAGATCACCGAGATTGCCACCCTGGGGCCCGATTTTGATCAGCTGCACGCCGAGCTGGAAGGGCTGCTCCATCGCATTGCCATGGCCCAGCTGCTGCCCGCCACCGTACAGGAGCAGGGGGCCGATGCCGATGCCCTGTTGCAGCTGGCCCAGGCCATGAGTCCGGAAGAGGTGCAGCTCTGCTACCAGATAGTGCTGGGGGGGCGCAAGGATCTGCCCTGGGCTCCTGATGGCCGCACCGCGCTCGAGATGACCTGCCTGCGCATGCTGGCCTTCTCCCCGCGCCGTGAGGCCGTGCACCCGGCCAACCTTGCCGCTCTGCCGCCCGGACTTGCCGTGGCAGGAAGGACCGCACCGGCCTCGCTGGGAAAGCCTCAGGGGGTTGAGCCAGCCCCCGCTTCGGCCACTGCGACAGTGGCCCAACCGGCTGTATCTGGTGATGCTCCGACCCCCACGCCGGGGGAGCACACCCTTGTGCAGGCCGAGCCTGTCATCTCCCTCTCTGCGGATGAGCAAGAGAGCACCAGCGATGCGCTGAGTGCGCCGCTGTTTGCCGAGCAGGACGAGTTGCTGCGTGAGGCGCAGCAGATGGGCTATGAGGGATCCTCTGGCGCGAGTGAGCCAATGGCTCCCGTCAGCAGGCGTGACGACGCCTCATTGGCAGTACTGCCATCCCCCGAGCCTCACATCGAGGCGGTTCCCGTTGCCGAGCCGGAAGCGGCGCCTTCTGCTGCGTCCAGCATGCAGAGCCTGCTGGGCAAGCGCAATCTGCTGCGCAGCCGCCTGCGTGGTGAGCCTGGGGCC